>JAUSCD010000029.1 GCA_030651695.1 Pseudohongiella sp. | reverse complement strand
GGATACCATCCAGTTTGTTAAGAAGGAAAGCGTCAGTCGCTCATCTCGCGCCCAGCATCAAAGTGCTCAGGACTGTTACAGCTATACTGACGCTTCGCTACATTGGTTAGCTACACCAGTGTAGCAAAGGAGAGATATAAGAACTGGTCAAGAACAATGATCTCCGCAAGCCGGCCGCGGGCGTCGCTGCGCCACTGATAAAGTTCACACTGTGCTGCCTGTGCCAGCAAATTCCCGAATCGCTCGCTGAGGAGCTGATCAAAGGCGTCATCTTTTTTCCACCACAGCTTTGCGTCAATTTCGTTAAACCAGAACGTGATGACCCCATTTTTCATGTGAACCCCGCATGTTCTATTTAATAGGATTTTATGATCGTATATATCCGATATTAACGGACAATGATCGTCTGTATCTTACACACATCGACAGCAGCTTCCGGTAGTTGAAACGCGTCGGATAACACACTCCAGAAACTTAACATACAGGTGAGATTATGAGTAACACATTGATTAGAAATGTTTTTTCAACAGATTCAGGTTGGGCTGCAACAGCCCTGCGTATTCCGGTAGGCATTATATTTGCTGCCCACGGTGCACAGAAACTGTTCGGATGGTTTGGTGGATATGGTCTTGAAGGTACTGCTGGCTGGATGGAGAGTATTGGTCTGGCACCGGGTGTGCTGATGGCTTTGCTGGCTGGTGGTGCCGAGTTTTTTGGTGGGCTGGCTCTGATCCTGGGTGTGCTCACCAGACCCGCAGCCTTTGCCCTGGTGATCGCCATGCTGGTAGCAATTTTTAAGGTGCATTTTGTAAACGGTCTGTTTATGGCTAACAACGGTTACGAATTTGGTCTGGCCTTGCTGGCCGCCAGTGTTGCGCTGTTGATCGGCGGTGCAGGTAAAGCGTCTGTTGATTCGCTTATCAGCGCCAAAGTGTAATCCGGCCATAACCCAACTACGCCCATAACCCAACTACGCCCGGCAACGACCGGGCAAGGAGAAACATCATGTTTGACGTCATCAGATCCAACGAGCGCGGTGGTGCCAGTTTTGGTTGGTTAAACAGCAAACACACGTTTTCTTTTGGTAACTACTACAACCCGAAACAGATGGGTTTTTCCGCACTCCGTGTCATCAACGATGACGAGGTGGCGCCGGGCGCCGGGTTCCAGACCCACAGCCACGCCAACATGGAAATCATCAGTTATGTGCTACAGGGAAGCATCGCACACAAAGACTCTGCCGGTAATCAGGAGCTGCTGCCTGCCGGTGAGTTTCAGCTGATGAGCGCCGGCAGTGGTATTGCGCACAGCGAATTTAATGCCAGTCAGACTGAGCAGTTGAAGTTTCTGCAAATATGGATTCAGCCCAATGAATTTGATGGGGAACCCGGTTACCAGCAGAAAAAATTTGGTGAGACGCCTGGCCTGACAGAGGTTATTACATCTGATGGTCGTAACGGTACCTTGCGTATCAAACAGGATGCAAGTCTGTCCCAGTTGCTGCTTAATGAAGGTGATGTGTTGGATTTGCCTGTACGTTCTGATCGTGCTTACTACTTACATCTTATTGAAGGTGAGCTGGCATTGGAGCAGAATCTGCTGAAACCGGGGGATGGAATCAAGCTGGTTAAAACTGACAAGCTCAACACCCTCGCAACACAAGGCCCTGTCAGAGCTTTGTTTTTTAACTTGCCGGGTTAAAGGTCTGACAATAAAAAGTAATACAGGGAGTAGCAAGTATGGCGCGATCTACCGTGGAACAATGGAGAATGTTCAAAGCCGTCGCTGAATGTGGCGGCTTCCATCAGGCGTCAGAAGTGATCTATAAAAGTCAGTCCAGCATTCACCATGCGGTGCATAAGCTGGAAGAAATGCTGGGCGTAACGCTGTTCAGGATTGAGGGGCGACGCACACATCTGACACCGGCCGGTGAACAGTTGCTGCGTCGTGTCAATTATCTGCTGGCTGAAACCGAGCGCATGGAAAACGTCGCGCTCAACCTGAAGTCGGGTGTTGAGTCCTCGCTTACAATCGCGGTAGACGAAGCATTCCCAAAAGATATTCTGTATCAGGCTTTGGCTGCAGTATCATCCGAGTATCCGTTGATTCGCATCGAATTGATCGAGACTATTTTGACCGGTGCCAATGAACTGCTGTCGCAGGGCAAAGCAGAAATCGCCATATCACCGTACACCATCGCGAACAATCTAAGTGAAGATATCTGCCAGGTAGAATTTATTGCTGTTGCAGGAAAAGATCATTCACTCAGTCAACCACCTCGTGAGCTTGAACTGGAAGAGTTAAAAAATTGCAGACAAATTGTGCTGCGCGACTCGGGGCAGCAAGAGAAAAAAGATGTGGGCTGGTTAGGTTCAGAGCAGCGCTGGACAGTGAGTCATGTTGCGACCTCAATAGAACTGCTGCGAAAAAATCTGGGATTTGCCTGGCTGCCGTTGCATGCGGTTAAGCCGTACATTGACGACGGTTCGTTGGTTCCGTTGCGTCTGCCGCGTGGTGCCACACGCACAAATTCTATCTATCTGAACTTTAATGATAGCGAAACACTGGGGCCGGTGGCGCGCGCGTTTATCGGGTATGTGCGGTATTTGAGTGTTTAGTCAACATTACGTCAACGCCATTCCGACTCCTGCGAAAAAACTGCATCGTTTAATCTGCCTACTCCGCATTCCTCCGTCACAACTCACCGCGCTATGACCTGAACTCCAATCTCATCAGTCATCTCGTCTCATGACAGTTACCTGCACCACATAAGAATTAAACGTTACAAAGACGTTACAACTACAGGGTAGAAATGAGAGAAACTTCGATTGCCCAAAAGCTATCAGGTAATCACCTGATCCGGAAGTTCCATTCACCGCCACAGGGAGTTGCGATGAGAAATCATCAACAAGAGAGAAACGTATGCATGAAATCAGCGTTATTGAAGGAAAATTACTAAAACGATTCAGGATGGGAACACGCGCCACAGTAGTGACACTTCTGCTGTCAACGGTTGTATCTGCATCTGCCAGTGATCTCACCGAAGGCGGATTCCTGGAGAGTCCGCAGACCGCGATAGCAAGAGCCGCCATGAGTGCCAATCAGATTCAAGGCTTTCTGCCAGAGCGCGGACTGTTCAACTTCCCAGCCCCTTACAACACCACAGCGATCAGATTGACTAACGCCACTGACTGCGCTGGTCAGGACTGTGTCAGTTACGCCGGGTATTCCTACTGGCGCAACATGAACAATCATGTCGGCATGCCCTCAATGCTGATTTTTCTCAGCATGGACAGGAATCGTGGTGGTGCTGGCCCCTCGCTGCTAGAACTCAACAAGAGCAGTGGTGAACTGAAGAACCTGGGCCAGATCTTTCCGAAGGAGCACGCGCTCAGCTGGGCGACCGGCGAAGGTTGGTACTTCAGTGCCACGATGCCCACGAAGCTGTACGTCAACGATGGGCCGCGAATTTCACGCGTCGATGTCATCACAGGACAAATGCAAACCGTGCTGGATGTTTCACAGAAGCTTGGTGCCGGTTACATGCTGCGACAGATGCACTCCAGCGACAACGACCGGGTGCACTCAGCAACGGTGCGTAACGCAACCACCTATGCGGATCTGGGCTGCATGGCGTTTGAGGAAGACACGGCCCGGTATCACTTTTATCCGATAAGCTCAGGATACGACGAGTGCCAGGTGGATCGCAGTGGTGAATGGCTGGTTATCAAGGCCAATCTTGATGGCGTCGACGGCGAGGACAATCTGATTGTCAATCTTCGCACCGGAGTTCAGCGGGTCTTGCGCGACAGGGACGGCGCTGCCGGGCATTCTGACCTCGGTCATGGCTACATGATTGCCGCGGACAACTGGGCAGCCGAGGCTAACACTGTGAAGCTGTGGGATTTTGCCCGACCCGATCTCCCCGGCACCAAGGTGTATCACAATAGTCACTGGAGTGTAGCGGCACCGTCCCACATCTCACACACTAATGCGCGTCGTGGGGTGAGTGCCAGGGAACAGTACGCCTGTGGCAGCAGTGTCAACCGTAATACGGGCGTTCATGCAAATGAAATCATCTGCTTCACGCTGGATGGATCGGAGAAGACGCTTGTGGTCGCGCCTGCAATGTCTAATCTGTCCGCGTCGGGTGGTGTTGATGAATATGCGCGCCACGCCAAGGGCAATCTTGATGTCACGGGTCGGTACTTCCTGTGGACCGGCAATATGGGTGGGTCGAGGCTTGACGCGTTCATTGTGCAGGTGCCCAGTGCCATGTTGACGGGAGTCAGCGCTCCGACGGAGCCTGTGTCACCGGTGGTGGTGCCAGTTGTACCGCCAGTAGTACCGCCAGTAGTACCGGCAATTCAGTGGCACACCGCGCGGAATGTGGCGCTGAGCTCAGGTCGGATCAGCAAGACGACGGGTTGCGACGGCTGCGCCGATGCCGGGGTGGTATCGATGCAACGTGTCGACAGCGGTCCGATCACTCTCGAGTTCACGGTGCAGTCTATCGGCCCACTGATGTACGCCGGTTTCACTGGAGCTCAGACAGTTCCCACGGCGACAGCGCTGATTCTCGGTTTGAGATTTCAAGGCGGCAGGGCTGAGGTGCGCGAGAAGAATATCTATCGCGCGGAGACTGCCTATGTGCAGGGTGATCGCTTCAGCATCACGATCGCGGGTAACAAGGTCAAGTACGCCCGCAATGGTGTAGTCTTCCACACCAGTACGCGTTCTATTGCTTACCCGTTGTTTGCAGGAACCGCGCACTACAGTCTGGGTTCTGTACTCGAACGCCTTGTTCTGCTGTAGAACAAGGCTCCGAATCCGTAATCACTTGGCTGAAATCCCGTTCAGGCTCTCACCTGCTACGGGATTTTTTATTCCATTAGCTGACTCGATAGTTACACTCAATACCATCGCTTTTAAAGTGTTGGCGAGTGCTTTTACATGTGCAATGTCTTTGCCTTCGTGTTTGATGGTCAGAGTCGATTTCTGAATAAAATCTGCCACCTCCTGCACAGTCATGCCATACGATTCAATATTGGATGAAAAGGGGAGCAGCATCTGTTCTATCAATTCCCGATATCGCGCGGTGCCGTCTTCCAGCTCTTCTTTACATGCCGAGTTGAATCCACTGACGATATCATCGGCATCGGGAGACGCGCGCAACAGTTCAAAACTTCTGACTGCAATATGCTGAGTTACCGCGTCGAGGCGTTCTTCCAGATTGGTTGTTCTGGCAAAATCAGCTGTGATGTCAGCCACCGTGCGATTGACAAGAAACCGGATGGTCGCGCGCAACAGATCCTCTTTGCTGGCAAAGATGGCATACAGGGTCTGGCGTGAAACACCGGCCTCCTGCGCAACATCGTTCATGGTCATACGCGCCATCCCGTAACGCAGAATGATCCGAATGGCGGCTTCAGCTATCTTGGTTTCTCGTGGGTCCATGCTTGTCATCTTTACAGAAATTGACTATTTGTCAAGTTTGGCATTTAATAAGCCCACGTTTAGCTCCCATCTTATGGAATTCATCAGTCTCCGGAGGACTTATGGCCTACCTGTTAACAATCAATGGTCAATCACATGAAGTTGATGTCGAAGGCGACATGCCTTTGTTGTGGGTGGTCCGTGACCATCTCAACCTGACTGGAACCAAATTTGGTTGTGGCCTGGCGCAGTGCGGCGCCTGCACGGTCCATGTGGACGGTGTTGCAACACGCACCTGTGTGCTGTCCGTTGCAGATTCAGTTGGTAAAAACATTACGACCATCGAAGGTCTGCAATCGCAGCAGGCCATGGCTGTGCAACAGGCCTGGGTAGAATTGCAAGTGCCTCAGTGTGGTTACTGTCAGTCCGGTCAGGTGATGTCGGCAACCGCATTGCTGGAACAGAACAGCAACCCTACTGACGCTGATATCGATGCGGCTATGTCGGGCAATATCTGCCGTTGTGGCACGTATCCGCGTATTAAAGCCGGCATCAAAATGGCAGCCGTGCAATTCGAGAACGCAGCGGGAGCCGCATAATGAATATCAGACGATTCCTTAAAACCGAAATAAATGGTCCCGTTGATAACAGCCGTCGTTCATTCCTGAAAATTACTGCCGGCAGCACTGCGGGCCTGATGCTCGGTGTGAGTTTCACTGCATCGTCTGCCTCAGCACAGTCCGCTGCGACAGATGCCGCCATGGAAATGAATGCTTTTGTCAGCATCAGTCCGGACAACGTGGTCAAAGTGCTGATTAAACATCTGGAAATGGGGCAGGGTGTCTACACGGGGCTGGCGACGTGTGTCGCTGAAGAACTGGATGCAGAGTGGGGTCAGGTGGTCTGTGAGCACGCGCCGGCGGACACTGCAAAATATGCCAATCTGTTGATGGGGCAGCAAGGTACTGGCGGCAGCACTGCCATGGCCAACAGTTTTATGCAGATGCGTCGTGCCGGCGCTGCGGCGCGCGCTATGCTGGTATCAGCGGCCGCTGCACAGTGGCAGGTGCCGGCCGGTGAGATCACAGTACGCGAAGGTGTGGTGTCTCATGGCAACCGATCAGCGACGTTTGGTGAACTGGCGGTCGCCGCGGCGCAGCAGCCAGCGCCGGATGTCACTTCTTTAACGCTGAAAACTCCCGATGCGTTCCGATTGATTGGCAGGGACAACACGCTGCGGAAAGACGTAGGCAAACACAACGGCACGGCAATCTATACACAGGATGTACAGCTGCCTGGCATGCTCACCGCCGTTGTTGCGCACTCTCCGCGTTTCGGTGGCAAGGTAAAATCATTTGACGCCAGTGCTGCGCTCGCCAGAAAAGGTGTGCAGCATGTGTTTGAGATTGACACCGGTGTTGCTGTGCTGGCAACTGACTACTGGACTGCCACGAAAGGCCGTGAATTGTTGACTATCGAATGGGATGACAGCGCAGCAGAAACCCGCAGTTCAAGCGACATTCTGCTCCAGTATCGTGAGCTGGTAGACACTGTCGGTGTTGTTGCCGAATCACATGGGAATGCTGACGCTACCTTGTCGCGGGCCAGCGACGTGGAAGAGCTGGTGTTTGAATATCCCTATCTGGCACATGCTCAGATGGAACCTATGAACTGCGTTGCCCAAGTTAATGGTGATGCCGCAGAAATGTGGTACGGCTGTCAGAGCGCAACCGGTGACCAGGCAGCAATTGCACGGTTACTGGGAACAGGCACAGAAAATGTAAAAATCAATACAGTATTTGCCGGGGGTGGTTTCGGCCGTCGTGCCAATCCGGCATCTGATTATGTGCTGGAAGCTGTGCGTATCGCGCGTCAGCTGCAAGGTACGCCAGTTAAACTTGTATGGTCACGCGAAGATGATATGCAGGCGGGTTATTACCGACCGGCCTATGTGCATAAGTTGGCTGCTTCTCTGGACAGCAACGGCAAACCGGCGGCCATCCAGATTCGCATTGCAGGTCAATCTATTATGGCAGGCACCTCGATGGCCGCCATGATGATATCCAACGGCATCGACAACACCTCAGTGGAAGGTCTTACCGAGTTCTCCTACGAAGTGCCTGAGCGCCAGGTAGAACTTCATTCGCCGGTCAACGGAATTCCTGTTCAGTGGTGGCGCTCTGTAGGCCACACACATACAGCGTTCAGCAAGGAAGTGTTTATTGATGCTCTGGCAAGAAAGGCTGGTGCTGATCCGGTTGAGTATCGCCTTGAATTGCTAAAAAACAATCCGCGTGAAACAGCGGTGCTGAAATTGGCAGCTGAAAAAGCCGGCTGGGGCACTAAAGTGTTGCCGGCCGGTTGGGGGCGTGGTGTTGCGGTGCATACTTCGTTCGGTTCCACTGTGGCTGAAATTGTTGATGTGTCTGTGCAGGGTAATACATTTAAAGTCGAGCGCGTGGTTGCAGCCATTGATTGCGGTATTGCTGTTAACCCGAATATTGTTCGCGCCCAGGTTGAGAGTGCCATTGCTTACGGTTTGTCTGCAGCGCTCGCCGATGAGGTAACGCTGACTGACGGAAACGTGGATCAGACAAACTTCCATACCTACCGTGTGTTGCGTATGAATGCCATGCCGGAAGTAGAAACGCACATAGTGCCGTCAACCAATGCGCCGTCTGGTGTTGGCGAGCCAGGCACACCGCCAATAGCGCCTGCAGTAGCTAATGCACTGGCGGCAATTACCGGTAGAGCGTTTACACGTCTGCCGTTAAAGCTTGCCTGATCTCGGGTGGAGTTGAAAATCAGCAGCAATTCAGGTGAGCCCTATCGGGCTCGCCTTTTTTATCGCTGGTCGATTAGTTAAAAAGCACTCAAGCTCATGGATTGGCATGGGACGGCCAAACAGATATCCCTGATATCTGTGGCAATCGATTCCGGCCAAGAACTCCTGTTGGGATTCAGTTTCTACACCCTCCGCAATTACAGACAGCCCCATACTGGTGGCCAATGCAACCACCATCTTTGCAATAGCGGCGTCATCAGGGTCAATCAGGATGTCCCGGATAAAACTTTTGTCAATCTTGAGCTCATCCAAAGGCAGTTGTTTAAGGTAGGACAGCGACGAATAGCCGGTACCAAAGTCATCCAGCGAAAAGCCGATTCCCATACCTTTCAGCGCATTCATTTTTGCAATGACATCATCAATATTCTGAACCAGCAAACTTTCGGTAATTTCCAGGACAATATGTTTCGGGTCGGCGCCGCTGCATTTAAGTGAGTGCTGGATCTGCTGAACAAAATCATCTTCGTGAAACTGCCGGGCGCTGACGTTGACAGCAATTGTCAGTTTTGAAAAACAGAGTTGGGATGACCATCTGACCAGTTGATCACACACAACATCAAAAACGTATTTTCCAAGAGGCACAATCAAACCTGAGTTCTCCGCCAGTGGTATAAACTCAATTGGTGAAATCATGCCGCGTCGCGGGTCGTTCCAGCGTACCAGTGCCTCAACTGCAGAAATTTCTCCGGTCGAAGTTGTTTGCGGTTGATAGTGCACTTGTATCTGAGCGTCATGGATTGCCTTGCGTAAATCCTGCTCCATTGCGGTACGTGCGCTCACAATTGCTTGCATTTGCGGATCAAAAAAGCGCATCACGTTGCGCCCCGCCGACTTGGCCTGATACATGGCAAGCTCTGCCCGCTTCAGTGGCTCAATAGCTTCTTCATGCTGTTTGCCGAATAAGGTTATGCCAACACAACAAGTGATTTGTAGTGACTGTCCTCCAATCTCAAAGGGTTGACCAAGCGCGCTGAAAATCTTTTCGTAAACCGTTTCTGCCTGCTCGGCCGCATCTTGAGGATCAGTGCTGAGTTCCTCCAGAATAATAGTAAATTCATCGGCGCTGAGACGCGCAAGAGTATCGTCTTCCTGAACGATGGACTGCAGTCGTTCTGCTACTTTTACCAGTAGTTGATCACCCTGATCATGCCCCAGCGAATCATTGAGTGACTTAAAGTCATCGATATCCATGAACAGTAAAGCACCATGGCGTCGATGTCTGTTGTTGGCAACGATTGCCTGATTCAGTCTGTCTACCAACAGGCGTCGGTTCGGTAAGCCTGTGAGTGCATCGCTGAAAGATAGTTGATGAATCCGCTCTTCGGCCACTTTCTGCGCAGTAGTATCCCGGATAACTGAAAGTACACAGATCTCGCCATCCAGCGTTATCAGGTGGGCTGTGACCAACCCTGAAATAATGCGCCCGTCTTTGGTTACAAAGTCCGCTTCCAGATTCTGGCAAACCCCGAACTCCTGTAATGGTTGGATGAGCTTCTGCCGATCAGCAGGATATCGCCAAACACTGATATCGTTTACTGTTTTGCCAATGACATCATCAACATCCCGGCCAAAGACTGAAGTATAACCACTATTGATTTCAAGGAATTTTCCTTGTGCCATTGTTGTGATAGCCATGGCGTCGGGGCTGGATTGAAAAGCCGTTCTGAATCGTTCCTCACTCTGCCGTATAGAAAGCTCTGCTTGTTTCTGGCTATCCAGCATCATATTAAGTTCGTCAGCAATTTCACGAATTTCTTTTGGACCATAACTTCGCACGCTAATGTCAGCATTTTCTGATCTGATTTTTGAGATGGTTTCAGAAATCTCTTCTACCGGCTTTGCTATACGACGGGCCACTTTTGCTGTGATGCTGATCATGACGGCCATCACAGCCAGCGCAATAAAAAAACGGTACCAGGCAAGGCGGATCAGCGGGGCTACTACGACAGTCTCCGGTATGGAAACAATCATATACCACCCTGATTCGGCGATTTTCGCAAAGCTGAATATTGTTCCGGAACCGGTATAGTCTTTTCCGATGTAGGTGCCTTGGTTTTTTGACAGGACTTCTGCAGCATTTCCTGGTGAGATCATTGTTCCAATTCTTTGTTCCGGCGCTCCGGAGCTCGCAAGAATGACGCCAGAGCTGTCGATAATGCCTACCGTTGCTCCGGGGATCGTTTCATTCTGCGCATTGAGAGGCCTGAAGTTCTTAAGATCGACGCCGGCGCCGACGATGCCGGTGTATTTGCCAGAGTTGTCGCGGATCATGTAGGCCAGCGCGAGAACCCAGCCATCAACAATCTGCCCGCGCTCAATACTACCTATTACGAAGTCGCGGGATTGATCAACGGACTGTATCAATTGTTGTGCAACAGACGAATGCACGGCCCTGCCGGGAAATTGAAGAGCGCTGCAAACAATATTGCCATCTGCGTTGATAGTGTAGGCATTACCAATAAACGGCTGGAGAAAACGCACTTCTGATAACAGTGGGTCGCAATTTGCCGGGTCTAAGGACTTGATCATGTCCCGGTCGGCCAGATGTTCGAGTGATTGTTTGATCTGGTCGAGAAACTCCTCGGTCTGTTTACCCGACATTTCACGCAGGGTGGCAGCAGTGTGATACGCGGCAGCCATGCTGCTGCGGTACTGAAGATAGGTGTCGACCGCCAGTGCGAGGGCAAAAGCCAGCAGGGGTAAGGCAACCAGTCCGTGAAGGGCTGCACGAATCGGGATGCCGGACCCGGAAAGTAGTCGTTCTATCGGCTTCATCTGGAACTCATTACGCTGTCCTTTGCGTGATTTTAGTTCAGTCAGTTGCGTGGCTTGTATTGGCATTTGGTGCAGGTTCGGTTTATCAGATCGTATTTTCGAATCATTTCGATAGTTTTATACGATTAATAATTAACTATCAATCGCATTAGTATATCGCTCGATAACAATACTTCTTTGTTCAAGGGGAATTCCTTAATGCGTAAACTTTCACTTCCGTTAGCCGCGGCGATTGCTATTGCCATGTCTCCAGTTATTGTAAGCTCTGCCTTCGCGCAAGGCGCGGGGGCTCACAATGCTGGTGCATCGGGTAATGCGTACTGGTGGCCCAATCGCTTGAGCCTGGCACCGCTGCGTGATAACCACCCTGCAAATAACCCATTGGGCACTGATTTTAACTATGCCGATGAGTTTTCCACTCTCGATATGGACGAAGTCAAACGTGATCTGGTAGCGGTGATGCGCACCTCGCAGGATTGGTGGCCTGCTGACTATGGTCACTATGGTCCATTTTTTATCCGTATGTCGTGGCACAGTGCCGGGACCTACCGCACACTGGATGGCCGTGGCGGTTCCGATGGTGGAATGCAGCGTTTTGCACCGTTGAATAGCTGGCCGGACAATGCCAACCTGGATAAAGCACAGCGTCTGTTGTGGCCAGTGAAAGCAAAATATGGCAGCAAGCTTTCGTGGGCAGACCTGATGGTGCTGGCTGGCACAATCGCGATGGAAGACATGGGTATGCAGATTTACGGTTTTGCCGGCGGCCGTGTTGATGTCTGGGAATCTGAAGAAGTGAATTGGGGTCCTGAAGGCGAATGGCTGGGCGATGAGCGTTACAGTGGTGACCGCCAACTTGCTAACCCGCTGGCAGCCGTTCAGATGGGTCTGATTTACGTAAACCCGGAAGGTCCCAATGGTGTTCCGGATCCTTTGGCAGCCGCGCGTGATATTCGCGAAACTTTTGCTCGCATGGGAATGAACGATGAAGAAACGGTTGCGCTGATTGCAGGCGGGCACACATTTGGCAAATCGCACGGAGCGGCCACTCCCGAGCGCAATGTTGGCGTTGAGCCTGAAGCAGCAGGTATCGAACAACAGGGCTTAGGCTGGCAGAACAGCTACGGTCGCGGCAATGGTGCAGACACTATTACCAGCGGTCTCGAAGGCGCCTGGACAGTAGCGCCAGCTCAGTGGACCAATAACTTCTTCCAGAATCTGTTTGAATTCGAATGGGAGCAGACACGCAGCCCGGCAGGCGCAATCCAGTGGAAACCCACCGATGCCTCAGCTGCCAATCTGGTACCTGATGCTCATGACGCAAGCAAACGTCATGCACCCATGATGTTGACCACCGATCTGTCATTGCGTTTCGATCCGGCATACGGCGCGATCTCCCGCCATTTCTATGAGAATCCCGAAGAGTTCGAGCTGGCGTTTGCGAAAGCCTGGTTCAAACTGACTCACCGTGATCTTGGTCCGCGTACACGATATCTCGGCAATCTGGCACCGCAGGAAGATCTGATCTGGCAGGATCCCGTGCCCGCTGTTGATCATGCGCTGATCACCGCTCAGGATATAGAACGGCTTAAGTCCAGAATCCTGACGACCGGTCTGACCACTCAGGAACTGGTGCGCACAGCGTGGGCGTCAGCCTCAACTTACCGTGGAACCGACATGCGCGGCGGCGCCAACGGCGCACGCATCCGTTTGGCTCCGCAAAATAATTGGGCGGTCAATCAGCCGGACGAATTGGCCAAAGTGGTTTCTGCAATGGAAGGCATCCAGCGTGACTTCAATGCTGCTGCCTCCGGCGGCAAGCGTGTATCCATAGCTGACCTGATTGTGCTCGGCGGCGCCGCTGCTATCGAAGCGGCCGCAGAAAAAGCCGGTCACGATATCGAAGTGCCATTTACGCCGGGCCGGTCTGACGCCACCCAGGAAATGACGGACATCACATCCTTTGCTGTGCTGGAGCCGGCAGCTGATGGCTTCCGTAACTATATTGCTGCAGGCCACCCACGCTCACCAGCTGAGTCTCTGATCGAAAAAGCAAATCTGCTCGATCTGACAATTCCGGAAATGACGGTATTGGTAGGCGGTATGCGCGTGCTGGATGCCAACTATCAAGGTGCTGACCATGGTGTATTCACTGATCAGCCTGGTACCTTGAGCAACGATTACTTCGTGAATCTGGTAGATATGTCCACGCTGTGGTCGCAGTCGCCTGCCACTGAGGGTGTTTATGAAGGGCGTGATCGTGCAACAGGCCAGCTAAAGTGGACTGCGACACCGGTTGACCTTATTTTTGGCTCTAACACCGAGTTGCGCGCAGTTGCTGAGTTCTACGCAACCGATGACAGTGAATCATTGTTCGTACAGGACTTCGTTGCTGCCTGGAACAAAGTCATGGAGCTGGATCGTTTTGATCTGAAGTAATCCCGGTCCGGCTAGCGGAAATACGCTACCTGACTGAAAACAAATTTCCGGCTGGCTGCCGGGAAGTGGCGGCGGCACACACGATCAGTACGTTTGGTTGTGTGTGCCGCCGTTTTTTGTGCCGCTTTCAGGTATCATGCTGCTTTAGTAATCCCATTTAGCCTGTCAGGCTGCTGACACCGCCATAGTAGATTCCATTTTATGATCCATAACGACGTACTTCGCCGCATTCGCTATATCTTTGATTATGACGATTTCCAGATGATGGAGATTTTTGCCAACGCTGATCATGCTGTGAGCAGGGATCAGGTATGTGCCTGGTTAAAACCGGAAGAAGATGAGACTTATCTGGAAATTTCAGACCGGGAAATGGCGATTTTCCTGAACGGCTTTATCAATCTCAAACGCGGCAAAAGAGAGGGTGACCAGCCTGAGCCAGAAGAGTTCCTGACCAACAATATGGTGCTGATGAAGCTGCGTATCGCCCTGAATCTGCAGTCCGATGATGTGCTGGCTTTGCTGCAGGATACTGGCCTGAAGTTCAGCAAACATGAATTGACAGCCCTGTTCCGTAAACCGGGACATAAACACTACCGCAAATGCGAAGATCAGATATTGCGCAATGTCCTTAAGGGATTGCAGACCAAATTGCGCAATGAAGCAGGCGTTAAACCCGCAGCCAGATCTTCCACACGGCCTGCAGCCGCAAAACAACCTGATGCCAAACCAAAACCTTCCAACCAATCAACACAGACTTCGAAAACGAACACTGTGTGGGGACGTAAATAATCATGGCAACACGAGACGTCAGCATAAACAGAGAGCCGGTTGAGCTTTACAAAATTCTGAAGTTTGAAGGTCTGCTACCGAGCGGCGGAGAAGCCAAAGCCGCCGTGGCGGAAGGGCAGGTCAGAGTCAACGGTGTAGTGGAAACGCAAAAACGCAAAAAAATTCTGAACGGCGACACCATAGAGTTCGGGACAGAGAAGTTACGCATTGTCCTTGATGAAGTTGGCACTGCCTGAAAAGGGAATGCTGGATGAGTCCAGGCCGACACTTCCTTTGACGTTGTTCTTTGCCCGATACATCGCTTGGTCGGCTTGTCTGAGTACTGTCTCTCTGTCCTTCATGCCTGGCTCAAAAATGGCCAGTCCGATCGAGCCAGAGCAACAGTGGACAATTTCCTGATTGAGCTGATAGTCATGATCCAGTTTCCGGCGGATTTGACCGGCTCGTTGCATGGCTTTTTCTATGGCGGACTCACGGTCTTCAGCCAGCTCAGTCAGCAGTACAACAAATTCGTCACCGCCCAGTCTCGCGGCGGTGTCTTTGTCTGTCATACATTCGCGAATAAGGTCCGCAGCCTGACAGAGCAGATCGTCACCCAGTGCATGGCCGTACTGATCATTTACTGTTTTGAAGTTATCCAGATCAATCAGCAGCAAAGCGCCAAATGTCTGTTTTTTCTCGCTTTCCAGCATACTTTGACTGATGCGTTCATAAATACTGCGCCGATTGGGCAAGCCTGTCAGCTCATCCAGCCTGGCTATTGCTGATGTCGCTGCCTCTGCATGTTCTTTTTGCATCAGAACCAGGCCAAGCGCAACGGCTACATTAATTAACATCATCGGTAAAAACGTGAGCGTCTGTAATAAGCCCTGACTGTTTACTGCACTGATTTCGGCGAAACCTGCGCTGACGGCGACAGGGCGCGTCAATGTGATAACAACTCCTGCCAGAAAAGCCGTCATCAGAATATATTTGCCACGACCGACCACCCGAGAATTATTGTAGATCAACAGGGTCAATAACAGTGCCACCTGCAAGGCATTGACCATCCCTCCGACAATGATCCTTGCTTCCACATTCTGTGCCAGAAATGGATAGGCTGTAAAAATAATAAGCACTGGCGCCCAAATAACGAGTGGACTGATGCTGCGGTTCAGGAACTTTGTCAGGCCATAGGCAAAAATCGCATAGGTTGAAGCGATCAACATGTTTGCCAGCAGCACCGACAATAAATCAGGAATCTGATCGCGCAGTGCAATCAAAACATAAGCCATACTGTTTACGCCGAAACCGGCCGCCCAGTAGAGCAAGCTGCTGTCTACGCCCCAGCCGACCAATGTCAGGATGGCGGCGATCACCACGCAAATCAGAATGACTGAAATAAAGAGCGTATTAATGTCGATAATGGTCTCTCAACTACTGATTTATACCGTGGTCAGGAAACGACGGAGTTCGTTCCAGGTTGCTTCAGGACTATCGGCCTGAAAAGTATGACCGCCCGCGATGCCTTTGCCTTCGGCCCGTGTGGCTTCCATTTGCCAGATGCCCAGCACATCGTATTGACGGCCCATCGGTGCGTTAAGTCCCCAGAGGACATTCAGCGGACATTCAATTTTCTTGCCGGCTGCCAGATCGGCCTTGTCGATTTCCATATCCATTCTGGCTGATGCACGGTAATCCTCACACATGCCATGAATAGCAGCAGGGTCTTTGTAGATTTCGGCATAAGCTTCACCGATTTCTCCTGCTCCGCCTCCGGTGATAAACATACCGGTGCCGGCGATAATGTTTTCCGGGAACGGTGCCGGTCTCAGAAACAGGAACCAGTGGAAATAGGTTTCTACAAATCTGAGTGTGACGTTGTCATACAAATAATGCGCCGGGACAATATCCAGCACAGTAAGACTTTTAACCCGCTCAGGATGATCCAGCGTCAACCGACGCGCGACGCGTCCGCCCCTGTCGTGACCAACCAGCGCAAACTGGTCAAAACCCAGCATGGCCATCACATTCACATTATCCTGCGCCATGGTGCGCTTGGAGTAATTGATGTGATTCTCACCGCCTTCGGGCTTGCTGCTCCAGCCGTAACCCCGCAGATCCGTCAGCACGACGGTGTGATCCTGTGCAAGATTGACTGCTACATCTGCCCATGAAAAGTGTGATTGCGGTGCGCCATGTAACAACAACACGGGCGGCCCATTGCCGCCAACCAGCGTGTGGATACTGACGCCGTTGGTTTCAATGGTCATAGGTTCAAAACCCGGAAAGTATTTCTCATCGAGTTCAGCCGCATTGGCAGGTACTCGCGCCCGGGTTTGTGCTTGCGCCAAAGCAAAATTGGGTCGAACCAGTGTTGAGGCGCCCAGCAGCGCAGCGCCCTGTTGCAGAAAAAGACGACGGCCCGGGGCTCGTGGAGATTCAGGAGTGGTGGTGTCAGTGTTGTTGTAGTCCATCTTGAGTCCCTCTTATTATTGGCGCGTTAGTAGAGTCATTGGCGGCAATTTACCAGAATCTGTCTCAAACGCTATATGCAGTTGGCCGATGACCCGCTTTTTGTACTACCGCTGAGGCAAATGGGCATTGCAGCAGATTGGACAATAACCCGCCCTGACCCGCCATGCCTCTGAATTTCTCCGATACCCACTCTTTGTCCTCGCTACACTCCCCGTGTATTGCTGCAACTGGTGGCTTGTGATAAAACGGGGCCCCTGTTTTTAGCACCGTATTGTCTGTCATCGTCTGGTCATTCTGACCCGGAGTCCGTTATGCGTTTTCTGGTTGCTCTTATCGCGTCGGTTTTGTCATTTACTTCATTGGCTCAAAGCAGCTTCAGTATAGATGCTGGCAGAGGTGACGTACCTTTGTTTGTGCCTTCGGAATATGCCATTAATTCCCCCGCACCCCTGATTGTGTTGCTGCACGGATACGGCTCCAGCGGGATTCAGCAGAACGACTACATGCGTATTAGCGAATTGGTAGAACGCTATGGATTTGTATTGGCCACACCAGATGGGACGCAGGAGACGGCCGGTCGCAACGCACGTTTCTGGAACGCGTCAGATGCCTGTTGTAATTTCTACGCGACTGATCTTGACGACTCAGCCTATGTGGTGGCAATCATCAACGCCGTCAAAGCGCAGTACAGCATTGATGATCGTCGCGTGTACCTGATAGGCCATTCCAATGGCGGTTTTATGTCCTATAAAACGGCACACCAGTATTCAGACGTGATTGCTGGTATCGCCAGTCTGGCGGGCGCCGAGGCCACATCAGCTCAGCCTGCGCCGGCAAACCCGGTACACATCCTGCAGATTCACGGCACCGCCGACGGCACCATTGCGTATAACGGTGGCGACATACAAGGCAGGATCTACCCGAGCGCCGAGGAAACAGTGGCTCGTTGGGCTGCTTACAACGGCTGCTCTGTTGAGGGTGTTGTGACCGCTACGCTGGATCTGGATCAAAGCCTGGCAGGGCTCGAAACCACGGTCACGCGCTTTAGTAACAATTGTCAGCCAGGTGGCTCCGCCGAGCTATGGACAATAGCGGAGGGCGCACATATACCGCAGATCTCTGAAGTGTTCCCCGAGAAAGTAGTCGAGTGGTTGTTGGCGCGTCCGAAAATTCTCAGGACCGAAGCGATGGCGGTTTCACAATACTGATGGGCTGACAATACCAATACTCTCGGTAGGCAAAAAAATGACTGACGGTAATAGCCGTAGTTTTGCCTGAGTCCCGGGTGCAAACTGCCACAGAGCAGGCAGGGGGGATGAAAGCTGAGCACAGCAACAGACATAGCTTCCAACGTCTCAAAGTCCCAGCGTCTGCGCTTTCAGCGTATGATCTGGGGCTTTGCCAGTGTGGGTTGCACCATGACAATCGTGCAGGGGCTCTACCTGTTTGGTATGGTGCCCGGTTATCCGACTGCGATCTATTCAAGTGTGGTCGCGTTCATGGCTGCAGGTTTTGCGGTATTGATCAAGTCCGGGCTTAATCTGCGTTTCAGAGACCCCAGTATGACCGTGGCGCAGATCACGACACCGCTGTGGCCTGCTATCTACATTATGTACTTTGTCAGTGATCCTCAGGCGCGCACCGCCTTTCTGTTAATGGCGACAGGCGGCCTGTTATTTGGCATGTTCGCGCTGCCAAGGCGCATGATGCTGGCGGTGGGTGTGCTGATGTTCACCGCCTATATCGTGCTGCTGGTTGCTCTGCTTACATGGGCCCCTGAGCGTGTGAACTGGCGCGTGGAAGTGATTATTGTTTTTGCGTACTTCGCAGTCCTGATGATCGTCGCTTATCTGGGGAGTGTCATAGCGGGTATGCGGACAACGCTGAAAAAACAAAACCAGAAGCTGGAAATACTGGCAAGTCGTGACGCACTGACGCAGCTGCCAAACCGTCGTTCATTGATGGAACAGCTGGCGCAGGAATCCGCACGACTGGAGCGACGGACACCAGATCAGAGTCAACTGTGTATCAGTATGCTCGACATTGATCACTTCAAAAATATCAACGATACCTGGGGCCATGATACAGGCGATGCGGTGCTGGTGAAAATAAGCCAGGTATTGCAAAAAACCATGCGACAAGGTGATTTTGTTGGTCGGTTTGGTGGCGAGGAATTCATCGTTATATTGCCCGAGTCTACGCTGGCAGCGGCGACTCTGGTTGCTGAAAGAATCCAGGCATGTGTCGCCAGTCTGGCATTTACGGAATTGCCGGAAGGTACACGCGTCACAGTGTCGCAAGGCCTGTGTATGCATAAACATGGCGACTGTATCGAAGTAACGTTAAAGCGCGCGGATGAAGCCCTGTATCAGGCAAAGGCGCAGGGGCGAGACCGCGTTGTTGTCTGCCCAAGCGGCCAGAACTCTTAGAATCGTCAGTATCAGTGTTCCGAAGGTATAACAAAGAACTGGCCCGGACCATATTCTGAGTCGCGATGGGATGACGGTGGTCAGTACATCAGCGGTGCGGCCTGAATTATCTGAAAAAACATTGCGCCAGAACAAGTGCGCTTTATTTTCTTTTTATCATACTGTCTGTATTAGTCTATTCCCGACTCTGTTTTGAGTGTTTCAACACTCTTCAGGAGAACCCTATGTCCGTCAAGCACGCACCTGTGGTCGGTAGCAGCCAGTCGTTAGTTGATGTCCTGTTTAAAGTCACAACAGCTTGGGAAAGCTGGCAAAGCTCGATGCCTTCACTTCCCGGCTGGCATCTGATCAGTGGGGATGAAATCGGAATCAGCGCCTCTCAATTGAGTAACGGTGTGTACCGAAACGCCAATTCAGAGGCAATTGTGGCGGCTGGTACTTACAACGGGCATCGCACGCTCGCAATCGGTTTTCGTGGCACCAACGACAATGATGACTGGCGGCATGATTTCCAGAATATCAATGAACATTATGAGCTGTTTGGTCCGCTGGTAACTGCGCTGGGCAACGTCATCGCCCGAGGCGAATTTGATTTGCTGTTGGTAACAGGACACAGCCTGGGCGGAGCAATGACGCAAATGTTTATGGCGAACTATGACGGCATCTCGCCGGCATATGCCGTTACGACTGGTTCCCCCGGATATCTGCAGGAACAGGCGGTCGCAGACAACCGCATCATAAATTATCAGGTTGCTGATGATCCGATAGTTTTTCTTGGTAGTAATCGTGCCTTGGTAGGGCAGACACTGTCAGTTTTCCCCGGTTCTTTGATGGTAGGTCAACTGGGCTCGGTGCTCAGTACATCATATGGAATCCCGTCCTCTCTGCTGAGCGACTCGATCCCGTTTTTTAACAAAAACTACTACAATCGTGGCAGTATTGAATTTCTTAAAGTGCCTGGCCACCCTGATGTACCGCCGGCCAGTTTGTCATCGATGATCAGCTCCTATAATTCAAGCGCCCATGAATTTCCGGCCTACCAGACGGGTATCGCCGGAGTCAACCGCAACCCGTTTGATCTGAGCGTCGGCAGCCGCGGTACAGCGGGCAATGATGCGCTGTTTGCAACGACCGGTAACGATACAATCGATGGTGGAGATGGCGTTGATACGCTCTATCTGCATGTCAATCATGGAAGCGCGACTATCACACATCTGCCTGGTGGTGCGTTGAAAGTCGCCAGTCCCGGTAGTGGCAGTGACACGTTGGTCAATGTGGAGCGACTGGTGTTCGCCGACAAACGACTGGCCTTTGATCTGGGGGCGGAGCAATCCGCAGGTAAATCGGTAAGGATTATTGGCGCGGCCTTTGATGCTGCTGCAATTGCGCAGCAACCCGACTGGGTGGGAGTGGGTCTTGAGATATTCGATCAGGGCACCAGTGTGTTGGAGGTATGTCAGATCGTCGTTGGACTGATGGGGAATCCCTCTAACGAGATATTTGTAAATACTGTTTACAACAACGTAGTCGGGGCGCCGCCGTCCGATGCTGAGCGCCAGCACTTTGTTGGTTTGCTTGAAGGGTCTGGCGGAACCATGACGAAGGCGGCGCTGTTGGAACTGGCGGCATTCATAGATGTTAACGAAGCGAATATAGGTTTGGTAGGTTTGCAATCAACCGGTGTGGAGTTTATTTAGCGGTGGCGATGGGGCTGGCACGACGCGGTTTCGTCCTGCCTGTTTTGCGCGGTACAAAGCCTTGTCAGCTTGCTGAAGCAAGAAGTCTTCGTCCATCTGCGCGCTGTATGTCACACAGGCCACGCCTGCGCTGACGGTGAGATGTCTTGATCCACCAAAAGTCAGACCCAGATCGCTGATTGCCTTGAGCACGGATTCTGCGACCTTTTGAGAACCCGCACAGTCAGTATCCGCCAGCAGCAAAGCAAACTCGTCACCGCCAAGGCGCATGGCAAGATCGCCCGATCTGTGAGCGAGCTCCTGGAGCACGGTGGCAACCTTGATGAGGCACTCGTCCCCGGCAATATGGCCCCACTCGTCGTTGTAGTTTTTGAAGTAATCGATATCAAACTCAATAAGACTGACAGGCGTCTGGTTGCGGATGCTCCTGCGTATTTCCCTGCTTAATGTCTGGTTGAATTGCCGACGATTGGACAGCCCGGTTAATGGATCCTGCATGGCCAGAAGCTTGATCTGCTCTTCAGCCAACTTACGCCGCGTAATATTCGTATGGGAGATCAGAATCCGTTTACTTGAGTCATCTTTTAAACGTAGAACGCTCATCATGAACCAGCGTTGTTCAGACGGGCTGTGACACGGATATTCGATATGAAAAGAATCCTGCTTGTTGCTGATGATGTTCCTGAGGCCTTCCTCAGCCTCACCCGCAATGCGATCTCCGCTGGCAGCAGATGAAACCAATACCGTGAGATAGTTTGATCCGGCATCATAGTGATCGGGAGTCAGATCGTTTTCGGCACCAAATTTGATCCAGGCATTATTGACGTAGACAATAGTGCCTGAGA
Organism: Pseudohongiella sp.; assembly: GCA_030651695.1. Taxonomy (GTDB): domain Bacteria; phylum Pseudomonadota; class Gammaproteobacteria; order Pseudomonadales; family Pseudohongiellaceae; genus Pseudohongiella. Next base: position 614,904 of record JAUSCD010000029.1, on the reverse strand, counting down.
GGTCAATGACAGCGATTTGCTCTTCCAGCGAGCTGAGCACCAGGGCGGGGAGATCGGATATGTTGTGCATCATGTATTATTCGGGGCAGCGGGCTTAGTTACCAGAACCTATTAGACACCAGAATGTCCACTTAAGCTCGTGCCGTCGGCGGTTTTTCCCCGGTGGCTTGCTTCGGACTCTCTGCGGGCTTATGGTATTGTTGAATTCTATTAGTGTCCTGGCGCACAAATACCGCAGACATCTGACGTGTTTCCGGCAAAAGTAGTAGAGTAGTTGCTGGCTCGTCCAAACAATATTAATAGAGAAGGCATGTCTGTCTCACAACACTGATTGCACGGAACATCGCTGGTCCCGTATCAAACTGCCAAAGAGCAGACTAAGGAGGGATAAAAACTGAACAGCTCAGAACAAGAATACGAAGCAACCAAGGCAATCATGAAGTCGCAGCGGATTCGCTTTCAGCGCATGATGTGGGGCTTCGCGAGCCTGGGCTGCACCCTCACCATAGTGTTAGGGCTTTACCTGTTCGGGATGCTGCCTGCATACCCAACGATAATTTATACCATTGTGGTCACATTGATGGCTGCAAGTTTTGTTGTATTGAACAAATCCGGTTTGAATCTTCGTTTCAAAGATCCCAGCATGACCGTTGCCCAGATTACCACACCGCTGTGGCCGGCAATCTACATAATGTATTTTGTAAGCGACGCGCAAGCGCGAACGGCATTTCTGTTGATGGCAACAGGGGGGCTGTTGTTTGGTATGTTTGCCTTGCCGCGTCGTACCATGCTGGCGGTTGGTTTGCTCATTTTTACAGCGTATCTGGTACTGCTTTGTGCGCTGACGACATGGTCGCCGGAACGCGTCAACTGGCAAGTCGAAGTGGTTATTGTTTTTGCCTACTTTGCTGTATTGATGATAGTTGCATACCTGGGCAGTGTGATTGCGGGTATGCGGACAACTCTAAAGAAACAGAATCATAAGCTGGAGATACTGGCCAGTCGCGATTCTCTGACGCAATTGCCCAATCGTCGCTCGCTCATGGATCAGTTGGCGCAGGAGTCGGCCAGGTTGGAACGACGCACCCCTGAGCAAAGTGAGCTATGCATCAGCATGCTGGATATTGACCACTTCAAGAAAATCAATGACACCTGGGGTCACGACGCGGGCGATGCAGTGCTGGTCAAGATAAGTCAGATGCTACAAAAGATCATGCGACAAGGTGACTTTGTTGGCCGTTTTGGTGGTGAGGAATTCATCATCATACTGCCGGAATCAACACTGCCGGCCGCAACTCTGGTCGCTGAGAGGATTCAGTCCTGTGTCTCAGGGCTGACCTTCCCGGAGTTGCCTGAAGGCACGGTCATCACCGTATCACAAGGCCTATGTATGCATCACACAGGTGACAGTATCGAAGCAACCTTGAAGAGAGCCGATGAAGCCCTGTATCAGGCCAAGGCGCACGGGCGCAACAAGGTTGTGGTTTCATAAAACGGCTGATGAATCTAGATTGTGAGCATAAGAATCCCGATGGTGTAACAGACAAACAGAGCGGACCAGACAGTAAAGCGAGCTGGGAAAAAGATTGTAAGCAGCATCAGCAGAATGCCGGCTGATGGCACGGCAACAGATGGCATTACTGCATTATTATACATTGCGATGTTGACGTACGGCCCCACCAGAAAATACAGCAGCATGGACAATGCAGAGAGCCTGCCAAGTTGTTGGCTTTGCTGCAGCATGTCGTACTTCTCTTCGGCGGGGACAGACAAGGCCATTTCAGCCGCGCCGTAGAGAAAAGTGCAACCGAATACCAGTACGATGAAGTTCTGGAAAGACCATTCATCTACTGTGCGTAGACCCCAGCCCACCCACCAGAACTGCAATATATAAAGCATTATGCAGAAAGCCCAGGCTGCAGATGACCAATGGAACACAACACGTTCCTGTGCTCTGATGATCATTGCCACAGTATGTAGCAGTCGTGTGATGGCCAGCCCAAGAATGATGGCAATCGCAATAGAGATATATTCATGCTGGGTCATTCGTTGGTGTTAGCTCGTCTGATGTTGTTGAGCAGCCTGACGCCATGCGATCGCGCCAAGTGTTGCGGTCAGGAATTCATAAACCAGGGCGCCGTATGTATAGGCAGTCACAGAGTCCGGAGTGACCACAAAGCCGATGAAGCGGGCGATTGTTAAAGCGCCGATCCCGATCGTAAGCAAGGCAAGCCCTCCACGATAGTATTCGGGACGTATGGCTGCCAGCAAACAAAACAACCCAATGCCCGTTTGAAGGCCGCCATACATCGAGGAAATCTCGGCATAGGCGTTGCCATTGCTGATTATCAGGCCAGCAAACCCCGCCGGCACTGCAGGTGCGATCAGGCTGACAAGCCCGTACGCAATAAATACCAGCGCTGAAACCCACAATATAATTTTGCCTGTCATAGTCGGTCACCTTTTCTGCTGGATTCATCAGGTTTTATACGTTCAATCTGTTGTTTCCGGACCGCTTTGGACTGCACGGAGTGCGTAACTAACACACCAGGCTTCTGACATGATGTTAAAGTAGTCCCGGCGTCCAGGACTTGCGCATAAGGGGTTTCATGGTGGTTAAACAGTTATTGGGAGTGGCGCGTGTAAACTTTTTGAGTTTGACGCTGGTCTGTATAGCGCTGGCGGCGGTCGCCAGCTGGCAGGCGGGCCACGCGCTCCGGCCATTATTGGTAGTGCTGGTACTCTGCCTGGGTTTGTGCGCGCACATCAGCGTGAACGCATTTAACGAATATTTCGACTTTAAATCGGGGCTGGATTTGTTGACGCAGCGCACGCCTTTCAGTGGTGGCAGCGGTACATTGGTCGCTCACCCGAACGCCAGCCAGCAGACGCTGGCTCTGGCCGTGGTGAGCTTATTGATGCTGGCCGCTGGCGGCATCTATCTCAGTTATCGTATGGGCTGGCAGGCGTTGCTGATTGGTATACCGGGCGTGTTGCTGATTTACAGCTATACGCAGTATCTGAACCGCTGGCCTCTGGCCTGTCTGATGGCGCCTGGCCTTGGGTTTGGGATGTTGATGACACTTGGCGCGTACTGGGTATTTTCACATGAGCTCAGCACCGCGGCCTGGGTATTATCATTGATGGTGACATTGCTGGTCAGTAATTTACTACTGCTTAATCAGTTCCCCGACGCAGAGGCTGACCGACAGGTGGGGCGAAGGCACTTGCCGATTGTGATTGGCCTGCGAGCAAGCGCTGTACTTTATATGCTGTTATTGTTAGCTGCATATGCAATCTTGTTGACTGCAGTGTCGATGAAGGTGTTACCAGCACATTGTCTGCTGGCATTGTTAACATTGCCGCTACTGATCGATTTGTTGCCTGGCATTTACAGGTTTGCCGATCAACCGTCGCGACTGACTCGCTATCTGGGGTTGAATGTCGTGTTATGCCATCTGTACCCGCTGTTACTGCTGATTGGTCTGCTCTGGGCTGGTCAACCTGACCCTTGAGGTAAGCTGATGTTACAACTGGATATGGACATTATTGTAGTTGGCGGTGGTGGTGCCGGTTTGCGTGCGGCGATTGCTGCCGCTGAAGTCTCTCCCTCAATCAAGATTGCATTAGTGTCCAAAGTCTACCCCATGCGCTCTCATACCGTGGCGGCTGAAGGCGGCGCAGCAGCAGTAACCTCAGATGACGACAGCTTGCAATCGCATTTTTATGACACCGTTGCAGGCAGCGACTGGCTGGCAGATCAGAATGTCGTAGAGTTTTTTGTGCAGCATGCTTACCAGGAGCTGGTGCAGTTGGAGCGCTGGGGTTGCCCGTGGAGCCGCAAAAGCGACGGCACTGTGCAGGTGCGTCGCTTTGGTGGCATGAAAACCGAGCGTACCTGGTTCGCTGCTGATAAAACCGGTTTCCATATCCTGCATACACTTTTTCAGACCTCGCTCAAATACCCGGCAATCAAGCGCTTTGACGAGTATTTTGTATTGGATTTGCTGGTGGTTGAGCAGCAAGTAGCGGGTGTGCTCGCCATCAGATACAGCACGGGAGAGTTGGTTCAGCTGCGCGCAAAGTCAGTGATCCTTGCAACTGGCGGAGCGGGTCGTGTGTTTCACTACAATACCAACAGCGGTATTGTGACAGGCGACGGCATGGCGTTGGCCTTGCGTCACGGTGTTGCGCTGCGTGATATGGAATTTGTCCAGTATCACCCGACAGGTTTGCCCGGCAGCGGCATTCTGATCACGGAAGCCTGCCGGGGAGAGGGTGGGATTCTGCTCAACAAAGACGGGTATCGCTACCTGCAGGACTACGGCCTGGGGCCGGAAACACCTTTGGGTGAGCCGCGTAATAAATATATGGAGCTGGGGCCTCGCGACCGTCTGTCGCAAGCCTTCTGGCAACAGCAAAAATTGGGTCTGACCGGTGACTACCAAGGGCACGCGGTGGTGTATCTGGATCTTCGCCATCTTGGGGAAAAACACCTGAATGAACGTTTGCCGCTGATTTGTGAACTTGCGAAAGATTACGTTAATGTAGATCCAGCCAAAACCCCGATCCCGATCCGCCCTGCAGTGCACTACACCATGGGTGGGATCATGACCAATGTCGATTGTGAAACCAGTATCAACGGTTTGTTTGCCATCGGTGAATGTGCGTCGGTGGGATTACATGGCGCCAACCGTCTGGGGTCCAATTCCCTGACAGAGTTGTTGGTGTTTGGCAAAGTCGCGGGCGAAAAAGCCGCAGGCACGGCGCTGCAGAAGAACGGCATCAGCCATCACGCTTTTGCAACACAAATTGCTGAACAGGAGGCAGCGCTGGCGGCGTTGCACGGACATAACAGCGACGACTCATTAGTTGCCGTACGCACCGGCATGACACTGGCGATGGAGCAGGGGTGTGGCATCTACCGTGACGAGGAGGGCATGCAGCGCTGTCTTGAACAACTGCATGAGCTAAACACACGGTACACACAGCTCAAAGTAGTTGACCATGGCAAAGTGTATAACAGCGCGCTGTTACAGCACCTGGAGCTCGGATTCGGACTGGATGTTGCGATGACAATTTGCAGCAGTGCCCTGGCCAGAACCGAGTCAAGGGGTGCACATCAGCGTACGGATGACGGCATGGGTACTCGCAACGATGGTGAATTTCTGCAGCATACAGTGGCGGTGCGGCAGGTTGACGGCAGTGTTGGTATTCACTGGCAGCCGGTGTCTGTTACCAGTCTGCCTCCCGGGCAGCGGCTCTATGGCGACGCCAATACAAGCAACACTGCAGAGGACAAATCATGACCAGCCGAAATATAGGGATCATGCGCTACAATCCCGAGCAGGACAAAAAACCGCACACGGAGTCGTATCAGGTCGAAGCGGATGACAACACATCAGTTCTGGATGCACTGCAACAAGTACAGCAGCAAGATCCCAGCCTCAGTTTTCGTTGGTCATGTCGAATGGCGATCTGTGGCTCCTGTGGGGTGATGGTCAACAGTGTGCCAAAACTGGGTTGCCAGACTTTTCTACGTGATTATCCCGACTCACTAGTCATATCGCCGCTGTCAAATTTTGCCGTCGAGAAAGATCTGATTGTGGATATGGAGCCATTTCTGGAACATCTCAGCGCCATCAAACCCTGGCTGATAAATTCTGAGCAGAGCACTGTGCCACATGTGCAAACTCCTCAGCAGCTGGCCAGGTACCAACAGTTTGCCAATTGTATTAACTGCGGTTTGTGTTACTCAGCGTGTCCGCAGTTTGGACTGAATCCGGAGTTTCGCGGGCCCGCCGCATTGGCGCTGGCCCACCGCTACAATCTGGACAGCCGTGATCTGGGCAAGGCGGAGAGAATGCCGCAGCTCAATGCCAAAGACGGCGTCTGGACTTGTACCTTTGTAGGCTTTTGTTCCGAAGTGTGCCCGAAAAAAGTGGACCCCGCCGCAGCAATCAATCAGGGCAAAGTCGAATCCGCCAAAGACATGATACTCAGTGTGTTTAAATCCTCCGGAGTGCGCTGATGCCATCTCACAACAATAGCCGTCGACCGTATCTGCCAGCGTTCAGGCGTGACTGGTGGTTGCAGTTGCGTTTCTATCAGCTGTATATGCTGCGCGAGGCCACGGTTTTGCCCTTGCTGTTTTTTATCAGCTGTTTGATTTACGGTTTGTATAGCCTCAGCCAGGGCGAGTCGCAGTGGCTTAAGTGGCTGGACTTTATGGCCAGACCCTGGGTGGTCGCGCTGAATGTACTGACGCTGGCCGCCAGTCTGTTTCATGCCAAAACCTTTTTTGAATTATTTCCGCGCGTGATGCCGCTGGCACCGCCATCATTGATGATTGCAGTTCAATGGCTGGCGACTGTTGTGGTGGCGGGTGGCTTTGTTGTATTGCTGGGAGCGTGGGTATGAGTAACTCCGGTCAACAGCCAACACGGTCAGATGAACCAATCTGGTGGGCTCTTTTCAGCGCTGGAGGTGTCTGTTTTGCGGTGGTTATACCTGGCGCGATTCTGGCAGTGGGCGTGCTGTATCCCTTGGGATTGATACCTGGGGAGATGCTTGGTTTCGAGCGCATCAGGCACCTGCTGTTTGAATCTTTTCTGGGGTTTGCCGGGTTTATTTTTGTTGGTGTCGCCATTTGTCTGCCGCTGTTTCATGCATTTCACCGAATTCGTCATGGCCTGCACGATCTGCAGTGGGCCCATGGCTGGGCGGCAAAATCAGCCTGTTATTGCTCTGCGACTCTGTTGTCTGTTATCGCCCTGGGTTTGTGGGTCGCTGCTCATTAGTTGGTTTCCGGAAAATCAAAAGATTCACCGGCGACGGCTACAAATGCTATTTCGATCAGATAACGGGGGTCAGCAAGTTGCGCGTTGACACAGGCACGACTGGGAGCCGTGTTGCCATCAAACCAGGCATCCCAGACTTCATTTAAGCCTGCGAGGTTGTCAAAATCTGTAAGATAGATTGTCGCTGATAACAACTGGTTCTTGTTACTGCCAATTCTTGCCAGTGAGGACTCGGCTTGGCCCAGCACCTGTTCGGCTTGTGCACGGATATCGGCCGCCAGATCAGCATCAGGCACTTCGACAAAATACGCAGTTCGGTTGTAAACAGTTATATCCGACCAGCGCACGCCAGCATTGATACGATGGATCTTCATGGGCTTCCAGAATAAAAAAATAGTTATTTGCAGGAATAGTATCCTGCCTTGTGCCGGTTGTGCGACCTCAATTCGATGTGTACTAAAACGAGAGTTAACTTACGTCTGCGTCGCAAATTTCATTCGCTGTTTGTCAGCGTCCGTGAGTTTACTGAACTCAAGCTGTACATTCGCAGAGTAGATCACCCGGTAGTTGTCGCTCTCATGGGGTTCTGTGCTGTGCATAAGGTAGCTGGGGAAAACGATAAACAACCCCTTTTGAGGTTGTACTGAGAACCTGTACGGCATCCAGCAGATTTCCGGTGGATAGAAGTGCTGGAAGTGCGCAATAGCGGGGTTCTCAAATATGATTCGTCCGGTTCCTTCTGTGGCGGCGGCGTAAAAGACCAGGCTCAGATGCGACAACGGATGAGTATGCTGTGGAATAAAATGGCCCCTTCCGTAAACTGATGCCCACGCGCTCTCCAGACGCATTCCGGAATCAGCTTTGCCCACCACGCGCAGGTATTGGGCAAAGACCTCCATCGCGGCTTTATTCATGAAGGCAAAATCTGTGCGTTTCACCAGGTTCTCGCTGTAATAGGACGTGAAGCCGTGTTTTATAAAGTCATCTGTGTTGCCCGCACGTTTGCCGCTATGCCAAGCGTCGCTGATCAGCCCTGCGTCAGGATATTCCGTCATCAGTCCAAGGCTCTTTTGGTAGAACTGATCGGCTATTGCATCGACGTGGGGGTAGTCATCAAGGGTAATCACAGGATGACTGAACATTTGGATAACTTGACCCATAGTTTACCCGCTGAATATCCTGATAAGAGTTGTTCACCACTTTGTATCTTAGCTTGCTGCCAGCTCAAAAAGTATGCGCTTGAATACGTAGTATCCTGAATAATAGTCTAGCCCATTCGGGTACTTGACTATTCAGCCATTAACGTTTGACACTTTGCTGGTTTCAATGCCGTGTCCGCAATCAGCGAGTGAATAATGATGAAGCGTCTGCCTGCTTTTTGTTGTGCTCTTAATAAAATCCTGTTTGTACTGCTGGCTACCGTGGCCTTAGCCCCCTTGTCTGATGCCCAGACAGCTCAGCGCTCGGGCTACTCGGCCGGGAGCGTGTCTTACGGCAGATTTGTCATGAACACGGACATGGTAGCAGATCGTTTTGTATACCATGAAGACGTTAATGGTGACGGCTACACGGATGTGATCGTTACTGCATATTCACCTACAGATCGCCCGGCACAGGGAGCTTTGCCAGGTCATATTCTTCTAAACAACGGTGACAATACATTTCGTCTGGCAGGTGGAGACCGGCCACAGAGCGAATGGGTACGAGAGGTACTGGTCGCGGATTTTAACAACGACGGTTTTCCCGACATTTTTTTTGCTGATCACGGTTGGGATGCCCACCCGTTTCCCGGTTTTCGTAATCAACTTTTACTGGGCAACGGCGACAGCTTTATCGATGCTACCAATCGGCTGCCCGCCATCGCTGACTTCTCTCATAACGCAGCGGTGGGGGACATCAACGGTGACGGGCACATAGATATACTGGTCAACAATCCGGCTCAAGGTGACGGTACCAAAGCGTCCTATTTTCTCATCAATCGCGGCGATGCCAATTTTGACCTTGACCGCACCCGCTTACCACAGTCTTTTGTGCGCGTTGCAGATAATCAGTATTCGTGGGCAGCTGAACTGGATGATCTGGACAACGATGGATTTCCAGACCTGATTATTGGCCGCAAGCAGGGTGCTCAGGGATTGCCCACCCGGGTCTACTGGAATCCCGGAAACGGTGATTTCTCAAATGCCCCGGTGACGAATTTGCCTGATCTTACTCGTTTTACCGCGCCGGGGAACTACGAGGTTATCGAGATAAAAGCTTTCGATGTAGATGCCGACGGGTACAGAGATCTGATGATAAGCGCTTACAGCTCGGCGTTTCGCGGTACCGGAATTCAACTGCTGAGTAATCGTGGTAACAGGCAGTTTGTGGATAGTACCGATGTGTGCCTTTCCGGTATTACTCAAGACCCGTCTCCTGAGCGTGACACACCTTATTATTTCAGGAAAGTGGATGTCAATTTTGACGGTGTGCCAGATATTGTTGCACTGAAAAATGGCGATGCTTCGCCGCAGACTACCTTGTTTTTTGAGGGCTCAGGCGGGCGATTTCGGGCGATAGCCCGCGAGAATCTTGGTGGAGACACTGAGGCGCAAGTTCGTTTGCGATGGGGGCAGCCTGTTGTGGGCGATGGAGTATTGGGTTATGCGGATGTTTATGTCCTGGAAGAGAACGGACAGCGCAAACTTGGTATTAATTATTTGCCCGTAAGTTCAACTCCAATGCCGGCAGTCGCGAATCGTTTTGATGTTTGCACCAATCAGATGAGCTCAATCGTTGATGCAGGTGATCTCGGCCGAATTCAGCTGAAGTTCAATCTGTTGAGGATGGAGCCTACAGTCCGGATCCAGGCGCTGGCGTCAACACTAAAAGACATTTCCAATTTGCCTGCAAAGTTTGCAACCTTCAGCAATTCATCGGGTTTGCTAATGGTCCCGGAACTGGCGATCGATGATGCAGTTGGATATCGCGGTCTGCGTTTTCAGCTTATTGACGGTGAGAACCTGATCTTTGAGCTGGTGGGTGCAGATTGAGCAGGCCGCGCTTAAGGGATCAGTTGATCGCAGATAAACTGGCTTGGCCGGTTGCCTGGGTATCACCACCAGCTCCGATTATTGCGTAGGAGCCCTGAATGTCAGCGTTCAGATTCAGGTTGAAGGTAAAAACGCTGTATTTCAGTGTGCAAAATACGCCGCCTTCTCCGGTGAAGAAACAGGTGCCGGTGACGGGTGATGCTGCGCCGGCGCCAGTGGCGATCAGTGCGCCGTGAGCCTGCAGGAAGCGCGGGGTTTCTGTAATGTCGAGCGATAGCTCATCATAGACCGTATCGTTAAAAGAGAACGGGGTGATTGCAAAATTGACTTGAGTGTCAGCCGCTGATGAGGTTGCAGCGCAAAAGGCAAAAAAGAAAAGAACGGATTTTGCAGTGATTTTTGCAGAATGCCTGGTCATAGTCGGATGCTCCTACTTTGTTTACATCATGTATCAGGATTGTGTTGCGCCGAAGTGGTGTTATTGCAGGGCTGAGCCCGCGCGTTATGCCCAGCGAGAGGTAATATACCTATAATTTACAAGTATGTGAAATGCCAGAGACTTGTTTGGGGTTTCTGCTGTGCTGAACCAGTTGTGGTTTTTGAGTGCGTTAAAAAGGTGTACCGGGCGCTATTAAATGTCTGGAAATGTCAGTGCGCCTTCAAGTAAAAATTAAATCGTAAAAAAAAGTTATTTTCAGAGCTCAATTTGTTTGATGAGAAAATACAAACGCAGCAGATTCGATCCGACCATCAGCTATAGCGCCAAAATGGTCATCCTTCGCAAACTGACGGAGCAAGACATATCATGTTCTGTGGACAAGCATTCGGGGCTTAAAAATTCGGTGATTCAGTTCTGGCATAGGCAGTTCAGCAGCAGTTGCTTGTGTGTAGGAAAAAGCTGGCATGTAAATAAGCCAATGCCTACTTTAGCTCGCTGCGATTGCTGTTCTATGCTCGGTCGAGTGTGCCGGTGATGCTGAACAGTGCGGATCCGATTTAGCCTGGATGGGTGCTGATAAAACTGTCCGGTACCGGTGTAACTGGTTAGACAACTTGGTCTCTTCAAGAGCTTTCTGCATACAGGAGCTGCTTCCGATGACGACGACGGTTTTTCGAACTATGCTGGCAGCGGCCGCGGTTTATGTGGTTGTAGCCACTGCCGGTGTAGTCATTGCATCGCTGTCGCCGGGCCTTCCTCCAGTCTGGCCCGCGGCGGGTGCCGCGCTCGCCCTGTGCATATTGTGGGGCTGGCGTACGCTACCGGGTACCGCATTAGCTGCCTATCTGACCTATCATGTGCTCATCTCCGGAGCCGCGTTAACCTTGTCGTCGACAGCCCTGATCCTCGCGTTGGCAGCGACAACCCAGGCAGGCATTGGTGCACTTCTGGTCAGGCGGTTTCTGTCTGGCACCGTTCCGCTGCGCACCGATGCTGATACTGCATGGTTCCTGCTGATTGCAGGCCCGTTGTCCTGTGCGACGGGCGCATTGATTGTAGCGATGCTTGGCGTAATGCCTGAAGCGAGACCCACCTTGGGCGCAGCCACAACTACCTTCGGCTGGTGGGCTGGCAATACATTAGGTGTGCTATTGATTGCCCCGATCCTGATGGCGATTTGGCCTGGAGAGAATCGGTATCATGCATTGTGGGGGTTCCGAGTCGCGGTGCCCCTGCTTGTAATCGCAGGACTGTTGGCTGCCGGAAATCTGGCGTTGGACCGTATCGAGGAGTCCGAGGCAGCCCGTCAGGAGTCCAGCCTGACCCTGGAAGTGTACAAATCAGGTTTCCAGACCTTACCCCAGGCGGTCGCCGCGCTGGAAAGTGTAGAGCGTTTCTACGCAGCCATTGACGTGGTGGAATTGGATGAATTTACCGTGTTCACCCGCTCCATCCTGGAGTTGCCCGGACTGCTGGCGGTCGAATGGATCCCGCGTGTATTGAATGCTGAACGATTGTCATTCGAGCGTGCCGCGCGTGAAGCTGGCTTCGTCAATTACCAGATTCGGGAAAGAGCAGCTGAAGGTAATTTTGTGGCGGCGAGCATCAGGGAGGAATACTTCCCGGGCTACTATGTACAACCAGCCGATGCGAACAGCGCAACAATCGGGCTGGACTTCAGCACGATGCCGAGCCGCCATGCAGCTATGGAAAGGGCGGTGAGTATAGCTGACGCAGCCGCGGCGCAGTCGGTATCTTTAGTGCAAACAGGTCGTCAGGGAATCCCCGTTTTCGTTCCGGTATTTCAGCGTGGCATCGAACCTGAGGAGCTCGACGAGACTGCGCGCCGCAACGCATTGCGTGGCTATGTGATGGGCGTGTTCGATATCGAGACTCTCCTCGCGCCGATCGCTGGTATGGCGGCAGAACGCAGCCTGCACTTCCGGATCGTAGACAAAACTCCCGGCTACGATGCTGAGGTGTTGTTGACGGCAATGCCACCTGACGCGCTGGCGCACGACAGCCATGAGATCGAGTTCGGCGGCAGGATACTGAGTCTTGAAATGGCGACAGCTGTACCTCGATGGTTATCTGGCAGTAGTCTGGCAGCACAAGGTTATCTGGGTTTTTCGATATTGGCGGCATTTCTTGCCGGGTTTGCGGCTTTGGGTGCTGCAGGCCGCAATGCAGTTATGGAGATTCAGGTGTCAGAGCGCACTCGGGAGTTGCGTGCGCGGGAGCAGGATCTTGCAGTGACACTGAACTCTATAGGTGATGCGGTGATGACTACCGATGCCAATGGACTGGTAACCGGGCTGAATCCCGTGGCTGAGGAATTAACCGGGTGGTCTGACGCGTCGGCGCGAGGGCGCCCGGTGGCCGAGGTGTTCAACATTATTAACGAGCAGACACGCGTGGCTGCTGAAGTTCCGGTAGCACGCGTATTGGAAACAGGAAAGATTCAGGGTCTTGCCAATCACACAGTCCTGATCTCCCGGGGAGGAACCGAGCGAGCGATTGCCGACAGTGCCGCGCCTATATCAGGGTCGGATGGAGCCATCAGGGGAGTCGTGCTGGTGTTCCGCGATGTCTCCGCTGAGCGTGACGCGGAACGCATGCTTGAGGCAAGTGAGCACCGATTCAGGCTGCTGATTGAGACTGCGCCATACGCAATCGTTGTGTTATGTGAAGGCAGGTTTGCCTATCTCAATCCTTCGGCGATGGAATTGTTCGGCGCCACTGAATCGACTCAAATTATCGGACGTGACGGTTTGGACATCGTTCACCCCGAAAGTCTGGAAAGAGCGAAAGTCCGCCTCGCAGCATTGCACGACTCACAGGTCCCGGTCCCAATGGAGGGAGAGCGATTGCTGCGCCTTGACGGCACGTCGTTTTACAGCGAAGCGATTGCTGTGCCGCATGAACACGAGGGAAAGTCTGGCGCTTTGGTGATGCTGCGGGATGTGACAGAAGCCAGGCTGGCTGATGAGGAGCGCGAACGAATGATTCACGCTCTGAACGAGGCTCGCGAAGCTGCGGAGTATGCCACGCGGGCAAAATCGGCATTTCTCGCGACCATGAGCCATGAAATACGAACGCCGATGAATGGGGTGGTCGGAATGGTGGATGTGCTTGCGTACAGTAGCCTGACCGAGCACCAGAAGGATCTCGTGCGCACCATTCGCGACTCGGCTATGTCGCTGCTGCGGATTATTGACGACATTCTGGATTTTTCGAAGATCGAGGCCGGGCGGCTTCAACTCGAGTCGGAACCGTTAGATCTCACTGATCTGATCGAGGGTTTGTGTGCAACTATGTTGCCGTTGGCCATGTGCAAAGACATTGATCTGATTCTGTTCGTTTCGCCAGAAATTCCAAAATCCGTCTTGGGGGATGAGGTGCGTCTGCGGCAGGTGATGTACAACCTGCTCGGCAACGCGATCAAATTCTGCGGTACCAATGCGGATCGGCGTGGACGTGTTGAGGTTCGGGCTGAGGTGGTGAAAAAGCAGCCGTTCACGCTCCGATTCAGTGTGGAAGACAATGGCATCGGGATGGATCCTTCGACCGTCAATTCACTTTTTCAGGCGTTCACGCAGGCAGAGGTGTCAACGACGCGCCGCTTTGGAGGTACTGGTCTGGGGCTGGCAATATGCAAACGCCTCGTGGACCTGCTGGGTGGGACTATTGAGGTCTGGAGTGATAAAGGCGCCGGGTCACGCTTTACAGTTGAAGTCGATCTGACAGCTCCGGCGGTGCAACCGGGCTCGACAGATTTCGATCTGTCCGGGTTGCGATGCAATGTAGTCGCAGGGCAACGCCTGCGCGCTGAAGATCTGGCTGCTTATCTCACGCATGCATGCGCGGATGTCCATCTCATGAAAGATATTGGCGTTGCGATGCGTAGTGCCGCTTCCAGCTCACACCCGGTGGTTGTTGTCGTGGACGCGGTGGAACCAATCTTGCTTGATGACGTCGAGGCGAATGTCAGAATACTTCAGCTGATGCGCGGACGTCGTCGTCGTGGACGGGTTCAGGCCCCCAATATTGTGGTGCTCGATGCTGATGCGATGCGACGCCAATCGTTTCTGCGCTCGGTAGCAGTGGCTTCGGGACGGGCCTCCCCTGAGATTTTCCAGGAAAGTACGGACGATCTGCATGGGCCGGGATGGAGTGTCGACCCGCCCACTATTGAGGCGGCGCGAGCAGCGGGGCAACTGATTCTGGTTGCCGAAGATGATGCAATCAATCAGAAGGTGATTCGTCAGCAGCTTTCCCTGCTCGGTTATGCCGCCGAGATTGTTAGCGACGGCGCTGCTGCGCTGACGAGGTGGCGAGAGGGTGGGTATGCGCTAGTGCTGACTGACTTACACATGCCTGAACTTGACGGATATGCTTTGGCGCAAGCCATTCGGGCGGAAGAAATTGGTCGACAACGGATTCCCATTATCGCGCTGACCGCGAACGCACTTCGTGGCGAGGAGCGTCGCGCGCTGGACTCAGGAATAGATGAGTACCTGACCAAGCCATCCCCGTTGGAAACCTTGCATGATTGTCTCCGGAAGTGGCTTCCTTTGGAGGATGCAAAGGACGGGAGGCAATCAATCACGGAAACACAACTTTCCATTCCCGTGCTGGATATTGATGTGTTGCGCTCGCTGGTCGGCGGTTCTCCGGAGGAGATCGCGGAGTTCCTTGAAGAGTACCGATCAACACTCGTTGTGCTCGCCCGCGAGCTGGTGGATGCTGCCAAGACGGGTAATGCCAGTCAGGTGGAGGCAGTCGCCCACAAACTCAAGTCGGCATCACGCTCGGTTGGTGCCATGCAACTTGGTGCCATCTGTGAGCGGTTGGAAGGCGCGGGAGGGGCAGCGAGCTTAAGTCAGATATCAGCTCTTGTACCCCAGTTCAAAACCATGACCCACGAAGTTGAAGGTATGATCAGAGAAAAGCTAAGGAGATAGCAACATGGCAGATACGCTCAACACCAGAATTCTTGTGATTGACGACGATCCGTTCTTCCTGAAGATCCTCTCGCGGCAACTCAATAATCTTGGTTATCCGGATGTTGTTACGTGCACCCAGGCTGAAGAAGGGCTGACGATTCTCCGGAAGGAACCCTCGGCTTACGGGGTTGTTCTTTGCGATCTGAGCATGCCGGGAATGGACGGTATAGAATTCTTAAGATACCTTTCACGAACGGAATTTACTGGCGGATTGATCCTGATCAGTGGTCAGGACTCTCGTATACTCGAATCAGCTCAGCGACTCGCGAAAGCGCATAAACTTAACATTCTGGGCGCCGTGGGCAAACCCGTCACGTCCAGCTTGCTCGCTGGTATTCTCCAGCGTGTAATCAAGGTATCTGCTAAAGGCAAGGCTGGGTCTTTATCTCGGAAGTACACCGGTGAAGAGCTCCGACGTGCTCTGGATCAGGGGGAATTGATCAATCACTATCAGCCACAGGTCGCCGTAGATACGGGTAAACTTGTAGCAGTTGAAGCGCTGGTTCGTTGGTGTCACCCGGTAGATGGCATGGTATTTCCGGATACGTTTATCAACCTGGCAGAAGAGTACGACCTGATTGATCGATTGACTCAACAAGTACTCGCGCAAGGTCTGCGGTTTATTGCTGGCTGGGACGGTATAAATCTGTCTGTGAACGTATCCATGGATAGTATGACTAACCTTGATTATCCTGAGTATGTTATGCAAGCAACAGAAGATGCAAAAGTAAATCCTAAAAGGTTGGTGCTTGAGGTAACGGAATCACGTTTGATGAAAGACCGCTTGTCCTCTCTCGACAATCTGACGCGTCTGCGACTTAAAGAAATCGGATTGTCGATTGATGATTTCGGAACCGGGCATTCATCGTTGGCACAGTTGCGTGATATCCCGTTTAATGAACTAAAAATTGACAGGGGATTTACACATGGTGTCGCAGAAAATTCTGCACTTCAGGCAATATTCGAGGCGAGTCTGGGCATGGCCAAGCACTTAGGTATGACCTGTGTCGCCGAAGGAGTTGAAGACGAGATCGATTGGCAGTTTCTCCGTAACACAGGATGTGATCTGGCGCAGGGATACTTTGTCGGTAAGCCGATGGCGCCAGAAGACTTGCCGCGCTGGTGTGCCGACTGGGAGCTGCGGGTGCAGAAAAGTTAAAAGATTTTACAGTTTGTGCAATACAATTTATCAAAACCCGCACATTACAGACGTTGCATTCTGAAATACTGTCGCTTCGGCTCATATTGGGGTGACAATTTAGGCTGTTGATGCTACCTTTTTCGAAGGCATTGTGTTTTCGGAAGCATTGTATTATTGATCAGGGAGACAGATCATGGACGTCAACAAACCCGCTCAGGCTGAGCAGCCCCATTCAGAATCATCTGGCTATCTGGCCACAACCATCGATATTTTTGCTTCTCCGGCAGCTGCTTTCGCCAGGATCGAGCGTCGCCCTACCATTTTATTTCCCCTTCTGCTGGTAGTTTTACCTATGCTGCTGGTCACTGCGTGGTATATGCAGATTGTTGATGAGGCGTGGATGCTCGACGATATGATTGGCCGGTTCGGAGACATGCCGCCGGAGCAGGCGGAAGCCATCCGCAATGCCGCAAGCCAGTCGTCGATGTCTCTCTGGTCCACTCTGCTGGGTTCTGCAGTTTCCGTTACCTTCCTCTATGGTTTACACGCGGGGTATCTGACGCTGGCGTCTCTGATGAGTGGTGATCGCTTCCGTTTCCGCCACTGGTTCTCGTTGTTATGCTGGACCAACCTGCCAATGTTACTAGTGACACTGGTGATGGCTGTCAACATTCTGCTTAATACCAATGGACAACTGAGTCTATACGATGCCAATTCCCTCAGCCTTGCCAGTCTGGGCCTGAGTTCGGAGAGTGTTGGCATCCGGACCTTACTTGATGCTTTCAGTTTGCCCCTGATCTGGGCGCTCGCCTTGCTGGTCGCGGCTTATCACCAGTGGCTGCACTGCGGTTGGTTACGCGCGACACTGGTTGTGCTTGCGCCATATCTGCTGATTATTGCCGTCGTTTTCTTTTTTGCTTTTCGCTAGAAGGCCGGACTAATGAGTGTCAGAAAAATCGTTTTTGTGCTTTTGATCGTATCGCTCGCTGTGGCGCTGCCGGTCGTCAATCGCAGCTTTTTCGGAACATCGGCCAAAGCAGTCGATGTTGCGCCAGTGGCGACCCGAATAATCAGCCCGTCCATTCTTGCTTCAGGTTTTCTGGCACATGAGCAAGAGGTGATGTTGAGTTCCGAAGTTATCGGGCGGGTGGCTGAGCTGTTTGTGGAGGAGGGCGACAGGGTACAGGCCAACGATCTGGTGCTGCGCGTTGACGACCGCAATCTGCTGGCAAGCCTTGAGCAAAGTCAGGCGGCCGTGCGGCTTAATGAAATTGATATCGAGCGGCAGCACGTGCGGCTTGCGAACCTGCAGTTGCAATGGGACCGCTCGCAGAGCCTGCACAGCCGGGGCATGATCGGTAGCGAAGAATTTGAAAATATGAGTAATCAGCTTGCACTCGCGCGCATTGATCTCAAGTCAGCGCAGGAGCGCCTGCTGCAAAGTCATGCTCAGCTCGAGCAGGTTAACGATCAGCTCAGCAAGACCAAGATTGTCTCCCCGATAGATGGCGTAGTGACCAGTCTTGATATCAAGGTAGGAGAGACGGCGATTGCCAGTGCCACGAATATCCCCGGCTCGTCCCTGATGACCATCGCCAACCCTGAGAGCATCTATACCGAGGTGCTTGTTGATGAGGCAGATGTGGCGACCATACAAGTGGGGCAGCGCGCGGAGATCGTGGCGATTGCCTACCCTGATCAGCCGATGGTCGGAATCGTCCACTTTATTGCTAACACGGCCAAGATCGCGACCGGCCGGCAGGGTCTGAGTTTCACAGTGAAGATCAACATCACCGATCCTGGTGATGTTGTTCTGCGGCCTGGCATGTCTTGCAGGGCCGAGATATTCACGCGACAGGACCTGCAGGTGCCAGCTGTCCCGATACGCGCCATTTCATTCGAAGAGAACCGCTCGGCCCGCAGTAATGAGTACTATGTGTTTGTAAACGACAACGGGATCGCGAGAAAGAGACGCGTGGAAGTTGGCGTTTCAGATGACGAGTATCAAGAGATTATCAGCGGTATTGATGAGGGTGCCCGGATTGTTGTCGGCCCTGACTCTGTGTTGCGTCATTTGCTGGATGGTGATCAACTCGATGCATCCATAGTTGAGTAGCG
Organism: Pseudohongiella sp.; assembly: GCA_030651695.1. Lineage (GTDB taxonomy): Bacteria > Pseudomonadota > Gammaproteobacteria > Pseudomonadales > Pseudohongiellaceae > Pseudohongiella. The sequence goes on along the minus strand of JAUSCD010000029.1, from coordinate 596,368 downwards.
CATAACTTATGTCACTGATCGAACTGCAGGATATCACCAAATTCTATGAGATGGGCGAGCAGACGGTGCGTGCGCTTGACGGCATTTCCATACGCATTGAGAAGAATGATTATGTGGCTTTTATAGGTTCCTCGGGCTCCGGCAAATCCACCATGCTCAATATTCTGGGTTGCCTGGACCGGCCTACCAGCGGGCGCTATCACCTGAATGAACAGAATGTGGAAAACCTGACTCCCAACGAACTGGCGGCAATCCGTAACCAGGAAATCGGTTTTATATTCCAGAGTTTTAATCTGCTGCCTCGCGCCACTGCACTGCATAATGTGATGCAGCCGTTGATTTATCGCAATGTGCGCTGGGGAAAACGCAAGGCAATGGCAATGGAAGCGCTACGCCGTGTCAATCTTGCGGATCGGGTTCATCATCTGCCCAATCAGCTCTCTGGAGGCCAGCGTCAGCGAGTGGCCATAGCCCGTGCCCTTGTCACAAACCCGTCGATTCTTCTTGCTGATGAGCCCACAGGCAATCTTGACTCACGTACCACTGCGGAGATCATGCAACTGTTTGACGAGCTGCACAGAGAAGGACACACCTTGATTCTGGTTACCCATGAAGACGAGATCGCTCGTCACTGCAAGCGGATTGTCGAGATGAAGGATGGTCGGGTGCATCGCGATATCAACACTGTCACGGCGGACGCACAGGTGTCGAACTGATATGTTTTTTGTCATCATCGAAAGTACACGCTCTGCCATGGCATCGATTTTTGCGCATGGTTTCCGCAGCTTTCTGACCACGCTTGGTATCGTTATTGGTGTAGCAAGCGTGATCGCTGTCATCTCTCTCACTCAGGGGTTGCGCGCTTCGGTAGGACAACAATTCTCGGCATTGGGCAGCAACAGCCTGACAATCTCTGCGTACACTCCACTTCAGGACCAGATGCAGGGGCGGCGCGCCCGCCTGACGCCAGATGATCTCGAGATGATTGAGCGCAGGGTGGATGGGGTAGCGTCGATCACGCCGTTACTTTACGCCACCCGCTCTTCGCAGATCCGTTATGGGTCGCAGACCACATTCAGTCAGATTATGGGCACGGGTTATGCGTATCGCGAAGTAGGTCAGTTCTATGTGCAATTGGGGCGATTTCTAGCCAACAGTGACAATGACACACGGCGTCGGGTGGCAGTTATTGGAGATGCTGTACGGCGCAATCTGAACCTGCCAGAAAATCCCGTCAACGAATATGTGGAACTTGGTGGTGAGTGGTTTCGCATCGTTGGGCTGCTCGAGCCCAAGGGCGATATCATGGGTTTTAATCAGGACGATATAGTGCTTGTTCCGTTTGCAACAATGCAAAGCATTCAAGGCAACCAGGCGCAGACCGATATCCAGATTCAGCTACGCGTAAGCGATGATGCTGATGTGGACGCCGTGGTTCGCCGCGTTGAGGCGGTGCTGCGCAGTACACGCGGGATTGAGCAGGGCCAAAGGGATGACTTCCAGATACAGACTCCAGAACAGCTGATGGCTACGGTCGATAACGTCATTGGCATGGTGACCATCGTGTTGGGCGGCATCGTAAGCATCTCACTGCTTGTGGGCGGGATAGGCATCATGAACATCATGCTGGTTTCAGTTACCGAACGTACCCGTGAGATTGGTATTTGTAAGGCTATAGGCGCCAAACGCCATCACATACTGCTGCAATTTCTGATCGAGGCAGTGGTGCTGTCGCTGCTCGGCGGCATGATTGGTGTGGCCTTGGGTTATGGTCTTGGTAGTTTGGTGGCAGCGAATATTCCCGGATTCCCTCCGGCTGCCGTTCCGCTTTGGGCAGTGATGCTGGCTCTCGGTTTTTCCGGGTTTGTGGGTGTTCTGTTCGGGATTCTGCCGGCCGGCAAGGCTGCGAATCTCGATCCTATCGATGCACTGCGTTATGAATAGGCCGACTTCATTGACTGCCGTCGGTTCGAAGTCCCGGCATATCCGCACAAATCAGCGTAATACCCCGCGGTGTCACATGGAAGTGCTCGCGGTCACGCTCCAGGTCAATGCCTGCAGTAAAACCATCAGGCAATTTACATCCTTTGTCGACAACCACACGCCGCAAGGTAACACAGCGCCCGATTTCAACATCCGGAAGAACCACTGAGTCTTCAATGATGCTGCGTTCGTGTACCCGTACATTGCTGGACAAGAGCGAGCGCAGTATTTCGGCGCCACTGATTATGCACCCGCTCGAGATCAACGAGTCAAGCGCGTGTCCGCGTCGGCCGTCATCATTGAATACGAATTTGGCCGGCGGCAATTGCTGTTGCAGGCTCCAGATTGGCCAGTTGGAATCGTAAAGATTGAGACCCGGTGTGACTTTTGTAAGCTCCAGATTGGCCTCCCAAAAGGCGTCCACCGTCCCGACGTCGCGCCAATATGGGGTTTCTCCCGCGACGTTGACGCAACTGTCGGCAAACCGGTGCGCGAACACCCGATGGCGAGCGACTATATAGGGGATCAGATCCTTGCCGAAATCGTGGCAGGATGCTGTGTCTTTTGCATCGCGGGCCAGATGCTCGTACAGGAAGGCTGCATTGAATACATAGATTCCCATACTGGCAAGCGCCCGGGATGGGTCGCCGGGGAGTGCTTGCGGCTGTTTCGGTTTTTCCGCAAAACCTGTGACCCGCTGGTCGTTGTCCACCGCCATGATGCCAAATTGCGAAGCGTCCTCAATCGGAACGTCAATACAGCACACCGTTACATCTGCGTGTGATGCGATGTGGTCTGCAATCATCCTGCCATAATTCATCTTGTAGACATGATCTCCGCCCAGCACCAGCACGTACTCCGGCGCACACTGACGTATAAAATCCAGGTTCTGATACACAGCGTCAGCCGTACCCGTATACCATGACTCTTCTACGCGCTGTTGCGCCGGAAGCGCCTCGATGAACTCGCCAAGATTCGCTTCAAGAAATCCCCAGCCGCGCTGTATGTGCCGAATCAGGCTTTGCGCCTTGTACTGGGTCACTACACCTACGCGCCGAATGCCTGAGTTGATGCAATTGCTCAGCGGGAAGTCGATGATGCGCAGCTTGCCCCCAAAAGGCACAGCCGGTTTTGAGCGATTGTCCGTGAGGTGTTTAAGTCGGCTGCCGCGTCCACCTGCGAGCACAACAGCATAGGTTTTCTTTGTGATTGCGCCGAGAACTGGCGCGTGAGGCTCGGACTTGAATTGACAGTAGCCCAGGTGTTGGCAATGTTGTGCAGAATCAGAATCCCCGATCATAAACTTCTCCCGACCATGATGCGTTCAAGTGCCGGAGGTTGATTGAGAGCAACTCCCCGGAGCGGTAAACGAAAACGATAGTTGTGGCCAGGCTTGTTCCCCGGCCAAGCGGCCAGTGGCGGCCGATATGTCGGCTCTTCAGTGAGCGCGATGGCAACCTTCGGAGGTTGCTCTGGGATGTGAAGGCGTGTGACCAGCGTCTTAGGTCGACTCCTCATTTACAACTGCAGAATGCTAGTTGAAAGCATGTGGCGAAGGTTTGATCTAAAACAAATGATTAGTCAAAAATGGTTGGTGAATCCGGGAGTAGGGCGCAAGCCCGCTCCGGAGGTCAGTTGGCCATGCTGTAAAACAAATCGCACATGGCTGGTAATTACCCTTTCGATAAATATGATTTCGACGCATTGATCCGCTCGTCTGGGATGTTCGTATGTCTCTCTGACAATTAATCGAAGGCCTCTGGTGCGCTGCTGGACTTCTTGTATTCAACCAGGGATGACTCAAATGTCCACCATGCTCGGTATGGGATTAATAGACAAGGGTGTGCTGACAAGCGTCCTGGATGCCTTGCCAGTGGGATTGCTGGTCTATGATGTAGACGGTGCGTTTGTATTTATTAATCAGGTAGGGCGAGGTTTGCTAGGTGAGTTTTTGCCGGAAGTGGCCAACCCTGACGAATTTTCGGGCCAGTTTAACCTGTACCGGGCTGACGCCCTGTATCCGGTTGCAGAATTGCCGCTCAGCCGGGCCCTGCGAGGTGAAGTCGCATTTGCGGATGATATAGAAGTTCGCGGCGGCAACAAGGCCGTGCCAATTGAGATGTGGGCCCATGCATTGCGGGATGGCTCGGGGATTGTCAAGTACTCTATTGCGACCTTCACCGATATCAGCATTCGCAAACAATCTGAGGAGGCTTTGTCACAAAACGAGAATCTCTATCGTCTGCTGGCGGAAAACATCAATGACATGGTTTGTCTCCACCAACCTGACGGACGTTACACATTTGTCAGTCCTTCCTGCCAACACCTGCTGGGTTACGAGCCGATAGAAATGATCGGGGGTGACCCCTATGAATTGTTCCATCCGGATGATTCCCTTCGAATTCGGACTGTGGCTCATGAAGGTGCAATCATGAAGTCGAAGGAAAATGTCTCCATAACGTATCGGATGAAACATAAGGACGGACATTTTGTCTGGCTTGAGACGCTGACCCGGCCGATTCTGGATGATAAAGGAACAATCGCACAGCTGCAGACCACATCACGTGACGTTTCAGAACGCATTAAGGTTCAGGAGCAGTTGCGTCACGAAGCACTTCATGACTCTTTAACTGGTCTGCCGAACCGCACTCACCTTCTGGAACGCCTGGCTTTGGCACTCAGGTGGCGTAAGCGAAACCCGGATAAAGTCTGCGCTGTCATGTTTCTGGACTTCGACCGGTTTAAGGTCATCAACGACAGCCTGGGGCATCCCGTTGGTGATGAGTTGCTGGTCATGATCGGGCGGCGTCTATTGGGTCTTGTGCGTGAGACTGATCTGGTGGCTCGTCTTGGCGGTGACGAGTTTGTGGTGCTCATGGAAGAAATCGCCAGCCTCACGGAACTGACTCATATCGCCAGGCGATTGAATGAAGATCTTCAGGCCGCTTTTATACTGGTGGACAGAGAATTGTTTTGCAGTGCAAGTATCGGTGTTGTTGTAGTGACCGGGTCACACCTGAGTGCCACGGATGTTTTGCGCGACGCGGACATTGCGATGTACCGCGCGAAAAAGACTGGTGGGGGCCGCTATGCGTTGTTCGATCCGGTGATGCACACTCAGGTTGTTGCACAAATGCAGCTAGAAAATGATTTGCGAAATGCTCTCTCGAAAAAGGAGTTTTTCCTGCTATATCAACCTATTGTGTCTCTTAGTTCTGGTGAGATCGTTTCTCTCGAGGTGTTGATCCGCTGGCGAAATGCAGCGCGGGGACTGGTCACACCTTGCGAATTCATACCGGTGGCAGAGGAATCAGGATTGATCTACCCGATCGGGTTGTGGGTGCTCAGACAGGCCTGCGCTGACTATGCCGCCTTGCGTGTTCGTGAGCCTCAGATGTTAAAAGTCGGAATATCCGTCAACCTGTCGTTTAAACAATTTCTTGAGCAATCTTTCGTAACTGATGTGCTTGCGGTAATAACGCAATACTCAGATCTTGGGGATTTTTTGACGTTCGAGATTACGGAAAGCATGTTGATACCTGACTTTCCTGTCATGGCAGATGTTTTGAACCAATTCAAACGCCGGGGTGTCAGAATCAGTATTGACGATTTTGGTACAGGTTACTCATCATTGAGTTACTTGCACCAACTTCCCGTAGATACTCTTAAAGTTGATAGATCGTTTGTGCAGCGAGACCTGGCGCGAGGCGAAGGACTCAAAATTGTGGAGACCATCGTTGCGTTGAGCAATTCACTGGGGTTTGATGTTATTGCTGAAGGTATTGAAGACCAGCAACAGTTGCTGGTGTTACAGCAACTGGGTTGCGAATTCGGGCAAGGTTTCCTGTTTGCACGTCCGTTGAACATTGAGAGCCTGGACACTCTGGTACGGGAGGCTTGCACTTATCAGGATGTGGTCAGTTTATCTCACTGACATCAATTACTCTGAGTGAATGTTGAGTGCTATACAGGAGCAGTAAATGAAACCAGGAACGTTTTTGAGTGGTGTAGCGTTGACTGTTCTGTCCGGTTGGTCTTGGGCCGGAGGTACGGCAGTACTGGAGGCAGGCGTCGGTGCCAACCGTGTCAGTAGCACCATAGAATTCAATAACGGCAATATGCGGCTGGGCGCTGCGATGCCGGGGTTTAATGGTTATATGGTAATGACTGATACCGGCATCTACTCAGTGACTACTCAAATGGGGCGCCCGATGGTGCTGAATCTGGGCGCCATGATGGGCATGCTTGGTGGTATGGCTGGCGAGATGATGCAATCTCAGGGTTTCAGCCTGGGCAATGGCATCGGGCAAATCACAGAGCTTACAGATACCGGGCGTGATGAGACGGTAGCCGGTATTGCGGGTCGTGTTTATGATATTACTTACGTCAACGATCGCGGTGCTCCGCAAACAGAGGAGCTTGTATTGGGGCGCGACGCCACCTTGCGAGAACTGACAGAAACATTGAGCACCTGGAGCCGGATGATGGCAGCCTACCTGAGCGTCGATCTGGGTGATTACCAGGGCGTTATGGATAATTTATTGCAGCACGGCGACGGCATTCTGCGTCTTGGCTCGGGTTACCGGCTGACGTCGATGGACAGTAATGCGCCAGACCCGTCACGATTCACGCTGCCCGCAGCGCCACAGCAGATGCCCAGTTGGATGCCATAGACTTAAGAGCAGGGAGTCCGGCGTAGTCACGCCGTGATGGACTTGAATATTGGTACCGGAGGTCGGAGTCGAACCGACACGCTTTTAAGGGCACCGGATTTTGAGTCCGGCGTGTCTACCAGTTTCACCACTCCGGCACAGAGGGGGCTAGCAAAGAAGGGCGCCATTATAACAACATTGTTTCGTCTGGCAATCGCTATCTGTCATGCCTGATTCATTGTCTGGATTTGTCCTGCAAGGCTGGGTATTCTCCGATTCACGGCTATACGCAGTCAGTGAACCCTATACCAACAATCAAAACTCCGGGACTCAATCATGCTCGCCAAATCCCTGCGCCAACTTATTATCTGTTTATCTGTACTACTGTTTATACCCACCCTGAACGCACAAAACACAGATGAAAACGCAGAAGCCATTGCCAGCGCCATGACCGCTCTGGATGAGTTCATGACAACGTTCAATGCCCGCGACCCGGTAGCCTGGGCTGCATCCCTGAATTACCCGCATGTGCGTTTTGCCAGTGGCACAGTGACTGTCTGGGAAACGGCAGAAGAATTTGCCCAAGGTGAGTCGTTTGAGCGGCTCGCTGCCATTGGTTGGGATCATTCGCGCTGGTTGTCACGCGACGTGGTGCTGGTATCGCCGGGAAAGGTCCACATCAACACAGTTTTTCAGCGATTTAACGCCAACAACGAACCAATCGGCACATATCAATCGCTTTATATTGTGACAAAAGATGCTGGCGGACACTGGGGCACACAGGCGCGTTCAAGCCTCGCGCCCTGATCTATGAGTCAGATGACTGTGCTGCTATCGCCGAAATCCCCTGGTTTTGCAGAAACCCGGGGTAGAAATCGAGCGATGATTCGGGCAAACTTGCCGCCCTTATGCAGCTATCCGATTTTGATTACCACTTACCTGACGAGTTGATTGCCCGCTATCCGGGTGAAACCCGCACCGGCAGTCGCCTCCTGTGTCTTGATCGTCACTCCGGCGCTATCTCGCATTGTATTTTCCACGACGTCCTCCAGTTGATTCAGCCTGGTGATCTGCTGGTATTCAACGATACCCGTGTGATTCCTGCGCGGCTGTTTGGTCATAAAGCCTCTGGCGGGCGCATCGAGGTGATGATGGAGCGTATGCTGGCGGACAACGAAGCTGTTGCCCAAATACGGGCCAGCAAGTCTCCCGCTGCCGGTACATTATTAAAGCTGGTGTCGCCTGATTCGTCAGAAACCATGGACGCAGAAGTACTTGGCCGCCAGGGTGAGTTTTATCAGCTGCGGTTTTTGTCCGACGAACCGCTGATCAAACTGCTGGACCGTTTTGGTCATATGCCGCTGCCACCTTATATAGACCGCGCCGACGAGCAGTCTGATCTGGCACGTTACCAGACTGTATATGGCCGTAACCCTGGCGCCGTTGCTGCGCCTACCGCCGGTCTGCATTTTGATGATGAGCTACTCAACGCACTCAAAGTAAAGGGGGTCGATCAGGCTTTTCTGACCTTGCATGTGGGTTCAGGCACATTCCAGCCGGTACGCACAGATAACGTGCTCGAGCATAAAATGCACAGCGAATGGATTGATGTCCCGGCTACGGTGGTTGAGCAGGTAAAAGCCTGCAAAGCCAGAGGCGGGAAGGTGATTGCGGTGGGCACTACTTCGGTGCGCAGCCTGGAGTCAGCCGCCCTCAAAGCAAAACAGCAGGGGAGCAGCGAACTGCAAGCCTGCTGCGGTGAGACCGATATTTTTATTTACCCGGGTTATGAGTTCAGTGTGGTGGACGCAATGATCACCAATTTTCATCTTCCACGCTCAACGTTGATGATGCTGATCAGCGCATTCTCCTGCAGAGATAGCGTAATGATGGCCTACGAAGAGGCCATCAGAGAGCGATATCGCTTCTTTAGTTACGGCGATGCCATGTTTATCAGCTAGTGGTATACTCTGGCCCCTCGAATTTCCAACTCCATCCGTCTTCATTCAAGACACTTATATAGGAAAAGGGTTTTAAACATGGCTAAAGCACCTGTTCGCGTTGCTGTCACCGGAGCCGCCGGTCAAATCAGTTATTCCTTGTTGTTCCGCATCGCCTCTGGCGAAATGCTGGGCAAAGACCAGCCAGTGATTCTGCAATTGCTGGAAATCACCCCGGCACTGGAAGCGCTCAAAGGCGCGGTGATGGAACTGGAAGACTGCGCATTCCCGCTGCTGCAAGGTGTGGTACAGACAGACGACCCGAATGTTGCTTTCAAAGATGCTGATTACTGCCTGCTGGTTGGCGCACGTCCACGCGGCCCGGGCATGGAGCGCAAAGACCTGCTGGCAGCCAACGCGGCAATCTTCTCTGTACAGGGCAAGGCCATCAACGACAACGCCAGCCGCAACGTAAAAGTGCTGGTTGTTGGTAACCCGGCTAACACCAATGCGTTGATTGCATACCGTAATGCGCCGGATCTGAACCCCGGTCAGTTCACAGCCATGACCCGTCTGGATCACAACCGTGCCATTGCCCAGTTAGCTGAAAAAACCGGCAAACACAGCACTGACGTCGACGGCATCATCATCTGGGGTAACCACTCAGCAACCCAGTATCCTGATGTTCATCACACCACGGTAGCTGGCAAAAAAGCACTGGATCTGATTGATCAGACATGGCTGACTGGCACCTTTATTCCTAACGTCCAACAGCGCGGCGCGGCAATTATCAAGGCGCGCGGCCTGTCGTCTGCCGCGTCAGCTGCCAACGCAGCGATTGAGCATATGCGTGACTGGGCGCTGGGCACCAATGGCAAAACTGTTTCCATGGGCATCCACAGCGACGGTAGCTACGGCATTGAGAAAGGCCTGATTTACTCCTTCCCGGTGACCTGTGCCAACGGTCAGTACACCATCGTGCAAGGCCTGGACGTGAATACATTCAGCCGTGATCTGATGCAGAAAACTGAAAAAGAACTGCTGGAAGAGCGTGACGGCGTCGCGCATCTGCTGCCCTGATCCATGACAATCCGGACTCTTGCATCAAGAACTGAGTGCAGGAGGCCGGGTTTGGATCCATGTCGATGAAATCCCGTAGCCTGCGCTCTCCGAGAGAATGGCAATTCTGGATGTTCCAGCTGAGTGGCTGGGGACTCTGGGTGCTGATGCTGTCGCTGCGGGATCTGACTTTTGTCCCCTCAGAATACATGCTTGAGCGCGTCAGCGTATTCGCTGTTGACGCTATTATTGGCATTATGCTGACCACCGGCCTGCGGTATCTGTTCCGCGCAGTGTGGGAACTGCCGATTTTTATCCGTATTGTGGCTGTGCTGTTAGGTTGCTGGCTTGCGTCACAAGCGTGGGGGCCAATCAAAGTGCTGATCACGGATTCGGATTTTGGTGCCAGTGTTGATATCACCGATTACGGTTGGGCGAGTTTCAGCAAGATGGTGCCTATCTCCATGTCAATTCTATTGATATGGAGCGTGCTGTATTTCTGTATAAAATACTACCAGCTGTTTCAGCACGAAAAAGAAAAAAGTCTGCGTTCTGAAGCGTTGGCGCATGAGGCGCAGCTGCGTATGTTGCGTTACCAGCTGAATCCGCATTTTTTGTTTAATACTCTCAATGCCATCTCTACGCTGATTCTGGTGCAGTCTACCGATCAGGCTAACGGCATGGTAACCAAACTCAGCAAGTTCCTGCGTTATTCTCTTGAACATGATCCGCTTGATAAAGTGGATCTGGCTCATGAAGTCAGTTCTTTGCGTCTCTACCTTGATATCGAAAAAGTCAGATTTGAGGACCGGCTACGCCTGCAGTTTGATATAACGGCTGAGGCTGAAAAAGGCCTTGTGCCAAGCATGTTATTGCAGCCTTTGGTAGAAAACTCGATCAAACACGCTATATCGCGTAGCGAAGATGGCGGTACTATCTGGGTTGCAGCAAAAGTTGATGGAGAAAAGCAGCTGTGCATTACGGTGGCTGATGATGGTCCCGGTTCAGTGGATAATCCGGCTTCGATTGGTGTTGGATTAAAAAATATCAGAGATCGTTTGCAGGAAATTTACGGTGAAAAACATGATTTGACGTTTGCCCGCCGTGAGCCCAAAGGTTTTCAAGTAACGGTAGTGATTCCTTATGAAATCCGATAACTCTTCACATGTGATTCGTGCAATTGTAGTTGATGATGAAACGCTTGCCCGCAAAGGCCTCATCTTGCGCCTGCAGGAGCTGGGGCAGGTGGAAGTGCTGCGTGAATGCCAGAATGGTAAAGAAGCGTTGGCTGCAATCGCTGAGCTGGAGCCTGATCTGGTGTTTCTTGATATTCAGATGCCTGGCATGACCGGATTTGAAGTTGTACAAAGTCTGCAACAGGACAACATGCCATTGGTGGTCTTTGTGACGGCCTATGATGCCTATGCAGTCAATGCATTTGAAATTCATGCGGTGGATTATCTGCTCAAGCCGATAGAAATCGAACGACTGGCGGCCGCTGTAGAAAAAGCACGCAGTCGTCTTGATAACCAGCGCTCCGAGAACGAGAAAAAGTTGTTGCTGGATATAGTGATGGGTCTGACAGGTAAGTCGGAACAGGCCATATATGAGTTGCTCAAGTCGGGTGAGACGCCTGCAAAATATGGTGAGAAGCTTGCCATTAAAGACGGCGCTTCAACAACGTTTGTACCGGTGCGTGATATCGACTGGATTGATGCGGCTGGTGACTACATGTGTGTGCATGTCAAAGGGGAAACCTTGATTATGCGTACGACCATGAAGGAGCTGGAGGATCAGTTGGATCCTTCGGTGTTCCAGCGTGTGCATCGGTCTACGATTGTGAATCTGGATCGCGTGGAGAAGGTGTCCTCGCATATTAATGGAGAGTTTCACCTGACGCTTAGTTGTGGGACTTCTTTGAAGATGAGTCGTTCTTACAAGGACAAGGTCAAGCATTTCTTTTAATCAGCTTTGTGCGAGGGCATGGCGGCAGAGAGCCGGTCGCCGTTTCTCGAGGCCGGAGCATCTGCCTGTTACGCACACTGGCTGGTGGGGTGTTCCTCACGACGACGCTGCGCGTCTGATTGTCGTTCGCTCTCACCCCACCAGCCGGTGTGCTTGTGCCAGACGATTGGATCATAGTAATAGGGGCTGCGCAGCGTCGTCCTGAGAAACGACCGGCGGCCACCCTCGGCATTATTCCTGAACATCAAGGCAAGTGCGCCAGCGGCAGGGCGGTTGTGTCCAGCACTTTGCGCAGAATAAAGCTGGAGTGCACATCGGCTACGCCTTCTATTCTTGTCAGTGTGTTGAGCAAAAAATCCTGGTAGTAGTCCATGTCAGGCACAATGACTTTGAGTTGATAGTCTGCTGACTGGCCGGTTATCAACAGGCATTCGACAACTTCGGGGTGTTTTTTGATCTCGGCTTCAAAGCGCTCAAAACGATCTGGTGTATGCCTGTCCATACTGACCTGCACCAGCGCACTGAGTTTCAGGCCCAGATGTGACGAGCTCAGTATGATCACCTGGCCTTGAATCAGGCCCTCGTCCTGCATGCGTTTGACCCGCCTGGCGCAGGGAGTAGGGGACAGTCCTACCCGTTCGGCTAAATCGGTGTTAGTGATGCTGCCGTCCAGCTGCAATTCACGCAATATACGCTTGTCGAGTTTGTCTAATTCCATGGAATTCACAATATGTGGAGTATATGACTAATAAAATACGCTTGATTAGTGAAATAGTCTATAAGTGGCTGAAATATTCGCGAAATCGGGGTGGATTCACTCCGGCCATCTGGCTAATCTATGCAACATCCGGAACAGGCACTGAACGCAGACGATCCTCTGCCCCCAGCGCCAGGCCAGATGGGTAGTAGAAAGCAGATTTCTTACCATGAAATCCCGCGGTTTTACTGACATCCTGAATGTACAACATTCAGTAAGCCTGCCGGAGGGTCAAAAGCGGTGAAGATTCAAAAGATAGCAAGCCGTATTGTCCCGAGATGAATTGCCTCAAGCTGGATGATACATAAAAGCACTGGCACAACACTGACAAAGTAAAGACAACGACAGAGGGAAAATAAATGTCCGCGCAAAACCGTTTCGATCACCGCAAATATGTAGCGTTCCCGCCCGTTGGTTTAAAAGACCGCACCTGGCCGGATCAGCTCATCACCAAAGCCCCGCGCTGGTGCAGCGTTGATCTGCGCGACGGTAATCAAGCGCTGATCGAACCCATGTCGGTGAACCAGAAAAAGCAGATGTTTGATCTGTTGCTGGAAATCGGTTTCAAGGAAATCGAAGTGGGATTTCCTTCAGCATCCCAGCCTGATTTTGATTTCGTGCGTTACCTGATCGAAGAGAACAAAATTCCTGATGATGTGACGGTACAGGTGTTGACTCAGGCGCGGCCAGAATTGATTGAGCGCACTTATGAATCATTGAAAGGCGTCAAACGCGCCATCGTACACGTGTACAACTCAACGTCTGTGGTGCAGCGTCAGAAAGTTTTTAAGACCAGTAAACAGGGCATCATTGATATTGCTGTTGCGGGTGCACGCGACGTCAAAAAATTTGCTGAGCAATATCCTGAAACCGACTGGGTTTTTCAGTATTCACCAGAAAGTTTTACCGGCACTGAAATTGATTACGCCGTGGAAGTGTGTAATGCCGTTATTAATGTATGGCAACCGACGCCTCAGAAGAAATGCATCATTAATCTGCCGGCAACGGTAGAGATGTCAACGCCAAACGTGTTTGCCGATCAGGTCGAGTTTTTCTGCCGTCATGTCGACAAACGCGATTCAGTGGTGGTGAGTCTGCATACGCACAACGATCGCGGCTGCGCGGTCGCAGCTGCTGAATTGGCCGTGATGGCAGGGGCTGATCGTGTTGAAGGCACATTGTTGGGTAACGGCGAACGTACCGGCAATATGGACATCATTACTATGGCCATGAATCTGTACAGTCAGGGCATAGACCCCACGCTGGACTTCAGCGACATGGACAAAATCTGCTCGGTGAGCAAAGCCTGCACCCAGATTGATGTACATCCGCGTCAGCCTTATGCGGGTGATCTGGTCTTTACCGCTTTCTCTGGCAGTCATCAGGATGCGATCAAGAAGTGTCTGGATATGTATGAAGAAGGCACTACCTGGGAAATTGCATATCTGCCAATTGATCCGCGCGATCTGGGCAGAACCTATCAGGATGTGATCCGGGTCAACAGTCAGTCCGGCAAAGGTGGTGTGGCTTATGTTCTGCAGAGTAAATTCGGATTTAATCTGCCTCGCTGGCTGCAGATTGAATTCAGTCGTGTGGTGCAAAAAGAAGCGGAGGTCACCGGTCAGGAAATTTCCCCGGATAAAATCTGGACGCTGTTTCAGTCAACATTTCTGTCTGAGCACCAGCCAATAAAACTGGACACGTTCACCTTTGAAAAGAGTGGTGATCATGAACGATTTAATGCCACGCTGAATTGCTTCGGTGAAAGAATGCCGATCAGCGGCGAGGGTGATGGTGTGATGGATGCATTTGTGGAAGCCGTCAAAAAAGCCACCGACGTCAATTTTGAAATCATGGAGTACGGTGAGCATGCTTTGAGCCAGGGCGCGGATGCGGATGCGGTGACCTACATTCAGCTCAAGAGCGGGGTGCATCGATATACCGGTGTTGCCATCAGCCGCGACATCGTTTCCTCTTCCCTCAACGCGCTGTTGAGAGCAGCTGGTCAGCTGATACAGGAAGCCCGCCAGAAATCCGCTGCCTGATTGGGCAGCCTGGATTGGAGAGCGCCCCGGCGGGTGAGGATGTTGGTTTCGGGAGACGCCCTTGAACCCATCCCTGGGGGGCTCGGCGGCGACCGTCCTGGTTGCCGACGCTCCCTCTGACCAACATCCTCACCCGCCGGAGCTTGTGCCACTTCTGGCTGCACAATCAGACCGCCGATTCCTGACGTGCAGTCCGGTTTCAGCTTCTCCCATCCACTTTCAACAGCGCATAACTTGCGCTCCCCACCACCACCGCGCCCCACTGCCAGTAAAGCAGGCATTGCCACTGCAGCAGGGACGTGAGCGAAGGACAATCAGACGCGAAGCGTCGTCCTGAGGAACGTCCCTGCTGCAGTGGCAATGCCTGGTGGCACACAACCGAAGGACAATCAGACGCGAAGCGTCGTCCTGAGGAACGTCCCTGCTGCAGTGGCAATGCCGAGTGGCACAGAAGCAACGGGCATTCCCTTTGCGCCTTTAAAAAGGCACACTCACCCAAACTATTTGGGCGCCCCCACCGACAAACCTCCAACATCATGGATCAAACCGACAATCAACTGATTGATGCAACGCTCAGCGGCTCTGTCTCAGCCTGGGAAACCCTGGTTCGGCGCCACGAAACCCGCGTCTATAACATCGGTTTGAGGTTGATGCATAACCCTGACGATGCAATGGATCTGACACAGGAAGTGTTTCTGGGTGTTTACAGAAATCTGTATCGCTTCAGGGGTGACTCGCAGTTCAGCACCTGGCTGTTTCGAATCGTGCATAACAAGGCCATTGATATGATCCGGCGCAGGCAATCCGGTCCGGATATGGAAACCGGTTTTGACGAGTTGCCGGAGCCGGCAGACAGTCATGACGGACCGCAGGAACAGTATCTGGAATCCGAGTTTAACGAGCGCATCGCGAAGTTTTTATCACGCCTGCCACCTGCGCAGCGTGTGATAGTGGAATTGAAAGTGTTTCAGTCGCTGACTTTTGATGAGATTGCCCCTTTGCAGAATATCCCGGTAAATACCGCTAAAACACGTTTTTATACCGCCCTTAAAAATCTCAAGGGTATGATGGAGGTTCATGCATGAGCTGTCCCCATGTTGCAGAAAGTATTGCTGACCATTTTGATGAGTTTTTGTCACCGGCGACGCAACAAAAACATCAACAACACCTTGCTGATTGTCGCGAGTGCAGAAGTGAAATTGATGCCCTGAACGCGCTACCCAAAATGCTGGGAGCGTGGCAGACGCAATCGGTTCCGGACTGGGATCGCCGCGCAATAATGCGCCCGCATGCAGTAAGGAAAACATTGCCACACCGGCACTCTCACTGGTCCTCTGTTGCCCGATGGGTGCCGTTGGCCGCATCGTTGGTGCTGGCCATTGCGGTGGTCACACAAACCAGGGTTGAAGTCACTGACTCAGGCTGGTCGCTCAGTTTTGGTGGCAGTGCTCAGGATTCAGGCAACGAACAGCTGGACAGCTACCTGGCAATCTACGCGGCAGCGCAGCAGGCGGATACACGCGAGTGGGTGGAGAATGCTCTCAGAGCCCACGGCGAGACAACCGCCGACAGTGTTTATCAATGGATGACATGGATGGAACAGCAGCGTGAACAGGATGTCAGGCGGATGGAGGCAGGATTCCAGCAAATGCTGGATCGTGATTTCCAGACCGTTGATACCGTTCGTCAATTGGCCAGTTACGTGATGTATCAGGAGAGCCCATGAACAGTTCCGGGCGCTGGTCTGGAGTTTTATTGGGTGTTCTGCTGACGCCGGTTGCTCAGGCACAGACCTCTGTCGATTCCGATCTGATTTTGAATATGCGTCAAAACGTTGAACTGCTCAGCTCTACACTTGAAGAGGGGCTTGGCCTGAATGAGCGACGTGGCGTGTTCAGTCCCCGCGCCGGTGATGTGCGTGGACGATATTTGCGGGGGCAGGGCGTGGTGCTGGAGGTGTTGACCCCACTACAGACGAGAGAAGGATTTACCATGGATTCCTTCAGCAGTTCATTGTCGCAACTGTCAACGCAGCTTGAAGGAATGCTCCAGCAGGGGGCAGTCCTCCGGCCCGATTTTGAAGTCATGCGTGATCAGTTGGCGCTGTCTATGCGCAGTGATGAAGTGGCAGTCTACTACCGCGAGTTGATGCAACAATTGCAAAGCGCGCAGGACATTCCGGCAATCGAACGTGGGCTTTCCGCTGCTGCCAGTTCCCTGCAGTCTTTGCAGTCGCTTGGGCAAATTGATCCCGCTACCCGTAACCGGCTGGCGCAACAATTGCAAAATCAACGTGAGGCCTTGCAGCGTCAGATGGCGCAGTGGGAAACTTTGCGGCGCGAGATCCGGGAGCAGCTTGAGCGTTCCGATGCCTTGCCAGATGCCTCTGTTCAGCAAATGTGGATGGATGCCCGTGCCAGGCTTGATGTCGAATTAACAGCCCTGCGAGCCAGTGTCATGGAGCAGACGGCAGAGATAGAGCGGCAACGTGAACAGGCAGAGTTGGTCAGACGACAGCAAGCTGCCGAAGCGCTGGAGGAGTTTCAGTCGAGATTGTTTGTGCTGTTATGTGATTACGCTGCAGGTTTGAGATCCATGCCTGCGGAGGAATCGCTCAGTGTGGTGTTGGCGGGTGTGGGTGAAACGATCAGCGATGGCGTCAGACGTGATCTGATTTATCAGGTCAGTAAGGATGCTTTGCAATCCTGCCAGCAAGGACAGATTACTGCGGTTCAACTACGCGAACGATCATTACGCTACCAGTATTGATCTGTGGATCTAAGTCATTTAACTACAGTCCCGGATTTGCTGTGTAATTTATATGGTGCGCATGGTATTTAACCACGTGTGAGACCTGTTAAGCTCTGGCTTTATCTTATAGAATGCCAGTCGCACCAAACAGATAGGCAACAACAAAGACTTATTCAGCAGAGATAATAACAAGCCTGGTGCTGCGCGTCGAAGTCGCAGTGCAGTAAGGAGATAAAGATGGATTGCCCGAAATGTAATGCAAAAATGAACGAACGATCAGTGGAAGTACTGCACGGTACAGTAGTGATCGATCAGTGCAGTGGTTGTCAGGGTCTGTGGTTTGACAACGGCGAAGCTGAGCAGCTGAAAGAGTCCTGGATGTCTGATTTCCTTGACAGTGGCGACCCCAGAATTGGTAAAACCTACAATCGTGTTCGCGACATTCAGTGCCCGCGCTGCCACAAGAGCATGCAAAAGGTAAATGATTCGCGTCAGCCGCATCTTGAGTACGAAGCTTGTCCGGAACATGGCATGTTTATGGACGCTGGCGAGTTTACCGACTACAAGCATGAAACATTGATGGACATTTTTAAAGGCCTGGTTGCATCTCTGAAACGTCGCCGCGCTTAAACTCAGCTTCTAGTTGTTGTTCGCTGCTGGCACGTTGGCCGGCAGCGCGACACTCCAGCGTGGGTGATACCAGATTGCCCGGGACGCGCAATTTGCCGGTAATTGCCGGATTCTGCCAAGATCCATCCAGGCGTTGGATGGGGTATGAAAATCAGACCCTACAGACGCCCATAAGCCAGCTTCTATCGTGCGGTCAGCCAATGCCTGGAGTTTTTCCGGATGCAGATTGGAATAACTGACTTCTACCGCATCTCCGCCAGCGTCAGCAAATTCGGCCAGTAATCGCCGGAGTTTGACCCGATTAAAATCATACCGGTCCGGATGCGCAATGATACTCAAGCCTCCAGCAGCACGGATTGTTCCAACTGCTTCCGATATTTCACACCACGGTATACGGGTCTGAATACGGCCTCTTTTGCCCAGATATTTGCTGAATGCCATTTGTTTTGAGCCGACATACCCGCGTTCAACCAGAAACGTCGCAATATGAGAGCGCCCCAGGGATTCACAAGGCAGTTCGTTCAGATATCCCATCAGACCTGTTATTCCGGTTTTATCCAATTGCAGGGCGATGTCTTCAGCCCGCTCTCGACGCAACACCTGCTGGCGTTGTAACAGGCTGGCCAGATCCTGGTTTTCAAGATCAAACAGGATGCCGACAATATGAACTTCCTTGCCTTCCCATTGCGTCGAGATTTCCACGCCACTCAGCAGTTGCAATGACTCGTGCTCAAAGGGGGCCAGCATATGGTGTGCGCCAACGCTGTCGTGGTCGGTAATGGCCAGTTGCTGAATGCCCAGAGAAATGGCGCGTTCAATCAATTTCTGCGGACTGAGTTCGCCGTCTGACAGCCAGGTGTGTGAGTGCAAATCTATCATTGCGGCAGACTACGTCAGCATGCACCGCTTGTAAACCGACGTCGGGACTGAATCAGGAACAAGCTGCATAATAGTTGATTAAAATACTGTGGTATTCCATAATCCCGCACAAATTATGAGGGTATGATCAATGAAATTGACCACCAAAGGGCGTTATGCTGTTACAGCGATGCTCGATCTGGCCATTCATGGCGATCGGGAACCCGTGACCTTGTCCGACATTTCAGTGCGACAGGACATCTCATTGTCTTACCTTGAGCAGCTCTTCGCGCGACTGCGTCGCAGCGAACTGGTGCGCAGCGTACGCGGCCCCGGTGGCGGTTATCGGCTTGGTCGCGAGACTCATAAAATTGCCATTGTAGACATTATCGATGCCGTCGATGAGTCAGTTGATGCTACCCGTTGTCTGGGGCAGGGTAACTGCCAGCAGGGCGAAATTTGCCTGACCCATCACTTGTGGGAGGATCTCAGTCAACAGATTCATGAGTTTCTGAGTGGTATCAGTCTGGCAGATCTGATGGCAAGGCATGAAGTAAAACATATCGCCCATGGGCAGGATGAGCGTCGTGAGCTGATCATCCGTGACATGCGCACATCTTCCTGTGCATCCGCCTGAAAGTCGGGTTATTACTGGAGAAATCATGCAGTTACCAGTCTATCTTGATTATGCTGCCACCACGCCGGTAGATCCGCGTGTTGCTGCGCGCATGGCTGAGTGCCTGACTTTGGATGGCCATTTTGGCAACCCGGCATCGCGCTCCCATATCTTTGGCTGGCAGGCAGAGGAAATTGTGGAAACCGCCCGCCGTGATGTTGCGGACCTGTTGCGCTGCGATCCGCGCGAAATTGTATGGACTTCTGGCGCCACAGAAGCCAACAACCTGGCAATCAAGGGTGCTGCGCAGTTTTATGCAGATAAGGGCCGCCATATCGTTACTTCATGTATAGAGCATAAGGCCGTGCTCGATAGTTGTAAGTTCCTGGAAACGCAGGGCTTCGAGCTGACTTATCTCAAGCCGGGAACAGATGGTCTGGTCACGCCGGCTCAATTGCTCGAAGCAATTCGTCCGGACACCATTCTGGTATCGCTGATGCACGTGAATAACGAAATTGGTTCGGCGCATGATCTTGAGGCGCTTGGCGCGGTGACTCGGGCCAAAGGCGTGCTGTTTCACGTTGATGCGGCCCAGGGGGCCGGAAAGCTGCCAATTGACTTGCAGCTATGGAATGTTGATCTGCTTTCGCTGTCTGCACACAAGGTCTATGGTCCCAAAGGAGCCGGTGCGCTGTATGTGCGCCGTGAGCCTCGTGTCAATCTGGTTGCTCAGATTCATGGTGGAGGGCACGAACGTGGTATGCGCTCTGGTACGCTCGCGACGCATCAGATCGCGGGTATGGGCTTGGCATTCAAGCTGGCGTCCGAGCATATAAGCGAAGAAAAACAAAGACTTATTGGCTTGCGAGAGCGCTTGTTGGAAGCCTTGTCTGATCTGGATGGATGGCAGTTGCATGGTCATGCAACACAAAACGCACCCGGCATAATCAATCTCGGGTTTGCTGATGTGGATGGTGAATCCCTGTTGCTGTCACTGCGGGGTCTGGCCATGTCTTCCGGCTCTGCCTGCATGTCGGCCACGCTTGAGCCATCGTACGTGTTGCGAGGTATTGGTGTAGCTGATGAACTGGCGCAAAGTGCGCTTCGCCTGTCACTTGGCCGTTACACCGCAGAGGCTGATGTGGACGCCGCGGCGACCGCTATCAAGAACTCGGTAAGTCAGCTCAGATTGGCTGGCAGTGCCCGACTGCAAAACGCATAAAATCGCTGTAATGACGCATCGTTACGGTGCGCGGCTGTAGAATTACATGACCATAAGCCAGTATAATGCGCGCCTTTTAGACAAGTGACAGGCTTTGGAGCTTAACAATGGCAATTGAACGTACCTTATCCATTATCAAACCGGATGCAGTAGGCAAAAATGTAATCGGCGAGATTTACTCCCGTTTTGAAAAAGCCGGCCTGCGCATAGTAGCTGCCAAAATGGTTCAGCTGACCGACGAAACTGCCGGTGGTTTTTATGCCGAGCACAAAGAGCGAGGATTCTTCAAGGATCTGATCTCCTTCATGACCTCCGGCCCTGTGATTATTCAGGTTCTGGAAGGTGAAAACGCGGTTGCTCTGCACCGTGACCTGATGGGCGCCACAAACCCGAAGGATGCAGCTCCAGGCACAATTCGTGCTGATTTTGCTGTTTCAATCGATGCAAATGCTGTTCATGGCTCAGACTCAGCAACGTCTGCTGCCCGTGAAATTGGCTATTTCTTCAAAAATGATGAGATCTGCGCGCGCAGCTGATTTACTGCTGCCCGAGACCGGAGTGCGTTTATGCCCAGTGCAGTTATCGACAGTGCAGTTATGGGCAATCCGGTGATGACCCAGACGGCTGAAAAAACAAATCTGTTGGGAATGAGCCTGCCAATGTTGCAGGCTTATTTTCAAGAGATGGGTGAAAAGCCGTTCCGGGCTGTCCAGGTAATGAAATGGATACATCAGCGCGGTATCACCGATTTTGCGGCAATGACGGATATAAGCCACAAGCTGCAGGAGAAATTGCAGCTTGAAGCTGAAGTGCGGGCGCCCAAAATCGTTGAAGAGTTTCTCGCGGCTGATGGGTGTTATAAGTGGATTGTTGAGGTAGCCAGTGGCAGTCGCGTTGAAACGGTGTTTATTCCCGAATCTGATCGCGGCACGCTGTGTATTTCTTCACAAGCGGGTTGCATACTGGATTGCAGTTTTTGCGCCACAGGCAAACAAGGGTTTAACAGCAACCTCACTGCTGCCGAAATCATCGGTCAACTATGGTGGGCCAACCATCGTCTGGGTGGTTTTGCAGAAGCCAGGCCTCATGCAGGTAAAACCAATCGTGCCGTCAGCAATGTTGTAATGATGGGCATGGGGGAGCCGCTGCTTAATTTTGATAACGTCATGGCTGCACTCAGTCTGATGATGGAAGACAATGCTTATGGCTTGTCCAAGCGACGTGTCACCATCAGTACGGCGGGTGTGGTACCTGCGATTGATCGCCTGAAAGATTTTACTGATGCGTCACTGGCAGTTTCTCTGCATGCACCTAATGATGAGCTGCGTAATCAGATTGTTCCGGTTAATAGAAAGTATCCGATCCGGGAACTTCTGCGCAGTGTTGCTGACTATATGGCTAGTCTTCCTGATAAGCGTGTGCCGGTTATTGAGTACACGCTGATTTCGGGCGTTAACGACCACAAGCAGCACGCTCATGAGTTGGCCACGCTGCTGCAGGATTTTCCCTGCAAAATTAACCTGATTCCATTTAACCCATTTGCTCAGTCTGATTACCGACGCCCCAGCAACAACGCCATAAACAATTTCCGCCAGATTCTGCAGGAAGCACGCTATACCGTTACTGTGCGTACAACACGCGGCGATGATATTGGCGCGGCTTGTGGTCAATTGGTGGGTGAAGTAGCTGATCAGACACGCCGCAGTGAGCGTTATCGCCGCGCGGCACTAGAATCAGAGATACAGGCACAGACAGCACTTGCCGCCAGTCAGGGTGGCAGCCGCACTTTTACACGCGCAGACAATCTGGCCGTGCCTGCTGATTCACGCAAACCAAATTGATTTGAGTTCATATGAATAATGCAGAAAATATTCAGGACGACCTGACGTCTACTGACGAAGTCGCCGAACCACCTGCCGGTCCGGTAAGACGATCGCCGGGCGGAATGCTGATGGCGCAAAGGGAAACGCTGGAGTTAAGTTTGCAACAGGTTGCCGATCAACTGCACCTGACCATGCATTTTGTTCGTGCTATTGAATCCGACAGCTATGACAAGCTACCGGGTGATGTGTTTGTGCGGGGCTACATACGAACGTATGCGCGTCTGCTCAGATTGGATCCTGATCAGGTATTGATGATTTATGATGAGTTCACCTCTCATAAAATTGCCCGTAAAGTAGAAGCAATCAAACGTCGTGACCGACGTCGAAAAGATAAAAATCGTCCTTGGGTTATCGTATCTGGTATCGCCTTTGTAGGCGTTGCTGTTGCGCTCTGGTATTTGAATCCTTCACAGCCATCAGAGACTGTTGCTGACGCCACAGCGGAATTGGAAGTGGCACTGGAGAGCCTGGCCGCAACTGAGCCCAGCGGCGTTTTTGCTGCTTCGTCTGAGACTGTTTTGTCTGGTCAGGTCGAGACCGATGTGACAACTGATACGATCGCCGAAGGGTTGCAGACAGAACATAGCGACCAAACTGTTCCAGCGGACGGAGAGGCTGTGCAATCGCCTCAAATAGCAGATCAGTCTGGTACCGCAATGCTGCCAGCTGTGTCAGGTCGCACTGTTATGGAATACTGGTCGGGAATGGATGAGCTCCGACTGGGGTTCAGCGCTGACAGCGCCGTACAGATAGAGCACAAAGGTGGTGCTGAAACTCATGAGCACGTCCATGTAGCTGGTGAAACGCTGGTAATCCGCGGCACTGCACCGTTTTCAGTTTTACTTGGTGATGCGCGTAGTGTCAGCTTGAGTTTTAACGGCAGGTTGATTGATATAAGCAGTAATATCCGGGTGGATAATTCCGCCAGACTCAGTATTGGTATGTGAACAGGTCCTTGAGCCCATTATGATGACATCTTCTCCGATTACCCGTCGTCAAAGCCGTCGCATTATGGTCGGCAGCGTGCCGGTGGGTGGTGGTGCGCCAGTCTCGGTGCAGAGCATGACCAACACAGAAACTTGTGACGTGGATGCGACCGTTGCCCAGATAAAACGACTGGAAGCGGTAGGTGCAGATATTGTCAGGGTTTCTGTGCCGTCTATGGAGGCTGCCGAAGCGTTTCGAAAAATACGCCAGCAGGTGACAGTGCCGCTGGTAGCAGATATCCATTTCGACTACCTGATAGCACTGAAGGTTGCCGAATACGGTGTTGATTGTCTGCGAATAAATCCAGGCAACATTGGTAGTGAAAAACGTATTCGTGCAGTGATCGATGCGGCGCGCGACAAAGGCATACCGCTACGTATAGGTGTCAATGCCGGCTCGCTGGGCAAAGCCATTTTACGCAAGTACAAAGAGCCTTCGGCAGAAGCGATGGTGGAGTCCGCGCTGACCCAGATTGATATTCTGGATAAGCTGAACTTCCAGAATTTCAAAATCAGCCTGAAAGCTTCTGAGATTTTTATGACTCTTAAGGCCTATCGCGCGCTGGCCTCGCAGATTGATCAGCCATTGCATCTTGGAATCACAGAAGCCGGTGGTCTGCGCTCAGGGACAGTCAAGTCCGCTATCGGGCTGGGTGCTCTTTTGATGGATGGCATCGGTGACACTATCCGTATTTCACTGGCCGCTGATCCGGTCGAGGAAATCAAGGTAGGATTTGATATCCTGAAAAGCCTGGGACTTCGCAGCAAGGGCGTTAATCTGGTGGCTTGCCCGAGTTGTTCGCGTCAGAATTTTGATGTCATCAGTGTGGTGAATGCACTTGAAGCGCGTCTTGAAGATGTGATTACGCCTGTCGATATGGCCGTGATCGGATGCATCGTTAACGGGCCAGGTGAGGCCATGGTCGCGGAGATCGGACTGACGGGGGCCTCACCACACAATCTGGCTTACATTGACGGAAAGCCACATCATAAAATCGACAATGACAGGCTGGTTGATGAACTTGAAGCCATGGTGCGTGCACGTGTGGCAGAAAAATTAAAAGCTGAGGCTGCGATGGCGCCCGGTGGCATTATTGCCCGAGGCTGATAGTCTCGTCAGGAAGACAGTGTTATGAACAAGATTCAGGCAATCCGCGGCATGAACGATATTTTGCCCGCGGAATCCCCAGTGTGGCAGTACCTTGAACGTGTGATCGCAGGTGTTGTGCAGTCGTATGGTTACAAGGAAATCCGATTTCCGATTCTGGAACAAACCCAGCTCTTCAAACGCTCTATCGGTGAAGTCACTGATATAGTCGAAAAGGAGATGTACAGCTTTACTGACCGTAATGGCGACGACCTCAGCTTGCGACCAGAGGGTACCGCCTGTTGTGTACGTGCCGCCGAGCAGCATGGTCTGTTATACAACCAGCAACAACGGCTTTGGTACCGTGGTCCGATGTTCAGACATGAGCGTCCTCAGAAAGGGCGTTATCGCCAGTTTCATCAGGTTGGAGTTGAAAGTTTTGGCATGGCCGGACCTGATATTGATGCTGAAATCATTCTTCTGTCGGTTGCGCTCTGGCGTGCATTGGGGTTGAGTTCCAGTGTTCGTCTGGAGATCAATAACATAGGGACAGCTGAGGATCGCCGTGCTTATGGTCAGGCGCTTACAGCGTATCTTAAGCAGCATGAATCGCAGTTGGATGAGGACAGTCGTCGCCGATTACTGAGCAATCCTCTGCGAGTACTCGACAGTAAAGTGCCCGAAACCCAGGCCTTGCTGGTGTCAGCGCCAAAGCTGTCCGAGTTCGTCAGCGCAGACACCGTCGCGCACTACAATACCCTGAAAGGATTGTTGTCGGCCAATGGGGTGGCGTTTATCGAGAACGAGCGGCTTGTTCGCGGACTGGACTACTACAATAATCTGGTGTTCGAGTGGATTACTTCTGCATTGGGCTCTCAAGGTACTGTGTGTGCCGGCGGCCGGTATGATGCTCTGGTTGCACAGCTAGGAGGTCGCGGCACGCCAGCCGTTGGTCTTGCGTTCGGGATGGAGCGACTGGTACTCCTGATGGAAGAAACCGGTCAGGTGCCGGATTCAGTCCATCAAGGACTCGATCTCTATGTGCTGTATTCAGAAGACTCGATGCAGGCACAGGCGATGGCACTGGCCGAGTCACTGCGTACCGATGTGCCGGGCCTGCGTGTACTCTGTCATTGCGGCGGCGGTAAGTTCAGCAGCCAGTTGAAGAAGGCTTACGCCAGCGGAGCTCCGGCTGCGCTGATTGTCGACCCGGCCCAGTCTGATTCTGAAGCGATGTTCAGCCTGCGCTGGCGACTGCTGAACGAAGAGTCTGTCGCTGAGTCAGTGGACTACAAAAGCCTTACGGAACGTCTGCATTCCGGGCTTTGAACAGGCACTCCAATCTTGACACTGGGGTGAGGGTGAGACACGATGCCTGCCTGCGTTAAAATGATGTCTGCCGGGCATACCGATAAACCATTGATGGCTGCTCTGAAAACCGACAGATCGATGTAATAGACTGATTAGAAAGAAGATAAGCAAGATACAGGAGTAGTTTGTGGCAATCAGTGCTGAAGAAGAAGAAACCCTTGATGCGATAAAACGCTGGTGGCATGAAAGTGGCAAATTTATCGCCATGGGAATTGCGTCTATTGGTGTTGTCTATTTTGGCTGGCAGTTCTGGGACAATAGTCGTACTGGCGTAGCCGCTGAAGCCTCGGCTATTTATGACCAGCTGACGGGTATTGCTGTCGTGGAACCCGGCCAACAAGTGTCATCGGCGGAGCGTGAGCGTGCCATGATGTTGGTGGAACGGCTCAAATCTGACTACAGTAACAGTGTATACGCTCTGTATGCTGCATTGTTCGGCGCGCGTCTGTCGGTAGAGGCAAACGATCTGGCGGCTGCAAAGCAAGAGCTGGAATGGTTGCTGGCGAACGCCAGAAGCGGCTTTTTCAGCAGTACCGATCCGACGCTGGTGGCACTCGCTCAGCTGAGATTAGGTCGGGTATTGCTGGCTCAGGGTGAAAGTGAGCAGGCTCTGACTACAATCAGTGGTGCGGTGCCGGGTGCACTTGCTGCCGAGTTTGACGAGTTGCGGGGCGACATCTATCTCAGTCAGGGTCAGACAAACCTGGCTTTGACAGCTTACGAAGCAGCTTTGGGTGCAGGTAATGCCAGCCCTATTCTGCAATTGAAACTGAACGAGCTGCAAGGCAGCCGCTGAAGCGCAATGAAGGCGCGGATCTGATTTATGAGTCATGTATTAAAACCATTGATTTCCCTGTTGATGCTGGCCCTTCTGAGTGCCTGCAGTATTTTTTCAGCGGACGAATCAGAGCAGCCAGCTGAACTTCAATCCATCAACGAGCAATTTCGTTTGCAGCGTTTATGGTCTGTTAATGTGGGCAACGGTCAGGGGCGTCACTACAACAGACTGACTCCCGCTATTGATGGTGCAACCATATATGCTGCAGCCGCTGATGGCACGGTGATGGCGATCGACAAGGTCTCTGGCAATGTGCGCTGGAGGCAGCGTACAGACTATGCGATTACAGGTGCCGTTGGCGCAGCGGCCGGTCTGGTGGTGTTCGGTACACGTGATGCCCGCATTGTGGCACTGAGTCAGACGGACGGTCGTGAACTGTGGACAACCACAGCCAGCAGCGAAGTGCTTGCCGCGCCTGCCGTCGATAGTCGTATTGTAGTCACACAATCTGTAGATGGCCGCCTGGTAGCACTGAATGCCGCTGATGGCCAGCAACGATGGGTTCATGACAGTACTGTGCCAGCGCTGTCACTGCGGGGCACAAGCAAGCCACTGATCAGCGGCAACGTGGTAGTGGCCGGGTTCGCCAACGGGCTTATTGCAGGCATCGATGCCAACAATGGACTGCAGTTATGGGAAGAACGTGTAGCAGTTCCTCAGGGCCGTTATGACATCGAGCGTATTATTGATATCGATGGAGACCCGGTGCTGTCAGGCTCAACTGTTTTTGTCTCCAGCTATCAGGGCAACCTGATGGGATTGGATTTGATGAGCGGCCGTATCGTGTGGGGTATGGCGGGATCCAGCTACAATTCTCTTGCGCTGGGTCTGGGCAATATTTACTGGGTTAACAATTTTGGTCATGTAATCGCAGTCCAGAACAACACTGAGCGCACGGTATGGGAGAACAGGGATCTGCGTCTGCGCAAACCCTCGTCTCCAACCACCATCAACAACTATGTCGCAGTAGGTGATTTTGAAGGTTATCTGCATCTGATGTCACAGATAGACGGCAATGTTGTAAGCCGCATCCGTGTTGACCGCAGTGGTGTTCGAGCCAATATTCTGGCTGAACCCAATTTATTATACGTCTACGGTAACAGTGGCCAGTTGATGGCTCTGCGACTACCCTGACGATACTGCGCGGCCATCATGGCCGCGCACTCATTCCGGAATCCTTTTGTATGAAACCCGTACTGGCCCTAGTCGGCCGCCCCAATGTAGGCAAATCAACACTATTTAACCGGCTGACCCGCAGCCGGGACGCGCTTGTCGCCGATTTTCCGGGGCTGACACGTGATCGCCAATATGGCGAAGGTAAAGGCGCTGACAAACCTTATATCGTGATTGACACCGGGGGTCTTGAAGGCGGCGAAACCGGCATTAATTTTGAGATGGCCTCGCAGTCTCTGCTGGCGATCGAAGAAGCAGATGTTGTACTGCTTATGGTGGATGGCCGCGCGGGTCTTAATCCTGCGGATACCCAGATTGTTGATCACCTGCGCAAGATCAGCAAGCCAGCAATCCTGGTGGTAAACAAAGTCGATGGTATTGACGAAGACGTTGCCATGGGTGACTTCTACGGACTTGGCTTCGACAAGTTGTTTCCTGTAACAGCAAGCCAGGGGCGTGGTGTAAAAAAACTGCTTGACTATGTGCTGGCGGATTTCCCGGAACCCAAGTCGGAAGAGGATCGTGAAGACGAGGGCATACGCATTGCGATTGCCGGCCGCCCGAATGTTGGCAAGTCTACGCTGGTTAACCGCATGCTGGGTGAAGAGCGCGTAGTTGTTTTTGATGAAGGTGGCACCACCCGCGATAGTATTTATATACCATTTGAGCGCCACGGTCAGCGCTATACGTTGATTGATACGGCTGGTATCCGCCGTCGCGGAAAGACCACCGAGACTATCGAAAAATTCTCTGTGGTCAAATCACTGACGTCGATACAGGATGCCAATGTGGTGGTGCTGGTAGTTGATGCACGTGACGGTATTGTAGAGCAGGACTTGCACCTGCTGGGTTATGTGCTGGATGCTGGCCGTGCTCTGGTGATCGCACTTAATAAATGGGACGGCATGGATCAGGAGCAGAAGGATAAAATCAAAAATGACATCCGGCGACGGTTTGCTTTTGTAGATTTTGCAGCTATCCATTTTATTTCTGCCAAGTACGGTACGGGAGTGGGCGATTTGTATAAATCCATCCACACTGCGTATGAATCTGCCAAGCGTCAACTCAGCACCAATGTGTTGACCCGTGTTTTGCAGGATGCCTGTACAGATCACTCGCCACCCATGGTGAACAACCGTCGAATCAAATTGCGTTATGCGCATGCTGGCGGGCAAAACCCGCCAATCATCGTGATTCACGGTAAACAGACTGACAAGTTACCCGATAGCTACAAACGTTATCTGGAGAAAACTTTCCGTACTGTGCTCAAACTGGAAGGTACTCCGGTGCGTATTGAATTACGTACTGATGACAACCCCTTTATCGAGCACGAAAAGGGTATGAACTATGGCCTGGTTGCTGCCAAGCGCCGGATAGCCAAAAACCGTAAAGATCCCAATGCGCCAAAGACGCCCAGGGTTCGTAACAAGCGTTGACGGAGCGGAATGAGAAAACTTACTGCGCAGCTCTACAGTCTGATTTTTCTCCTGGGTTTGCTGGTGTTGTCTGCCTGTGGCGACAAGCCAGCACACTTGCAAACGAGCGGCTTTGCCGTCAGGGCGCCTGATTCTGACATCAGTTTTGACGACTATCTCGACAGCACTCGTGCTCAGCTTGCAAACGCGCTGAGTGTCGTTTATGAGCGCGCAGGGCCATCGCCGTTTGGTGACGACTACCCGCTTGAGCGTACGCTACAAATGCGCGCCCCTTATGAAATCCGGGAAGCACCCTTGTGTGAGGCTGGAGAGCCGCGCACAGGTTATCTGCTGATTCACGGTTTGACAGATTCTCCTTATCTTTTATCGGCTGTTGCCCGCTCGTTGGCAGGGCGTTCGCCATGCTCGGTAGTGCGCTCAGTGTTGCTGCCGGGTCATGGCACGGTTCCCGGTGACAGCCTGAAAGTACATCGCGATGAATGGCGCCAGATCACCCGTTATGGCGTGGACAGTTTTCGCGGGCGGGTCAACGAACTTTACCTGGTGGGTTATTCAGCCGGGGCTACCCTGGCTGTCGAATATGCTGATCAGAACCGGGATGACAGTTTTCTTGCCGGACTTGTTCTGATGTCGCCGGCCATGGCTTTACCTGATCCGAATGTGCGCTTCGCGCCGTACGTCCGATGGTTTATGGACTGGCTTGGTACCGAACGTGAGCGCGATGCTGCCAAGTACGAAACATTAGCTATAAACGCGGGTGCCGAATTTTATTTGCTGGTGCGAGAGCTCGGTTGGCGCCAGATGCAAGCGTTGGAGTTGCCAGTGTTTATGGTGGTCAGTGGCGTTGATGCAACAGTGGATGTGAGCGCTGCTGCAGATTTTTTCTGTGAGAAGGCTCCCCGTAACCGACGCCATCTGTTGTGGTACTCTTCAGCCAATGATGCCAGCGAGCAGCTGACAAACTGCGGTGGAATCTCAGTTGAGTCCATTGTCGATACAGAACACAGAATTGTGAGTGTTTCGCATGTTGGTATTACGATCCCTGGCAACGATCCGCATTACGGACGTGACGCCGGTTACAGGCAATGCCTGCATTATTCAGCAGTGGCTGAGCGTTTTGAGCAGTGTCTTGCAGATGATATCGAAACGGTCTATGGCGAACGCAGTCTGCTACTGGACGGATTGTATGACGGCAGGCTGATGCGCCGTGCAACGTTCAATCCTGCATTTGCCTCGATGATGCAACGGGTGGATTGTTTTCTTGCGGACACCTGTTATTGATATCTCTGCTTACTGAACATCCGAAACTTTGCTGTGCGTTACAGAGGCAAAATCATGAAAAAGTCTGCACGCTGGATAGACTACGGGCACGGTGTCAGTTGTATTGATACTGAACTTTTTCGCAGCGGGCTGGCTTCCTGTTATTTGATGATCGATGGGGATGAAGCGGCATTTATAGACACAGGAACCCGCAACAGTTTGCCTTTGTTGATGCAGGTGTTGTCTGCTCACGGGGTGTCACCAGGGCAGGTACGCTGGGTTATGCCGACGCATGTGCATCTGGATCACGCTGGCGGCGCCGGCGCTCTGATGCAGCAACTACCCAACGCGACGCTGCTGATTCACGAGCGCGGCGCAGCACACATGATCAACCCGGAAAAGTTGCAAGCCGGCTCACTGGCAGTTTACGGTGAGGCTCGCTATGAAGCTGCGTTCGGGTCTTTGGTGCCTGTGCCTGCATCCAGAGTTCAGGTTGTGCACGACGGCGATAATATTCGGCTTGGCTTGCGCGAGTTGGCAATAATCGATACGCCGGGTCATGCCCGTCATCACTATGTGGTTTGGGACAGAAAAAGCCGGGGGCTTTTTTGTGGAGATAGTTTTGGTGTCAGTTACCCGGAACTGAATGACGGAATCCGACCGTTTATTTTCCCGCCTTCAACCCCTGTGCAATTTGACCCTTCTGCCTGGCACAGCACAATCAATCGGTTGATGGAGTTTAATCCTGCCTGTGTCTATCTCACGCATTTTGGGAAGCATGAAAATGTGGCTGAACTTGCAGCTGATCTGCATACCCAGATCGATGCCTATGTACGTATGGTGCAAGCTTTCGACGGCGTTTCAGATTCAGAAGATCTGGCCAGTCTCTTGATGCAGCATAGCGTAGACGAGCTGGCATCAAGGCGAAGCCGACATGACGCCGGGGATATCCGGCGTCTGCTGTCAGGAGACATGGACCTGAATGCCCAAGGCTTGCTGCACTGGATCAGGCGCGGCCGCGCAGCATAGCATCCAGACTGATTTTCCCTGGACCAAAAGCAAATAGCACAAAGTAGGTGAGAAAATACATGGCTGCCAGTTCGCCGTTGTTGAGCGTGGGGAACCAGGCAGGATGTGCTGCCAGATAAGCCATCACCATCAGTATGGCGGCGAGCGCTGCAATGTATCGTGTGAAGAGACCCAGCACCAGAAGGGCGCCGCCAAACAGTTCTATTGCACCAGCAATCCACAACATATTTATACCGACGTCGATACCAAAAAATCCCATACCTCCGAAGAACGGTTGTGTCCTGTCGCCAAACATCTTTGGCCAGCCATGAGTCATAAACATCGCACTGGATAACACGCGGAAAATGGTCCACGACAGGGTTTGAGTGTTATCTGCCAGTTTGTTCACTGCTTTGCCAAGGGACCTGATGAAAGACATGCTGACTCCATGTTTTTTATTGTATGCGTTATTGTTGGTTTCCGGCTTCCGTGCGCGCAGTAAAATCATGGATGCCAGCCCCGGAAGCCGGCATGAGCATAGACTTAAAATGCAGCTTGCGCTACCCTTTGAGTGCGGTTGAAGACATACAGAAACAACGTTTTTCGACCCATATCCCCCAAGTAGTTTTTAAGGTCGGGCGCCTGCATGACAGAATTATTGCGAAGAATGACTGCGCCGCGTTTTGATTTGCGGCCACAGGAGCGCACGCTGGCCTGGCGCCTGCACGTTGATATTCCTCTGCTGTTTGCTCTGTTCCTGGTCTCTATAGCCGGTTTGTTTGTTCTCTACAGCGCCACCGGCGAAGATTTAGATGCAGTAATCAATCAGTCCCTGCGACTGACGGTTGGTTTTGTGGTGTTACTGGTGTTTGCGCAGATCCCGCCTCGAACTTTCAGCCGTTGGGCGCTTCCGGTGTTTATTTTTGGCAGCGTGTTATTAGTATTGGTGCTGTTTTTTGGAGTTGTGGTCAACGGTGCGCAGCGCTGGCTTGCGATTCCTGGTCTGGGGCGATTTCAACCATCTGAGATTATGAAATTGTCGCTGCCTATTATGGCGGCCTGGTATTTTACTATGCGATCTCTGCCGCCGAGATTGCTCGATATTGGCATCAGTCTCGTTATCATCGCCATCCCGGTTGCGTTAATTGGTACCCAACCTGATCTGGGGACAGCCATTCTGGTTGGAATGGCGGGCATCATTGTGTTGTTTTTCGCAGGGTTGTCATGGCGCATCATCAGTCTGGCTGGCGTCCTTGCGGTAATAGCTGTTCCTATGATGTATTTGTTTGTCTTGCAGGACTATCAAAGGCGACGTATCGACACATTGTTCAATCCCGAAGCAGACCCATTAGGCGCGGGCTGGAATATCATTCAATCCAAGATCGCAATCGGCTCTGGTGGACTGATGGGAAAGGGCTGGCTAAATGGAACTCAGTCAAGGCTGGACTTTCTGCCAGAGTCATCGACGGACTTCATCCTCGCAGTGATTGGTGAAGAATTGGGATTGATTGGGATTGTTGTTCTGCTTCTGCTCTACCTGTTTATTATTGCCCGTGGCATGTTTATCAGTATGCATGCCTCGGATACGTTCGGGCGCTTGCTGGGCGTCAGCCTGACTTTGACCTTTTGCATTTACGTGGTGGTCAATATGGGCATGGTCTCTGGTTTGCTACCGGTGGTGGGTGTGCCTTTGCCATTGGTCAGTTATGGAGGCACATCAGCAGTTACCTTGTTGGCGGGCTTCGGAATATTGATGTCCATTCACACTCACCGGCGGCTGTTACCGCCGTAGTTCCTGAATCCGGCCCTGAATCCGGCCCTGAGTCGGGTCCTGTGTAAGTTCCGGTATCAGTCCGTAGTGCCTGCGGCGACAGCGCGACTGACCACTGCAGCCATATCAACAGGATTCTGTGGTACCGGCGTCAGACGTCCGTTCACGAACAGGGCGGGTGTCCCGCGAACACCAGCGTTTGTGCCCCCGCGCTGGTCATTTCTGATTTTCTGGATGATGGCATCTGATCTCATATCCTGATGCGCGCGTGCGACATCCAGACCCAATTGCTCCAGATAGCCATCAAATTCGTCGTTGACCGACGCCAGCGTTGACCAGTACGCCTGATTGATAAACAGTTGGTCGTACATCTCCCAGAACTTATCTTGTGCACCGGCCGCTTCAGCATAGAGAGCAGCAATCCAGGCAAAGCGGTGAGTGCTCGTCAGCGGATAGTGCCTGAATACCAGTTGTGCCCGATCTGCAATCCGCGGCCAGGCCATGGCCATCATTTGATGTTCTGCTGCGCAGGCTGGGCACTGAAAATCGGCATAAACGACCAGTGTGACACCGTCAGGATTGCCTTTGACATGATCTGACTGGGCAACCCGATCCGGCGGATAGGCGGTGCCTTGTCCCAGCAATCCATAGAGTATGCCAATCACGATCAATGGAACCAGAACAACCAGTGCAAGTCGGGTGATGTTCTTTTTTGTTACATCCTTTTTTTGCGCAGCCTGTTGCTTCTGTTCCCTGATCAATCTTTGTTGTTCGCGTTTATTCATCGACATCTCCGCTTCTATCCGATTATCTTTGGTGCGCTGTCAGCTATCCGGACTGTATTGACAGTGCTGACAATTCTACCTGCTTTAACAATACTCAATAACTGGTCGCCCGGTTTAACCTGGGTGGCTGAAGTAATCAGTTTACCTTCTGAATTCTGAGTGATACTGAAGCCTCTCTGGATTGTCTGCAATGGGCTAACGGTGTCAAGATTTCTCGCCAGCATCTGAAGTTTGAGTTTTTGTTGCTGCAGAATAGTCTGCATCGCCCGTTTGAGTTGAATATCCAGTCTGTCCAGAGTCTGCGCCTGTTCCTGCAGTCTGCGACCCGGGTGTTGCAGGCGTTTCTGCAGCCACTCCAACTGAAGTTTGCGTTGGTTTAACAGATTCTGGATTTGCCGGTGTATTTTTTGCTCCAGCTGTTTCAAAGCGTTTATCAGCGTGCGCTGGTCCGGGCTCAATAACTCAGCAGCCGCACTGGGTGTGGGCGCTCTGACGTCGGCGACAAAGTCTGCAATGCTGACGTCGGTTTCGTGACCTATTGCGCTGACGGTGGCCAATGGGCAGCGTGCGATAGCTCTTGCGACGGCCTCATCATTAAATGCCTGCAAATCTTCCAGCGAACCACCGCCGCGGGCAACAATCACCGCGTCAAACTGTAGTTCCTGGTGGCGCTTTGTTATGGTGTCGAATGCTTTTATTATTGCAGGAACAGCTTCTACACCCTGAACAGGAACCGGCAATACTGTTACCCGCATCCCCGGGAAGCGGCGATTAAACACACTCAGGATGTCGCGGATTACAGCGCCCGTTGGTGAAGTGATGACCGCTACATGGCGACAATGCTCGGGCACTGGCTTTTTGTTCGCCGGATCAAACAGACCTTCGTCCAGCAGTTTTTGTTTGAGCAGTTCAAACGCCCGTTGTAATGCGCCGGCACCTGCGTCAGCCATACTCTCGAGAATCAGCTGATAGTCGCCGCGTCCTTCATAAAGACTGAGTTTGCCTCTGACTGTGATCTGCATGCCGTTCGCAGGCTTGAATCGCACAGACATATTGCGGTTACGAAACATCGCACACCGTATCTGGGCGCTGTCATCTTTCAGTGTCAGATACCAGTGGCCGGAAGCAGGTAGTGAAAGATTCGATATTTCGGCTTCAACCGTGACTGAGGGGAAACACTCCTCCAGCAGTTCACGTGCCAGGCCGTTGAGTGCGCTGACGGTAAAGACCATTGAGTCGTTGATGGGGCTGGTGACGGGCTGTTGTTTCATGACGCCAGTTTACCTGACACACCTTGGTCTGTATAATCGCGTTTTTGTGGATAGGTGAAAACTTATGTTACGGATTGCTGAAGAAGCACTGACGTTTGATGATGTACTGCTTCTGCCCGCCCACTCGTCTGTTCTCCCCAAAGCCGTCAGCCTGAAAACCCGCCTGACAGCGAGTATTACCCTGAACATTCCCTTGATGTCTGCCGCCATGGATACCGTGACGGAAGCGCGTCTCGCTATTGCTATGGCGCAGGAAGGTGGAATCGGGGTCATACACAAGAACATGACGGTAGAGCAGCAGGCCAGGGAAGTTCGAACCGTTAAGAAATACGAGAGCGGTGTTGTAAAAGACCCAATTACGATCGCCCCTGACGCCAGAATCTCCGACCTGATTGCCTTGATGCGCGAATACGACATTTCAGGCATGCCGGTAGTGGTTGGCCGTCAGCTGGTTGGCATAGTAACCAGCCGTGATGTGCGATTCGAGACCAATCTGAATGCGATGGTTGAGACCATAATGACGCCCAAACACAGTCTTGTGACGGTTAAAGAAGACGCAAGTCATGACCAGATCAAAGCGTTGTTACACCAGCATCGTATCGAGAAGATTCTGGTAGTTAACGACGAATTTGAACTGCGCGGTCTGATAACACTGAAGGACATCCGTAAATCCGAAGACTATCCTAACGCTTCCAAGGATCAGCAGGGCCGCTTGCGCGTTGCTGCTGCCGTGGGCACCAGCAATGATACTGTTGATCGTGTGCAGGCACTGGTTGAAGCCGGCGTGGATGTCATAGTCATCGACACTGCTCACGGTCATTCCGCAGGTGTGCTGGAGATGGTGCGCCGGATCAAGGGCCTGTACCCGGAACTACCGGTTATTGGCGGGAACATCGCCACCGCGCAGGCGGCACGCGATCTCGCTGCAGCCGGCGCTGATGCTGTCAAAGTTGGCATCGGCCCGGGCTCTATCTGCACAACCCGTATCGTAACCGGTGTTGGTGTTCCGCAAATGACAGCGGTCTCAAATGTGGTAGATGCTCTTAAAGATACCAATGTTTGTGTGATTTCTGACGGTGGTGTGCGGTTCTCTGGTGATCTGGCCAAGGTGATCGCTGCCGGTGCCAATGTTGTGATGGTTGGCGGTCTGCTGGCTGGCACCGAAGAGGCGCCGGGTGAAGTAGAACTCTATCAGGGCCGCAGCTACAAAGCCTATCGTGGTATGGGTTCACTGGGTGCAATGGCTCAGAGTCAGGGCTCCAGTGACCGCTATTTTCAGGACGCCGCATCCGGAGTAGAAAAGTTGGTACCGGAAGGTATTGAAGGTCGTGTGCCCTATAAAGGTTCGATGTCGGGTATTGTGCATCAGTTGATGGGTGGTCTGCGTTCAAGCATGGGTTATACCGGCTGCGAAGATATAGACACTATGCGCACAAAACCCGAATTTGTGAAGATTACATCGTCAGGCATGCAGGAAAGCCATGTACACGATGTCAGCATAACCAAAGAAGCACCGAACTATCGTCTCAGTTAACGTTAACCTGCTTTCCGCCTTCTGTTATTGACTGTTTGTGTTAAAACACGGGTCGGTAGCAGAAGGTGGTTTGTATTACCAAGGCCTTCCCCGACATGAGTCAGCAAAATATTCACAGCCAGAAAATTCTTATTCTTGATTTCGGTTCGCAGTACACACAACTGATCGCGCGGCGCGTACGTGAGTTGGGTGTTTATTGTGAGATCTGGGACAACCAGTGTGATCTGGAGGAAGTCAAAACCTTTGCACCAAAGGGTGTAATATTTTCTGGCGGGCCGGAGACGGCAACTCAAAAAGACTCCCCTCAGGTAGCCAAATGGTTTTTTGATCTGGGGCTGCCGTTGCTGGGCATTTGTTATGGCATGCAGAGCATGGCCGAGCAGTTGGGCGGCAAGGTAGAAGCTTCTGATAAATCAGAGTTTGGTTATGCTGAAGTCAATCTGCCGGCACCTGGCGCATTGTTTGAGGGTATAGAAGATCGCATCGCGGCAGGCGGCATTGCGCAGTTGGATGTCTGGATGAGCCACGGCGATAAAGTCGTCAAGTTGCCGCCGGGGTTTGTGGTCAGTGCTGAGACTTCCAGCGCCCCGATCGCTGCAATGGCGGATGAAACCCGGCGCTTCTATGGTATCCAGTTTCACCCGGAAGTGACCCACACCTTGCAAGGGCAGCGCATACTGGAACGGTTTGTTCATGTTGTGTGTGGTTGTGAGGCGCTATGGACATCAGCCAATATTATTGAAGATGCCATCAACAAAGTCCGAGAGCAGGTTGGCAGCGATCACGTGTTGTTGGGTTTGTCCGGCGGTGTAGATTCATCGGTTGTTGCCGCTTTGCTGCACAAAGCCATTGGTGATCAGCTGACCTGCGTATTTGTAGACAACGGGTTGCTACGATTGCGGGAAGGTGATCAGGTGATGGCAACTTTTGCGCAGAATATGGGCGTAAAAGTGCTTCGTGTTGATGCGGAGAATCGTTTCCTGAGTGCATTGGCGGGCGTCAGCGATCCTGAGAAAAAACGTAAAGCTATTGGCAATACATTTATTGAAGTGTTTGATGAGGAAGCCAGCAAAATCGCTAACGTCAAGTGGCTGGCGCAAGGCACGATCTACCCGGATGTGATTGAGTCTGCAGGTTCAAGAACAGGCAAGGCGCATGTCATCAAGTCACATCACAATGTAGGCGGCCTGCCGGAGAACATGGCATTAAAGCTGGTTGAGCCACTGAGAGAATTGTTCAAAGACGAAGTGCGCCGGCTGGGTCTGGAGCTTGGACTGCCTTACGACATGGTCTATCGTCATCCGTTTCCGGGCCCTGGTCTGGGTGTGCGTATCCTCGGAGAAGTGAAAAAGGAGTATTGCGAGACGTTGCGTCGTGCGGATGCGATTTTTATCGAAGAGCTGCACCGCTCTGGTTATTACCACAAGACCAGCCAGGCTTTTGCTGTATTTCTGCCGGTAAAATCGGTCGGAGTGGTGGGCGACGGCAGGCGTTATTCCTGGGTCATTTCATTGCGCGCCGTGGAGACCATAGATTTTATGACCGCACGATGGGCGCATCTGCCATACGAATTACTGGAAACCGTCAGCAACCGCATCATTAATGAAATTGCGGATGTGTCACGTGTGACATACGATATTTCGTCGAAGCCGCCAGCGACCATTGAATGGGAATAAATCCTGACGACATAACCTTCATGCGCGAAGCGCTGCGGCTCGCCCAGCAGGCTGCTGATGCCGGCGAGGTGCCGGTGGGCGCGCTGCTGGTTCAGAACAAACAGGTCATCGGGCGAGGATTCAATCAGCCAGTAAGAACACATGATCCCAGTGCTCATGCCGAAATCTGCGCTCTGCGTGATGCCGGTCAGGTGATCGGCAACTACCGTATGCCGGACGCAACCCTGTACGTCACCATCGAGCCCTGCACCATGTGTTATGGCGCCATTATCCACGCCCGTATCAAGCGGTTGGTGTTTGGTGCTGCCGAGCCTCGTTACGGTGCGGTGTTCAGCGGGCAGAAACTATTTGAAAATGGTCACTTCAATCACAGTCCGGAGGTTCTGGGGGGAGTGCTCGAAGTTGATTGTTCAAAGTTGATGAAGCAGTTTTTTGTTGATAAGCGGCGTCAGGCTGCCCAGTCACAACAACAATAATCGCCTGATTTTTGTGCTTTGATGGCGTATCATACGCCCCTGATTTTCGCGCTACCTTCTTACTGTATCGCCGATATCCCAGCTTACAGACCCACTGACAAATAAGGCTATCAGACACAATGCTTGTTCTCACTGGCTGCACCGCACATTCCGATTTTCGTCTCCGTAAGCTCCTGCGTCAGATTCAGCAGGACGTTCCTGCTGTGGAGACCCTCAGCTCCCGTTTTGTCCACTTAATAGATGGTGCCCCTGCACTGGACAACTCTCAGATGCTGGTTCTCGAGCAGCTACTCAATTATGGTGATGATCCCGCAGCAGAGGATGAAAGCGGCCAGTTTGGTGTCTTCCGCCTGGTAGTGCCCCGACCAGGAACGATTTCCCCCTGGTCAAGCAAAGCGACGGACATCGTCAGGAATTGCGGTCTGGTGCAGATTACCCGTGTCGAACGTGCTATTGCCTGGCATGTCAGTTTAAAAGAGCCATTATCAGATGCTGAGTTGCTGCAACTGGATACATGTCTGCACGACAAAATGACGCAAGCCATCCTCAACGACTACGACGAGGCCGAGGCGCTGTTCTCTCATGCTCAGCCTGCAAAATTGACCACTGTCGATGTGTTGGGCGGTGGCAAACAAGCTTTGCAGCATGCCAACCAGTCCATGGGTTTGGCACTTGCAGACGATGAAATGGATTATCTGAATGAGGCTTTCACACGTCTTGGCCGTAACCCCAACGACGTTGAGCTGATGATGTTTGCACAGGCCAATTCTGAGCACTGTCGCCATAAAATTTTTAATGCCAGTTGGACAGTGGATGGGATTGAACAGTCGCACTCTCTGTTTGCGATGATTCGTAATACACATAACAAGTCACCGGATAACGTGCTGTCGGCCTACAAGGACAATGCGGCTGTGATGACAGGCAGCGTAGCCGGACGGTTTTTCCCGCAGCCACAGTCGCATGAATATGCGTACGTAAACGAACCTATCCACATTCTGATGAAGGTAGAGACGCACAATCATCCCACTGCCATTGCACCATTCCCCGGTGCAGCAACAGGCAACGGTGGAGAAATTCGTGACGAGGGCGCTACCGGAACAGGTGCCAAACCCAAAGCAGGTCTTTGTGGCTTCAGTGTTTCGAATTTGCGTCTGCCTGATTTTATGCAGCCGTGGGAAGAGGATTTCGGCCGACCGGCACATATTGTGTCAGCGCTGGATATTATGCTGGAAGGTCCGATCGGAGCCGCAGCGTTTAACAATGAGTTTGGCAGACCCAATCTGTGTGGATACTTTCGCACGTACGAGGAGTCTGTGCCATCTGCGGACAAGTATGAAGTGCGTGGCTACCACAAGCCCATCATGATTGCTGGTGGTTTAGGCAATATTCGTGAGCAGCATGTGCAGAAACAGCCGTTTCATGCAGGTGCAAAACTGATTGTTCTTGGTGGTCCCGCCATGCTGATCGGGCTGGGTGGCGGAGCCGCATCCTCCATGGCATCTGGTGCAAGCAATTCGGCGCTTGATTTTGCCTCTGTGCAGCGTGAAAACCCGGAGATGGAGCGCCGTTGTCAGGAGGTTATTGACCGTTGCTGGCAGATGGGCGATGACAATCCTATTGCATTTATCCATGACGTTGGCGCTGGCGGTCTTTCCAATGCGTTGCCAGAACTGGTGAAAGATGGTGAGAGCGGAGGTATATTCTCTCTGCGCCAGATTCCGAATGCGGAACCGGGAATGTCGCCTCTGGAGATCTGGTGCAACGAAGCACAAGAGCGGTATGTGCTGGCAGTTACGCCAGAGAATCTTGAGATATTTGAACAGATCTGCAAACGCGAGCGCTGTCCTTATGCGGTGGTTGGCGAAGCAACAGACGAAGAAGTGATCCGTCTAAAAGATGAGCACTTTGACAATCTTCCTATAGATCTGCCGATGTCAGTTTTGTTTGGCAAACCGCCAAGAATGCATCGTGATGTGGTGAGCAAATCTGTGCCGCGGATCGCGCTGGATACGGCACAAATTGCATTGGAAGAAGCTTTTGAGCGGGTGCTCAGTCTGCCGGCTGTAGCCAGCAAGAATTTCCTGATCACAATTGGTGACAGAACCGTCACCGGATTGGTAGCGCGTGATCAGATGGTCGGCCCCTGGCAGGTTCCCGTCGCCGATGCTGCTGTCACTGCGTCGTCGTTCGACACTTATTTCGGCGAAGCCATGTCTATGGGTGAACGTACTCCGGTGGCATTACTTGATGCACCCGCTTCTGGCCGAATGGCGATTGCAGAGGCCATCACAAATATTGCTTCAGCAAGAATTGCTGATATCAGCGAAATCAAACTGTCCGCAAACTGGATGGTGGCGGCCGGGCATCCCGGTGAAGATGCGCGTCTCTACGAAACTGTCAAAGCAGTGGGTATGGAGCTTTGTCCAGCGCTGGGAATCTGTATACCAGTAGGCAAAGACTCCATGTCGATGCGTACCGTGTGGCAGGATGAACACGGCAATAAAAAAAGCAACACGGCACCTTTGTCTCTGGTGATTTCGGCATTCGCTCCGGTGCTTGATATTCGCCGGACAGTCACTCCGCAATTGCGTAATGTGTCTGAAGCCAGTGACTTGATCTTGATTGACCTGGGTCATGGCAGAAACCGTATGGGTGGTTCCGCGCTGGCTCAGGTGTATCGTGAGCTCGGCGATGTGCCTGCGGATATCAATAATCCTCAAGATCTGAAGAACTTTTTTGGTTTGGTTCAGCAGTTAAACGAAAATGGTTTGTTAATGGCTTATCACGATCGTTCTGATGGCGGTTTGCTGGTTACTGTCACCGAGATGGCGTTTGCAGGACATTGTGGGGTTGATCTTCAGCTCGCCGAACTTATGCACGCTGACACCAACGCAATCGATGTTCTGTTTAACGAAGAAGCAGGGGCAGTGTTGCAGGTGCCGCGCGATCAGTTAACCAAAGTGTTCAGTATTGTTGAGGAGTTCGGTTTGTCCGAGTGCACCTCCGTGATCGGTCATCCGGCGGCGCATGACAACATCAGAATCATTAATGGCGGCAGATTACTGCTGGAGCGTTCGCGAAGCGAAAGTCTGCGGCTATGGGCGCGAACCAGTTTTGAAATGCAGTCGCTGCGAGATAATCCTGATTGTGCACAGCAGGAATATGATCGATTGCTGGATAAAGAAGATCCTGGTTTGCACGCGCGCCTGAGTTTTGACGTGAATCAGGATATTGCAGCGCCGTATATAAACACCGGGGTCCGGCCGGCTGTTGCAGTGTTGCGCGAGCAGGGTGTTAACGGCCATGTTGAGATGGCAGCAGCATTCGATCGCGCCGGATTTCGTGCCGTGGATGTACACATGAGCGATTTGCTGGCTGGTCGCATTGATCTCGAGCAATTCAATGTGCTGGTGGCTTGTGGCGGTTTTTCTTACGGGGATGTATTGGGCGCGGGCGGAGGCTGGGCAAAATCCATTCTGTTTAACGAGCCACTGCGTAAACAGTTTGAAGAGTTTTTCGCGCGCAAATCAACTTTGTCACTTGGTATTTGCAACGGTTGTCAGATGATGTCACTGCTGCACGAATTGATCCCGGGTGCAGATAGCTGGCCCAGGTTTGAGCGCAATCGCTCTGAGCAGTTTGAGGCACGAGTCAGTTTGCTTAAAGTGGCTGCATCGCCTTCGGTATTCATGCAAGGCATGCAAGACTCGGTGTTCCCGATTGCGGTCGCACATGGTGAAGGCTTTGTGCGATTCGCAGATAACTCAACTCAGAGTCAGCTGAAAGCCGCACAGGGGATTTCTGTTCAGTACGTTGACAGCCATGACCAGGTCACTGAACACTATCCTGAGAACCCCAATGGCTCGCCTGCCGGAATAGCTGGTGTGTGTAGCAGGGACGGGCGTGTAACTATCATGATGCCACATCCGGAGCGTGTGTTCCGTGCAGTGCAAAATTCATGGCGCTCTGAGGAGTGGGTGGAAGATGCTCCAACGATGCGCATGTTCCGTAACGCCAGGGCATGGCTGAAGTAATAACAATTATTGGCTTAGCTTTGACTGGTATGAGTCAGGCAGGATCACTCATGTTCAAACTCTGTTTTTACGTGCCGGAGTCACATCTCGAATCTGTAAAGCTGGCAGTATTTGATGCAGGCGCCGGACGCATCGGCAACTATGAGCAATGTTGCTGGCAAATTGAAGGCAGGGGACAATTTCGCCCACTTCCGGGTGCCAGTCCTGCAATCGGAGTAGTTGATAGACTTGAATCAGTTGTTGAGTACCGGGTTGAAATGCTTTGTGCTGAAGCTTGTTTGAAAAACGTGGTAGCGGCGCTGATTCTGGCCCATCCTTACGAAGAGCCCGCCTATGATGTTATTCAGATATTGGATTTATGAATGCATTTCAAAATTGAATTGACTCATTACGGATTTCACTCGTTTCGTCGCAAATTGGTTTTTACAATATTCAGAATTTTCCGTGAAATCGGAATTGGCGCAGAGTAATTTTTTTTTAACTAACTGTTTAATAAAACTAAACGCCAGATAATCGCGTGGCATAATTTTGTGATGGAGATCTCAATAAGCCAATTGTCTATGTCACAGATTGTTGCAATTCCCAAGGCGATTCGCGTACTATGCTCGCAGCATTGGCTGGGCGATAGATGACCTGGACTAGCTATCAAGGGAGGGAGCAGGGAGCACTACAGCGTTTATGACGCATGCCATGGATGGTGCAGGATGCGCTCGGCCCCGGCAAGGATGTCTGGG
This sequence comes from Pseudohongiella sp., assembly GCA_030651695.1. Lineage (GTDB taxonomy): Bacteria > Pseudomonadota > Gammaproteobacteria > Pseudomonadales > Pseudohongiellaceae > Pseudohongiella. The sequence continues at coordinate 552,567 of JAUSCD010000029.1, read as the reverse complement.
GCCGTTTTATAACAAGTTTGGTTTATATCTCCGCAAAATTCTTATTGCCACTTTCGCTGACCAGTTTGATATCTGCCTTGCGTTCCGGTGAGTATGTTACATCGTACATGCGCACAGGGTAGTATTGCTGGCGGCGATCATCAAAATATTGTCGCAAGGTCGTTTTGACCACAGCAAAAGCAATTTCCTGCCACGGGATTTCGTCTTCTCTGAATAACTTTACTTCGAGGCTTTCCGTTCCTGGTTCAAACAACAGGCTGCTGAGTTCTGCTCTGAAAAACAGATAAACCTGATTGATGTTTGGAAGGTTAAAAATAGTATACAAACTGTCCGGCAACAAAGTGACTTGGGCGCCGGCTTCTTCATCTGTTTCACGCAATGCTCCCTGCCAGCTTGTTTCGCCGTTTTCCATAAATCCAGCAGGTAACGTCCACAATCCTTTTCTGGGTTCGATGGCTCGCCGGCATAACAACACCTGATCACCAAAGTAGGGAAGAGTGCCCACGATATTATTCGGGTTCTGGTAAAAGACAACGTCGCAGCTGAGGCAACAATAGCGCAATTTGTCGTCGCCTGGCGGGATGTGATGCGTTATCGGGCCGGCGCAGTGTTGGCAATATTTCATTCGAATTCTGATAAAACCTTTGATGCTCTGATATTGCCTGTCAGGCAAAGCAGTCTAGTGCCTGCCTGAGGGCGTGTCTCCGGATGTTCTCCGGACAAGCGGAACAATATCAGCCTTTTGGGTGTTCTGTCGCGCAATCACCGCGTCAACAGGATTGTTGAGGCAGTAATTAAGTTCGTGGAAGGACTCTTGCATCATATCTGAAAGGCGCAGAAAGCGTGCGGTAGGGTTGCTTGCCCGGCGCAGCTCCATATTTATTCTGAACTGCAGACCTTCAAGTCGACGGCGGGTGTGGTCAGAGGCTTTGTTCATCAGCTCCGATGTGAGGTTTTGCCGGAGGCGCTCAAGTGCCTCCGGATCTTCCTTGTGCAATTTCATCAGGGTGTCAAAATCAGGCAGTTCTGCCATTGATCCTCAGATCCTGTTTATCTCGCAATGCAATCTGAACTGGCGCGACGTAATAAATGCTTCCGCGCTGCGCAGACGCTGCTCGGTGGCTTGTAATCGCTCGGCGCAGGCTTTGATCGTTTCGGTATCAAATGCCTGGGACCCGGCGGCGTCGGCCCGGCTGCTCTCAGGGTGAATTTCTCCTGATGACTTTGCTGAACCTCTGCGTGACTTTTGCAAGGATTTTGGTTCTTTGTCAAGCACAATCCAGCAGATGACATAAACCCAGAACGTAATGCCGCCTAATATAAAGATTGAAGCAAACGTCACCAGCCGGACAAAAAACGCGTTAACGTTGAGGTAATCTGCCAGTCCGGCGCAAACACCCCCGATCCGTACATTTCTTCTGCTGCGGTAAAGAGGCTTTTTAAGGTCGAATCGTCTGGCTGGTTCTGCGTCCATGCTAGCGTGCCCGTTTGATTGCCCTTGATTCGCAGTCTGATGGTCACTCTGTCTGGAGTTGGCATCAGCCTGCGCCGAACCAGCCTGTCCGGGCATGTATGAGCTCAAAGCTTCTTTGATCCGTCCGGGCCGTTTTTCGTCTTCAAGCAACCAGTACAGCAACAGGTACACCAGAATCAAAAAAGGTGATACCAGACACGCGACGACGAAGATTACGCGCACCAGTGCCGGAGGTACCTCCAGGTAACGAGCAAAACCGCTGCAGACTCCCAGTACTTTTTTGTTTTCCCTGTCCAGTTTTAAAACCGGGCGTTGGTAGGAAAACTGTGGGTCCTGATCAGTGTTTTTGTTCATGCTGCTCCCTCCAACCCGGTACTTCGGCGTCCAGAATCGATTCCAGGGTGTCGATTCTCCGGTTCATGGTGTCAGCCATGGCGCTGAGCTCGCTCAGTTCGTAAGCGCGCGCAGCAGCCGGTAGTTTTTTCTCCTTGCGCTGGTACAGCAGCACGACCCAGATCGTCACGAATGTGCCGCCAACGGCGACCAGCGCGATGACAAATTCAAAGAATTCCATGAGCCGTGTCCTTTACTGTTTGTTAAGTTTGTCCTTGATGGACTGCAGTTCAAGATCGATTTTTTCCTGATGCGCCAACTCTGCAAACTCATCCTGCAGGCCACGCTGCTTTATGTTCATACTGTCCACCTGGCCTTCCATGAGATCAATCTTGCGCTCGTAATACTCAAACTTGTTCATGGCACTGTCAATACTGAAGCTGTGCAGCTTCTGATTGATGTCGACACGCGACTGTGCGGCGGAGCTGCGCATCAGCAGAGTCTTCTGGCGAGTACGGGCATCGGTCAGTTTGGCTTGCAGTTGGTCAATCTCGGTGCTGAGCTTCTCAAGGGTTTCGTCCAGCTTATGCAACTCGTCTTCCAGCATGGTGATGGTGCTGTTGACGCTGGATTTTTCGACCAGCGCAGCGCGGGCCAGATCTTCCCGGTCCTTGGCGAGGGCGAGTTCAGCTTTGGATTCCCACTCGCCAGACTGGCGACGCAGTTGCTCGATGCGTCGGTTAACAGTTTTTTTCTCGGCGATTACCTTGGCGGTGCTGCTGCGTACTTCCACCAGTGTTTCTTCCATCTCCTGAATCATCATACGAATCATCTTTTCAGGATTCTCGGCTTTATCCAGCAGAGCACTGATGTTGGAATTTATGATGTCGCTCAAGCGTGTGAAGATGCCCATACGTTATTACCTCTGAAAATGAACCACGTTTGTCTATTGTCTCTGAGGCATGTGTCCAGAGAGACTCACAGTAGTGTTAGCAGGATGCGTGCCAACAAGAATAATTTATTTAAGCTATTGAAAATAAAGAATATATATTATGGTGACTGAATTTTCGGAATCGCTTCTTGGTGGCAGGGCCTAATAAGTGGTATTTTTCGCAACAAATTAGCCGTCACGTTAAAAGGAGTCGACGGATGTCTGCTGAAGTGTCATTGCCGCGCATGATTGGGGAGTCTGCCAGCTTTCTGGAGATGCAGGAACATGTATCGCTGGTTGCTCCGCTCAATAAACCTGTATTGATAGTGGGCGAGCGCGGCACAGGTAAAGAGCTGATTGCTTCGCGCCTGCATTATCTGTCCAGCCGTTGGCAGCAGGCGTTTCTCAAAATCAACTGCGCCGCGTTAAGTGAGTCTTTGCTGGAAGCCCAGCTTTTTGGTCATGAGGCCGGTGCTTTTACCGGGGCCAGCGCGCAACGAAAAGGTTATTTTGAGCGTGCTGATGGCGGTACGTTGTTCCTCGATGAGCTGGCCAATACTTCAATGCCTGTGCAGGAAAAAATTCTTCGGGTGATTGAATACGGAGAATTTGAGCGTCTTGGCGGCAATCAGACAATCAAGGTCGATATCCGTCTGGTGGCTGCCACCAACGAAGATCTGCCCGCTTTGGCCAGGACAGGCAAGTTCCGTGAGGACCTGCTGGATCGGCTTGCATTTGATGTCATCACATTACCCCCGCTGCGCTCTCGTGCAGAGGACATCCTGGTGCTGGCCGAGCATTACGCCATCGGTATGGTCAAAGAAATGGGCCAGGATTTTTTTGCGGGCTTTAGTGACAACGTGCAGCGTCAACTGCTTGCTTACAGTTGGCCGGGTAATATCCGCGAATTAAAAAACGTGGTTGAACGGGCTGTATACCAGCATCCCGAACGAGTCGTCAGCCGATTGGTATTCAACCCTTTTGAATCGCCTTACCGACCCTCGGTATCGCCAACTCGTGCCAATGAGGTGGCTGTTGCTGGCAATCCGCCAGACACGACTGCTGTCTCTGAGTCTGCCGCAGATGTGCAGGTGCTACCTGTGCTTAATGGCTCAGGGCTCGATTTTCGAGAGCACATACAGAATTATGAAACTGAGTTGTTGCGCAAAGCTCTTGAACACTGCCAGTTCAATCAGCGCAAAACTGCCAGCTTTCTAAATCTTAGCTATCATCAGTTACGTGGTTATTTGCGTAAGTATGATTTGTTGTCCTGAGTGATTGTCTGCGCAGTGATTTGCTCTGGCAGACGCAAAAAAGCGAATTTGTATGAGTGCTGCGGATAATGCATTTAAGAACAGCAGGCTGCCCATGCTGCCACCACCATCTTCCGGACTTGATATCTGGTGGGTGCCACTGCCGGAACTTGACTATGAGACACTGCTGACTGGCTATGTTGATTGTCTGAGCCCGGAAGAACTGCATCGCCTGCAATCCCGAAGGTTGCCCAAGGGGCAGTTCCAGTTTCTTTTCACACGGGTGGCGCTGAGGCATTTGCTCAGCGCCTACCATCCGCTTATCGCTCCCGGGGAGTGGCTTGTGTACAGATCCGGGTCTGGTCGCCCATATATATCGCAGGCGCAGACTCCTCTGTCATTTAATCTCACACACACGCATGACTGCCTGATTTTTGCTTTCAGCCAGTATGCAGATCCGGGAGTGGATGTGGAAAAGCTCTCGCGTGCCACTGAGTTTGAAGGGATTGCAAAACGATATTTTTCGATACAGGAATACAGTGAGTTCCTGGAGCTTCCCGAGACTGAGCGCATCGTGTTCTTCTACCGGCTCTGGACATTAAAAGAAGCGGCGGTCAAGGCAAGTGGTTTGGGGCTGGCCCGGGGATTGCGTAGATTCCAGTTCAGTCAGCGGCAGGGAAGGGACTCGTTGACTGACCTGATTGACGTTACTGATCAGGAGGAGATGAGAGGCAAATTCCAGTTCTGGTCAGCCCGTTTTCGGGATCATGTGATCGCAGCATCTTTGGTGAGTCAGCCTGGTGCAATTCTGCCAGACATCAGTCCGGTTTCACGTAGTTTGATCTGGCCAGGCACGATCAGTGGTATCGACCCGGGCTGGATCAAAAGTCAGAGCAGAAACTCAAGTACAAATTTGGAGCCATAAAACCCCAGTAGCAGGAACACAAAGCCGGTCAATGTACCCTTGATAGCGGTGTTGCCGCGCCAGCCAAGTTGGTGCCGGCCCCACAGCAACACGGCAAAAACTGCCCACGCGAGGACGGAGAAAAACATCTTATGCGCCAGCCCTTGCGTGGTGAAATCACTTACAAACATGAACCCGGCTGCAATGGCCAGGCTCAGCAGAATCTGTGCTGCCCAGAGCAGTTCAAATAGCAGACGTTCCATTTCCTGTAGCGGTGGGAATATCCGCATCACTGAAGCAACGTGGTGGTGTTTGAGTTGGTAGTTCTGAAAAGCCAGAAAAGCGGACTGTAACGCTGCCAGCGTGAATAAGCTGTATGCAAGAATCGACAGTATTACGTGTGAGGCGATACCCGCGCCGAGTTGTTGCGCCGGGTAAGTGCTTCTGATGCTCAGCGAGACCACGATCGTAACAATTGCCAGCGGTAACACCCCCAGAATGAGACTGCCGATGGGGCGTCGAGCACTACTCATCATGGTCAACAATGCAATCGATGCAAAAATCAGTGTACTGATCTCCGTCAGGCCAAAATGGTAGGCAGCATCACGGTGAATCAGCGTCCATGCACTTAGTATGTGAGCTGCGACCCCTGCAAATCCCAGAATCAATACCCTGCCATCTGTTTTTGCCCGGGCAGCCCCGGTTCTGACTGATTGGCTCTGTAGCCCGAAACTAAGCAGATAAAGTGCGATGGCTGCTATGCCGGAGAGTAGGGTTATGGGCATGAGGGGGTGAGTTCCTGCAGGTTGTCCGATTAACAATGACCACCAAAGTGTCGCACAAGTGCCTCCGCCATTGAAGGTCTTTTTCACTCAATGCGAATGTTTCCTGAATGAGACTGTTTCCTGAAAGTGCTCGTGGCGTTCTGCTATTGTTCATGGGGGGTATCGGGGTGATAATAGCGGCCTTCCTAAAGAGGGGCACACGAAGATGTTTGAAAGCTTAACCGAACGCCTGTCGGGCGCGATGCGCAAAATCAGCGGCAAAGCCACGCTGACCGAAAACAATATCGAAGAAGCACTGCGTGAGGTTCGTCGCGCGTTGCTTGAGGCTGATGTTGCGTTGGCGGTGGTCAAGGATTTCACTGAGCGTGTGAAGCTGCGTGCTGTTGGACAGGAAGTGTCCCAGAGCCTGAGCCCCAGCCAGGCCTTTATCAAGATTGTGCAGGCTGAGCTTGAAGCAGTTATGGGTTCGGCGAATGAAGAGCTGAATCTGAGCACACAACCACCTGCGGTTATCCTGATGGCGGGTCTGCAAGGCGCCGGTAAAACCACGTCCGTTGCCAAGCTTGCAAGATGGCTCAAAGAATCCCGAAAGAAGTCTGTCATGGTGGTCAGCGCCGACGTTTATCGTCCTGCTGCGATTGCCCAGCTTCAGACTCTGGCCAACGATGTTGGCGTCAAATTTTTTGCTTCCGATGTTTCGCAGAAGCCTCAGGACATTGTGCAGGCAGCCCTGAAAGAGGCCCGCAAAGCGTTTGTAGATGTGCTGCTGGTAGACACCGCCGGTCGACTGGCTATTGATCAGGATATGATGGCAGAGATCAGCGACCTGCATAGGTTGCTGAACCCCATCGAAACCCTGTTTGTTGTGGATGCCATGACTGGTCAGGACGCCGCCAATACGGCGCGGGCCTTCAATGAAGCGTTGCCGTTGACCGGTGTTATCCTCACCAAGGCCGACGGTGACGCCCGCGGAGGTGCGGCGCTTTCAGTGCGTCATATCACAGGCAAGCCCATCAAATTTATTGGTATGGGTGAAAAAACCGATGCCTTGGAGCCGTTCTACCCGGATCGTATTGCCTCCCGTATTCTGGGCATGGGCGATTTGCTCTCTCTTATCGAGGAAGCAGAGCGCAAGGTAGACAAAGTCAAGGCAGAAAGGCTGGCTGGCAAGATCCAGAAAGGCAAAGGCTTCGATCTTGAGGACTTCCGTGAGCAGTTGCAGCAGATGAAGAATATGGGCGGTATGGCCAGTATCCTGGACAAGATGCCTGGTATGGGCATGTTGCCGCCGGGCGCTGCGGCCAAGGTGGACGACAGCCAGTTCAGTCGTATGGAAGCCATCATCAATTCCATGACCCCTCGTGAACGTCAGAACCCGGATGCACTTAACGGTTCGCGCAAACGCAGAATCTGTGTCGGTTCCGGTACCCAGATTCAGGATTTGAACCGACTGCTTAAACAACACAAACAAATGCAGAAAATGATGAAGAAGATGAAAAGTGGGGCGCTAGCCAATATGATGCGCGGACTTGGTGGTATGCGTGGGCCGGGTGGATTCCCTGGTGCTGGTGGTCCGCCACGGTTCTGATTGTTCCGGCAGGGGCGGCAGGCCGGTTTATAACACTGTATGTAGTGTGTTATTTGTTGAAAAAGCACAAACATTTCTTCCCTCCTGCCATCATTTGTCTTAGAATGCTGCACTTTTTCCGGCACTGTGTCGGAAATAATCTATTTTCGTACGAAGTTAACTTCAGGAAGAGTAGTTTATGGTCACAATTCGACTGGCTCGTGGCGGCGCCAAGAAAAAGCCTTTTTATCACATCACTGTTTCTGACTCGCGCAATCCGCGTGATGGTCGTTTCATTGAGCGCGTGGGTTTTTTCAACCCGGTAGCGCGTGGTAAAGAAGAGCGTCTGCGTCTTGATCTGGACCGCGTCAGCTACTGGTCAACCCAGGGCGCGCAGCCAAGTGAGCGCGTTGCTGCGCTGATCAAAGAAGCCTCTGCTGCGGCAACTACCCAGGCTTGATGCCAGGGTTCATTGTCAGGACACTACTTTGGCTCGATTGACCACATCATCAGGCAGCTTGCCTCCTGCGGGAGATGAAGCTGCTGAATTGGTCAGCATGGGCCGGGTAGCGGGGCCGTACGGGATCAAAGGCTGGTTCAAACTGGTTTCCCATACGCAGCCGCGTGAAAACATCCTGCAATACCAGAATTTTGTTGGCAGTCTCAACGGAAAGTTGAGACCGCTGGTAGTGGATGAAGCAAAACCTCACGGTAAAGGGCTTATCGCCCATATCCGTGGTTTTGATACGCCGGAAGATATCCGGTTGCTGACTGGACTGGAGCTGATGGTTCCGCTGTCTGAGCTGCCGGAACTTGATGGTGAAGATTTTTACTGGCATCAGCTGACGGGTTTGAAGGTTGAAAACAAGTCAGGTGTATTGTTGGGGCGAATTGACAGTCTGCTGGAAACCGGTGCCAATGATGTGCTGGTGGTCAAACCCTGCGAAGGCAGTGTGGACAAACACCAGCGGCTGATTCCCTGGTTACCTGACCAGGTGGTCCTGAAGGTGGATATCGCCTCGGATCTGGTGCAGGTGGACTGGGAAGTTGATTACCTGATCTGAAGCCAGCAACGGCCCGGGACGGATGATCTGGTTTAAAGTGTTTCAAGAGTTTATCCGGAGAAGCGCGAATGTCGGCTGGCCGCGTGCAGGTAGGTCGAATGCAGGTAGCGATAGTAACGCTGTTTCCGGAGATGTTCACTGCGGTGACATCCTACGGAGTGACAGGCAGAGCCTGCCGGTCTGGACTTGTAGATGTAGTGTGCTGGAGTCCCCGTGACTTTGCTCACGACAAGCATCGCACGGTTGACGACAAGCCTTTTGGCGGTGGCGCCGGCATGTTGATGAAAACAGGGCCTTTATGTGAGGCCATTGCTCAGGCGAAAGTCTGGCATGAAGCACCACCTTCGGTGATCTATTTATCACCTCAGGGGCGCAAACTGGATCAGGATGGTGTGAATCTGCTTGCGCAGCGGCGCAATCTGGTTCTGGTTTGTGGCCGTTATCAGGGTATAGACGAACGTGTGCTGCAGACAGAGATTGATGAGGAGTGGTCGATAGGTGACTACGTTCTCAGTGGTGGAGAGCTCGCCGCCATGGTATTGCTGGATGCTGTCATCCGCTACCAGCCGGGAGCGCTCGGGCATGAAGAGTCTGCAGGTCTGGATTCTTTTGCCGACAGCAGTACAGGATTACGTTTGCTGGATTGCCCGCGTTATACGCGCCCGCAGCAGTTTGCGGGGCAGTCAGTACCAGAGGTACTGACCGGAGGCAACCACGAACAAATACGGCGCTGGCAGTTAAAGCAGCGGCTGGGACAGACGTGGTTGAAGCGACCGGATCTGCTGGCTCAACAGAGCCTGAATACGCAGGAACAGACGCTTCTTAATGAATTTATCAGTGAATACGGTACCTTGCCGACCTGAACAGCCTGGATTCTTTGTGCGATAACACGCAAGAAGACCAAGGTGGAACAGGGTGTTGAAGGTATCAATAACCGGGAGTACGGCATGAACAGCAGCAAAATTATTGAATTGGTAGAAAGCCAGCAGATGACACGGGAAGTGCCGGAATTCAGCCCGGGCGACACCGTTGTTGTGCAGGTAAAAATCAAGGAAGGCGACCGCGAGCGTCTGCAAGCCTTTGAAGGCGTGGTCATCGGAATCCGTAACCGCGGCCTGAACTCGGCATTTACCGTGCGCAAGATTTCCCACGGCGTAGGTGTAGAGCGTACTTTCCAGACTCACAGCACCATGATCGACAGCATCACGCTGAAGCGTCGCGGCGATGTGCGTCAAGCCAAACTGTACTACCTGCGCGAACTGTCAGGTCGTGCTGCCCGTATCACCGAGAAGCTGGACAAGAAAGTCAGCTGATTCGGCAAGGCAGGCATCATCTGCAGAGCATCTGCGTGATTACCTGCAAAAAAAAGGGGCTTCGGCCCCTTTTTTTTTGTTTTATCCGCAAGCTAAGGAGTCGGATCGGGGTCTGTTTGGGTCTGATGTGAGCTCGTGGTAAAGTCGTGGCCCATAGCTTGCCAGCCCCGCGGACTGCAAACTCCGCAGACTGTTATTGTTGTTTGGAGACAATGCATTATGAACAGAACTTCTTTTTGGGCGATGGTGAAAGCTGTTGCGCTGATGTGTTGCGCAGGCTCGAGCGCGCTGCTGAATGCTGCGGATGCGCCGGAATGGGAACAAAGCCTTAGAGATGCCATCAACACCAGCCTTGGTGCCGTTACTCAGGGACAGTTGCGGGTTGAGCAGGTGCGTGTAACTCCGATGGAAGGTCTGTATGAACTGATCATGAGCTCCGGGGAGATTTTGCTGAGCGACCGGACAGGCCAGTTCCTGATTACCGGTGAGCTTTACCAGACTCAGGCGCAAGGCTTGATCAATCTCACTGCGCAGACACGTCAGGTTCAGGTGAAAGAGCTGATTGCCGGCATGCCCGAAGACCAGATGATTATTTTCAGTCCTGAGAATCCGGTTGCGACTATCACGGTTTTCACCGATGTTGACTGTACCTATTGCCGGCGCTTGCACCACGATGTTGAAGCCATTAACGCCCGTGGCATAGCTGTGCGCTATGTTGCGTATCCTCGTGGTGGTGCCGATTCGACTGCTTACCCCAAAATGATTTCTGTCTGGTGTGCCCCAGATCGGAAGCGAGCATTGACTCAGGCTAAAAACGGCCAGAACCTCCCTGATCGTGATTGCCAGAACCCGGTTCTGAATCAGCACGCGCTGGGCAACCGCATTGGCATTACTGGCACGCCAGCCATCATTCTCCCTGACGGTCAATTGGTGCCGGGTTATATGGAGATTGATCGTCTGAGCCAAATGGTGCTGGGTCAATAACAAATTCTGAAAAATTTACTGAAACAAATTGGAGACTGGCAGGTATGCCTGTTTCCTACGTCGTGATTGTGAGGGAAACGTGAGTCAGGAAAGCGATAAGCAACGTCTGCGTATAGGTCTGTGTGGTTTGGGTACTGTGGGTGGCGGAACATTAAGGTTGTTGACTACCAAACAGGCGGAAATTACGCGTCGTGTTGGTATGACACTGGATATTGTCCACGTCGCAACACGTCGTCCTGATGCATCTTTACAGGAGCTTGGGATCAGGATCAGTCAAGATGTGTTTGACGTGGCACGTAATCCTGATGTGGATATTCTTGTTGAGCTGATGGGTGGCTTTGAACCTGCGTTGGAATTGGTGCTGCTGGCGATTGAAAATGGCAAACACGTTGTCACCGCCAATAAGGCATTGATAGCTGTGCACGGGAATGTGATTTTTGAAGCGGCTCGAAAAAAAGGCGTCGTCGTTGCGTATGAAAGTGCGGTTGCCGGTGGCATTCCAATTATCAAAGCGCTGCGTGAAGGTCTCGCGGCCAACTCCATTCATTGGTTAGCAGGTATCATCAACGGCACAAGTAATTATATTCTGACTGAGATGGGTGAGCGTAAACGCGATTTCCCGGAAGTGCTTAAAGAAGCTCAGCAATTGGGATACGCAGAAGCCGATCCGACATTTGACGTAGAGGGTATTGATGCTGCGCACAAGTTAACAATTCTGGCGGCGAATGCATTTGGTATAGCTTTGCAGTTTGAGAAAATTTACACCGAAGGTATCAGCAAAATCACTACCGCTGACATCGCATATGCTGAAGAACTTGGTTATCGTATAAAACATCTGGGAATTACCCGTATTACCCCGAAAGGAATCGAGTTGCGTGTGCATCCGACTCTGGTATCCGAGCGCCAATTGATTGCCAATGTAAATGGGGTTATGAACGCAGTTGTAGTTAAAGGCGATTCAGCAGGCAGCACGCTCTATTACGGCGCCGGCGCCGGCGCAAACGCAACAGCTTCGTCGGTAGTAGCGGATCTGATTGATATTGCCCGCGCGGGCAAAGATGATAGAACAGGTTCAGTGATACCACCGTTGGCTTTCAGCAATTTACGCACTGATCTGGAAATTCTGGATATCAGCGAAATTGAATCCGAATATTATCTGCGGATTTCTGCCTACGATCGTGTTGGCGTCATGGCAAAAATTTCCCAGGTATTAACCAATTACGGAATCAATATTGAAGCAGTTATACAGAAAGAGCCACATGGTGCTGATCTGGAAAAGGGCACAGTCCCCATGGTGCTGCTGACAAGTCGCATACTTGAAAAAACCATGGATATTGCCATTGGTGTCATTGAAAGCCTTGATGAAGTTGCGGATAGCGTAACCCGTATTCGCGTCGAGCTGTTTAACGATGAGATAGCCTGAGGCTGAACTATGAGATATATCAGTACACGTGGCCTTGCACCTGCATGCAACTTTGAGCAGGTATTGTTAACCGGACTGGCGCCAGATGGCGGCCTTTATGTGCCGGAAACATTGCCGGAATTTTCCCGGCAGGAAATCGCTTCATGGAGTGGACTGCCTTACGATCAGTTGGCATTCAGGATTATCAAGCCTTTTGTAAATGGCGAAATTCCCGATGACGTGTTGCAGTCGCTGATTTCAGACAGCTATAAGGATTTTTCACATCCTGCCGTCGCGCCGCTGCGTATGCTCGGTGTGAATGAATGGGTGCTTGAGTTGTACTGTGGCCCGACGCTGGCATTTAAAGATTTTGCGCTGCAGCTGCTTGGGCGATTGCTGGATTACGTGTTGATCCGCGACAATAAAAAAGTTGCTGTATTGGGCGCAACCTCCGGCGATACGGGATCAGCCGCGCTGGAAGGTTGCCGTCACTGCAAAAATATTGATTTGTTTATACTACACCCATACCAGCGCGTATCCGAAGTGCAGCGACGTCAGATGACAACGGTCCCGGGTGACAATGTTCACAACATTGCGGTGCGCGGGAATTTTGATGACTGCCAGCGTATTGTAAAAACTGCGTTTGGTGATCAGTCATTTCTGCCATCGGATCGTCAACTGGTTGCCGTTAATTCAATTAACTGGGCCAGAATCATGGCGCAGATTGTTTATTATTTTTATGCCTCGCTCAATCTCGGTGGTCCGTTGCGCCCGGTATCCTTCTCTGTGCCAACTGGCAACTTTGGCGATATCTACGCGGGGTATCTCGCCCGCGCTATGGGGCTGCCGGTAAAACAATTGATTATCGCCACCAACAAGAATGATATTTTGCACCGATTGATCAGTAACAATGAGTATTCATTGGGTGAGCTTGAGCCAACGCTGTCGCCCAGCATGGATATTATGGTATCGAGCAATTTCGAGCGTTACCTCTTTGATCTGTTTGACCGGGATGCTGATGCAGTGACCGCTTTTGTTACTGGCCTCGACAAGGCTCCGCAACACCTCGATGACATCCGCTGGAAAAAAGCGCGTGAACTGTTCTCCAGTCTTGGCGTCGATGACAAAACCACTTGCGAAATGATTGCTGAGGTTTACAAGGAAACCGGATTCCTCATCGATCCTCACACGGCTGTCGGCATCAAGGCTGCACGGGTCTGTAATCAGGACACGTCCGTACCCATGATTACACTGGCAACTGCGCATCCGGTGAAATTTGCGGATGCGGTCACAAAAGCTGGTCTGGAAAACCCGGATTTGCCAGCTCATATGCAGGATCTGTTCGAGCGTGAAGAGCGTTACGATATTCTGGATAACGACATTGGAGAAGTAACACGCTTCCTGCGTAAGCACCTCTGAGTCTGCTGCAGGAGATTCATGCATGCTGATTCAGCGCCGACCTGTTCCAGATATGCCAGCCCTCGGGGGGCTGGCGCCTTTGCTTGCAAGACTCTATGCCGCCCGTCATATCCAACATCCCTCTGAGCTCAATCTGGATATCGCTTCATTACTTCCTCCTTCGCAACTAAAAGGCATATCCGGGGCCGTAGATCTGCTGCTGGAAACTCTGAACGTTCAGGGGCGTATCCTGATTGTCTCCGACTTTGATGCCGATGGTGCAACCAGCTGCGCGCTTGTCATTCGCGCATTGCAGTCCATGGGTTTCAAGTATCTTGACTATATTGTCCCTGACCGGTTTGCGTACGGATATGGTCTGAGTCCTGCTATCGTTGCGATGGCGCAAGAGCGTGATCCCGCGCTGATAATTACTGTCGACAATGGTATTTCCAGCCACGAGGGTGTGCAGGCAGCCAGAGCTGCCGGCATTAAAGTATTGATCACCGATCACCATCTGCCTGGCGCCGATCTGCCGGCTGCCGATGCCATAGTGAATCCAAACCAGTCTGGCTGCACGTTCCCCAGCAAAGCGTTGGCCGGTGTCGGAGTGGTGTTTTATCTGATGCTCGCGTTACGCGCGCGTTTGCGTGAAAAAGACTGGTTTGCCAGTCAGCAAATAAAAGAACCACGGCTGGCGGATTTGCTCGATCTGGTGGCACTTGGAACAGTTGCAGATCTGGTGGCACTGGATCAGAACAACCGTACTCTGGTCAGCGAGGGGCTGCGTCGAATTCGTCAGGGACGGGCCTGCCCCGGGATTCTCGCGTTGCTTGAAGTGGGGAAACGTTCGCTGAATGCTTTGGTTGCCTCCGATCTCGGGTTTGCAGTCGGTCCGCGTCTGAATGCAGCAGGGCGTCTTGAGGACATGTCACTTGGCATTGCCTGTCTGTTAACTGAAGACCCTCATGAGGCCCGTCAGCTGGCTCTGAGGCTGGATGCCATTAACGATGAACGCAAACGCATTGAGTCTGACATGAAAGATCAGGCCATGCTTGTGTTGTCTGACATGGAACAAAATCTGCCACAGACCGGCGACGGCAGCGACTTGCCGGCCGGGCTTTGCCTTTATGATGCCGCATGGCACCAGGGAGTCATCGGCATTGTGGCAGCTCGGGTGAAAGAGAAGTATCACCGTCCGGTCATTGTATTCGCCGACGCCGGTGCCAATGGACAGGGGGTTGAAGAGGTCAAAGGTTCTGCCCGCTCGATCGCCGGTCTGCATATACGGGATTTGCTAGACGAAATAGCCAGCCTGAATCCGGGACTGATCAGCAAATTTGGCGGGCATGCGATGGCTGCCGGTCTGAGTCTGGATCGCGCCAGGCTTGATGAGTTCCGCGTGGCCTATGAAGCTGCTGCTGCCCGGCATCTGGATCAGAATGCTCTGCAAAAACGTTTGTTGACCGACGGGGAGGTGGCGGTAACTGACATGCAGCTTGAAACTGCGGAGCTGATCCGTTCAGCAGGTCCGTGGGGACAGGGATTCCCGGAACCCTTGTTTGAAGGTGTTTTTGAGTGCCTGGGCCAGCGGCTGCTGGGTGAAAAACATATCAAATTTGTGTTGTCGCCGTTGGAGTCGCCAGCAACCTCAGCCGGGACAATAACAGGTAAACAAAAGCCCGCGTTTGATGCCATAGCGTTCAACGTGGCGCCCGAGAACATGCCTGTAGGGCAGGTGCGCTATCTGAAGCTGGTCTACAGATTGGATGTAAACGAGTACCGTGGCCAGCGTCAGCTGCAACTGATGATAGAGCATTTTGAGGTCGTCTAGATGTTACTTTTTATCACAATAAGGCCTGACATCCTGCGAATCAAAGCGCTACAATCAGGCTAACAAGGATTTGATAAGTAAGAAAAATCCGTAGACGGGGAGTAGGTATGCAGCAAAACAGTGTCCTGATCAATTCCAATGGGTATACAAGTTATCACGCCGGCAGATGGTCTTCGATGTGGCTCACTGTGCTCCTGTTCGGGTTTTTGTCAGCATTTAACGCTCATGCTGATGTGTTTTTTGGTGAAGAAATAGAAGTGGAGCTGGTTGCCGAGCACGAAAATGTTGTGCCGGGGCAAACACTTTGGACGGCAATTCGCCTGACGCCAACCGAAGGTTGGCATACGTACTCCAAATGGCCCGGCGATAGCGGGGATGCTACTTTCGTTCGCGAGTGGACCTTGCCGGCAGGTGCCACCGCTGGCGATATTCAGTGGCCAATTCCGACGTGGCTGCCATTCCCCGGCAGCGATCTGGTAACTTTCTCATATAAAGCCGAAGTGCTGTTGCTGGTGCCTATTGAAGTGCCTGCCTCATATAGCGGTGATGTCTTTACCGCCTCTGCACATGTGGAGTGGCAAGTATGTGATCAGATTTGCCTGATTGGTGACGGAGTTGTATCGCTGCAATTGCCTGTCGAGCGCGATGAACCCCGTCTGTCTCCCGTTTGGGGGGAGGCAATTGCCAGCGTGCGTGCCAATTTGCCGGTAACAGAACACAATCTCGATGCCCTGTTCGCGGTTGGTGGTGATCGCATCAGTTTCTCGTTTACTTCCAATGAGGGCGCATTTGCTGGTGCCACGGAAGCGTGGTTTTTTCCGGAACAGCGCCGCATTCTCGATCCGGGCCCCTTGCGTGACGTGACTTTATATCCGGGTGTTGTTCAGATTACTCACGGTCAACCGCGTCGTATGCTGACCGATCTGGTGCAGGTTCCCGGCTTGCTGGCGGTTCAGAAAGCAGACGGAAGTGTAACCGGGTATATCGTTAATGCAGACGTCGCTGATGCCCAGGGGCTGGCTGCAATTGCTGCGGTCGCAGCAGAACAGCAGGGCGGAGCTGGCAGATTCGCTGCAGCCGGTTCACAGAATATTTTTGTGATTCTGCTGTCAGCGCTGGTGGGTGGTTTGATTCTGAACCTGATGCCCTGTGTTTTCCCTGTGTTATCCATCAAGGTGCTCAACCTGACGTCAAAAACCGGGGCAGCTCCGGCGCAATACAGAGCACATGGCATGGCCTACACTGCAGGCGTTGTTATGGCGTTTCTGATTCTTGCAAGCGTGCTGCTCGCGCTGCGGGCGGGCGGCGAAGCGGTAGGCTGGGCGTTCCAGTTGCAATCACCATGGTTTGTCACTTTGCTCGTTTTTGTATTCTTTGTGATGGGCCTCAGTCTTTCCGGTGTTTACGAGTTTGGCACACGTTTTATGGGCGTGGGCGGCGGTCTGACTGAGTCCAAAGGTTATTCCTCTTCATTTTTTACCGGTGTCCTTGCAACAGTAGTCGCCAGTCCGTGCACAGCGCCATTTATGGGCGCTGCCCTGGGCTTTGCATTGTCTCAATCGTGGCTTGTAGCGATGCTGGTCTTTGCGTTTCTCGGCTTGGGCATGGCGTTGCCATTCCTGATTCTGACTTTCAGCCCGCGTCTGATCAGGTTTATGCCTAAACCCGGCGCCTGGATGGTGACGTTTAAAGAGTTTATGGCTTTCCCGATGTACGCTGCGGCACTCTGGCTGTTGTGGGTCCTGGGGGTTCAGGTTGGTGTGAATGGAATGGTTGCTGTTGCAGCAGCCTCCCTGATGCTCGCATTTGCGCTATGGTTGATGCAGAAAACCGCGGTGGATTCTGGTAACCGGCGTTATGTAAGTCGCGCGGTCAGCGTAGTGCTGGTACTGCTCGCGCTGTCCGTGTTGCGGACGCCGCTGCTAGAGCCGCGCTCTGGTGGTCTGGCACTGACAGGCGATGGCTCAGTAGATATGGCATTCGAGCCGTTTGCGGCTGCCAGAGTAGAGGAGTTGCGACGAGCAGGGACTCCCGTGCTGGTAAACATGACGGCCGCCTGGTGCATTACTTGTCTGGCTAACGAGCAGACTACATTGAGCACCGTGCGTGTGCAAAAAGCGATGGAACAGTACGGCATCACCTACATGAAAGGGGACTGGACCAATCAGGACCCTGAAATCAGTCGCGTGTTGGACGAGTTTAATCGTCCCAGTGTTCCGCTTTATATTCTGTACCCGGCAGATCCGGCAGCTGCACCCAGGATTTTGCCCCAACTACTGACACCTTCAATTGTGATAGATGCTTTCGCCAGTTTGTAATATCTGAACCGGCGAAATCCAGCGCAGAGTTTGTGTGATCAAGGGCAGGGAGTTCCCAGACATGGCAGGATCATCACAGACCCACGCGAGGGATTTTGCTGCAATAGGATTTATAGTAGCCCTTACAGTGTACGTGCTGGTTGTCGGGCAGTCGCTGCTGCAGCCGCTGGTTATTGCAGTGGTGTTCTGGTTTTTGATTAACGTTTTGGCAAGTCTGTTCCTTGATATCAGGCTGCGCGGTATACAGCTCTACCGGCCTTTGTGTTTTCTAATGGCGATCCTTGTGCTGGTGGCAGGACTCGGTCTGATAGTGCAGTTCATCAGCGGCAGCCTGACTGATCTTGGGGATGTTGCTGTAGTCTACGAAGCGAATCTCAAAGAATATTGGGAGCGGCTCCCGCTCTCTGAAAATCTGCCAGCGGAAGGTTTCCTGGAAAGCGTTTCGCAGTGGTTTGATATTACATCCTTGCTCACTTCAATCGCACTGACTTTTACTGGTCTGGCCGCTGACAGCATCCTGATAATTATCTATACGCTTTTTCTCTTGTGGGAGCAGGGTAATTTCAGTTCCAAGTTAACAGCTCTTGTTGGGGATGCTGCACACGAGAACAGCGTGCGCAAGATAATCGATAGAATTCGCTCGGATATCCAGCGGTATATCACCATAAAAATGATGACCAGCGCAGCAACGGGGATCTTGAGCTATCTGATTTTAAGGCTGCTGGGTATCGACTTTCCGGAGATATGGGGCATTGTGATCTTTCTGTTGAATTTTATCCCTACTGTTGGCTCGATCATCGCGACCTTGCTGCCGGCAACGGTTGCTTTGGCGCAATCAACAACGGTGGGTGTCTCTCTGGCAGTCACAGTGCTGGTTCTTATCGGTGCTCTGCAAGTGACAATAGGGAATATTATCGAGCCCCGATTGATGGGTGCCTCCCTCAACCTGAGCCCTGTGGTCATTCTTTTTAATCTGGCACTTTGGGGAACGATGTGGGGGATAGTGGGCATGTTTTTGTGTGTGCCATTTTTGATTATCACCACCATAGTTTTATCGCATTTCCCCAGAACCAGGCCAATTGCTATTCTGCTGTCCAGTAACGGCAAAATAGATACTCAGGAAAACTGAACTTGTACTTGCACGATGTTGTAAATAATCGAGGTAATAACGGCTCTGCAAGACCCGGGACTTGAGAGTATAATCAGCGCTTTTGCAGAACAGCACGACAGAATTGAACCGATACTGCCAGTTTTTAATGGATGCCCCAATGAAGAGCAAAGAGATCCGCCAGACGTTTCTGAACTATTTCCAGACAAAAGGCCACGAAGTGGTCGCCAGCAGTTCGCTGGTACCTGCCAATGATCCAACGCTGTTGTTTACCAACGCTGGCATGGTGCAGTTCAAAGATCTCTTTCTGGGAGCAGAGAAACGCGCCTACTCGCGTGCGACCAGTTCGCAGCGGTGTGTCCGTGCCGGCGGCAAACATAATGATCTCGAGAATGTCGGTTATACCGCTCGCCACCACACATTCTTTGAAATGCTGGGTAACTTCAGCTTTGGAGACTACTTCAAGCGAGATGCCATACAGTATGCGTGGGAATTTCTCACGGTTGAACTTGGGCTTCCGAAGGATAAACTTTGGGTTACTGTGTTCCGTGACGACGATGAAGCGGCTGCAATATGGACTGATGAAATCGGTGTGGCTCCGGATCGGGTAACCCGCCTGGGCGAGAGCTCCAATTTCTGGGCAATGGGCGACACCGGTCCTTGTGGTCCCTGCACAGAAATATTTTTTGATCATGGTGACGAAGTCGCCGGCGGCCCTCCGGGCAGCGCGGATGAAGACGGAGATCGCTACATCGAAATCTGGAATCTTGTTTTTATGCAGTATGATCGTCAGCCCGACGGAACGCTGGTGCCGCTACCCAAGCCATCTGTTGATACCGGTATGGGGCTCGAGAGACTTGCAGCAGTATTGCAGCATGTACATAGCAACTACGAAATTGACCTGTTCCAGAATCTGCTGCACGCGGCTGGCGAGATCACCGGTGTGCAAGACACCAGCAATACCTCTTTACGTGTGATTGCCGATCATATCCGTTCTTGTGCATTTCTGGTGCTGGATGGCATTACGCCGTCAAATGAAGGCCGCGGTTACGTGCTGCGTCGCATCATTCGGCGTGCCGTGCGTCACGGTTACCAGTTAGGTGTAAAAGACGTTTTTTTCTATCGGCTGGTGGCGGCGCTTGTTGCTGAAATGGGTGATGCGTATCCGGCATTGGCTAAAGAGCAGCAACGCGTAGAAAAAGTGTTGCGCGATGAAGAACAGCAATTTGCACGCACCCTTGAAAACGGTATGCAGATACTCAATCAGGCGATTGCTGATATGACAGGCAATGTGATCGCCGGGGAGACGGTATTCCGCCTTTATGATACTTACGGTTTCCCGGTTGACCTCACAGCTGACGTAGCCCGCGAGCATGATTTGACACTGGACATGGAAGGTTTTGAAAAGTCGATGGAAGTACAGCGGCAACTGGCTCGTGCAGCCAGTCAGTTTAATGCTGTGGAAAAATTGCAGATCGATAATGCGCCCACAACAAATTTTGTCGGGTATGACCAGTTGTATCATGACAGCAACGTGCTGGCGATATATCAGAATGGTCAGTCTGTTAATTCGTTGATTGGCGCAGCTGATGCGGTTGTGCTGTTGGACGCCAGTCCCTTCTACGGCGAATCAGGTGGGCAGGCAGGTGATCGTGGCGTATTGGAAATTCGTCAGGGTAACTCCGTTGTGACGCGTTTTGAGGTAACGGATACCCAGAAGCAGGGCGAGCATGTTCTGCATAAAGGTAAACTACTGCAAGGTCCACTAAATGTTGGTGATGCGCTGACAGCCGCCGTCGATGCCGAGACGCGTCAGGCAATCATGCTAAACCACTCTGCCACGCATCTGCTGCATGCAGCCTTGCGTGCAGTGCTTGGTGACCACGTGGGCCAGAAGGGTTCATTGGTCACTGCTGACCGCCTGCGCTTTGATTTTTCACACCAGGCTCCTTTGACTACTGAAGAAGTCCGGCAAATCGAGCAATTGGTAAATGCTGAGATCCTGAATAACCACTTGGTCAAAAAAGAAGTGATGTCTATCGATCACGCCATGGCTAAAGGCGCGATGGCTTTGTTTGGCGAGAAATACGGTGATCAGGTTCGTGTTGTGACAATGGGAGAATTCTCGACTGAATTGTGTGGTGGCACGCACGTTGGCCGTACCGGTGATATTGGTCTGTTCAAGCTGGTTGCTGAGACCGGGATTGCAGCCGGCGTGCGTCGGGTGGAGGCTGTAACCGGCCACGGCGCACTGTCTTATGTGGCACGTGAAGAAACCGTTCTGCGTTCGCTGTGTGAATTGTTAAAAA
The DNA here is from genome assembly GCA_030651695.1 of Pseudohongiella sp. Taxonomy (GTDB): domain Bacteria; phylum Pseudomonadota; class Gammaproteobacteria; order Pseudomonadales; family Pseudohongiellaceae; genus Pseudohongiella. The sequence continues at coordinate 531,593 of JAUSCD010000029.1, read as the reverse complement.
CCGGCGAAGACACGTTGCTGGATCGCGTACAGCAATTGATCAGTCAACAGAAAGCGCTGGAAAAGGCACTCGAGCAACTCAAGTCAAAAATGGCGAGCGCTGCAGGTGTTGATATTGCATCTGAGGCGATCGAATCCGGCGGCATCAAAATACTGGCTAAACAACTGGAAGGTTTCAACAGCAAGACCTTGCGCGACACTGTAGACCAGTTGAAGAACAAGCTCGGTAGTGCCGTGGTAGTACTGGCTACCGTTGAGGATGGGAAGGTGTCGATTGTAGCTGGTGTAACCCAGAACCTGACGTCAAAACTGAAGGCAGGCGACATCGTCAATCATGTTGCTTTGCAGGTAGGTGGTAAAGGTGGGGGGCGACCTGATATGGCTATGGCGGGGGGCACTGAGCCGGCAGGTCTGGAGCAAGCACTCAAATCAGTTTCTGATTTTGTGACCAAGTTCACTTGACAGTATTTTGGTTGCAATAATTGCTCTGATTATGTTTAATCACCACCCATTTAGGTAATTGACTTTAATGGCGCTTTTTGTTCAGAAATTCGGTGGGACATCTGTAGGTACGGTAGAGCGCATAGAGGCAGTTGCTGACAGAATTGTTGCAACACGCGCTCAGGGCCATGATCTGGTTGTGGTACTTTCTGCAATGAGCGGTGAGACCAATCGCCTGATCGCATTGGCTGAGCAGATACAGGCTCAGCCTACACCCAGAGAGCTGGATGTATTGGTGTCGACCGGTGAGCAGGTGACCATTGCCTTGCTATGTATGGCTTTGCATAAACGCGGGTGTGAGGCCAGGTCATTCACGGGCACACAAGTACGCATATTGACTGATGCAGCGCATACGCGGGCACGAATCCGTGAGATTGATAATCAGCGTATCAGAGCTGAACTTGATCGCGGTGCAGTAGTTGTAGTCGCGGGTTTCCAGGGGGTTGATGAGCACGGCAACATCACTACGCTTGGTCGCGGAGGATCGGATACATCTGCAGTGGCATTGGCTGCGGCGTTAAAAGCGGATGAATGTCAGATCTATACAGATGTTAAAGGCGTATATACCACTGATCCTCGTGTCGTGGACGATGCGCGCCTGCTTCGCACCATAACATTTGAGGAAATGCTGGAGCTGGCAAGTCTGGGCGCGAAGGTTTTACAGATCAGGTCAGTAGAATTCGCCGGCAAATATAAAGTACCTCTCAGGGTGCTATCAAGTTTTGAGGATGATCCTGGTACATTGATCAGCCTCGAGGAGAACAGGGAAATGGAAGCGCCAATCATCTCCGGTATTGCATTCACCCGTGACGAAGCCAAGGTCACGGTCACCGGTGTGCCTGATGTGCCCGGAATAGCCTATAAAGTGTTGGGGCCTGTGAGTGACGCAGGTATAGAAGTAGATGTGATCGTGCAGAATGTCGCAGCAGACGGGAGCACGGACATTACTTTTACAGTTAAGCGCCAAGATGTTGATCAAGCTCAAGATATCGTTAGTAAAGTGGCAGCCGCAATAGGCGCGAAAAGTGTTAGTGTTGATAAAAAAATAGCAAAAGTGTCTCTGGTGGGTGTTGGCATGCGATCACACGCCGGTATTGCCAGTCTGATGTTCAAGACCTTGGCAGATGAGGCGATAAACATCCAGATAATTACAACCTCGGAAATCAAGATATCCGTGGTAATTGATGAGAAATACCTGGAGCTGGCTGTGAGATCCTTGCACAGCGCATTCGGGCTTGGGGGAGAGGCGGCAGCAGCGGCTGATTGACCAGCTGGCTGAGCAGTGGCTTGGTCCGCGCAGACATTTGTTTTGGGCAAATGACTGCAAAGAACCTGTTTGTCCGGTCTTACTGTATAGAGCGGACGAGCTCGATTGATCACAAAGTACATATTGCATTTCCGCGAGTCCCTTTCAGCTGGCTGCAAGGGAAATTGCATGGACATCATGACTGGGAAAGGAGAGACATCATGTTAATTTTGACACGCCGGATCGGTGAAACCCTGATGGTTGGTGATGATGTAACTGTCACCGTGCTCGGTGTAAAAGGTAATCAGGTTCGTATTGGCGTGAACGCCCCAAAAGACGTTGCTGTCCACCGGGAAGAGATCTATCAGCGAATACAGAAAGAACGCGGCAACACTGAGGGAAGCGAGAACAGCGGTAATATGTGAAATAGTAAACATATGCTCTGCCATTTCTTTTAAGTTGTGCTATGATTGCGCCCGATTTTGGAGAGATGGCCGAGTGGCTGAAGGCGCGCCCCTGCTAAGGGCGTATAGGTTAATCCCCTATCGAGGGTTCGAATCCCTCTCTCTCCGCCATACAAAATATCGTTGCTGCTGTTCGCGGCAATTTCTTTGAAAATATTTCCAGATCTTGTCACGAGAGAGGGAATCGAACCCGATAAGAGGGTCGACAAGCAGCGCCTGCGCTGCGCAGCACGTCACCGCAGGTGACGCCCCAACGGGGTGAGTCGCAAAGCGACGAATATCATCCCTCTCTCTCCGCCATACAAAATATCGTTGCTGCTGTTCGCGGCAATTTCTTTGAAAATATTTCCAGATCTTGTCACGAGAGAGGGAATCGAACCCGATAAGAGGGTCGACAACCAGCGCCTGCGCTGCGCAGCACGTCGCCGCAGGTGACGCCCCAGCTGGGTGAGTCGCAAAGCGACGAATATCATCTCTCTCTTGATTTCGCCGCCACCAGTCTCTGTATTGAATTCCTTCGGAAAAAACCAATCAGTCCTTAAAAAGATAGACCTGTAACCTTGGAGTTGCGGTTTTTTTTTCTATTGCAGGTAATATGAATTTTTAATTGCAGCGTAAATAAAAACAAGCCGGTATCATCCTGTGATAGCCGGCTTGTCTCATTAGATCTTTTTTGATTATTTTCATCTTAATCCCGTTAGCGCTTGTTGTTATTACCGGATCCACGGGCCTCCTGCCAGTAATCCTGAGTATGCATACTGTTGCTGAATACGGGTGTTGACCTTCGGGTCAAGACAGCAGCAGTGGGTCATTCAGATTATTGCGCACCAACAAAGCTGAATCTCATGCTGGTACGAACCGGAATCGCTTCGCCTGCTTCTGCAATTACTGGCTCAAACTTCCACTCTTCAATTGCAGCCAGCGCAGCGCGGCTGAACAGGCGGTAGCTGGACTGTGCAATAGCTGCTTCAGCAACACTGCCATCAGGCATTACAGTGAACTCAACAACGGTGAATCCTTCAACGCCTGACAGTTCGGCGCGACGTGGATATTCCGGGATGGCAGTTTCTACTGCACGCAGATCTTTGCTGCTGTAGTAGGCGTCAGCATGTGCAGAGCCTGCGACCAGGGCGCCGCCAACCAGACTGGCGAGAATAGCTACTTTGAATTTTGATGCTGCTTTCATATTTATTACCTCAGATTAAGTTAAAAAATTTCAAAAAGTTCAATGTTTGGGAATTTGCGTGACACTTCCTGTGCAAACAGTACAAAGCAATAGCTGTGCCAATATCAACAAGTCCTTCTATATCAATTGCCTGGCTGATTTCAGCAGAAAATCACATGTGTTACCTAAAGAAACAAATGCTCCTTTTTAAAGCGGAGTGCACAACAATGATTCACTACTGACACTATATTGCCAGTGCTTGGTGACAGCGTGATGTCATTAGCGAGGAGATGAAATCTGTAAGTCGGGTACGTTGTGAGACCTGTTTGGCGGGCTGCTAAGGTGAATAGATTCATGTTAACGTTCAGGCTGCTGGTACTAACAATAACAACAGTATTTATTGAGGCTTCTCACCATGCGTCACAAACTGCTGCCCTTGGCTTTTTGCATAAGCTCTTTGCTTGCCTGCTCGGATCCTGCCGGCCCAACGGGTCCTGCCGATCATTCGTCACCTGTTACAGATCTGTCTTTTCGAGTTGTGTCCAGCAGCCCTGATCAGGTAACGGGCGGCACTGTCCTGTTACAGGTTGACGGGGGTGAGTTACCTGTCGATCCCCGGTCTATGGCATTTAGCGTTGGTGGTCAATTGCTGGAGGTGTTGCGCTTTGAAAATGCTGCGAGTGGACCGCAGTGGCTACTCAGCGGTTTGCCGGTTGGATCGATTACAGTGCTGGTCCGGAATGCAGACGGTGATGAGGTTGCAAGCATCGGGCTCAATTCCTATCCCATTACCGGGCCGCTGCTGTCAGGGCCACAGCAATATCCTTTTGTGTGTAGCAGTGTGCTTGAGTGGGGCGTACAGCCACTGGTAGATCATCAGGAGGATTGGGGCTTCCCTGTTCTGGATGATGATGGCAACGTACTTGGTTATAGCAAAGATTGTTCAATTGAGCCGTTTGTTGAATACCACTATCTGAACACATCGGGTGAATATCGGCCTATGCCATCTGACGGCTCTAAGCCCGCGGATATCGCAGTCACAACGCTGTCCGACGGGCGTGAGGTGGATTTTGTTGTGCGTTGGGAGCGTGGCACGATCAATCGTTTTTTATACAGTTATGCTGTCCTGGCAGATGCAGCCGAACGTTCTGAGAACCCCCTTGAACCAGGATCGGTCAACTGGAATGGTCGCCTGTTGTTTCATTTTGAAGGCGGTGTTGGTGTGGGCCACTTCCAGGGGCGCGTTAATGCTGGCAGAGCGCGGCTGGCAGAGGCATTAGCCCAAGGCTACGCGGTTGCCTATTCGTCCGGTACGCGCACCGGGGAGCACTACAATCTGCAGGTTGGCGGCGAAACTGCACTGATGGTGAAAGAGCATTTCATCAAGCGCTTTGGTGAACCGCTTTACACTGTTGCAATTGGAGGCTCGGGCGGCGCCATTCAGCAGTATGTCTATCAGCAGAATCATCCGGGCCTGATAGACGCTGGTGTGCCTCAATACTCCTATCCCGACATGGTGACCCAGACCATTCATGTTGGCGACTGCGAATTGCTTGAGCACTATATGGATGTAACTGATCGCAATAATCCCAAGTGGCAGATCACCCGGAATCGTAGTTTGCTGATGGGGTTTAATTCTACTGACGCGGTGCCTGATCCACTCGCTGATGCGAAACGGCAATTTGGGTATGGCAGCGCTCCCGGCTCCAATGAGTGTATTCCGGCATGGCGTGGGTTGACCCCTCTGAGCATGAATCCTCATTATGGTCAGGTACGCGAGCAGGGCAAGATGCATCCCCCTGGTATCATGGATTCAGTGCAATGGACCCATTATGATGATCTTAAGAATATCTATGGTCTGGATGCTAACGGTCAGGCCAGAGTGCCATGGGACAATGTAGGCGTTCAATACGGCTTACAGGCCTTGAATGAAGGTGCGATCACGCAGCAAGAGTTTCTGGATCTCAATACCCGTATTGGCGGCTGGAAACATCCGTCTGAAATGGTGCAGGAAGGTTTTCCGTTTCTGGGGGAGCCCACTGCGGATAATTTTGATCCCTGGAGTCGCCGCAATATGAACCTGTCTGCAGGCGATGAGCCGGCCCCCAGAACGCAGGGCGATATACAGGCCATTGCCGCGTTATATGCCACAGGCATGGTGTTTGACGGACAGCTTAATATCCCGCTGATTGATTGGCGGCACTATCTTGAGGAGGAACTGGACATGCATAACTCGCATCAGTCTTTCTCTGCGCGCCAGCGTATCGAAAACCGAATGGGAAGTGCTGACAATCAGTTGATCTGGTTTACCGATGCCAGACCTGCGCGTGCCCATGACCAGACAATGCAGGCATTGGACGTGCTGCATGACTGGGTAATGAATATCAAAAACAATCCGGACGCCGGCGTTGCAGGCAACAGACCGGCTTCTGCTGTCGACGCCTGTTTTGCAGCTGATGGCAGCCTGATTGCACAGGGTGGCGAGGTTTGGGCCGGGGTATTGGACAACTCAGCTCCCGGGCCGTGCACCACAGCCTTTCCTTTGTATTCGACATCAAGAATTGTTGCAGGAGGTCCTATAGAGGGCAGCATTTTCAAATGCGCACTGAAACCACTGGACACGGCCCTGAGTGACGGCACTTACGGAAGTTGGGCGCCAGATGCAAGTCAGATTAGTCGGTTGCAGGCTGTCTTTCCTGATGGGGTTTGTGATTATTCCGCTTCGGACACTGGCCGGCCCCAGCCTTGAAACAGGGTTGATGTGGCGTCTAACGCAATGCCCGACGCAGTTGTTCGCGATGAAACAGGGAGGTTTCATCGATATCAGCCATCAATCTGCATTTGCGGACCGGGATGTTGCTGGTGACCGGGATCTCATTACGGCAAACGATGCGCTCCTCAGGTGGCACCATGGCATTATGCTGTTCGACCTCGGCCGGAGTGGGTGGCCGGCGCGCGTTTCGCTCAGCGGCTTGCTCGGGTGTCAGGCAGGCGCCAAGCGTCAGGCAGGCAACTAGAGAAGCTGATGCGATTGCTGCTCTGCCTGCTCTGGCAGAACAGCCCGCGCGAGTGGGTTCAGTCATGGTGAATCTCCGTATCTGTTGCGCTCAGAGCGGGCGGTGGTGACTCCGTGAGCCATTGATCCTGGCTCCGGCGAGGACGATAAATTGCAGGCGCCCCGGGGTTGAAGTTTGCGGACGCCACCGTGACGCTGCCATCATTCTGTGTCGCACTGCAAACGTCGACATCAGGCGGCAGTGTGGTCAGCGGAAGTTGAGCCGGATTCTCAAATAGCGCACGCACCATTAAATCAGAACATGAGGTCTCTGCTGTAAGTGCCAGAGATTTATCGTAAAAAGCAAAAGCATGCCGATCCCGCTCAAACAATATCTCCCAGTCGCCGCGATAGGCCGTAAGCTGCGCCAGTAGCGCTGCCTGAGACGTGGGCTCACTACGTGGATTCATTTCATAGTGGCTTATTATGCGCAAAATCAATTCTGCGCCGATCTCATAACTACGCTTGTTCACTTCGTTTCCCTGTAATGCCCAGCCGCTGATCATGGCCGGTTCATCAGTGCGTGTCTCAAAGCTGGTAAGCCACCGCAGATCACTCTGTCTGCTCAAGGCATAGTGATGGATGGCAATCTTGTACAACAATGGTGGAAGGCGATCGCGTTCGCCGGGCAGAGTTTGCAGCGCGCTGACAGCGCGCCAGAGCTGGTGTCGGGTCTGTACAAGATGCCAGTTGCGCGCTGGCCCGACGATCGCCTGTGCCGCCAGTTCATGGTACGACGCGTTGTTCTGAAGGTGTCCGGCCAGTTGCAGGGGACTGTCAGTGTATAGCCGATTGCCAAGCCAGTCATGGTAGTCGAGGTGTTGCTTCAGGCTTTGCCAGTCAGCTCTCGCCAGATTGATCTGTATCAGACGATCAAGTACTACAAACTGCTGCTCGTGAAATAGTCCGCTGTTGGCACGGACGCTGGCAAACAGCTGTTTAAACATGCCTTCGGACTCTTGATACCGCCCGTCCATGCGCAGCTGATCAGCACTCTCCATCAACTGCGCATGTGATAGTTCAGAAAAGTGGTTGGCAATGGATGGTAGCGTTTTTGTCGTATTGTCATGTGAAAAAACATTTGAAGAACAAAATGATACCGCTAAAACAAGAAGTAAAATCTTGATTGGCTCGGGTCTGCGCTGTCTGAGGAAAAGATCGAAAGACACAGCGGTGTACTCCAATATAAAGTCAGTTAGCCCCTGATTTTTGCCTCCTTGTAAATGACTCTCCGTTCTGGTTCCACAAGCTATTTATGCGCTCTAAGCTTGATACTGTCAATTTCATTAACTGGATGATATCAGGACTGGATTTATCAGCAATTTTGCGCACAATACCTTGGGTACTCATTTGGAATAAACGGGAAGCACCATGAAATTCGAAGATATACGTAATATTTGTGTGGTTGGCGCTGGCAATATGGGCCATCAGATTGCACTGCAAGCCGCGATTTGTGGTTACAAAGTGAAGTGTTCCGATGTCAACGCGGAAACCTTGAAAAAGGCAGACGACTTTGTGAATTCCTACTTGCCCGGTCGTGTAGAAAAAGGCCGCCTGACAGCAGAGCAAGCCAAACAGGCGCGTGGCAACATTCGTTTTGTTGACTCTCTGCAGGAAGCAGCAGGAGATGCTGATTTTGTTATCGAAGCAGCAACTGAAGTGTTGTCACTCAAACGCAAGATATTCGCCGACCTGGATCGCATAGCGCCAGCACATTGTATCCTTGCCACTAACAGCTCAGCCATTGTCAGTTCAAAAATTGCTGATGCGACTCAGCGCCAGGATAAGGTTGTGAACATGCATTTCTTCAATCCGGCGCTGGTGATGAAGCTGGTAGAAGTTGTAAAAGGGCCACACGTGTCGGATGAGACTGCGGATCTCACCATGGAGCTCAGCAAAGTTATGCAGAAGGTGCCAGTGCTGCTCAAGAAGGAAGTCGACGGTTTTCTGCTTAACCGCATTTTTGCAGCTATTTCAAAAGAAGCGTCGTGGCTGCTTGAGATGGGAGTGGCAGATGTTGAGGATATCGACAACGCCTGTGTTTACGGGGCCGGTCATCCCATGGGGCCTTTCCGCCTTAATGATCTGACGGGTCTGGATCTGAGTTACATCATGCGTATGGAAAAATTCCGCGATACCGGGAATCCGGCTGACCTGCCCAATCCGCGTCTGGTAGAGCACTACATGAAAGGTGAATATGGTGAAAAGACTGGCAAGGGCTGGTACGACTACACCAAAAAGTAGAGGCTTTGAGAAGACAGGCCTACAATGAAAAACGGGAGCCGTCATACACCCGGCTCCCGTTCCGACTTCTCTGTTTCTTGCTCAGTGTTCGGTAGGACCGGACAGTTCAGCAGCAAGATCTGCTGGTTCAACTTCAAGCCCGCTCATTTCGGTGTCCCAGTTCGGGCCCACCATGGCATTGTCTTCGTGGATGCCAGGCAGCCATTCAGTCATGAAGTCATCAATAGAGATGGATTTTGGTGCGTATGCTTCCCACTCTTCGGTGCACAGAGCAGCGGCGTAGCGCTCATCTGACCAGAAGGGAAAGACTTCGGTATCTTCAAATTCAACAGACGGACAAATTGCCCAGCCATCTTCACCATATAAACCCCACACCAGACCGGTTTGCTGAACCTGGGTGAGAAAAAGTTCATAATTAGCGTCTTCGTTGTCCCCAAGGGAGGCGGGGATGTTGTTTTCCGTGGTCATATAGCGTTCTCCTGCGCTGAAGGCGGCGATTGTAACGGAATCGAAGTCAGGATACAGCAAAACATCTTTAAGGAACGAGTCAAAAGGAAGCAGTTTATGTCAGAGTCAGTATCCCCCTCTTTGTCAGCTTGCCGCGCCCCGGTAGTCGATGCATCAATCAGCCCCATTGGTAGTCTTGAATTGTTGTCGCAGCAGGAAGTGGAGCGTTTACGCCGTATCGGGCACGGTCATATCCATGAGCTCTTCCGGCGTTGTGCTTTGGCGGTGCTTAACTGTGACGATTCTTTTGACAGCGCTGAAGAGGTCTACAAACGTTACCCGGATTTTAGTATTGAGATTGTCCAGCGAACCCGTGGCATCAAATTGCGACTGAAGAATGCACCCGCTTGTGCCTTTGTGGATGGCGTCATCATGAACGGTGTGCGTGAACACCTGTTCTCGGTTCTCCGGGATATTGTTTTTGTTTCCAGTGAGTTATACCTCCCGCCGGAAAATGCCGGCGCCCCTGCTGCAGACAATTATGAGAGTATCGAGGTAAGACCGGCAAGCGGCGCAGACGGCGATGCCATCAAGAATCTGGTGTTCGATGTGTTACGCAATGCCGGGTTTTTTCAGCCACGTGTATTGCCTCATCTGGTGGTTTGCTGGGGTGGTCATGCCATCAGTCGTGAAGAGTACGATTTTAGCAAGGCCGTCGGCTATCAATTGGGGTTGAGAGGATTGGATATCATCACTGGTTGCGGACCCGGAGCCATGAAAGGCCCGATGAAAGGCGCCACTATTGGTCATGCCAAACAACGTATCAGCGGTGGTCGTTATATCGGCATTAGTGAGCCCGGCATCATCGCCGCCGAGTCTCCTAACCCGATTGTCAATCACCTGGTTGTTATGCCAGACATCGAAAAGCGCCTTGAGGCCTTTGTGCGCGTCGCCCACGGGATCATTGTCTTCCCGGGCGGGGTAGGCACGCTGGAGGAAATTCTGTTCCTGCTTGGAACTCTCATGGACCCGGCCAATGCCGGGATAAGTCTGCCAGTCGTTTTTGCCGACTCTGCAGTCAGTCACGGATATTTCCAGCGTGTGGACCAGTTTTTGGTGAACACGTTGGGAGAGCAGGTACGGCAATATTACCGGATTGTTGAGGATGACGCTGCGCAAGTCGCGAAACTGATGAAAAAAGGCATGAGTCGTGTCAGTGACAGCCGACGCAAAAATCGCGATGCCTATTACTACAATTGGTTGTTGCATATTCCTGACGAGATGACTGTGCCGTTTGAGGTCAGCCACAACACCATGGCTGCGCTGAGGCTCAGCAAAGACACGCCTCCTGCAGAGTTGGTGGTCAATTTGCGGCGAGCGTTTTCAGGCATTGTGGCAGGCAATGTGAAAGATCAGGGCGTTCGGCTGGTTAGAGAGAAGGGACCATTTGTACTGCGTGGCGACAAGGCAATTATGAGCGCTATGGATGAACTTTTGCGTGATTTCGTCGATGCCGGGCGTATGAAGCTGATCAAGGAGTCCTACAATCCTTGTTATACTATTGAGCCCGTCCGGTAAGTACTGGAAGTGGGCTGCCTAATAGTTGACTAAATTAGTCGGATACTGAATAATTCGCGTCATTTACGAGGTAAATCATGAGTGAACAAGTCGAAAGCCTGATCCGCAAGGAATACGCTGCCGGTTTTCACTCGGCGATCGAGTCTGACACGCTGGCCCCTGGTCTGGATGAAGACACTGTGCGTTTTATTTCCGCGCAGAAACAGGAGCCGGAGTGGATGCTGGACTGGCGACTAAAAGCCTTCCGTGCCTGGCAGGAAATGGCTGAACCCACCTGGGCGCACGTGCATTACCCGGAAATCGATTTCAAGTCGATTTCCTACTACAGTGCCCCTAAAAGTATGAAGGATCGTCCGAAGAGCCTCGATGAGGTTGATCCGGAGCTGATTGCTACCTACGAAAAACTCGGCATCCCATTGCATGAGCAGGCTGCGCTGGCCGGTGTTGCGATGGACGTGGTATTCGACTCAGTATCCGTAGTCACCACGTTCCGAGAAAAACTGCGTGAGGTTGGCGTTATTTTCTGTCCGATCAGCGACGCGATTCGTGAATATCCTGAGTTGGTTAAAAAGTATCTGGGGTCAGTTGTTCCACAGAAAGATAATTTTTACGCCGCGCTCAATTCAGCTGTGTTTTCCGACGGCTCTTTTGTGTATATCCCCAAAGGTGTGCGTTGCCCGATGGAGTTGTCGACCTATTTCCGTATCAATGAGCTGAACACCGGGCAATTTGAGCGTACGCTGATTATTGCGGATGAAGGTTCCCATGTCAGCTATCTGGAAGGTTGTACGGCACCCATGCGCGACGAAAACCAATTGCATGCTGCTGTGGTCGAACTGGTCGCGCTGGATGACGCGCAGATCAAGTATTCCACAGTACAGAATTGGTATCCCGGTGATAAAGAAGGTAAAGGTGGAATCTATAACTTTGTAACCAAGCGCGGTGTGGCGCATAAGAATGCGCGCATCTCCTGGACACAGGTTGAGACCGGCTCAGCAGTAACCTGGAAATACCCAAGCTGCATTCTGAAAGGGGATAACAGCGTGGGTGAGTTCTATTCAGTGGCGCTGACCAACAATTTCCAGCAGGCCGACACCGGCACCAAGATGATTCACCTTGGCAAAAATACGCGCTCCACAATTATTGCAAAAGGCATTTCGGCAGGTCGTAGCAATAGCGCTTACCGTGGATTGGTTCGTATCAACCCGACGGCGGAAGGCGCTCGAAATTATACGCAGTGCGATTCGTTGTTGATCGGTGATCGCTGTGGCGCGCACACGTTCCCTTATATTGAAACCAAAAATGCTTCTGCAGTCATTGAGCATGAAGCCACCACTTCCAAAGTCAGTGATGACCAGCTGTTTTTATGCCAGCAGCGTGGCCTCGATGCTGAAAAAGCCGTTTCCATGATAGTTAACGGTTTTTGTCGGGAAGTGTTCAAAGAGTTGCCCATGGAGTTTGCGGTAGAAGCCGGCAAACTGCTGGAAGTCAGTCTCGAAGGGTCGGTCGGTTAAGTTCCTGATTGATATCCACCCCTGAATCCATTTCAATAACGGAAAATGATTATGCTTGAAATACATGAGCTGTTTGCCAAAGTTGAAGGCAAACAGATTCTGAATGGACTTAACCTGAGCATCAAACCTGGCGAAGTACATGCCATTATGGGGCCAAACGGGGCCGGCAAAAGTACGCTGGGGAATGTGTTGACCGGCCGTGCCGGTTATGACGTTGTGTCGGGTGAAGTGACATTCAACGGAAAAAACCTGTTTGAACTTGAAGTAGAAGAACGTGCCCGAGAGGGTCTGTTTCTTGCGTTTCAGTATCCTGTGGAAATCCCCGGTGTCAGTAATATGGAATTCCTGAAAGCATCAGTGGATGCGCGCCGGAAACATCTGGGTCTGCCTGATTTATCCTCATTTGATTTTATGAAATTGGCAAGAGAGTGCAGTCAGAAAGTCAGCCTGGATCCCGCTTTTTTAAAGCGTGGTGTCAACGAAGGTTTTTCAGGTGGCGAAAAAAAGCGCAACGAAATTATGCAAATGATGCTGCTTGAGCCAGGCCTTTGTATTCTTGATGAAACCGATTCAGGTCTTGATATCGATGCCTTGCAGGTGGTGTCAGCAGGTGTCAACGCTATGCGTGACGGCGCCCGCAGTTTTATAGTAGTGACCCATTATCAGCGTCTGCTGGACTTCATTGTACCTGATTATGTACATGTACTGGCTAACGGGAAGATTGTGCGAACTGGCGACAAAGAGCTTGCAAAAGAGCTGGAAGCAAAAGGTTACGGTTGGCTGGAACAAGAGAGCGTCTGAGTATGTCTGCAAGCATGACTAGTAATCGGCAACACACTGCTGCTGCCGCGCCACTGAATGCGTTTCAGCAGCAAGCCTTGGCCTTGGCTGCACAGCAATCTGTTGTTGGTGACAACGAACGGTTACTGTCTGATTTGCGTAAGCAGGGTGCACAAGAATTTGAGCTGGCGACCTGGCCCGGTAGAAAAATTGAACAATGGAAGTACACATCTGTTCAGGTGCTGAAAGATTACGAATCTGCTGTCTGGGCAAACGGCTCAGGTGTGTCGGGTGAGTTTGTTTCCGAGCGATTGATTCCCTTGCACGCAACGCGTCTGGTTTTTGTAGATGGCGTGCTGGATTCTGCTGCTTCCGATGAAATGCCTGACGGAATCTGTCTGTTTTCGCAAGCCGATGAATTGGCCGCTGAGTTGATCAGGTCGAATCTTGGCAAGGTCTCAGGCTCAGTGAGTGCTGCCAGACGCAATCTTTTTGCTTCATTAAACAGTGCCTGGACTCAGGACGGTTTGCTGATTCACGTTGGCCGTAACGTTGTGTTGGAAAAACCTGTCTATCTGGTTTATGTCAGCAGCACACAGTCCAACGTAGTAACTAACCACCGCACACTGGTTGTGCTGGAGCAAAGTGCAAACGCAAGAATTATCGAACACTTTGTGAGTGAAGATAACAGCGTTGCCTGCAGCAGTTTTGTAAATTCGTTGACTGAGATCCAACTTGGGCAAAACGCACATCTTCATCACACACGTATAAATCTGGAACATGAGTCAGCAGCCCATATTGGCGCAGTGCATGTGAATCTGATGCGTGATGCCGTGCTTAAGGGTTTTACACTGTCAGAAGGAAGCAAACTCAAGCGACTGGACTATCAGTTAAACCACTGTGGTCAGGGCGCCTCACTGAATTTTGATGGCGTCTATCTGGCGCGCCACAATCAGCTGGTTGATTACCATACCTGCATCGAACATCGTGTCCCGAACTGTACTAGTCAGCAGGTGTTCCGGGGCATCGTCGGTGACAAAGCCAAAGCTGTTTTTAATGGCCGTATCCATATTTTTGAAGACGCACAGAAAACGCTGGCTGAGATGAGCAACCGCAATCTGTTGACGTCGAACACTGCAGAGATCAATACCAAACCCGAACTCGAGATTTATGCTGATGATGTCAAATGTGCACACGGTGCGACCATCAGTCAACTGGATGAAACAGCGTTGTATTACCTGCAAAGCCGCGGCATCAGCCCGTCACAGGCGCGTATGATGCTGAGTTTTGGTTTTATCAATGAGCTGCTGTCATCGGTGCCGGATGAGACATTGCAGGACTGGCTTGAAAGCTGGTTGCGCGACAGATTTTCTGAGGACCGCAGTCTAGTCAGTGACGTAAGATCACTATCCGCATCAGGAGCAGGTAATTGATGCCAGCATCGCATACAAATTTTGATGTGGCCAAAGTCCGTGCTGACTTTCCGATTCTGAATCAGTTGGTCAACGGCCATCCTCTGGTTTATCTGGATAATGCGGCTACCACACAAAAACCGCAGGCGGTGATTGATGCGCTGGTGCACTACTACACTTGTGATAACAGTAATGTGCATCGTGGCGCGCATACACTAAGTGATCGTGCGACTGCAAAGTTTGAAGCAGCCCGTAAGACAGTGGCGGCATTCATAAATGCAGAAAGTGCCAGTCAGATAATCTGGACCCGTGGCAGCAGTGAGTCGATCAATCTGGTGGCAGCAAGCTGGGGCGGCGCCAATTTGAAAAGCGGGGATCGTATACTGGTGTCCGCCTTGGAACATCACTCCAATATTGTACCCTGGCAAATGATTGCTGAGAAAACCTGTGCCAGTGTTGTGCCGATTCCTGTCGATGAGTCTGGCACCATTAATATGGTGGCATTCAGTGCCTTACTTGATTCGCGCGTAAAGATGGTTGCTGTGAATCAGGTATCCAATGCGCTGGGCACCATCAATCCGGTTGAAGAGATCATCAGGCTCGCTCATTCTGTTGGCGCCAAAGTTTTGGTTGATGGTGCGCAGGCGATTGCGCATTGGCCTGTTGATGTCCAGGCTATTAATTGTGATTTTTATGCGTTCTCAGGTCATAAACTGTTTGGCCCAACCGGAATAGGCGTTCTGTACGGCAAACGTGAGTTGCTGGAACAGATGCCACCTTACCAGGGCGGCGGCGAGATGATTGAAACGGTGAGTTTTGACGGCACCACCTATAATCAGCTGCCTTACAAATTTGAGGCAGGCACGCCGGACATTGCCGGTGCAATCGGGCTGGCCGCTGCAATTGACTACCTCAATAGCCTGGATAGGGTTGCGCTGGCTGCACATGAAGATGCTTTGCTGGCTTACGCCACAAAAAAAGCACTGGCAGTGCCGGGTTTAAAAATTATAGGAACGGCACAATCTAAAGCGGCAGTGCTTGGATTTGTGCTGGAGGGAATACATCCTTCGGATATTGGCATGCTGCTGGATCAGCAGGGAATTGCTGTCCGTACAGGGCATCATTGTGCACAGCCACTGATGGAGCAGTATGGAATTCCGGGTACTGTGCGCGCCAGTTTCAGTTTTTATAACACGTTTGATGATATCGACCGGTTATTTGCTGCACTGGAAAAGGTTCGACAGCTATTGCTGTAAACAATGTAATTAAAACAGATTTATTTTCGCCAGGGTGTTCTGACGTCTGTGAGGAAATAAGATGAGTGTTAAAAACTTCGATCCACAAACGATTCCCGCTACTCCGGTATCGGTGACGCCGTCTGCGATTGACCACTTTCGTAAGCAATTGCAAAAGGACCAGTCTGCACGCGCTGTCCGTCTGAGCGTGAAAGAAAGTGGATGCACCGGTTTTATGTATGTGATTGATCTGGTGCCCGAGCTTAATCAGAACGATCTGCGACAAACACTGGATGATGGTGTTGAACTGCTGATTGATCGCGGGAGTCTGAATATTGTTAATGGAACACAGATTGATCTGGTGACCGAAGGTGTCAATCGCCAGTTGCGTTTTCTGAACCCCAATGCCAAAGATCATTGTGGTTGTGGCGAGAGTTTCTCGGTTAATTGATCTAGATGGAAAGTTGAATGCAAAGACAAATGGTAGTGGCGCAGGAAGATTGCCCGGCACGCAGAGTGCCGGATGGCACGCCTGTGACTATCCCAAAAAACAGTTTTGTCAGTATTACGCAGGCGCTGGGTGGCAATTACACCGTTGTCCACAATGGTCAGATGCTGCGTGTTGATGGCACTGACGCTGCAAACCTGGGCCTGCAGCCAGAGACATTGAGTTTTCCACCAGCGGCAGACGATAAAATTCAGGAAGAGCAGGTCTGGCAGGCATTAGGTACTGTGTTTGATCCGGAGATACCGGTGGATCTGGTTAATCTTGGTTTGATTTACAAAGTGCTCGTGGATCACGACAGCAACATTGTGTACATCGACATGACGCTCACTGCACCAGGCTGCGGTATGGGCCCGGTACTGGTGGGTGACGTTGAGTACCGTGTTAAAAAAGTACCCAATGTCAAAGACGTCAAAGTTGATCTGGTTTTTGACCCACCGTGGAGCCGTGATCGTATGAGTGAAGTTGCTCAACTGGAAACCGGGATGTTTTTCTGATCATGAAAACCTTTGGCGTTGATATTACCAGCACCGACATCGTTGATACCCTGACATTTTTTGACAGCTGGGATGACCGATACAAGTACATTATTGATCTTGGCAAAGAATTGCCACCCATGAATGCATCTGATCATGTTGATGAGAATCTTATTCGTGGTTGCCAGAGCAAAGTCTGGTTAAGCAGTGAGAGCAGAGAAGGGCGCTTGTTTTTTAACGTAGACAGCGATGCGTTTATCGTCAAAGGTTTGTTAGCAATTGTGCTGGCTGCCTACAACGGCAAAACGCCAGCAGAAATTCGCGCGTTCGACATTAACGGATTTTTTGAATCAATTGATCTTATGCGACATCTGAGCACAACACGTGGCAGCGGCCTTCAGGCAATGGTTGCGCGCATTCAGATGCTGGCCGCCTGAGTTTCTGAGTTAACCCCTGTGCTCCAGAACCCACTGTGCGTACTCACGTCCGGCCCGGTCCAGCTGTGAAGCCGACAAACCGGATTGGAGTCTGTTGAGCAGTATAGTGGCATCTGGCACTTCGTTGTCCTGCGCCAGCCGCGCCCAGACGTGGGATTTTATCAGATCCAGCTTAACTCCTTCACCGGTTTCATACATGCTGGCCAGATTGTATTGTGCCTCACCATGATCGTTTTCTGCAGCCTGTTGGTACCAGCTTGCAGCTTGTTGCAGGTCAGATTTTCGGTAAATCAGCGACAGGGGCCAGCGTTTGAAAATCTCGGATCTTACACCCAGTCCGTTGTAATAAAGTGTACCCAGATTGTACTGCGCGTTGGTATGTCCCTGTTCTGCAGCCATCCGCGTCCATTTAAATGCCTGTGCAAAGTCCTGGGTTACACCTCTTCCGCTGAAGTACAGGACGCCCAGATTGTACTGGGCAATTTCGAGTCCATCTTCTGCTGACTCGGTAAACAGGCGAATGGCGGTATCAAAATCACCTGCGTCCATTGCGTCAACGCCGGCATAGTAGGTGCTGAAGTCAGGAAGTTCGGTATTTGCATCTGCAATCTGCACCTGTGACTGGGATTGGCCGCCCAGAAACAGAGAGCCAATAACAAGGCCCAGAGTCATCAGGAATAATTTCAGGGGGTAGAGAGAGCCTTTCATGGTGCTGTTTCTGCGGCTGCTTCGGCGCGTACACCGGCCTGCCGTGCATTAAATGCTTCAATCCAGACTTTGGCTGCATCCTGCATGGCTATGACCTGATCGGGAGGGAGCAGTTCCTGCAACAGCACAGCGTTGGCAGCGGCCGTCTGATGCCCGCCGGCGCCAGCCAGGGTAAACCATTTATAGGCTTCAGCCGTGTTTTGAGGCACGTTCAATTGCCCGTTAAACAGAATGATGCCAAGTGTAAACTGGGAGCTTACGTCACCGTTATCAGCGGCTTTAAGAAACCATTCAACGGCCTGTTCCTGATCCTTTATGACGCCGATGCCATTGAGGTACATTACAGCAATGTTGTACTGCGCATTGCTGTTGTTCTGTTCAGCGGCCAGCGTGAACCAGCGCAATGCTTCAAAGTTGTCCTGATCGACCCCAACACCGTTCAGGTAACGAGTGCCCAGATCAAACTGGGCACTGGCGCTGCCAGCTTCTGCCGACCTGACAACATCTGTAAGGCCGGCAGCAGGTTCTGCGGTAATAGCAGGCACCGAGGCCAGAAGGGCCAGTACAAGAACACCGCTTGCTGTCGCGGAAAGCTTCATGCTCGGGTGTCGACTTAAAACTGTTGATACAGGGAAGTGGTGTCGTCGTCGGCAAACATTACCCGATTGGCATCTTCCAGCCACTTAAGTGCTGCCTGTTCAGCTTCAACCAGTTCCGCCTCGGTAACGCTCTCGCGCAGCATCTCAAGGGTTGCCAGCGGTTCGCGCAAACCATCCAGATACGCCAGAGTGAGCCACTTGATGGCTTCAACAAGGTTCGGGGTGGTGCCCTGGCCCAGGCGATACATATCTCCGAGTTTCAGTTGCGCGCCACTGTGACCGGCCTGTGCGGCATCCTGAAACTCCATCAGAGCAACATTATAGTTTCCTGCCTGCAGGGCGGTCATTCCGCGGTTATAGTCTGCGGCAGCCGGTACACTGAACACCAGCCCGGCGGAGAAGATCACGGCCGTCAAAAGAGAAGTGCCCAGTTTTTGCTTGATTGTGACAGGCATGTTAAGACCATCCAGAATTGATTAACAGGGTCTGGAGTTTAGCACGGAGCACAACAGACATGAAAATGCTGTCTCAAGCAAAAAAGAGCTTTGCAAATCAGCTTATTTATATATAATACGCGCCCTACGCACCCGTAGCTCAGCTGGATAGAGTACCTGACTACGAATCAGGTGGTCGCATGTTCGAATCATGCCGGGTGCACCAGAATGAAAAAAGGGGCTGTCCAACAGGACAGCCCCTTTTTTTATTCTGCAGTATCTGGCTACGAGATGAACTGCCCATGTTCGATAAAAAGCGGAGCTTTTTAGACGCCCAAAGGGCGCCCCGCAGGGGTGAGTAATCCGCCACAGCGGATTGCGAATCAATCATGCCGGGTGCGCCATACAATTCGTAGTACAAAATCAAGCAGTTATCTAGTGTCCTGGGTAGCTGCTTTTTTTATTCTGTAATCCCCAAAAAACCGGAGCAATTATAAGTAGAGAATTCCGAAAAATTAACGTAAAGAGCTTTCAAAAAATGCCACCTTTTTTGCGACGCTTGCAGCGGGGTGGCTGAATCTTTGCATCGACATTACGTGGCTTTCGAAGGGCTGATGACATAAGGCCGGCTGCATGGAGCGGTGCAGTGTCGCGCGTGGCGACGCTGAATCCGCACGCCCTCGCGATAGCAGCGCAATGATCCGAAAAAACCTCCCGGCTTTCTGTGGTACGCTCAACCTGCGCACGCTTTTACGCATTGCAGTCAACGGACGAATGCCACACTCTCGACTTCTGCTCATCACTTTCATGCTGCGCCTTCATTGTCCTCATAATTATTCTATCGCTCATGCCACGGAGATTCCCGATGTCCAACAACAGTCCCCCTTCGAGCACTGACCGCCGCCGTTTTCTCAAGACAGGTATCGCCGCAGCAGGTGTGGCTGGTCTGGGTCCATTGGCCATCAGTGGCGCAGCTGCTGCGACGCCAGTGCCTTCGCCGTTGGCAGGCAAGCCCAATATTCTGATCATCATGATCGACGAGGCACGTTACCCGCCGCCTTACGAATCGGAAGCGCTGGCCCGTTTTCGCAAGACGTTCCTGAGCACAGAGGAAGCGTTGCGCCAGACCGGCATTGAATTCCAGCGTCACTACGCCGCATCCGTTGCCTGCGCGCCCAGCCGTGGCTGTTTCTTCACGGGACATTATCCCTCCCTGCACGGCCTTGCGAACACAGACGGCAGTGCCAAATTGGCCAATGATCCAGACATGTTCTGGCTGGAGCCGGACAGCGTGCCCACAATGGGCAACTATTTCCGCACGGCAGGCTATCGCACGCTTTACAAGGGGAAATGGCACGTCTCGGAAGCGGACCTGAAGGTGCCGGGCACGCACCAGTCCCTGACCAGCTACGACGAAAACGGCAACCGCGATCCGGACAAGGAAGCCTTGTATTTGTCTGCCGGCCGTCTGGAACGCTACGGTTTCACTGGCTGGATCGGACCGGAGCCACATGGCACAGATCCCATGAACTCAGCGTCCTCTGCCCGTGGCAAAAAAGGCCGGGACGAAGCCATCTCCAGCCAGACCGCAGAACTTCTTGCCGAACTGGACGCCAACCCCGACGAGACACCTTGGTTGATGGTCTGCAGCCTGTTGAATCCTCACGACATTGCTACCTTTGGCCAATTTACCCGGCTAGGCTCCGGAGAGCAGGGTGCCTGGGATTACAGCGTCGAAGACGCGGTGCCAGAGGAGTTGTTCGACGAGCGCTTCTTGTTATCCAGCGCTGATACATTGCTCAGAAAACCCAAATGCCAGAAGAGTTACGCGCAGACTTACCGCAAAGCATTCCAGCCGACGATCGCCGATAGCGATTACAGCCGGCTGTACTATCAGCTGCACAAGGATGTGGATGAGCAGATGGCGAAGGTGTATGCCAAACTCAAGTCGACCCGCTTCTTCGAGAACACCATCGTGGTGTTCACCTCCGACCATGGTGATCTGCTCGGTTCGCACGGCGGTCTGCACCAGAAGTGGTATACCGCTTACGAGGAGGCGCTGCATGTTCCCTTGATCATTTCCCATCCCGCCTGGCACCAGAACGCGGGCTCTACCGACATGCTCACCAGCCACGTGGACATCCTGCCCACGCTGTTGGGACTGGCTGGTCTGGACCCTGAGAGTTTACGCCAGCAGATGCAGGGCGATTTCTCGGATGCACGCCCATTAATAGGTAAGGACATATCAGCAGTGATACGAGGCCAGGCATCGCCTGCTGAGTTGGATGCTCCGATCTATTTCATGAGCGACGACGATCCCAGCCGGGGCCTGAACCAGACCAATCTCATTGGGCTTTCCTACGCATCTGTTGTCCAGCCCAACCATATCGAGACAGTTATTGCCCGGCTCAATGGCGCGTTGTGGAAGTATTCCCGCTACTTCGACAATCCACAATTCTGGAGCTCACCGGGTACCCCCGGCCAGCGTGGCGTGCAGGATGAGGTGACACTGGAGTTGGGCAATAAAAACGATCCGGGCGTGTATCCGGTAGCGTTCCGCAAACAGGTTAAGGTGACCCCTGAACCGGAGGAATTCGAACTGTACAACATCACGCAGGATCAGATGGAACTGGTGAATCTGGCTGGATTACCGGCGCTGGCCTCTGTTGAGTCGCAGCTGAAATCGCTGTTGGCGCAAGAGAGTGCTGCCAAGCGACTGAGTCCGGTCAGCGGCGTGGTTCCGGGGCAGAATAGCAGTGATGGTATTGTGGTCGCGCCTACACCGCCTATCCAGAACACGCTGATCCCATCAGGGACCCGCCTGGAAAACGTCGTTATCGGCCCAGGCACAAGCTTTGCGGAGGGCGTGGTACTGGGGCCCAATGTTCGTTTCACCGCCGGCGCCCTTATTCCGGCCGGTCTGGTGCTGACCCCTGCGCTGCATAAACTTCCCTGGATCGGTGCCAATTTCGTGCAGGCAGTTGACCTTAGCAGCGACGTAGTTGCACCGGCGCAAGACGACACGGCTCACAGTCTGCTGCGCGCCATTCAGCTGCTTGATGAGTACGAACCCGCCGGCAATGAAGTCAGGCAGGATTCCACCACTGGTGAACTCACCATCATCACGCCCGACTCCCTGAGTGTGGTGCTGCCCGTGGCGGTGTTCCAGGCCAAGGCAGGGCAAGTACCCGGTACTTACCTGAGTGAAGACGGCGACATCCTCTTCATCACACACAACGGGCGGGCGATACTCGCGCATCCTTTGGTGGCAGACCGACCCGCGTTTCTGGCAAGTGCCCTGAACCAGGAATTGATTGTCGAATTTGACGAACAGGCCAATATTCTCGTGCTGCCTTTTTCGGGAGATCATTACTATGTTGGACGCCCATTCTCCGCCTTGGCCATTCCACACGGCCAGCAGTCGGGTCTGGTGGTCCGGCCGCTGGAGGAACTTCCCAACCTTGTCGAGTATTCCCTCATATTTCTGGGGGGCGAGGACACGCTGATGCAGCAACCTCTGGTGCCGCGGCCGGCTGACTGGCCTGGCCTCAAAGCGATTCTGCAGGCCACTCCTTCGATAGAGGAAGTGCGCATTGATGCTCAGGGTGTGATCTCTTTGAAAGAAGGAGGGAAATTGCGCCGGGGTCGCGTGAGTTACCGGGTAGACATGAGTAGCACACCAAATGCCTCCGGTCGTATCGCGCTGCAACCCATGCACGACTTCAATGGCGATGGTATTGCAGATTATCTGATTACGTATCCCAGCGGTGATACGCAGAGACTGTATCTCTATCCGTAGCAATGGAGACGGCACGATGAATGGGGCGCTCAGCCCAATTCTTTGCGCCAATTGTCGCTCAGAGGTTTGTCGGCGCCATGGAGTCGTTTTTTTAGCGACTCCTGTACCACCGTGGCGTAAACCCAGCCAAGCACAGCGCCATAGAACACATGGGAGAAGGCAGTGGCCCAGCCGCGTGACATGGAGAACCACGGGAATATCCATGTCATGCCATAAAAACTGATCAGGTATTTGATGAGACCAAACGCGGCGCCCAAGGCTATCGCGATGCCAATGTCACGCCCTCTGGCGATCTCTGCAAACACAAAAGCAAAAATCACTGACAGTCCCAGGTGAATCAGCAATGCAACCGATATGATCCGGGCATCGAAGGTTGCAGGCGACTGCAACACGCCTTCGCCCATGCCAATAGCAGCGATCATCCGCAGAGGAAGCCAGGGATTGTTCCCGCTAAAAACCGAAGCCAGGATCATTTCCAGAACAGTGAATGCTGCAGCGGCGATGACTGCGGCACATAGAGCGGCCCTGGCGTGAATGTGCGGCGCAATAGCTACCTGATCTGGCATGTTCACCTCACTGTATAAAATAGGAAGTAATAGCAATCGCCAAGGATTGGCGGTATCTCGGCTAGCTAAAGTTTTTCGCGATCTAAGTAATTTGTCTGTGCGTCTGCCAACATACCGATGCTTCCAGAATAATAACAAGTTCATCATGACGCCATTGAGTAAAAGCTGACGCTATGCGCGAAACCCCACAGACAATTCCTCATTCAACAGTTCAAATGTTGGTACAGAAATATAAACAGGCTGTAGCCGACGGAGGGAAATGTTATGACTTCCTTTAAACTTATGACCGGTATTTTGCTGTTATCAAGCGCTACTGTGCTGGCAAATGGTTGCGCCACGCGTGCTCAAACAGGCCAGGTAATCGGAGGCGCAGCAGGTGCTGCCGCTGGCAGTCAGGTAGGAGGCGGCTCCGGCCGCACTGCTGCCACTATCGGTGGTGCGATTATCGGCGCTGTAGTGGGCGGAGCGATTGGCGGCCGCATGGACGAGAATGACAGACGCCAGACCGGTTTGGCTCTGGAAAACGCAGAAACCGGTAGAAGTACACAGTGGGTTAATCCCGACACAGGGTATCGCTATGAAGTCCAGCCCACCAGTACATTCCAGTCCGCCACAGGCCAGCCCTGTCGCAATTACACAATGCAGGCGGTTATAGACGGACGGAACGAAACTCTTACTGGTACTGCGTGCCGAAGGCCCGATGGAACGTGGGAGTAGTGCCTTTGGTGGCAAAGCCCTCAGCCATTGGAACGTGCTATCTGCTGGTAGATAGATTCGACCAAATTTAAATCATTGAGGGAATTGCCTGGTATCTGAACTTTCGCTGCAGCTGCTGCCACTCCGTACTGATAGGCTTCTACCACTGATTTACCGTGGTACAGTTGATACACAAGCAGCGAAACAAAGCTGTCCCCCGCGCCGACATGACTGACCACATTAACCGGCGGCGGGCGGAGGTGAAGGCTGTTGCCATCACGAGTTGTCAGTAGCGCTCCGTTTGCATCAAGGGTGACAATGAGCGCCTCAGCCTTCCCCTTCGCCACCATTTCAGCCATGGCGGCGAGCATGCCCGGGTAGTCATCAAGGCTGCCACGATAACCGCTGTCGGCAAACTCTGCGCGGTTGAGTTTGGCAAGGTAGACACCGGCTTTTAGTGGCGCCGTCAATGCCCTGCCAGAGGTGTCCAGAATGACTCTTATGCCTTTTTCCTTTGCGTCTGCAGCGATACGACCATAAAAATCATCGGGTACGCCCTGTGGCAGACGCCCGCTCAGGACCAGGTACTCTGGTTTTGGCTCGAGAGTGTTAATGAAGTTCAGGCCGCTCTGCCATTCAGATTCTTTCAGTTGTTGTCCAGGGAATACCAGGTGATACATCTTACCCGTGGATGTTTCACTGATGCCGATGTTCTGACAAGTATCGTCTTCGATGTCGAAACAGCGAAAGGGAATTTTGTCGGCAGTCAGCATTTTTTGAAGCTGCGTGCCATAGGCGCCACCGGCCGCAAGGACCGCCAGCACACTCAATCCCATGCCGTGGAGATTGCGGGCGACATTGATACCGCCGCCACCAGGCGCACGATGCAATATCTGACATCTGCTTTTGCCGTCGTCAATCAGGCGCTCAGTTTCACAAAACAGATCAATCGCTGGTTTCATGCATACAGTAACAATACTACTCACATCTCACCTTCATTCCTTCGCCCGAGTTATTCAATTTCGTGTAAAACTTTGCGTGAATGAATAACCGTATGCATTGTGAGCAATCAGGTCTTGCAGCAGTTTCAAAACCAGTGCTGTTCCCGATTCGACAGCACTGTTGTGTTGCGCCAGTTGTTCTCTTAAAGCGCTTTCAGTCGTGTGGCATATCAGGGGTGGCGGGTGAACCGGATGGGCGCCCATGAACAACTGATAACGCACTTCGTATAATTCCCGCAGGCAGTCTGCTGCTTCGGGAATATCACCCAGGATCAGGCGAGTGCGATCCCGGATGAGATCCAATGAGTTCGATTGCCTGCAATCGAGCAGCATCTCTATCTGGTACATAATCAGCAGGACGGTTCTGGCACTATAGTCGTGACGCTGCTCTGCCACCTTAAGAAGCGTAAACAGAACCTTATTGATATTTTTGATGGCGGTGTAGGTTTGACTGACTTCACAGCTTTCCAGCCAATCCCAAACTTTTTCGAACGATGGCTTCTCTAGTTTTGGCCAGTTGTTCTCGACGGCCGCTTTGTGTGCGCCATGGAACGTCTTGGCGTCGTAGTGTTGCGCCTCATAGCGATGGGCACCTTCGCCGACAAAACGGGCATCCAGAATCTGCATGGAGCCGGGGCAGGCGATATTGGCGGCCATAATCAGTTGCTGTATAAAAGCCGTTGCGACCTGATAGCTTTCTTCTTCTGCCAACTCGCGGTTTTTACTTGTTATGGTTACAGTGAGATCTCCGCCGAGGGTAATATCCGCATTGTCTACATGAGCCTGACGGTGAAGAGCAAAAGAACCTGACTCAGATACGGCATCCTTCAGGGTTTGCAAGAGCTGGCTGATATTCAGTGTGATTTGATAAGGTCGGGCTTCGCTTCTGATGTCTGTATCGTGGCGGGAGACAAAGTGCCTCTGTGTGAAATATCCAGCCATCTCTTGCCATAGGGCGATAATGTCGTTGGTCGCGTTTTCATTGCCGGGGGGAATGGCATTGCCTATGTGCAGCCTTATGGTGGCGGATGAGTTCATTGCATACTCCGTTTTTACGAGGGACCGGTAGGTCTGTTTCGCTGAAGAGAATAACCTGCCTGAAGCCAGTTGTCATGATGCTCTCCCTTCCGGAGCAACTGTTTGGTGTTTCAGGCGAGGATTGCCGTCAAAGCCTGGTATGCCCGCTCAGGCTCATCCACTTCACTACATCACTGTACTTCAGCAGGCCGACAACCTCGCCAGAAGTGATCACCGGGAGTGCATCGTCGCCACCCCGACTGAGCTGCCGGAGTGCCTCGCGCGCTGACTGATCCGGGCCCAGCGAGTTCATCGGCGTCACCGGCACTGTGATGTTCCTGACCGTTTTCCCGCTACGCTGCTCAGGCGACAGGCCCGTCACCTGAGTCAGAGAAGCGACGCCTGCCAGCTTGTTGTTTTCCAGCACCGGCCAGAGCTCCTGTGTGCTGCGCAGCAGGTACTGATCGACAAAATCAGATAGCGCAATGCCGGCATCAACCGACTCGAAATGAGTGCGCATCAGATCGGATACTTTGCGGCCAGTCAGTTCACTGTCGATCACCTGTTGCCGGTAGCTCGCTGCGGCAAGACTGGAGATGAACCAGCCGATCATGATCCACCACAGGCCACCTGGTCCTTCGCCGCGCATCAGACTCAAAATGCCCAGAAACATCAGCGTCCAGCCAAAGTAGCGCCCGAGGTTGCTGGCCCAGCGCGTGGCCTTGAGAAGATCGCCCGTGGCCGCCCAGATCGCCGCGCGGAAAACACGCCCGCCATCCATCGGAAAACCCGGCACCATATTAAAGATGGCAATAACCATGTTGATCATGCCGAGCCAGAGCAATGAGGTGGCTACAGGACCGAATGCGGCCATTGCCTCGAGACGCCCCGCATTCAGAGACTCCATCACTTCCGCGTCGCCAACCAGCCAGAAGGCCAGGTTAATGCAGATCATGGCTATGGCGAAGCTCATCAATGGTCCCGCGATAGCGACCAGGAATTCTACTTTTGGTCGATCGGGTTCGCGATCGCACTCTGCCATGCCGCCGAACAGAAACAGCGTGATTCTGGGCACCGGGATTCCGTAATGCCCGGACACTACCGCATGCGACAGTTCATGTGCCAATAACGAGGCAAAAAACACAACCCCTGATATCGTTGCCGTAGTCCATAACACAGAAACACTCCATTCCGGATGCCACTGCGGCAGCACACTATTGCCCAGACTGAATACAATCAGCGCAAAAATGACAAACACGCTTAGGTCGAGTCGGATTTCGATATCAAACAGCTGGAACAGACGCAGACTATGACTGCCCGTAATGGCGGAATTGGAAGTATTGTTTCGGTTGTCTTTAACTGACGCCATTGGACGGCTCCTTTGCAATTGTTCTGTACCCGCGCTGATTGTGCTGTACCTGGAAGCGGCACTGTTGATGTCGATCAATATTAGTTCAAGACCAATACTATAATTGCTGAACAGAGGGCTGTGTTAGGGAAATGCCCGTTACAGATAATGCCACTTCGCTGATGACAGAGTTCTCGTCTGGATTACTGATTGACCAGGAATAAGGAGAAGATCATGAAAAGAGTAGAAGGCAAGGTAGCTATTGTTACTGGCGGTGCATTAGGCATAGGTCGGGCAGTTTGTCTGGAGCTGGCCAGGGAAGGAGCAAAGGTCGCTGTCACTGATATTGCGGAAGAAGAAGGTTCGAAAGTAGTAGAGGCAATCCGGGCATTCGGTGGCACAGCCAAATACTGGCATGTTGATACTTCAGATGAAGATAATGTCAGCAGCGCTTTTTCCGATATCACCAAAGAATTCGGATCGATAGACATACTGGTTAATAACGCCGGTATTGCTGGTGTGAACAAACCCACTCATGAAATCACCAGGGAAGAGTGGGATAAAGTCATGAGTGTCAACGTTACCGGCGTTTTCTTCTGTACCAAACATTCAATCCCCGTAATGCAAAAGCACGGTGGCGTAAGCATAATCAACTTGTCCTCAATTTACGGCATTATAGGGGCTTCAGACCTGCCGCCGTATCATGCATCAAAAGGCGCTGTCCGGTTGATGACGAAAAATGATGCGCTGATTTATGCAAAAGACAATATTCGGGTCAACTCTGTACATCCCGACTTTATCTGGACGCCACTGGTAGCAGCGCTGGCTGAAGAGTCTGCGGTGGGAGTCAAGGCATTCAGGCAGATGCTTGATAATCGCCACCCCATCGGTCATGTCGGTGAGCCTGAGGATATTGCGTATGGGGTACTTTACCTTGCGTCGGATGAGTCAAAGTTTGTTACCGGAAATGATTGCTACATAGGAAGGCGAAGCATTATCGTTGCCTGCAGTATCCCAGTGAAGCACCATAAACTTCAGCCAGATCAGAACTCAAGCAGATCCCGCCCTCGAAAGTGCTCGATAGAATGTTGACCCTTCGGCTCCGCCATGGATTCAATCATGTAGAAATCAGGTTCATACTCCACATCACGCCACTCATAGAAATCGGGTTTTTCAATTTCCTCGTATTCAACTACCAGCATCGAGCCTCCGTGTTCTTTACCGTTGTTGGTTGTGTGATGATCAATGTGATCATGTGTCATCCATATGCCGGGATTGTTCATGTGCACAATCACGTCGTAACGTTCACCTGGTTGCATCGCGACCACATCAGCTTCGTATGGGTGGCTTAACGCTTTTCCGTCCTTATGTGTGATCAGCATGTCGTGGCCGTGTAAGTGAAAAGCGACCGGAATGGTAGCTGCGTACAGCCGCATACGTAACACGTCACCTTCTTTCACGCGCAATGGCTGGGTCATTGGAAAGGACTTACCGTTGATTGAGAAGTAGTTGATAACCTGTCCGGGGTGACCGCCTTCCCCATAGTTGTCAGCGACCTCTGAATTCCAGCCCGAGAACATCAGGATGGCATCCTTGGTGACGGCTTTTTCCATCTCGGTCGGCGCTGCCGGAGCGACGACCAATGGCCCCCACATGCCGCGAAGACCGACGTGCTCCGACACATTGACGTGGCAGTGGTACCAGAGGCTGCCGGGTTTGTCAGCAATGAATCGATAGGTGTGGCTCTCACCCGGTTCAATCGGGTGCTGTGTGACATGTGGTACACCATCGTGTTGCCATGACCCGGTCTGAAAGATTCCATGCCAGTGCACTGTGTGATTGAGTGTGCTGAAGTTGTGTACGGTGACTTCCACTTCATCGCCTTCATTAACATGGTAAAGGGGCCCCGGAACCTGTCCGTTGAAACCCCACACCTTGCTTTTGAATCCGGGCGCCACTTCGATCTCAACCTCTTCAATCGTCATTTCGAAGCTGCGCACCTCTGCCAGGGTTGGTCCTGCGAGAGCCAGCCACAACACGCTGTAGATACCAAGCAGCAGTTTATATTTCATGTTTTTCTCCTTAATTGCTTTCAGTTTTCGCAACAAAGCTTGCGCAGATGTGCGACCAATGCTTCTATCTCAGACTCATTCAGGTTGTGTCGCCACGCGGGCATGAGAACGGACTTGTTGATGGCTGGGCCCCCTTCAGCAATAACCTTGAAGAGCTCCGCATCACTGCGCGCACTCATTTCGCCTTTATCGATGTGAGATCGGGGCTGCACGTTTATGTGGCTGGCATTGATACCTTTGCCATTGCCCTGTGTGCCATGACATTGCACGCAGTACATGTCATATAGTGCTGCACCGTCTGCTTCTGCTCCGAACGCGATACCCGGGTTCGCCAAAAAAGTAAGAGCGCCGATACCGGTAACTCGCACAATATTTTTAAGCTGATTACGCATAGTTACTCCTCCAGCATCATCAGGTAGTGCACCAACTTGTGCACAGCGGGTTCATTCATTTCAAGGACGGGCATGACCGTGTTGGGATCCCAGGCAACAGGGTTGAGGATGAATGACGACAGATAGGCAGCTTGCAAACGCCGGGCCGAGTTATACAACAAAGGCCCAGACAATCCTCCAGAGGTCGTGCTGTCCTGATGGCAGGCATCACACCCTTTGAAGCGGCGGAAATCCATTACGCCCATGCGCATCGCTACTGTGCCGGGTTGATAGGTATCGGCTTCGATCAAAGCGGATTTGCTTTTTAATAACATCAAGGCTGTCGCCACTGTATCGGCCTCCGCAGTGCTCAGCGTCGGGTGCGCAAACCTTACGTCCGTATCAAGTGTGTCACCATCTCCTGTATTGATAATGTGGCGCTGCGGAAAGTAACCCGCCGGATGAATGGGCGAGGGATTGCTCAGCCATGAAACCAGCCAGTCCCGGTTGTATTTATTACCAGCAAAGTGCAGCGGAGGTGCGATGCGGCTTAAACGTTCACTTTTGGCGATGTTGTTCACTGGCGCCTGAAGTGCGTGGCAGGATGCACATTGGGATTGCAGTATGGATTCCGCGTCAGCGAAGGCTTGCGTTGGTGCTGCTGTGACCAGCGCCGCCGCTGCCACCAACGCGCTGGCAATGCTCGCCAGGTTGGTTACGTTCATTGTGTGACTCCAGTGTTGGTTTTCAGCGAAGAATCAGATTGCCGTTGCGTCCCTTTTCCGGATCAGCGTCTTCATGATTCATCAGAACTGTAATTGCTCCGCCCATGGCAGCCTTCATCCGGTGGTCAACGATGGCATTATTGGTCGGTCGGTCGGCGGGAGGAATCAGATCCAGAACCATGCCATGTGCCGGCGCAACATTGACAGTTTGCAGTCCGTGGCTGATGTTTTTGGGATTGCCATTGTCCCAGACGCGATCCCAGATTCCGGCAATAGGGTGCAGGGCGGCCGTGTCATTGATTGAGGCATTTACAAAAAATATACGCACACGCTCACCAGGCTTGGCCTCCAGAGCAAGACTGGCGTTAGGATCATGCACCGGGTCGTAGTGAAAGACTTTGCCATTGATCAACGCTGCTTCCCAGGTATTGCCTGCAGTGATGTCGTGTGCGGAGCTGCCTTCCTCAAACAGATCTCCCTGCACCAGCACGTATTCGCGATCCGGCTCAGGATACGCGTCACTGTAGCCTTCTGCAGGATCTACAATGATGACGCCGTACATGCCGCGACTGATATGCTCCGCCATGGACTCGCTTCCGCAGTGATAAATGAATACACCGGGGTAGTCAGCACGAAACTCGTAGTGCTTGGAGTCTCCCGGGCTCACATCTGAAAATTCATCCAGAACATCAACCCGCGCAGCATGAAAGTCCATGGAATGACTGTTGCCATTGGCCGCATCGTTGTGCATGGAAAACTTCACTACATCGCCCTGACGAACCCGGACCAAAGGTCCCGGAATGGTGCCATCGTAGGTCCACATACTGCGGGTTTCGCCAGCATTATTGATGGCCACGTTCACCTCTTTCACGGTCATGGCGACGGTTACTTCCGCAGCATGGCTGCTGCTCAACAGGCCAAGGGTCAGGCTGGCAGCTGCAGTGAGTGCGGTAATCGCCTTGCGCAAGCGGTAATCATTCTTCATATCTTTGCATCCTCAAGTAATAGTCTCATCGTGCAAGGTTGTAAGCAGTTAGCGTGCCAACAAATATAGTCCTTGATTGTCAATGGCTTGATAGCATAGGATGTGTTAAATACATCTTAATATATGATGTATAAAAGACATCATACGATGTAAAAAATACACTTGCGGTGGAATATGAACCAGTATCAAGAGATGTTGCAGGAGCTTTCGGAAATCGTCGCTGACCTGTCGCGTGACATGCCAGTCGAGGCGCGCTTCAAGCGATTGCTGGATGCATTGATGACCTGTTTTCCATGTGACGCCACAGCTTTGTTACAGCTTGAAGGCGGTGAGTTGGTGCCACGCGCTGTGCGCGGGTTGAGTCTCGAAACCATGGGGCGGCGATTTGTGGTGGATGAACAGCCCCGCCTGAAGGAGATTCTTCATAGTCGCGGTGTACTGCGTTTTGCAGCCGATTCGCAGCTGCCTGATCCTTATGATGGGCTGGTAGAGTCGGAAGATCACCATTTGCATGTGCACGATTGCATGGGTGCCGCGCTACACGTTGATGGGCGCATTTGGGGAGTATTGACACTGGATGCGCTGAAGGCCGGAAAGTTCGACGGTCTTGATCTGCCTTTGCTTGATACATTTGTATCGGTTGCAGCAGCGAGCATTCGCGCAGCTGAACTGATAAATTGTTTATCCCACGATCTTGAGCGACATCAACTTGTGCTGCACAGTGTCTCTCGGGACAAAGCCGACAAGGAGTTAATTGGTGACAGTCCGGCCATGACACGATTGCGCCGTGAAGCAGAGATGGTCGGAAGATCTGATCTGCCAGTTCTCATTCAGGGAGAAACCGGTACCGGAAAGGAGCTGGTCTCACACTTTATTCATCTCAACTCGCCACGTTCTGACAAAATCATTGTTCATGTAAATTGCGCGGCACTGCCAGAATCACTGGCAGAAAGTGAGTTGTTCGGGCATACCGCTGGTGCGTTTTCCGGAGCAGTTAGCGCCAGGGCCGGAAAGTTTGAGCTGGCAGATCAGGGCACATTGCTGTTGGATGAAATCGGCGAGCTTCCGCTGGCTCTGCAGGCCACTCTGCTGCGGGCTCTGCAAAGTGGCGAGATACAGCGCGTGGGCAGTGACAAGCTGCACACCGTGAATGTGCGCGTGATAGCAGCCACCAATCGTAATCTTGAGCAAGAGGTAGCGGCTGGCCGTTTTCGTGCTGACCTGTACCACCGGCTGAGCGTTTACCCTATTACTATCCCGCCGCTGAGAGACCGGGCTGAGGATATATTGCAACTGGCTGGCCATTTTCTCCAGCTCAACGAACGACGTTATGGATTACGCACGCTGCGACTGGCGCCAGATGCAAGTCGCTGGCTAAAGGAATATGCCTGGCCAGGTAATGTCCGTGAACTGGAGCATGTTCTGGCCAGAGCCACTGTCAGAGCAACAGCCAGACAGTCTCAGCGCCAGCGTGTGACGCAAATTCTGCGTGAAGATCTGGGGCATGAAGTGCCTTTGACTTCCACTGCCCGGTCCATCGAATGTGCCCCGGCTGATAATGTCAGCTTTCAGCAGGCGGTCGAGCAGTACAAGCATCAGTTGATCAGTCGACGGTTTCAGGCCCATCAGCGCAATGTCGCTGAGACGGCCCGCTCGCTTGGTCTTGATCGCGGCAATCTATACCGCATGATAAAAAAAATGGGAATAAAGTGAAAACATTTGTCAGTCGATTATTTTCTTTTGCCTTCCGGCCATTTTTCCTGCTGGGTTTTATCTACAGTATTTCAGCAATTATCTTGTGGGTTTTTGTCTGGAACGGGGCCCTGCTATTGGAGTGGTCCAGGGCGCCGATACACTGGCATGCACACGACATGATGATGGGGCTGATGGCAGCTGCGATTGCCGGTTTCATACTGACTGCAGTGGCCAATTGGACTTCCCGTCCGCCGGTATCAGGATGGCCTTTGGCGACTCTGGCTGCCGTCTGGTTGCTGGGCCGGCTGGCAATCTTGTCGCCAGCGCTGAGCGCTTTGGGCGATGCGCTTTTCTGGTCAATATTATGTCTGCTTGTTGCACGTGAACTGATCAGCGCTCGTAACAAACGCAACTATAAAGTGCTGGGGCTGCTTGTCACGCTCAGCCTTACTGATATGTTGTTTCATGCCGGAGAATTGCAACTGTTGCCAGGTGTTGATCTGCAGCGCGTGCTGTGGGCCCAGCTGTGGCTAGTGATCGTGCTGATCAATGTGATAGGTGGGCGTATCATCCCTGCCTTTACCGGCAACTGGTTGCGACGGCAAGCGCCACAGGGTGAGGAGCTGTCTCCGGCCAGCTTGCCTTCACCTTATGGTCGGGTTGATCAGCTTGCCATTGGTTTGCTGCTGCTGTTTGTGGCAAGCGTCATATTCAGGTGGTCTGTTGTAATCGCTATACCTCTGGGGTTTAGCTGTTTTGTGGCCCAGGCCTGGCGGTTGTTGCGCTGGAAATTCTGGCTGACCTTGTCTGATCCACTTGTATGGATGATGCACTTGTCCTATGCCTGGCTGGTGACGGGCATTCTGCTGTGGACGCTGTCTCTGACTGGTTTTATTCCTGTAAGCGCTGCCGTGCATGCACTGACCATAGGCGCCATTACCAGCATGATTATCAGTGTCGGTGCACGGGCAGCACTGGGACATACCGGGCGTGTTTTAAAAAGTCATTATTTGTTAACAACTTCAATCATACTGTTGAGTCTTGCAGCTCTCACTCGTATTGCTGCTTCAGTCTCAGGCGGATGGTATTGGCTTGAGGTGGCCGCCGCGCTCTGGTTTTTGGCATTGATGTGTTTTGCGATGCGTTATATTCCGATTTTGATCGGTCCATCAAAATAGTTGTCACAAAAAATCCAACAGGGTGGAATCCTGAAAAATAGCTGGGGCCCGCTGCGTTGTTCGATCTGTGTTGATAACAAACTACTGATCAAAAGGATACTATTTATGAAGCCAAATCTTGAGCGTTTATCCGGCCTGCTTGTTTATGCTGTTATTGCAGTGATGCTCCTGGTCGTGATTACCATGCTCGTTCTTGGCGGTCCTGCCTTGATCTGGAATGTGCGTATTTCGCTTCTGGAGGTACTAACTCTGGCCGCTGCCGCCACTGCCTCTTGGTATTTTTTTATGAGATTGATCCACAGGCTGGATTATCCTGCCGGGATGTTGACCTCCATGGCGATTTTTGTGAGTTCTCTGGCTCTGTTTATATTGATCTCACTGGGGACTCGCCATTTGTTGCAGTACCCACAATACGGAGAAACCTATGGGCCAGCCAGTGGGCCAGCGCTACCTTTAGGCAACGTGCTGGAGTTCTTTCGTCGCATTGGTGACTTTGAAAAAGTCGATGATATCGCGGCAGATCCACGTGCGGTGCCACCGCCGGTGCGCCGTGCGCCACAGCAGATCAGTCTGGAGTTGGAAACCCGAGAAGTTTTGGCTGAATTAGCGCCAGGTATCAGTTTTAACTACTGGACTTTTAACGGACAGGTTCCCGGACCCATGCTGAGAATTCGTGAAGGTGACACGGTAAATTTTACGCTGCGCAATCATGAGAGCAGTCTTCATGAGCACAATATAGATCTGCATGCTGTGACCGGTCCAGGCGGTGGCGGTGAGGCTAGCGTTGTGGCACCAGGTGAAGAAAAATCTTTTCGGTTCCGCGCACTTAACCCCGGGTTATATATTTATCACTGCGCAGTGCCCAATATGGCGGTTCATATGAGTCATGGTATGTATGGAATGATTCTTGTTGAACCGGAGGGTGGTCTGCCTGAAGTAGATCGTGAGTTTTATATCGTTCAGGGTGAGTTGTTCACAACAGGGACAATTGGCCGAAGAGGCCTGCAAGTGTTTGATGGTCGGAAGATGCTGGATAGTAATCCAAATTATGTGGTTTTTAATGGCCGCACCGGGGCTCTTGCGGAGAGCATGACAGCAGAGGTTGGCGATCGCGTGCGCCTCTATGTTGGTAACGGCGGCGTTGCACTGGCTTCGTCGTTTCATGTGGTTGGAGAAATATTTGATACTGTCTACCCGGAAGCCAATATCGGTGGCGCACAGTTCCATAATGTACAGACCACAGCCGTTTTGCCCGGCGGCGCTTCGATTGTAGAATTCACCGTGGACTATCCCGGAACCTATGTGTTAGTCGATCACGCTTTGATGCGGGCAGATAAAGGCGCCTGGGGTCTTCTTCATGTTACGGGAGAAGCTGATCCGGAAATTTTTGATCATTAATGGATGTGATACAAGAACATGTTCCGCCATAGGCAAAAGATGCCTGACTGTCTGACACACAACTTGCGTAGGCAGACCTGATTATGGAGTCTTTTGCATTCAGAAATCATTGATCAGCATCAAAACAGCTCCGCACAGTACGCTAATATTGGGATTTGTCTGACGTGACCTGATATTCTCTTGCCTGCGATGTCGCATGACGTGCTGTCAATTTTTATATTTTAAAGTGAAAAGCTATGAGTACCAGACCTAAAATCATCATTTCTACATTCGACGCAGACAGGCTCGAGGCCTTGATGGAGTCACTGCCAGTCGGCGCATTTCCGGGCAAAGCAGAACTGGAAGCTGAACTTGCCAGGGCTGAAATTGTTGAACCCAAGGATATGCCTCCAACTGTGGTATCCATGAACTCCACTGTGAGATTCAAAGTGCAGTCATCGTCGGAAGAATTCAAATTGACACTGGTATATCCCAGAGACATGGATGCCAGCGGTCATAAAATTTCTGTGCTTGCACCTGTGGGCAGCGCATTGCTCGGTCTGTCCCAAGGTGATCACATCGAATGGCCTAAACCGGGTGGCGGGCTGTTGTCTGTCAGTATCGAAGAAGTTGTGTATCAACCCGAAAGATCGGGAGATTTTCATCGGCCTGCATCGTGATCCCAGCGATGCTCTCAGGTTGAGCAGTTTCCTAATCAGCCAGAGCAGCGCCCAATACCGGATCAAGCCCATACGTGTCCGGGAAAAAAGCCGGCCGCCCGTCTTCATCAGCATAAGCTGTCCAATATGCCAGGATCACCTGAGGTCCGTTCATCAGCGGCACTTCGTGTGTCTGGCCGCTGGCCAGTTGCCCGGCAATACGTTCACGTTGTGATTCAGAAAGGTGGGCAAACAACTGTTCCGCCAGCCCATCTGCGTCTTCCACACGCACACAGCCGGAGCTGACATTGCGATTGGTCTGTTGGAATAACTGCTGGCTCGGCGTGTCGTGCAGGTAGATTGAGTAGGGATTAGGCAGGCGAAACACAATCTGCCCCAAGGGATTGGTCGGTCCCGGTGGTTGTCGCAGTACAATGCCACGAGGATTGCTCCAGTTTATCTGCTGTGGTTCTAACTGATTGCCTTGCGCATCGAGAATTTGAATGCCGCGCGATTCCAGATACTCAGGATTTCGACGTATCTGAGGCAAGATGTCTTCTCGCAAAATTGTGGGCGGCACGGTCCAGCCCGGATTCAGCGTAATGCGATTTATATTGGACACCAACGCTGGTGTTGGTCGACTCGCCCGCCCCGTCTGCGCGCGCGCTTGCCAGATTAGGTCATTACCGCGTAAAAGCTGCAGATGGCCACTTGCAACATTGATCAGTAGCAGATAATCGCTGCGCTCAGCATTGATCCAGCGCAGCCGTTCCAGATTGATCTGCACTTGCTGCAGGCGTTGTTTCAGTGTGATGTTCATGGCGCGGATTGTTTGTGGTCCGATAATCCCGTCTGCCTGTAAACCTTGGTTTGACTGGAAACGACGCACCGCCTGCTCCAGTGTCCCGTCGTATAATTCTGGCGACACGTCCTCCGCCTGGCTGGCAGACAAAAAACCATCTTCCAGCAACTGCTTTCTGATCTGCTCAAGGCGGACATCGCTTATGCCCGGACGCAATAGTGGTCCGGCAGGTACAGGGAGCCTCTCTGGTGGGGATTTGTCCATGGCAGCGTAGGTGGCGCGCAGGCTGCGATACTGCATTAAACCCGGGCGGGCCTGATCAAATGCCGTACTGATGCCCACACTCAGACCAGTCATGGCCAGATCCATTAGCAGGGGTGCCGACGTTGTCGGCAGGGGGCTGGCACGCCAAACAGATTCATAGTCAGCTTGCGCCAGACGACCACGGCTCAGATGCTCAAGTGCCAGCAAATACTCAGCGCTGATGCGCAGTTCAGAGCAGCTATCACCCGCAGACCCGGCGTTCAAGGCGAAACTGTAATCTTCTGATTCAAGCCCATCGTCTGTGAGTTGCACCAACTCCGCTTGCAAGCTGTGCAGGCGTTGAGGTTGTTGCCATAAGTATTCGAAGCCCAGACGTTGGTATATCTCTGTCAGTGCTTTCTGTATGTCAACTGAGCGGATTTCAGCATGAATGTCACAGGATTGCGCTATATCGCCGGCCAGAGTCTGTTGCAGGTCAGCGGCAGCCAGAGTTTGATCTGCCGCAGCATATGCAACAAGACTGCTCAGAAGCAGTGGGAAAGCCATTGTGCAATGCTTTATCACGAGTTACCCTCGCTTTTCACTTTGTGAGTCATTTGATGAAAGTTTATCACACCGGCTTGGTTCCTATTGGCTTCACAATTGCGCAACAACTGCTCAATCAGGACAGTAGACCGGGGAAAAAGCAATGCTCAGCCATCAGACAGACAAAAACAGTCGCAAACCACAAAACCTGCTAATCTTAATGGGTGCGATGTGCGCTTTGCTGCTCTCGTCAGGGCTCACCCCGGCGTATGCCGACGTCAGACAACTGCATGCCCGGCTAGCGACTGCTGCTCCCGATCTTAACCCACAGGCGCTGGAGCGTGCTTTGGCAGCCATGACCTGTGCGATCAACCATGGCGCAGAACCGGCCACCCGACTCGCCGTCATCGACTTTTCCCTGGCTTCCTCAGAGCGGCGCCTTTGGTTATTTGATCTGGATGAGCATTCTCTGCTTATGCGCGAGCTGGTGGCGCACGGGCAAGGCTCTGGCGACAATTTCGCACGGACTTTTTCCAATATCGAAGGTAGTCACCAATCCAGCATCGGCCTGTTCCGTACCCAGGAAAGTTATTACGGGCAGCACGGTTACTCACTGCGCATGGACGGAATGGAGGCGGGCATCAATGATCAGGCGCGCAGCCGTGCCATTGTTATCCACGGCGCTGACTATGTTGATGAAAGCTGGGTTGCCCGCCAGGGCCGTATAGGTCGCAGTCATGGTTGCCCCGCGGTGCCGCAGCACGCCATTCGTGATGTGGTCGACAATCTCAAAGGCGGGCAGTTTCTGTTCGCTTACTACCCGGATGAACAATGGATTCAGACTTCGGCCTATCTGAATTGCGCAACCGGTGTATCGCCAAACCTGATTGCATCAGGTAATCGGGAGCAGGGGCCCGATAACCTCTGAATCACCCCTTTAGGAATTGGAGCGCCTTCTACCCAAAAATTGATCTCGATCATGCTCACGTTGTTCTTGTATAGTTAACGGACCCAAAGTTTCTGTACTATCAGTTCCATAGCCTGCGGAATTTTCCTGCAGAGTAGAGGAGAGAAGCAAATGTATTCGATCAAGATGAAGGTGTTTGCACTGACAGCTGCCATGGCTTCGCTGACAGCTTGTTCCAACGAATCACAGACAACCGAAGGGCAGGTGCGTTTGCCCGTGAGTCTGAATGAGGTCATGGTCGCGCTTGTGAATCACGCGGCGGATCCGATCTGGCGTGCTGACTGGGAGCAGCCGGAAACCGATGCCGAGTGGCGGGAAGTTGAGCGCATGGCATACCAGATTCAGATTGGTGGCGCGTTGTTGCAGTTCCCGGGAACCGGTCCAATGGATGACGAGTGGGTGGCTGAACCTGCCTGGAACGTGTTTGCTCAGCAGATGAGCGACGCGGGCCGTCATGCCGTCAATTCTGCCCGTTCAAGAGATCGCACTCTGATTCGGCGGGCAGGAGATCAACTAGTGGAAAGTTGTGAAGCTTGCCACATGGCATTTAAACCAGACCTGCCAACGATGGACATGTTCGGCGAGTTATCACGCCTGCCACCGGTGTCCGTCCAGTAGCAGTCAGACGCAACAATGTTCTATGAAGGGAATATGACTTGTATTCCCTAATAGATCCCCTGGCTCCTCAGATAATCCTCATAATTGCCTTTGAAGTCGATTAAACCACCGGGCTGCATATCAATAATGCGGGTTGCCAGTGAACTCACAAACTCCCGGTCGTGGCTGACAAAAACCAACGTGCCGGGGTAATTTTCCAGCGCCAGGTTAAGCGACTCGATGGATTCCATATCAAGGTGGTTTGTGGGTTCGTCCATTAACAATACGTTTGGATTGACCAGGCTGTATTTGCCAAAAAGCATACGAGCTTTTTCTCCGCCCGAGAGTACGGGAAGAGTTTTGTTCACATCGTCGCTGGAGAACAACATACGACCCAGTGCCGAGCGCACCATCTGCTGGT
The DNA here is from genome assembly GCA_030651695.1 of Pseudohongiella sp. GTDB lineage: Bacteria > Pseudomonadota > Gammaproteobacteria > Pseudomonadales > Pseudohongiellaceae > Pseudohongiella. The sequence goes on along the minus strand of JAUSCD010000029.1, from coordinate 491,729 downwards.
CGCCTTTGGTCCATTGTTTCATCCAGTCGAACAGGCTGATTTCCTCAAGAAACTCGCTGCTGTGATCTTGGGCAAAATATCCGATATCAGCTTGCTCGGCCCATTTTAATTTGCCTGAGTCCAGTGCAACTTCCTGCATCATGCAACGCAGCAAAGTGGTTTTACCTGCGCCGTTAGGCCCAATAATAGCCACGCGTTCGCCAGCCTCAATCTGCAGCCCGAGTTTGGAGAACAGGGGTTTGTCAAACGACTTGCCGGCATTCTCCATGATCAGTGCCTGTCTGTGCAGCCGTTTGTTCTCGGTGAATCGGATATAAGGACTGACACGGCTGGAAGGTTTGACATCTTCCAGTTGGATTTTTTCAATCTGGCGGGCGCGCGAAGTTGCCTGTTTGGCTTTGGAGGCGTTGGCAGAAAAGCGGCTCACAAATGCCTGAAGCTCTGAAATCTGGTTTTTCTTCTTGGCATTTTCGCTCAACAGACGTTCGCGAGCCTGCGTTGAGGCCATCATGAAGTCATCGTAGTTGCCGGGGTAAACCCGCAGCTCACCGTAGTCCATGTCAGCAATATTGGTGCATACCGCATTCAGAAAGTGGCGGTCATGCGAAATGATAATAATGGTGCTGTTACGTTGATTCAGCACCTGTTCAAGCCAACGGATAGTGTTGATGTCGAGGTTGTTGGTGGGTTCGTCCAGCAACAACACATCAGGGTCTGAAAACAATGCCTGTGCCAGCAGTACACGCAGTTTCCAGCCTGGCGCCATGGCGCTCATGAGTCCTGTATGTTGTTCCAGCGGAATATCCAGACCCAGCAGCAGCTCACTGGCGCGTGACTCACAAGTGTAGCCGTCCAGCTCGGCAAACGGCACTTCAAGCTCCGCTACAGCCATGCCATCGGCTTCAGTCATGTCTTCAAGAGCGTAGATGCGGTCTCGCTCGGATTTTACCTTCCACAGTTCTTCATGGCCCATGATGACCGTGTCGAGCACAGTAAACTGCTCATAAGCAAACTGATCCTGGCGCAGTTTACCCAGCCGTACGTCTGGCTCCAGCATAACCTGACCGCTGGAAGGCACCAGGTCGCCGCCCAGAATCTTCATGAATGTGGATTTGCCGCAGCCATTGGCGCCAATCAAACCGTAACGTTTGCCTTTGGCGAATTTAACGGACACGTTCTCGAACAGAGGTTTGGATCCGAACTGCATGGTGAGGTTGGCTGTGGAGATCAAGATAGGCCCTGTGCTGACAATAATTTGTGCTGGCTGTAAACAAAGGGGCGCATACTAGCAGAATCCTCGCTCAAAGGGCACCGCCGGGTGTGGGAGAGTGGCCAACCCGGCAGAAGGCTGTCCGAAACCTTATTCAACCTGCACAAAAATGGGGTTTGAATAAAACCAGAGATCGTCCCAGGGGTTTTCGCCCGCCGGATCAGGCTCGGGTTCAAGTTCAGTGGTATTGGTGCCGCGCACTCTCAGATATAGCGGAGCTTGCACGTCGCTCAGGGTGTAGTCGATGACGCGGTAGTTGCCGTCAGTGCGCCAATCCGAATCGCTGAAGCGCGCCTCGACATTGGTTGAGGCTGTGGTGCTGGTTGCCGGGTCGACAACTTTGCCAGTGATCTGACCAACGATCAGATCAACACGCTGAACGCTCGGGTTCTTGCCATTGAAATTGTTGGCATCCGGATCCAGAAAACGGATGCTGATGTTTAAGTCGGCACCGCGGCTCACCGTCAATGTACCTCCGGTATCTGTTTGTTTATCAGTCGCAGAGACCGTAAACCAAAGCTCTGAGATCAAGTCTCCGGTAGTGACGAAAATACGTCCTTGCCGGAATGATTCAAGAATAGAGTGGTGGTTCTTTTCTGCCAGAATATATGTCTTTGAGTATTCCCCTGGCCAGAAATCCGAGCCACCGTCGCGCCAGTGAACATGGCTGTCCGAGTTTGCAGTGATCCACCAATGACGACCTTCTGCCAGCATGGAATCCCAGAACCCCCCGAGTTCGGCCGTCATCTGATCATAACCACCCATCGTTGGGTAACGTCTGTAACTGCCGCGACTGCCGGTTGAGGCAGGAGGGTTGGCTTCCATTCCTGCGTTGGCTATGCCCAAAGGGGGCTGTCTCAGAACAGCCGCCTGGTGCCCCGGAGAACCTTCCATGCCGATGGCGACTTGTGGTGCAACATCATTCCACTGCCTGAGTTCAGTCGCACTGGTGGAACCATAGTCACGAAGATCAGCAGCTGAGCGTGATGGATGATGCGCAATCACAATTGGCAACCTGGCCATTTCACGCATATATTCAAGGGCTTCAAGCATGCGTGGTTCAGTATCCCACGACGCATCAGCAGGCCACGGCTGGCGTTTGCTGAAGCGGCTTTCTACGCTGAACAGATCGTCTGCTTCATGATCGGAATAGGGGATGATGACACTTGAGTGGTCCGCGCCGGGAGTATCGAATTCCATGCCAAAAAACTGCACCACATCAGGTACAGCCAGACGTGATTCAAGCAGTTCTTTGTAGGCATAGTCTCTGTTGAGTTGAGCATGGTTCGGACCGCCATGATCGGTGGCGACCATCCAGTCGAGTCCGTGCTTTCTGCCCATTACGGCATTCATTGGTATCGGGTAGATCGCGTCGCCGGCCAGAACGGGTGTTGGCGGATTGGTGCTGTTATCCCAGCCGACGCTGAAGCGGCTGTGGATGTGGTGGTCGCCCGCAAGCCATTGGCGGGCCTGCTGGTTGGAAGCACTTGAAAGATAGTTGCTGCCGAGGGCGAGCGAGAGGCTCGCAGCGACGGTCACTGCCACTATTAAAGTCTCACGGGAAGCGAATTTCATGCCGGTATTCTCTGCGTAAAAAACGGCAGTCTGGCAGAGGTGTGTGACCTATTTTTGACAGTCAGCTTCTTTTTTGTGTCAGTGAGTGCATTAACGAATACTTCGCCGATAGCTCACAACTGCATGAGCAACAAGTTTCCTGAACAGGGGTATCGACAGGATCTTCATTGCAGCAGGTAGTGGAGTGGAAATGGCGCCACGCGTTAACAATCCCAACAGCAGAGCTGATACCGTCATGACAATCGCCGGATATTTCTTGATCAGGGCGACCGGTCGCTGGCTTGACGTTAACGCAACATAACGGCTGATTGTTACCGCCCGCCGCAGCTTCTCAATCTGCAGGAGTCGATTTGCCCGTTTCATCACGAACCTCTTCAATAATGGCCATAATTTGAGCTCGGGTTTCAGGCAGAGTAAAACTGTGTCGGTAAGTTTTGATTCTGTTCACCAGCAGCAGGCACGTCCCCACCTGGATAGCTGCAAAGCTTGCAATACCCAGTGTTGCTGACGAGGAAAGTTCAAAAACAATCCACGCAGCCAGGACTCCCAGCGCAATCCATGTCAGCAGGAAGACGGGCACGATCAACAGGTAAACAAGAATCAACCGGCCAAGATCTTCTCTGGCCAGTGATGCTTCAGCTATGCCAAGACGGAATACTGCAGTACTCAGCGTAACAAGGCTTCTTAGCCAATCTATACTTGCGCCTATGTCAGATTTGCCAGCGGCGACATCAGACTCTGCCTGATTCTGCTCAGACATTATTTACGACTCAGCAGTTGCGCCAGTATATATCCTCCCATAAACGCGAGAGCGACTGTTGTACCTGGCTTGGTGCGTGCAAACTCGCTTAGCTCTGCACCCAGATCTTCGGCTTTGGATTTCCCAGCCATAAGCTGTTCAACTGCTTCGTGTTTGAGATCGACGCCTGCGGCTGTGGCGGCATTCTGGAAGTGCTGCCGCGCTTCCAGAAGTTTATCCAGTGCTTCGAGCGCAGCTGATTTGCTGGCTTCAAATTCTTTATCTGCAGGGGACATTTGTGCGCGTACCTTTTCGACTGTGGATTCGAATTCCTCTGACAATGTTTCCTTTGCGGAATTGGACCTGGCCATACTGAACTCCTTTTATATATCGTTGAAAACATACTAACAATATTATCAATCTGTTACGCCTTCCAGGATCACGCGTGCCGCTTGCAGATGTTCTGCTGCTTCATGTCCCAGAGTAGTCAGAAAGCCTCCGTCTTCGTGTTCTACAAGATCCTTGGTGTGCAAGCGTTTTGCTGCGGCAATTACCTTGGGATCTGCATTGCTGTGGACTTTGAGTCCCACCCGGGCGCTGCTAAGATCAAACTTCATCAGCAAATCCATTTCTTCAATTATTTCATTGCTCAGACTCATATTTTCCTCACCAAAAGAAGTGCGTTTGTTATGTTTATTTTCTCTGATTAAAGTCTTGCTGCACCAAGATTAAAACGTCCCGATTCTTCTACGTTTATCGCGGGCATGATGGTACCCGGATCCAGTCTTGCCTTGAATGTGAACCCGAGGCTGTCACGCTGCCGTGAAAACAGATCGCTGATTAAACGTGCGCTGCCAATAAGATCCGGGCTGGCCTGAATAACAAAATTGACAGTGCCGTAGGCCGGTATTTGGGGCAGGTCGGGTTTTGCGCCACTCAGAACGCGTTGCCCCTCAATTTCGAGTGAGTAGCTTATTCCCCGCAAAGGCAGTGCTCTGCTGTTGGGATTAATAATCTGGATGCCGATGTCAAATTGTGGTGCAGCGCCTGACGACGTTGGAGCGATATTGAATGAGGTGACGTTCACATCAGGCGTTTCGTATCTGCCCAGAGTGTTACAGCCGACAAGTATGGCGAGAGCACATAAAACCGAAAAACGATCGATCATGGATGACATTCAGAAATCCTCATGCAGAAATCCGTCCTGCGTAAGATGAAAGTATCACAAAACCCGGCAATTGGGTGGCGGATTGTGTGCTCAAATCCTTGATGTATGTCACAGTAGCACAAGTATTACGGATTGTTGACAATCCTTGGTAAGAGGTGGATCATGGCGCGGTAATTCATTGGTTTAAGATAGCTAAAACTCGAGATCATCTACAATTGACCATTTCCGAGCCAAGAAATACCGGGCAAACCTTGTCCGATGGCGCCTTCGAGCGCATACAGAACGCCATCGTCAAAGGTCAGATAGCGCCGGGCGCCCGTATCAGCGAGCAGTACCTGAGCAGCACATTTGGCATCAGTCGAGGTCCCTTGCGTGAAGCTATCCGACGCCTCGAAGGGCGCAGACTGGTGGTACGTATTCCGCACGCAGGGGTGAGAGTCGCTTCACTGAGTTATGAGGAGTTGATTGAGCTTTATCATGTGCGGGAAGCGCTGGAGGGTATGGCTTGTCGCCTGGCAGCCCAAAATATGACCGAATCCGAGATCGCCGGCCTGCGTGAAGTGCTGGCCATGCACGAGCAGCATAGCGGCCTGCAAGCTAACGAGTCGTATTATCAACAGGAAGGTGATCTGGATATTCATTATCTGATTATTCAAGGCAGCAAGAATCGTACGCTCAGCAATATGTTGTGTGGTGATCTTTATCATTTGCTAAGAATGTATCGTTACCGATACTCGGCTACTCCGAAACGGCCGCAACAGGCATTCGCCGAGCACCACCGGATTATTCAGGCCATTGCGGATCGTGATGCAGAGCTGGCCGAGATGCTGATGCGTCGGCATATCAGCGCATCGCGTCGAAATATTGAACAACTTATGCAGGAGAAAACGCAGAATGATTAATACACCAGGTCAACGTTTCCGTGATGCCGTTGCTGAAGAACATCCATTGCAGGTCATCGGTGCTATTAATGCTAACCATGCACTGCTGGCCAAACGTGCCGGATTTAAAGCCATCTATCTGTCCGGCGGGGGCGTGGCTGCCGGATCTCTGGGTTTGCCCGATCTGGGCATAACCGGTCTTGATGATGTCTTGATTGACGTCAGGCGAATTACAGACGTGTGTGACCTGCCACTACTTGTTGATGTTGATACCGGATTTGGCGCCAGTGCATTTAATGTGGCGCGCACTGTGAAGTCGATGATCAAGTTTGGCGCAGCTGCGATGCACATCGAAGATCAGGTAGGCGCCAAACGTTGCGGCCACCGTCCGAACAAGGAAATTGTGACACAGCAGGAAATGATTGATCGCATAAAAGCAGCTGTGGATGCACGTACTGACGCCAGTTTTGTGATTATGGCGCGCACTGACGCACTGGCTGTGGAAGGCCTGAATGCTGCACTTGACCGTGCAGCAGCCTGTATCGAAGCGGGTGCTGATATGATTTTTCCTGAAGCCATCACTGAACTTGATATGTACAAAATATTTACGGATCGCCTTAAAGTCCCGGTACTCGCTAATATTACAGAGTTTGGCTCGACACCGCTCTACACTACAGAAGAGTTGGCGTCGGTAAATATTTCGCTGGCGCTGTATCCGTTGTCTGCGTTCCGCGCAATGAACAGAGCCGCAGAGAATGTCTATAACGCCATCCGACGCGATGGCACACAGAAGAATGTGATCGACACCATGCAGACGCGGGCTGAGTTGTACGATCGCATTGACTATCATCGTTACGAAGAACATCTGGATTCTTTGTTTGCGCAGCAGAAAAAATAACATCAGGAGAGACAACATGGCAGAAGCAAAAGTACTCAGTGGCGCAGGCCTGCGCGGACAGATCGCCGGCAAAACAGCACTTTCGACCGTGGGTGTGTCCGGTTCCGGATTGACCTATCGCGGTTACGACCTGCAGGATCTGGCAGAGAACTGCCATTTTGAAGAAGTTGCTCATCTGATTTTAAAAGGGCATCTGCCAAACGCTGCAGAGCTGAAAACCTACAAATCAAAACTCAAATCGCTGCGTGGTTTACCCAAAGCATTAAAAGAAGTACTGGAGCGCATTCCGAAAGAAGCACACCCTATGGATGTGATGCGTACCGGTTGCTCCATGCTGGGCAATCTGGAAACCGAAACCAGTTTTGATCAGCAGCAGGCCGCAGCCGACCGATTGCTGGCGATATTCCCGTCAATCATCTGCTACTGGTACCGCTTCTCACACGATGGCGTGCGTATCAACGAACTGACTGATGATGAATCCATCGGTGCACATTTCCTGCACATGCTGCGTGGCGAAAAACCCAACGCCCTGCACGAACAGGTGATGAATGTCTCGCTTATTCTGTATGCAGAGCACGAATTTAACGCATCAACCTTTACCGCACGAGTCTGCGCATCAACACTGTCTGATATGCACAGCTGTATTACCGGCGCCATAGGCTCATTACGTGGTCCGCTACACGGAGGTGCCAATGAAGCCGCCATGGAGATGATTGAAAAATTCACCAGCGCCGAACACGCCGAACAGGAAATGATGGGCATGCTCGCACGTAAAGAAAAAATCATGGGTTTCGGCCACGCCATTTACAAAGAGTCCGATCCGCGTAACGCCATCATCAAATCCTGGGCCGAAAAACTCGCTGCCGACGTTGGCGACAACGTTCTTTATCCAGTATCAGTACGTTGTGAAGAAGTCATGTGGCGCGAGAAAAAACTGTTCTGCAACGCCGACTTCTTCCACGCTTCGGCTTACCACTTCATGAACATTCCAACAAAACTGTTTACTCCCATTTTTGTGATGAGCCGCCTGACCGGCTGGGCCGCCCACGTCATGGAGCAGCGCGCTGACAACCGCATCATTCGTCCCAGCGCAGAATACACCGGCCCCGAACCCAGAAAGGTCAGACCAATCAACCAGCGGTAAGCGGAGCGTCGCGCAGTATTCAAGGATAAGGCGAAAATGTGGCACCGGCAGTCAATGCGGGTTGGCAGGAGGATGTTGCGGACCGGCGACGCCCCGGACGGGCGTCGCCGAGCGCCCAGTGATGGGTTCACAGCGTGTCCGCAATATCCCTCCTGCCAACCAGCCTCTCACTGCCTACCGCAGTTTTCCCCGGCTCAAACTACGCGTTGCCACCCAGAACTGTGAAACCCCCAAGGCGCAAAACTATGAACACCAAACACAGAAAACCTCTCCCCGGCACCCGGCTCGACTATTTCGACGCCCCGGAAGCAGTCAACAACATTACCCCCGGCGCTTGGGCAAAACTCCCATACACTTCCCGTGTACTGGCAGAGAATCTCGTGCGTCGCTGCGCCCCGGAGAATCTGACCGCTTCTCTCAAACAGTTGATCGAACGCAAGCGCGACCTCGACTTTCCCTGGTTTCCAGCACGCGTTGTCTGTCACGATATTCTCGGGCAGACCGCGCTTGTTGATCTAGCCGGTCTGAGGGATGCTATCGCCCAGCAGGGCGGAGATCCCTCTAAAGTCAACCCGGTTGTCCCCGTACAATTGATTGTTGATCACTCACTCGCCGTTGAGTGCGGCGGTTACGATCCACAGGCCTTTGAAAAAAACCGCGCCATTGAAGACAGACGTAATGAAGATCGCTTTCATTTCATTGACTGGACCAAACAGGCGTTTAAAAACGTCGACGTGATTCCGCCCGGCAACGGCATCATGCACCAGATCAATCTTGAAAAAATGTCGCCGGTGATTTACGTAGACAACAATGTGGCGTTTCCTGATACCTGTGTTGGCACCGACAGCCACACACCGCATGTGGATGCGCTGGGTGTTATTGCTATCGGAGTCGGCGGCCTGGAAGCAGAGAATGTCATGCTGGGTCGTGCCTCCTGGATGCGCCTGCCTGATATTATTGGTGTTGAACTCACGGGCAAATTGCAGGAAGGCATTACCGCTACCGACATGGTGCTCGCTTTAACAGAGTTCCTGCGCCAGTCCAAAGTAGTAGGTGCGTATCTTGAGTTTTACGGTGAAGGAGCAGCCGCCCTGACACTCGGCGACCGCGCAACGATTTCCAATATGGCGCCCGAGTATGGCGCTACTGCCGCGATGTTTTTTATCGACCAGCAGACAATAGACTATCTGAAGCTGACTGGTCGTGAAGACGCGCAGGTAAAACTCGTAGAGACCTACGCAAAACACCTGGGCCTGTGGGCGGACAGACTGCAAACTGCGGAATACGAACGTGTTCTTACATTTAATCTGTCATCTGTTGTACGCAACATGGCAGGCCCCAGCAATCCGCATGCGCGGGTGGCAACGACGGAACTTGCGAGCAAGGGTATAGCAAGTGATCTGACACAGGCGCGAGCTCAAGAGGCTGCAGGGTTGATGCCTGATGGAGCTGTGATTATTGCGGCCATTACCAGTTGCACCAACACCAGCAACCCACGAAACGTGGTAGCAGCGGGTTTGATCGCGCGAAACGCAAACCGACTGGGTCTGACACGTAAACCCTGGGTGAAAACGTCGCTGGCCCCGGGTTCCAAAACCGTCAAATTATATTTGCAGGAAGCCGGTCTGGAGTCCGAGCTGGAGAAGCTGGGTTTTGGTGTGGTTGCCTTCGCCTGTACTACCTGTAATGGCATGTCCGGCGCGCTGGACACAAAAATCCAGCAGGAAATAATTGACAGAGATCTTTATGCCACGGCGGTGTTGTCAGGAAATCGCAATTTTGATGGCCGTATCCATCCTTATGCCAAACAGGCGTTTCTGGCGTCTCCTCCGTTAGTAGTGGCGTACGCGATTGCGGGCACCATTCGATTTGATATTGAGAAAGATGTATTGGGTGTCGTGGAGGGGCGCGAAATCCGATTGAAAGATATCTGGCCCACCGATGAGGAGATTGATGCTGTTGTAAAGGCTTCAGTTAAACCTGAACAGTTCCGTCAGGTGTACATCCCAATGTTTGATCTTGATCGTGAGCAAAACAGCACAATCAGTCCGTTATATGAATGGCGCGAGCAATCCACGTACATTCGCCGTCCGCCGTATTGGGAAGGTGCGTTGGCTGGTGAACGCAGCATGAAAGCAATGCGTGCGCTTGCCGTGCTGGGTGACAATATTACCACCGATCATTTGTCTCCATCGAACGCCATCATGATGGACAGCGCTGCTGGTGAGTATCTGCACAGAATGGGATTGCCTGAAGAGGATTTTAATTCTTACGCCACACACCGTGGCGACCACCTGACCACACAACGTGCGACTTTTGCTAACCCGAAACTGATCAATGAAATGGTTGTGGTTGATGGCAAAGTCAAACAAGGTTCATTGGCCCGTATTGAACCGGAAGGGCGGGTAACGCGCATGTGGGAAGCGATTGAAACCTACATGGAGCGTAAACAACCTTTGATCATTATTGCCGGCGCTGACTATGGTCAGGGTTCGTCACGCGACTGGGCGGCGAAAGGTGTGCGTCTGGCTGGCGTTGAGGCGATCGTTGCGGAAGGATTTGAGCGTATTCACCGTACAAATCTGATTGGTATGGGTGTGCTGCCGCTGGAGTTTAAAGCTGGCACCACGCGCAAAACATTAGCAATTGACGGCACAGAAACCTTTGACGTTATAGGTGATCGTAAACCCCGCACTGATCTGACTCTGATTATTCACCGCAGAAGTGGTGAATCAGTCAGTGTGCCGGTTAGGTGCAGACTGGACAGCGATGAAGAGCTTTCCATTTACGAGGCCGGCGGCGTTTTACAACGGTTTGCTCAGGATTTTCTTGAATCAACAGTGGGGGTGTCAGCATGAGCCAGCATGCTACAAATTTCCCGCGACAAATAAGAATACCTGCCACTTACATCCGCGGCGGCACCAGCAAAGGCGTTTTTTTCCTGCTTGGCGAGTTGCCTGAGCCGGCGCAGGTACCCGGTGCTGCCCGCGACAATCTGTTGCTGCGGGTGATTGGCAGTCCTGACCCCTATGGTAAACACATTGATGGCATGGGCGGAGCGACGTCCAGTACCAGCAAGACTGTGATCATTTCCAAAAGCTCAAAGGCTGATCATGATGTCGACTACCTTTTCGGCCAGGTCTCCATTGACAAAGCTTTTGTCGACTGGAGCGGCAACTGCGGCAATCTTTCTTCTGCGGTTGGCGGGTTTGCTGTCAGCAAGGGGTTGCTGGATGCGGAAAGAGTTCCGCGAAACGGTGTTTGCACAGTACGGATCTGGCAGGCGAACATCAAAAAAACCATCATTGCGCATGTGCCAATAACCAACGGGGAAGTTCAGGAGACCGGGGATTTTGAACTTGATGGAGTGACTTTCCCGGCGGCTGAAGTGCTGCTTGAATTTATTGATCCGGCAGATGAGGGCGATGCCGGCGGTTCAATGTTTCCGACAGGCAATCTGGTAGATGATCTTGAAGTACCGGGTGTTGGTTCATTCAAAGCAACGCTGATTAATGCAGGGATTCCGACGATTTTTGTTAATGCTGCAGATATTGCGTACACGGGAACAGAATTGCAGGATGCAATCAACAACGATATCAATGCTCTTGCCATGTTCGAAACCATTCGCATGTACGGCGCAGTAAAAATGGGTCTTGTTGGGGATATCAGTGAAGCGGCTGGTCGACAACACACACCCAAAATCGCATTTGTTGCGCCCCCGAAGGACTACGTGTCATCAAGCGGGAAACGGGTGAACGCAGCGGATATAGATTTGTTGGTCAGAGCGATGTCTATGGGCAAGCTGCACCATGCCATGATGGGCACTGCGGCTGTTGCGATCGGCACCGCGGCGGCGATTCCTGGCACCCTGGTAAATCTTGCAGCTGGCGGCGGCAACCGCACTGCAGTCAGATTTGGCCACCCGTCCGGAACACTTCGTGTGGGTGCTGAGGCGACGCAAAAAGACGGCGAATGGCAGGTCAGGAAAGCAATTATGAGCCGCAGTTCACGCATACTGATGGAAGGCTGGGTAAGAGTGCCGTCCTGCTGAGTTCAGACAATATCACGCCAGGCAGCGTGTTGAACTCAGGACAGGTAAGACTCATACAAACTTGGCCTGCCCGGAGTGTTGTTACTGAGAAGCACCGAATGCACCGGTACTGTGTGTCTTAGCTCAAATTCGTGTGTCTGTGCCAGAGTATGCAGCAGGTAATCGCGGACAACTTCCTCAAATCCCCGGGTGATGTGGAAGTTCTCCTGATACAGATCTCCCAGTAGCGCCCAGTAGTGCGCATCATCCAGCGCGTTGTCCTGTATCAGTATCTGTTTTTGCCTGTCGCAGGAGTCAGTAAACGCCAGCGTCATCCAGCTTTGAGGCAAGGCAGACGGCATATTGATACGAATGCGGGATACAACTTCCAGAGGGCCGCACACCATGATTTCGTCCCTACCGGTTTTCAGCTGAACCCCGATAGCTGTCAGCCTGAAGCTCATACTTTTTATTTTTTCTGCCTGTGCCTTAGTCATACCTTTGCCCTCTTGCTACCACGTTGTTTTTAGGGGGTCTCCAATGACTAACGCTTGCATCGCCGGTTTATTCCCGGTTCAGGCAAATATACCGAACAACAGACTGTCAAAGCGGCAGCGCACTTGTCATTTTGATCTCTTCCATCACAAAACTGGCAGTCACATCGAACAGATCGGCCTCAATCAGATTCTGATAAAGGCGATCGTAACCGGGCATGTCAGCGACGACAGCTTTCAGCAGATAGTCTATCTGGCCGCCAAGTCGATAGACCTCAAGCACGCCTTCAACACCCTGAACCACGGCTTTGAATTTTTCTGCCCAGGCTGCGTTGTGCTGGTTGGTACGTATTGTCACAAATACAGTCAGCCCCAAACCGAGTTTGGCAGGATCAAGCAGAGTGACTCGCTGGCGGATGACCCCAGTGTCCTCGAATTTTTGTATACGTCGCCAGCAAGCTGATTTTGACATGCCGGTGCGATCAGCCAATTCGGCAACAGACAGGCTGGCGTCTGATTGCATGAGTCCAAGCAGTTTTTTGTCCTGTGAGTCCACGTGATTATTCCTAAAAATTTGCAATGTCGGAATAATGTACCGTAATTACAGGTAATCAAGGAACAAGTATCCGTATAAATGGCTTTCAGTGTCGCAAAAGGGAACAATGTTTCACCGGCTCTGCACTACACTACTGAGCTATCGACCTTTCTGACCGAACCAGGCTAATTCAACATGAGTGCTCTGATACAAAAAATCCGCGACAACGTCATAGGCCAATACCAGCCAATTAGGACCCCATTTGGTGACAAGCCTTTAATTTATGCCGACTACACAGCTTCCGGACGTAGCCTGGCATTTGTTGAGGACATGATTCGGGACCAGGTTTTGCCGTTTTACGCCAACACCCACACTGAAACCACCCTGACGGGAGCCCGAACCACTGCGTGGCGTGAATCGGCACGAGAGATGATTCGTCGGGCAGTTAAGGGCAGCAAACAGGACAAAGTCATTTTTTGTGGCTCCGGGGCAACAGCTGCCATCAACAAACTGATCGACGTGCTGAACCTGCGCCTTCCCGCCGAGTTAAGCCTGCGCTGCAGCCTGGCTGATGCCGTCCCGGAGTCGCTAAAGCCGGTTGTGTTCATTGGCCCTTACGAGCATCACTCTAATGAGTTGCCATGGCGCGAAAGTATTGCCGAGGTCGAAGTCATCCCACTCGATGCCAGAGGCGGTATCGATGTGGTGGCGTTGGAGACAGCATTGGAAAAGCACTGTTCGCGGTGCCTTCTGATAGGGAGTTTTTCTGCTGCTTCCAATGTTACTGGAATAAAAAGTGATGTGCAGGCCGTGACGGCAATACTCAAACGCTACGGCGCGCTGGCCTGCTGGGACTACGCTGCCGCGGGTCCTTATGTTGATATTGATATGAATGCTGATTGTCCACTGGATGCGATATTTTTGTCTCCGCACAAGTTTGTGGGTGGTCCCGGCACGCCCGGCATTCTGGTGGCAAAGGAGCATCTGTTCCGCAACCAGGTGCCTGCAATGATCGGTGGCGGCACGGTATCGTATGTCACTCCTCTTGATCATGTGTACGTCAAAGACGTTGAAAGGCGAGAGGAGGGCGGTACACCCGCTATTGTTGAGTCAATTCGTGCCGGTCTTGTGTTTTCACTGCAGCAGCAGGTAGGTACTGACGTGATACAGAGGCGTGAAGGCGAGTTGTCACACAAAGCCATGCTGCGACTGACTGCCTGTAAGAATATTGAGGTGCTCGGGAGTGCCGATGCTGAACGCCTGCCGATCTTCTCTCTGAGATTTTATTGCGGCCAGGGCTCTGGCAAGAGCACCGTAAGGCAGGAGCTGCACTATGGTTTTGTAGTGTCGCTGTTGAACGATCTGTTTGGTATTCAGGTGCGCGGAGGATGTTCGTGCGCCGGCCCTTATGCTCACACCTTGTTGGGTATGGATATGGAATTCAGCAAGCAGATCGAGGACGCCGTCACTTGCGGAGTGGGCGTACTGCGTCCGGGTTGGGTACGCCTGAATTTTAACTACTTCATATCTGATCAGGAGTTCAAGTATCTGCTGGGGGCGCTGGAACTGGTGGCAGAGCATGGCTGGAGGCTATTGCCGTGTTACCGGTACGATGCTGCGCACGGTGTCTGGCGTCATCGCGATCAGCAGGCTGGCCGCGAAGATCTTATGGCTGAATTATGCTGGCTGCAAACTGACTTTACTGTTGCCCGTGAGTCAGGTGAATCCGGACATGACCGGCCGCCGTGCGTTCAACCGGACTTGGCGGCATTGCTTGCACAAGCTGGGCAAGAATTGTGTGATATGCAGTACAAGACCCCAGCCCAGGACCTGAGTTTGTCTGATGCCCATGAATCTTTACGTTGGTTTATGCAGCCGGGTGAGGCGCTGAGTGAGGTTTATGCACAAGGTCACTAGGCTGACTTATGGCTAATATTTGCAACTAATTGTAGCCTTTCTCGGTGATTCAACCGAGGGCAGGTATATTCCCCCTAAGTACTGAATAAGTACAAAAATAAAAATGGACCATAAATTTCAATATAACCCAAGGTCCAGACAATAAGAGAGGGAAAAATGTCCTGTAATACTAACCGGAATTTGTTACGTCAGGCCATATCGCGGGCCGCGTCGTCCATCACAACACTTGCATCTGCAGCGCTGTTAATATCACTCCCGTCAGCTAATGCACAAGATATTGTGCCCAAGCTGACCAGAGTTGATGAAAGCCGCGCCAATATCACTCTCGATGGTCGCCTTGATGAGTCTGTCTGGCAGCAGATACCTGTCATCGATGGCATGCGTGTGATTACACCCGACACCATGGTCAGCGCATCTCTGCGGACCGAGACAAAAATATTTTATACCGATCGAGGCATCTACGTCGGGATCATGAACTATCAACCTTCTGACTCTCTGGTGGCGCGCATGACGCCGCGTGATACCAGACTAGAGCGCGATGGTGTTGTCATCAGCATCGATGCATCAGGAGAGGGCCTTTATGGTTATATGATGCGCGTAAATCTTGGCGGCTCAAAAACAGATGGCACAATTTTGCCGGAACGTTCCATGAACATGCAATGGGACGGGTCATGGGATGCTGAAACCAGCGAAGTTGAAGGTGGATGGGCAGCAGAGTATTTTATTCCCTGGTCCATGATGGCATTGCCCCGGTCACAAGGTGACAGCCGCCAGATCGGTATCTATCTGGAGCGCCAGGTCGGCCATTTGAATGAGACGTGGTCGGCACCTGCTTTGCCTAGCACAGTCAACGAATTCCTGTCTGCCTTTCAGAAATTTGAGTTGGAAAACATAGAGCCGCGGACACAGCTTACCTGGTACCCATACGTCTCCACGACGCACGATGCAGTTCGCGATGACACCGAACTGCGTGCCGGGGTTGAAGTATTCTGGCGCCCAACATCCAACACACAATTGTCAGCGACTCTGAATCCGGATTTTGGCAACGTGGAAACCGATGATGTCGTGGTGAATCTCACCGCGTTCGAAACATTTTTTCCTGAAAAGAGAGCTTTTTTTCTCGAGGGGCAGGATGTTTTTGCAACCTCACCCCGTAATCAGAGTGCGCGGGGGCCGGGTGGCCCAACAACATTGCTGAATACCCGTCGTATTGGTAGCGCAGCGTTGTATCGTGTTCCTGCCGGGGTCACTACAGTTGCTACTGATCTCAGCGCTCAGTCCGATCTGATAGGTGCAGCCAAGTTTACCGGACAAAACGGATCACTGCGTTATGGCGTTCTGGTAGCGTCCGAAGATGATATGGACATTCGGGGAGTGCGCCCTGATGGCTCTGTCGTCAGACTGGAGGCGGAGGGTCGTGACTTCACTGTTGGTCGATTATTGTATGAAGATACTTCAGGTGGCGCCCGACGTTCGATTGGCTGGATGGGCACCTCAGTTTCACACTCGGCGGTTGATGCTGTAGTGAACGGCATCGATATGCATTATTTTTCTGCTGATACCCGCTGGGTATTTGATGGTCAGGTAGTTAATAGTGATGTAAACGGTGTGCAGGGCAACGGTGCTTTTGCCGATTTGATTTATCAACCCCAGCGTGGTCAGCAGCATCGTATCGCAGCGGGTTATCACGACGACAAACTGGAACTGAATACACTCGGTTTTCTGACCAGAAATGATCTGATGCATTTCGATTATAACTACACACGCAACGAGTCCAACATTGAAGGACTGCGTTCGCGCAGCACCAGTATATTTTTGTTTAACCAGTGGAATGGAAATAACGATTGGGTGAGGCAAGGTATATTCGGGACAAGAAACTATACGTATCTGAACAACCATAGCTCCATGGTCAGCTTGCGTTATTACCACAGGCGAATTGATGACAGACTGGGGCGTGGCAGCGGTGACTTTTACGTTCCCGGCAGATGGCAGTTTGTTGCGAACTGGGAGACAGATCCGGCGCAACCGATCAGGTATACAGCAGGCGTCGACGCCAATTCTGAAGACCTGGGTGAAAACTTCCTGACTACATCCGTCGGCGTAAGCTATCGTCCGGTGAGCCATTTTTCAATGGCGCTTGACCTGTCTTACGCTGAACGTGAGGGTTTGCTGGTTTATCGCGGCAATGGGCGCTACACCAGTTTCGAAGGGCACCAGTGGTCACCAAAATTTACGCTGGATTATTTCATAGATGCGCGCCAACAACTTCGTTTTGGTATGCAGTGGACCGGACTGAAAGCGTTTGAGAACAAGTTTTTGCAAGTTAACCCTAACCGCATTGAGCAACTGCGCGAAGTTGCCAAACCCAATTTGACGGATGACAGTTTTATCATCAGCCGCCTGAGCTTCCAGGCGCGTTATCGTTGGGAAATTGCACCGTTGTCGGACTTGTTTGTCGTGTACACCCGAGGCGGCAATCTGCCGGGCTCTGCGTTTGACGATTATTCGGGCATGCTGGTTGAAGCGTGGTCTAAACCCGTTGTTGATACTCTGGTGGTGAAATTGCGTTACCGCCTGGGTTCATAAAGCCACGCCTGGCAAGATCTTTTTAGCGATCAGGCGGGGTCCGTAAATCGCGGATCCCGCTTTTCAAAATGAGCAGCGACTGCCTCCTTTTGGTTGTCAGATCCCATCAGTGAAAAAATCACTTCGCGCTCCGCTGCAAACTGTGCTGCAGCGCTGGCGTTTACCTGCAGATTAAGCAGATGTTTGGCACCACGTACCGCATGCGGGTTGCGGCCGGCAATTTCTCTCGCCAGCGCCATGGCATCATCACGCGGGCTGTCAGACAAATGTGTGGCAAGTCCAATGCGGTGCGCTTCACGTCCATCAATAATTTTGCCGGTAAATACCAGTTCTTTGGCAATGTCCGGCCGCACAAGACGGGATAAAGTCAGTGTGCCTGTCATGTCAGGAATAATGCCCCAATAAATCTCCCGCACTGACATTTGTGTATCCGGATGCACAAAACGGATATCAGAGCCCAGTGCCAGTTGTATACCGCCGCCCAGGGCGTGGCCGTGGATTGCTGCAATCACCGGGACCGGAATCTGTTGCCACACCCAGCAGATCTGCTGCGCCAGATGGGTAAGGCCGCCGTCGGTCAGTGCGCCGGCATTAAACTGGCCGTCTTTCTTAAAACCCGTTGCCGAGCCGCCGGCAGCCATGACATGAAAGGACGCAAAGTCGAGTCCCGCACAAAATGACGCTCCTTCGCCCGACAATACAACCACGCGCACCGTGGCCAGGGTTTTGATATGTTCCCCCATCGCCGCCAGCGAGCTGAACATTTCGCTGTCCAGCGCATTGCGTTTATCCGCACGATTCAGCCGGATATCTGCAATACCGTTGTCTATGCTGAGAGTGACACGATCACTGTTAACACCGGGGATGCTCATCTTGAAACTCCTGTATAAGTTCTGCACGGAACTTTACACGACTATACACGCAGCTCCGGTTCGGTGCACCGTTTGCCTCAGACGACAATCATCCAGTCTGTCTGGTCAAGTCAGCGGATTTCTGTTTTACTCCAGACATGCCCGGTTGCAGCTCGACACAAATCAATAAAAACGAGATTTCTGATGCTCAAAATTCATGCCTGTTTGCGCCCCTTGCCAAAGTTGACTGCAACAATCGCAGCCACCTCTTTTTTATTTTCCGCCAATGTGATTGCACAGCAACAGGATGAAGAGGCAGCGCATCCCGGAGCGCAGATCTATCAGGCATATTGTGCAGGCTGTCATGCCGGCGGTGATGCGCGCGCCGCGAGTCTGCGTACCTTACAGTCGATGTCGGCTGAAGCACTGCATTACACACTGACTGAGGGGTTGATGTCAGCGCAGGCTCAGGCGTTGGATGACGCACAACGAAATGTGCTGATCGATTATCTGGCTGCCACCAGGCCCAGTGACGAGTGGCTTACAAACAATATGTGCTCACAGCAGCAGTCTGCCATTTCACTTGATCATATCGCCATGTCATGGGCTGGTATTGATCTTGCGTTCTCTCGCAATCTGAGCCCTGTACAGGCAGGTCTGGCCAAGGGTGACATGGCGAATCTCGAATTGGCCTGGGCAATTGGATTTCCGAATATTGCCGGTCTGAGATCTTCGCCGGTAATTTCAGGGGATACACTGTTTTATCCCGCTGCCTCTACAGGACATCTGTTGGCGCTGGATACTGAATCAGGCTGTATCAAATGGACGTATGACGCGGGAGCTGCGTTGCGGGCACCAGCCTCGATCTCTGATGCTCAGGATGACGGGCTGCGTTATCTGTTTATTACTGACGAGCAGGCCAGGTTACACACATTGAATCCGCTGACAGGAGAATTGATCTGGATGCAATCGGGAGAGGTGGATGACGGTGTTGCTACGCGACTGACAGGCGCTGTTCTGCCATATGAAAACCGACTGTATGTGCCGGTTTCCGCGTCCGGTGTCGCGCGGGGTGCTGACCCGCTGCACGAGTGTTGCGATGGTCGCGGCGCTGTTATTGCCCTTGATATCAAAACCGGAGAACGCCTGTGGACCTACGTTACCATGCCGCCTGCTGTTTATACCGGTGAGTTTAATTCTGCAGGGGCCAGGTTAAGAGGCCCTTCGGGTGCGCCGATCTGGTCAAGCCCCAGCCTGGATGTGAAGCGGCGTTTACTGTACGTCACCACCGGTGAAAATACTTCACTGCCGGCAACTGATACCAGCAATGCGATAGTCGCCCTGGATATTGATAGCGGCGCGGTACGCTGGCAATTTCAGGCCATTGCCAACGATGTCTGGAATATGGCCTGCTCAGGCCGTAACCCCGGACCCAATTGTCCGTCACCTGAGGACAGCATCCGCAAGGACTGGGACTTCGGTGGCGCTGCAGTACTGGTCACACTGGCCGATGGAACTGAACGCCTGTTGGCTGGTCAGAAATCCGGACATCTGTGGGCGCTCAATCCTGACAATGGTGACCTGGTGTGGCAGCAGCGTATGGGTGAGGGCGGTGCACTAGGCGGTAACCACTGGGGTATTGCCGTCGACGGGCATCGTGTGTTGTTGCCTATCAGTGATCCCAACGGAGCCAACCGGCCGGACGATGTTATTCACTCAGGTATATACGCTTTTGATATTGCTACAGGCAACCCGGACTGGGAGTATCGTGCGCGCCCTGACTGCGCTGACGGGCGTAGTGATTTTGTACCCGGGTGTGCGCAACGTTATGGGTTTTCAGCACTACCACTGGTTGTTGATGGCGCACTGATAGCAGGCAATATCGACGGACGTTTGTTTGTCTTCGATAACAATACCGGCCATGTCTTGTTTGAGTTTGATACTGCGCAGAGTTTTCCCACAATCAACGGAATCGAAGCACGTGGCGGCTCCATTGACGCACACTCGGTTGCGGCAGGTGCGGGCATGATATTTGTGGGCTCGGGTTATGAGCGCTTTAACCAGCAGCCCGGAAATGTTCTGCTGGCGTTCAGGCCTAAGCGCTGACCTGTCGTGATTGGCGTTTTTTCATCAACACCAACAATGATATCTGTGCAATAAAAAGCAGCGCCAGAATCCAGGGCGTGGCGAATGTTCCTGCAATCAGAAATCCGGCTATACAGATCAGTCCATTCCCCAGTGCATAAGGTAACTGAGTCTGGAAGTGTTCAAACTGGTCACAGTTGGCGCCTGTGGCGGCCAGAATGGTAGTTTCAGATATTGGTGAGCAATGGTCGCCAAATAATCCGCCGGACAAAATTGCACCTATGCAAACTTCAATAGGCGCTCCGATTGCTACCGCGGCTGGCAGCGACAAGGGAATCATGATGGCATAGGTTCCCCATGAAGATCCTGTCGCAAATGAAATCAGACATGACACCATAAATATCATCACCGGCAGGAACACAGGATTGATGTTTTGTGCAGCGACTGACGCCACATAAATATCGGTTCCCAGTACACCCAGCAGATCACCCAGTGCCCATGCCAGTAGCAGCATGATGGCCACCTGGGTCATGCGTCCCACACCCTCCAGATACTGACGCACACTTTCCATGATGCGGCGGGAGCCGTAGTACGCCATTAAGGCCACAAGACACAGGGCGGCAGCGATATAGGCGGTAGATAAACCTGCTCTGAAATCTGAGCCGCTGACCCGCCCAAACGGGAAACCCAGCGGCACCAGCGTCCACAGTAATACAAACCCCAGCACCATCAGCGGCATCCAGACATAAGATGCGCGAGCGTTGACTATGACGGGCAGGACAGAGTCCGACGATTCAGTCACAGGGCCAACGTCTGCCTGAATCTGCGCTTTTTGTTCTGAGCGCTGCATCGGACCAAAATCAACGCGGGTCAGGGCCAGCACCGGAACTGCAAGCACCGCCAGCCATGCGTAAAACTGATAGGGCATTGCAGATACCAGTGCTGCAAAGTCTGACGTCTGGATCTGCAGCGACTGAAACTGTTGCTCCAACAGACTCATGATGTAGACGCCCCAGCCAATAAACGGAACCAGTACCGCAATCGGTGATGCAGTTGAGTCAATAATATAAGCGAGTTTGGCGCGTGATAACTTCATCGAATCCGCCAGCGGCCGGAACGCCGGGCCTACGATAAGCGGTGTACCAAGATCAGAAAAAAATATGACAACACCGCCCATCCAGACTGAAATCTGCAGTTTTACTCTGTTGGTGATGTAACGGGTGACTTTAGTCGCGAACGCAGCACCGCCCCCGGAGCCTTCCATCAATGCTACAAATCCGCCAATGAATCCCAGTAAAACCAACACGCCTGCGTTGTAGCTGTCCATGACCTGCGGTACCAGATGGTCTTTGACCAGGATACTGATACCCGCCAGAAACGACAGGCCGTTAATCTGCAACACGCCCACAAATAATCCGATGAACAGACCCACAATGACGTTGCGCAGACTGATGGCAACCACCAGTGCAGTCAGGATGGGAATCAGGCTGGTTATATCAGGTGAGGCGTCAGACATGGCGTCATTCCTTGTTGTTTGGCCGGCATTGTACGTCGTTTGACTCACAGAAATCATGCAAGCCAAGTGATAAAAAGGCATCTGTGAAAGAAAAACCTGTAAACACAAATGGAGTGTCAGATGTTGCAACGCAAACTCTTGGTTCTTGGGCTCATGCTTAGCTGTGGAGCGGCCAACGCGCAGTGGGACCGCATTGTAGGAAGTGTGACCTCCATCGGTGAGCCGACGGAGAGATGGGTTTCCATACGCGGCGGCAACACCGCGTATCTGGTAGATGTGGAAGAGGGAGAGGTCAAAGGTACATTGCCACTTTCCCGTTTTTCACCGGCTGTGCGCCCGCACATGACTCAGGGAAAAATCTACACCTACGGCAGCTATTATAAACGTGATGTATACGGTGACCTTGAAAACGTATTGATCTCATTTGATATTGAAACCGCTTCGCCTGTTGGCGAAATACCTCTTCCGGTGCTGCCGGCCGGTATTGGTCACAGCGGCATGATTGCTTTGATTGACGAACGTTTTGTGGGTATCTGGAACATAACACCTGCTATGTCAGTGACGATTGTTGATGTCATCAACAATGTTGCTGTCGGCGAAATCGCTACGCCCGGATGTGCTGCAGTCTATCCGCTGGGCCGCGGTTTTATGATGCCGTGCGGCGATGGCACGATTCAATACATCACGCTCAGTGACACCGGCACAGAAGTCAGTCGGGCGCGCAGCCCGGCATTTTTCGATGTGATGGCAGATCCGGTATTCGACTACGCAGTTCCGACTGGCGCTGGCTGGATGTTTGTCTCGCTTGAAGGCCTGGTGTATGAGGCTACACTGAACGGTGGCGGAGTCGAGATTTCGGAGGGCTGGACACTCAATCCCGAAACAAACGGAACCAAAGATGTAAATGGGGTTGAATTTGCCAGAGACGACAGCTGGCGTATTGGTGGTCGTCAGGCGTTCACCTACAGTGCAGAAGCTGGCCTGATGATGACTGTGATGCATGAAGGTGGTGGTCAGGAAACTTTCGAAAAACCAGGCAAAGAGGTCTGGGCATTTAACATGACCACCAAAAACCGGGGTTATCGTTTAAAGATGGAAGGCGATCAGACCGTAAGTGCTGTGCAGTTGACGCCCGGCAATGATCCTTTGCTGTTGTTGATGACGAGTACCGGTTTGCAGGTGCACGACGCCAGCACTGGCCGCAAAATCCGCGACATTAATGTCAGCGGCAACCTGATACAGAACTTGTTCTGATCATGCGGTCAACGCGGGGGAAAACATCATGATCGATCCACTATTACCTCTGGTTATCTCAACTGCACTGGCGCTGTTGTTTTTTATGGCAGCCCGGCACAAGTTGAGTGACAACCGGCGCTTTCAAGCGCAGCTCGCTGCCTATCAGATTGTACCCGAGTCACTACTTGCCTTGAGTGCGAAGGCGCTGCCATGGCTTGAAATGAGTCTGGTATTTGCCTTGTTGATCCCGGTTACGCGCCCCATTGCTGCATTGGTGGCCGCCACTCTGTTGGTTGTTTACGCGCTGGCCATGGCGGTCAATATGAGTCGCGGCCGAAGCGAAATCGATTGTGGTTGTGGAGACATTCCGCAGACTCTGTCGCCAATGTTGCTGCTGCGCAATGCGGTACTGGCTACTGGCGCGCTGGTCCTTGTAGTGCCTGTTTTGGACAGGGCGATAACAACAATTGATCTGATATTTGTAGCCTTGTTCACCGCAGTACTGGCCACGGCCTATCTAATGGTTGAACTTCTGGTGAGAAATCATTCTGTTCTTAAAAACTTTGGTCTCAGGAAATAGGAGTTGCCCTCATGGGAAATAGTTTGTTTGCCATTGTGATGCTGCTGGCACTGGTGGTGCTGGTACTGATATTTGCTGTAATCGCACTGGCTCGCCAGATTGGTATTTTGCATACCCGTCTCGCACCAGCAGGGGCGCTGATGACAACGGCCGGTCCAAAAGTGGGGCAGCCGGCGCCTGTGTTGGCTATGAGTGACATTAAAGGTGCGCCATTGACTATTGGCGGACCATCAAAGAAGGCAAAATTGATCATGTTTGTATCGCCGACGTGCCCGATCTGCAAGGACCTGGTTCCAATGGCGGTCAGCATGGCCAAAAGCGAAAAACTGGAACTGGTGTTTGGCAGCGATGGCGGACAGACAGCGAAACACGAAGAGTATATCAAGCGCATGAAAATTGAGGACTATCCCTACATCGTGTCGATGGACCTCGGCATGAAGTTTGAGGTGGGCAAACTGCCTTATGCCGTCTTGTTGGATGAGAAAGGTGTGCTGCGCTCAAAAGGGCTGGTCAACAGTCGCGAGCACCTGGAGTCACTGGTTAATGCTATGCAAAGTGGTTACGAGTCAGTGCAGGAGTATTTGGTAAAAACCGAACATCAGTTTGAAGAAATAGTTGCAAGTAAAAAACCAGTGGCAGGCCATCAGGCAGTAATAGGAGAAAAGGCATGAGCGACAGAGAACAATTGATCCAGCAGCTTTTAAAGGATCTTGATGCCAGAACTACAGGCGCCATTCGTTTTCTGGCGGGCCACACTTCGCGACGTTCGTTTTTGGGCAAGCTGGGAGTGTTTATGGCGGGTATGGGAGCATTCCCGGTGTTGCCTGTGCTACGTGAAGCCAATGCACAAAATGTCACTCCGCGCCAGCAGGTGAATGGTGTCGCAGACATCGTAGAAATGGGCGATCCGCAGCAATGTGAGTACTGGCGCTATTGTGGTATGAGCGGAACCCTCTGTACCTGTTGTGGTGGTTCCAATACCCAGTGTCCTGCAGGATCGCAGACCGCCACAGTAGCCTGGGTCGGCACCTGCCACAACCCTGCCGACGGTCGTGACTATCTGATTTCCTACAACGATTGTTGTGGCAAGAGCAGTTGTGGCAGTTGTGGTTGTTCACGAAGTGAGGGCGACAAGCCGGTTTACTTCCCGTCCAAATCGAACAGCATTCTGTGGTGTTTTGGATCAACCAGCCACGCGTATCATTGCACACTGGCACTGGTGATTGGTCATGGCGACAGCAACAGCATGCGTTAAGTCTTTCTTGTTTGCTGGCGTGTCTGCTGCTGCGTTGATGGCGTCAGCAGCCACACTGGCGCAAGGAGCAGAATATAATTACCTGCTGCACTGTGGGGGATGTCACATCGAAGACGGATCTGGAATGCCGCCACATGTGCCAGATCTGCGTGTTGACATGCCTTACTTTGCAAGTTTTACGCAAGGCAGGGCATACATGGCGAGAGTGCCCGGTGTTGTACAATCGCCGATGACCGACGAGCAGCTGACTCAGGTTCTGAATTTGATTCTGAGCCGGTTTGCTCCGGAAGGGGCGAACCTGAAACCTTATTCAGCAGCGGAGATTGTAGGGTACCAACAGGAAATTCTCGCTGATCCACAAAAACTGCGCGATCAACTCACCGCGCACAGAGCGCAGGCGAATGACTCGAGTGCAGGCAACAGTCTGGATTAGCAGTGTGATGAGATCAGTGTCACGTCAGGCACACAAATTGTTGATGACGATTTGTGTGCTTGCGCCACTGATGACAGCAACCGCCGACCCATGGGCGAGAGATTCCGCAAGTGCTGATCACGTTCTGGCTGAGTCTCTGGTCCAACTGGGACAGCGGCTTTTTTTTGATACGGATCTATCAATTAACCGAACGCAGTCATGCGCCAGCTGTCATGATCCTGCGCGCGCATTTACTGATACTCGCCCCAACCGGGTTTCGGCTGCTGCCTCATTAGGAGCAGACGGGAAGTCGCTGGGTGACCGCAATGCACCCAGCCTGACTTATGCGGCGTATGCCCCATCGTTGCAGGAAATCGAACCCGGTATACATGCAGGCGGTCAATTCTGGGATGGCCGTGCTGACAATCTGCAGCAGCAGGCCAGCTCACCCTTATATAACCCAGCGGAAATGGCCTTACCTGACACGTCTGCGCTCAGAATCAGATTGATGGAGAAAGAATTTTATCAACAGGCTTTCAGCCGTCTTTTTTCCGACGATGTTTTTGACAAGCCTGATATTTTGGACGCGGCATTTGCAAGCGCAATAGTTGCTTTCCAGCGCACAGATTTGTTCTCTACATTCGATTCCCGATATGACCGTTACCTGCGTGGTGAAATTCAACCCACGTTGCAGGAATCGATAGGCATGGGGCTTTTCTTTAACAATGGTTTTGCCAACTGCAGTCATTGCCACCAACTGAATTCATTGCCTAACAGTGCTGGCGAAACGTTTTCAAATTACCGCTATGAGAACATCGGTTTACCTGTGAATAGACAGTTGCGCGAGTCCAACGATAAGGGAGTTGATTATGTAGACCCCGGTTTTATGCAGCAGGGCCGCTTTAAAGTGCCAGGCTTGCGCAACGTGGCGGTCACTTCGCCATATATGCACAATGGTATCTTCAGGGAACTGCGCACGGTGTTGTTGTTCTACAACAAATTCAATACAAGCGGTGGAACCTCCCAGGTCAATCCGGAAACCAATGAACCTTGGGGTGAGCCGGAGGTCGACGGCCATCGCGACATGGTGAAACTGAATGCCGGGGTTCCCTTGTCCACCCGCCATATGGATGCCATCGAAGCATTTCTGAGAATGCTCACTGACCAGCGCTACGAGCATCTGCTGCCCTGAGAGTTGAACACTTCGTAGGGTGTATATACAGACTGCTTGCACGCATCTGGTTAACTCTTCAAACTACGCGCCTCATTTCTCGCGATTAAAGTCCGTACCAATGATCCAATCCGGAAATTTATACGCCGATCTTTCCGGCTACTATGACTTGTTCTGCGCTGAGGTGGATTACGCCGCTCAATGTGCCTTTGCCAAACGGGCTTATGACTGTTTTGCAAACTCAGGTGGACATCATTATCTGGACCTTGCGTGTGGCACTGGCGCGCACATATTGCCAATGCAGTCATACGGCTTTGTGGCGACAGGTCTGGACAACAGTGCAGACATGCTTGCGCAGGCGGTCAGGCGTTGCCCGAACGCTGAGTTTATTTTGAGTGATATGTCAGCGCTGGAAGCGTCATGCCATTACGATCTGATCAGTTGTTTTTTGTATTCAATCCACTACAGCCATCCGGTTTCCTCGCTGAAGCTGACTTTGAAGCGGACATTTGACGCGCTCAAGCCCGGGGGTGTTTTCATCTTTAACACGGTGGACATTACCGGCATAAACAGCCGGCATTTTGTCAGTACCCGTGTGGAGACAGAACACTCAATAATGAGTTTTACCTCTGGATGGACCTATTGCGGGGCAGGTGAGGCGATGCATCTGCATCTGTCTATCAACCAGCAAGTTAAAGCTGATTCAGCGCAGTCATCAGAGAAACGTGTATGGCAGGACAAACATACAATGACGGCCATCAGTATTCATGGTCTGAAGCAGTGGCTGCAGGAAACCGGATTTGAAGTGACCTTGCTTGAGCATGATTACAGTCGGCTGCAAGCCTGGGCCGGGGAGAGTTTTAATATCATTGTGGTAGCGGGCAAACCACTCTGAATTGCCGCCGGTGGGAATATCCGCTAGAGTCTGGACTTGTTTGCAATCGCCCGCTTCAGTCACCCATTCAGATCGGACACACTTATGAGCACTATCGGTACTCCGTTATCACCGGGCGCTACCCGCGTCATGTTTCTGGGCAGCGGAGAACTCGGCAAAGAAGTGGTGATTGAGTTGATGCGCCTTGGGTGTGAAGTGATTGCAGTCGATCGATATGCCAATGCGCCGGCTATGCAGGTGGCGCATCGCAGTCATGTCATCAATATGTTGGACGCAGTTGCGCTGCGTGCGCTTGTTGAAAACGAAAAGCCAGCCCTGATTGTGCCGGAAATTGAAGCTATTGCCACCGATGAGCTGGTCGCCCTGGAATCTGAAGGTTGGCATGTAATCCCGACTGCCAGAGCTGCACAGCTGACCATGAACCGTGAAGGCATCCGTCGTCTGGCGGCAGAAGAGCTGGGACTGTCTACTTCTCCTTACCAATTTGCGGAGACCCGCGAAGGCTACCTGGCAGCTATCAAGGCAGTTGGTTTGCCGTGTGTGGTCAAACCCATTATGTCCTCTTCAGGCAAAGGCCAGAGCACAGTTAAAACCGAAAGCGATATCATCATGGCATGGGATCACGCGCAGTCCGGTGGCCGGTCTGGCAAAGGTAAGGTGATTGTTGAAGGTTTTATAGATTTTGATTATGAAATTACCCTGTTGACTGTTCGTCACCGCGATGGCACCAGTTTCTGCTCACCTATCGGGCACCGGCAGGAAAGGGGCGATTACCGCGAATCCTGGCAACCACAGCAGATGTCTGACGTCGCTCTGGCTGAATCACAACGGATTGCAGCAGCAGTGACTGAATCTCTTGGCGGTCACGGAATATTTGGCGTAGAGCTTTTTGTAAAAGGCGACAAGGTATATTTCAGCGAAGTATCCCCGCGCCCTCATGATACGGGCCTGGTCACACTGATTTCTCAGAATCTTTCCGAATTTGCCCTGCATGCCCGCGCCATTCTGGGTTTGCCCATCCCGGTGATCCGGCAACTCGGACCATCAGCATCTGCAGTATTATTGGCAGCAGGGCATTCAACGAACATGCAATACGGTAATCTGCATGCAGCATTAGCCGAGCCAGATACTGATATTCGTTTATTCGGTAAACCTGAAGTTAATGGCGAGCGTCGTCTGGGTGTTGCACTGGCGCGTGACGAGAATACGGACAAAGCGATTCAGAAAGCCTTGACCGTCATCAGTAAAATTTCTGTAACCCTGTGAGAACAGGATGAGAGCAGCTGCTGACACTGAACCTCACGGCACATCTGTGGTCAGCTCGGTAATGTAGAGATCCCCGCTGATATACTCTCCCCGGGAATAGGCGCCAACCCAGACATCATAACGACCATTTCCGGGAGAACTAATGGTGATGCCCGGGTTGAGTGTACCCGGGGCATCATCGTTGCAGAGCCAGTTGGCGTCAGGAGTATTCAGAATCAGTGTTGCGTCTGAGCCATCTTCGGCCACAAAGTAGACTTGCAGTCTGTTGCCGCCTCCATCCCAATTCAACTGGAAATCGGGTGCAGACGAGGCATAGCCGCGGCACTCGCTGCCATATGTACCGTTGGCGACATCCACCGAGCCTCCAGCAGTGACTTCGACCTTGTGGGGATCAGGTACAAAACCCGCTCTCAGATTTATAGAGCCAAAATAAGGGTCTTGTGTCCAGTCCAACTCTGAGGCCTGGCCAATCTCAGGTAAGACAGTGCCGTCAAACTGACTTGCGTCAACGATACTCAGTGTTCCTGATACTGACTCCCTGCTGGTATAACTGCCTACCCAAATGTCGTACTGACCCGAAGCAGCATCGAAGAAATTGAGCATCGGATCAAAGGAGCCACTTGATCCGTCATCGTTGCAGTGCCACTGTCCGTCCGGACCATTAACTATCAGAGTGGTGTCGGATACCTGATCGTCCGCTATAAAAATGATGTCGAGTTCACTCGCACTGTATGTGAGATTTACCCGGAAATCAGGATTGCTGGCGGCATAACCGACACAATCGCTGCCCAGATATGATACATCCACGCTGCCACCAGAGATAAGTTCGGAGATGTAGGGCTCGCGCAGCTCTTCGAATGCAAGCGTGATGGAACCAAAACCCGGTTCCTGGGACAGGTCCAGCTCACCGCTGTTGCTGCGTGCTCCGGACCAGGATGCTACCAGGCCGTCATCATCGTCCAGAATGGCCATCACGAATGGTACTGCCAGCAAGCTGCCCAGGCGGCCGCCTGTCTCGTACTCAGTGCGGACACTGGTTGGTATGCCAATAAACTCCCCGCGCGCATTCAGTGCCATACCCCCGCTATTGCCCGGAGACATTTCAGCGGTGGTGCGATACCACATTGGAAGACGCTGCCCTTCATACTCACCAAACTGTACGGAAGAAATGATGCCTGTTGTATAGACCAGTTCATCGTCACCAATACCCGGGTAACCAAAAATGCCTACCACGTCACCGCGACGTACATCGCTGTCTTTGTTATTGGCGTCGTGGACAGTTATATCCGGTACAGTGATGCCAAATCTGCCGTTACGCAGGTCGCTGGCCCTGACAATATTGCCTTGCATGTCGCTGGTGATGGTGTACACCGCGAAATCGTAAACTTCAGAGAAACCAATCAGTCTGGCGATGAATCTGGGTTCTGCAGGCTCATTGACGTCAGTCAGAACGGCGATAGTCGCCTCATTAAAACCTTCTACAACGTGACGATTGGTAAACACTGTGGGTATGCCGTCCAAAATGACAAGCGTACCCGAACCCGTGCCGTCATCCACCCGAACCTGCACAGCAGCACGCGACATGCTATCTATGTCGTAAGTGGGTGTTTGTGCATGAGAGGCAGGGGGAGGCAGGATCACAGAGAATGGGCCAAGCAGAGTCAGTACAAGCAGCAATGCAGGCTTGGAGCGGATGGCGCGCATGTTGTTTTTTCCAGTTCCGTTTGAGATGCTGGCATTATCAGGCAGTGCCCGCAAAAAGAAAATCTGAATCTTGAGGTGAAATAATAAAACGACTTACCTATGATTGCAGCGACACGGAACGGGGGAGGTACCATTTGTTTCTCGCTATAACGGTTTGCCGACAATTACAACAAACGGGATACTGACAATGAAAAATCAGAAAAGCGCCATTTCTGCAGGCTTGATGTTGGTTTTAATGTGTGTTTCTGCCGGATTGAGCGGTCAGCCTGCGGCCACTGGAAACGAAGGGTTTGACCCGGTGCGGACAGTGAATATTGTGGATGAACCCCGGCATCGCACCGTGCTGCGCGATGGCAATCTGCGATTGCTGGATGTGCAGATCAATCCCGGTGATACGACTTTGCCGCACACCCATGACGCTGCAATTCTGTATACGTTCATCAGCAATGGTGAAGGAACTCTGAACGGGCGTGTCAGTAGTGTTACATCCTACGTCACTGAGCAGTACACCCATCGGGTCAACAACGCCGGGCCGGGGCTTTTCCGGATTATTGCATTGGCCAACTATGGCGAGGCGATTGCACTGGTAGCGACGGATCTGCCTGTTCCGGCGATGACTGCACAACTGGAGAATGAATGGTTCAGGTCCTATCGACTCGAACTGGCGCCCGGGGAGTCCAGTGCGCGCACCACACACACCTATCCCGTAGCCATTGTGCAGGTCAGTGAGGGGCTGGTTCATGTCAGTCGTGCTGATGGCATTACGCAGGAGCTTAAAGCCATGGGCGACTGGGCATGGAGAGAGGCGGGTATTGGCTACCAGATTCATAACCGAAGTGATGCAACAGTGTCCCTGGTTATCAACGAAGGCAAGCGTTGAGCGATCAGTTCTGATGTCCGGCAGACACCAGGATACTGATCTCTTGTTCCAGAGCCTCGCTTGCGATCAGGCGCTGAAACCAGTCATCCTGTGTCTGACCGCTTATCAGCCCGTACAAAATGCCGAGTACAAAGCCCCGGTGAACGTTGTCACCACCCGCATTGGTGTTGGCTATTAAGCCTGCGCGGGTATCGGACGCATATTTTGCTGCCAGATACAGCACAGAGGGCCAGGCACCCTCAATGTAGCAAGCAGTTGAGTAACGCAGTCCTACTACTTCGTAATCATCCAGCTTTTTGTCGAGCAGGTTCTGCAATCTGAATCCCGCGCTTTCGGCGGCTGTCTCTTCCAGTAGTGTAATGACGTTCTGATCGTCTTCTCTGGTCAGCAACCGGTCAATCAGTTTGACATAGCTATCACTGATCGAAGCCATGTGTGGATCGGGGTGGCTGAGGAACATGTGTACCCGACAGTGATTTTGTGCACTTGATAATGTATGACCGTTCCTCAGCAGGGCAATGGCGAGTGGGCCGATACTGACCAGACCTCCAATTGACGCGGTGTCGTGTGTAACGGCAGCGCAACGCTGGGGTGGTAAACCTCGTTGGAGATTGGCGAAAAAACCGCGATGCGAAGATTCCGCATAGGTGTCTGCATGCGCAGGTGGATCTGCAGTCATAAAACCAATGTAGTCATCAAGAAAGAGCAGTTTGTTGTACTGACCTTGATTGCTATTGATGGTCCGCATCAAAACCCGCGCACAATGAGCATTAAGCGTGTTATCACCGGCCACCATGCCTTGGTGGTAGTGCATATTGTTTACGTTCCAGAAACGGCGACGCCCTTTTAGTATTAAATCGCCGACTACATCTCGGCCGGGCTCCGCACTGTAGTTGTTTGCGCGCCCCCCTTGGCGGGTTGAGTGCAATGACATCACAGAGGAGGGGTGGCTATCGGGCGCCGCCTGTAAATCACGCACTCCACCTGGGAAGTTGTTTTCAATATCTGCCCTCCGGTAGTACCAATGCACAGGCATAGCCAGGGAGTCGGCTACAAACGCGGTCTTTATGGCGGCCCCGGCACGTTGGGAGTGGAGCACTACAGAATTGTTTGACGTCAAAGAAACACCTGATTATTTCGTACACGGTATAGTGGATACGTTTCAGGTTGCCACCAGATCACCGTTATCAATCTATTTCTGATGCCTGATCAAATTCCATAGTGCGATCGATTTTGAATGGTCCCCATGCCTGGCAGAGCGGCATCATCTCTATCGAATTGATGTTGACATGCGCAGGTGTAGCACAAACCCAGAATACGGCATCCGCTACATCTTGCGCAGTCAGAGGTTGCGTGCCTTCATAAACTTTACCAGCCTGCTCTTTGTCATGTTTAAAGCGCACCAGAGAAAACTCTGTTTCTGCCAGGCCCGGTTCAATATTGGTGACCTTGATTTTTTTCCCCAGCACATCTGACCTTAGTCCGCGGCTGAACTGCTGCACAAAGGCCTTGGTGGCGCCGTAAACATTTCCACCCGGGTAAGGCCAGTTGCCTGCAGTCGATCCGATGTTAATGATGTGCCCGCGGTTGCGCTCTGACATACCCGGCAGGATAAGACGCGTCATGCGCACCAGCGCAAGATTGTTGGTGCTGATCATGGTTTCCCAGTCCTGTATATCAGACTCGGGCGCGGGTAGCAGGCCCAGCGCCAGACCCGCGTTGTTGATCAGAATGTCGGGCTGATCAAATGGCGGGGCGAGCGAACTGAGGGCTTTTTCGAGAGCAGTTGCATCTGTGATATCTACAGCGATCAAAGTGGTTTCGCAGTTTTCCCCAAGCTGTTGGGCTAGTTTCTCCAGCCGCTCTTTTCGTCGTGCAAGCAATATCAAACGGTCACCTGCAGCGGCAAAACGTTCCGCGCAGGCTTTGCCAAAACCTGAGGAGGCTCCGGTGATCAACACTGTTCTGGTCATAAAATATCCGGGAAATTCTGAATGAGTTTCGGATCGTATCAGATCCGTAGCCCACTATCAGCGAAGTTTATCGAACGTGCAAGCAGCGCTCTGATGCCAGGCTATTGTTTGCAGCCTTATGGCAGCGCAAAAAAAAACGGGGGCAGAAACTGCCCCCGGAAAAAGTCACCGGGCCAGCAGGAAGCAGTGACAGCCCGGCGCCTGCCCTCCCTGGCAGGACTTGAGCTTTCAGGGCTCTGTCCTCAGATGGGTGTGTGTCATCCGTGAACAAGGCAGTCGTCCTGACGCCCACAATGTTTATAGTTCACACGTCCGGTCTCTGCCTGTTTTTTTAAAATATTTTTAATTTCCGACTTGAAAAGTTTCCGGGCTGACCTTATCAAAGATGTCAGGATGGAGGCTCTTGATGGGCTCTGTTCTGAATGCCTGATCTGCAAGATAGGCGTACTTAAAAACTTGTTTTAATCTTATTGCTCGATGAGGATTTGATGATGAGAACTTTTGATTTTGCACCACTGTACCGTTCTACTATCGGTTTTGACCACCTGAGCCAGTTGCTGGATTCCATTGCTCAGCGTGAGCAGACTCAACCCAGTTATCCGCCATATAATATCGAAAGGCTTGGTAACGATGACTATCGGATTACTATGGCTGTTGCCGGTTTTACTGACGCCGAATTAAAGATTCAGTCGGAGCAGCAGACATTAAAGGTACGTGGCGAAAAAGCTGACGATAGCGCCGAGCGCCAGTATCTGCACCAGGGTATTGCCGCGCGCAACTTTGAGCGTGTGTTTCAGCTGGCCGACCATATCAAAGTGGTAAACGCACATCTGGAAAATGGGCTGCTGCATGTTGATTTGCGCCGGGAAGTTCCGGAAGCGATGAAGCCGCGCCAGATTCAGATTGGCACGGGCAACCGCTTGCTCGAAGCCAGAGCCGACACAAAGTAAGCCCGTCTGGAAGGTATCGGATTTGTTATTCGCCGTTCGAGGCAGCCCACGGGCTGCCTCTTTTTTTGACTGGTCGCGAACACACTGTCCAAGCGCCATTTCTGTCTCTGACGCCAGCTATTTTCTGCAGTATACTCGGGGCAACTACTAAAACAGGGAGTTGCCATGAAAGCCATCGGGTACACCGCCAACGGTCCGTTATACCAGTTTGAAACCACTAACCCATCTCCTGGCCCTCAGGATCTGCTTGTTCGCGTGAGCGCTATCGCGGTGAATCCAGTCGACACAAAAATCCGTGGACGGGTTCAGCCACCGGCTGACCAACCCAAAATCCTGGGCTGGGATGCCGTTGGCATTGTCGAAGCCATTGGCTCCGGTGTCAGTCGCTTTAAAGCAGGGGATCGGATCTGGTACGCAGGTGATGTCACAAGATCTGGCTGTAACGCCCAATTTCAGTGCGTTGATGAGCGTATCGCAGCGTTGGCGCCTGCAAGCCTGTCTGATGCCGAGGCGGCCGCCATGCCGCTCACTGCTATCACGGCATGGGAAATGTTGTTTGACAGGCTGCAGGTGCCGATCGGGGATGCGGCCTCCGATCGCGTTGTTCTGGTGGTAGGCGCAGCCGGTGGAGTAGGCTCTGTGCTTGTCCAGCTTGCCCGTCAGCTTACTTCTGCGACAGTCATTGGTACTGCCTCTCGCGACGATAGCAGGGCATGGGTCAAGAGCATGGGCGCACACCATGTGCTGGACCATACAAAGTCGCTGCAGGAAGAGCTGAAGGCTGCCGGCATCGCTGACGTAACTGATGTCGCTGGTATCAATCGTACCGGGCAGCACTACCCCGATCTGGTGGCCATGTTGCGTCCGCAGGGGCGGCTGGCTTTGATAGATGACCCGGCCGAACCGCTGGATATCAAACTGATGAAGCAGAAGTGTCTGTCTTTGCATTGGGAGTTCATGTTTACCCGTGCCATGTTCCAGACCGCTGATATGGACGAGCAGCACAAACTGCTGAGCGAGCTTGCCCGTCTGGTGGATAAAGGCGTTATAAAGACCACAGTGGGTCAGCATCTGGGTCGCATTACACCGGAAAATCTGGAAAAAGCCCATGAGTTGCTCAAGTCTGAGCATACTTTGGGCAAACTTGTACTTGAGGGATTCCTCTGAGTCGATTGAGTAGCCTGTCCTGTTCCACTGCCCGGTCGTGATCCGGGGCCGGGAACAGGGTCGTAGTTATCTGAAATTGTATAAAAATAACTGGAGTTTTCATGTCACGATTGCCGCCTGTCCTGCAAAACCTGCCATTCCCTGTGGTGGGCTCACCGCTTTTTATCATCAGTAATCCAAAATTGGTCATCGCGCAGTGCATAAACGGGATCGTCGGCTCCATGCCGGCGCTGAACGCAAGACCGGCGGAACAATTGGAAGACTGGCTGGCAGAAATAACCGAAACGTTGGCCGCGTGGAATCAGGCCAATCCGGACAATCCGGCAGCACCGTTTGCGATCAATCAGATCGTTCACCGTAGCAACGACCGGCTGGACCACGATATGGCGTTGTGTGAAAAATACAAAGTGCCGATTATCATCACCAGCCTCGGTGCCAGAGAGGATGTTAATCAGGCTGTACATAAATGGAA
Organism: Pseudohongiella sp.; assembly: GCA_030651695.1. Lineage (GTDB taxonomy): Bacteria > Pseudomonadota > Gammaproteobacteria > Pseudomonadales > Pseudohongiellaceae > Pseudohongiella. Next base: position 456,079 of record JAUSCD010000029.1, on the reverse strand, counting down.
CGGCGTGGTGCTGCATGATGTTATCAATAATGTGTTTGCCCATAAGGCCATAGACAAGGGGGCCGACGGTTTGATTTGTGTGGCAGCTGGCGCAGGTGGTCATGCCAGCGTGAAGAGTCCGTTCGCCATGGTCCAGGAAGTGCGTGAGTGGTTTGATGGCCCTCTGCTTTTGTCCGGATCAATTGCGTCGGGCGGGGCGATTCTGGCAGCACAAGCCATGGGGGCGGATCTTGCTTACATAGGATCCCCCTTTATCGCGACTGAAGAGGCAAGAGCTGTTGACGAATACAAGCAAATGATTGTTGCAAGCAATTCTGACGATATTGTTTACAGCAATTTCTATACAGGTATACATGGTAACTATTTAAAGGGCAGCATTCTGAATGCCGGTATGGATCCGGACAATCTTCCTGACTCTGATCCCAGCAAAATGAATTTTGGTGGCAACGATCAAAAGAAAGCCTGGCGTGATATCTGGGGCTGTGGTCAGGGCATCAGTGTGATCCGCGAGGTCACGCCTGCTGCTGTATACATCAATAAACTCAAGCGTGAATACGCGGAAGCACGCGCCCGATTGTGTCAGGGGTAACAGCGTCAGAAGGAAATATTACAAATGACCGGCGCTGTGCGTTTCTACTGGCTGATTGCTTTGCTGTTTACACCACTCAGTGTATTCCTGTTGTTGCAGGCCACCGGCTACTCGCTGTGGCCTGCGGATTTTCTACGGCAACCCGGATTGCTTTTATTGAGTGTTCTGTTCTTGCTGTTCACAGCGGTGGGACTTTATGATTTACGCTGGGCCGATAGCAATCTTCGTAAAAATTATCCGGTATTTGCCAATATCCGTTTCATGCTGGAAGGTATTCGCCCTGAAATCAGGCAGTATTTTATTGCTGACAATCAGGAAGAGGCACCATTCAACCGTGAGACTCGCGACCTGATCTATCGCCGCGCCAAAAGGCTGGATGACACTTTGCCATTTGGTACTGAGCGCGATATCACTGCAGATGGTTATTTGTGTATTTTCCATTCCATCAATGCCAGACACATTGATCCGGATAGTTCACGTGTATTGATTGGCGGGCCGCACTGCACACAACCCTATCTGGCATCACTGCTGAATATTTCAGGTATGAGTTTTGGCGCGCTCAGCAACAATGCAATCAGTGCACTGAACAAAGGCGCAAAACTCGGCGGTTTTTTCCACAACACTGGTGAAGGTGGTATCAGCCCATATCATTTGTCTTACGGTGGTGATCTTGTGTGGCAAATTGGCACCGGTTATTTTGGTTGCCGTGATCTTGCCGGCCGGTTTAGCGACGAGGCATTTCGGTTGGCTTCGTCTCAAGACGTAGTAAAGATGATTGAGATTAAATTGTCGCAAGGAGCAAAACCTTCACATGGAGGCGTGCTGCCGGGCGCCAAAGTCAGTGAGGAAATTGCGCGTATCAGATTAGTTGAAGTTGGTAAAACCGTTTATTCGCCGGCCAACCATCCGGAGTTTGATACGCCCGAAGGGCTCTTGCAGTTTGTGCAGCGCCTGCGCCAGTTGTCACAAGGAAAACCCATTGGATTCAAACTCTGCATCGGTAAAAAATCAGAGTTTATGGGGATAGTGAAAGCGATGTTAAAAACAGGGATTCTGCCGGATTTTATTACGGTGGACGGTGCGGAAGGTGGTACCGGGGCAGCGCCTCTTGAGTTCAGCAACCGGCTTGGCATGCCATGTCTGGAAGCCACATATTTTGTATCCCAGGTGCTCAGAGGAGCAGGGCTCCGAAATCAGATACGCGTGATCAGTGCCGGGAAAAATGCAAGTGGTTTCGACATGATGGCAAAGATTGCTCTGGGTGCGGATGTGGTGAACTCTGCTCGTGCCATGATGCTGGCTTTGGGTTGTATACAGTCTAAATCCTGCAATACGAACAAATGCCCGACCGGCGTTGCCACTCAGGACGCCGCACGTTCCAAAGCCCTGGACGTTGATCTGCGTGCTGAGCGTGTGCGCAACTACCAGGCGGGAACGGTTTCCGCTTTTCTGGAGCTTTGTGGAGCTCTGGGCTACAGTTCGCCCAGCGAGCTGAAGCCAGCTGATCTTTACCAACGTACTACAAACGGCTTGCGTCACTTTGATCAGGTATATACTCCTCTTTTGTCGGGACAACTTCTGAACGAATCCATCCCTGCCATTTATGCGGAAGACTGGATGCATGCAGAGGCAGAACGTTTTGTATAGATTTAAAAGTCAAAGAATTTTTAAAGAATTGACAGAACTAGCCAGTCCGCCAGAAGCGCCGGTTTGTCCTCGTCTTCAATTTCTATAGTGACTGAGTGACGTAGCAGTATCTCCCCTGGCCTGCGTTCGCTGGCACTGCTCAGTACAAAGCGGCCGCGTATTCGGCTGCCAATGCGTACCGGATTCAGAAAGCGAACATTGTCCATGCCGTAAATAATCGTTTGGCGCGTGCCTTCGATTTTTAATGATGCTGCCGTAGCAAAGGTTGTCAACAGCGATATGGTCAACATGCCATGAGCGATGGTACCGTCATAACAGGTTTCGCGAGCGGTTCGGTCTTTGTCTATATGGATAAACTGATAGTCGCCGGTTGCTTCAGCGAATTTGTTCATTCTCTTCTGATCGACCAGAAACCATTTTGTCAGGCCAACCTGCCTGCCAATGAATTCCTGAGTCTGGTCAAATGGAACCCGCAATGGCAGAGCATTGCCGTCCAAAGTCAGGAATGTTGTTTTGACATAATTGCGCAACTGGGAGTCAGGTGTGATTTTTGCTGACTCGTTAATATAGTCGCGCAGATCTTTCAAATAATCTGATTGGGCCATTTTATTGTTGTTTACATTGTTAGTGGATTAAGAGGAGGTCTCGGTTAGTCGAGATCCTGCGCCCGGATAGCACAGAGCATTTGTCACATTTAGCGATACCATGACACGATGGGCCGATTATGCGTGACAAAGTGTCAATGTTGCAATGAGCATATTCTCACTTTCGACAGAGCAGGTGCTCTAGTGCAAGCGCTCTCTTTGCACAATGATGGTGCGGAAAAACGCGCCAATATTGTGCGAAATCCCGCGTGGAAGAATGTAATTGAATGATGGTTTGAGAACACTTGGTTAATTCGGATATCGAATTGGCAACTCGATCCGTCCATTTGTGATTCTTTGTAACGCGATTGGCCAACTACTGCCATTTGTGACGTTTCTGCAATTAAGAATGTAACTTTTCTATAGCGGGCGCGCTGGCCCGGTGTTTGATCTGTATATTGATGCCGTCGGTAAATTCATCGCTCCGCAATATGAGTGAACCGGTGCAATGCCAGCTACATCCAGGCCAAAAATAGTTTAAAAAATTGAGAGGAGAGAGGCATCAATATGAATAACCAAAAACAAAAACGTTACCTGAGTTATCTGATCCAGAGCTGCATGGCAGGTGCTCTGGCAGCACCAGGTTTGGTTTTTGCTCAGCAAGGTGCACCGCAAATGGAAGAAGTGGTAGTCACCGGTTCTTTTATCAGGAACAGTGCGTTTGCACAAAACAACCCGGTTGATACTGTCAGCCAGGCGGATATCCAGGCGTCGGGTGCGCCCAATATGGGCAACTATATTCGTGACCTGACATATACCCAGAATACCAATACAGTCGCCAGCGTGAATGCTGGTGCTGCGGGCGCACAAACCAGCGTTGGCACCACATTCAACCTGCGTGGCCTTGGTGAGAACAGCACTCTGACACTTTTGGACGGTATGCGCTCCGTTGATTCAGCGATTAATACCTTGCTGCCAGAAATTGCTATCGAGCGCATGGAAGTAGTTTTGGACGGTGGTTCAGCTCTGTACGGTTCCGACGCGGTTGCAGGTGTGGTGAACATCATCCCGGTCAAGAGTTTTGACGGGCTGCGCGTGCGTGTTAATCACCAGCGCGATGAATCAGGGGATTTTGAGGATAACCGACTTGGTATCCTCTGGGGACGCACCTTTAACAACGGTCTGGAGTATGTTGCTGCTGTCGACCATTCAGTAACCACACCTTTGATGAACTTTGAACGTCCACGTCTGCTGCGGGCGTCTTACGGTTGGGCGACGTCCGGCAATCCGGGTGTTTACCGTCGGGTAAACGGCGCGAACCCGGTGCCGGGAGAGCTCCATCGCGGCACTGTTACAGGTGGTAACCTGCTGGATCCTAGTTGTGGTACTTTTAACGCAGTTACTGACTTTGGTGAACCATTCAACAACCCGAGCGGTATTGTGCGCCCGGGTAATAATTGCTTTGTGAACTATTCCGTGCAGTGGCCTTTGGCAGAAGGCAAACAGGAAAGCAATTTCTTCCAGAACCTGAATTATGAACTACCAAATGGCGTGCGCCTGAATGCCCAGATGTCACTGGCCAATCGCGCGAGTGACAGCCACCAAACGCTGACTTATCAGCTGAATGGCAATAACCGTGATGGTCTGGTTGTGCCAGCCAACCATCCTGCCAACCCTTATGGGTTCGATGTGGTGCCCTACGAGTGGCGTCCGTTTATGTTTGCGGGTACCTTGCCCTCATATGTTGATGACGCAACAGGTGCACGCAAGAACAAAAACAATACGCTGATCCAGCGTTATAAAGTAGGCGCTGCATTCGACATTTCAAACAGCTGGACTGCCAACAGCGCGTTCAGCTACCAGCGTTCGCACACAAATTCACTTAACAACTCGATCAACATGGTCAATCTGCAGTCCGCATTGATTGGTCGCGGTGGTCCTGCTGGCAATGAGTGGTTTAACCCCTTTGGTTCTGCTGATACGCGCTCTCCGTTCTATCAGGCAGGAGTCACCGGAAATAGCCAGGCATTGGTAGATTGGATAGCTCCTTCCGTGCGCTATCGCACAGGTACCAGCGAACTGACGGTATTTGAACTCAATACAACCGGTGATCTGATTGAGCTGCCAGCAGGCATGGCTCAGATGGCAATTGGTTATCAGATGCGTGATGTTGCTGAAACCAACAACGCTCATCCACTATCCAAGATTCGTCAGAACTACAACGCCAGTATCGCTGACAGTGTACCCTCTGATCGCCGTTACGGCAGCAGAGTGCAGGCAGCGTATATGGAGTTTGAAGTGCCTCTGTTAGAGACACTGGATGCCCAGATCGCGGTGCGACACGAACGTTTTACCACTTATGATCTGGCAACGACCACACCAAAAGTGGCACTGCGCTGGGAAGTACTGCCAACACTGGCACTGCGCGGCTCCATCGGGGAAAGCTTCCTGGCACCGACACCCGCCAGCGCGCGTCCGTTTGACCCTAACGAAGGCTGTGGTGAAATCTTCTTTGGTGCCGACCCGCTTTCGGGTGGTGTGCTGAATGGGGGCGCTACCTGTTCCTCCGGTAACCCTAATCTGAGACCAGAGACCTCAGATATCTGGAACGTGGGTTTTACCTGGGAGCCAGTGGACAGTTTCACTCTGAGTATGGATTATCAGTCCATTGAATACATCGACCGTATCCGGACCCTGGGTACTTTGGATATAGTAGGCATAGAGTTTCAGGAAATGCTGAAGGCAATCGGATCCACTGCTGCTACCTATAGCAGTGCTCCCGGCTCGGCGACCCGTAACGCGGCCAATGCATGGGTCGCGGCTGGTGGTACACCATTGGCAAGTGTGACCCGTGACCCAAACACCCAACGTGTGAACCGTGTTGTGAGTCAGGCCAAAAACGTCAGCAGTGTGTGGGTTGACCTGTTTGACGCACGCGCGCGTTACAGCTTCGACACCAGCAATCTGGGTACTTTTACAACTACCCTCAGTGCAACCTATAACACCAACTACGAGTATGACGGTGGACAGGGTGTGATTGTGGATGCGCTGGGTATGCAAAACGACAGAACCGGTATTGTAGGTCCTGTACCCAAGCTCAAGTCTCAGGCTCGTCTGGGCTGGTACCGCGATAATCACAGTGCTTCGTTCACTTACAACCATCAGGACAGTGTTGTATTTGATGCGGTCGTTCAGAATGCTTTGACCGGCACACCGGCGCCCAGCAATGGACGTGTTCGTGCATGGACAATTGCTAACGCCCAGTACACCTATATGGTTGACAGATACCTGGATAGCGAGATCACTCTCAGCCTTGGTGTAAACAATATGTTTGACCGTGAGCCACAACGTCTGCCGATGTTAGGTGGTTTTGCAAGCCGACTTCAGAGCCCATGGGGACGTCAGTTCTACATGAGCGTGGAGTGGCAGCCTAATTCCTGAGACCAGCCCGCCGGGTAACCGGCGGGTAGTTTTTGGGAATTGGTGATCTGACGCAATTTAAAGAAACACCAATAAAAAAAGCCCGGATCTTCCTGATCCGGGCTTTTTTTATTCCTTTATGACTCACAGTGATATCAGAAAGGACATAAAAACGGCCGGGTGGCTTAAACGGGAGGGGAGGCCACCCGACCGTAGTGCACTTAGCGAGTTGTTGCCGTGATCACTTCCACTTCAACAAACATCAGCGGTCCGACCAGGCCGGCAACCTGAACGGTTGAACGGGCCGGCAGACGCGGCTGCTCTGGTGTGCCCCAGAACATACGGTAGGCTTCCATGAAGCCATCAAAATCCATTTGGCCGCCCATTGCCGGGTCGCCAACCAGAAATACAGTCATCTTCACAACGTCGCCCATGCTTAGGCCGTGTCTTTCCAGATCGGCCTGCATGCGGTTGAACACGCTGATCGCCTGGGTTTTGGTATCGCCGTAAAACTCGGGAGTGCCGCGTTCAGCATTGGGATTGGCTGCGCCGGGAGTGACGCCGCTGTGGAAAATAATGGAGGCATTCGGGCCTACTTCAACAGCGTTGGCAATGGGGAAGGTGCCCGCATTAGGATGAATGATGACATCCTGTGCAAGGGCGGAAGAGCTGGCTACAGCCAGGCCACAAGCCAATGCTGCACCGGTCAGCGCCTGTTTGATAGTAGAACGTGTCATGTTGATCTCCTTTGGGTTACTACTTATGGTTACTGCAGGGCGTTTGGATTAACGACCTAATGTGTTGATATACGTCACTATGTCAATGATGCCCTGGTCGTCAGGAATGCTTTGAGCCATCATGCGCATTTGGGTGCCTTGCTGGTCGCGTGAATCATATCCACGGCTACCGGCTTTGAAGTTCCTGATTTGATTGACCAGATAAAAATCGTTTTGCCCGCGCAGGGCGGGTGCTTTTAACGCCTCGTTGCCTTCACCGTCGGCGCCATGGCAAGCCGCACAGCTTTGGTACAAGGTTTGACCGCGGGTCTGATCACCGCCAGTCAGTGTAATTTCTGCGGGTTTGTATTCCCAGGTCTCAACCCAGTTGAGAATGTCCTGAATGCTGTCGTCGCTCAGAATAACTGCCATTGGCTGCATTTCACGGCCGGGCAGATCGTCCGGATGTGTGCCACGAAGGCCGTCACGGAATATTTCCAGCTGTCGTTGCAGATACCATCTCTCCATACCAGCAAGACGCGGAGCATCAATACCTATATTGCCCTGACCATCTGTGCCGTGGCAGGTCAGACAGAACCGGTCACTGACTTCCACGCCGTCAACGGTTGCGGCCTGTGCGCTTGCGCACAGAGCTGTACCCAGCGCCAGATTTAACCAGAATCCTGCTTTTTTCATACCTTTAGACCCTTGAGCTTTTGTTGAATCATGATCAGACGTTCGAGCGCAGCGCTGCCGATGGCAAGTGCTGTGAAACGCGATCTGTCTGTGAGGTTTTTATTACTGTTGTAGTGCCTGGCAAAAACTTGTGTTCTTTCAAATCTCTTGTTTTAAAAAGAGACGGGCGGCGCCCGTCTCTCTCTTATCCAATCCGGCGATTGAACAGGGGAGACCCCTGTTCAATCTGGTTTTAACGGATTAGAAGTTCACCTGTACACGACCATACAGGAATCGGCCGTTCGGGCTGAAGCCTGATGAAGTCAGGTAACGCTGTGAAGTACCTGAACCGACGTCGATTGGACGTACTTCTTCAGGCTTGGTGCTGAACACGTTGTCTGCGCCGATAATGAATGTGTAGTTTTCATTATATTCGTACGCAATCTCTGTGCCGAAAATTACTTCAGACTGAGCCCAGTAGTCGCGGGTTGGATCTGCAGTGGCTGGTACTACGAGGTACTTGTCGTAGTAGTTAGCTTGCAGAGTCATGCGCCAGTCACCCATGCGGTGGTTAGCGCGGAAGTTACCACGATTTGATGGGATCTGGTCAGTCAGTGTCAACTGGCCGGCACGGTTCAACAGGCCTGGCGTGAAGCTGTCCAGTTCCTGTTTGGTCCAGGCCCATGAGCCCTGGAACTGGGTGCTGCTGTTGCCCCAATCGTATGTGTAAGAAGCTACTGCTTCCACACCCTGGTTGGTGGTATCCAGGTCGTTAGTGTAGTAGTTGAAGCGGGTAATGCTTCGTGCACCAACGATACCGGAGGCTTCGAGCTGCGCTGCGATTGCAGGCGTAATGTCGAAGTTGCTGGAGTTCAGGATGCGGTCTTCCATCTTGATGTTGTAGTAGTCAACGGTCAGATCTACACCGCCCACTTGCCACGCAAAACCAACAGAGAAGTTCTCAGCCTGTTCCGGAGTCAGAGGTTTGCCACCAAACGCCACAGAGATCGGGTTTGTTGGAGGAATCTGGCCCTGGTTGATAGTGATACCAGCATCAACACCGGTAGAGATGTTGGAGATGTTGGCCTGACCTGGTGACGGTGCACGGAAACCTGTGCTGTACGTTGAACGGATGTTCATGTTGTCCGTCAGACGGTAACGTGCTGACAGTTTGCCTTCAGTGGTGTCACCAAAAGTGTTGTAGAAATCCTCATAACGAACAGCTACACCCAACAACAGACGCTCGGTAACATCAGCTTCGATATCTACGTAGAATGCCCAGTTTTTACGATCCCACTTGCCTTGTGCAGTCGGGGAGAAACCCGGGAAACCGTCAGAGCCGATGTTGGCACCCTGAGTAGCGTATGGACCGACTTTCCAGGCATTGTCGTCTCTGTTGGAGACTTCAAAAATCTCACGACGCCATTCGGCACCGTATGCAAAGCTCAGCGGTGAGTACAGGCCATCGACTGCGATTGGTGTTACAAAATCGAAGTTCAGGGTGTTTTCAACAGTTGTGTAAACACCTGGCCGGAATGACGTTGGAGACGCCGGGCCCATTGACGGGTTAGTAGTGTTGTAGATAAAGAATTCTACTTCAGAGAATCCGTTGTTCATGCTCACGTCGTAACGGGTGCCGTTAGAGAACTCTCCGCGCATACCCGTGACATTTGACATGTCAACGATGTCGCCGCCGAATACTGGCGTGTATCCGCCCGGGAACCACTCAAGGAAGCTGAAGCAGTTGGGGTTTGCGCCAACAGCATTCAGGACATTCAGCGAGCTGCCGGCAGCAGGGTAGACGCTACGCGGGATAGTCGGGCAATTGCCAGTGCCGTTGCCTGTGGTGTCCAGGATCAGGTGGTTTGCGCCGCTGGTGAACAGGCCACCACGGTTTTCAGCCGGACGGTAGAAGAAGTCCAGTTCGTTGGTTTTTTCACTGTAGTTACCGAAGGAGTAAAGCTCTGCGTTGGCTGACAGCTGAATGCCAGTGTTGGCAACCAGGTTGAAGTTGGATACGTCAGGCAGACCTTGCTTCTGGGCATTAACCGGTACTGCACGGTTGCCGGCATTGATAATCGCCTGCGCGTCAGCGCGCTGAATAGAACGGTCGCTGCGCATCTGGTTAGTGACGTCGAAGCTCAGGCTTGCGAAACCGTCATTGCCCAGTGCCAGGCCCACGTTACCTGCTACGTACTGCAGAGTACCGTCTTTGGTCTCTGTGTACTGGCCGGTTTTGTATTCGAATGACGCGCCTTCAGTGTTCTCTTTCAACTGAAAGTTGAATACACCGGCAATTGCATCTGAACCGTACTGCGCTGATGCGCCGTCACGCAGAACTTCAACCTGACGCATGGCAATCGGCGGGATCATCTGGATGTCAGGGAAGTGGGTACCGGCACGGCCGTATTGAATTACAGCAGAACGGTGACGGCGCTTGCCGTTGATCAGAACCAGAGTGTTGTCAGCTGGCAGGCCACGCAGAGTGGTCGGACGTACCAGTGAGGAACCATCGTTGATGTCCTGGGTCTGAACGTTGAACGTTGGAACCAGGTTGCGCATCAGATCGTTGATGTCTGAAGTGCCTTGGTCCTGGAAGTCCTGAGCAGAGAACACGTCAACAGGAGCTGCAGAGTCCATGGCGGTACGTGGCGCAGCTCGTGAGCCGGTGACTACTACTTCTTCGAGAGCGGGTGCAGCGCCTTGCTGGGCGTAAGCAGCGGGTGCGACCGCAGCTATGGACCCGAGCAACACCAACGCAGACGAAAGTGTGCTGAGTTTTGGAGTCTTATTCATTGATTATTCCTTTTTCTGTAGTAAGTGCGTCTTGTTCATGAACCGATTAAGAGCCTGCCGTTTTTTATCTGTATTTATTTTGGGTGTAGCTTCACGGCTAGCCCGATTATGAGAACATGCACCCGCGAAAGTCCTCCTAAAAACCTTCTCAATACCTACTAAATCCTCTTGAAGGCAGGTAATACGCGGGTTTGCTCTTTTTTCCTGAACACCATACGACGTGGCGTGTGGTGCGGCCGAGCATAACTGAGTTTATTCAGGAATAGAATAGCAAGGGTTTGATCTATCTGGGATTTGCTGATTTTTAGCCGAAAGTTACAAGGACTGGGAGGCTCTTGCGCAGGCCCCCGCATTCAGTGGATGCGGGGAGCGCTCAAAGTTGATGCCTGATTGATACGCTGGGTCTTGTGATGGTTGAACTCGGCCCACTGTTGTTCCGACCACAAATTGTTCTTCATCATCATTTCGTTGCGCTCATAGGCATCGCGCGCAGAACGACTGAGAGCGACACCTGTTACCTGTTCCATCTGGATAACACCCTCCATCAGGCGGTGCTGCCAACTGATGCCGGCACCAAGAGATTCAAGTACATCCTGATACTCTGCGGACGTCAGAACATGATCCGGGAAGAATTTTTCTGCCGAGTGCGTGACATTAAACAGGCGGCGCAGCTGAACTGAGGGCAGGTTGGTCCAGTAATACACGCCGCGGTCTATGTCCCCGGCCATAAAGGCAAGAACACCGTTGTTATAATAAAAGTCGGGATGTTCTCTCATGGCTGCGAGATATTCCTGAGAGCCGGGTTGAATGTTTCCTGACAGAAAGCCCATAACCACTTCGGTGTAGTGCGCAAGAAGATTTTCGGAGTCCACTTCGCGCTGTTGATTAAGGTAAATCTGAGCCTGTCTGAAGTCTCCCAGAATTGCCAGATTGACCGCCACTGAGCCTAATATCGAGACATGGAACGGACGTTTTTGAAGCTGGTTCTTGCGCGCCATGACCGTTTCAGGCGGTGTCAGTACGTTAATGCGATAGCTCCACACTTCGTCAGGAGAAATTTCGTAGGGGCCGACTTCCGGAGCCTGTGAAAGAAAACGGGCAGCTTCGTCGTACATACGGGCGCCGATTAGCAGAAGGCCGTAGTGTGCCATCGCAAAATGCGGGGGATTACCTGACAGTATTTGTTCGCGCAGCTGAATCTCCTGCTGAATGTAGCTGGAGCCACGCATACGCAGTTTGATAGCTTCAATGGAATTGAGAATTTCGCTGCCGGGGTTTATACGGGAGATCTCTCTGTGTACATCCAGCACGATCTCATACATCTCCGTTATGGTATCCGAACCACTGTAGACAGCCAGATTGTTGGCTGCTGTCGCCAGTCCGTGATAGGCATTAAGAAAGTTGGGATCGAGCTCTATGGCCGCCTGGTGGTAGCTGATTGCCCGTTCCCAGTCGGCCGGATTGAATTGATTATTGTAGAATTCCCCGCGCAGGAAGCGCTCATAAGCAAGAGGATTGGTGGTGCCCCAGTCCATCATCTGAGAGCGTTCGGCATCATTCAGGTAGACGCTCAAGGCGCTTACAACGTTGCTGACGATCTGGTCCTGAACGGCAAATATGTCATTTATGGGCATATCAAACTGATCTGAATATTCACGCAGACCGTCACGTGCGCGAACCAGATGCACAATCACTCGCATGCGCCCGTCGGAGATCATTACGCTGCCCTGAAGTACGTGGTCGGCGTCGCGAAGATAGCTGCGCTCTTCGTTTCGACTGACGCTGACCGAACCGGGGGTGCTTGCCGGGGACAACACCTGCAGATGTCCAATCTTCGACAGTCCGTGTATTAAAGATTCTCTGATTCCCTCTGCAAGAATCTGATTATCATCACTAAAGTCCCGGGATGAAAAGGGTAGTACAGCCAGTTTGACCACACCATTGGCTTCCGGTGTAGAGTTGGTAGAACGCCACATCAATGGGACAGTAATTACCAACGCACACAGCACAGCCGCAATGGCGACTCGTTTCCACCAGGATTCGGGGGATGAGTTGACGGTCAGCCGTCCGGATCCGGCGTGGATCTCAGGCGCTCCGGCGATAGTCGGTTGATCTGCAGGTTTGATGCCGGCTACAGTCTGCTCGCGACGCACATCAGCTATCAGGGTATATCCGCGTTTGGGAACGGTCTTGATGTACCGGGGCTGATGCGCATCATCTTCCAGTGCGCTGCGCAGTTCTGCAATAGCCTTGTGCACAGCATGGTCGGTTGCTATCGGAGAGCGCCAGATGGTGTCGAGAAATTCGCTGGGACTGACTACGCTTCCTGCATTATTTATAAGCAGGCGCAGAACGTCCATGCTGCGGGGAGTGATTTTATTTTCTTTACCGTTTCTGGAGACAGTGCAGGCTCCCGGCGAGACATTCCAGTCGCCGATCTGAACGGGATGATTATCGTAAGTAGAACTGATGTTTTCTGTCATAAAGGAGGTTTCTTGTTTGCCGATATGCAATCAAAATCGGCATCAAAGGTCAAGCTGAACCCGGTTTACTTTGTGGCTGTAACGTGACTTTTCTTGTCAGCGTGCTGATTCAGGTATGTTTCTGGCATGCAAGATAGGGGCCAGCGCAAATGAAGGCAATTTGGTTATGATGCGATGTATTTAAGCGCTATGCTGGCGCCTGAAAACCAGTATTGCACTTAAAAAGTGCATGCGGGAAGGTGGTTTGCTGTGCATTAGTAGGTTTTGGGAATCTTTTGGGCAGGACTTTGTGTGCAGGCATGCTTGATAATGCCGTTCTATAAGCAGTCCGGAAGATTGGTCCGGTTTATAAGAAAGAATGATCGTAGAGGATGAAGTCTGTGTCTAAACCTGTAACCCGTCGTGAATTTCTGAATTTGATTGCCGCTACTGGCGGCACTGCTGCAGTACTCGGTATTGGTGGTGTTTTGGGTCTTATTCCCTCAAGCACTCTCGCCAGCGTGCCTGCACTGATGCCACTTAACGGACAACGTAAGCGTATTGTTGTTCTGGGTGGGGGTATTTCCGGTCTCACAACAGCGTACGAGCTGACTAAAGCCGGTTATGAATGCACGGTGCTGGAATCTTCACATCGTTGTGGTGGCCGCATCATGACTGTCCGTCATGGCAGTCTGATTGACGAAATCGGCAACCCGCAGATATGCAAATTTGATGATGAGCCGCACCTGTATCTCAACTGTGGTGCGGCCCGTATTCCCAGCTCACACAAAAATATCCTTCACTACTGTAAGGAGTTGGGAGTAGAGCTTGAGTTGTTTATCAATGAAAACAAACATGCCCTGGTTCATGATCCGGAATTGAATGGTGGCAAACCCATGCGCAATATCGATATCAGCACGAACCTTAAGGGGTTTATGGCTGAGTTGATGTTCAAAGGTTTTCACAGCGCGGAACTGGATCAGCCATTCACTGAATCTGAAGCCGAGAAAATGCTGACTGTGATTCGACAGTTCGGCGACCTCAATTCTGCTGGAAAATACACCGGCAGTGGACGCAACGGTCCTGTGGGCGACAGTGGCTTCATCGATGAGCCAGTACAGCGCGAAATGATCAATGTTCGCGATTTGCTTAAAGCCAACATCGGTGCATTGCGCTCAGTACTGCTGGAAAATGAAGGCGAAACCGGTCCCATGTTGATGCAGCCAAGAGGCGGCATGGACAAGATCACTGACGGTTTCCTGCGTCAGCTGACCGGAAAAGTTGAATTACACGCGATGGTGATGTCAGTACATGATCACGGCGATAGTATCGATGTGACTTATGATCAGGCCGGTCAGCGTCATACCATCAAGGCTGACTATGTATTTAACTGTATCCCCTCTCACCTGATGGTCGGCATAGAGGCCAACTTCCCTGATGAGTACCGCGCGGCAATGAAAGTTATTCGTCGCGGAGTCGCCTATAAAGGCGGTTTCCAGATGAAAGAGCGGTTCTGGGAAAATGAGGAGATCTACGGTGGTATCACCTGGACCAATCAGCCTATACGCCAGATCTGGTATCCATTCCACGGTCTGATGAAACAGAAGGGTGTCATGCTGGCTGCGTATGATTACGGCAACGGTATGGATTTTACCCGTATGACGCAGGAAGAGCGTATTGAAGCGATGTTGGCGCAAGGTGAGAAAGTCCATCCGCAGTACCGCGCAATGGCTGAGCACGGCGTCACCATTGCCTGGCACCGCATGAACCATATGCTCGGGTGCTCCGCGCGCTGGGGTGCTTCAACACCTGAAAACGAGCGTCATTACAATACATTGCAGCAACCCAGCGGTCGTCACTACATGATAGGTGATCAGATCAGCAAGAAGTCAGCATGGATGGAAAGCGCCATTATGTCGGCTCACTGGGCGATGGCACACATGGATCAACGCGTGCGGGCTGAAGCCGGTGCGTGATGATGGGGCCAGTCTGGATCCAGGATAGATATCAGGCTGGTTTGTTTGGTAGTACTTGAAGTTCCTCTTGATGGGTAGTCCTCGGGCCGTTCTGACTGTTAGTCAGAACGGCCCATTTTTTTGTTTTGTAAAAGTCTTGAATCACTACTTTGATCTAGCTCAAAGTCAGCTTTGCTGCCTTGATTAGTATGGCGCTGTCAAAAAAAAGCGTGAGCTAAAACATACTAACGAGGCATACATGACTACTAAATTTAACGTTCGCAAGTGTCTGGCAATCAGCAGTGTTGCAGCAGCCATGGTGCTCGCCGGCCAATCGGCGCTGGCGCAGATTGAAGGTGAATACAAATCGGATGGTGGTGATGATTGTGCGCTCAGCATCACAGCTATCAACATACCAGCTCCCAAGTTTGCCGATGCCTATTACCGAATCGAATCGCGTGGTGTCGCCGCCTGTATGTGGGATGGCGTTGGCATTTCTCACTCAACCAATCTGGCAGGCTCTTACATTACTTTGCCACCTGTTCATAACCGGGTTTATTTTTCTGTGAAGTGGTTGTTCGGACCTACCAGTCCGAAAATTGAAATGGTTCAGCGTAACGAAGCTGGGGAATACGTCATCACTGCAACTTATACCCGCCAGTAACAGCTTTTATTTCGCGTTCGTTGCAACGTGAACCAAATACACCGGGGAAATTGCCACAGGCAGTTTCCCCGGTTGTGCATGGGGATTTCAATATCCCGTCCGGACGTTCCTGCCTCAAGCTGAATCCATTCACAATCTGTTGAACTGTTCCAACACCTGGTTTAGTCTTCTGTACCTTGTTGGCTGGCCTGTGTTGCCACTGCCATTGGATTCACCCGTTAACCAGAAAAACGTTATAACCGCATCAGGAGCACAATAAATGACAATGCAACAGACTCCCTTGTTAATGCACAGGCTGATGGATCGGGGGGCTATGCTGCAGCCCGAAGTAGAGATCATGACCGCCACCGCAGATGGTGCCCGCAGTCAGACCATGCTGGAAACCCGTAATCGTGCTCATCAGCTTGCTCATGCACTAAATGATGCGGGTGTAAAGATTGGTGATCGTGTCGCTACATTTATGTGGAATGGTGCCCGTCACCTTGAGGCTTATCATGCGGTAGCATGCATGGGCGCCGTAGTACACACATTGAATATCCGTCTGTCGCCGGTTGATCTTGAATACATCATCAATCATGCACAGGACAAAATCATTATTGTAGATGCAGATATTCTGCCGTTGCTGGAAAAACTGGCTGGTAAAATGCCATCGGTAGAAAAAATTATTGTGGCTGCCGAGCCGGGTTTTGAAAACTGGTCAACCTCCTTGCCGAACACCGTAGATTACGAGGCGTTCATTAAAGGAAAGCCAACCAGATACAACTGGCCGGAAATTGATGAAAACTCTGCCATGGGCCTGTGTTACACCAGTGGCACCACTGGCAAGCCTAAAGGGGTCATGTATACCCATCGCGCAAATTACCTCCACACCATTTCGATTGCGATGACCGATGTGATGGGGTTGTCGGCGACTGATACCTTGCTGGGCATCGTGCCAATGTTCCATGCCAATGCCTGGGGTCTGCCATGGGTTGCGACCATGCTGGGTATGAAACAGGTGTATCCGCACCGTTTTATGGTTCCTGATCACCTTGCTCGTATGCTGATGGATTATGACGTCACCATTTCTGCTGGTGTGCCTACTATCTGGCAGGGTGTCAGAGGGTTGATCGAAGCCAATCCGGGCAAATACAAATTTAAAGCACTGACACGTCTGACCTGTGGTGGTTCTGCGCCGCCTCCGTCATTGATTGAATGGTACTGGGATGCATTGAATGTAGAGATGGTGCAGGGCTGGGGTATGACAGAAACCAGTCCTCTGGCAACCATCAGCCGACGAACAGGCAAACGTAAACATCTGGACATGTCAGATGGGGAGCGCGCGCGCAATCAAGCCAAAGCGGGTCTGCCAATTCCCGGACTTGAGATCGAAATTTTTGACGACAAGTGGAACGTATTGCCACACGACGGCGTCGCCTTTGGCGAACTGTTGATCCGTGGGCCGTGGATATGTTCCGAGTACTTTAATAATCCGCAGCCAGATAAATTTCACGATGGTTGGTTGATCACAGGTGACGTTGCAAAAATCGATCCTGAAGGTTACATCATCATTACTGACCGTACAAAAGATCTGATCAAGTCAGGAGGGGAGTGGATCTCATCGGTGGATCTTGAAAACCATATTGTTGGTTTGTCAGGTGTTGCCCAGGCTTGCGTAGTAGCACACCCACATCCTCGTTGGGATGAAAGGCCGGTTGCACTGGTGATCAGGAAGCCGGGTGCGGAAGTTGCTCACGAGCATGTGCTGCAACACTGTGAGTCGAAGTTTGCCAAGTGGCAGTTGCCGGACGACGTATTATTTGTGGATGCAATTCCATTAACAGCTACCGGCAAGATGGACAAAAAAGTCGTCCGCGCCAAGCTTGAAGCTGACGGCTACAAACTGCCAGACCAACGTTGATGTCATTGCTGCGCGGATCAGTCTGCTCCGCGCAGCAATGTCTGAAGAAAGAAATGAATTGAAGCATAATGCGGAGTGAGCGACGGGTGTGTGTCGCCATGCCAGACCAATCAGGCCGCGTTTATCCTCTGAAGAACCGACCGAAAAAGTGCGAGCATTGTCCGAATCCTGAGCGGCGCAGTCGCGAAGTTGAGTTGCGCAGCACCGGTCGGTTCTTCAGAGGATGCGGCCGGTCTGGCATGGCGACACACACCCGTCGCGTCCCCAGTTCAAATCACGCTGTAGCCTCAACAACCATCCGGTCTTCCGGTTTCCTCCCGAGAGTCAGCCTACAGACTGCAGGCACCACCAGCAGAGTTTGTATCGTAGACGCCAACAGACCCGAGATAATCGCCCAAGCCATAGGCGGCCACAATGTTGAAGACGACAAAGCCAACGGTAACAGCCCCGCAACAGTAGTCGCAGTCGTAAGCAGAATAGGGCGTGTGCGACGTGTCACCGCCTCACTGACAGCCGCATTGATATCGAAGCCAGCCTTGAGTTTAGAATCAACCAGATCCAGCAACACGATAGCATTGTTCACCACAATACCAACCAGTGCGATGATGCCCAGCAGCGGCTGAAACCCAAACGGTAATCCGCTGAGTACAAGCCCTGGAAAAATTCCTGCTGCTGCCAACGGCACCGTCAACAGGATGATTCCGACGCGCCGGTAGGAATTAAACTGCAGCAGCAGGAAAAACAGTAACAGCAGGATTCCAATCGGTGCTGTTTTCAGAATTGCCTGATTAGCCTCTCCGGAACTTTCCTGATCGCCACCAAGCTGCATACGTGTGCCTGCGGGCAGCGGTTCCTGCTGCAGCCGTGCATTCATGACATCGAGGATCTGACTGAAGTTGTATCCGGCATCGAGTCCGGCAGTGACGCTATACACTCTGACTCCATTCCTGTGCTGGATACTGGCAGCCTGCCAATCAGCTTCTACTCTGGCGACAAGGCTAAGGGGGATGGCATCGCCAGCTGAGTTGTAGATGTAACTGGACAACACCGCTGAAAGATCACTCTGAATCCCGGCGCTCGAACGCAGAATAATTGGTACCGCTTCGCGTTCCTGACGATACTGTTCTGCAGGCAACCCAAAGCTGCGCGCGAAAAGCGTGGTGGCGACGTCTGCACGATTCAAACCGTAACGTGCAGCAGTGGCATCATCTACATTAACCTTGAGCACTGGTGTTCCGAGATCCATATCGTGGCGGACATCTACCGCGCCCGGAATGGATTTGATCAATCGGAAAACCTGCTCAGTTGCGGCCAGACGGGTCTGGTTGTCCACATGTTGAATACGGACTTCAACAGGCGCTGTTCTTGGTGGCCCTTGTGCAAGTGTGCCGGCAACAATTTCCACTTCGGGCAGTTGTGTTGATGCGTGCTCGCGTACCCAGTCCATGAGAGGACCGGTATCCGCCAACGAACGCATATTGACCACAAGTCGGGCCCGGTTGGGTGCGCGTGTTGAATTGGGAAGATTGTAATAGAAGCCGGGGCCGGTAGCTCCAACAAACCGGTGGATACTTTCGACATGGTCCTGTTGGCGTATCAGTCGCTCAAGATCTGCTGAGACATCGCTGGTGTGAGCCTGATCCGTACCTTCGGGCAGAAACATTTCAATCACGACTTGTGGGCGATCAGCATTGGGGAAAAATTGAAAACTGAGCAGACGAATACTGAAAGCGCTTGCTGTAACAATCAAAAGTCCAGCCACAATGATCAAACGCGGGTTGCGTTCGCTGATAGTTGCCAGCGCCCGGCCGGTTTTTTCAAACCAGATGTCTCTGCGTGCTGGTGATGGTTTAAGAAACCAGGCTGCAAGCAGAGGAGCAAAACTGATAGCCAGAACATAACTCACACTCAAAGTGAGCATAATCATGACGGGTATGCCACGGGTAAAATCCGCTGTGCCTCCGGTTGATAATAGCAGGGGAGTGAATGCTGCCAGCGTCGTTCCGGTTGATGCTCCCAACGGTCCGGCAAGTTCCTTGACTGCTTCTGTCATGGCCTCATAGGGAGTTGCGCCAAGGTTCAGCCTGTCCTGTATGTTTTCAACCATGACAATTGCATTGTCGATCAGAATACCCAGGGAGATCACCAGACCGATAATAGCGATCTGGTGCAGAACACCGCCTCCCATATCATAGATGCTCAGACTGATAAGAGAGACAATTGGTAGCATGGTGGCGACCAGAATTCCCATGCGCCAACCCATGCCTGCAAAAACCACGGCTGTAATGATCAACATACTGATCAGCAAACTCAGTTGTAACTCGTTGAGTCTTGAACTGACCTGATCAGGCTGAAAAAATAGTTCGCGTATTTCAAGTGGCTCAAAGTCCTGTGCCACTTGTTGCACACGTTCCCGCAGATTCCGGCCAAAACTGATGGCGTCGACTTGATTCGCGCGGGAATAGATATTTAATGCTACAACACGCTCACCATTTTGCCAGGTCGCAGGTTGTTCGGGTTCAGCTGCCGTTCGCCATATCCCGGCGAATGCCGAAAGAGGAACGGATCCGCCTGCGGGTATAGGTATCTGGGTTGCAGCCAGTTCCGGAATATTGCTGAACTCTGTATTGCCAATAAGTCCGATACGTTTGTTGTCCAGAATAATAAAACCACCGGGGCTGACCTGATTGCGTTGCGCAAGAATATTTGCAATCTGCCCGGGAGTGACTTGCAGTCTGGCAAGGTCTACATCATTAAGTGCTATGGTAATTTGTTCGTCGGCATCACCTTCTATTTCTATGCGCGAAAGCCCTGGCATACCAGCCAGCGCGCGTTTTAGTTGTTCAGCGGCTTCGCTCAATTTTACAACGGAAGGATCACCTGCTACTGCCAACACAACTGCTGGAAGACCTGTCAGTCGGTCGTCCAGCGACATTTCACCAATGCCTTCAGGAAACTCCAATTCAGCTCTGTCCATCGCCTGCCGCACACGCTCCCACGCAGGGTCAGTATCGTAAATGTCGTCATTGAGTGTAACGCTGACTAACGCGACACCAGTTCGCGCCACCGCGCTGTACTCGTTTACCTCCTCGACCTGCGAAATTTCATCCTGCAACGGTTCCAAAACCAGGCGTTCCAGAGCTTCAGCCGTCGCGCCTGGATACAAGACTGTGATCAGGCCGTTACGAGAAGGGAACTGGGGATCTTCCTGTCTTGCCATATTGCCAAACGAAGCGAGCCCCGACAGGCATAACATGACCATCACCAGTAAAACCAGTCGCGGGCGCCTCAAAATCTGCTCGATCATGGCAGCACCTCAATCAGGTCTCCGTCTGCCAGACGGGTAATGCCCGCGTACACAATCTGCGCACCTTCTTCGAGCGATCCTGATTTGATCACTGCCAATTCGCCTTGTAACTGTTCTATTTCGACGGCAACGCGCTGGACCCGGTTTCTATTGCTGCGGAACACCGTCAATCCGTCTGCCGAGCGCATCACAGCTGCCATTGGGATCACCAGTGCGGACTGGTTGCGTCTGGGCACCCCAATCTCAAGCGCTTCACCGGTTCGTTGATAGTGCTCGTTCAACGCCAATACCACAGGATACAAAGCACTATCCCCGGTGCTGCTTTGACCGATCTCAGTAATTGTGGCGCCCGGTGGGGTTCGTGCACTGCCCAAAGCTGCCAGGCTGCTCCAGACCGGCAACTGCTGACCGACGTGTAATCCCTCAGTCAGATGGACGGGAACACGGATTTCTGTTTCCAGTTGCGATGATGATGAGATTCTGACGGCCGGCTGGCCTGCCTGAGCGAATTCGCCTGGCTCCAGAAGTATCTGTTCTACAGTACCGTCAAACGGTGCTAACAGAGCAGCTTCACGCAACAGGCTGCCGGCCTGTTCAAGCGTCGCTTCTGCGTTGCTCACCGCTGACATCAGTGAGCTGACACGCGTACTCTGCTGCTCGAGTTCCTGCAACGGTATAACACCCCGCTCATAGAGCGTTTGCAGCCTGTCACGTTCTTTTATGGCCTGTAACTGATCTGCTTCCAATTGAGCAAGACGGTGACGTGCAGCGTCAAAAGAGGGCTGAAGAGCAGGGCTGTACAAGGTCATCAGTGTTTGCCCGGCACTGACGGTTTCTCCAATTTCGGTATTTCTGCTCTGAATGACGCCACTAACCTGGAACGTTAGTAACGCACGTTGCCTGACCCGGCTGACACCTGCAAAGCGGAGCAGTTCTTCGTCCTGTCGTAACTGCACCGTTGCAAGGCGAACAGGGATTGCACGTTCTTCTGCGGTAGATGATATTGAGACCTGCCCCTCTGTGTCAGAGCACGCAGACAGGATGATGCCAATTAAAATGGACAAAATCAGTATTCGGCGCAAATCAGCTTTTGCGAGCCGGCTTTTGATCCGGTGCGCAGAGCCGGCTGGTGGTGGCAGCAAGTGGTGGGCAGTTTGCGTAGAGACTGGCATGTGATTCTCCGGAATCAACGGGATGTTTTGACATATTGTCAGAAAATGACATATTGTCAATATGCCGTCATCTCTGGTCTGAATTCCGGGGATAGGTGACAATCGGAATATAGAAGTCGAGACGGGCCGGTGCCGGCGCAGGAAATTGCATGACACTTAAAAGTAGAAGAGAAATGGAAAAACTGGAGCGACACGAGGAAATTCTCGACGCTGCTGAGTTGGTGTTTTTCAAAAAAAGTTACGAGCAGACCACGATGGATGACATCGCCCGTGCCGCACGGCTAAGCCGGGCATTACTTTATGTCTATTTCACCGACAAGCCATCTATCATGCGTGGCATTATGCTGAGGGCAGGCAGTTCACTGCAGGTGCGGTTCGAGAAAACGCTGCAACTATTCAAGACCGGGCTGGAACAGATTGAGGGTATTGGTCACGCCTATCATGCATTCTCAGAGCAAGAGCCGAACTACTTCGATGTATTGACAAGTATCACCACATTTCCGGGTCCCGATACTGTGGATGAGCAACTGTTGGCTATGGACAGGTGTCGGGAGCGAGTGAATGAAATCATGGTCGAAGCCCTTGAAAACGGGATCAGAGACGGCTCGATCAGCCCGGAGCAGGTTCCCAATCCTTTGCAGACAGCCTTTTATCTTCAGGGGGCTTTGCACGGTGTCATTATGCAGACGCGGGGTCCTAAATCAGCGCAGACAAACTACCCTGCAGCAACAGAGTTGATTTTGTACACCATTTCCATGTTGACGCTGTCAGTCAAAACACTCAAAAAGTAGCGAACAGACTTTCAGGAATAAATTGATGAGCTCGTTGATATTAAGTCGTCGTGATATCGAATTTTTATTGTATGAATGGCTGGATGCGGAACAACTCTGTGAGCTGCCCAGATATCAGGATCATTCGCGCGATACCTTTGATGCCGCTCTTGATCTTTGTGAGCAGATGGCCACAGAACATTTTGCCACCCACAACAAAAAGAACGATGCCAACGAACCCTGGTTCGATGGGGAGAAAGTCCACATTATTCCGGAAGTAAAATCGGCTCTGGACCTGTTTGCAAAAGCAGGACTGGTTGCTGCCGGCCAGGATTATGAATTCGGCGGTATGCAGTTACCAACTTTGGTCGAAAAAGCCTGCTTTGCATGGTTTCTGGCCGCCAATGTCGGCACTTCCGCCTATCCGTTTTTGACCATTGGCAATTGCAATCTGCTACTTGCACACGGTTCTGAAGAGCAGATCAACACGTGGGTCAGGCCCATGATGGAGGGTCGTTTCTTTGGCACCATGTGCTTATCCGAACCGCAGGCAGGTTCGTCATTGGCAGATATCAGAACACGTGCGGAGCCACAGGCTGATGGCAGCTACCGATTGTTTGGCAACAAAATGTGGATATCGGGAGGAGAGCACCCACTGTCGGAAAATATTGTGCATCTTGTGCTGGCGAAGATTCCGGGCGGGCCTCCGGGGGTCAAAGGCATTTCTTTGTTTATTGTGCCCAGAAATCTGCCGGATGAAGCAGGCAATGCGGCTGAGCATAACGATGTTGTGCTGGCGGGTCTTAACCATAAAATGGGATACCGCGGCACCACCAATACACTACTGAATTTCGGAGAAGGAAAATTCAGGCCAGCTGGACAAGCGGGAGCCATTGGCTGGCTGGTTGGTGAGCCGCACAAAGGCCTTACTTATATGTTCCACATGATGAATGAAGCCCGGATTGGAGTAGGACTTGGCGCTGCAGCTCTGGGCTACACCGGCTACCTGCATTCGCTGGAATACGCCCGCCAGCGTCGGCAGGGACGTCTGGTGTCTAATAAAGACCCTCGTTCCGATCCAGTCGCCCTGATAGAGCATGCTGACATCAAACGCATGTTACTTGCTCAGAAAGCCTATGTTGAAGGTGGTCTTGCGCTTAACCTGTATTGTTCCAAACTGATAGATGAAGAGCGCAATGCACTTGATGAAGAGCAGGGCAGAGTAACGCTGCTGCTGGATATTCTGACGCCGATTGCGAAGAGCTGGCCCTCACAGTGGTGTCTGGAGGCGAACAATCTGGCAATCCAGGTACACGGTGGTTATGGTTATACCCGCGATTACAATGTTGAACAATTTTATAGGGACAATCGTCTTAATCTAATTCATGAAGGTACTCATGGCATTCAGGCCATGGATCTGTTGGGCAGAAAAGTTGTCGTGCAGGACGGTGCGGGACTTGAATTATTGATGCAACTTATGCTTCAGACCACTGCAAGGGCTGCGCGCAACGCCGGCATTGCTGAGTTCGCAGCGGATCTGGATGCAGCAATTTATAGAGTTGTCGATGTAACCCGGCAGCTACATGGATGCGGGCATCCGGAACTGACGCTGGCCAATGCTGCTGTTTATCTTGAGGCTTTCGGGCATATAGTGGTGGCCTGGATCTGGCTGGAGCAAATGCTGGTTGCAAATACCCGGGATGGCGACTTTTATCGCGGTAAAATGCAGGCGGGGCAATATTTCTTTAACTGGGAGTTGCCGAAAACAACGCAATGGATGGATCTGCTGGCGTCTCTGGATACCAGTTGTTTGCACATGCAGGATAGCTGGTTTGGTGCTTAGACTATTCCTCCCGTGTGTGCCTTAAGTTGTGTTACCTGGCACTGAACAATCTATTCACGCACGGCTGATTTCCTTCTCCAGCTGATCCAGTCTTGACGCGACGACCAGGCTTGCCTCTTCCATTTTCATCAGCGCGTTTTGCAATCCTCGCTCATCCCCGGATAAAGCCGCGTCGCGAGCGGATTTACCATGGTCATGAACCTGTTGATGGCAAAGTTCGAGGGCTTGAAATGCACTCAGCTTGCTGAACATTCTGGCGCCATCGCCTTCGTAATACCATTTCCCCAAGCGGCATTCGTGATGGCTGGTAAGTTGTTGGGCAAGTTCCTGGTTGGAAATCTTTCTATAGACATCCATTTTCCACACTATGTGATCTATTTTAACTGTGTTAATAAAACTCCTGCTTGCAGATTGATCTATAACTTCCTTCATCTGCTCAGCTTTGGCTACAACCTGTTTTGTCACATCGTCAATTTGCGTGGCGGAACTGATAATATCCTGGCTGCTTATTATCGACTCTTCAACAATTGTCGTGATGCTTTGGCTTTGTCTGATAACTCTTGTAATCAGATTTTCTATTTTCTCACTGGCGTCCTGGGCTTTGATTGCCAGGTTCCTGACTTCGCTGGCTACCACAGCAAACCCCCGCCCCACATCGCCCGCTCTGGCTGCTTCGATCGCAGCGTTTAGTGCCAACAGGTTGGTTTGTTCCGATATGTCCTGAATTACGGCGACAAAAGCCCTTATGTTGACGGCGGTCTCGTCGAGCTCCCTGGCTGTACCAGCATTTTTACTTGCGTGATCTGAGATTATTTTTGCCCGCTGGCCAAGTTTTTCTACCGCGGCAAAGGTAAGATTGAAGACTTCATCGAGTGCCGACATATCAGCTTGTTCAGATATAAGTCTGTTTGCGTTGTCTGCAACTGATTCGCGTACAGCCTGAAGCAGCGGGTCACCGATTTCACGAGTTGACATCAGCATGGTTGGCAACTGGCGTTGATTCTCCAGTTCATGCAACCGGCTCTGTAACGCTTCGATCTCAGCCTCACGACGCTGCAGAAGTTCCATTAACTCCTGTTGACGCGATTGCAACTGAGATTCCTTCTTTTCAAATGCTCTTACATGTCTGCTGGAAAACAACATTTCATACTCCGCGCCCTGGACTTCATGCAAATATATCGACGCAGAACAACTGATCTTTAACGAGACTAGTACCAGAAAGAAAAAAGGCCATTTCCGGTTAGGGAAACAGCCTTTTTTGTCAGTATTCTTTTTTGCCAGTCATCTGTGCGTTGGCGACAGAGGAGTGACTTACAGAACTACTTACAGACCTACAACGTTCTCAGCCTGCAGGCCTTTTGCGCCTTTAGTTACTGTAAACTCTACGCGCTGACCTTCAGCCAGGGTTTTGAAACCGCTAGACTTGATAGCGCTGTAATGTACGAATACATCGGCGCCGCCGTCTTGCTGGATGAAACCAAAACCTTTTGATTCGTTGAAAAACTTAACCTGACCGGTCACTGTATTTGACATATTGCCATTCCTTAAAAATAAATTACTAAAAAAGTTACAAGCTCGACGACATCAAAAGATGGCGCCAATAAGCAAAAAAATACGATTACATATATGAGATACAGGACGAGGGTCTAATTGCGGCACTTCGTATTGCAGACATAAATATAGCCGGTTTTATGGCTTGTCGTGCAGTGTACAGCAGCAAGATATTAAGTCAATGCTTATTTTCCCGAGCATCGTTTGTATCTGAATTCCGGCTGTCAGCGGGGGCTGCAACAGGTGACTACCGGCAGGATATACAATTTCAAACATGCTGGGTTATTATCCGGCGCAGGCCGGCCAAGTACAGAAGCGGGCTGTAAAATGCATGATAATGCATATCGAATTGCATAAATGGGGAGTAAATAATGAGAAAAAGCCTGATGCGGTCGCTTTTGCTGTCCGCCATAGTAGCCAGCCAGTTTGCGACATTTGCCGCGGCAGACAATCTTTCCTACGCAACGCCAGAGTCAGTAGGTATGTCTTCTGATCGCCTCAGCCGTATAGCGCCCGTACTGCAGCAATATGTGGATAGTGGTGAATTGGTGGGAGTGGTGAGCATGATCGCCCGTCGTGGCGAGATTGTGCACTTTGACGAGTACGGTGTTCTGAATAAGGATACCGGTGAGGCCGTTGCCAAAGACAGCATTTTTCGTATTTACTCAATGACCAAGCCCATCACCACGCTCGCGGTCATGAAACTCTACGAAGAGGGCAGGCTGCAGCTGACAGATCCGGTCGAGCGCTATCTGCCTGCTTTCCGTAATGTCCGTGTGGCCGGCGCCGGCGGTGCACTGGTTGCCCCGGATCGTCCTATGACCGTGCAGATGCTGATGACTCACACCTCCGGCCTGACCTACGGGGTGTTCGGAGATACATTGGTCGACCGTCAGTATCGGGATGCCGGCGTTATGTCCAGCCCTGACAATACGACATTTATTGAGCGCCTTGGGTCCATCCCGCTGCAGTTCCAGCCAGGAACCCGTTTCCATTACAGTGTTTCCACCGACGTACTTGGTGCATTGGTTGAGGCGGTTTCAGGACAGACCTTGGGCGACTATTTTTCGCAACACATTTTTTCGCCTTTGCAGATGACTGATACGTCATTCCAGGTGCCGGCGGAAAAATTGCCACGGTTTGGTACTAATCACACGTTCAATCCGACAAGCGGTCAGTTGGAGGTCAGTGATCGGCCATCCGCCAGTAACTTCGTCAACAGACAGACTTTTGAGTCCGGCGGCGGTGGCCTGTTGTCCACAGCTGAGGACTACATGCGTTTCAGCCAGATGTTGTTGAATGGTGGTGAACTTGATGGGCAGCGCATCATCGGCAGCAAAACTCTGGAATATATGACACAGAACCATCTTGGCGGTATTTTTGGTACTGCAGGTCAGCACGACCCGGCTGAACTGCCCGGTTTCGCCCGCGGCACTGGTTTCGGTCTTGGATTTGCGGTGGTTGAAGATCCTACCGCAGCTGGTGGTATCAGTTCGCAGGGGGAGTACTACTGGGGCGGAGCTGCCGGCACAATTTTCTGGGTAGACCCTGAAGAAGAGTTAACCGGTATCGTGATGATTCAACACATGAATGTCAGAGTCCCATTGCGCGCCACTTTCAAAGCGCTGACTTATGGTGCAATCACAGATTAACGGGATCTGTTGGAAGAAGTCGGATTTGACACTCACAACCCAGTGATGAGAATTCGCCGCTGCTCCTGCCGGTGCCACTGCGCCGGCAGGTTTTTATAATCGGGGAGAGAAGGAAACTAACAATGCGCTTGCATCATGCAAGTGATCGCGTAGTCATCAGCGGCGTAGGTCTCTGGACTCCGGATCATGTCATAAGCAACGAAGAACTGGTGGTAGCACTCAACGCCTATGCTGACAAATTTAATAGTGAGAATCAGGCAGAGATAGAAGCGGGTACCGTGAAAGCGGTTATGAAATCCGATGCGGAATTTATTGAAAAAGCCAGTGGTATAAAACAGCGCCATGTATACATTAAAGAAGGCATTTGTGATGTAAATCGCATGCGTCCTGCGATACCTGAGCGCAGCGAAGGTGAGTTAAGTCATCAGGCAGAAATTGCGCTTCACGCTGCACGTAGCGCCATGCAATCTGCCGGTAGAACAGCTGCTGACATTGATGTTGTTATCGTCAGCTGTGCCTATACCGAGCGCGCATATCCAGCTATTGCTATTGAAGTTCAAAGCGCACTTGGAATAGATGGCTTTGGGTTCGATATGCTGGTCGCCTGTTCAGCCGCGACATTCGCCTTGCATCGGGCATGGGAAATGGTGCGTTCCGGCTCTGCGCGTGCTGTGCTGGTAATCAATCCTGAATTGGTGTCTCCACAAATCAACTTTACTGACCGCGATAGCCACTTTATTTTTGGTGACGTTGCAACAGCAGTAATTGTTGAGCGTGGCGACCTCGCGCACAGCAAACATCAGTTTGAAATTCTCGGAACCCAGGCGAAAACTCTGTATTCGAATAATATTCGTTCAAACTTCAGTTACATGTCCCGTACATATGATTCTGATCCTTTCGGGCCTGACAAATTATTTCATCAGGAGGGGCGTTCGGTCTTCAAGGAAGTCTGCCCGATGGCGGCTGAGCATCTGTCGAATCATCTTGCACTGCATGAGATGACTCCGCAGAGTGTTCGACGGTGGTGGTTACATCAGGCCAATATAAATATGAACCAGTTAATTTCGAAGAAATTGCTGGGTCGTTTACCTGACTCAGACGAAGCGCCCATTGTACTCGATCGTTATGCCAACACAGCATCAGCCGGTTCAGTGATTGCCCTCAGCCTCTACCATCAGGACATGCAGGCTGGCGATATCGGCGTGTTGTGTTCGTTTGGTGCGGGTTACTCAATTGGTAGTCTGGTGTTACGCAAACTATAAAATCGCAATGCCATAGATGTGGCAATAATTATAAAGTGGATGAGTAGTATGGTGCAGTCGAAATTTCAAAAAGGCCTTACAGTTCTTTGTCTCGCTGCCGCGATCAGTGCGTTGGTTTCAACTCAGGTACAATCCGCAACTCCTCAGGTGCGCGGCCAATGGGCAGCCGCAATGGGGGAGTCGTCATTGCGACGATTTTATTCTGCTGGCGGCGACATGGGGGAAATTGTTAACCGCGTTGTCAGCTATCAGACTGCTAATCGTGTCTGGCAGTCACAACAAGGGCGTCCCGGCGCTCCTTCACCAGCAGACATGCGCTCTCGCACGGATAGCTGGGCGGCGCAGAACGACTCTCTTATTCCGATTGCTGACTCTCTGGAGCGGCCCTTGTTTGCCAGAGTCATGGTACGTCTTGCAGGCAGAGAGGAAGAAGGACTGATCAGAAGTCGCAGCGATCGTCTTGATCTTGGACTACTGTATGCTCCGACAAGTGGTTCTTACATTGGTGTCGGGCTGGCAGCAGAGGAAAGCAGTTCAGATGTTTTGTATGCAGACGGTCGCGCCCGCGGCCAGACTTTTGGTCCGCGTTTTGATGTTGGCCTGGTATTTAACTCAACCTGGTCCGCAGGCATCCGCTACGACTATCTGATGTACCGCGGCGATAGTGAGGTCAACGTACAGACTCCCGGGGGCAGGCTCAATATTACCCGTGATTCAGAATATACCCGCCAGTATATGCAGGCCAGTTTAATGGCGCGTATTACCAAGGCTCAGTTGTCATGGTTGCCGGAGGGCAGTGTGCTGCGCTGGAGTAATGGTCTGCAGATGATTCAGAACCATCATGAGCGCGCGGTAAATAGTCTGGGACAAGTGGCAACAGAACCATTTGGCCGTACTGAACATTTGTCAGTATTACGCAGCGGGTTCAATTACAGTCAGAACATTACGCAGAATGGACTTTGGAGTGCGTTCGCCGAGATAGCACTGGACTACGAGATCGACACCAATATGGCATTTCCCATCGATGATCGTGCGGGCATGGTGTATAGCGCTGCACTGGTCAGACAGTTGGCGCGCGGAAAACGGGTACAGATTCTGGTTGATCGTTTTCAACATGCCAACAATGACAGAAGCCGAAACAGTGTCACGCTGATCGGAGTGATTGATTTTTAAGTTCGCGGCAATCAATCTTGATCGTGGTGTGTTTGAACCTCAGCTGAGTTGCTTTTGCGCTCGGCTGTCTGGTTATGTTCTTCGGCCAGTTTTGACTGCTGTCGGCCAAGCCAAAGGCCCAGAGCCGCCCAGGCAATGGCCATAGGGACCACCACCAGTGTCAAAGCGTAAAGCCCCATGCCTAGTCTTGCCAACAACCCTTCAGTTTGCGCACCAACAGCATCTCCGCCACGATAAACGAAAGTGTCGATAAATGCCTTTGCCTTATACTTCTCTTCGCGTGAAACAACAGTGAACAGTGTCTCGCGTGCAGGGCGCATAATTGCACGTTGAACGGCGCGGAAGATTGCATCAAAGATCACCAGTACTACCAGTGATGCCACCATTGCCAATCCAATAAAACCTAACGCAGCTGTTACCGGTGCCAGCACAAGTGCAACGTGGACACCGAGACGCTTCATAACATGTCCGGCCACCACCAATTGCAGGACCAGAGTCGCCACTTGCGTCGCCAGATCAAGCTGAGCAAATATTCCTGTCCGCATATCTACATCATCGCCAAGTGCTGCCACCATTTGCAGTCGGGTGAAATAAATGAATGTGACGACAACTGCCAGAATCAATACATAGGCCGCAATTCCAAGCAGGTACGGCGATCTGAAGACTGCCCGGAAACCTTCGAGCGCAGTTCCCCCGATGATCGCGTTCTCTGAAACCTGCGGCGGGGCATCTGGATCGTCACTATCAAGATCTTTGCGTTCTGGCTGCAGTAAGGCGACACCCCAGGCCGCAGCAGTAGCCAGTACCAGAAAAAAAGCCGCGATCACCAGTAGCATGGGAGCACCGACAGTTTCAGCTAACTGCCAGGCGATAGCGGACCCGAAAATGGCGCCAACTGTTCCACCCACTGCAATCACGCCAAATAGACGTTTGCTTTGCTCAAGCGAGAAGCGGTCCGCCATCAGCGCCCAGAAGATCATGGTGAGGAAGAGATTAAAAACGCTCATCCAGATGTAAAACACGTTGCCACTGGTGATGCCCACTGCTTCTTCTGCGAAAAGCAGCAGGCCAGCAAAAACAAGCAGGTTAATACCAAAAAATGCGTAGGTAGCTGTAATGAAGGTTAGGCGGCGAAATTTGCTCACCAACCATCCGAAAACAGGATTCACCAAGAGCGTCGCAACCAATGTGCCCATAAATAACCAGCGGATTGCATCAATGCCGGCTTGCATGCCTAAAGCATCGCGGGCTGGTCGCAGTATCATCAGCGTCGTCAGAATAAAAAAGAAATACAGCGCTGCCATCAGAATAGGAGCAAGTTCGGATGGACGGATATTCAAGTACTGCCTGAGCATGCTGGTCATGTAGCTGTCTCCTGTGCGCTTCCAATATATTCAAGAAAGCAGGTTATGATTTTTAACCAGTTACAGCCAGCCTTTCAGTTTAAAAAAGACATAAGGCGCGACGCCTGACAGAAACATCAGACCCAGGGCCCAGGGATACCCCAACTGCCAGTGCAGCTCGGGCATCAGATCAAAGTTCATGCCGTAAATACTGGCAATAACAGTGGGCGGCAGGAATACGACCGCGGCGATTGAGAAAATCTTGATAATCTGGCTTTGTTTGATGCTGATAAAGCCTTGAGCGGCATCCATCAGGAAGTTGATTTTGTCAAAAACAAAACTGTTGTGTGGCAGCAGCGAATCAATATCGCGCAACAACTCACGTGCAGTTTCTGCATGCATTGCAGATAGTTTACCGCGGCGCAGCAGGAAACTGAGCGCACGCTGTGTATCCATCAGGCACAGACGAACCTTGCCGTTGGTGTCCTCCTGGCGCGCAAGTTCATCCAATGCTTCTTCAATATTATTGTCGTTGTCTTCGAGCACGAAGTTACTGGTTTCTTCCAGTTGGGTATAAACCTCTTCCAGTGTGTCAGCGAGGTCATCAATCTTGATTTCGAATAGTGCGAGCAAAATGCTCATCGGATCTTCAACAAGACCACGCATGCGGCGGGCGCGCATCCGCATCAGGCGAAACGCGGGAATCTCGCGTTCGCGCAGCGTAATCAGCTGGTTATCAGTGATAGTAAACGCGACGGAAGTGTTGCGATGGCGGTCATCAACCATATGAAGGAAAAGCGAGTGGACGTGAAGTCCTGCTTCGTCCTGATAAGAACGCGCTGACGCCTCGATTTCTTCCACATCTTCTGTGTCGGGCAGGGGCTGGCTGTGCAGGCTCTCCATCAGCTCGCGTTCTTCATCATCCGGGTTCAGCAGATCAAGCCAAAGCGACGACGCCAATGTTTCACGCGTGATGTTGTCATCCTGCGCCGGAATCAGAAGTTGTTGTTGGTTGAGCGTGTATCGGATCAGCATACCTTACTACCTTGTCCGGATATCTATCACAGATGCCGGTGTATCAGATGTCGCTTTTATCGGGTCTTGTCAGATGCGCCGAACTATACACCAAACTGGTGCGCAGCGGCCAGTACGGGCGCCGCTTGAGCACTGATAACTGAGGCGAATTCAGCTCCATAACCGGAGCCTGGGGTGCCCTGCTGGCAGTTGGTCGCATACCCGCCGCACAACTGTTCGTTTTGTTGCGGTAATCGGGTAACATCGGGCCGCCTGACAAGTGTTGGTTTGTCCCGGGCTATATTCAAGATATATGTTCTTCAGGGGTGGGAATAGATGAAAAAACGAGTTGGTTTGATATTTGGTCTGGTAGCTGGCAGTGTCATGTCCTTGTCGTATGCGGCGGAAAATCTGGACGGTGAGGGCTTGTACAACCAGTACTGCGCCATGTGCCACACAGCCCCTCAGGACGGACGTACTCCACAGCGTGATGCGCTGCGAAATTACACTGCGAACAGCGTGTTCAGTGCTTTGACGCAAGGTATCATGGCAGCACAGGGCGCTGCTCTGAGCAACGAACAAAAAATAGCCTTGGCCGAACATTTGACTGGCGTCCAGATGCAAGCGGATACGGTTGCAGGTCTGGCACGCTGCGAGCAGCCCATGCCAGCATTGGATCTGAGTCTTGCCAGCAACTGGAACGGTTGGGGTAACGGTGACAGCAATCCCCGTTTCCAGTCTGCACAAGGCACGCGTATTTCCGCCGACACCATCGCTGATCTCGAACTGGTGTGGGCCTTTGGTCTGGACAACGCCAGCGTCGCGCGGGCACAACCCAGCGTGATCAGTGATGTGATGTTTATGGGCAGCACCACAGGAACTGTCTATGCCATGGATATCGCAACAGGCTGTGCTTACTGGACCTATGATGCGCCTCTGGAAGTGCGTGCAGCGGTCACCATCAGTTGGTCAGATCGGTTGAATGCACCGGTGGCTGTGATAGCCGATGTCTCCAATCATCTTCATATTCTGGACGCCGGCAATGGCGAGCTGATCTGGGAGTCGGACGTTGATCCACATCCGACAGCGCGTAGCACCGGTTCACCGGTAGTGCACGGAGACCGCATTTTTGTGCCGGTGTCTTCCGCCGAAGTGAGCCTGGCCGGACGTCCGGATCACCATTGCTGTACGTTCCGTGGCAACGTAGCAGCCTTTGATCTGAATACCGGAGAAAAGGTCTGGCATACCTACATCATGGAAGAACCAACACAAGTGGGCGTCAACAGTCTTGGTAACCCGGTTATGGCGCCTTCAGGTGCACCCATCTGGCAAGCCCCGAGCATGGATGTTGAGCGCGGTGTTGTGTACGCCGGTTCAGGTCAGAACTATACACGTCCGGCCAGTGACAGCAGCGACGCGGTAATTGCATTCGATATGCAAAGCGGTGATATACGCTGGATTCATCAGACAACAGCTGACGATGCGTTTACCATGGCGTGTGCCATGGGACGTGCGCACCCAAATTGTCCGGATGCAGGTCCTGATGTGGATATCGGGGCGCCTATTGTGACCACCACGTTGTCCAACGGGCGCGATATCGTTGTCGCAGGGACCAAAGGT
Organism: Pseudohongiella sp.; assembly: GCA_030651695.1. Classification (GTDB taxonomy): domain Bacteria; phylum Pseudomonadota; class Gammaproteobacteria; order Pseudomonadales; family Pseudohongiellaceae; genus Pseudohongiella. Next base: position 421,964 of record JAUSCD010000029.1, on the reverse strand, counting down.
GCGGTGGTGGTGGGACTCGACCCCGACAGGCAGGGTGAGCTGCTTTGGTCGACCCGCGTAGGCCGTGGCGGCGCATTAGGCGGTATTCACTGGGGTATGACATTCTATGGCGACACGTTGTTTGTGCCCGTGTCGGATCGTGGTGGCGTAAATGATGCTGCCGTTATCAGTCAGCCAGGCTTGCATGCCATTGATATGAAAACCGGTGACGTGTTGTGGTATGCACCTGCCCCTGAGCGATGCGTGGAAGGTGTCCAGGGTTGTATGGACGCCTATTCAGGTCCTGTTACCAGCACCGACGGTCTGGTTATTGCGAGCTCGTTAAGTGGATACTTGTTTGCACATGACGCTGCTACCGGAGAACTGTTGTGGGAAATGAACACAGTCCAGGATTATCCGACCATTAACGGGGTTGCTGCGCGTGGCGGTTCAATTGATGCGACTGGCCCTGTGCTCAGTGGTGATTACATGATTGTCAGTACCGGCTATGCTACATTCAGCCAGATGCCCGGTAATGCCGTACTGGTGTTCAGGGTCAGGCAGTGATGCGATGCAATTTTTATCAAGAATAAAGAAAACCAAAAAAGCTGACATTAGTTCAGGGGGATAACATGATCAAGAACACACATCTGGGCTTGCTTACTGCAGCCGCAATTCTGCTTGCAGCCTGTGGCCCGGCTGAGCAGTCTGCGTCGCAGGCGCCCGCATCCGGTTCCAGTGCCACAGTTGCACCAACCGTCACCGTGCCAACGTATGCTGCGGCAGTGACCAGTGAGCGACTGATCAATGCCGATGCCGAGCCGGGCAGTTGGATGGCCGCTGGCCGGAACTACTGGGAGCAGCGTTTCAGCCCGCTTGATCAGATCAATACTGAAAACGTCAGTCAGTTGGGACTGGTCTGGTCTGCTGATCTGGACACCAGTCGCGGCCAGGAATCGACGCCTGTGGTAGTTGATGGTGCAATGTACATCTCCACTGCATGGAGCATGATCAAAGCCTACGACGCCAAAACCGGCCGTCTGCTGTGGTCGTTCGACCCGGAAGTGGATCGTGCCCGCGGTGTTGATGCGTGCTGCGACGTTGTAAATCGTGGCGTCGCAGTGTGGGATGGCAAAGTATTTTTTGGCGCACTGGACGGCCGTCTGATTGCACTGGATGCAAAAACCGGCGAGCAACTCTGGAGTGTCGTGACGGTTGACCAAAGCAGGCCTTACACCATCACGGGCGTGCCAAGAATTATCGACGGCAAGGTTGTGATAGGTAATGCGGGCGCTGAGTATGGCGTACGAGGTTATGTCACCGCATATGATGCAAACACCGGTGATCAGCATTGGCGTTTTTACACAGTACCCGGCAACCCCGCCGATGGTTTTGAACAGCCGGAGCTGGAATGGGCTGCTGACACCTGGAACGGTGAGTGGTGGTCGATGGGGGCAGGTGGAACTGTGTGGGATGCGATGGCCTACGATCCGCAATCACATCTGCTTTACATCGGTGTTGGCAACGGATCCCCGTGGAATCAGGAGTTACGCAGTCCCGGCGGTGGGGACAACCTGTTCCTCACTTCTATTGTAGCTATCAACCCTGACAACGGCAGTTATGTCTGGCACTACCAGACTACACCGGGCGAAACCTGGGACTACACTGCAACTCAACAAATCATTGTGGCGGACCTCGACATAGGCGGAGAAACCCGTCGTGTTGTCATGCAGGCACCGAAGAATGGTTTTTTCTATGTGTTGGATGCGTTGACTGGCCGCTTGCTGTCAGCAGAGAAATTTGTACCAGTTAACTGGGCAACCCATGTAGATCTGGAAACCGGTCGTCCGGTTGAAGTTCCGGAAGCGCGCTACAACATTACCGGTCAGCCGATGATTGTGCAGCCCGGCCCTCTGGGCGGGCACAATTGGCACCCAATGTCATTCAGCCAGAAAACCAACCTGGTTTATCTTCCTGCGACAGAAAACAACATGGGTTACGTCGCTCAGCCGGAAATGGTAATTTCCGAACGCGGCTGGAACACCGGCACCGACTTTGCAGCCGGTGCCCGTCTGGTCGCGGCAGCGGGAGATACTGCACCTGTACGTCAGGCCTATCTGCTGGCCTGGGATCCGGTAGCCCAGAAAGAGGTATGGCGGGCGCCTCAGTTAAATCCGCTGCATGCGGCCGGCGTGGTATCTACGGCAGGTGGACTGGTATTTCAGGGTAACGGTGCCGGTGAGTTTGTTGCCTATCGTGATACAGATGGCGAGATTCTCTGGTCAGCCATCACACAGTCATCCACTGTTGCAGCACCCAGTACCTACATGATTGATGGTGTCCAGTATGTTGCCCTGGTCAGCGGTTCGCGTGCATTGCCACAATCAGGCCCCGGTGCTGTTGGATCAACCACGCGGGCGTCCAGCAATAATTCTCGTTTGCTGGTATATGCATTGAACGGCACACATCAGTTGCCAACTCAGGTCATCACTGCAGAAGAACGTGCGCTGAACCCGCCTCCGTTGACTGCCAATAATGAAACCCTGGCGCAGGGTGAGCAGGCTTATGGACGTTACTGCAGCGTTTGTCACGGCAACAATGCCGCCAGCGATGGCGCCGGCGTCTTCCCTGACCTGCGTTACTCGGCACGGCTGCATAATCTGGACAACTGGAACGCAGTGGTATTGCGCGGTGAGTTGGCGGCCGGTGGGATGGTGGCATTCGACGGCCAACTGACCGAATCTGATACCGAAGCGATACTGCAGTATGTAATCGGGCGCGCAGTGGCGCTGGCTGAAGATCTGCAGACCCGCTGATAATGGATGTTATTTACTACAGTTACTACGAATCACCGGTTGGCAGCTTGCTGCTGGCCGGTGATGGCGTAGTGCTCAGCCTGATCAGCTTTCCTGAAGGCAAGGCAGCGCGCCAGCCGGAGGCTGACTGGATGCGCCGCAACGATGCGTTTAAACCGGTCAAACAACAATTGTCTGCCTATTTCGCCGGAGAGCTTACTGAGTTTGAACTGAAGCTGGCCCCACAAGGGACAGATTTCCAACGGGCGGTATGGTCGGCACTCGAACAAATTCCATATGGCGAAACACGCAGTTACGGCGATATTGCAGCTCAGATCGGCAAACCAGAGGCAAGCAGGGCAGTGGGTGCCGCTAACGGTCAGAATCCACTTCCGATAGTAGTGCCTTGTCACCGTGTGATTGGAAGCAATGGCAACCTAACAGGATTCGGCGGTGGTATTGAGTGCAAACAATTCCTGTTAAGGCTTGAGCAAACGCACTTGCCATTCAGTTTGCAATAAAGCGTGCGCGGAAAATAAGTTAGTCGTGGCGCCTAGAGTAAGGCGCGGCTACCACGCAGCAGTTCCGGCCACTGTTTTTTGCCTGGTACAATGCCGCATCGCAGTGATCTATCCAGCTTTGATGAGTCTGCATGTTTTTGTCAAACTCGCTCACCCCCATACTTACCGTTACATTAAGCAGTTGTTCTTCCCATTCGATAGAGATGCCAGAAATCTGTGAGCGCAGGCGTTCGGCTACCAGCAAAGCTTTTTGGGCGTTAGTATCAGGCAGAATAATAGCAAACTCTTCACCTCCGTAACGGCCTGCCAGATCTGTTGTGCGTTGAGAGCGTTTTATCTGTGACGCTACTGCGCGAAGCACCTCATCACCAGCCAGATGCCCATAACGATCGTTGAAATGTTTGAAATGGTCTATGTCAAACATCATCAGGGAAGAGGGCGCTGAGCTGCGTTTGCAGCGTTGAAATTCCTGTTCCAGATTTTCTTCCCAAAATCCTCGATTGTTAATGCCAGTCAGCCGGTCTGTGCGACTTAGTTGCTCCAGTGAAAGGTTTGCTGCTTCAAGAGCAATTTTTTTCGTAGCGATCTCGGTGACATCAAAAACCTGCATACATACCTGAGCTACACGGCCGTCCAGCCCCAGTAGTGGTATCAACGTGATGTTCTGGAACATCATGGGCGATTGTCCGGTCAGGGGACGTGTGCTTTTAAAATCAAATACCCGTGGGTGTTCTTCCCACGTGCAGAACGCACGGGTTTGTAAACGAAACACAGAATCAATTTTTCGTTTCAGCCACGCTTCGGGCAAGTCATTGAACAACTCAAAAAGATCTTTTCCCCGCGCATTGCTGATAGGAATACTGGAATGATTTTCCATAAAACCATTCCACAGCATGACCTTGTAATTTTGGTCCAGCATGACCAATCCGTTGTCCAGTGTCTGCAAAAGCTGGAACAACAGATGCTGTTGCTGGACCTCATTTTGCACTGTTTCTACAGTGTTCATGATGACAGCTCCTGTGATCCGCTGCTGAGCAGTTCTACACGTGATTGCAGTCCGGGTATGGAGTCCTCAGTAAAAAGCAAAATCAGGTAGCAATCAATGTCAGGGTCACTCAAATGGTAGGAAATTGAAATTGTGAGAACAGGTTCATCCTGGCCAACACTATCCAGCAATCTGGCCAACTCCTGTTGGGTGCCCAGCAAGGCTGGATAACTATGATTGAACTCGATATCGAGTTGTTGACTGATTCCTTTCAGGCAAGATCCCACCAGCAATTCGGACAAATCGCTGAGAATTCCTGTGACAGTACTGTTGTCGTTGGTCAGTTGATTGGGCAGGTCTCTCTGCATCAGTGCCCGCAGGCGTGTTATGTGCTCATCATTCAGCAACAATATTCCTTCGCCGGCAACGCCATTGCCGCTGAACCCATGTGATACGCCACTCAACGCTATTGCTGCGTTATGTTCGTCTTGCGCGTAGGACAGGTTTTTTGCAACGTCTTTGTAAGCGCAGACAAACACTTCAGGGACGGGCAAATGAATAAAACTCCCGAGCAGTACGCTGAGATGACTGCCAGCCTGCCCCATGGCAACATTGATTACTTCACGTAAGGATTCAAGAAAGGCGGGCGCAGGCAGTTCTTCACGATCAGGAACGTTGCCAGTAATTGTCCTGTCTGCTGGCTCAAAAATGCCATAACGAGTCAGAATTTCTTTAATCTGGAATGCTGTGACTGGTTTGCTGATGAAATCCAGCGCGCCTTTGGACATTACCCTTCCATATGCCTCGGGTTGTACGTCGCCTGAGACCACAAGCACCATTGTCTGTAAATCCTGCCGGCGGATCTGCTCAAGTACTTCATAACCGTTCATTACAGGCATATTAAGATCCAGGAACATCAGGTGGGCTTTGCCTTCCTGAATAGCCTGCAGGGCTTCCTCACCATTGCTGGCGAAACTCAGTTCAATGTCCCAGTTTGAAGGCAGTGCCCTGGCCATTTGTTTTCTGGCCAAAGCTGAATCATCACATATCAATACCGGTAATGTCATTGCTGTAAATTTCCTGTTCCTACAACTTTCGCGCCAGCTGAGCTGTCAATAAAAAGTTGGATAATGTAACACACTGTGACAGTTTATCATCGGACAATTTAACTGGTCCGGATTATACTTGCCCGTCGCCGCTGTATTGTCAGGCGAATCCCACTGTAAGGAGTGCAGGCCCATGAAGCTTATCCCCGCAAAAATCATGATTGTTCGCCTAAGGTAAAACTTACCTTCCGGGGCCGCCTCAATCGATGTCATACGCCGTGACGCTGTTCCTGCACTCTATCTAATGATGCAGCTCACCACTCCCGGTGTGCCCCGGCCAACAGTCATATTACAAACCAAACTTCTTAGTTGTTTGAGTTTCCGGCGATTTATTATCCGGAAGCGGGGTATGTCGTTATGTTATCTAAAATCAAGGCTGGCCTGAGCCTTTTTAAACAGGCATTGGTGGGTGACGCCAATATCAACTACACCGAGGGTTCCATTGCCCGGGCAAGTTTTCTGTTAGCCGTTCCGATGATTCTTGAAATGGCGATGGAGTCAATATTTGCCATAGTTGATATTTTTTTTGTAGCAGGTCTCGGGGCTGAGGCAGTTGCAGCGGTGGGACTGACAGAAGCTGTGATTTCCCTGCTTTACGCAATCGCTATTGGCCTCAGTATGGCGGCGACTGCCATGGTAGCGCGCCGTATCGGGGAAGGTAACCCGGTGGCAGCAGCTACCGTCGCCGGCCAGGCTATGTGGGTCGGGATTGCGATTTCGGCAATTGTCGGCATGACGGGTTATTGGTTTGCTCCGGATATTCTCCGCCTCATGGGCGGCGACGAATCGTTGATCGCAGTGGGCAGCAGTTATACGCAAATCATGCTTACCGGTTCGTTCACTATTGTGTTTCTATTTCTGAACAACGCTGTGTTTCGTGGTGCCGGCGATGCCAGTATTGCCATGCGTGCCTTGATATTGGCGAACTGCATCAACATTGTACTCGACCCTTTATTGATTTACGGAGTGGGTCCGTTTCCCGATATGGGTATAACCGGCGCGGCAGTCGCCACCAATATCGGACGCGGTATCGGCATAGCTTATCAGCTCTACTACCTGTGCAGCCGGCATCACCGGATTAGATTATTGTGGCAACACATGGTGGTACAAATCGGTCTGATATTCCAACTGTTGCGAATTTCCGTCGGTGGCATTTCACAGTATCTGATTGCTACGGCAAGCTGGGTATTCCTTATGCGGCTGGTCGCTTTGCACGGCAATGAGGCAGTAGCTGGCTATACCATTTCCATACGCGTGATTATTTTTGTGTTGCTGCCATCCTGGGGTTTAAGTAATGCCGTAGCTACTCTGGTTGGCCAGAATCTCGGCGCAGGCAAACCTGATCGCGCTGAACAGACCGTCTGGCAGGTGGCGCGTTACAATCTGGTGTACATGATCTCAGTCGCACTGGTACTTATTTTTTTCCCGACCTGGATCATGGGTTTCTTCAGCACCAACCCTGAGGTAATTCTCAATGGCATCCAGAGTCTGAGAATTCTCAGTTATGGATTCATATTCCTGGCCATAGGCACTGTTGTGACTCAGGCGTACAACGGCGCTGGCGACACCATGACGCCAACCTGGATCAACCTGTTTGCATTCTGGGTGCTGCAGATACCCCTGGCATGGACACTGACCAACAGTCTCGCGTGGGGGCCGGAAGGTGTATACTGGTCAGTGTTTATTGCCGATATGAGTATGAGTGTCATCGGTACCTATTTATTCATGAAGGGCAGCTGGAAAAACCGCGCTGTCTGAGTCCAGGATCTGTTGTTATGCAAAGCAGTCAACATCATATTATTGCCCGGGTAGCCACATGGCTTGCAGAAGGCAAGGCCGTCTGGCTTTGTACTATCATCAAAACCTGGGGGTCATCTCCACGACCAGTTGGCGCCATGATGGCGTGCACACTGGATGGTGAATTGGTTGGCTCTATTTCGGGCGGTTGTATTGAAGAAGACTTCCTGCAGCAACTCAGGGAAGGCGCATTAAAAACCCGTCATGAAACTGAAAAGAAGCCATTTATGGTTCACTACGGTGTGTCGGCGGAGGAGCAGGCACGGTTGCGCCTGCCTTGTGGAGGGCAGTTACATGTGCTGCTTGAATTTATTCAGGCGACACCCAACAACGTTGCGATTTTTGCTGCAATTGATACCGCTCTAAATCAGCATCAGCGTATCAGCCGGCGTGTGGATTTGATTACAGGGCATATTGATACTGCGCCGGAGTCGTCAGACGATGCTGTAATCATGACCCATGAGCAGATGCTTCATAGCCTGAGTCCGCGTTATCGTCTGCTGCTGCTTGGTGCGGGTGACGTGGCACGTTATGTCGCTGAATTGGCGCTGAGCATGGATTACGATGTCACACTATGTGACCCGCGGCCTGATTATCTTAATAACTGGTTTGTGCCGGGTGTACAGTTGTCGTCAGATTTGCCGGATGATGTGGTACGTGATCAGTTCAGCAACCCCTACAGCGGTGTAATAGCACTGGCACATGATCCGCGTGTTGATGATATGGCGCTGATGGAAGCACTGAAAACCGATGCATTTTACGTCGGCGCCATGGGCTCGGAAAGAACGTCGGACAATCGTCGACTGCGTTTGCCTGAGCTTGGTCTGAGTGATGAAGAAATTTCACGACTGCACGCCCCGATAGGGTTCATGATCGGCAGTAAAACGCCGGCTGAAATAGCAATTTCTATACTGGCAGAAGTGACGGCAGTGCGGCACAAAGTGATGAAGTAAAACGGTGATGAATTGCACAGGCAAAAAAAACGGCCATAATGGCCGTTTTTTTATCAAAGGAACTGTGTCAGTCCTTGATCAGATCACCATAGTCTTCATCATAATCCGCCATGGCTGCTGCCAGTACCACTTTGGCGTGCTCGTAGCCGTATGTCTCGCCAATAGAAACTTTGTTCGCTTTGCCTGGCACCATTTTATAGGTCTGGAAGTAATGCGCGATACGGTGCACAAGAATTGGCGGCAGCTCGGAGATATCGTTCATGTGCCCATACGCAGGATCGTCTTTAATTACGGCAATGATTTTGTCATCCGCCTCACCACCGTCATTCATGGGCAATCCGCCCAGTACCTTGGCTTTGATGATAATCTCTGAGCGATCAATGGGCCGTTCACTGATCACACAGATATCCAAGGGATCGCCATCGCCACATTCTGTGCCAGGCATCAGGTCGCGTACACGATTGCCGCAATAAGTGCGCGGGATAAAACCATAAAGAGTAGGCTGCTGAGCGGAAGTCGGCTGTGGACGATCGATGCAAAGGTAACCGGAATCCTTGTCGATTTCGTATTTCATCTGGTCAAAAGGGGTTATTTCTATATAGGCATTGACCACACGCGGCAGATCGGAACCTGCGGCAATGCCATGCCAGGGGTGTGGACGCCAGCGTGAAAAAGTAGAAGATTTGCTCATGACAAGTTTGGTTCCTGTAGTGGGGCTGTTTAGCTGGACTGGGACTAAATCAGGGTCGTGACTTAAAAGGCGCGCATTATAACAACTGGCCGGAGGACTGGGTAGGCATCATGGCCCAGGCACCTGATATCAGATACCAAAATATCGGGCACCATGTAGCTGACTCAATGAGCCTCACGACATTTTTGCCGTGGCAACAATGCCTGGAATAAGTTGATTGGCAAGCTGTAGCAGTAAATGATCCTGCCCCCATGCTGCGCTTGCCATCACACCAATGGGCAACCCTGTATCAGAGGTGTAAAGAGGCAAGGAAATGCTGGGTTGGCCAGTTCCGTTACAAAGTCCGGTAAACGGGCTGTATGCTGCGTAACGGCCAGCGTACTCGCGGATCTCTGCCGAGTTCATGTCCAGCCAGCCAAGCGGTGCAGCAGGCTGCGCCAGCACAGGGGACAGGACGATGTCATGGGTCTGATGGAATGCAGCCATCTGACGCTCTGCCTCTTTGAGACTATCCAGCGCTGCCAGATATTGCGCGGCGCTGGACTGCATGCCGCGCGCAGCCATGCGACGGCTGGATTCAGACAGTCCGGCAGATTCCAGTGTAAGGGCCGCCGACGTACCAGAGTCCCGGTTTTTACCTGAAGCCAGTTCTTGCGCCTGAACAATCTCCAGTCCTGCACTGATGATTTGTGCCACATGGATATTGATGAGGGTCGACATCGCCAAACCGACTTTGCCATAGTCCACTGGTAAATCAAGCTCCTCAATTGTGTGTCCGGCATCGGCGCAGCTCTTTACCACGTGATCCAGCGCCGCCAGACAATCAACGTGCACCGGCAATCCGGCAGGATGTTGACGTTGTACCGCAATTCGCAGCCCGCCTGGCGGACGTGTATGCGCGTAGAAATATGACTCCCGAAAATCAGGCAGAGCGAACAGATCGGGTTTGTCCAGTTTCAGTGCGTCCAGAAATGCTGCACAATCCCGCACAGACCGGGTTACTACATGACTGACGCTCATGCCACTCCAGGCAGCGCCCACGTCGCCTTCCACCACAGTAAGCCCCCGGCTGGGTTTTAAGCCTATCAGACCGCAGTTTGCAGCGGGTATTCGAATGGAACCGCCACCATCACTTGCATCAGCTGCAGGCACAATTCCCGCAGCAACAGCGGCTGCCGAACCCCCGCTGGATCCGCCTGAGCTGTGTTGCAGGTGATGGGGGTTGCGGCACGTACCAAACAGTGAAAACTCTGTGGTAATCGTCAGACATAATTCGGGGGTGTTAGTACTTCCGAAAGCTACCAGTCCGGCCTGTCTGTATCGTTTTACCACGGTGCTGTCGGAGACCGCCTGTTGATCCTTTAACAGTGTAGTGCTGCGTGTATGCGGCCATCCAGCAACGGCATTCACTTCTTTTATCAGAAATGGCACTCCTGCCAACAGACCGCCGACGGTCGCTGTGCTTTGTTGTGCATCGATGGCGGCAGCCGTCTTCAACGCATCCTCAATATTTTCATAAACAATCGCATTGATGACAGGGTTCAGTTTTTCAGCTTGCGCGAGCGCACACGTCAACAGCTCGGATGCGCTGATTTCTCCCGATTGCCGTAAGTCAGCGAGACCCACAGCGTCGTACTGAATGTATTCGTCAGATCTGAGCATTTGTAATCCCGGATTGTATCTAAGCTTCTGATTATTTCCTGGTTTGTGTGCCCCAGGTTGCTTGTTACATTAGCGCCACAGAAAACGCATGTCCACCGCACTGGCAGCGTTGTTACAACTATTCTTTACGTGTGCGTATCGACGGGAAAATTGCCGTTCCGGGACTTGGTTGATATGTTTGACAGGAAGTGTGGTTCCCGCGTTTGTTTACGGAGAATACTGGTCGTATCGAGGAGCGCAGTGACTATCTGCTGCATTTGCCGGTCAGACCATTGGAATGTATCAGTTGTACTCATTGTTGGTTTTCCATAAACCGAAGTCGCGGAGAATTCGCTCCCTATGCTCATCAGGTTTCGGCGCTGCTGTTTGTATTTTTGCAGGCGTTCGACTGAAGCGTGGAGCGGGCGCAGGTTGAATTTGTCCATGCATTTCGGTAAAGGTTTCACGCGCCACGTTATGTGGATGTCCTGGTGCTTCCTCCATATCCAGCACTGGCGCAAAACATACATCAGTGCCTTCCAGCAACTGGCACCACTGCTCACGTGTTTTGCTCAGGAACAGGGCTTCGAGCCGTTGTTTCTGTTCGGGCCAGGCATGGATATTCATTTGCGCATGCATCAACGGATCCTTGATGTCACATCGTTGCAGTAACTCGGAGTAAAACTGTGGCTCGATTGGCCCTATGCTGATACTGCGGCCATCCGCACAGACATAACAATCGTAAAACGGGGCGCCGCCATCCAGCAAATTGCTGCCGGAGGTATTACTCCAGCTGCCAGCGGCCATTAATCCATAGAACATGGTCATCAGGCTGGCAGCGCCGTCGGTCATCGCTGCGTCAATCACTTGCCCCTGAGCGGATTTTCCTGCTTCAAGCAGGGCGGCCAATACACCTACCGCCAGATACAATGCGCCTCCGCCATAATCGCCAATCAGATTAAGTGGCGGGCGAGGTGCGCCCGATTGTCCGGACGTGGCATGCAAGGCGCCTGTTAGCGCAATATAGTTAAGATCGTGGCCTGCTGTGTGCGCCAGTGGCCCATTCTGACCCCACCCAGTCATCCGCCCGTATACCAGCTTTGGGTTCCGCAGCAGACAGACTTCGGGGCCCAGCCCGAGACGCTCCATTACTCCCGGGCGATAGCCTTCAATCAAAGCATCTGCTTTGGATATCAAAGACAGCGCAAGCTCGCGATCACTGTCCTGTTTCAGGTTCAACTCAATTGAGCGCCGGCCCCGGTTGACCGGATTGTCAGGAAACATACTGATAGCTCCCTGGCGGTCTATGCGTACGACATCTGCCCCCATATCTGACAACAACATGCCGCAAAACGGTACCGGGCCAATGGCCGCCATTTCGATGATTTTGAATCCGTGAAGGGGGCCCATAAGAAAGCTTCCTTAACTGTGACTTTTGATGGTTGATTTTATGAACGCGTTCTTACATTCTTGCCAGTGCCCTGATTTACAAATCCTGCATAAAACCGGGCCGGGAATAACAAAAATTTAATGCGCCAATTACTGGTGCCGATGGGGTTTTACCATGCAATTGCAAGAAAAAACAGCGTTCGTCACCGGTGCAGCTTCAGGATTGGGGCTGGCAACTGCCAAGCGTCTGGTTGCAGAAGGTGTACGGGTGATGATGTTTGATCTGGATGCACAGAAAGTTCAGCAACAGGCGTCGTTGCTGGGAGATAAAGCGATCTGGGCGGCAGGTGATGTCAGTGATGAAGCGCAAGTTCAGTCAGCTGTCGAAAAAACTCTGGAAAATTTTGGTGCTCTGCATATCAACATCAACAGTGCCGGTATCGGCGCTGGTGCAAAAACTGTGGGCAGGGAAGGGCCTATGGCCATGGAGCAGTTTACCCGCGTGATTCGCGTCAATCTGCTGGGTACATTTAATGTGCTGCGTCTATGTGCCGCGGCAATGGTTAAAAACCACCCCCTGAATGAAGACAATGAGCGTGGAGTCATCGTCAATGTTGCTTCTGTGGCCGCCTATGACGGCCAGATGGGGCAGGCGGCGTACAGTGCATCCAAAGGCGGAATAGCCTCCATGACCTTGCCAATCGCACGTGACCTTGCCAGAGACGGTGTCAGGGTGATGACGGTAGCTCCCGGGATTTTTGCTACACCTTTGCTGATGGCATCGCCTCAGCCGGTAAAAGATGCGCTGGTAGATATGATCCAGTTTCCCAAGCGAATGGGCATGCCGGAAGAGTTTGCCGACATGGCCGTACATATCATCCGATGTGCTTATCTTAACGGCGAGGTTATCCGGCTTGACGCCGGTATTCGCATGGCAGCACGCTGATTGATTCATCAATCACGATAAACCTGTAAATACTTCGGTCTGAGTGCCGGGAGCAACATTTATGTCGCAGTCAAACAGTTCTTACCAGGCTCCTTCCGGTTCAGCACCTTCGTCGTCCGCTCCGTGGATGAATGAAGAACTGAACATGATGCGTGACCATATCGCGCGGTTTTTCCAGAAAGAGTTTGTGCCTCATATCAAACGCTGGGACGAGCAAGGCATTGTTGACCGGGATGCGTGGTTAAAAGCCGGCCAGGCAGGAATATTATGCGCTTCAATTCCGGCTGAGTATGGTGGTGGAGGCGGTGACTTTCGGCATGAGATGGTCATTGAAGAAGAAATGGCGCGCGCCGGGGTGACGGGTATCGGCAACTCAGTCCACTCCGGTATTGTTGCACACTATATTCTCAACTACGGCACTGAAGAACAAAAACAGAAATGGTTGCCGCGTATGGCAAGCGGTGAACTGGTGGGTGCAATTGCGATGACTGAACCGGGCACTGGTTCTGATCTGCAGGCAATCAACACACAAGCGCGGAAAATTGCCGATGCTTATAGCATCAGCGGTCAGAAAACATTTTTGACCAATGGCCAGTTGGCAAACTTGATTTGCGTGGTGGTAAAAACTGACCCGACTGCCGGCTCCAAAGGCGTTTCATTGATCATGGTTGAAACCGATGCAGTGGAAGGCAAAGGCGGATTTAATCGTGGCCGCAATCTTGAAAAAATCGGGCTAAAAGCACAGGACACTTCGGAAGTGTTTTTTGATGATGTCAAAGTTCCGTTTGAAAATCTATTAGGCGACAGGGAAGGGCTGGGGTTCGTGCAATTGATGGAACAATTGCCACAAGAGCGTTTGATCATAGCGGTGAGCGCTTGTGTGGCGATGGAGCGCGCGCTGGAATATACCCGTGAGTATGTTAAAGAGCGCAAGGCTTTTGGAAAACGTATTCTGGACTTTCAGAATACACAGTTCCGTTTGGCGGAACGATTGACGGAAGCAAAAATTGCGCGGGTATTTGTGGACGATTGCGCAATGAAGTTGCTTGAGGGGAAGCTGGATGCTTCAACCGCTGCAATGGCGAAGTGGTGGACAACACAGAAGCAATGCGAAATTGTGGATGAGTGTCTGCAGTTTTTCGGGGGGTATGGGTACATGATGGAGTATCCGATTGCGAAGATGTATATCGATGCGCGGATACAGAAAATTTATGGCGGCAGTAATGAGATTATGAAGTTGTTGATTGCGCGGGAGATCTAAAAATGCCCAATTTTGACATCACTCCGTAGTGCGCGTTCCAGCGGCGGGAGTTGGTTTGCGGAGACGCCCGTGAATACATCCCTGTAGGGCTCGGAGGCGACCGTCCTGGTCGCCTACGCTCCTCAAACCAACTCCCGCCACTGGCCCGACTAGGCCGGTGCCAGCGAATATCTGTTTTAATCTTTTGGGCTCAGGGAAAGTCCGGTGAACTTATCTTCTGATGCAGCGTTGGGGCCGTCGGATAATTGAATTTTTAGTCTGAGGTTATTGCGTGAGTCGGCGTTTTTAAGTGCTTCTTCTTCGGTGATGCGTCCTGCAAGGTGTAACTGGTACAGAGCTGAGTCGAAGGTCATCATGCCCTGGTCCTGCGATTTTTCCATCACCTCTTTGATTTCGTCTACTTTGCCCTGTTTGATCAGATCACATACGCGTGGTGTGCCGAGTAATATCTCGAAGGCGGCTGCGCGTTTGCCGTCTACCGACGGTACCAGACGTTGTGATACCAGTCCTCTCAGATTGAGTGACAGATCCATAAAAAGTTGTTTATGGCGCTCTTCCGGGAAAAAGTTGATGATGCGATCCAGAGCTTGGTTGGCGTTGTTGGCGTGCAGTGTTGACAGGCAAAGGTGACCGGTTTCGGCAAAGGCGAGGGCGTGTTCCATGGTCTCCTGGCTACGGATTTCTCCGATCAGAATGACATCGGGCGCCTGCCTGAGGGTGTTCTTGAGTGCGGCTTCATAACTTACAGTATCAACACCCACTTCACGCTGACTGACGATGGATTTTTTATGAGGATGAATAAACTCGATAGGATCCTCAATCGTAATGATATGTCCGTCGAAGTTCTGATTGCGGTAGTCGAGCAGCGCAGCAAGTGACGTTGATTTGCCTGAACCGGTGCCGCCAACAAACATCACAAGTCCGCGTTTTTGCATGACCAACTGTTTGAGTGTGTCAGGCAGGCTGAGTTGTTCACAACTGGGTATGTCGGTTTTTATATGACGCACTACCATCGCCATTTGGCCGCGCTGACGGAAAATATTTACCCGGAAACGGCCAACATCAGGCTCGGACAAGGCGAGATTCAACTCCGGGTCCTTTTCAAAGGCTTTGGCCTGATCAGGTGACATGATCTGTGCAGCAATTTTCTCGACAGTGCCTGCAGGTAAAACTTGTGACCCCAATGCCAGCATGTGGCCGAAGGCCTTGATACTGGGCGGTGCATCAGCAGTCAGGAATAAATCAGAACCTTCCTTGCTTATCATTATTTTCAGAAGATCTTTGAAACCCATATTTTTTAGTCCGGTCAGAAACGGCGTTCGGTATACCAGTTGACCTCGCGCGAACTCTTATCTATCTGGTCACACACATCCAGGCTCAGCGCAAACAAGGCCATACGCACAAGCACGCCGTTGTCGGTCTGGCGGAAAATTGCCAGACTGGGGTGCTGATTAAGATCATTGTCCAGTTCGTTGGCATCTTCACGGGAATCGCGCGGCAGTGGATGCATGATAACGGTGTTGGGGCGGCAATAACGTGTATAAATCGCCTGATTCAGACGGAAGCGTCCACGATAGATATCCGCTTCCATTTTGCTGGTAAAACGTTCTTCCTGTATACGTGTCAGATACACAATATCATTGCTGTCCAGACCCTGTTCCATGTCTTCGGTCTCAACAACCTGATGTCCGCGAGCTCGCAACTCCTCGACAATATCCTCCGGCATGCGCAGTTCTTTGGGAGAGATCAATGTAAAACGAATTTTTGAATACAGGCTTACCAATTGAGAAAGTGAGTGCACCGTGCGGCCATGTTTGAGATCACCAATCATGGCGATGTGCATCCCATCTATACCCTGGTCTCGCGACTTCAGTTCTTTTTTGATGGTGTAAAGGTCTAGCAGGGCCTGGCTGGGATGCTCGTTAGGTCCATCTCCGGCATTCAGTACAGGAACGCGGCTGGCCCTGGAGAATTCGGCTACAGAGCCGCCTTGTGGGTGGCGCATCACAATTATGTCGCTGTAGCCGCTCATCACCCGACCGGTATCATACAAGGACTCACCCTTAGTCAGTGAACTGGCCTTGATGTCGGTGGTCTCGCGCACTTCGCCACCCAACAGGTTAAATGCACAGCCAAAACTGACACGTGTGCGGGTGCTGGGCTCAAAAAACATATTGCCAAGGATGGCGCCGTCAAGCACTTTGGTCATGCGTTCCCGATGGGCATAAGGCCTCATACTGTCCGCCACCTGAAAGATCCGGTCTACATCCGGGCGTTCAAACTGGGTGACACTGAGTATATGGGCTCCGGGGAAATGCATAGATGACATCCTGTAAAAAGGGTTGGCCTGTTTTCTACTGGTGCTGACGGTTGGCACTGGGTGCGAATGTTACTACAGATCAGGCTCGTGGCTGAATATGTTATAGTCCTGCGAGATTCAGACGGCCATGATTCAACGACAGAGGCGGCATGACAACAAGCATTTACTGGCATGACTACGAGGCTTGGGGCGCTGATCCGCGTCAGGACAGAGCATCACAGTTTGCCGGTGTAAGAACTGATCCTGATCTCAATGAGATTGATGCGCCCCTGATGATCTATTGCCAATCTCCGGTTGACCGTCTGCCGCATCCCAAAGCCTGTCTGATCACCGGTATTACGCCGCAATATGCGCAGTCACATGGGCTGCCGGAAGCTGAGTTTGTTCGACTTATTCACGACCAATTCAGCAAACCGCAGACCTGCGTAGCCGGATACAACAACATTCGTTTTGATGATGAACTGAGCAGACAACTCCTGTATCGCAATTTTTATGACCCCTATGAGCGGGAATGGAAAAACGGTAACAGCCGTTGGGACATTATCGACATGGTTCGCCTGTGTCATGCGGTGCGCCCTGAAGGCATAAATTGGCCACGACTGGATGATGGATCGCCCGTTTTCAGGCTGGAACTGTTGAGCAGGTCCAATAATCTGGTGCACGCCGATGCCCACGACGCGTTGTCTGACGTCAGGGCAACGATCGCACTGGCAAAAATGGTCAAGGAAGCTCAACCCAAACTATATGATTTTGTTTTTGATTTGCGCAGCAAGCATCGCGTTCACGCCTTGATCAATCTGCAGGAGCAAAAGCCATTGCTGCATATTTCAGCCATTTATCCGGCAAAAAACTCATGCGTCGCGTTGGTGATGCCTCTTGCAGCACATCCGCTGGAGTCCAATGGTGTATTGATGTTCAATCTTGGCATAGATCCGTCACCGTGGTTGGATATGTCTGCAGAGCAGTTACAGCAAAGATTATTTGTAGCACAGACGGACTTGCCTGAAGGAGAAAGCAGACTGCCGGTAAATGTACTGCACAGCAACCGTTGCCCGGTCATTGCTCCGTTGTCGGTATTGGACGTGGAAAAACAGCAAAGCCTGGGGATTGATACTGCCAAGGCGCGACGGCACTGGGAGTTGATCAGAAGCAATAAGAACTTTGTGCAATCGCTGGTGCTGGCGTACCGCAATAAAACCGGTACCAGAGAGAATGGTACAGATCCTGATAACATGCTTTATGGTGGCGGTTTCTTCGCAGATGCTGATAAACGTCTGATGACACAATTACGTCAGATGTCAGGTAGCGAGCTGGCTGGCCAGTTTGACAATCTGTGTGCCCAGGGGCGCGATCCGCGCCTGCCCGAAATGCTATTCCGTTATCGTGCCAGAAACTTTCCCGCAACATTGTCCGCAGAAGAGTTGCAACGTTGGAAACTGTTCTGTATCCAGCAGTGTCTGAATTCAGGCGAAGATTGCGGTGTAACATCAATTAAACCGTCCCAACTGAATCTGCCAGGCTGCCGCCTGCTGATAAAGCAGGAGCGCGAACTGAATCCGGATGCCTCCAGCCAGCATATACTTGATGAGCTGGAGCAGTGGCTGCAGACATTACAACAGTGGTCTGGAGTGGTCTGACCCTGGTTTGCCTGCGCCTGGCAAAGCCGGTAGAATCGCGCGCACTCAGCAAACCGCTGACAACTATTCATCTTTCAGCATACCCAGACTGGTTTAAACATGGATCCATTCAAGGACATCAGGCCTTACAACGACGATGAAATCCGTCCCGTACTCGATTCTCTGCTTGGCAATCAGGAATTCATCCGGAGTATCGCCAGCTTCAGTTATCCACGGGTCTATCGCTGGGTTCCGTCCTTGTTGTGCTGGGCTGCCAGAAGAAAACTGACCGCGCAGTTAAAAAATGTCAACAGCGTCAAATCCATGCAGGCAGTGATTGCAGTTTATATGGATGAAATGATTGAGCGCACAACGTCAACATTAACAAACAGCGGTCTGGAAAATCTCTCTAAAGAAAAGTCCTATTTGTTCATCAGCAATCATCGTGATATTGCCATGGATCCGGCGTTTGTTAATTACATGTTGTACCACGCTGGTTTTGACACGCTGTATATTGCGATTGGAGACAATCTGCTGAAGCGGCCATTTGTTACCGACCTGATGCGCCTGAACAAAAGTTTTATCGTAAAGCGCTCACTAAAAGGGCGGGAGTTGCTCAAGTCATCAAAACAGTTGTCGGAGTATATCCATCATTGTGTGTCCGGCATGAAAAATGTCTGGATTGCCCAACGCGAAGGCAGGGCCAAGGATGGTGTTGATCGTACTGACACGGCCTTGTTGAAAATGCTGGGTATGGCACGTCGTCCTGAATCTCTGGCGGATGCTCTGAAACCTTTGCACATTGTTCCGGTTTCGATTTCCTATGAATTCGATCCCTGTGACGGGCTTAAGGGTAGTGAGCTATACCAGAAAAAAGAGTTGGGCAGTTACCAAAAAGATGAGCAAAGTGACATCACCAGCATCGTCACCGGCATGGTCGGGTTCAAAGGCCATGTTCATGTGGCGTTTGGTCAGGAATTAAAGCTGGATACTCAGGATGATGATGACATCGCATCACTGATCGATCAGCAGGTTATTCACAACTACCGTATGCAGCAGACCAATTTGATGGCGCTTCAGGCACTGCGAAAGCAGGATCCGGATTATGTGCCGGAGCTGGATGCGGACGGCGAAAAGCTGCTTTCAGCTTTTGTACCTGACGCTGATTTACAGGCAAAGTTTGATCAAAGACTGGAAGCACTGGACGTAAATGTCAGGCTATATGTCTTGCGGATGTATGCCAATCCCGTCATCAGTCGTTATGCCCTAGGCTCCCGGGACCCTTTTGCTGTTCCGGAAATCGACGCTGCGGAAACTACTGCGGTTGCGCAAGACGCGCAACCGACTGACAAGTGAGCGGTTGTTTGAGAAAAAGTCTGTAATTCAGTCTAGAGCTTCTGTTTTAACTGTTGCAGTCTGTTCTCAAGGCTTGATCTGCTGACGGCTTGCAACGGCCCCATTGCTGTCAGTTCAAGCTCCATGCTTTGAAGGCGCTGGATTTTTTCTTTCTGACTCGGTGGCATACGGCCAAGGCCACGCTGCAACTGGTTCAACTGCTGCTGCATACGGATGGCTTTGTCTGCAGCCGGGGTTTCCGCACCAAGCATGATTTCTGCTTCAACACAAAGCTCTCTGCCGCGTAGTTCCAGTTTTTCTGTCAGCGCAGTCAGTGATTTTCCGTCATTGATGTTTTGCACGAGTTGACGGAAACGTTTTTTGAGAATCTGATCCAGATTTTCTTCGCTGACTTTCTCAAAGTCCTGCCAGCTCTGTTCCAGTTGCTCAGCTGATTCAGTCTGTGCTGCGCCGGAAAGCAGTTTTTCTTCCAGTTCGCGGCAGAAACTGGCTTGTGCCTGTACCTGCTGTAATAACTGCAAAGTCTTTTTGTCGGGAGTTGCACGCAAGCGGGCATCGTATTGGCGCGATATCTTGCTGAACTGGTCCTGCAGGGCCTTGCGTTCGTTTTTAAGGTCGGGTGTCAGTGCGTCTCTGAACTCGTTGCTGAGCGCCGCGAATGTTGCCTTTGATTCACTGAAAGCTTCATCATCGAGACTCAGCAGGGCGCTGGCTTTTTTCAGCACATCTCTGGCTGCTGAACTTGCGGAGGAAGATGCCTGTTGGCCATGTTGGCGTCTTTCTTTGCCGGCTTCTTCGCGACGAGCAAACAGGGCATCACACGCTGCACGAAAATCTGTCCAAAGTTTCCTGTCGTCTTTAAAAGAACCCGGTCCAAGCTCTTTCCATTGCTGCTGCAAGGATTTGGCCTGCTGAATTGCTGCAGATAGATCATCATGACTGACCAGTGCTTTTGCCTGTTCAATCAACGCCAGTTTGGCGGCATTGTGGGATTGCATGGCATGTCTGCGATGCTGCTTGAGCGTGGTCAGGACTGCGTTAAATCTGCTCTGCAAAGCGTTGATTTTATTCTGCGCTACTGGTGCATATTTCTTCCAGTCATCCCGTGCCTGGTTCTCCAGGCGGGTCAGTTCATTAAGATTGACCGGAGTATTGTGCGCAGTATCAGCCAGAGTTGCGGCATAGGCTTCAAGCTGCTCACAAATGTTGTTGCGGGCGATCAGATTTCCAGCTTGTTTGTCTTTGCGTTCTTTAAAATAGGCCTTGCAAGGTTCAAACGCTACACGAGCCAATTCGCTGAATTGTACCCATAGTGCATCGTTGTCATCAGAGTGTCCGAGTGTTTTCCATTCATCCTGCAATGCGCGGATCAGCTTGGCTTTTTGAGCTGGTGCGGTGCTGTCGTCCACCAGCGCCTGCATTTTGCCTATCAGTTCTTTTTTCTTCTCGGAAGACGCAAATTTTTTCCAATCGAGCAGCTTGGACAGTTCTTCCTTTAATGGTGTGATCAAAGCCTGCAGACGGGCTTGCTCTTCGGCATCGATTTTACGTAACTGACTCTGGCTGCGATCCAGTTGGCTTTGTGCTTCGGTGACCTTGCCGTCGCTGATCCGCGTTGTGACCTGTGTGATACTGGTTTCGATTTCATGAACCAGTTTCTTTTGCCAGTTAGCGTGTTCGCTCAGGCGCTGCTCGAGAATGGCTGTTAACGCTGCCAGCTCTTCGGGGCTGTCGGTACTGTTATCAAGCGCAAGGCGCTCAAGACGCTTTTGTAATGCGAGCAGAGTAGGCTGATCTTTGTAAGAAGTGCCGTGGATTGCGCTCTGAAGTTTTTCTTTCTCACTGCGTTTGTCAGCGGGGCGTTTTTCTTGCGCAGAAGCAGAATCTGGTGCTTCAGTCACGGTTCCATCGCTGCTTGGTGAGTCAGCTTCGTTAGCAGCATTGCCGGCATTCACTTCAATGCCTTGATTTTCATCAGTCTGCACTGCTGCGGCCGTATCAGGCGTCATTGCGGCAGAATCTGCATTTTCCTGGGCTTGTGTCGCAGTGGCGACCAGCTCTGGTGAAATGACATCAGCGTCTGAATTTGTGGTTGGTTCTTGTGTCTTGGGTGTAGTCGAAGAAGTCATAAATCACTGCTCTCCCTGATCGGCCACGTATCATAGCAGACGGGTGCTATAATCACAGCAGAGTCTTTACAGACACCTTCAACGCGATTCAAGGTCCGCAGCTATGCTTTCCGATCTGGTCAAGGATGAGATACAACACGCCTACAAGCAAATACTGGCTAAAAAGTCGCTACGCCCGCGGAGCGGCCAGCGGGTGATGATTGCTGAAATAGCCAAGGCGCTATCGGGTATCGAAGCAATACCTGATATGGGTGACAATCACGAAGTTGATACAGCAGTTGATGGCCTGGTTAACACCAGCGGGCCGATTGTTGTTATTGAGGCTGGCACCGGTACGGGCAAGACACTGGCATATGTGTTAGGCACCTTGCCGCTTGCCCGTCATCTCGGCAAAAAAGTGGTTCTGGCCACAGCAACCGTGGCCCTGCAGGAGCAGGTCACACTGCGTGATCTGCCCGATATATTGGCTCATAGTGGTTTATCTTTCAGTTATGTATTGGCGAAAGGACGTGGCCGATATCTTTGTCTGTCGCGGCTGGACCAGTTGCTGCGGGGGAACGCCAGCGCGGATGCCATGCTGGAACTTTTCGGAGAAGTGTTGGGTGATCAGGGGCAGGGTAATACTGCGCTCTACGAAGATATGCTGGAGCAGATCGGGGCAGGCAAGTGGCAGGGGGATCGTGACGACTGGCGCGGCATCATCAGCGACAGGGACTGGTCGCCGGTAACAGTCGAGGCAGGCCAATGCGCCGGGCAGAAATGTAGCAACTTCAGCCGTTGTTTCTTTTACCAGGCGCGCGAGCAGGTGCAGAAAGTGGATTGTGTTATCGCCAACCACGATTTGGTACTGGTAGATCTGGCACTTGGTGGCGGGGTGATTTTGCCCGACCCTCAGGACACGATTTACATATTTGACGAAGCCCATCATCTGCCAGCGAAAACCAATCAACACTTCTCTTCAAACACACGGCTGCGTGGCACTTTGAGCTGGCTCGAGACCTCTTTGCGTCAACTGAACAAGCTGGTTGCCGATACACGGGTTCAGGACAACGGTGTGATCAAGCGTGAATGCGCAGATATCGAATCGCTGATACGAGGGTTGTCAGAGGACATGAGCTCAGCATTGATGATTCTGGAGCCTATGTACGCAGAAAAAGCGGTTCAATCAAGCGGCAGAGCCCAGGACAATCAGGCCAAGGAGAGTCACGAAACCCTGACGTTTGAACTGGGTATTGTACCCGATGAGCTAAAGGAACAGTCACGGCAACTGGCGTCCCGATTTACTACGCTTAGCCGCTCGCTACGTGAAGTCAGCACCATTTTGCGGCGATTGATGGAGGACGCTGAAACACTGCCAGCCAGACAACAGGCAGAATTATGGTTCCCTGTTGTGGGCAGTATGGTGAGCAGGGCGGAGGCTAACGAGAAACTCTGGCAAGCCTTTGCACGCACAGACCAACCGGGTGAAGCACCATCAGCCCGCTGGTTAAGTGCAGCATATGGAGCCGATAGCGATAACCGTCGCACTGGTTCCGGTTCAGGCGCGCAGGAGCCGACAGATCTGGTGCTGAGTTGCAGTCCTGTTCTTGCTGCGCAGACACTGATTGAGCATCTTTGGCAGCGTTGTGCCGGCGCGGTCCTGACCTCGGCTACATTGTCCGCGCTGGGTACTTTTGACGTTCTTGCGATGCGCGCCGGGTTGCCTTCTCACACGGCTTACCATCGCATCAACAGTCCATTCGATTATGCGAACGCGGCAACTCTGATAATTCCGCGGCTGAATTGTGACCCGGGTGATGTCAAAGCTCATACTTCGGCAATCATTCAGTTGCTGCCGAAAGTTTTAAGTCCTGACGAAGCATCCTTGATGTTGTTCAGTTCGCGACGGCAGATGCTGGATGTACTGGAATCCATGCCTGATGAGTGGCGTCAGCGCATTTTGTGCCAGGATGATTACCAGAAGGCGCAGCTATTGGAGCTGCATCGTGAAAAGGTAGATGCCGGAAAGCCCAGTGTGATTTTTGGTCTCGCCAGTTTTGCGGAAGGGGTAGACTTGCCGGGCAGTTACTGTAAACACGTGCTGATTGCAAAAATTCCCTTTTCTGTACCCAATGATCCTATAGAGGCAACACTGGCGCAGTGGATCGAGCAGCAAGGCAAAAATCCGTTTATGACATTATCTGTGCCGGAGGCATCTTTCCGGTTGGTTCAGGCCGCAGGGAGGCTGTTGCGTAGTGAAACTGATACCGGACGGATTACACTGTTCGACGAGCGTCTGGTCAGCAAATTTTATGGCAAATCGATTATGGCGTCTTTGCCACCCTTTGCGCGTGATATTTTTCCGGACTGGCTGGAGGCGCCCGCCGCCCGCTGACCTTTTATCTAGCTGATGGCCTGAGTGTAATCAGGTTTTGCGACGGGTATAGGCGATGCCATTTCTGCTGTCGATGAAGTAGCCTGCCGATGTGCCCAGCAGCAGGCCAAGAGCAGTCACCAGCAATACGCTGTTGAGCATGGCGCCCAAACCGAACCCGAGGAACAAGCCGCAGGTGACACACATAGGCATAAAGCTGGTGGCCTTGAGTTTGCGACTGGTTTTTTGAGCCTGTTTACGGCTGGATCTGGACATTATTATTGTTCTCCAACGTTGATGTATCGGTTGCATTGATTACAACTGATGAGGTGTCGAGCTGATGGATATGATAAATACGCACGCTGGCCTCGGGTTGTCGGCTGATGCTGGTTGCCAGTGTCAGCCCTGACACCACACGTCCGATGACTGTGTGCGTTGCTGTCAGCCAGGGCGCATCTACCAGTGATAATAACAGCTCGCCATCGTTGGTGCCCGGTCCGCGATTGACCATCATGACGCTGCCGCTCAGCGGCCTGCGGGAGGGCAGGGCGCCGTTGTAGCGATAACCTGCCAGTTCATGTATCTGCATTAGATTCGTGTCACGCAACCGCTGTGTGACCCGTTCCTGCTGTGCTATCAGTTGATCGGGGCTATTGATATTCATGTTGCGGTAAAGCGGAGACAGGACACGACTCTGGAAATCCGCCAGATCCGCGATATTCATCATTGAATGAGGTTTGCCGGCAGCATCCAACAGTCGCTGCTGCTCCAGTCCCAGCCCTCGTGCATTTATTTCGTCAGCAATTGGAGCTGGTCTCATCCGATCCGCCCGCTCAGCGGCGCCGGTTTGCAGAAAGTGGCCGGGGATGACCCGATGAAATGTCAGGCCGTTGTAGTAGGAGCCCGCAGATGAAGGTGCCAACTGGCCGTTGACCAGCTCTAACACACGGCGCACATTCAGGGGGGCTGCATCGGGAAACAGTTCAAGGTAGATATCACCTTCGGAACTGCTGATTTCCAGCAATGGATTGCGCGGGTTCTCCATCATCGGCAGTAGCGCTTGCAGCAGGGCTGTGGAGCTTTGCTGGCTTGTCGCGGCAACGCCCGGAGTTTGTGCATGGACTGCCATGTTTCCCTGCCACATGTAGGCAAGGTCAAATATCAGAAAACTCAGTACTGCAGCAAAACAAAGCACCCGGCCTGTATGTTTGCCTGCGGCCGTCTTTTTGTCGTTTTTAGCGCTGCAGAGGCAGAGGCTGTTATCCGGTGTCGAACTCATTGTTATTTCCGGCTCAGGCAGATTGCGAGCTAAGTGGCACAAAGTGCGTTACAAGGGCAAGGCACGGTTTGTAAACAGGGAAACTATTGTAGGTAAGCCACCCTGATTGGGCAAGTTGGTAGCCACTACGCCGCGTGAATTAACAGGGTGAATTAACGCTCATTAACAGCCTCAATGCCTCAGGCGTGTCGATATCCTGGACCACCCCGGGATCATCTGTGGGCAACTCCCGAATATGGCTGCCATGCTGTTTGATTATCTGACGTCCTCCACTATCCCCACGACTGGCCGCCAGTTCGGGAAAATACTCGCGACCAAAACTCACTGGGTGACCACGTTGTGAATGCCAGACAGGAATGACGATTGAACTGACAGAACTGGCAGCAATAATAGATTTCAAAGTCTCACTTCGGATCAAGGGCATATCGCCGAGACAAATCAAAGCGCTTTGCCAGCTCTCAGGGATCTGCTTTACAGCGCAGGCAAGACTGTGGCCCATGCCGGATTCGGCGTCTTCACAGAGCACCAGTTTGACACCCGCTTGTTCAGGCAGGAATTCATAGGTGCCCGTAGACTGAAGGTCAGTCCTGCCAACAACAATTATGTTATCAGTTGCCTGCAGTAGATTCCTAAAGCATCGCTGGAGAAGTGTGCAGCCATCGGGCAGGCGAGCTTGCAGTTTTATTGCACCAAAACGGCGACTGAATCCGGCAGCCAGCAAGATGGCGCCTGTTACGTGAGTCTGAAGCGGGTCAGATGAGCGATCAGACGGGGAAGGGTGATCTGCTGTTGTCATTAGGCAGTCGATTCAAATCATCAGATGCTTGATGTGTGTTGCGGACGCACATTGGTGTCCGGTCCTCATGGCATGGCGATTACACCACAAAGACCGGACCCTCTGTATTACCCGTTTCGCGTTCGCGCTAAAAATCAGTCCCAGCTTAGTGCGCCGCCAGTCTGATATTCAATCACACGAGTTTCAAAGAAGTTTTTCTCTTTGCGCAGATCCATAATTTCTGACATCCAGGGGAAGGGGTTCTTCACGCCCTTGAATTGCTCTGGCAGACCTATCTGCACCAGACGTCGATTGGCTATGAACTGCAGATATTCCTCCATCATCACTGCATTCATGCCGAGTACACCCCGTGGCATGGTGTCGCGCGCGTATTCGATTTCCAGCTGAGTGGCTTGCAGTATCATCTGCGTGGCTTCGCGCTTCATGGCGTCATCCCACAGATGCGGGTTCTCGATCTTGATCTGATTGATCATGTCGATACCGAAGTTAAGGTGCATGGACTCGTCACGCAGAATGTACTGGAACTGCTCGGAGGTGCCGGTCATCTTGTTGCGACGGCCCATGGACAGGATCTGGGTAAAACCGCAGTAGAAGAAGATCCCTTCCAGACAGCAATAGAACGCAATCAGGTTCTTCAGCAGGGCTTTATCCGTTTCCGGGGTACCGGTGTTGAAGTTGGGATCGTTCAGCTCTTTTGTGTACTTCAGGCCCCAGGAAGCTTTTTTCGCAACCGAAGGAACCTCGTGATACATGTTGAATATCTCGCCTTCATCCATGCCCAGTGACTCGATGCAGTACTGGTAAGCATGGGTGTGAATGGCTTCTTCAAAAGCCTGCCGCAAAATGTACTGGCGACACTCCGGGTTGGTGATCAGGCGATACAGAGCCAGCACCAGGTTGTTGGCTACCAGCGAGTCTGCGGTAGAAAAGAATCCCAGGTTACGTTTAACTATCATGCGCTCGTCTGCGGTGAGCCCGTTGGGGTTTTTCCACAATGCGATATCAGCATTCATGTTGATTTCCTGCGGCATCCAGTGGTTTGCGCAACCATCCAGATACTTCTGCCAGGCCCAGTCATATTTAAACGGCACCAATTGATTAAGATCCGCACGGCAATTGATCATGCGCTTGTCATCAACAGTAACGCGTTCTGTCCACTCACCGATTCCCTTTTCAACCACTGTAGTATCAAGGTCTTGAAGCTCATTTTGAATGCGCTTTAGCACTAGTTGGTTGGCAGCCTCAGCGGCGGCTTCGCTGGCGGGCCGTGTAGCCGGCACAGCAGACTCCATGCTGCCGGCCATATCCATTGCAGTCATGGTTTTGGCAGCGGCAATTGCATCGGCATAACTGCCGGCAGCCGCGGAGGGGCTTTCTGCCACAGCAGCTTGTGCAGCGAACTGTGCATGCTGCTGCTTGGCAGGACTGGTAGCCGAGCCGTTTTGTATTGCGTTGGCAGACTTGGGTGCTGCTGTTCTTGCAGGAGCATCAGTCTCTGCATTTGGATCTTCGTAAAATTCATCCCAGGAAATCATTGTTTACCCCTGATAGCTATTAAATTACTGCTACGTTAATTACTGTCCTGTTTACTCTGCAATTCTGCTCTGATAATTACTGACAGGCTTCGCAGTCAGGATCGTCAATTGAACATGCTTGAGGTACATCAGCCGGCATCGGCGTACTGCTGGACACAGCATTCAGCTTGCTGCCTGACACTGTTGATTTCTCGGTGCTGGTAGCAGCCAGAGATCGCAGGTAATAAGTCGTCTTGAGGCCACGTAACCATGCCATACGGTAGGTAATATCCAGTTTTTTACCGTTGGCGCCGGAGATATACAGATTCAGTGACTGTGCCTGATCGATCCATTTCTGGCGGCGGCTGGCTGCATCGACCAACCAACGTGGTTCAATTTCGAACGCAGTGGCATACAGATCCTTGATATGTTGCGGAATACGGTCAATCTGCTGCAGGCTGCCATCGTAGTATTTCAGGTCATTGACCATGACGTTGTCCCAAAGATCCAGTGCTTTCAGATCACGCACCAGATAAGGGTTAACCACAGTGAACTCACCAGACAGGTTGGATTTCACGTACAGGTTCTGATATGTCGGCTCAATGGACTGCGATACACCGGAAATGTTGGCAATCGTTGCCGTTGGTGCTATTGCCAGCACATTGGAGTTGCGCATGCCGACCTGAGCGATACGCTGACGCAGCGCATCCCAATCCTGAGTCTGGCTCATGTCCACTTCCAGGTACTTTTCGCCACGCACTTCCTGCAGCAGTTTCAGGGAGTCGATCGGCAGAATGCCCTGATCCCACAAAGAACCTTTGTAACTACTGTAAGTGCCGCGCTCCTCTGCCAGATCGGTTGAGGCCTGAATTGCGTGATAACTGATCACCTCCATGGATTCATCAGCAAATTTTAATGCTTCTGCAGAACCATAAGGAATACGTTGAACATACAGAGCATCCTGGAAACCCATGATGCCCATGCCAACCGGACGGTGCTTCAGGTTAGAAGTTTCCGCCTGTGGCACTGAGTAGTAATTGATGTCAATTACGTTATCCAACATTCGCACAGCAGTTTTGATAGTGCGTTCGAGCTTGTCGGTATCCAGACCCTGTTCGGTGATGTGATTCACCAGATTCACTGATCCCAGATTGCACACGGCGATTTCGTCCGGGCTGGTGTTCAGTGTGATCTCTGTGCAAAGGTTGGACGAGTGGATGGTGCCCACATGCTGCTGTGGGGAGCGCACGTTGCACGCATCCTTGAACGTGATCCACGGATGCCCCGTTTCAAAAAGCATCGACAGCATTTTGCGCCACAGGTCTTTGGCACGTACGGTCTTGTAGATCTCTACCTGGCCGGCAGCGGCCTTACGCTCGTATTCCTCATACGCCCGCTCGAAAGCATCACCATGTAAATCATGCAGTTCCGGCACATTGTTCGGGGAGAATAGCGTCCAGTCGCCGTCTTCAAATACACGCTTCATAAACAGGTCAGGTATCCAGTTGGCCGTGTTCATATCGTGTGTACGACGACGGTCGTCACCGGTATTCTTGCGCAGCTCCAGGAATTCCTCGATATCAAGGTGCCAGGTCTCCAGATAAGCGCACACAGCGCCTTTGCGTTTGCCACCCTGGTTCACTGCCACAGCAGTGTCGTTGACCACTTTCAGGAAAGGCACGATGCCTTGAGACTTGCCATTGGTTCCTTTTATGCCAGCCCCCAGTGCGCGTACAGGTGTCCAGTCATTACCCAGACCGCCTGCCCACTTGGACAACATGGCGTTGTCTTTGATGGCACTGTAAATGCCATGCAGGTCATCCGGTACAGTAGTCAGGAAGCAAGAGGACAACTGCGGACGCAGTGTGCCAGAGTTAAATAACTGTGGTGTGGACACCATATAATCAAAGCTGGAAATCAGATTATAAAATTCGATGGCGCGCGCCTCACGGTCAGCCTCATTACTGGCCAGGCCCATGGCAACACGCATAAAAAATATCTGCGGCAGCTCAAAACGCACGCCATTGCTGTGGATAAAGTAACGGTCGTAAAGTGTCTGCAGGCCGAGATAGGTAAACTGAGTATCGCGCTCCGCATTGAGGGCGTCGCCCAGTACATCAAGGTTGTATTCCAGCAGGTGAGAGGACAGCAGGCCCAACTCAACGCCTTTTTCAATATAGGGGCGTAGCACTGACGGGTAGCGGTAATTCATCTCGCTCTGCGTGGCGCTGTCAGTCAGGCCAAGAAACCCCAGGGCTTCCGATCGCAGGGTATCCAGCAGCAGACGCGCGGTAACGTACGAGTAATTAGGGTCCTGCTCTACCATGGTACGCGCTGTCATGACAGATGACGTGCGCACGTCATCCATTTTGACGCCGGGATACAGGTTTTTCAGAGTCTCCTGGTAAATGGCATCACTGGAAACGCCTTCCAGGCCAGTACAGGCTTCATCGATAACTGTGCGCAGGCGCAGGGTATCCAGCGGTCCTTGAGTGCCGTCCGCGTAAGTCACCTGGATGGTGGACTCAGAAGGCTGTTCCCGGGCGCGCTGCTGATCACGTAATCGTGCATGTTCCGCGCGGTAAAGGACGTAGGCGCGGGCAACTTTGTGCTCACCGGTGCGCATCATCGCCAGCTCCACCTGATCCTGAATTTCTTCAATATGGATAGTGCCGCCTGATGGCATGCGACGTTTGAAAATTGTGCTGATCTGGGCAGCCATTTTATTTACCGTCTCGCGTACGCGGGCAGAGGCGGCTGCAGGGCCGCCTTCAATGGCCAGGTAGGCTTTGGTAATGGCAACGACAATTTTTGATTCATCATAGGTAACTACGGCGCCATTACGTTTGATGACACGCAACTGACCAGGTGCTGTAGCCGGCAATTCTTCGCTCGACCGGGTCGCCGGACGGGAGCTGACAGAAGGGCTGCCATAGCTGGGAGTGTTGGTTTGCATTGGTTTCTCCATGATGTTTTTTGATGGTCCAGGGTCTGGGTTAACGATCAGGCCAGGGAAATACAATATATAGGTGCTTTTTGCGGACAAAGCACAAGATAGTGCGGTCGACAAGGGAATGCAAGTGCTTTTTGTGTGGATAGCCTGTGGATAACATGTGTGTACTGCGGTATGCAAACCACTACATGTTGTGGTGTGACGGGCGAAGTTTTTCTGCGCGATGGCTTAATGGGGCTGCAAAACGGTTTGTAAAACTCAGTGCGCCAAGGCCGTAACGGGCAGTAGCAAGTTTTCAAGACTGATGCGTTTTTCCAGATCCAGCATCTGAGCTGGCAATTCTGACGCATCCACTGGCCGGCCAAACAGATACCCTTGCAGAATTGAGCACTGGTGCCCGTGCAGAAAATCCGCCTGAGGTTGAGTCTCAACACCTTCAGCAACAACCTGCAGTCGCAAACGTTGCGCCATTGCGATAATAGCTGTCGCGATAGCGGTGTGACGGGGGCTTTCCGGAAGATTGCTGACAAAGGAGCGATCCACCTTGAGTTTGTCCACCGGCAGGCGCGTGAGATAACTCAGAGAGGAGTAGCCAGTTCCGAAGTCATCGATGGCTATGGTGACACCAATAGCTTTAAGCTCTGTCAGGATATCAATGGCCTGCTCAATGTTGTCCATTAACATACTTTCGGTAATTTCCAGCTCAAGCCATTGTGGCTCCAGACCGGTCTCCTGCAATGTTTTGCGTATCATGCTGACCAGATTGCGATCCCTGAACTGTCGCGCAGACAAATTGACGGCAACAGTCAGCCCGGTCAGGCCTCTTGCCTGCATTTCACTCATCTGCCGGCAGGCCTGGCGCAGGACTATTTCCCCCACCTTAATGATGAGGCCTGTCTCCTCTGCCACCGGTATAAAACGATCCGGGGAGATCAGATCTACCTGTTCATGCCGCCAGCGCACCAATGCTTCAAAACCACAAATGCGCCGTTCATTCAGATTCACCTGAGGCTGAAAAAAGACAACAAAATCTTCGTTGTTTACAGCAAGCCGGAGCTCATTTTCAAGTGACATGCGAGCTTGCGACTCAATGTTCATGTCATCTGTGAAGTATTGGAAATTGTTTCTACCCTGATCTTTGGCGCGATACATTGCAAGATCTGCATTGCGCATGAGCACGCTGGCATTCATGCTGTCTTCAGGCGCTATGGTAATACCAATGCTGCAACTGACTATGACTTCCTGCTCGCCAAGCGGAATCGGGTCCTGTAACGCCTTGAGGATTTTACGTGCTACCAGACTGGCATCGTCTGCATGCGCAATGTCGGCCAGCAGGATAGTGAACTCATCCCCGCCCAGACGCGACACTATGTCTTCTTCCCTCACACAACTGCGCAAACGCTGAGCCACCACGCAAAGCAATTCATCGCCGGCATCATGGCCCAGGGTATCGTTGATGCGTTTGAACTGGTCGAGATCCAGAAACAGCAGAGCCATCCCTTTTTTACTGCGTCGTACGCGTTTTAAGCCCTGATCAAGTCTGTCACGGAAAAGCCGTCTGTTCTCCAGACCAGTCAGAGGATCATAAAACGCAAGTTTTTCCATCTGAGCCTGGGTTTCCACCCGCTCACTGATATCATCAATGTTTAACACTATATGGCTGAGTGAACCCAGATCGTCATGAATCGGCGATGCTGTTACCTGCTGCCAGAAGCGGTCGCCATTTTTGCGAATACTGACCATAAAGGTTTCCCACCCGGCACCCAGTTGCATGGCTTCCTGAAGAGTGAGGTTATTGGCGTCAGTCAACTCATCGTTGTTCATGAGTTCAGCGAGCCGGCCGACAGCTTCTGAGCTACTGTAGCCCGTGATCTGGCTATAGCGCGGATTGACATACTCTATAACGCCCGTGCAATCGGCAATCACAACACCACTGTGGCTTTGCTCTACAGCACTGGACAAAATACGTCTTGATTGGGCATTGAGGTGAGCGTTGAGATGGCGATCTTCGGGGCTGGACAGGGTCCAGCCGCGACGTCCGAATTCCAGTACAACAAGCAATGCTGCAGTGATTATCGCCAGACCACCAATCAGCATCGTTGCTACTGTCATATCGTTTGCGTCCTGCCTTTACGGGTCAGTAGTATGGGTCAGTAGTGGATCAGCCCTGTGCACACAAAAATTCCAGCAATGCTTTTTGTGCATGCAGACGGTTTTCTGCTTCATCCCATACCACGCTATCAGCAGCATCCAGTACATCAGCTGCCACTTCTTCACCTCGATGCGCAGGCAGGCAATGCATAAACAGTGCATCAGGACGAGCGTATGACATCAACTCGCGTGTGACCTGGAAGCCACTGAATTTTTGTAAGCGAATCTTCCTTTCTTCTTCATGGCCCATGGACGCCCAAACATCAGTTGCCACCAGACTGGCCCCTTTCACGGCTTCTGCAGGGTTCCTTACCACAGTTACCCGGTCAGCGCAGCGATCAAGCAGGTACTGGTCTGGCTCAAAACCTTCAGGGCAGGCAACCACCAGCTCAAAGTCAAACTGCATTGCCGCGTTAATGTAAGACTGGCACATATTATGGCCGTCACCCACCCACGCCACCCTGTGACCCGCTATATCGCCGCGGTGTTCAAAAAAGGTCTGCATGTCTGCCAGCAGCTGACATGGGTGGAAATCATCAGTCAGCGAATTGATTACCGGCACGCTGGAGTGTTTTGCAAACAATTCCAGCTTCGCATGCTCATAAGTTCTGATAGTAATAACATCGACCATGCGAGACAGTACTTTAGCGCTGTCTTCAATGCTCTCTCCGCGCCCCAACTGAGTATCGGAAGGAGACAGAAACAGCGAGGCCCCGCCTAATTGCGTCATCGCAACTTCAAATGACACCCGGGTACGGGTGGATGATTTTTCGAAAATCATCGCCAGAGTCTTGTTTTTCAGAGGCTCTTCAGATTGAAGTGGGCTTTTTTTCATCGCAATAGCACGATGGATAATGTCTCTGAGTTCAACCGGGCTGAGATCCAGCAGGGTCAAAAAATGTCGTGTTGCCATGTTGGTACGGATTTCCCGGGGGTATGTTTGCCCGGCAAAATATCACCGGGTTTGCAGGCTAGTCCTTTAAGAAGCTCGGTATCTTATATTAAGAGCTATGACGGCGGCAATTGTCGGCGGAATCGGAGGAATCATGTAGAATATCGACTCTTCGACAACCTTATGCATGTGCAGGGCGACTATGAGCATCGAACAAACCATACACGACCAGATTAATTCAAATAGTATTCTTCTCTATATGAAGGGTTCGCCTGATCAGCCTCAGTGCGGCTTTTCAGCCCAGACCGTACAGTGCCTGATGGCCTGTGGCAAACGTTTCGCTTACGTTGATATCCTGGTTAATCCGGAAATCCGTGCCACACTGCCAAAGATAGCCAACTGGCCGACATTCCCTCAACTTTACGTTAACGGAGAGTTGGTAGGCGGTTGTGACATCGTGACGGAGATGCACTCCAAAGGTGAGCTGCAGACCCTGATAGATAGCGTTGCAGTACAGGCCTGATCAGTCTGACAGTTCTCAAGTCGCCCGCGGCATCCTGACACCGCGGGCGATCATAAGAGGCTCATGTTCAGTGCTAACCATCAGCTTAGCGGCCAACCGCCCATGGCTTGCCATCGGTTAACAATCTTGCAAAACAGTTGTGCTGTTTTTTCAGCATCGTACTTGGCTGAATGCGCTTCCTTGCTGTCAAAACTGATTCCTGCTGCCTCACAGGCTCGCGCCAACACAGTCTGACCGTAAGCCAGGCCACTGAGCGTTGCCGTGTCAAAACTGGAAAAAGGATGAAACGGGTTGCGCTTGAGGTCATGGCGTTCGGCCGCGGCGTTGATAAACCCGTGATCGAAATGGGCGTTGTGCGCCACCAATATGGCACGCTTGCAGCCGTTAACTTTCATCGCGGTACGAATGGCTTTAAAAAGGTCGTTGAACACATCTTTTTCGCCACGGGCGATACGCAGCGGATGCCAGGGGTCAATACCCGTGAACTTCAATGCTGCCTCTTCAATATTCGAGCCTTCAAACGGTATAACCCGATGGAAATAGGTTTGTTCAATCTGCAGAATCGATTTCTCGCTCATGCCCAGAATCACAGCTGAAATCTCAAGAATGGCATCGGTCTTGGCATTAAAACCACCGCATTCTATATCCACAACTACTGGCAGGTAGCCGCGAAAACGCGCTGCCATCAGAGTGTCAACTGCGTCCATATTGTCTTCAAAATCCTGCATCAGGCTAGTGCTCCGACGGCGCGCTGCTTCAGGCGCCAATGTATGGTTTCACCGGCGCGCAATGGCACCAGCGTACTGTTTCCGAATACGTAACTGGCCGGAGCGGTCCAGGATTCACGCACCAGAGTGATTTTATCCGCGTTACGTGGCAGACCGTAAAAGTCCGGCCCGTAAAAGGAGGAGAAGGCCTCAAGCCTGTCTAACGCACCTGCCTGATCAAAAGCCTCTGCATACAATTCAATCGCAGCATGGGAGCTGTAACAACCAGCGCAGCCGCACGCTGTTTCCTTGGTCGGCTGTGCGTGCGGGGCAGAATCAGTACCCAGAAAAAATCGTGGATGACCACTGGTTGCCACTTCCAGTAGTGCTTGCTGATGAGTATTCCGTTTTAAAACCGGCAGGCAATACAGATGTGGTCTGACGCCACCAACCAGCAAATCGTTGCGGTTGTACAACAGATGCTGAGGAGTGATTGTTGCCGCGATATTATCAGGCCCGTGTTTCACAAACGCGGCAGCATCTTTGGTGGTGATGTGTTCCAGCACCACCTTCAGTGCGGGGAAACGTAGCGTCAATGGCAGCAGAACAGTATCTACAAACACTTTCTCACGATCAAAAATGTCAACGTGGTGATCGGTGACCTCACCGTGCACCAAAAGCGGCATACCCAGCTCTGCCATGGTTTCGAGCACGGCATAGACCTTGCGAATGTCAGTCACACCACTATCTGAGTTGGTGGTCGCGCCGGCCGGGTAATATTTTACGGCGTGAACATGGCCGCTGAGTTGCGCTAGCCGGATTTCATCAGGGCTGAGCTGATCAGTCAGATACAGTGTCATCAGCGGCTCGAAGTCCGAACCGGCAGGTGCAGCATTCAGCAACCTCTGACGGTATGCTTCGGCTGCAGCAGTTGTGGTGACCGGGGGTTTCAGGTTAGGCATCACAATAGCGCGGTGGAAGCGCTCTGCGGTATGGTTGATCAGGTCCGGCAGTACATCGCCGTCTCTCAGGTGCAGGTGCCAGTCGTCAGGTCGGGTGATGGTAATTTCATTCATTTATTAAAGTCCTACAGCAACCATAAATAGCAGACATGATTGATAAAGTTTCGTCTGACGCTGCCGATCTAAGAGACTGACAACAGGTGCCTGTGTGCGATTTCCTGCCGTCAGATATATCGGTTCCGGTCATTCGCCGGCCATTTCCTGTCAATTTGGTGGAATCAGTATCCATAGTATGAAAATGCGGCGTAAGTGTACCTTATCCTGGCTTCTGTTGCTCAGTATGATCTGCGCCGGCAGGGTCGGTGCATCTGGCGCCGTCAGCTCCTACTATGCAGATCTGGATGTTGCCAGCTGGCGCACAGAAGCTTCAATTTTTGAGTGCAGACTTGTTCAGCAGATACCCGGACTGGGAGAAGCTGTTTTCTATCACCAGGCCGGAGAAGCACTGAGTTTTTACCTTCAGGCACCCGACAGCCCGATGCAGGCGGGCAGGGGTTTGCTGACCTCGATGCCACCGCTGTGGCGCAAGGATCTGCCAATCCGGGATTTGGGTTACGTGGACGTCTCCAAGAGCCAGCGGCCCGTCAACCTTGATGCGTCACGCAGCCGTCTGATGATGGCAGAACTGGATCGTGGCATGGTGCCGACCCTGATGCGACGGGCCTGGTACAGCGAAGAAGAGTCGGTACATGTTGGATTATCCCCCGTGAATTTTGGTCAGGCTTATCAGGCCTATACCCAATGCATTGGCGGTTTGCTGCCAGTCAACTTTGGTCAGATTGAACGCTCAACGGTATTCTGGCGCAGCAATCAGCGAGAACTCGATTCGGAAATGCGCCAACAACTGGATAACATCGTTGCTTATGCCAAAGCAGATGAAGAGGTCTACGGCTTCGAAATCAACGGTTTTACAGATGGGGCAGGCAATCCCCGAGAGAACCTGGATCTGTCTCGCATCAGGGCGTTTGCCATCCACGAGTACCTCCTTGCCCAAGGTATAGACGAGGGAATGCTGACCACGCGTTTTTTCGGCGGCACGCCGGAATATCGCATTATCCGGGATGAACGCACAGCGGCAGACCGCGACCGCAACCGGCGGGTGACTATACGTGTGCTGCGTCGCTGAGCTTATCCATCAGCACTCTTGTTACTAACCCCTTGCATGCCAGTCGAAATGCGATCTTGATAAGGTTACAATAACCGCCTTTTCAAGTACGCACTCGCAGGAGCACAGCATGTCGGGCATCAAGAAAGTGGTATTGGCCTATTCCGGTGGACTGGATACCTCTGTAATCGCAAAATGGCTGATGGAAACCTATCAATGTGAAGTAGTGACGTTCACCGCTGATCTGGGGCAGGGCGAAGAGCTGGAGCCGGCGCGCGCCAAAGCGCAAGCCATGGGCATCAAACAGATTTACATTGAAGACCTGCGCGAAGAGTTCGTACGTGATTTTGTGTTCCCGATGTTCCGTGCCAATGCCTTGTATGAAGGCGAATACCTGCTGGGTACGTCCATCGCGCGACCGCTGATCGCCAAACGTCTGGTAGAAATTGCCAATGAAACCGGCGCCGATGCAATTTCCCACGGGGCTACCGGTAAAGGTAACGATCAGGTTCGTTTTGAGCTTGGCGCCTATGCTCTAAAGCCGGGTATTCGTGTTATCGCTCCCTGGCGTGAATGGGATCTGAACTCGCGTGACAAGCTCATGGCATATTGTGAGGCGCACAATATTCCGGTGGAGAAAAAACGCGGCCAGAAATCGCCGTACTCCATGGATGCCAACCTGCTGCACATTTCTTACGAAGGGGATCTGCTGGAGAATCCCGGTGCGGAGCCTGAGGAAGATATGTGGCTGTGGTCAGTGTCACCGGAGAATGCTCCAGACAAAGCCACTTATATAGAACTTACTTACGAAAAAGGCGATATTGTTGCCATTGATGGTCAGGCGATGTCACCGGCAACAGTACTGGCGTACTTGAACAAAGTGGGCGGCGCTAACGGTATTGGACGCGCAGATCTGGTGGAAAACCGCTATGTGGGTATGAAGTCACGCGGGTGTTATGAAACCCCGGGGGGCACCATCATGTTGAAGGCGCACCGCGCTATTGAGTCACTGACACTGGATCGCGAACTGGCTCATCTGAAAGACGAACTGATGCCACGCTATGCATCACTGGTTTATAATGGCTACTGGTTCTCTCCGGAACGCAAGGCGCTGCAGACGCTGATCGACTATTCCCAGCAATATTGCAACGGCAAAGTACGCCTGAAGTTGTATAAAGGCGGTGTGGCCGTGGTAGGTCGCGAATCTGCTGATTCACTGTTCGACATGAAGATAGCAACCTTTGAGGATGACGCTGGTGCCTATAACCAGGCAGATGCCGGTGGTTTCATCAAACTGAATGCGTTACGACTGCGTATCGCTGCAGGCAAAGGCCGCAAGATCTGAATGTTATCCAAGTAAACAAAGGGCCGGCTCTTGTCGGC
Organism: Pseudohongiella sp.; assembly: GCA_030651695.1. Lineage (GTDB taxonomy): Bacteria > Pseudomonadota > Gammaproteobacteria > Pseudomonadales > Pseudohongiellaceae > Pseudohongiella. Next base: position 383,801 of record JAUSCD010000029.1, on the reverse strand, counting down.
CCTTTTTATATTGACTGATCAAGCGAAACTCATGCTTCATTTTGTAGTGTTCTCGTTTAACCGGGCAGATTTTCTGCGCCATTGCATCGATACCATCGAGCGATGCGCATCTGGTTTTCCAATTCTCATTGTTGACGACAACAGTACGGATGCAGGCACGGTGAAAGCTCTGGATGAACTGAGGTTGCGCCATCGTGTTGTGCAACCAGAAAAAGACAACAACGGCCTGCGCAGCAAACATGGTGGTTTATACGGCAATATGCAGTTGGCGCTGGACTATCTGAACGACGATGATCTGATGTGCACGCTGCAGGACGATATGCAGCTGGTCAGAATTTTTACAGCAGATGAGGCAGAAGCGTTGCAGAGTTGGTTCACCGCAGATTCAACCCGAGGATTTGTTCATCATGCGTTCCTTAAAGGAAGCGAGAGACTGCGGAGCCAGGTATCATTTAATGAAACGGATGGCCTCTATTATAACAAGAGGGTAAAAAGCAGCGCAGGCGCATGGTATTCAGATATATTTATAGCCAGTGTCGCCACCTTGCGCAAAGCAGGCTGGCAGTTCCAGGCACGCGAGGCATTAAACGAGCAACTGGCCCGTGGTCTGTTTTCACCTATGGCACATTGGCGCGATCCCTTTGTTGCGTGGTTGCCCGCGGCAACAAGCTGGAGAGGAAAGCGACGCACATTCGCGCTGCGTCTTGGTGAAAAATTAAATGACTGTGGGTTTTATCCGCTGCAGGAGATGGGATCTGCTGCTGAACGGGCGTTTAAAATGCGCGCGCATGATGTAATGCCTTACGCCGAGGATTTTCTGAGTATCCGTAACGAGCGAACTGTACGGAAGGCACCGGACAAGCCATGGATTTATCATCCGCTGCAAGGCCGCCGTTTGCTTAAATGGCTGAACAGCCTCGAGCTGAAACTCTTTGCACGAAAACCATAGTGCACGTTAAACCATGGTGCGCGTTAAACCACAGTCCAAGTGTAAAATGTCAACCGTGAAAATCGGCCAGGTAACCGGCATCTATCAATTGTTGTATGCCGTGTTCCGTACAGGTGACTTTGTTTTTTTCGTTAAACAGACGTAGTGCTTTGTTGCGTTTTACAAGTTCCGGGTCGACATAACCTCTGGTGTGATCAAGGTGTATGCAAATGGCGTCGTATCTGACATGGCGCGCCTTGGTACCGATATTCAGCAGTCGAACACCAAACTCCCTGTCTTCTCCGCCCCATGGCATGCGCTCATCAAAACCATTTACTTTTAAAATGTCATCGCGCCAGCACGACGCGTTTGAACCTTTAAGATTACACTTTGCAGGTGTCAGCATATTAAGTATCGGTGCCAGTTTTTTTCCTGCAGATATTTTTAGTGTTTTCCGTAGTCTCGGCAGGCCATTAGCGTAGAGCCAGTTTTTGTCAAAGCATCGCCCACTGCGGATGTCATCATGGCTGATACACTGGCTTGTGTTCATAGGTAGTTTGAAATAACTGCCAGATAAAAAATATCCTGGTTGAGCACGCCGCAGATGCGTTTCCACAAAATCCGCCCGGGGAATGCAGTCGCCATCGCTGAAAATAATGTAGGGTGATTCTGCATGAAGTACGGCTTTGTTTAGAATTCTGCATTTTCTGAAGCCGTCGTCTTTTTGCCACACATGTTTGATCGTAAAGGGTGCGCTCAGACGCACAGTATCAATAAGTTGTGCGGTGTCGTCACGCGAACCGTCATCGGCAATTATCATTTCGAAGTCATGAGTCGACTGGTAAATATAACCAGACAAAACTTTTTCAAGCCATTCGGGGGAATTATAGGTCGACAGAATGACACTGGCGCGCATCTTACTTACCCCTCTGATTTCTGTTTGAATTCACACAGATCATAAATCACACAAGCACTGCATCGCGGCTTTCGGGCAATGCACACATAACGGCCATGAAGGATCAGCCAATGATGGGCATCGAGCAGGAACTCCTCCGGTATCAGTTTTACGAGACGCTTTTCGACCTCCAGGACATTTTTGCCAGGCGCTATACCGGTACGGTTTGATACCCGAAAAATGTGAGTATCAACGGCCATAGCCGGCTGGCGGAACGCGGTATTGAGCACAACGTTGGCAGTCTTGCGGCCGACACCGGGCAGTGCTTCCAGCTCCTCGCGGCTTGCCGGCACCACAGAGTTGTGTTTATCCATCAGCGCAGCGCAGGTTTTGATAACGTTTTCTGCCTTGGTGTTAAAAAGTCCTATAGTTTTAATGTACTGCTTCAGACCCTCAACACCCAGAGCCAATATCGTTTCTGGCGTGTTGGCAATTCTGTACAGAACGCGTGTTGCCTTATTGACACTGACGTCAGTCGCTTGTGCTGAAAGAATCACTGATATCAACAATTCGAAGGTAGAACCGAATTCAAGCTCTGTTGTGGGATTTGGATTTTCTGCCCGCAAACGCTCAAAAATCTGCTGACGTTTATCCCTGTTCATTCCCGTTGCCCCCTGAATCAGCCTGTGGTGCTGCATGTGCATTTGATCCGGCGGAACTATCCGAAGCTCGCAGTGCCGCTTTGCGGGCCTGCGTTCTTGCCACCGCAGCCTCAATATAGCTGCGCATTTGCTCAGGTGACTGTGCAGTAGCGGTGGATGCTTTCTGGATGGATTCACCACGATCCAGTGCACCCAGTTTGCTCTCGAGTTTTATCAGCCGGCGCTGTTGTTGCTCTTTGGCTTCGCGTTGCAATCTGCTTTCGCGATACTCATAACGCATCTGCCAGTGATTTGCCTGCTCACGCGACGGAGGCGCGATATCGCTGCCAATTGTGATCATATCAATGCAGTCTACCGGGCAGGGCTCAACACAAAGATCACAGCCGGTGCACTCGCTGGCTATCACGGTATGCATCCTTTTGGCGGCACCGACAATGGCATCCACCGGGCAGGCCTGGATACATTTAGTACAGCCTATGCAGTCATCTTCGCGTATTACGGCCAGTTTTAGCGGCGTGTGCTCCCCAATATCAGGGTTAAGTGCTTGTGCAGGACGACCTGTCAACCCGGATAACAGTGTTACGGTTTGCGGCCCGCCTGGCGGGCAACGATTGATCGCTTCACCGCCGGCTATGGCTTCTGCATAGGGGCGGCAGCCCTGATAACCACATTTTGTGCATTGTGTCTGTGGCAGGACCTGATTGATCAGATCTGCTAGCGAAGGCGAACTGGAGGTCAGGATTGGCATCATCAAGCTTTAGTTATGTCTGTGGGCTCACAAAGAGCGCGCAGTTTAGCACAAGCCTGTCTGAGCTTTTGCCCAGTGGTGACCAGATCAAGTATCATCAGCACCCGGTTTGTGAAGCCAAAGGCTTGTTTATGCAAACACGGCCTGGTTTTATCTTGTCACTGTCGCTTTGAGCGCATATTTCTGCAGGGTTTTAATGTGAAAAAGTGGATGTGTATAGTCTGTGGTTTTATTTACGACGAAGCTGAAGGCTGGCCGGATGACGGCATTGAACCTGGCACGCGCTGGGAGGATGTTCCCGCAGACTGGATGTGCCCGGAATGTGGTGTTGGTAAAGAAGACTTTGAAATGATCGAAGTCTAAGTACAAAACCGGAATTAACCCCGTAAATACAAGGAACTAAAAGGTGTCGAAACGCAAAATTCTGGTAACCAGTGCTCTGCCTTACGCCAATGGCCCAATACATTTGGGACATATGCTGGAGGCTGTTCAGACCGATATCTGGGTACGTTTTCAGAAAATGCGCGGTGAGAACTGCATTTATGTCTGCGCGGACGATGCCCATGGCACTGCAATCATGCTGCGTGCAGAGAAGGAGGGCATAAGTCCGCAACAGTTGATCGATCAGGTGAACGCCGATCATAAAAGGACCTATGACGGTTTTCTGATCAATTTTGACAATTTCCACTCCACTCACAGCGAAGAGAATCGTCATTACTCAGAAAGCATCTATAAATCGCTCCGCGCCAATAATCGTATTGCAATGCGCAGCATCACTCAGCTGTTTGATCCGGAGAAAGGCCTGTTTCTGGCAGACCGTTTTGTCAAAGGTACCTGTCCCAAATGTAAAACTGATGATCAGTACGGCGACAACTGCGAAGCCTGCGGCGCGACCTATAGCCCGAACGATCTGATCAATCCGCGATCGACGCTCTCCGGAGCGACACCGGTCCAACGTGACTCCGAACACTATTTTTTCAAGCTGCCCGAGTTTTCTGACTTCCTTAAAAGCTGGACGCGCAGTGGCACATTGCAGGATCAGGTCGCCAACAAACTCAGTGAGTGGCTGGACGCCGGACTACAGGAGTGGGATATCAGCCGCGACGCGCCTTATTTCGGCTTCGAAATCCCCGATGCGCCAGGCAAGTACTTTTATGTGTGGCTGGATGCACCGATAGGTTACATGGCCAGTTTCCGAAACTATTGCGACCGCAGCGGTGTTAATTTTGATGAGTACTGGAACCCGGACAGTCAGGCCGAGCTGTATCACTTTATCGGTAAAGACATTATAAATTTCCATGCCTTGTTCTGGCCAGCCATGCTCAGTGATGCCGGGTACAGGACGCCGACCGCAGTATTTGCGCACGGTTTCATGACTGTGAACGGCAAGAAAATGTCGAAGTCACGTGGCACTTTCATCAATGGCCACACCTATCTGAATCATCTGAACCCCGAATATCTGCGCTATTTCCTGGCATCCCGTCTGAGTGATGGCGTGGATGATCTTGACCTGAATCTCGAAGAGTTTGTTAACAAAGTGAACTCTGATCTGGTAGGCAAGGTGGTCAATATTGCCAGCCGTTGTGCTGGTTTCATCAGTCGCGGCTTCGATGGCCAGTTAAGCCATATCCCTGCTGCTCCGGAATTGCTTTCAGAGTGCCAGGCAGCCGCAACAGAGATTGCACAGGCTTACGAGCAGCGTGAGTATCAGCGCGCCATACGCCTGGTGATGGCTCAGGCAGACAAGGCCAATCAGTATATTGCTGAGCAGGCACCATGGACTATCGCCAAACAGAACCCGCATGATCCGCAAGTCCAGGCAATTTGCACAACCGGCATCAATTTATTCCGCCTGCTGATGACGTACCTGAAACCAGTGTTGCCGGCAATGTCAGAAAAAGCCGAGAAATTCCTCAATGCCGGCGAACTCGATTGGGCCAGTGCAGAAACACTGCTGCTTGCACACAGGATCAACACTTTTGAGCCGCTGATTACGCGTGTTGAGCAGTCGGCGGTTGATGCCATGCTGGCGGAGGCCGCTTCTGAAGTCGAGCAAGCAGAGCAACCCGCCGCCGTTGCGTCCGCTGCAGACAGCCATCTTTTGAAAGACCCGATCGCCGGGGAAATCGAATTTCCAGATTTTGCCAGGGTTGACCTGCGCATTGTGCGCATCGTTGAGGCTGCGTACGTTGAAGGCGCAGACAAACTGCTGCAACTGACGCTTGATCTGGGACCTGGCCCTGATGGACAGCCGCATCTGCGCAATGTGTTTTCAGGCATCCGCTCGGCTTACAAGCCCGAACAGCTGAAGGGCAGACTGACCGTAATGGTTGCCAATCTGAAGCCGCGCAAGATGAAGTTTGGCATGTCTGAAGGCATGGTGCTCGCGGCAGGCCCTGGCGGCAGCGATATCTGGCTGTTAAGTCCTGATGAGGGCGCGCAGCCGGGGATGCGTATTATGTAATTTCTGGCGTAGGCAATTGACGCCAGCACGATTTTTCAGGTTTACTCGGTCATCTGTCTGGACCCTTTGTATCCAGCACTAATAACTCCAATACAAAATCAAGACAAATCAGGGGATTTCAGATGACCGTTGCCTGCACTGCCGCGTTGTTCCGGCAGACCGTAGTTTTATTGTCCGGCTTGTTGATGACTTTTGCAGTCAGCGCGCAACTTACCGAAGATATCCGTGACATCGAAAGTTCTATTATCAAGATCTACACCACATCGGCTGCGCCTGACTATTTCACTCCGTGGCGATTGATGAACCCAAGCCAGAGCAGTGGCTCAGGCGCTGTCATTTCGGGCAACAGAATCCTGACCAATGCTCACGTGGTCGCCGATGCGAGCTACGTTCAGGTACAGAAACACAACGATCCTGCGCGTTACCAGGGGCGAGTTCAGTTTATTTCTCATGCATCTGATCTTGCCCTGATTGTGCTCGACGATGATTCCTTTTTTGACGACACACCCGCATTGGAAATTGGCGAACTGCCGGAGCCCAATACCGAAGTGTTCGTTTTTGGTTACCCTGTAGGTGGTCGCACCCTGAGTATTACCAAAGGCATTCTGTCCCGCGTTGAACAACAGGTTTATGCCCACTCCGGCGAGTTTCTGCTGGCTGGTCAGATTGATGCCGCGATCAACCCGGGCAACAGTGGCGGACCGGTCATTGTAGACGGCAAGATTGCCGGTGTTGTCATGCAGTCTGCAGGTGGGGGACGTACTGAATCACTGGGCTATTTTGTACCACCTGATATCGTGCGGCATATGTTGACCGATGCCGGTAATGGCCAGTATGACGGTTTTCCTGATCTTGGGTTCCGCACGCAGGATCTGGAGAGCCCTGCCGCCAAAGCGGCCTATGGACTCAGGCCCGAGCAGAGTGGTGTCCTGGTTATCAAAGTGTTTGCAAACTCGCCGGCGGATGGTGTTTTGCGTGAAAATGACGTGGTACTGAGCATTGACGGTTACGATGTTGCAGGTGACAGCACCATCCGGTTGAGTCGCACATTACAGACCAATTATAAACATGCAATAGATCTCAAACAGATCGGCGATGGCGTACCTGTGCGTTTTTCCAGGCAAGGTGAAATTCAGGACGCAACATTGACTGCACAGCGGCGGCAGGCGAGTTACAGCCTTGTGCGCGGAGAGCAGTTCGACGCTTTGCCTGAATACTATATTTATGGCGGCATCCTGTTTGTACCCCTGAACATGAATCTGATCAAACGCTGGGGCGCAGACTGGACACGCACTGCTCCAGTCAATCTGTTGCACGCCCGCAGTCAATGGAGCTCACCAGAAAAGCAGGAGGTTGTAGTGGCTTTGCAGGTACTGGCAGCCGATGTCAATCTGGGTTACCACGATGTACGCAACTGGATAGTGGACTCAGTGAATGGCGTCCCGGTCCGTGACTTTTACCAATTTACCCGCCAGCTTCGCGATAATAAAGACCCGTATGTGGTGTTCCGTGGCGAAACCGGCTATCAGGTAGTTGTCAATCATGACCAGGCAGTGGCCAGCGAGGCAGCAATTCTGAGTCAGTACCGCATTCCGTCAGCTGCGTCCGATGGCCTGTTCGACGCGGGACAGTTGGCTGCGCAGCCCTGATCAGCGTATGATGCGCGCTTTCCCGGGCGCCGTAACAGGAGACATCAAGGACTATGAGCATCAAGTCAGACAAATGGATTCGTAAAATGGCCGCTGAACACGGCATGATTGAACCGTTTGAGCCGGGGCAGATCCGCTATGTGAACGGAGGCAAGGTTATTTCCTATGGTACCTCCAGCTATGGTTATGACGTGCGCTGTGCCACCGAATTCAAAATTTTCACAAATGTGCACACCACCAATGTTGTGGATCCAAAGAATTTTGACGAAAGCAGCTTTGTCACTATCAATGAACCTTACTGCATAATCCCGCCAAACTCCTTTGCGCTGGCACGAACTGTGGAATACTTCCGAATCCCCAGTGACGTCCTGACTGTGTGTCTTGGTAAATCGACTTACGCTCGCTGCGGTATTATCGTGAACGTGACACCGCTGGAACCTGAGTGGGAAGGGCACGTCACACTTGAGTTTTCCAATACCACGCCACTGCCTGCAAAGATTTACGCCAACGAAGGCGTTGCCCAGATGCTGTTCTATCAGTCCGACGAACAATGCGAAGTGACTTACAAACAGCGCAATGGCAAGTACATGGGCCAGACAGGGGTCACACCTCCGCGCGCCTGAAGATTATTAACTGCTGCCTGTGGTATTCACAGGCAGCACGCGTCAATCCTCCGTTACATCTCCCCGCAGAAAACGCTGTAATCGGGTCAAATATTTGACCTTGCCGCCGCTTGAAAATCCAAACCCCTGATTTTATTAGAACTCCTCTTGTGGCACAGACATTGCTTAGTTCGCTGTAGACAACATTTTTTGTTTCAACAGCAACGCAGGCTATACATGGCTCTTCCAATTCAGGCAAGCACAGAGCTGAGCAACGGGCAGATGGCAAATACTCATCAGTTATCCTCATTGCGGCAGCAGGACGCGGCACAAGCATTGGAGATGGCATTCAAGGCCTTTAATGAGCTGTCCGGAGAGTTGAATCAGACATGGCAGGCCCTTGAGGATCAGGTGCGGCATCTTACCCAAGAGCTTGAGGCCGCCAATAACCAGCGCCTCAAAGAGTTGGCGGACAAAGAACGTATTGCGCGCCGACTACAAAAACTCTTGCAACTATTGCCTGGCGGCGTTCTGGTACTTAATGCTCAAGGTCGTATCGCTGACTGTAACGCGGCAGCCGTGGACATCCTTGGGGCGCCACTCGAAGGCGAGCTCTGGCTGGAGATCATCCAACAACGTTTTGCTCCCCGCGGTGATGATGGACACGAAATTTCGCTGGTCAACGGCAAGCGCGTCAGTCTGCTCAGCCGTTCCCTGGACGAAGAACCCGGACAGATTATTCTGATTACCGACCAGACAGAAACCCGTCGTCTGCAACAAAATCTTAGCCGTCATCAACGTCTGCTGGAAATGGGGAAGATGGTCTCTTCACTGGCACATCAAATCCGCACACCCTTATCGGCAGCCATGCTGTATGCCGGCCATCTGGCACAAATGAACGAACTGGAGTCTGCCAATGACAGTGACGTTCGTTTCTCGCGGACTCACGAACGCCTGATGTCACGGCTGCACAACATGGAACGACAGGTGCGTGACATGCTGGTATTTGCCCGCGGCGAAGCAGTGCTGGATGAGACTCTCAGTTTGCGCCAGATTTTTGACGAAACCCGATTGGCATCAGAAGTACTCATGCGTTCAGGTAGTCTGAGCTGTGCCTGGGATAACGAAGTGCCGGATTGCACACTTGCCTGCAACAAAGAATCGCTCATCGGTGCACTGCTTAATCTGCTCGAAAACGCGGTGCAGAATGCCGGCCCATCGGTTCAGTTGCGTGTTGTGGCCGAACATGTCCCGTCTGACAGGAACCAATCGGTGCATCAGGTGTGCATTTTCGTAGAAGACAATGGCCCGGGAATAGACCCGGCAAAAATTGGGCAGGTAACTGAAGCGTTTTACACCACGCGTGCCCAGGGCACAGGTCTGGGCCTGGCAGTCGCGCAGGTGGTGGCGCGGGCGCATGGAGGTCAGTTTTTTATTAAAAACCGGCAGCCGGAGATTCACACCCGCGCTACAGACTCCGGCACTGCAAATTACGAACATATCACAGGTGTACGCGCAGGATTTATCCTGCCATGCCTGACGCTCCAGCCCGCACAAGATTCCGAAGGAGAATCGCATGACTAAAGCAAGCATTCTGGTAGTAGAGGACAACTGGGATCTGCGCGACGCACTTACTGATACGCTTGAGTTTGCCGCATACAAAGTACAGGCGGTCTGTAGCGGTGAGGAGGCTCTGCAGGTGCTTGCGCAACGGCGGTTCGATATGGTGGTGTCCGACATCAATATGGACGGTATGGACGGTCATGAACTTCTGACACAAGTTCGTGCGTTGTATCCGATGCTGCCGGTCGTGTTGATTACAGCATTCGGCAGTATCGGAAGTTCTGTCCGGGCCATGCGCGAAGGCGCTGTTGATTATCTTCTGAAACCATTCAAGCCTGAACAACTCATCGCCACGGTTGAAAAATATCTGGCTGTAAAAGTCAGTGGCCGCAGCGAGCCAGTTGCCATTGAAACTTCGAGCCAGCAATTGCTGGCCTTGGCAAGAAAAGTTGCCCAGTCAGACGCGACAGTGCTGATATCAGGTGAAAGCGGCACAGGTAAAGAAGTCCTGGCACAGTACATTCATCAACAGTCCAACCGAAACACAGGCCCGTTTATTGCCATAAATTGTGCGGCGATTCCCGAAAACATGTTGGAAGCAACGCTGTTTGGACATGAAAAGGGATCATTTACAGGTGCCTATCAGAGTAGTCCGGGCAAGTTTGAACAAGCCGAAGGCGGTACATTGTTGCTGGATGAAATTTCAGAAATGGATATCGGGTTGCAAGCCGAAATTCTGCGTGTCCTGCAAGAGCGTGAAGTAGAGCGTCTGGGCAGTCGCAAGACTCTGCAGCTGAACGTCCGTGTTATAGCAACAACCAACCGCGACCTTCGCCAGTGCGTACGGGAAGGCCGCTTCCGTGAAGATTTATTTTATCGGTTGAGTGTATTCCCGCTGGCGTGGCAGCCTCTGCGGCAGCGGCCGCTGGACATCGTGCCTTTGGCCGAGCGACTGTTAACACAACATGCGGCACGCATGGGGCGCAGCGCTGTGAGTCTTGATGCCAGCGCCCGTCACGCCCTGACCACGCATGACTGGCCCGGTAATGTCCGGGAACTGGATAATGTTCTTCAACGCGCTTTGATTATTCAGGACGGCACACAAATTACTGCGTCGGCACTGGGTTTGTGTGAAGGCGCAGATCAATTTTCCGGATTTGGTGTGGCGACAACAACTTTCCCAACCTTTGCCGCGACAACCCCCATGCGGGCAAACCCTGAGATCAGCGACAGTGACGATGGTGCGCTGGGCTCTGACCTGAAACAGCGGGAGTTCCAGATCATCATAAGCACTCTGAAACAGCAGGGTGGTCGTCGCAAAGAAACTGCGGAGGCGCTGGGTGTCAGTGCCCGAACCTTGCGCTACAAGCTTGCCAGAATTCGTGACCTTGGCATTAACATAGATTCAATGGTGAGTGCATAAACATGAATGGTGTAACCGATCGCGTAGATATCAATCAGCTTCTGTTACAGATGCGTGAAATTCGGGGGCAAATCGACTCCCAACCTGTGCGCCCTGAAGCACTTGGGGGTGCAACAGGGGCAGGTGGCACTACTACTGGTGTTACAGGCACCGACCGAGCGAATTTCGGCGATATGCTGAAACAGGCCGTGAATTCAGTTAATGATACCCAACAAAAGTCCAGTGAGTTGCAAAGGGCATTTGAGATGGGTGATCCCCAGGTTGATATTACTCAGGTCATGATCCAGATGCAGAAAGCCAGCGTGTCGTTTGAGGCCATGAATCAGGTGCGAAATCGTCTGGTGAGTGCCTATCAGGACATCATGAATATGCCGATATAGTGTCAGCCAAACACTTTTATGGTTTTGAAAAGCAAATTTAACTGACAGGACAAAAACATGGCATCTGCCGATTCCACCAGTGCTCCAGCTGCGATGAGACCCGCAAGCGGTCGTAGCAGCAACAATTTTCTTGCCGGATTCAATCGACTGAATGTGGTGCGTCAGGCGGGCCTGTTGATTGGCCTGGCTGCGAGTATAGCTTTAGGATTCAGCGTGGTGTTGTGGTCTCAGCGCGAAGACTATCAGCCGATCTATCCAAGCATGCAGGGATTCAATGTATCTGAGTTGGCGCAGGTACTTGAGAGTGGGAACGTTGCCTATAGAATTGATCCCTCGTCAGGTGTTTTATTGGTTCCAGCCAGTCAGGTTGGAGCTGTCAGGATGGAAATTGCAGCGGCCGGCATCAGCCGCGACAACGGCTATGGCTACGAGTTTATGGATCAGGAAGCCAGTCTGGGCACCAGCCAGTTCATGGAAGCCAATCGTTACAAGCGAAGCCTGGAGGGTGAGCTTCAGCGCACGATAACAAATTTCCGCCATGTGCAATCGGCACGGGTTCATCTTGCAACGCCTGAGCGATCTGTATTCGTGCGTGATACACGTAAAGCGACAGCGTCGGTATTTCTGACGCTGATGTCTGGCCGTCAGTTAAGTGATATTCAGGTACAGGCAATCTCCAATCTGGTGGCATCCAGTGTGCCATCAATGGACCCCGCTGATGTTACCATCGTCGACCAGTCGGGCAATCTGTTGTCCAATCGTCGTGACAATCGCGAACTGATGATTGCTGGCGAGCAGTTCGAGTACGTGAGGCGTTACGAAGAAACACTGGTAGCTCGTGTTAACCGGATTCTGATGCCGCTGTTGGGCTCAGGCCGGTTTACAGCAGAAGTTGCAGCAGATATCGATTTCACAAGAACTGAACAGGCAGCTGAGACCTACAATCCGGATACCGTAGTTCTTCGTAGTGAGCAGTCAATGGATGAGCGGCGGGCCGGTGGTGAAATAGTCGCCGGCATTCCTGGCGCACTGAGCAATCAACCACCGTTGCCCACACAAGTTCCGGAAACGCTGGCTCAGGCGGAAACAGCAGCAGTGCCCGCGGACAATTCAAATACACGCACGCAGGCTACCCGGAATTATGAGATAGACCGCACGATCAGTTATACCACCAGCGATCCGGTGTCAGTGCGCAGGCTATCAGTTGCAGTGGTGGTTGATGAGCCGGTGGGCGAGGGTGTTTCCGGCTGGACCCCTGAAGATCTGGAGCGCATAACTGCGCTTGTGCGCGACGCAGTAGGCTACAATATCAATCGCGGCGACAGTGTCACCGTAATTAACAAACAGTTTGCACAGCTCGAAGCATTTGTTGCAGAAGAATCACCTCTGTGGCAGCAGGCCTGGTTTGGCTCTGCTCTGCGGCAAGGTGCCGGCGCGGTATTTGTATTAATTCTGGTATTTGGTGTCTTGTTGCCAGTGCTACGGCGATTGTCAGCAGTTGGTACTGATAGCCGCGCATTGACTGCCACTGGCGGTTCAGGCGATGTGGCGTATGCTGAGCTTCAGCCTGATGCACAACGTATGCGGGACGACTCTGTAACCCTGACCGGCGGCGATGACATGCTGCTGGGAGGACCTTCTGATAGCTATGAACGTCAACTCAGCGCTATCAAAGGGCTGGTTGCACAGGATCCTGCCCGGGTTGCGCAGGTAGTAAAGAATTGGATATCGAATGATGGCTGAAAAAAACTCTGTTGATAAAGTCGGACGCAACATCAGCTCGCTTGAGCGCGCCGCTATTCTGCTGATGAGTATGGGGGAGAAGGACGCCGCCGAGATACTGAAACAGATGGGCCCTAAAGAAGTTCAGAAGGTGGGCTCAGCCATGTCCGCCTTGAAATCAGTATCGCAGGATGCTGTTTCCGGCGTGCTTTCCCAGTTTTTGCAAGAGTGCGGCAATCAGAGCGGGCTGGGCGTAGGAGCAGAGAACTACATCCGCAACATGCTGACGGAAGCATTGGGCGAAGAACGCGCGCGCGGATTTCTCGACAGGATTCTGTTAGGGGGATCAAGCTCCGGTATTAACAGCCTTAAATGGATGGATTCCAGATCAGTTGCTGATGTTATCCGGAACGAGCACCCGCAGATTCAGGCTGTAGTACTGAGTTATCTGGAGCCTGACCAGTCGGCCAGTATTCTCGCGAACTTCCCGGAAAAAGTGCGCACTGAAATCATGATGCGTATTGCTTCGCTCGAGAGTGTTCAGCCTGACGCGTTGAAGGAACTTAACCTGATACTCGAAAAGCAGTTCTCCGGCAAGGGTTCCAATCCGTCGACCACTATCGGCGGAACAAAAACAGCCGCAGAAATCATGAATAATCTTGATGGTGCTGTTGAGCAGGAACTCATGCAGTCGATCAAGAATCTGGACGAGGATCTGGGTAACCAGATTCAGGATCTGATGTTTGTATTCGACAATTTGCGCGAAGTAGATGACCGGGGTATTCAGTCGCTGCTGCGTGAAGTGTCTTCTGAGGTATTGATCCTCGCCCTGAAAGGCGCCGACGACTTCCTTAAAGAAAAGTTTTTCGCCAACATGTCCAAACGGGCAGCTGAACTCCTGCGTGATGATCTGGAAGCCAAAGGTCCGGTGCGCATCATTGAAGTGGAGGCGGCACAAAAAGAAATTCTGGTGGTAGCACGTCGTATGGCCGATGCCGGCGAGATCCAACTGGGTGGCGGCGGTGAGGCAATGATCTGAACTGCAATAGCAGTTGATCCGAGAGCGGAGAGCAGGACATGACAATTCAACGACATCTGTTTGACGGCCATTCCCGGGTCGGCGTCAAGGATCTGGAGACACAGCCGGTCCTGCGCTGGATTCCGCCCACGATAGGCAAAGCCGGGAATCTTGTTTACGCTGAACCCAGAGAAGAATCTGTGCTGCGGCAAACAGTCGCTCAGGTAGTACCCAGAGCGGGAACCTCTGCAGATAAGGCAGCAGGCGCTGACACCTTATCTGCAGTAGATACAGCTTTGAATTTTGATCAGGCGCGTGAAGAGGGGCTGTTACTGGGTCGCCAGGAAGGATTGCAAAAAGGGCTTGAAGAAGGCCGGCGGCTGGGGATGGAGCAAGGTCGAGAGCAAGGCTTGCTTGAAGGACGGGCGCAGGGCCAGAAGGAAGGACACGCTGCTGCATACAAAAAAGCCGAGGCCGAAATCAGTCAACAGATGCAGACACTCAAGAGTGTGATGACTCATCTCACTCATGCAATGAACGAGCAGGACTATCAGCTTGAACATGCTTTATTGAATCTCAGCAAAGAAATTGCGAAGCACGTTATTCAACGCGAGTTGATGATAGACAGCAGCCATATCATCAATATCGCACGACAGGCTCTGGCAACGCTGCCACCCAGTCGCGACAACGTCAGAATACTTGTCAATCAGGATGACTTGCCATTGATTGAGCAGGCGATCGCTGATAGCGGCGAAGACTGGCGCGTGGTGGGAACCAAACTCATCGAACGGGGCGGTTGTCGCGTGGAGAGTGATCAGAGTGCGGTTGATTTTACAATCGGCGAGCGTTTCAAGCAGGTTCTTGAACAAATCGTGAACAGGCAGTTTGGCGACGATGCCGGCAATGCAGCGAGTCATTTAGTCCCTGCGGGTGAGGATTTCGAAGCAGCACCGGAACCTGTGCCCAGAGCTTCCCGGAAAATTGATGTTGCACTGGCACCTGCAAAAACCAGACTTTCTTTTGCTGAAGAAGCCTCTGCCCTGACATCGACAGGGTCGCCAGTCTTGGCTGAGCACCTACAGGATGATCCGGAGCAGAAATGATACAGCGTCAAAGTCTCGCACAGCGTTTGCGCTCATATCTGCCACAGCAGGCGGTGACGACGCAGCCCGTTATTGTCGGAAAGCTGACCCGTGTCGTGGGGCTGACTTTGGAAGCGGTGGGTTGCAACGTCTCGCTAGGCAGTCGATGTCTGGTAAGTCACGTCAGCGGCCGCGAAATTGAGGCTGAAGTAGTCGGGTTTGATGGTGCCCGGATTTTCCTGATGCCGCTTTACAGTGTTGAAGGTTTACAACCTGGTGCAAACGTTGTCCCTGCACCTCAGGCACAACGGCTTTGGGTAGGCAACGGATTATTAGGTCGCGTGCTCAATGGTTTTGGTGAACCTATTGATGGGCACGGCGCGCTTTCACTGCATGAATGTCGCGAGGCCGGACCTGATCGCAACATTAATCCGCTTAAACGCCAACCTATCCGACAACCATTGGATGTCGGGATTACCGCAATCAACGGGTTGCTGACCGTTGGCAAAGGGCAGCGGATTGGTCTGTTTGCCGGATCCGGCGTCGGTAAAAGTGTGCTGCTCGGTATGATGACGCGCTTTACCGAAGCTGATGTGATTGTGGTGGGTTTGATTGGAGAGCGAGGACGTGAAGTAAAAGAGTTTATTGATGAAATTCTGGGCGAAGAAGGGCTCAAAAGATCCGTGGTGGTAGCATCACCGGCCGACGATTCGCCACTCATGCGCTTGCGCGCAGCGGTCACTACAACACGAATTGCGGAAGGCTTTCGGGATCAGGGCAAAGATGTTTTGATGCTGATGGATTCATTGACACGTTACGCAATGGCTCAGCGTGAAATAGCTCTGGCAATTGGTGAGCCGCCTGCTACAAAAGGTTATCCGCCCTCGGTATTTGCGCGTTTGCCGCAGTTGGTTGAACGCGCGGGTAATGCTGACAAGGGCGAAGGTACCATCACTGCGTTTTATACTGTGCTGACTGAAGGCGACGATCAGCAGGATCCCATCGCTGATTCTGCACGCGCAATTCTTGATGGTCATATTGTATTATCCAGGGCGCTGGCAGAGCAGGGCCACTATCCCGCCATCGATATAGAGGCATCTATCAGCCGCGTAATGCCATCAGTTGTCAATGCCGATCATCTTGCAAAAGCTCAGTTGTTTAAACGTGTTTATTCACGGTACCAACAGAATCGTGATCTCATCAGTGTGGGTGCCTATACCATGGGCGCAGACAAGGATATCGATTTTGCCATCGAACGAATGCCCCATCTGAAACAGTTTCTGCAACAAGGGCTCACTGAAAATGTGGCACTTGCCACTGCAGTGGAACGATTGGGCAAAGCGATAACGCCAATTTCCCGCACGCTGCCCGGTAACAACACCGGTGGTGCCAGTGTGACAACACTGCAACCGAGAACATTGGGCGGGAGCGACCGCAGTCGGACAACCCCAAATACGCCGCCCAATGATCGGGAAACAGGCCGCGTATCATGAACCGCGTCAAACGCATGCAGCCAGTATTACGACTGGCTGAGCTTGAAGTCGACAAAGCCGGTCGTCACTTGGCTATGATTCAACACAAAGTTGAGGCCGAGCAGGCAAAACTGGTGCAGTTGCAGGAGTATCAGCAGGAATACCGCGAACGCCTGCAGACTGCGGGGCAGGCCGGCATGACGGTAGATCGGCTGCGTTTGTTTGATGGTTTTCATCAGCAACTGGATCGCGCGATAGATCAGCAAGCGCGACTTATAGCGCAATTGCAGATTGAGCAGATTGCAGTGCGTGAAACCTGGCAACAGAAAGATATACGATTCAAAAGCCTTCAAAAGATGCTTGAGCGTCTGCAGAAGGAGTCCACTGTGCAGCAAAACCGCAACGAGCAACGCAATCACGATGAATATGCACGTCGTCGCTCCAGTGATAATGGTTGGACTTGATTTCCCCTGTAACAACTTCCCGGGTTCCCGACCCGCCCGGCATCAGATCATTGGCAAGCTTCTTGCTCAGTCCAGCTGAATAGCAGTGAAAGTTCGTTGCAAAAACGCTTTGCCTGCACGATTGGACGAATGGGAACAGAGGGCTGATGAAATGAAGCTTCCGCAGGACACAACACCGAACATGCTCGGCAGCACACCGTTGCCAATGACCCTGAATCAAGGCGGCGATGGCCTCGCCAACCAGTCAAAACGCGGCTTTGCAGAAAACCTGAGACATCAGATCAGTGTGGTTGCGGAAACAGCCAGGCAAACAGTCAAAACGGATAAGCATGAACCTGGCCGCCAGACATCTGTGGACAAACCAGGTGCAATCCGGCGCGGCACAGAATTGCCGGCACGTGAACAAAAGTTGCCGCGCAGCGCCACCAGAAACGAACGCGCTTCAAAAGATGCTGAGCCTGCAGTAAACGTAAAGAGTAACAAACAGGTCGCAGACGACTCTCAGGCCAAAAACCAGCGGATGTCAGATGCAGTGAATAATGGCTCAGCGCCAGAGGCGGTTCAGCACCTTGCTGGAGTGGTGGCGCCTTACACTGATATTCAGCCATCCGCAATCAGTTCAGCGAGCCTCTCCGCCGACGAACCCTATTTTTCGGTGACGCCAGAGCAGACCACCCCTGCAACTGCAACTGGTGACAAAAACCATCAGTCTGATGTCGTCACACAAAACATGCCTGCTGAACCAGTCAGCGCTACGGGCAGTTATGACCCGGCAGCACTCGCTCACGATAAGACCTCAACTTCAGCAGGCGCTCTTGATCACGCGTTGTCTCTGGCTTCCCTGACCATTGATCAGCCCGCCCCCTTTAACATTGCCGATATGCTCTCCGGGTTTGCATTTTCAGATCCGGCAGCACAACTTGCGGCAGTTGTAGCGACCAATACCGTTGATTCTCCCCGGTTGTTTATGGATGGCGATACCTTGCCCCGCGCTATGGTTGACTCTGGCAATAGAGCAGATGCGGCTATTGATGTCGGTGCAGAGCGCAAACACACAATGATCATGGCAAACATGCTGTCTGGGTCTCCGGCGGAGTTGCCCTTAAATAATCCCATGCTCATGGCTGCACCAGTTGCCATCGCTGCAGGCACAGCTTGGCAGCAAACCGGCAACCGGCAGTTCCAGCCAGGTTCGCAAACAATACCCACAGTAGCAGCTGATCCGAGCGGGACGGTGCCTGCCGCGTCCGGCTCCGCAATCACCGACGTCATGTCAACTACCAACGATGGCTTTGCAGACTCATCAGATGCCAATATGACGTTCTCAGAGAAATTGCTCAACCAGAAGACTTCAGTGCCAGGCTCTGCGCAATACGCATCAATGCTTGCGCAGTCGGGTAGCGCTGCACCAGGCTATTCAGATGCGCCCGTAGCAAACGGCCTGCTGTCCATGCTGGTTTCAGGACAAACGAGCGCAGCCGGCAGCCTCGAAACCACATCATCATCAACAGCGCTGTCCGCCGGAGCAGGCAATTCGGCAGGTAGCTCTGCCTCCGGTCTGTCGGCTTCATTGTACACACTTGACCAGCGCCAACAGGCGGCAGCAGAAGCACGTCTTGTACACGCACAGACCACCCGCGGCATGGATACTTCTCTGGCGTCGACATCGGCGCTGAAGTTACCGGGACTGGACGCTGCATTTGGTCAGAGTGGCTGGATTGATCGCGTTGGCCGTCAGATGTTGTTGCAGAGCGCGCAGGGCAGTAGTTCGGCGCAAATACGTCTTGATCCACCGGAATTAGGCAGCCTCACCGTCCGCATCCAGCTCGTCGATCAGGCCGCTGCAGTGAATTTTGTCAGTCCGCATGCAATGGTGCGGGATGCTCTCGAACAACAATCTGTTCGTTTACACGAGATGTTCGCTGAGCAGGGCATAGATTTAATCGACGTTTCTGTCTCTGATCAATCGGCACACCCGGACGGTGGTGAAGAACGGGAATCAGGCACAGC
This sequence comes from Pseudohongiella sp., assembly GCA_030651695.1. GTDB lineage: Bacteria > Pseudomonadota > Gammaproteobacteria > Pseudomonadales > Pseudohongiellaceae > Pseudohongiella. The sequence goes on along the minus strand of JAUSCD010000029.1, from coordinate 364,719 downwards.
TGGCTCTGGTTCCTCCGCGCGGGTATCAGACGACAAGCAGGCACCAGAAAATTCGGTAAAAAAATCCGAATCCCTGATAGATTTTTATGCCTGAACAGCATCCAATCATGGCAGTAATATCCTCCGGGGCTTGCTGCCATCCTGACTGATTGAAGAGAAACCAACCCCACCATTTGGTTAGTATTCAGTGCAATCCCCGCATCAATGATGTCCCGGCGTCAAACAGCTGCCGCCTGATCAGTAGTATCGTCAGGATAGGTGTCACTAAATTGGCGATTTGTCAGCCTTCAGCTTTAACGGCCATAATCATTTTATTGAATCTCTTTTAAAACTTGTTAAAAACCATTACGTTAAGCCCTCAATCCAAGTGTGGCACAAGCTTTGCTATGTCACAGTATCAAGTGCCTGATTACAGGCGATGAGGAAGTTATGGCAGAAGTAGACGAAGTCGCGGTCCCGTCAGCTAACAAAGGCAAAAAAGGTTTGATTGTAATCGTACTGGCCGCAGTGCTGATTATAGCTGGCGGCGGTGGCGCCTGGTTCTTCCTTATGGGAAGTGATCCTGCGAATCCAGCACCAGTTGTTGCAGCGGCGCCACCTCTTGGGCCCGTGCAATACCTGGACCTGGCGCCTGCTTTCATCGTCAACTTTCCTCATCAGGGTCGCCAACGTTTTTTACAGGCCAATGTTTCAGTCATGAGTCGGGATGCGCAGGCGATTGCAGCAGTCAGTCAGCACATGCCTGTTATTCGACATAACCTGATCAATTTGCTTAGTGCTCAAATGCTGCTGGTATTTGAAGACCCGGCTGGAGTTGAGACCTTACGCCAATTGGCGACGCAAGAAGTCAAACAGGTATTACAACGCGAAATAGGTCGTGAGGGCATTGATGAGGTGCTGTTCACGAACTTTGTGATGCAATAAATCAAAACGAGACCAAGATGCAGGATCTGTTATCACAAGACGAAATTGATGCCCTCCTTCATGGTGTAGATGATGGTGCGGTCGACACCGGCATGGACGGCGATCCGGATGCGGTTCGCTCCTATGACCTGACCAGCCAGGACCGGATTGTGCGTGGCAGAATGCCCACGCTTGAAATGATCAACGAACGTTTCGCCCGCCACACCCGTGTCAGCCTTTTTAATTTGCTGCGACGCTCAGCTGATGTGTCTATTGGCGGCGTGCAGATCACCAAGTTCGGTGAGTATCTGCATACCCTGTACGTGCCGACCAGTCTTAATCTGGTCAAGTTTCGCCCACTGCGCGGTACAGCACTGATTGTGCTCGATGCCAAGCTGGTTTTTAAGCTGGTAGATAACTACTTCGGGGGAGATGGTCGTCACGCCAAAATTGAAGGAAGGGAGTTTACACCCACGGAGCTCAGGGTGGTCCAGATGGTGCTCAATCAGATTTTTGCTGATTTAGGTGAAGCCTGGCGAAATGTTTATAAACTCGAGTTCGATCACCTGCGCTCGGAAGTGAATCCGGCCATGGCAAATATCGTTAGCCCGAGCGAAGTTGTTGTGGTCAGTACATTCCATATAGAACTTGACGGCGGTGGCGGTGACATTCATATCACACAACCATACGCCATGATTGAACCCATCCGTGAATTGCTTGATGCCGGGATGCAAAGTGACGTTGATGAACATGACGAGCGCTGGGGTAAAGCTCTGCGTGAACAAATCAAAGATGCCACTGTTGAATTTACTTGTGATCTGTTCGAAAGCAAAATCACCCTGCGTGATGTTGTTGACCTGGAAGCGGGCGATATAATTCCAATCGATATGCCAGATATGGTTGTGCTCAAAGCCAACGGCATCCCGATGTTTAATACCCGCGTAGGCATGTCAAACGGCAATCTTGCGTTGCGTATAGAAGGCGTGCACCGACGCCACGAAAAATAACTGGAGATAAATATGAGTGAAGATCAGGCAATGGCAGACGAATGGGCTGCTGCCATGGAAGAGGATAAACAAGGCAAACCTGCAGACACTTCCCAGAAAACAGGCTCACCTGATCTGGACGTAATTCTGGACATACCGGTCCGGATTTCCATGGAAGTAGGCAGCACCGCTATCACCATCAGAAATCTGCTGCAATTGAACCAGGGGTCGGTTATCGAACTGGACCGGTTGGCTGGCGAACCGTTGGATGTTCTGGTCAATGGAACATTGATTGCTCACGGCGAAGTTGTGGTAGTGAACGACAAATTTGGTATTCGCATGACAGATGTGATCAGCCCATCCGAACGCATCAAGAAGTTGCGCTGACCATGGCAGAAACCTCACTTATCACACGTGCTGCACAAGGCGCGGAACCAGCCGCCGGGATTGTAGGTTCAGGTGCCAGCGCGCTGGGGCAAACTCTGTTATGGCTGATTGTGGTTGTTGGTTTGATTCTGGCACTGGCGTGGTTGGCCAAGCGGTTAGGGGGCGTGCATTTCCAGAATGCTGCAGGCATGAAAGTACTGAGTACTTTGCCGGTCGGCAGCAAAGAAAAAATAGCAGTGGTACAGGTAGGTGACAAACAATTTTTAATTGGAATTGCTCCGGGACGTGTCAGTGCGCTCCATGTTTTTGAAGAGCCGGTGAACGGGCTATCGGCAATGTCAAAGGTCCCGGCAGCCAATGAATGCGATTCAGACGCTGAACACACTTCACTGCAATCATTTCAGCAGATTCTTGTTAGCACTCTGTCAAGGAAGAAGTCGTGATCCGTGTTTTTTTTATGATTTTGTTGCTTCTGGCTTGTGCAGGAAATCTCCATGCGCAGGATCAGGATCTGACACAAACGACAGTGACCAGCACTGCGCCGGCGGCCAATAACTTTCTTACTGGAATACCCGCTCTGTCTATGACTACAGATGCAGATGGCGGGCAACAGTACACCGTGTCTTTGCAAATTCTGGCAATCATGACGGCGCTGACACTATTACCAGCCATTGCCATGATGATGACATCGTTCACCCGCATTATTGTAGTGTTTGCCATTCTCAGGCAGGCACTGGGGCTGCAACAAACACCATCCAATCAGATCCTGCTAGGGCTTGCGCTGTTTTTGTCCATTTTTATTATGACGCCGGTGTTGCAGCAAGTGAACCAGAATGCTTTGCAACCATACATAAACGAAGAAATTACTGCACAACAGGCATTAACCCAGGCGGAAATCCCGTTTCGTGGATTCATGTCAGCCCAGACTCGTGAATCTGATTTGCAACTGTTTATGGAATTGTCTGATACACCCGGAGTTGCCAGCATTGACGAGGTTCCGATTACTGTGCTGATACCGGCGTTTGTGACCAGCGAACTTAAAACGGCTTTCCAGATCGGTTTTCTGTTATTTATACCCTTTCTTGTCATAGACCTTGTGGTAGCCAGCGTTCTGATGGCCATGGGTATGATGATGCTATCGCCCATCATTATTTCTCTGCCATTCAAAATAATGCTGTTTGTGCTGATTGACGGATGGGCCATGGTCATTGGGACCCTGGCCATGAGTTTTGGAGTCTGACCGGAATGTCACCTGACGTAGCCGTAGGTATCTGGCGTGAGGCAATGTGGCTGATTGTATTGCTGGTTGCCGTGATTGTTATGCCAAGTCTGCTGATTGGTCTGGTGATCAGTACATTTCAGGCAGCGACACAGATCAACGAACAAACGTTAAGTTTTTTACCGAGACTTTTGGTCACGCTGGTAGTAATCATCATTACTGGTCCCTGGTTGCTGCGTCGTATTCTCGACTATACCCAGCAGCTTATTCTCAGCATTCCGCTGCTGGTCGGCTAGAAGCCATGATCAGCTTTACTGATTCCGAGATAGGTGCTTTGGTTGGCAGCTTTTTGTGGCCGTTGTTTCGCATCATGGGTTTTTTTCTGGCTGCTCCGGTATTGGGAGCCAACTTTATTCCCATGCGGGTAAGGCTGGTGATGGCAGTTGCTGTATCGCTGATGATTTCACCTTCACTGACAGATATACCTGCTATCCCGGCATTGTCGGTTCAGGCGCTGGTAGTGGTTGTACAACAGGTGCTTATTGGTGTGGCACTCGGCTTTTTCCTGCAAATGGTGTTTCAGCTATTTATTTTGCTGGGTCAGATGATAGCAATGCAGATGGGATTGGGATTTGCGTCCATGGTTGATCCAACCAACGGTATTAATGTCGCCATCGTCAGTACATTCTATTTAATGTTCGCAACGATGTTGTTCGTTTTGCTGGATGGACACCTGGTCATGATAGAAGTCATTGCAGAGAGCTTTGAACAGATCCCCATCAGCGATCAGTCCCTAAGCCCTGATGTTTATATGCGGCTTGTCGGCACAATCAGCTGGGTTTTCTCCAGCGCTTTGTTGCTTGCGTTACCCGCTCTGACTGCCTTGCTTATCACAAACTTTGCGTTTGGTATCATGACACGCGCGGCCCCTCAGATGAATATATTCGCGCTGGGCTTCCCCGTGGCACTCATGTTCGGTCTGTTCATCATCTGGTTGACAATGGCAAATTTCCAGACGATTGCCACGTCAATCTTCGCTGACATGTTTGCTCGTATGCGATCGTTGCTAGGCTGAGAAGCCGGGAGAAGCCACATGGCAGAAGAAGATTCGTCAGCTGAAAAGTCGCAAGATCCCACCGTAAAACGCAAACAACAGGCAAGCGAAGAAGGTAATACGGTACGCTCACGCGAACTCAATACGATGGCTATCCTGTTAACCGGGAGCGCCGGCATGCTGCTGTTTGGCGCCTATATGATCAACGTATTGCGCGGGATCATGAGTTATAATCTTGTGTTGTCGCGTGACCAGATATTTGACGCCAGCGCTATGCTCAGACACCTGGATTTATCTGTGCTTGAAGGACTGCGATCGCTGCTACCAATTTTTGGTGTGTTGTTGGTCGCTGCGATATTGGGTCCGATCGCTCTGGGAGGGTGGAACTTCAGTGTAAAAGCATTTATGCCCAAAGCCAGTCGAATGAATCCCCTGTCTGGTTTGGGGCGCATGTTCGGGCCCAAATCGCTTGTTGAGCTGGCCAAGGCCGCCGCCAAAGTGCTGGTGGTGGCATCGATAGCCTTGCTTATTTTCTTTCTGAATACTGACACAATCATGGCGATATCAAATGAGCCATTGCTGTCAGCGATGAGCCATACATTGACTATTCTGGGTTGGTCGGTGCTTGGGATGTCCTGCGCGATGATCCTGATAACATTGGTTGATGTGCCTTTCCAGATTCATTCGCATACGCAAAAACTGCGTATGACCTTGCAGCAAGTCAAGGATGAGATGAAGGACTCCGAAGGCAAGCCGGAGGTCAAGCAGCGTATTCGTCAGCTCCAGTATCAGATGACGCAGAACAGGATGATGTCGGGTCTGCCTCAGGCAGACGTGGTCATTACCAACCCGCAGCACTACGCAGTTGCCTTGAAGTACCAGCAGGGTGGAGATGGCGCGCCTGTAATGATTGCCAAAGGGGTCGATTTTATGGCGCTCAAAATCAGGGAAGTCGCGGCGACACATAAAATCACTATAGTAGAGTCGCCAACACTTGCGCGTGCGATCTTCTACAACACCAAACTTGACGAAGAAATACCAGAAGGTCTGTACAAGGCGGTTGCCCAAGTGCTGGCCTATGTTTTCCAACTACGACAGTTCAGTCGTGGAGCAGGTCCTCGTCCTGTGTTGTCCGCTGATCTGCCGGTACCGGACGATCTGCGTCACGATTGACGCGCCAACAGTTTAAATCTTCTGCTCATTGGCCCCGATGACCCTGTTTCCGCGGCACTCGTCCGGACAATAAAAATTATTTTCAAAAAAAACAGCTACTGCAGTCGAGTTGTGCACGACTTTTGCAGAGTACTCCTTATCGTCAACTGAATGCGTTAAGTAGTGCAGTTTGGCGTCAAGAAATTGGTGTTTATGACGGCTTTTACTGGGGATGTGTCAGACGGCTGACGCAACGACAGGGAAGTGAGAATAACAGGCAGGCTAACGGCACTTGATATGAACTTCGGCAGTAACCTCGATCGCGAAAATCTGGTGACCAACGCCCGGAACCTGACCCAGGGCAATCTGGGTATTCCGGTTTTGTTGCTGGTCATGCTGGCGATGATGACCTTGCCCATCCCGCCGTTAATGCTGGACATATTTTTCACCTTCAATATCACCATTGCACTGGTTGTGTTGTGCGTGGCGGTTTATGCAATGCGCCCGCTGGATTTTGCAGTGTTCCCGACCATCTTGCTGGTATCTACATTGCTGCGGCTTGCGCTTAATGTGGCATCCACCCGTGTTGTATTGCTGAATGGACATGAAGGCGGCGCTGCAGCAGGCCACGTAATTGAGTCATTTGGTGAGGTGGTCATCGGCGGCAACTATGCAGTCGGTCTGATCGTTTTCCTGATTCTGATCATTATCAATTTTGTGGTGGTTACAAAAGGCGCTGGCCGCATAGCTGAGGTCAGCGCGCGTTTTACTCTGGACGCTATGCCTGGCAAACAGATGGCGGTGGATGCAGATCTGAACGCGGGAGTTCTGGATCAGGAACAGGCTCGCGTTCGTCGCAGTGAAATCACACAGGAAGCTGATTTTTACGGCTCCATGGACGGTGCCAGCAAATTTGTCAAAGGTGATGCCATCGCCGGCATTCTGATCCTGATAATCAATATGATTGGTGGTCTTGCTGTTGGCATGATGCAACATGGCCTGGATTTTTCCACTGCAATTGAACGTTATGCTTTGCTGACTATAGGTGATGGCCTGGTCGCACAGATTCCTGCATTGGTGCTCTCAACTGCAGCCGCAATCATGGTGACGCGAAGCAATACCAGCGAAATGATGGGCGCTCAGGTGTTCGGACAGATGTTTGCAACGCCGCGCTCGCTGGGCGTCTCCGGCATGATTCTGTTTGTGATGGGTATTGTTCCGGGCATGCCTCACATGGCATTTCTGACACTGGCCTTCGCTGCTTGCGGAGGAGCTGTTGCCATCTATCTGAAGAACAAAGCCATCGAATCACCTGAAGTGGCTATTGAAGCAGAAAAAGCAGCGCGCGATGCACAAGCCAAATCAACAGAACAGGAGTTGGGCTGGGGGGATGTCACGCCGGTAGATGTTGTAGGGCTTGAGGTTGGGTATCGACTGATCCCTATGGTGGACAAAAACCAGGGCGGCCAATTGCTCAGCCGGATCAAGGGCATTCGGAAAAAATTGTCACAGGAACTTGGGTTTCTGGTGCCGTCCGTGCATATCCGCGACAACCTCGATCTGCAACCCAACGAATACCGCATCAATTTAATGGGCGTAAATATTGGTGGTGCAGAGATTTATCCAGAGCGTGAGATGGCGATCAATCCAGGCCAGGTTTATGGCAGGGCTCAGGGTATTGCAGCGAAAGATCCGGCTTTTGGTCTGGAAGCAATCTGGATTGAACCTGCTCAGCGCGATCAGGTGCAGGCCCTGGGTTACACCGTGGTAGATGCCAGCACTGTTGTTGCCACACATATGAATACTCTTCTGCAAAAGCATGCACACGAGCTGTTGGGGCACGACGAAGTTCATGAGCTTCTTGCCATGCTAGGCAAAACATCGAAGAAACTTTCAGAAGAACTGCCCGGCATGGTCAATCCGAATATCCTGCGACGGGTCCTTCAGAATTTGTTGCAAGAAGGCATTCCGGTCAAAGACATGCGTAGCATCGGCGAAGCGCTGGCTGTGACGTCTTCTCGTTCACTGGACCCGATCGCATTAACTGCTGCAGTGCGCGTTGCGCTTGCTCGCGTGATCGTCCAAGGCATTTACGGAAGCCGGACAGAACTGCCTGTGATGACACTGGATCCGCAACTGGAACAGATATTGCTTAAAGCAGTACAACAGTCAGCGCAACACGCAGAAGCCGCCTTTGTAGATGACAGTGTAGTCATAGAGCCCGGCATTGCCGAGCGTTTGCAGCAGGCGTTGGTACAAGCGGCACAGCGGCAGGAAATTGCCGGTAACCCTGCCGTTTTGCTCGTTGGGGCGCCATTGCGACCGCTGCTCAGCAGATTCGTACGTTACACGCTCAGCGGGATCAAAGTGCTTTCCTATCAGGAAATACCAGACAACAAACAGATAACGATTGTGGCAACCATAGGCCAGTAGAAACAGAGCAAAAAAGGACACGCCGGGACACTCAGGCCGTCATCAACAGCTCAGTGATAACTGATCAGTAAAAAAGGAAATAGTCATGCAGCTAAAAAAAATCCGGGCTAAAGATATGCGCCAGGCTTTGTTGCAGGTTCGGGAAGAATTGGGTGATGATGCAGCCATCCTTTCGAGTCGCAGCTTACCCGATGGCGGTGTAGAGGTCATTGCGACTATTACTCCATCTGCTACAGTTATGCCGGCCGCTAACATGGAAAAAGCAGCACCTTCAGTCAGTAAAGCCGAGTTCGGAGCAATGCGCTCTGAGTTGCATAGCATCAGAACGCTTTTACAGCAACGCCTCAATGGGCTGGCATGGGAGCAATTTTCCAGTCAATCGCCAGTGCAGGCGGTAGTCTGGGAGCGCCTGTCCGCGATGGGAATCCCGGGGTTTCTGATCAGGCATCTGAGCGCACAAGCCGGGCAGGGCAAAACACTGGATCAGAACTGGAAGCGTGTATTGGCTGCACTGGTCCACGCGGTGCCGGTGATATCCAGCGATCCGGTTCAGCAAGGCGGCCGCTACGTGTTGCTTGGCCCGACCGGAGCAGGCAAAACCACCACCATTGCCAAACTTGCCACACGTTACGTCCTGCAGCACGGACCAGATGATGTCGCACTGGTTACCACAGACAGTTTCAGACTGGCAGCGCATGAGCAATTGCGGACTTTGGGGCGGATCCTCGGGGTGACCGTTCGTGTAGTGGACGACCAACACTCTTTGCAGGAAACACTCGAAAGTCTTGCACACAAAAAGCTGGTATTGATTGATACCGCAGGATTGCCAGCCGGACACCCGGAGCAACAGCGTCAGCTGGCTTTACTGCGTGACACTGTGGGAGTACAGAAATGGCTGGTTCTGCCTAGTACCAGCCAGGCCCAGGTTTTGCGGGCAGCCTTGAAAACCTGTTCGACTGCAGGGATTTCTGCGTGTATTCTCACACACTTGGATGAGGCCTGTGCGCTTGGCGAGGCACTGGCGCTTGCAGTCGAAAGCCGGTTGCCTGTGGTATACGAAACCTTCGGACAGGGTATACCTGATGACATCGCAGTAGCACAGTCTGCCGCGCTTGTGCGTAAGGCTGTCGCGCTGGGACGCAGACAGGCTGAGGTTCCGGTTGAACGTGAGAGACTGATGAATGAATACGGTGGGCAGATGGGGGCTCTTCGCGACCACCACACTCCCGCTGCCTTATAACACGTCACGATTTTTACACTGATTGTCCGGGTTGTTGAACAAACTGTTTTGGAGAACCATGGGATGCACCCCATACAAGTGCTGGCCGTGACCGGCGGCAAAGGAGGTGTTGGCAAGACCAGCATTTCCGTTAATCTCAGTCTTGCACTCGCCGGCATGGATAAACGTGTGGTGTTGATGGACGCTGATCTTGGTCTGGCCAATGTGGATATCCTGTTGGGCATCAAGGCGAATAAAACGATCGCCAATGTGCTCTCAGGCGAGTGCAGTCTGGCGGACATTCTGATTGAGACCCATGGCATCAAAGTCATCCCGGCGTCCTCAGGTGTTCAGTCTCTTGTCAGTATGGGTCCCGGGCAGCATGCAGGTATCGTTCACGCGTTCAGTGAACTGGCTGATGAGATGGATGTGCTGGTGGTAGATACCGCTGCAGGCATATCGGATTCAGTGATCAGTTTTGTAAGAGCTGCTCAGGAAGTGATGGTAGTTGTATGTGACGAGCCCTCATCAATGACAGACGCCTATGCGCTGATCAAGCTGTTGAATCGTGATTGCCAGATCAGGGATTTCCGCATCCTGGCCAATATGACACGCACAGCGGACGAAGGCTTGAATCTTTTTAACCGGTTTTCTGCTGTAGCAGGGCGATTTCTTGATGTAAATTTGCGGTACGCAGGTGATATTCCCTTTGATGACAATGTTCGCAAGGCTTCGCAGCGCCAACGCCCGCTCCTTGAAGCGTATCCTGCCAGCAAGGCATCCGAGGCTTATCGCCGGCTCGCGCGCGAGGTCAGTGGCTGGCACGTCAGAACCCACGCCAGTGGCCACCTGGAATTTTTTGTTGAAAGACTGGTTCAAAGTGCGATCTAACCTGAAACCGGCCAGAAACGAAGTACCTTGGAGAGGATGTTTATGACAGCTTCATGTGGTGCTTCCCTGTATCAGCAGGTGCAGACGGATTCCATGTCGGAAGTTGTAGTCCTGCATGCGCCACTGGTAAAACGTATCGCGCACCATCTGTTGATGCGCATGCCTTCCAGTGTGCAGCTGGACGACCTGATTCAGTCCGGTATGATCGGCCTGCTTGAGGCTGCCAGAAAATACGACGTCACTAAGGGCGCAAGCTTTGAGACCTACGCCGGCATCCGTATACGGGGCGCCATGTTGGACGAAATTCGACGCGGAGACTGGGCCCCCCGGTCTGTTCATCGCAAATCACGCCAGGTTGCAGAAGCTGTTAAAGCGGTTGAGTCCCGAAATGGGACCGACGCCAAAGACCATGAAGTCGCCGAAGAGCTTGGCATAGACCTCGACAGCTATTACAACATCCTTCAGGATGCCAGCGGCAGCCGGTTGTTCAGCTTCGACGACCTGACCGAAGGTGGCGACGATTCTGCACTGGAATCCGTAACCGGGGAGATCATCGGCCCCTCAGATGAACTCCAGGAAGAAGCTTTCAGGGAACATCTCGCCGAAGCGATTGAGGGTTTGCCGGAACGTGAAAAACTGGTCTTGTCGTTATACTACGACGATGAACTCAATCTTAAGGAAATAGGTGAGGTTCTGGGAGTCAGTGAATCCCGCATCAGTCAGATACATAGCCAGGCCGCGTTACGCCTGCGCGCAAGATTGCAAGACTGGAAGTAGTCTACCCCTGCATTTATCTCTGTCCCCGGTTCTGTCAGGATGCTGATTTACGGCGGATTACCTGCCCCGTACTGCGTTATAATGCCTGCTTTCTGTTATTTTCTGATTTCAGACTAAATTTTTTTAACTTTCAAGCGATAACCTGCAGGGGAGAACTCATTTTGTGAGTTGCGAAACCCTGAATGTATTCATGACCTGGAGGCGGTTTTGGACAAAAACATGAAAATTCTCATTGTTGACGACTTTTCAACAATGCGCCGGATTATCAAAAACCTGCTGCGTGATCTTGGTTTTACCAATACCGCAGAGGCTGATGACGGGAATTCTGCTTTGCCTATGTTGCAAAACGGGCAGTTTGATTTCCTGATCACAGACTGGAATATGCCGGGGATGACCGGCATAGAGCTGCTTCAGGCCGTTCGTGCCAATGACAAGCTCAAGTCCCTGCCAGTTTTGATGGTGACCGCCGAAGCGAAACGCGACCAGATCATTGCAGCGGCTCAGGCCGGTGTTAATGGTTATGTAGTCAAGCCTTTTACCGCCGCGGCACTGCAGGAGAAGATTGAGAAAATCTTCGAACGCATCGAAGCCAACCACTAAGAGGCCTGGTTATGACAGATCAGACAGATAAGTCTATCCAGGTGCATGCCGACGCTGTGGCTGAGAGCTTCACTACAGCACTCAGAGAACGTACACAAGCGCTTATGGATAGCCTGGAAGTTAATGACATGGCGTCCGCCAGCGAGTTGATCCGCCAGATCAATGTCGCGCGCGATGAAACTTTATATCTGGAAGTAGGGCGGTTAACACGCGCCTTGCACAATGCGATCCGGGACTTTCATCTGGACATAGGCCTGCAGGCAAACGCCCAGGTTGAGCATGAATTGTCTGAAATGGCTGACGCCAGAAGTCGGCTGAGTTATGTCATGCGCATGACAGAAGATGCAGCCAATCAGACCATGGACAAAGTAGATGAGGCGGCACCTCTGGCGCAGGCTATGGTAGACGAGAGCCTTGCACTGCAACACGACTGGCAGCATTTTCTTTCGACCCAGAATAGTATTCCGCCAGCTCAGGCAGAGCTTTTTGCTCGAGTGGATGCGCATTTGAATCAGGTATCCCGGAATGGACAAGGCATCCACAGCCGGCTGACCGATATTCTGATGGCACAAGGCTATCAGGATCTCAGCGGACAGGTTATCAAACGCGTAATTGAGCTGGTAAGCGACGTCGAGCAAAGCCTCGTACGCCTGGTCAAGCTTGCCAGCAATGTGGAGATTGTCGCCGGCATTCAGGCACCTGTGCGAATAGCATCAACAGATGACAGCAAGCAGCGAATTAAAGCGGAAGGTCCGCAGATGAATCCTTCCGGCAATAAGGATGTTGTGTCCGGGCAGGACGACGTTGATGAGTTGTTGTCCAGCCTGGGTTTTTGATAGCAGTTGACCATAACGAGGGTCGAGTAATGAGCTTTTTTGACGATGACGAGATTCTTGAGGACTTCCTGGTTGAGGCTGGTGAAATCCTTGAGCTGCTCTCTGAACAACTGGTTCAGCTTGAGAAGCAACCAGCAGACAAAAATTTGCTTAACGCGATTTTTCGTGGGTTCCATACCGTAAAAGGAGGTGCCGGCTTCCTGCAGCTTGGCGCCATGGTTGACTGCTGCCACGTCACTGAAAATCTGTTTGATAATCTGCGTAACGGGAGGCAACAGGTAACTCCGGCGCTGATGGATATTGTGCTTCAAGCACTCGATGCGGTGAACCTGATGTTTGACAACGTCAAACAACGGACTCCTCCGGCACCCGCCTCTGCAGAACTGCTGGACGCACTTGAGGCGCTTGCAAACGGTGACGATGCTCCCCAACTGACCAGTAGCCAAACGGCCAGCGTTTCTGCAAAAACCGACGATGAAATTACTGATGATGAGTTCGACCAGTTATTGGCCGCCCTTGACGCAGCACCATCTACAGAACAGCAACATAACTCCTTGGCTGCTTCAAACTCCGATAACGAAATATCTGACGAAGAGTTTGAGGCATTGCTGGATCAGATGCAGGGTAAAACAGCAGCACCAGAGCCAGTAGAAGCACCCGCAAAAGTATCTGTCGAAAGCGCCACAACGCAGTCTGACAGCAACGAAATCTCCGACGATGAGTTTGAAGCTCTGCTTGATCAACTGCACGGTGGTGGCCGTCATGTAGGTGTACCCGATGTTGCAGAAGTTCCGGCAATACCTGGCGCATCCGCAACACCAGCGAAATCCGGGAAAAGCTCTGCAACTTTACCACCTGCTGCAAAGTCTGTACCCGTATTAAGAGCCGTTCAGGTACCTGAAAAATCCGAATCCAAAGATACCGCGCCTGAAACCACAGTTCGTGTAGACACCAAACGCCTTGATGAAATCATGAACATGGTTGGAGAACTGGTGCTGGTTCGCAACCGATTGGTCAGAATCGGCAGTAATTCGACAGACGAGATACTGTCAAAGGCGGTAGCCAATCTGGATCTGGTGACAGCAGACCTGCAGACATCGGTCATGAAGACCCGGATGCAGCCGATCAAAAAAGTATTTGGCCGGTTTCCCCGCGTTGTGCGGGATCTGGCTCGTAGTCTGAACAAAGAAGTTGTACTGGAACTTATCGGAGAAGAAACGGATCTTGACAAAAACCTGGTCGAAGCTCTGGCAGACCCCCTGGTTCACCTGGTGAGAAATGCCGTTGACCATGGCATTGAGCAGCCCGATGTACGTATTGCAAAAGGAAAATCAAGAGAAGGCAGCATTCTGCTGGCAGCCGAGCAGGAAGGCGATCATATCCTGTTAACCATCAGCGATGATGGCCATGGTATGGACCCGGAATTGCTTCGGCGCAAAGCTGTTGAAAAAGGCCTTATGGATAAAGACGCTGCGGACAGGCTGAGTCGCTCTGAATGTTTTGATCTGATATTTGCTCCGGGCTTTTCAACTAAAACTGAAATATCCGATGTATCCGGCCGTGGCGTGGGCATGGATGTAGTGAAAACAAAAATAGCCCAGCTCAATGGTTCAGTGAGCATTGATTCGACGCTTGGCAAAGGCTCACGTATTGAGATCAAAGTACCTCTGACCCTGGCTATCATGCCGACGATGATGATTATGGTAGGCGACCAGACTTTTGCGTTGCCTCTGGTCAGTGTAAATGAAATCTTTAATCTGGATCTGGGTGACACTCATATTATTGATGGTCAGCAGGTTGTCACTGTGCGGGATAAAGCCTTGCCTCTGTTTCATCTGCGGCGCTGGCTGGGGCAGAGTGAAGTCGCCAACAACGGCACAACCGGGTCCGCCAATGTGGTGATCGTCAGCGTCGGGGCCCAGCGTGTCGGCTTCGTCGTTGACACATTGATTGGTCAGGAAGAGGTGGTAATCAAACCTCTCGGGCGTATGCTGCATGGCACGGCAGGCATGGCCGGGGCAACCATAACTGGTGATGGACGTATCGCGGTCATACTTGATGTGCCTGGTCTGTTAAAGAAATACGCTGCATGAAACAGGGAAGGGTTAGATGAGTATTAAGGTCTTGGTAGTTGATGACTCGGGTTTTTTCAGACGACGTCTGACAGAGTTGATTAACGCAGATGCACGGTTGTCGGTGATCGGCACTGCTTCCAATGGACAGGAAGCTATAGCCGAAGCGCAACGTCTGCGACCTGATGTGATTACCATGGACTATGAGATGCCGGTTATGGATGGCATCACAGCAGTACGTGAAATACATCGTCAGCTTGGTATACCCGTGTTGATGTTCTCCTCGCTTACCTATGAGGGGGCGCGTGTCACACTTGACGCTCTGGCTGCAGGTGCAGTGGATTATCTGCCAAAGAATTTTGAAGATATATCCCGTCATTCGGACGAGCTGCAACGAATACTGTGCGACCGGATTGTTATAGTTTCAGGGAGTCGCCGTCGCGCACCTGAAACTGTTTCAACACCTGCTACCGGTGCATCTGCGACAGGTCCGGCCGCTGTATCCGCCCAGCCAGCACCGGTTCGACGTGGTACTGCGCGCTCGTTTCAGTTGGTGATCATCGGAGCTTCAACGGGAGGTCCAATGGCATTGCAGGAAGTGTTGACCAAAATACCGGCAAACTTCCCGCTGCCAGTGTTGCTGGTACAACACATGCCAGGCACTTTCACCAAAGCGTTTGCAGACCGGCTGGATCGAATCTGTCAGATCCGGATTCAGGAAGCGGTTGACGGAGATATACTGAAACCCGGCAATGCGTACCTTGCCCCGGGAGGCAAGCAGATGCTGCTGGACAACCGCGCGCCCATGCGCGTAAAAGTGATAGACGGAGACGAACGCCTCAACTACAAACCTTCGCTTGATGTGACGTTTGGATCTGCCGCTCGCGATATAGGATCAAAGGTTTTGGGTATTGTACTGACAGGCATGGGTTCCGACGGCAGGGAAGGTGCTCGTCTGCTCAAGGCTCAAGGCGCAACAATCTGGGCACAGGACGAAGCCACCAGTGTTATTTACGGAATGCCTATGGCGGTAGCCAAGGCAGGCCTGACGGATGAAATTCTCAGTTTGCAGCGTGTTGCCGGCAGACTTTGTGAGGAGATCCAATAAAATGCGTGTCTGGGCGGTCGCCAATCAGAAAGGTGGTGTGGGCAAAACAACCACTACGGTTGCGCTCGCCTGCCTGCTTGCTGATCAGGGACAGCGGGTACTGATGCTTGACCTTGACCCGCAGTCATCGCTTGGCTCTTACTTCGGTCACTCTCCTGATGAGGTGCCTCGCAGCGCTTTCGAATGGTTTGCAAGTCCGGGTCAATTAAACGACGAGACGCTCTTTGCGTCGATACGCGAAACAGGCAGTCCCGGACTGAGCGTTGTGCCGGGCAGCACTGCGCTTGCGACGCTTGAGCGCTCTGCCGTCAGTGTGGAAGGTATGGGGCTGGCTATTTCGAGGGCGCTGGCTAAACTCTGGGATAGATACGATTACGTCATCATCGACAGCCCTCCTACGCTGGGCGTGTTGTTGATCAATGCGCTCGCAGCCTGTCAGAGGCTGGTCATTCCTGTTCAAACTGAATTTCTGGCTATCAAAGGAGTTGAGCGCATGCTTAATACCTTACAGATGGTCAATAGGTCGCGTCGCCAGCCTTTGCCTTATTTGATGGTTCCTACTTTGTTTGACCGGCGTACTCAGGCGAGTGTGACCAGTTATCGCCACATGCGTAAAACCTGGCCGGAGCATACCTGGCACTCGGCCATACCGGTAGATACGCGCTTGCGGGATGCCAGCAGCAGGGGAGTTACTCCGCTTGAACTCGACCGCGAAAGCCGCGGCATTCAATCTTACAGTTCCCTTTTAAAAACCTTACTGCAACTGGATCTCACTGATTCAGGAGCAGCGCCTGGTGTCAGTCCTGTTTCAGGAGTGGCATACCCCCAGACAGGGATGACAGGGCATGCATAACCCATCAGGTACACCCCGGACGATTAACAAAGCGGCCTCAGGTGTTGATCTGGTGCAGAGCTATCTTGACGCTTTGCTGCGTGATGTGAGCGTTGATCTACAGAATGAGGACGTTTTAGCAGAATCGGCGCCGGGACTCCCGATCGCTGCAGAGTTTCTTGATAGCCAACTATCTCCTATCGTAAGCGCTGTAACCCTGATTGAAGAATTTGCGCCATCTCCCGCTGTTTATACTGCCAGCGAACTGTCTGCAACGGCGACGACTGAAATTCACGAAAGCGCTCAGCATCGAGAACAGACAAACCAAACCCCATTACAACTTGACGCCAAAACCGAACGGGTTACCCCGGATTGGGCACGGCACGGTTTTGCCGGTTTGTTGTTTGAAGTTGCCGGGTTAAAAATGGCAGCGCCCCTGCACGCTCTGGGTGGGATCAGCCTGATAGACGACAAACTGCAGCCCGTAGTGGGGCAGGCTGACTGGTTTATGGGGCTGTTACGCTGGAACGGCCGCAATCTCAGAGTGATTGATACTGCCCGCTTTGTAATGCCTGAACGACTTGAAAATAACGCGCACCGTTCGGCTTACCAAAGTGTGATCGTGCTTGGCGACAGCCATTGGGCATTGGCAGTCGATTGCGCAGATGAGTCAGTCAATCTGAAAGCTGACGAGATACGATGGAAACACCTGACCGGCACACGTCCCTGGCTGGCTGGCACCTTGTTGCAACGTCTGTGTGCATTACTGGATGTAGATAATCTGCTGAGCATGTTGCAGCAAACCGAACTGCATAAGCAGGAAAGTACGGGGGCAGAACACATCAACTGATTGGCACAGTATCTGCATAAATTACCTGTATGGCTTTCACAATGCAGGTATCCCTTCAGATATGTGGTTTTTTTGACGCTGATGCCGATGTTCCGGGCGACTCGTTATTCAGCGTTTATGGGTGGGCACCAAAATTAACGACACCACGGATACGGCCGGTGTCAGGAGAGCAAGATGGCGCAAGTACAAATAAAAGAAGATGATCAGATCCTGCAGTGGGTGACCTTTCAGCTTGAAAACGAAACTTATGGCGTAAACGTCATGGTAGTAAAGGAAGTCCTGAAATTTCAGGACATCGCCCCGGTTCCGGGTGCTCCTGACTATGTCCTCGGGATCATAAATATTCGCGGGACAGTGATTTCAGTTATCAACACACGCCGCCGGTTCGGACTGCTTGACCGGGAAGCGGATGACAATACCCGTATTGTGATTATTGAGATTGGCCGCCATATTATCGGCATTCTGGTCGACAGCGTCGCCGAAGTTGTCTATCTGCGTCGCTCCCAGATTGAAACCGCTCCCCAGGTTAACAAAGATGAGTCGGCCCGGTTCATCCAGGGTGTCTGCCATCGCGACAACCAACTTTTGATCCTTGTAGAATTGGACAAGTTACTGTCAGAAGAAGAACTTACCGAACTGGATAATTAATTTTGCTGTTTTTTTGTCTGGCATAATCGAGTGGGAAACATGGTATGAGCATGACTATTGTATTAATTGCCGTACTGACGGCACTTGCTATTGCACAGCTCGCTTTCAGCATGATTCAGGCACGTCATTTGCGCGAGCTTGCAAAGGCGTTCGCTGAGTCCAGCGCCAGACAGCAGGAACTGCTGGCTTCAACCGGCAATGCCCTGATGTCGGTTCATGCGACCGTGACAGCCCTTGAAAACAGACTGACCCGAACTGTCCAGCGTCAGCAGGACCTTGAAAACAAGGACGCGGGCAGTCTCACCTATGAGCAGGCCAGCAAATTGATACAGATGGGTGCTGCGCCTGAAGATCTGGTAAAAACCTGTGGACTATCTCAGGCTGAAGCGCGCCTGGTATCTCTTATGGCCGCCCGGGGAATCGGCAGAGCATCCTGATATTCAGGGATTTCTTTTGTGGTTTGTGGTTATAATCGCCGCTGTTTTTTGACAGCTGGTGTTTTATGATCCGGCACACAGAGCTCTGAAATACGTGACCACAAACCTGCAAAACAGCGTTTTTTCCAGTCCATCACCCAGCATAGCTGCGCAACCACTATTGCAGGCTCGCCAGTTATTCTGCGAGCGCGACGAGCGTATTCTGTTTTCCGGCCTGGACTTTGAGTTGTTTGCCGGGCAGCTGATGCAGGTGATGGGCAGCAACGGCAGTGGAAAAACCAGCCTGTTACGTATCCTGTGCGGACTAAACGACCATTTTGAAGGTGATATTCTCTGGCGCGGAGAACCTGCCAGCGAACAACGTGAACAATACCTTGCCTCCCTGCTTTACATCGGGCATCGCGCCGGCGTGAACCGTATTCTGACGCCTCGCGAGAACCTGCGCTGGAGCGCCGCTCTGCATTCCCCGGTTGACGACCACCGTATTGAAGCAGCTCTCGCCAGAGTAGGCCTGCGTGCGTACGAAGATATCCCGTGCCGTAATCTCTCCGCTGGCCAGACTCAACGGGTCGCGCTTGCCAGGCTTCTGATAAGTCAGGCAATTCTATGGGTTCTGGACGAACCTTTCACCACCTTGGACGTACAGGGCGTCAAAGACCTTGAACTGTTGCTGGCAGAACATGTGGCCGCTGGTGGCTCGGTACTGCTGACAACTCATCATCAGCTTAGTGTGAGTTGCGAGGTCGGGCGCCTGAACCTGGATGAAATGAGGCGTTTGTCATGAGCGGCGACATCAGATCAGAAGGCAACTCAAATTACGAGCTCCAACAGAGTGTGAGCACGTGGACAGCATTCTGCGCGACTCTTAAACGTGACCTCCTGATTGCCTTCAAACGGCGCAATGATCTGTTAAATCCGGTCATGTTTTTTCTGATCGTAGTCAGTCTGTTTCCGCTCGGTGTCAGCCCTGATCCCATGGAGCTGACCCGAATCTCGGCAGGCGTGGTGTGGGTGTCTGCACTTCTTGCTTCAATGTTGTCCTTGGACAATCTTTATCGGGCAGATTATGAAGATGGGTCGCTTGAACAACTGTTGTTGTCTCCCCAGCCCCTGTACTTTCTGGTGCTGGCCAAGAATATTGCACATTGGCTGATCAGCGGCCTTCCGGTAGTGATTCTGTCTCCACTATTAGCCTACATGCTTTATCTTCCTGCTGAAGCCTACACAACAATGGTATTGACGCTGTTAATCGGGACACCTGTGCTCAGCCTGTTTGGCTCCATAGGGGTGGCGCTGACAGTAGGGCTGGGAAGCAGGGGATTGATTCTTGCAGTCATCGTTTTGCCCTTGACTACGCCGGTGCTTATAATCGGTGCCAAAGCAGTTACCGACGTTATGTTTGGTGTGCCTTTAGCAAGTCATTTTGCCCTGCTTGGGGCGATTCTTGCGCTGGCTCTGGTGATGTCTCCACTTGCGTCGGCTGCGGCTTTGCGCATCAGTGTGAACTAAAACGCAGGCTTCAGGCTGGGGTGGCGCGACCGCTCATGCTATAGTCCGACGTCCGAGAAAGCAGGGTAATTACTATGTGGCTATGGTTTTCAAAATTGGGGTCGCCGCGCTGGTTCTATGAACTGTCCAGCAAGTGGCTGCCGTGGCTGTACGCATTGATGTTCGTGATGCTGGGCGTTGGTCTGGTCTGGGCATTATTATTTGTGCCGGCAGATTATCAGCAAGGCCAAACCATCCGTATCATGTATGTACATGTGCCAGTCGCGAGTATTTCACTAGCCTGTTTCCCGCTTATGGCCATTGCCGGCACCATTACGCTGGTATGGAAAATGAAGCTGGCCGACATGGTTGCCAAAAGCGTCGCTCCCATCGGCGCCTGGTTTACCGGGCTTGCGCTGGCATCAGGGGCTATATGGGGCGACCAGATATGGGGCACCTGGTGGGCCTGGGACGCACGCCTGACTTCGCTTCTTATTCAGTTCTTTCTGTTTGTTGGCGTGATTGCGCTACGCTCAGCGATTGAGAGTCCGGATGCGGCCGCCAAAGCCTGCGCCGTACTGGCTATTGTAGGTGCCATCAATGTGCCAATCATCAAATACTCGGTGGAATGGTGGAACACCTTGCATCAACCGGCCAGCAGCATCTCCTTTGATGCGGTTGCGCCGAATCCACCCGAAATATGGGTCCCCTTGGTAATCATGATATTGGCAGTGTATGTGTTTTTTGCCATTTCATTGATTCTTCGTACCCGCAACGAGATTCTGCAACGTGAGCGACGCGCTCAGTGGGTGATGGATCTGGTCGCCCGCGACCAGCAGAAATAAAACCGGAGAGATCAAAAGATGCCGACCTTGCAGTTTTCCAGTGTGTCTGAATTTCTGACCATGGGTGGAAGTTACACCTTTCATATCTGGTCTGTTTACCTGCTGTTTGCCATTTTTATCAGTTACAATCTGATGCAGCCGAAATTGGTCAGGCGTCAGTTTATTCGGGAGCAGAAACGCCGTGCTCTCAGAGATGCCGAACTATCGTTACAACAATCAAAACAATCAGAACGGCCAACATCCTGATCTGTAAACAATTAATACCTGTGCAGTTATTACGACCTGTGCAGTAGCAACAGGGTCTGTGCGATCAGGTCTATGCATTGTCGCCTATAGCAGTAACAAGGGGAGTGTCATGAAGCCACATCGACGTAAAAAGCTTGGGATTATCCTGTTTATAGCCGCCGGACTGGGAACTGCCATTGGGCTGTCGCTGTACGCGCTGAGCAATAATATTGATTTGTTTTTCACCCCTACCCAAGTGGCGGCGGGCGAGGTGACACCGGGGCAGCGCATTCGTGTTGGTGGCATGGTGAAAGAAGGTTCGGTTTCACATAGCCAGGAAGAACTGGAAGTCAGTTTTATTGCAACTGACTACAACAACGACGTTCACATTCTTTACGCTGGCATTCTGCCTGACCTGTTTCGCGAAGGGCAGGGTATCGTTGCGGAAGGCGCGATGCGTGTCGACGGGATTTTTCAGGCATCACGTGTATTGGCTAAACACGACGAGAATTACATGTCTGTAGAAGTCAAAGCTGCACTTGATGCCGCAGGCCAGGTTCCCGGTATGCCGCAGGGAGCCAATTGATGATTCCTGAGCTAGGTAATTTTGCGCTGATTCTGGCGTTCTGTCTGAGTGTCCTTCTAGGCTTTATCCCCATGATAGGCGCAGCCAGAAATAACGTTCTGTGGATGAGTCTGGCGCGGCCGCTGACTGTGGGTGTTTTTGTATTTCTTAGCATCAGCCTTTTTGTACTTGGCTACAGCTTTGTCGCAGACGATTTTTCAGTTCAGTTTGTCGCCAGTCATTCAAATACGATGCTGCCAATCTACTACAAGATCACGGCAGTCTGGGGCGGTCACGAAGGCTCTTTTCTGTTCTGGACCTGGATGCTGGGCGGATGGATGCTCGCAGTATGTATATTCAGCAAGGCCATGCCGGATGAATTTGTCGCGCGCGTGCTCGCCATCATGGGACTTATCTGTGTTGGTTACACACTGTTCATGCTGGCCACGTCAAATCCGTTTGATCGCGTGCTGCCTTTCCCGCCGGCTGATGGTGCCGATCTGAATGCTGCGTTGCAGGATTTTGCATTTATTATTCATCCGCCATCCCTGTATATGGGTTACGTGGGTTTCTCGGTTGTATTTGCCTTTGCTATCGCAGCACTTATCAGCGGCCGCCTCGATGCGGCCTGGGCGCGTTGGTGTCGCCCGTGGGCTAACGCCGCGTGGGCTATCCTCACATTAGGTCTCTCACTCGGCTCCTGGTGGGCCTATTACGAACTTGGCTGGGGCGGATGGTGGGCGTGGGACCCGGTAGAGAATCCGCCATTGATCACCTGGCTGCTCGGTGCTGCCATGATTCACTCGCTTGCAGCCACTGAGAAACGCGGCGTTTTCAAGAGCTGGACTGTCCTGTTAGCGATCATGGCATTCGCTTCCAGTTTGCTCGGCACCTTTATTACACGCTCAGGACTTCTCACTTCTGTACATGCGTTTGCAACTGATCCTACGCGTGGCGTTTATATTCTGGGTTTCCTGGCGCTTATTATAGGCGGCTCACTGATTCTTTATGCTGTGCGCGCACCGCAACTGAAAAGCGAATTCGGATTTGGATCGTTTTCCCGCGAGGTATTTTTGTTGGCCAACAATCTGATATTGGTTGTTGCAAGCGCGGCCATATTATTGGGAACTTTGTACCCGATGGTGTATCAGGCCATGAGCGGTGGCGATCTTATTTCTGTCGGACCACCTTTCTTCAATACTATTTTTGTGCCTCTGATGGGGATTCTCGTGGTCTTGATGGCAATCGGGCCAATCAGCCGCTGGAAGAGGACGTCATTTGCCCATTTGCGAGCTCAATTAGGCAAAGTGGCAATCGCTGCTGTTAGTCTTGGCGTAGTGATTCCTGTTCTGCTGACCATGGATGTGCCATTCGGCACCATCGGTACAGCTGTGTTAGCGCTATGGGTTATTTTCTCCATGGCAAGCGATATAAAAACCAAAATCGCTAACAAATCCTCTGTTGTTTCAGGGCTACGCTCTTTGCCGGTCAGCTACTGGGGGATGACATTGGCGCATTTTGGATTTGTGATGACGATGGCAGGCGCGTGTCTCACCAGCATCTACAGTATCGAGCGCAGCGTGTTGTTACAGGCAGGCCAGAGTGCGGAGCTGGGACGATATACTTTCCGGTTTGAAGGCACACGGTATGTAGAAGGTCCAAACTTTATTGCTGATGAAGCTACTATTGTTGTGTCACGCGGCGGCGAGTTCTACAAGAATCTTTATCCCCAGAAACGTTTGTACGTTGCCAGCGGCACACCCACGTCCCAGATGGGGATAGATGGTCGCTTCCTGCGTGATTTGTTCACTACACTGGGTGATCAGCGCGAAAACGGAGCCTGGTCAATGACTGTTTACGTAAAGCCTTTTGTGCGTTGGATCTGGATTGGCACTATATTTATCGCATTTGGCGGAATTCTAGCGGTCACTGATAAACGCTATCGTCAGTTTAAGGTCAAACAGTCGGAAAAAGTAGCGCGCGACAATCCCGGCACGACGTTGGCAGGGGAGATCGTTTAATGAAAAATTTCAAACTTTATATCCCGGTTGCTGTGTTTGCTGTCCTGGCCGTGTTTATGTGGCAGGGCCTTTTTCTTGATACCCGTACACTTCCCTCGGTGCTGATCGACAGGCCATTGCCTGAGTTTGAATTGCGGTCGCTTGAAATGGGCGACAGGCTTCTGACAACAGCTGACCTTCCTGATGAACCTTTTATACTTAACATCTGGGGCAGCTACTGTCTGCCATGTCTGCAGGAAAATCCGATTTTTATGTCCGCAAAAGAGCGCGGCATTATTCCCATCATAGGGCTCAATTACAAAGATCGTGACGACGCTGCGCGCAATTGGCTGGATATCAACGGCAATCCATTTGACCTGAACATAATTGATGACAACGGCCGTTACGGCATCGATCTCGGCGTTTACGGGGCGCCGGAAACATTTCTGGTTGATGCAAACGGAGTGATTCGTTTCAAGCATATCGGGGTAATTAATTACAGAATATGGGAAGACGAAATCATGCCGGCAATAGCTGCGATTCGTGCCGGTGGTAATTCATGATACGTAGACCGCAAACGCTGTTACTGTCTCTTTTGTTAATGACTGGATTGCTGTTTCTGGTGTCACCAGTTCAGGCTCAGGTTGACGTCTATGAGTTTGAGACAACAGCGCAGGAACAGCGCTTCAGGCAACTGTCCAACGAGTTCCGCTGCCCGATGTGTCAAAATGCCAATCTGACCAGCTCACCGGGGGGTGTTGCTGCGGATTTGCGCAGAGAAATCTATCGCATGATTCTGGAAGGGCAAACGGACGCAGAGATTGAACAGTTTATGTTATCTCGATACGGCGATTTTGTACTCTACCGCCCGAGACTTACCCTGCAGACGGTGCTTCTATGGTTTGGTCCCTTGCTGTTCTTGTTATTGGGTGCATGGGTCGCATGGAATATCATCCGGCGCAGTGCTGAAAACCCCGCTTCGGCGTCTGGAATAAGTGCCAGTGACACAGAAGACGAAAATAACAGTGGAAAAGATCATGCGCCTGCGGTGGTGATCAGCTCCGAAGAGCGCGAGCGCCTGAACCGGCTTCTGTCAGACATGCCCTCTGCGCCAACATCCGATAATACTGGAAGGTGATTGATTTGTTCTGGATACTGAGTTTGCTACTGGTTGGTCTTGCTGCGTTATTCGTGGTGATCCCAATACTGCGTCATCCACACCATGCAAACCTTATAGGCATGGCAGACAGAAATGCGGCCAACCTTGTGATTTTTCAGGAGCGCATGCAAGAGCTCAACCGTGATCTTGCAGAAGGCCTGCTGGATCGGCCGCAATTTGACAGTCTTAAAGCCGAACTCGAGCGCACTTTGTTGTCTGATGTAACCGACGAAAGTAGAAACCAAGCTGCGTCCGGGACTGCTGATATATCCTTGAAGTCTCCGATCAAACTGATCCCAATACTGGCGATGGTCGCTGCTCTGCCGCTGAGCTACCTGCTGTATGATTACTGGGGCTTTCGTGACGATCTGGCCGTGGCTGAGATCATAGAGCGCAGCCGCAGTGTAGGGGATGACCCTGAGTCTGTGCGCGATCGAATTTTTGAGCTTGGCTCTGTTATCGAACGGGACCCTGAAAATGGTTGGGCGCTGTATTTCATAGCCCGTCATCTGGTTACGCTGGGCCAGATGCAGGAAGCGGCACGTTTTTTCGAGAGGGCTGCGCTTTATATCGAAAACCCAATGGACAAAGC
Source organism: Pseudohongiella sp. (assembly GCA_030651695.1). Classification (GTDB taxonomy): domain Bacteria; phylum Pseudomonadota; class Gammaproteobacteria; order Pseudomonadales; family Pseudohongiellaceae; genus Pseudohongiella. The sequence goes on along the minus strand of JAUSCD010000029.1, from coordinate 339,441 downwards.
CGTTGTGCTGGGCCAATACGCGCAGGCGCAATATATAGCTTCCGGACAGCAAATGACGGAACAGGTCAGTGATATCGTGGCGCAGGCACAACGTTTAAATCCTGCTGAACCATCCGTATTGCAGTTGCTGGGCGCCGATGCATTCATCAACCAGAACTACCAGGCTGCGGTTACTTACTGGCAGCGTTTATTAAACATGAATCCGGGCCCCGAAGAGGAACAGTTTTTGCGCCAGGTGATAGCTCAGGCGCTTGAGATGACTGGTACCCCATCCATCAACCCCTTGTCCGATGCTTTCCCAGGCCCCAGACTTGAATTGAGTCTGTCTGTAGCGCCGGAAATCGAACTGCCCGCCGAAACCAGGGTGTTTGTCTCGGCCCAGACCATTGATGGCGGCGGTCCTCCGCTCGCGGCTAAACTGATGACACTTGCCGACCTGCCAGCAGTAATAACGCTCAGCAATGCAGACGCAGTCGGACCATTCAATCTTGCCACGGCCGAGAATGTTGTGGTGGTCGCCACGGTATCAGTAAGCGGTACGGCAGATGTCCAAGCCGGGGACTATCAGGTCCGGTCCGAGCCTGTCATGATTAAGGATACTGAGGCACCAGTGCGTATTCAATTGCAAATTCGCGAATTAATCGAGTAACACAAATGTGTTTAACCAGGTTGATGTAGCTCCATGACATACACAGGAAACTTGATAGATACCAGTGACACCGGTGCGATCACCGCCAAACCGGCTAGCCTTCTCATCGATCGTTTTGGCCGGCAGGTGGACTACGTCCGGCTGTCTGTCACCGACAGGTGTGATTTTCGCTGTGTATACTGCATGACTGAAGAGATGCAGTTTCTTCCTCGCAAAGATGTGCTGACGCTGGAAGAAATTTATCAGGTTGGTCGTGCGTTCACCGAACTGGGTGTCAGACGTCTGCGACTGACAGGCGGAGAGCCGTTGGTACGCAATAATGTGATAGCCCTGGTTAATGCTCTGGGGCGCCTGCCCGGACTTGACGAGCTATTAATCACAACTAACGGCGCACAGCTCGATCGCATGGCAGCGCCGCTGCGCGAAGCTGGTGTCAATCGTATCAATATCAGCATTGATAGTCTCGATGCGGAGCGTTTTCGTCGTATCACCAGAACAGGTCGGCTTGAAAAGGTGCTGGCTGGTATTGAGGCGGCGCGCTCCTGTAATTTTGATCGCATTCGACTCAATACCGTCATCATGAAGGGCTACAACGATGATGAAGTATTGCCGTTGACGCACTTTGCTGTTGAGCGCGGAATTGATATCGCCTTTATCGAAGAAATGCCCTTGGGGCAAGCCTCTGAACACCAGCGTGAAGACACTGTGTGCAGCAACGACTGGGTACGTGAGCAAATTGAAAAGCAGTACACTTTGGTGGGTTCTGATGAGACGACAGCAGGGCCATCGCGCTACTACAGTATCCCCGGCGAGCGCAGCCGTATTGGCTTTATTTCACCGATGTCGCACAACTTCTGCGCCGATTGTAATCGTGTGCGTATGACAGTTGAAGGCCGTTTATTATTGTGTCTGGGTAATGAGCATTCATCAGATTTGCGTAGAATTCTGCGCGCAGATGACGGGCAGAACAGTCATCAGGATGAAATAAAAAGTCTTGAACGAGCAGCAGAAATTCCCGTGCCAGAGAACTTGAAGCAAGCCATTGTTGCTGCTATGGATCTCAAACCGGAACGCCATCACTTTTACGAACAAGATTATGCGCAACCTGTGCGCCTGATGAATATGACCGGAGGGTAAGCGCCTGAATATGAGCGAAGGACTGATTGCTGTAAATGCTGTAGTAATTACTGTATCCGACACCCGAACGGAGGAGACAGACACTTCAGGGCGTTACCTCACTGAACGTCTCCGGGAGGCTGGCCACAATGTCCTCAAAAAGGTGATTGTCAAAGACGACACATATAAGCTGCGTGCTTTAGTTGCTGCCTGTATTGCCGATGAGCAGGTTCAGGCGGTATTGCTGACCGGCGGCACCGGTTTTACCTTCAGGGACAATACCGTCAAGGCAGTTACACCTTTGCTGGACATGGCAATTGACGGTTTTGGTGAGCTGTTCAGACATCTATCCCACCATGAAATTGGCAGTTCCACTATTCAATCCAGAGCCTTTGCCGGAATGAGTAACGGGACTATCGTTTTCTGCGTACCCGGATCTACCGGCGCCTGTCGTACAGCGTGGGAAGGGATAATCGCTCAGCAAATTGATAGCAGACACAAGCCGTGCCATTTCGTTGACAAGTTAAAGAAAGTTTCTTGAAGAAGGATTCTGTGCGGATTTACTGAACGCAGAAATAAAAACATCAGCCCGGAACCATTATAGTTCACTGGGCTGATGCAAAAACCGTCCGGGCGGGTACTTCAGTTGTCGCAAGAATCAGAGCCGATGTCAGCGATTTGCTTGGCAGCGCACTCATGAGTCCGGGTTGTTTCAAATTTGTCATAAGCAGCTCCCTATTGAGGGAAGGTATTTCGACCTTCAGGGAAGCTGATCTCAATGGGTAGCCAGAATAGTCAGTACAGGCACTGCAACCGAAGCGGTTACTACTGCTGCTGTAATCAGGGCGGCTCGTGCACTGATAATAAACTCACTCATGTTTTCTCTCCTTGTGGGCAATAAACGTTGTTAGCTGAATTTGTTGCTGCGACGTTGTGCGTCTCTGCAACGACGCGCATAGTAACACAATCGAGGAAAAAGGTAACACTATTATCCTAAAAAAGATGAATAACCGATAATATGTTACTTTTATACGATGGACGGCAGCATTTTGGTAGCAAATGTGTTTCTTATCACCCCGTTAAGGTAACGACTCCAGTATAACAACGTCAGGATTTGAAAAACGTCGACATGCAAATCACAACATTTAATTGCAACGGTATTCGTTCGGCGGCAAAAAAAGGTTTTTTTGACTGGCTGGCGACTCAGGCTCCGGATATTGTCTGCCTGCAAGAAACCAAAGCCCAGGAACACCAGTTGGGCGGAGGGGTGTTTTACCCGGAGGGATACCACTGTTTCTATTATGACGCGGTGAAGAAGGGGTATTCGGGTACGGCGATTTATTCCCGGGTCAAGCCCGATCGGGTAGTTCGTGGCATTGGCTGGGATATTGCTGACGCGGAAGGGCGCTATATTCAGGCTGACTTTGGCAAATTAAGTGTTGTTTCACTCTACATGCCCTCAGGTTCCAGCGGCGAACTCCGCCAGCAGATTAAATTCGAGTTTCTGGCAAGACTTTTGCCACTCTTGCTGAGCTTCAGAAATGACGGCCGGCAATATATCATTTGTGGTGACTGGAATATGTGTCACAAAGAGATCGATCTGAAAAACTGGCGGGCAAACCGTAATAATCCCGGGTTTCTTCCCGAGGAACGCTCCTGGTTGACTCATATTTATGAGGAACTGGGTTTTGTGGATGCTTTTCGTTTGGTGAACCAGATGCCGGGGCAATACAGCTGGTGGTCGAGCAGGGGACAGGCCAGAGCAAAAAACGTGGGTTGGCGACTCGACTATCACGTCATCACACCAGAACTCGCCACCCGGGTGCACGCCTCCGCGATATATACAGACCAGAACTTCTCGGATCACGCCCCAGTTACCCTAAGTTTGAGAAGTGACACCTAAGCAGATAAAAGGAGCTTTAATGAAGAAGATAATGGCCATTGTGCTGTTGAAGTCATGTCTGGTTGTTTCGGCTCTGATACCAGGATCAGCCGCATATGCACAAACGCTGTCAGCGCTCATCGAAACTAACAGAGGGAATATCGAAATCGAACTGAACGACCGCGGCTCACCGACCAGCGTAGCAAATTTTGCCAACCTGTCACTGCGTGGATTTTACGATGGACTGACTTTCCACCGCGTAGAAAACCGATTTATGGTGCAGGGCGGTGACCCGCTGGGCAACGGTACCGGTAATCCCGGTTACCGGTTTCAAGGCGAAACCAATCTGCGACATAACCGCCCGGGTATATTATCGACCGCCAACGCCGGCCCGGGCACCGATGGAAGCCAGTTCTTTATTACCCACGTACCTACGCCCCACCTTGATGGGATGCACTCAGTATTCGGTGTGGTCACCACCGGCATGCAAGTGGTTAACCAGATCAGGCGAGGTGATCGAATCATAAAAATTACGATTATTGGTGACATTTCCGCACTGTGGGACCGGAAGTCTGAAGATCTTGCGCGTTGGAACAGTATTCTGGATGAGGGTTTCCCCGATCTGAAACCTGCTCCGACACCCGGGATGGTAGGGGATTAAGGCAGAACCTTCTTGAACGGTTTCACCACAACGCTTTTATATACGCCGGCGGTGACATAAGGATCTGCATCTGCCCAAGCTTTTGCTGCCTCCAGTGAATCAAACGTGGCGATAACCAGACTCCCTGTAAAACCTGCATCACCGGGATTCTCAGAATCAATTGCCGGATGCGGTCCGGCAACCAGCAGCCTGCCTGCATCACTTAATGCTTCGAGCCGGGCTACATGCTGAGGGCGAACGGGCACGCGCAGCGGCAGGCTATTCGGGACATCTTCACTAATAATTGCGTAAAACATTTAATCTCCGTTCTGAACTGACAAAGTGTCTATTTTCTATCCGTGTTTATCTTTTAAGGCTCTGGCTGGGTCGACATTGTGACATCAGCCTGATATTGTCTTCGCTCTCTAAAACAAACCTCACTATAAATTACATCAGCTCCATGTCGCAAACCCTTGAAGTACATCCCCGCAATCCCGAGCCGCGCCTTATCAGACAAGCTGTTGAGTGTCTGCTCAAAGGAGGCGTCATCGTTTACCCCACGGACTCGACCTATGCTCTGGCATGCCATATGGGAGATAAGGACGCGCTGGAGAGAATTCGACGGATCAGGCAATTAAGCGACAAACATAATCTGACGTTGATGTGTGCGGACCTTTCCGCCATTTCGACTTACGCAAAAGTCAGCAATACGGCCTATCGCTTACTCAAGGCTTACACGCCCGGCCCGTATACCTTCATTCTTGACGCAACGGCAGAAGTCCCGCGCAGGTTAATGCATCCCAAACGAAAAACCATAGGCTTACGCATTCCTGATCATCCTGTTAGCCAGGCGATTCTTGCAGAACTGGGAGAGCCAGTGATGAGCACCAGTCTGATTTTGCCGGGGCATGACCAACCGTTGTCCGAAATCTATGAAATCGAGGAACTGCTTGGTCGACAAGTTGATCTGATCATAGAGAGTGGTGCCTGTGGGATAGAGCCGTCCACCGTGATAGACCTGGTAAGCGGTGTACCTGAAGTATTGCGGGTTGGTCTGGGCGATCCTTCACCATTTCAGTAATACCGGACCGGTACAAAGCCCGTAATCACTCCCCTGACATGAATTGTGCGATAATGCCGCGCTTGAAAGGGCTCATGTCTTACTGCAGCGACCTATTGGCTGCTCGCTCTTCGCAAATCGGCCTTACATCAGCAAACAGCCAATAAAAAGGGAGTCGGGATTGTCTACTGTAGATTCACAAAAACGTGTGCTGTCTGGCATGCGGCCGACTGGCCAGTTACATCTTGGTCATTATCACGGTGTGCTAAAAAACTGGGTACGGCTCCAGCATGAATATGAGTGTTTCTTTTTTGTAGCCGATTGGCATGCGTTGACAACCCACTACGCCAACCCCCAAGGCCTTGAAGAGCATGTTATTGACATGGTTGTTGACTGGCTTGCAGCAGGAGTTGACCCTGATGCGGCCTCCATGTTTGTGCAATCAAGCGTGCCTGAGCACGCAGAGCTGCATCTGCTGTTGTCCATGATGACCCCATTGGGCTGGCTGGAACGTGTTCCAAGCTACAAAGACCAACAGGAAAAATTAAAGGACAGGGATCTGGAGACCTATGGGTTTCTGGGTTACCCCTTGCTGCAAAGCGCAGACATCCTGATTTACAGAGCCGGCCATGTTCCTGTGGGCGCCGATCAGGTCGCCCATGTTGAACTGACACGTGAGGTAGCGCGTCGATTTAACCACCTGTATGGCCGCGAGCCGGGGTATGAAGAACTGGCTGTGGCAGCGGTTAAGAAAATGGGTAAAAAAGCCTCTAAAGAGTTCAGTGTGTTGCGGACTGCATTCCAGCAACAGGGTGATCACCAGGCGCTCGAGCAAGGTCAGGCGCTGGTGCGTGGACAACAGAATCTGTCACTGTCAGATCGAGAGCGACTGATGGGTTACCTGGAAGGCAGTGGCAAGATGATCCTCGCAGAACCTCAGGCATTGTTGACACCGGCCGCAAAAATGCCCGGTCTTGACGGTCAGAAAATGTCAAAATCGTATGGCAACACCATTCGTTTGCGTGAACCAATCGATGACGTCGCGAAAAAAATCAATACCATGCCAACAGATCCGGCAAGAATACGTTTGACTGATCCCGGCAATCCTGAAAAGTGCCCCGTGTGGCAACTGCATGAAGTATATTCTGACACCGACACTCAGGCCTGGGTACAACAAGGCTGCCGAAGCGCAGGCATAGGCTGTCTGGCTTGCAAAAAACCCGTAATTGACGCTGTAGTGGCCGAAATTGAGCCTATGCAGGCACGCGCACGTGTTTACCAACAAGATACCGAGGCTGTGCGAGCTATACTTGTTCAGGGCGCAGAAAAGGCACGAGGTAATGCCATAGAAACACTCAAGGACGTGCGTCACGCCATGGGGTTAGGTTACCGTTGAGGACACAGGCATGAGTGAACATGAGGACATCGTGCCGGCTGCAGTGCCGGCTGTTGAGTCTGATCGGGCTCAACAGGAAATGCCGTTCGCCTACATTGCCGGCAAAGCAATCACCCAGTTGCCGCATGACTTGTATATCCCGCCGGATGCGCTCGAGGTTTTTCTGGAGGCTTTTGAGGGCCCTCTTGATCTGTTGCTGTATCTGATCAAGCGTCAGAACATCGACATTCTCGACATCGATGTGTCCATGATAACTGAGCAATACATGGCTTACGTCGATTTAATGGAATCACATCAATTTGAGTTAGCTGCAGAATATCTTGTGATGGCTGCCATGCTTGCTGAGATCAAGTCGCGCATGTTGCTGCCCAGAAGCAGCAATGACGAAGAAGATGAGGAAGACCCACGTGCCCAGTTAATCCGCAGGCTGCAGGAATACGAACGTTACAAAAAAGCGGCCGAAGATATAGATGCTTTGCCACGGCTTGAGCGCGATACTTTCCTGGCGGCAGCGCAGATCCCTCAGCTCGAACGAAATACGCCTGACCCCGTAGTCGAGTTACAGGAAATTCTGGCGGCGCTTGCAGGAGCTCTGAGACGGGCAGATATGTTTGAACACCACCAGGTTCAGCGAGAGACCTTGTCGACACGAGAGAAAATGGCTGAGATTCTGGTGAGGCTGTCATCTGAGCGATTTGTACCTCTGGTTTCGCTGCTGATGAGAGAGGAAGGTCGCCTGGGCGTTGTTGTAACGTTTCTGGCGGTAATGGAATTGATCAAGGATTCTTTGGTGGACATCGTGCAAAGTGAGCCATTTGCACCGATACACATCAAAGCACGCAGCTAGTTGCCGGTAGGTACAACATGACTGAATCAGAAATCGAAGTGAACGAAACAGAAGAAGCCGATGATGCTTTTGAGGCAGTCGGTTATCAACTCAGAGAAATCGATGCGCCGTTGCTGCGTCAGATTATTGAAGGCCTGCTGCTGGCTGCTGGACGTCCTTTATCAGTGCCCGCCATTGCCGAGCTGTTTCTCGAGGGAGAGCGCCCTGAAGCAGAACGGATCAAGGCTGCGCTTGAAGATATAGCATCTGATTGCGAAGCCCGTGGTTTCGAGCTTAAAGAAGTTGCCTCAGGTTTCCGCTTCCAGGTACGTCAGCATCTGAGTCCGTGGATATCCAGGCTGTCAGAAGAAAGGCCTCAGCGCTATACCCGTGCATTACTTGAAACACTAGGCCTGATTGCATATCGCCAACCGATCACTCGTGGTGACATCGAAGAAATTCGGGGTGTTGCTGTCAGTTCGACGATTATACGCACGCTGCTGGATCGTGAATGGATCCGCGTTGTAGGGCATCGTGACGTGCCAGGTCGCCCGGCAATGTTCGCCACGACGCGGCAGTTTCTGGATTATTTTAATCTTAAAAGTCTGCAGCAGCTTCCACCACTGGCAGAGATACGTGACCTTGACCAGCTAATGCCTGAACTTGATCTCGGGGACAGCTCCGAAGGTCGGGTGCTGGTGTTGCCTGATGAAAACGAAATCAGTGTTGACGCAGAAGATTCCGTCATCGACGAGCAGGAACTGCTGGACGAGGATGAAGCCATGGCACTGGCACGCCGTCCGCTGGATGAAATCCTCGGATACAATCGTGAAAAAAATGCCACCGAAGCAGCCGCTAAGAATATTGAAGACGGGCAAACCACTCAGGGTAAAGACCCGACGCAGGAAATAAAAGATGACAGATGAAGTGCAGGGCGAAAAGGTTCAGAAGGTACTTGCCAGAGCCGGTTTTGGTTCGCGCCGTGAAATGGAAGCCTGGATAGTGCAGGGGCGTGTAAAACTCAATGGCAAGATCGCTACTCTCGGTGATCGCGCTGGAGATGATGACAGCCTCGTTGTTGACGGTAAAAAAGTTGTCAATACCAGCCCGGATGCAATCATCCCCAGAGTGCTGATTTACAACAAGCCTGAAAACGAAATATGTTCGCGCCGCGACCCTGAAGGTCGACCTTCGGTTTACGACAAATTGCCTGCAATTAAACATGGCCGCTGGGTCGCCGTAGGCCGCCTGGACTTTAATACCAGTGGTCTCTTGTTGTTTACAACAGACGGTGAGCTTGCCAATCGACTGATGCACCCCTCAGCAAATATTGATCGTGAATATGCCGTGCGTGTGATGGGTGAAGTGACGGATGAAATGATCAAAACGCTGATCAAAGGTGTAATGATTGAAGATCATTTATGCCGTTTCACTGACGTACGGTTTTTTGCCGGTGAAGCCAAAAATCGCTGGTATCACGTTGTTCTTATGGAAGGTCGCAATCGTGAAGTCAGAAAGCTCTGGGAATCTCAGGGGGTTCGTGTAAGCAGACTTAAACGTGTGCGATATGGCCCGGTCTTTATTCCCAGCCGCATCAAGAAAGGTCAGATTTACGAAATGAAAACACCAGAATTGATTACGCTATATGAGGCTGCCGGCATGACCCCGCCGCTTGCGTCCTCAATGCGCAAAGTACCGAGGAAAACGCGTGGCCGGGGCTGATACCGGCCAGCGTCACAACCTGCTGGCGGCGAATGTCAGACGCCGTTTTCCTGCTGCGATCTCAGGCTTTCTCGCAATGGCTTTAACAGAGCAGGGATGATGGCTTCGATCAGCTGCATTTCCCGCTCGGTAAACCGGCGCTTGCGTTTAAAAGTAATCTCACCCAGATACTCGTCGGTAAACAGCAGTCGATAACCACAACTGTGTAAAGACTGCTCACCCACCTGAATATCGAGATCCAGGTCCTCATTCTGATAATGCAAACCGTCCAGTGCAATACCCCGGGTCAGGCTGCTTAACAGTCGTTGCTGTAACGCCGCAATTTCTACTGTATCACTAAGACTTTCACTCATAAGGCGACGCATTTCCTGTTCGCGGCCCTGCGCTCTTGTAGGCGGAGTTGTTTGCTCACGGCTGTTTCCATTTTTGGGGCCGAGGCTATGCATCGTGACTGTCATGGTGGTTACCTTATTTTCTTTACAGTTGAATAGTCGCCGGTTTTCTGCACTGCAATAACGTGCTAAAGCCAGTTTATATTGTTGCCGCCACGTCGCTTCACTTCGTACATGGCTTTGTCTGCCCGGTTAATCAGGCTCTCTTCCGTATCTGTTTCACAATTGCTTGCTGCACCAATGCTGACGCTGATCTGAACAGAACCACTGTCGGTGCATATGTGACAGTCGGCAATCGCCTCACATAGCCGGCTAGCAATAATTTCTGCGCCTTTTCGGTTAGTGTTGCTTAGCAGAACCACAAATTCTTCACCGCCAAACCGGAAGCACATATCCGTACTGCGGTTAACTTTTGTGATCACATTAACCAATTCCTGCAGCACCAGATCCCCTACGCCATGTCCGTGGGTATCATTGATGAATTTGAATTTATCGATGTCGATCACAAGCACTGACAGATGCTGCGCGTTACGACGCGCCAGTGCGAGCTCGCGCTGCAGGTTGTTGATCAGAGCAGAGCGATTACCCGCACCGGTTAATGGATCCGTAAGGGAGGCTGCCAGTGCCATCCGATACAGCAGTGCGTTTCGCACTGGAGACAGCAGGGTGCTCAATAGTGTCTCTACGGTTTCAAGTTCCTGATCGTGAAATCGCGTCTCACGATAAAAGACTATCTCGCCCAGATGGTTACTCTGTGTAATCAGACGATAGGCACAGTGGTGTACTTCATAATCACCGTGGTGCACCTGAATATTCAGACTCTCGTTGACGTACTGCATGCCACTTACCCTAAGAAGGCAATTCAGTTCGTCATTGAACATTTTCAGGATGTCGTCCAGATACAGCGACGTCTGCAGAACATTGAGTAAGCGGAATCTTGCTTCTGCTACAAGATTCACTGAATCACGCGATGGCAGTAGCAGTCCTGCCTGTTGCCGGACAAGACTCAGATCAATAGCAGTTGCTGTGTTCATTGGCGGGGCCATCTGGCATCTCCACAATACTCGTCGTAGTGTGTTAAGCGAGAAACGTGCCAGAAGCAAAGCTGTTTATTTTAAGCCAATAAAAACAATATGTTAGACGTTTTTTGTATTGGCTTTCAGGCTTTAATGATAATTGATTGGTGAGTGGGAGCGGCAATTTTTGCCGCTCTTCCGGCGCCAACGGCAATCATGAATACATAAGTGTCAGATTGTTGGCGGTAATTCTGTCAGCATCTTTCTTATATCAAGCGCCTGACCATGCAAATGCTGACTGCCCTTGCCAAGCAAGTAGATGTAGACAGGCGTCAGGGATTCGGGCGTCGGCAGAGTATTGGGGTTTTCCGCTGGGTAGGCTGCCGCCCGCATTTCAGTTCTGGTGGCGCCGGGGTTGATACTGTTGACACGTATAGCGCTGGTATTCGCCAACTCATCGGCCAGCACCTGCATCAAACCTTCGGTAGCAAACTTACTCACGGAATATGCCCCCCAATAGGCTCGTCCCGCTCGCCCTACGGATGAGGATGTAAAAAGAACACGCCCGCTGTCGGATTTCAGTAGAGCCGGCAGCAGCGCACGGGTCATGAGAAATGCAGCGTTAACGTTGACCTGCATGATTTTCATCAATGACTCGGGGGCAAAATACTGAACCGGACCAAGCAACCCAAGTACGCTGGCATTGTGCAACAAACCGTCAAGTCTCCCGAATTGTTCATCGATACTACGCCCGAGCAATTCGTATTCTTCGTTAGTGGCAGTTGCAAGATCCATGGGGTGAATAATGGGTTCCGGGAGGTTTTCCGCCACTATCAGATCGTATACCTTTTCCAGTTTTTCTTGTGTTCTTCCCAGTAATATTACTGTTGCACCCTCGCGCGCACTCGCTAGCGCAACTGCACGGCCGATACCGTCGCCAGCCCCGGTGATCAGAATGATGCGGTCGGTCAGACTTTTTGTGGCGCTACTCAGGTCAGACATTTTTATTCCTTAGTCATTGAGGCCAGGGGGTCTGCCCGGCCAAAAATAGTCGATGATTTCTTTGGCGGAGCCAACAACAAGGTCAGCCTCCCAGCTTTCCACCGGAGGTGATTCCGGCATATATCCATAGGCAGCGGCAATTGTTTTCATGCCAGCCGCTTTTCCTGCTTCAATATCGCGTGGATGGTCACCCACATAAATACTCTGCCCGGCAGTTCCGCCAGTGAGCGTGCATGCTAACAACAGAGGCTCCGGATGTGGTTTCGTATATCGGACATGGTCAGGGCAAATCAATACTGCACAGCGAGACATCAGCCCGAGTTTAGCCATCAATGGTTTCGAAAAGCGCTCAGGTTTGTTAGTCACAACTCCCCAGGGAATGGACTGTTGTTCCAGCAGTTGCAGCAGCCGATCCATATCCGGATAAAGTTTAGCCATGGTGTTGTCTATCTGTCGCTCATAACTATCCAGCAATTCCTGAAGCAACCCGGGGAAGCGGCTGTTTTCCGGCCCCATGTTGAACGAAAGCGTTATCAAAGCCCGGGCGCCGCTGGACACCGTTGAGTGGATTGCCTGCGCGCTGGGCGGAACAACGTTGTGGATTGCGCACAAATGATTCAGCACTGCCTGAAAATCCGGAGCGGTATCAACCAGTGTTCCGTCAAGATCGAACAATACTGTCAAGCCCGGACACAGCAGTTGTCTGTTACCAGACCTCACATTACTCATTAGATCATTGTTTTTATACACTGTAATTATTCGGGTTTTTGGTAGTGAGAAACGTAGTTAACATCTATGTTTTTTTCCAGGCTGTATTTTTTGGTCAGAGGATTGTATGCCATACCAACGAGCTCTCCTTGCTGTAAGCCGTGATGGCGACACCAATTCGCAAGCTCTGACGGTTTTATGAATTTGGCGTAGTCATGTGTACCCTTGGGCAGCAGGCCGAGAACGTACTCCGCACCTACAATTGCAAACAACCATGACTTGGGGTTGCGGTTAATGGTAGAAAAAAATAGATGACCGCCAGGCCTGACCAATTGCACACAAGCCGCAACGACAGACTCCGGATCAGGAACGTGCTCAAGCATTTCGAGGCACGTGACAATATCGTACAGGCCCGCGTCGCGCTCCGCGATGGCTTCCGCAGAAATGTTTTCGTAGTGGATATCCAGTCCACTTTCCAGATTGTGCAGTCTGGCAACTGCCAGTGAGGCTTCGGCCAGATCTATGGCCGTGACGCTGGCACCCTGACGGGCCAGCGCTTCGCTCAGGATGCCGCCCCCGCAACCGATATCAATACAACGCTGTCCGGCAGGATTGATTTTGCTACTGATAAATCCCATGCGCAGGGGGTTGATTTCGTGCAACGGACGAAACTCACTATTGGCATCCCACCAACGGGAGGCGAGCGCTTCAAATTTGCGAATTTCCGCGTCATCACGGTTACTGTTTGGCTGTGTCATAACGGGTTCCCAAAGTGTCTTGCCAGTGGCGGGCTATTTCCAGAAGGTTACGGCGATTAATGGAGGTCAGTTCACCGTCATTGAGTAGTTGCTTGCCATTGACCCATACATGGCTGACCTGGCTGGCTTGTGTACTGTAGACCAATTGCGAAACCGGATTGTGAACCGGAACTGTGTTCAGCTCATCTAGCCGGACAGCAACGATATCAGCACATTTGCCAGGCTCCAGAGAACCGGTCATACGATCCAGCCCCAGCGCTCGCGCGCCGTCCAGGGTGGCCATACGCAAGGCTCTGTATGCCGGAAGGGCACTGGCGTCTCCGCTGACGGCTTTGGCCAGCAATGCCGCACTACGCATTTCAGAAAACATGTCCAGATCATTGTTGCTGGCAGCACCATCAGTCCCGAGGCAGACATTGATGCCACGTGTGAGCAGCGTATCCACCGGACAAAATCCGCTGGCGAGCTTAAGGTTGGATTCTGGGCAGTGGGCAACATGAGCCCCTGACTCCTTTAACAACTCAATATCCTGCTCATTCAGCTGAGTCGCGTGCACGCAGATGAGTCTCGGGCTCAGCAGCCCAAGATCATAGAGCCTTTTTATCGGGCGCTGCCCCAGATCCCGGACAGCCTGCGCAACTTCCAGAGCGGTTTCGTGAACATGCATGTGGATTGGCAGATCGAGCTCCTCGGCTAAAACTGCAATCCTTTTTAACGGGCCGTCAGCAACCGAGTAAGGCGCATGCGGACCGAAGGCGGTGCTGACCAGTTCGCTGTTGCGCCAGGCGTCATGCAGTTGCGTTGTTTTAAAAATGCCCTCGTCTGCATTGGCAGACCAGGGATTAGGGAAATCGATGACTGGTGCAGCCAGTTGCACTCTCATGCCAGCCTCTGTAGCGGCGCGGGCGCTGGCTTCAGGGAAAAAGTACATGTCGGCAAAACAGGTAGTTCCCGAGCGAATCATCTCGGCTATGGCCAGCTGGGTGCCTTGATAGACAAAGTCTTCGCTGACAAATTGGGCTTCCAGGGGCCAGATGTGCTGCTCCAGCCATGTCTGCAGCGGCAAATCGTCGGCGATGCCCCTGAACAGCGTCATCGCTGCATGGCCATGGGTATTGATCAGACCCGGGATAAGCACCTGTCCGTCCAGATGCAAGGTTTTTCCAGCCCGGAAATGCCCGTCTGCAGCATGACTGCTGCAAATACCCAGAATCTTGCCGTCAGCAACAGCCAGGCAGGCATCCCGATGCACCAGATTGTCCTCGGTGGCCGGAATAATCCAGCTGGCATGTATCACAAGATCAGCATCAACTGCATTCGGGTTGCTCATAAACCATATCCGTCACCGACTAGTGTGGGCGGCGATTATAACCAAGTTTGCAGCGCAGCAGGAGATTGATATCAATCCGGATTTTAGTGTCCGGCAGAGGGCTGTCTATGGTAACATCCCGACGTTTTAAGGCACCTGCAAAGCAGGCGCCAGAAGCTGCCGGATCAGCTGGGATTCAAGCCCCCTGAGACTGGCAGAAAATGACGGAACAGCATGATGGAAATAATATGACGGAATCTACCAAACAGATCCTCCCGGTCTCGCTTGAAAGCGAAATGAGGGAGTCCTACCTTGCTTATGCCATGAGTGTGATTGTCGGACGCGCCCTGCCGGATGTGCGGGACGGACTGAAACCTGTTCATCGACGAGTCCTGTTTGCGATGAATGTGCTGTCCAACGACTGGAATAAACCCTATAAAAAATCTGCAAGGGTAGTCGGCGACGTAATCGGTAAGTATCACCCCCATGGTGACTCTGCTGTGTACGACACCATAGTTCGTATGGCACAGAGCTTCTCGCTCAGATACCCGTTGGTAGACGGTCAGGGTAACTTCGGCTCGATTGACGGTGACGCTGCAGCTGCGATGCGTTATACCGAAATCCGCATGGCGAAGATCGCACATGATCTGATGGCTGACCTGGACAAAGAGACTGTCGATTTCTCGGATAACTACGACGGCACTGAACAGATTCCCGATGTATTCCCGACCCAGGTTCCGAATCTGCTGGTTAATGGGTCCAGCGGCATCGCTGTGGGCATGGCAACTAATATTCCACCTCACAATCTGACTGAGGTGGTGGATGCCTGCCTCGCCATGATGGACAACGAAGACATTACCATCGACGAGTTGATGGAATATGTTAAAGGTCCGGATTTCCCGACTGCCGCTATCATTAATGGCCGCGCTGGGATTATTGAAGCCTACCGCACCGGTCGTGGCCGTATCTACATGCGCGCACGTGCCGAAGTCATCGAAGATGACAAGTCCGGCAAACAGACCATTATCATTACTGAAATTCCTTATCAGCTGAACAAAGCGCGTCTGGTAGAAAAGATCGCCGAACTGGTAAAAGAGAAAAAGATCGAAGGCATCACTGAATTGCGCGACGAGTCTGACAAAGACGGCCTGCGCGTTGTGATCGAGCTGCGTCGTGGCGAAGTTGGCGAAGTGGTTCTGAACAATCTGTACGCCCAGACTCAGATGCAATCAGTTTTTGGCATCAATATGGTGGCTCTGGTCGACGGCCAACCAAAACTTCTGAATCTGAAAGAGATTCTGCAGGCGTTTATCCGCCACAGACGCGAAGTCGTCACACGCAGAACCATTTTCCTGCTGCGCAAAGCGCGCGAAAAGGGCCACATTCTTGAAGGCCTGGCAGTCGCGCTGGCAAACATCGACGCGGTAATTCAGCTCATAAAGGAATCACCCAGCTCGGCCGAAGCCAAAGAAAAATTGCTTGCCCGTTCATGGCTGTCTGCAAGTGTACTGACCATGCTGGGTGAAGCTGGTGCTGATGCCTGTCGCCCCGAAGAGTTACCAGTCGAGTACGGTCTGAAAGACCAGGAGTACTATCTCTCGCCGGCTCAGGCCCAAGCCATCCTTGATCTCCGGCTGCACCGCCTGACCGGACTCGAGCATGAAAAACTCATTAACGATTACAAAGAGTTGCTGCAACAGATTTCAGAGTTTCTTCATATTCTGAACAGCGAGACAAGGCTGTTTGAAGTCATGCGTGAAGAGCTCAATCTGGTGCGTGCAAATTATGGCGACAAACGAAAAACCGAAATCGTTGCCTCGCAACTCGATCTCACCATGGAAGATCTGATCACCGAGGAAGATCGTGTAGTGACGATCTCCCGTGGTGGTTATGCCAAGTCGCAGCCGTTGGCAGACTATCAGGCCCAACGTCGCGGCGGCATGGGTAAGGCTGCAGCCTCGCTCAAAGACGAAGACGAACTGGAACACCTGCTGATTGCCAGCAGCCACGATACGCTGCTGTGTTTCAGCAGCGCAGGCAAAGTGTATTGGCTCAGAGTATTCAATATTCCATTGGCTAGCCGGACTGCACGCGGCCGGCCGCTGGTCAACATTCTGCCACTGGAAGAAGGTGAGCGCATTACCAGCATGCTTCCTATCCGTGAATATACAGAAGGTAATTTCGTGTTCATGGCCACAGCCCAGGGTACGGTCAAAAAGACCGAACTGTTAAGTTTCTCGCGCCCCAGAAGTGTTGGTTTGCGAGCCATTGAACTTGACGAGGGTGACAGACTGATCGGTACAGCACTGACTGATGGGGAGCGAGACATCATGCTGTTCAGCAGCAGCGGCAAAGTCCTGCGTTTCCGCGAAACCGATGTCCGCACCATGGGCCGTACCGCCCGCGGTGTACGTGGTATTCGACTGGCGCAGGATCACGAAATGATTGCGTTGATTATTCCGGAGGAAGACAAGCAGGTTCTCACCGTCAGCCAGAACGGCTACGGCAAGCGTACCCAGACACCGGATTTTCCGGTTTATGGTCGCGGCGGCCAGGGCGTAATAGCCATGCAAACCAGTGATCGAAACGGACCATTGGTAGGTGCAGTACAGGTAGCCAGCGGGGAGCAGATCATTCTCATCAGCGATCGCGGCACCATGGTGCGAACACGAGTTGATGAGGTGCCTGTGCTGAGTCGCAATACTCAGGGCGTGCGCCTGATCAGAGTTAAAGAGGACGAGGCGCTGGTAGGTATTCAGACGGTAGCTGAGCCTGATGAGTCAGACAACCTGCAAACGATTGAGCTTGATGCAGAAGAGCTGGCTGCTGCGGCCAATGTAGCAGCAGACGTCGACGATACTGATGACGAACCTGGTGCCCAGGATGACTGACACTGCAGTTAAGGTCGCTTTTCTCGGTCCGCTGGGCACCTTTTCCCATGCGGCCGTTGAACGTTACTTTGGTGCAGGCACCAGCGCTGACCGCATCAGCGTTGGCGCCATAGACGATGTGTTTCTGGAAGTTGAAGCCGGCAATGCCATGTATGGGGTGGTGCCGGTAGAAAACTCTACAGAGGGTGCGGTTAACAATACGCTGGATTGCCTGATTGATACCTCTCTTGTGATAGTCGGAGAAATTTATCTGCCGATTGAGCACAATCTGATGCTGAAAGATCCTGCGTCGCTGGCGGGAATTCGACGTATTGTTTCGCACAAACAATCGCTTGGTCAGTGCAGGTTATGGCTGCGGACACATTATCCGGATACGGAGCTTTGTGAGGCCAGTAGCAATGCGATTGCAGCCAGATTGGCATCTGAAGACAAAACAACAGCAGCGATTGCCGGCGAAATGGCAGCGCGCAACTTTGGTCTGTCGATTGTTTATCCCCGGATTCAGGACAGGCGCAATAACACCACCCGTTTTCTTGTGATGTCTCGTGCGCGTCAGACTTTCCCGACGGGAAATGACAAGACTTCAATACTGGTGTACACGGAAAACAAGCCTGGTGCGCTATTTCGGCTGCTTGAACCATTTGACCAATATCAGGTCAGTTTGACGCGTATTGAAACCAGACCTGCAAGAGACGATATGTGGTCCTACATATTTTTTATCGACTTTGAGGGACATATGGACGATGAGCCTGTTCGTCATGTGTTTCAGCAATTGGCCGGCCGGGCGGTGAAGATCAAAAATCTGGGCTCGTTTCCTCGTGCACCAACCTCCGGTACTGCGGAACCGTGAGCCTTCTGGAAAATAAAACCATTCTTATTATCGGCCTCGGGCTGATTGGCGGCTCCATAGCCCGTGGCTTGGCCCATGCTGTTCCCGGCATCCGGATTCTGGCACACGGGCGGGATGAGACGGCTCTACAGTCAGCGCTGATAGATGGCAGCATCCATGCCTGTTCCACTAATCTGGAAACCATGGCTCCTCAGGCCGATCTCATTATACTTTGCACGCCTACTCTGACTGTGCGGCCCATACTGGAGCAATTGAGGAACCTGATTGGACCTGACGTTATTATTACAGATGCCGCCAGCGTCAAAGGCAACGTAGTCAAAGACGCGCGGCGTCTGTACGCAGATTCGTTACATCGTTTTGTACCCGGTCACCCCATTGCAGGCTCTGAACAGAGTGGATATAAAGCCTCGAGAGCGGATCTTTTTCGCAATCGTAAAGTGATTCTGACGCCGCTGGCAGAAAACAGCTCGCAGGCAGTGAGAACAGTCATGCAATTGTGGCAGACCCTTGGCGCGGATGTGCATGGAATGACACCTGAGCGGCACGACGAGGTGCTCGCGGGAACCAGCCATCTGCCGCATCTGCTGGCCTTTACGCTGGTTAACACCTTGGTTGATTCAGTGAGCGAGCGCGACAGGGCGCAGCAGGTTTTTGACTATGCCGCTGGCGGTTTTGCAGATTTTAGCCGCATTGCGTCCAGCGACCCATACATGTGGCGCGATATATTTCTGGCTAATTGTGACGCCACCGTTGATGTGCTCGATGCCTACGTCAGCAGTCTTGGAGAAATGCGCAAACGTCTGTTACAGGGTGATGGCGATGGCATGCAATCAGAGTTTGCGCGGGCGAAACGCGTACGAGACGAGTTTATTCGTCGATTCAGACCCTCAGGGACAATGGCTCAAGACCTGACCACATCAGGTTTTACGATCGACCCGGAATATATCGCGGTACGCCCCGGATCCTCCTTGAGCGGATTCTACAGACCTCCTGCCAATCTAACCGTTGCATGCAAAGCACTGGAAAAGAGTGCAAATTCCTCAGGGGTTAGCAGAATTGAAGGCTTTCCCGAAAGCATTGCGGCACTTGCCGCAATACACGATCTACGCGCAACCGGCGTCCCCGTTGTTGGTCCGGAGGACGGCGTGGTCTGGGTTTATGGCGAACAGCCGTCCGGAAACCATGCAGAGACGGGACAATCATTGACTGTGGCACTTCCTGCAGACCCGTTTCTGGTTGGATTGATGGTGTTGGGTGCCACAATTTTGCCGGAGTCGATCATCCAGTTGCAGGCAGTTACCGAGCCCCATCAGTCTGGCTCAGTGCTGGAGTGCCTGCAAAAACTGGGTGCTAATATCGAGTTAATCGACACTGATGAGGGGGAAGGGCAGGAGATTGTCTGCCGCTCATCAGTCTTGTCTGGTGCAAGACTTGATCTGTCGGGGACTCAGCTGCCAGATGATCAGTTACTGACCATTTTTGCAGCAGCGGCTCTTGCGGTAGGCGAAACCAGCATTGTCATAAATGCTGACAGGGCGCAAAACCTGATAAGGGACGCCAGCGAACTCATTGACTGGGCGGCCGGCACTGACTTTGAAAATGGAGTTCTTGTTATTCGTCCGGTACCATTGCAAGCAGCAGAACTCAATCTTTCTTCAAATATTGTATCTTGTCTGATAGCTATCGTAATGGCACAAAAAGTTCAAGGGCAGCTGATTGTCACACAACCCGGCGAGCTGGCGGAAAATTACCCGGGCCTGTTGCATCTGATGGCGGAAATGGGATTCGGACTGAATTTTAATATCAATTAAAAGCAGTTATTTCAAATATCTGAAAGCCATATCCAAGGAAATACATGTGATAGAAATTGCAAGTCGTGCGCCCCCCCCAGTGTTAGCAATTGACGGGCCGGGAGGTGCAGGGAAAGGCACCATAAGCCGATTGGCGGCTGAGCGGCTGAACTGGCATTATCTGGATAGCGGTGCGCTTTACAGAATTCTGGCACTTGCCGGCAAGCTTAAAGGGATAGCACTGTCAGATGAATCCGCTCTTTCTGACATTGCATCAAAACTGGATATCCGGTTCGGAACAGGTTCGGACGAGCGTATCTGGCTGGAGAGCAGTGAAATCACTGATCAAATCCGCACCGAACAGGCCGGCGCTGCAGCCTCTGCCGTTGCTGCGTTGCCGGCAGTAAGGGCCGCTTTACTTGAGCGTCAACGGGCGTTTCGCAGGATGCCCGGGCTGGTTGCCGATGGCCGTGATATGGGCACAGTTGTTTTCACTGATGCCATTGTAAAAGTGTTCCTGACGGCTTCAGCCCAGGAGCGCGCAGATCGCCGATATAAGCAGTTGATTGCAAAGGGTATTGATGTTAAGCTCTGCGACCTTTTGGCAGATATCCAGACCAGAGACGACAGGGACAGCAACAGGGCAATCGCTCCGTTACGCCCGGCCGCTGATGCAGTGCTTATTGATACAAGCTCGATGAGCATCGATGAAGTATTGCAGAAGGTTCTCGGATTGGTAGATTTGCAAACGTCGTAAGACGGCTCTTTTCTAAGAGCAAGAACAGTCTGATTGCGGAGCCAGCAATGTCCGTCGTCAGACTTTTTTAATTGGCCCGTGTGTGCTGGTACACGGTTGAACGAAGGCAGATAAAGAGTAGCGGATCACCCTTTTATTCTGATAGAAGGCCCGACTCCTCGTACTCTGCTTAATTAATTAACAGGAATTAACATGACTGAAAGTTTCGCTGATTTATTTGAACAGAGTCTTATCGAAGTAGACATGACACCAGGTGCCATTGTTAACGGCACGGTCATTCACATTGACTCGGATTGGGTAACGATCCACGCCGGATTGAAGTCCGAAGGCGTTATCCCGCGCGTCCAGTTTCTGGATGAGAACGGTGGTTTTTCCCTGGCCATCGGTGACGTAGTAAAAGTTGCACTTGAAACTGTTGAAGACGGTTTTGGTGAAACACGCTTGTCCAGAGAAAAGGCCAAGCGCGCAGAATCCTGGATGGATCTGGAAGCGGCTTTCGAGAAAAACGAAATCGTCAAAGGCATCATCAATGGCAAAGTCAAAGGC
Source organism: Pseudohongiella sp. (assembly GCA_030651695.1). Lineage (GTDB taxonomy): Bacteria > Pseudomonadota > Gammaproteobacteria > Pseudomonadales > Pseudohongiellaceae > Pseudohongiella. The sequence continues at coordinate 318,131 of JAUSCD010000029.1, read as the reverse complement.
GGCTTTACTGTTGACCTTAACAATATCCGTGCATTCCTGCCGGGCTCTCTGGTTGACGTGCGTCCGATCCGTGACACGACTCACCTTGAAGGCCAGCTGCTGGAATTCAAACTGATCAAACTCGATCAGAAACGTAACAACGTTGTTGTATCGCGTCGTGCTGTACTGGAAGCAGTCAGCTCTGAAGAGCGTGATGAACTGCTGGCCAGCCTGCAGGAAGGCCTTGTTATTAAAGGTGTGGTCAAGAACCTCACTGACTACGGCGCATTCGTTGATCTGGGCGGCGTAGACGGTCTGCTGCACATTACCGACATGTCCTGGAAGCGTATCAAGCATCCAAGCGAGATCGTGAATGTTGGCGATGAAATCAAAGTTAAAGTATTGAAGTACGATCGTGACCGCAACCGCGTATCACTTGGCCTGAAACAACTCGGCGAAGATCCGTGGGTAGAAATCAAAGCGCGTTACCCGGAAAACACCAAGGTGAAAGCCCGTGTAACCAACCTGACCGATTACGGCTGTTTTGCTGAGCTGGAAGAGGGCGTTGAAGGCCTGGTGCACGTATCTGAAATGGACTGGACAAACAAAAACGTTCACCCATCCAAGATTGTTCAGCTGGGCGACGAAGTAGAAGTGATGATTCTGGATATCGACGAAGAACGTCGTCGTATTTCTCTGGGTATCAAACAGTGCTTCCAGAATCCATGGGATCGTTTTGCCGAGCAGTTCAAGAAAGGCGACAAGATCTCTGGCAGCATCAAGTCAATCACTGACTTCGGTATCTTCATCGGTCTCGATGGCAACATCGACGGTCTGGTTCACCTGTCAGATATTTCATGGGATGAGAACGGCGAAGAAGCTGTTCGTGCATACAAAAAGGGCGACGAAATCGAGACAGTTATTCTGTCTATCGATCCGGAGCGCGAGCGTATCTCCCTGGGTATCAAACAGCTTTCAGAAGATCCGTTCTCCAACTATGTTGGTGAGTTTGAGAAAGGCAGCATCGTAAAAGGCGTTGTGTCTGAAGTTGATGCCAAAGCAGCGACAGTTAATCTCGGCAATGGCGTAGAAGGCGTTCTGCGCGCTTCAGAAATCAGCCGCGAAAAGATTGAAGATGCTCGCAACGCACTCAATGTTGGTGACGAGATCGAAGTGAAAGTCATCAGCGTTGATCGTAAAAACCGTGTACTGGGTCTGTCAGTAAAAGCCATCGAAATTGATGACGAGAAATCAGCCATCCAGGATCACAAAAACCAGGAAATGCCATCAGCCGGCCCGACCACCATTGGTGATCTGATCAAAGCTCAGATGGACAAGCAGTAACAATAGCTTAGAGCAGTAAACGCTGAAGTTTATTCGATACTAAAAAGGATACCGTCATGACCAAGTCTGAGCTTATAGAACGTATCGCAGCAAAACAGACTCAACTTTCTTCAAAAGATTGTGAGTTTGCGGTAAAGGCGATCATTGAATATATGTCTGAGGCTTTGTCTGACGGCGGCCGTATCGAAATTCGCGGCTTTGGCAGTTTTTCGCTGCACTATCGTGTCCCCAGAGTCGGCCGCAATCCCAAGACAGGATCGCCGGTCACTCTCAGTGGCAAACACGTACCTCATTTCAAACCCGGCAAAGAGTTGCGGGACCGTGTGAACAGCATGATGAACTGAGTTTGGATATGCCCTGAAATGTTTTTACGAGAACGGCGTGTTCGCAAGAATTACGCCGTTTTTCATTTCTGAAGTATCGGATAAACCGTCATAAGGATGGCCGACCATGAAGCGATTAAAACGCTGGCTCATCATACTACTGTTGTTGTGTCTGATTTTGCTTAGCGCAGGGTTTGCGTTATGGAATACACAAACTGTTCCGCTGTCCTTCGGGCTTTTTTCATTTCAGGCCCGGCCGTTATCTGTCTGGATCATAATATCATTCTGTTCAGGTGCATTATCCGGTCTGGTGCTGGGTGCTGGCCTGATACGTCACTTACAATTACGCCACCGGATCAGGCAACTTGAGCAAGAGTTGGCCTCAAGACCGAAATTTGATCGCGCGGAAAGAGATTAGGGGAGTCACATTTTGCCAGACAATAAACGTATCATCGTCGCACTGGATATGGATGATCAGGACAAGGTGATAAAACTGATCGATCAGTTGAACCCTGATCAGTGCCGGGTGAAAATAGGAAAAGAGCTATTCACTCTGTACGGCCCTGAACTTGTGAGACAGGTCCAGTCCAAAGGATTTGATGTTTTTCTGGATCTGAAATTTCATGATATTCCTCACACAGTTTACAAAGCCGTGCGTGCTGCCTGCGCGCTGAATGTCTGGATGCTGACCATTCATGCGTCTGGTGGGGCGGAGATGTTGCGTGCAGCAAAAACTGCCGTGTCAGAAAGCAACCACAAACCGCTTCTGGTTGCTGTAACTGTACTGACCAGCATGGCCGACGAGGACCTTGTTGTGCAAGGTATTCAACGGACTACTGAAGAACAGGTACTACGCCTGGCATCACTGGCACAGGGTTGCGGTATGGATGGGGTAGTTTGTTCTGCGTCTGAGACATTGTCCCTCAGAAAACTTCTGAGTGATGACTTTTTGCTGGTTACACCGGGTATACGACCTGCCGGTGATGAGGTTCAGGACCAGAAGCGCGTGGTCACACCGGGACAAGCAGTTTTATCCGGAAGTAGTTATCTTGTTATCGGCCGGCCTATTACTCAAGCCCGTCGACCAATTGAAAAATTACATCAGATTCTCGCAGAAATTTCTGGCACCGCGCCAAGTTTGTGCTAAAACCTTTTCAGCAGACAACGTGGCGTTGAAGTCCGCGTTTGTCGGCTGAAAAGTCCGGTTTTCGGACATACCATTCATTTTTGGGAAAAGGAGTTTCCTATGTATCTCTTGTCTGATGTTTCGTTTGTATCTGGTCTGATTGCAAAAACGCTAAGGGCTGTAAGGTCTAAATACGGCCTGAGTATAGTGGCAGCAGCATTTGCATCATTAATGCTGACGTTATCAACTGGTGTGCACGCTCAATCTCAGAACCCTGACAATACCCCGCCGGAGCAGGCTCAGATCATCCACAATCAGGTTGATATCAACACTGCTGATGCCGCAACTCTGGCCTTGGCGCTAGACGGCGTTGGTATGGCAAAGGCTCATGACATCATTGCTTACCGCGAGCAAAACGGCGACTTTAAAACAGCCGACGATTTGCAGAAAGTGCGTGGAATAGGCAAAGCAACTCTGGAAAGAAACCGAAGCCGTATCCTTGTTACTCCTGTAGAGGAATGAGGCTCTGAGGCAGCACTTTGCTGTAGAATGGGCGCCGGCGGGCGCTTCATTCTACAGCGTCTGATGTGAGTGTGGACGGCTTATGTTTTTATGGACTTCATTGGCAGGGGTATTTCTCCTGTCCTGGCTTCTCAGTTTAGTGATGAGTCGACATGGTTCGGTTCGTTTGCTTGACCAACCAGTTGCAAGATCGGCACATAAAACTGCAACCCCTCGCGGTGGCGGAGTAGCAATCGTTGCGGGCAATCTGATTTTTATCGTTATCCTTTTTCTCCAGCAGATTATTTCATGGCGAGAGGTTATGGTTCTCCTGTGCGCCGTACCTGTTGCATTGACTGGCTTTCTGGATGACCTGAAAGGTTTGCCAGTAAAATATCGACTGCCTGTACACTTGCTGTCAGCTTTTACAGCCCTCTCACTGCTGGGGCCTGTACCTGAGCCTTTTTTTGGCGGCTGGATTGTGCTGCCTGCCTTCCTGCAATCCCTGTTATTGATAGTTGCGCTTGTGTGGCTTCTCAATCTTTATAATTTCATGGACGGTATTGATGGTCTTGCCACAGTACAATGCATGTTTGTCAGCGCCTCAGCAGGTTTCCTTCTGATAGGTCAGCAAACAGAACTGGCCTGGGTGTGTGCAGGATTATTCGTTTCATGTCTGGGGTTTCTGCTGTTGAATGCCCCACCGGCGAAGCTCTTTATGGGAGATGTCGGTAGTACTTTTTTAGGGTTCTTTTTAGGGCTTATAGCACTTATTTCCCATTATCAGGGCTCCTTGTCGGTCTGGGTTTGGGTGCTGCTGATGGGCAGTTTTATCGCAGACACTACATTCACACTGCTCCGACGAGCGTTTCGGGGGCAGAGTGTGATTGAGGGACACAGCACACACGCCTATCAGCATCTGGCTCGCCGAAGCGGCTCGCATACCGCCGTGGTCGGCATGTATACCGCGGTCAACATAGTCTGGCTGTTACCCATGTCCTGGCTTGCTGTTGTATATCCCCAGAATGGGGTGTTGATCGCAATCTCTGGTATAGTACCGTTAATGCTCGTTGCTGCTTTCTTCGGAGCTGGTGGCTCAGGTATTGACTCGGCCGGCTACAGACCTGTTGGAACACGGGACAAAGAATGAATTTATATACCATTCCGCTTTCTCGCCACGTCAAACAGGCTTTGCTGATGGTGGCGGATTCATTGATGCTGGCTCTGGCCGTCTGGTTATCATTTACCATGCTGGGCATCAGCTCCGGTGGAAAATTTGAGCAGCTATTAGCGTTCACCTCCCTTGCAATCATCGTCAGCGTTCTGGGCTTTTTCAAAATAGGTTTATACCGGGCGCTTCTGTTATACATGGGGGTGCAATCCGGTTTCATCGTGCTGCAAGGCGTAACTTTTGCAGCAGGTCTGTTCGGCGCAGTCTACTACCTTGTGCTTTCGCCTGAGTCCCCCGATAACGCGGTCATTCCGATTTTCTGGATGATAGCGTTATTGTTTATTGGGGGAAGCCGTTTTGTTGCCAAACTTGCGCTGCAAAGCCTCATCGAAAACTTCAGACCTAAAGAGCCAGTCATCATTTACGGTGCCGGCAGTTCCGGGATGCAACTGGTGGCAGCACTGCAAAATGGAGACCAATACCTGCCAGTTGCATTTGTTGACGACAGTCGACACATAGTAGGCAGTATTGTCCATGGCATACGCGTGTATACACCGTCTGCGTTGTCAGAACTGATAAAGAACTTTTCAGTCAGACAAATACTGCTCGCAATTCCCTCTGCCACTCACGCCGAACGCAAAGAAATTCTCAATCGTCTTGAACATCTGCCTATCCATGTCAAAACAGTTCCCGAGTTGTTTGACATGAGATCCGGCAAATTTCATGTCGATGAAGTCAGAGACATTGATATCGAAGATCTGTTGGGGCGAGATATTGTTCCTCCTGATCCTGACCTCATGGGCAGATGCATAACCGGCAAACCTGTTATGGTTACCGGTGCTGCCGGATCAATTGGCTCTGAACTTTGCCGCCAGATTATCGGGTTAAAACCCTCAAGGCTCGTGCTTCTGGACAGCTTTGAGTTCGGACTCTACGACATAGAGCATGAACTGGTCAGCCTGCGCGACTCTGTTCAGGGCAAAGGCAGCGATACTACAGAGATAATTGCGGTGCTCGGCAATGTTTGCAACAAAAATCTGATGGAGGCTGTTCTTGAGCGATTCAAGGTCAAAACGGTCTATCACGTAGCGGCCTATAAACAGGTGCCGATGGTTGAGCGCAATGTGATAGAAGGCGCGCACAATAATATTTTTGGAACAGCTGTTGCTGCGCTTGCCGCACAGAAACTGAATGTTGAACACTTTGTCCTGATCTCGACAGACAAGGCGGTTCGTCCCACCAACGTGATGGGTGCCACTAAACGCTTTGCTGAACAAGTTCTGCAGGCACTTGCCGCACAACAAGGTCAAACCTGTTTCAGTATGGTCCGGTTCGGCAATGTGCTCGGCTCATCAGGCTCTGTTGTGCCGCTGTTCCGGCGGCAGATCAGCCAGGGCGGGCCAGTCACCGTCACTCACCCCGAAGTAACACGCTATTTCATGACAGTCCAGGAAGCTGCCCAGCTGGTTATTCAGGCAGGTTCCATGGCGAGCGGTGGTGATGTTTTTGTATTGGATATGCATGAACCCATCCGGATAGTTGACCTCGCACGCAAAATGATTCACCTGATGGGCTACGTGGTCAAAGACGAAAACTCTTATCGAGGCGATATTTCTATCGAATACACCGGACTAAGACCGGGTGAAAAACTATTTGAGGAGTTGTTAATAGGGGAGTCAGTAACCGGCACGGAACATCCAAAAATCATGCGGGCGGAGGAAGACTATCTCACCTGGGACATTCTTGAGAAAATGTTGGCGGATTTAGAAATCGCCTGTCAGAACCTTGATCTTGCGACAATAAGAAGGATACTGATGGCAGCAGTTGATGGTTTTGAGCCGTCCAATCTGAGCGATGATTTGTTATGGAGTGAGTCAGACCATGATCTTGCGCCGGCTGAGCCTGATGTGCCAACCCGAAGCTACCCTTCCAAAGTCACTGCACTGAAGGTTGCTCCGATTAAAGCAGCACCACTTCACAAGCGTTGATAGCAGAATCGATAGGCTGTTATCTGCGCTCCGGTGATCAACCAGGTGATACACCGGACGCAGCTTATGGCTTCCGGATTAACGTCTTGTCATTGACTGAATAATTATCGGATCAATTGGAACATTCTGGTGCTGGCGCTGGTTGGCAGTCGCAACTCCTGCTATAGCATCCACAACGTCCATACCTTCGATTACCTGCCCGAATACTGCATACCCAAAATTCTGCGCCGTAGTACCGGTCTGATTCAGGAACTCATTATCCACCAGATTGATAAAAAACTGGCTTGTAGCGCTATCTACCACATTGGTTCTGGCCATAGCCAACGTTCCCCGGTCATTTTTTAAAGTTGGGCTGGCTTCGTTTTTAATTGGAGGATAGCCTGACATTTCTGTAAAGCTGCTGGTATATCCACCACCCTGAATCATAAATCCGGGAATTACACGGTGGAAAATCAGGTTGTTATAGAGATTGTTGTCTACGTACTTGAGGAAGTTCTCAACAGAAACAGGCGCCCGGTCTTGCCATAGCTCTATGACCACAGTGCCTTTGTTGGTTTCCATGACTACAACCGGATTTGTATCGTCGGCAGCGTGTGCGATCAGGCTGAACGCCAGCAGCAGGCTCGTGAGCAGGGCTTTAAACATCTTTATTCTCCTGAATATCCATAATAAGCATCAACCATATGATGACGGGAGATACTTTAACCCATCCTTAATATGAATCAATAAACCGCGTTGGAAATAGAAACAAAAAGAGGGGAGGACACCAGGACCTGCGGAGATACTTTGGAAAATATCATAATACCCACCATATCGCGTGCGATACCACAGGTAGAAACGGATAGGATTGGATATATCGGATTCTGCGAAGGAATTTGGCTGCCCAACCTGGACTCGAACCAGGAACCAATTGATTAACAGTCAACTACTCTACCATTGAGCTATTGGGCAGTAATGTCGGCCATCTGTGTGGCCCCAACAGGACGCGTATAGTAATGACATTTTAGGGGTCGGTCAACCTTTCTCAGGAACTTTTTATGAGCTGATTAATCGGCATAAAACCTTGATTCGCACGCATCGGAAGACATCAGACGTGTATACTTATTACCATGAACATACCTTTCAAAATGCGTTCGGATTTCAGCCCGGCAGGCGATCAGCCCACTGCTATCAAAAGCCTTGCGGAAGGGCTGAACGAGGGTTTGCACGCACAAACTCTGCTGGGTGTAACCGGCTCGGGCAAAACATTTACAATCGCGAATATTATTGCCCAGACTCAACGACCTGCATTGGTTATGGCTCCGAATAAAACCCTGGCAGCGCAACTTTATGGAGAGTTCTCAGAATTCTTTCCGGATAATGCCGTTGAGTACTTCGTTTCTTATTATGATTATTATCAACCTGAAGCCTATGTCCCGTCATCAGATCTTTACATTGAAAAAGACTCCTCGATCAACGAGCACATTGAGCAAATGAGATTGTCTGCTACTAAAGCACTTCTTGAAAGACGAGATGTGATTGTAGTAGCAACTGTATCAGCGATATATGGACTGGGTGACCCGGGTTCTTATCTGAAAATGGTTTTGCACCTCGACAGAGGTGACAAAGTGGATCAGCGCTACATTTTGCGCCGCCTGGCTGATATGCAATACACCCGCAATGATATGGATCTTCAGCGCGCAACCTATAGAGTGCGCGGAGATGTGATCGATATCTTTCCTGCTGATTCGGACAAGTTTGCGGTGCGCGTCGAACTGTTTGATGATGAGATCGAGAATCTGGCTTTTTTCGATCCATTGACCGGGGAGGTAATACGCAAGGTGCCGCGTCTTACCATTTTCCCCAAATCTCACTACGTCACACCTAGAGAGAAGGTTCTTGATGCGATTGAGCTGATAAAAGTCGAGTTAAACGAGCGCGTGACTGCACTGGAGAAGAGTCATCAGCTTGTCGAAGCACAACGCCTGTCCCAACGCACAAAATTTGATCTGGAGATGATGACTGAGCTCGGTTATTGCAACGGGATTGAAAATTACTCACGTTATCTTTCTGGTCGCCAGGCAGGAGAACCGCCCCCTACATTATTCGACTATTTGCCGCCGGATGCTTTGGTCGTTGTTGATGAGTCTCATGTCTCCATTCCACAGATTGGCGCAATGTATAAAGGGGATCGCTCGCGAAAAGAGACCCTCGTGCAATATGGCTTCAGGCTACCCTCTGCTCTGGACAATCGTCCTCTGCGTTTTGAAGAGTGGGAGGCCCTGACGCCACAGTTGATATTTGTTTCCGCAACGCCAGGCCCTTATGAAGCGGACCGTGCGGGACAGACGGTTCATCAACTGGTGAGGCCAACGGGCCTTATTGACCCTGTGCTGGAGATCAGACCGGCCAGCTCACAGGTTGACGATCTTCTCTCCGAAATTCGTAAAATAGTGGCAAAACAGGAACGTGTGCTGGTCACTGTGTTGACCAAACGGATGGCAGAAGATCTGACAGATTATCTGATGGATCATGATGTCAGAGTCCGCTATCTGCACTCTGATATTGATACTGTTGAGCGCACTGAAATTATCAGAGATCTGCGCCTCGGCAATTTCGATGTATTAGTGGGTATCAACCTTCTGCGAGAGGGTCTGGACATCCCCGAAGTATCACTGGTAGCCATTCTTGACGCAGACAAAGAGGGATTTTTGCGATCGGAGCGCTCTATCATTCAAACTGTTGGTCGTGCTGCCCGAAATCTTAACGGCCGCGCCATTTTGTACGCTGACAGAATTACCGGCTCCATGCAGCGGGCAATTGATGAGTCAGACCGGAGAAGAGACGTCCAGCTTGCTTACAATAAAACACACAATATAACCCCCGCAGGGGTGACCAAAACAGTATCCGATGTCATGGAAGGCGCCTACGCTGGTGATGCAGCAAATGATGCGCGTGCGCGCCGCAAAGTGCGGGCAGTTGCAGAGAAGCAGGGGTCGTATGCGGCTGGCAACCCAGTATTGCTGGACGCAAAATCTCTCGCTGCGGAAATTGCCAGGCTGGAATCAAAAATGCTTGAGCTGGCCCGCAATCTGGAGTTCGAAGAGGCAGCTCTGTTACGCGACCAGGCCGCCGGACTCAAACGACAGTTGATGCAAGCTGACTGAAGCCGATGTGTTCTTTTTATAGCCACTTAGCACCGATTGCTATGGGTTTCACTCTTGTGGTTTTGGGTGACTGCCCCTATAATCGCCAGTCTTTTGGCGGCAGCACGATTATACCGGCAAAAAAGTAGCAATAGCAGGCGCGTAGCTCAGTTGGTTAGAGCGCTACCTTGACATGGTAGAGGTCACCAGTTCGAATCTGGTCGTGCCTACCACTCTTTGTTGAATTCACCCTGAAAAGAGTCGATTCGAGTGGTATTTTTGCAAGCTGTCTGGCCTCATTCATCTCTGATCAATCTAACTGTGAACTGCGAACGCTATGCCATCCATTACTCTTCCCGACGGTAGTCAACGACAATTTGATCGTCCCGTTACTGTATCCGAAGTAGCTGCATCTATTGGTGCTGGCCTGGCAAAGGCAGCGCTTGCTGGCCGCGTCAATGGCACGCTGGTAGATACCTCATATCTGATCTCGGATGACGCCCAGCTTGCGATTGTGACGGAGCGTGACGAAGAAGGACTGGATATCATTCGGCATTCCTGTGCACATTTGATGGCACAGGCTGTTCAACGTCTGTTCCCAACCGCGCAGGTCACTATCGGACCGGTAATCGAAGATGGCTTTTTCTACGACTTCGCCTACGAAAAAGCGTTCGCGGCGGAAGATCTGGAAAAAATCGAAAATGTTATGCAGGACATCGTCAAAGAAAACCTGACCGTCAGCCGTGAGCTGATGAGTCGTGACGAAGCCATCGCCATGTTTGAAAAAATGGGCGAAAAGTACAAAGTTGAAATTATCAAAAGTATCCCCGGTGACGAAGAATTGTCCTTCTACCGACAGGGCGATTTTATTGACTTGTGCCGCGGGCCGCATGTACCGAGCACTGGCAAGTTCAAGGCATTCAAACTGACGTCAGTTGCCGGTGCTTATTGGCGCGGCGACTCAAATAATGAAATGCTGCAGCGCATTTATGGTACCGCCTGGGGCGACAAAAAAGCTCTGGCTGACTACCTCTTCCGACTGGAAGAGCAGCAGAAGCGCGACCATCGCAAGATTGGCAAAAAACTGGATCTGTTCCATTTCCAGGAAGAAGCACCCGGCATGGTGTTCTGGCATCCGCGCGGCTGGACTATCTATCAGGTAATTCAGCACTACATGCAGAAAGTGCAGAACGAAAACGGCTATCAGGAAATCCGGACGCCACAACTGGTTGATTACTCGTTGTGGGAGCGCTCAGGTCACGCCGACAAGTTTGCGGACCAGATGTTCAGTGTTGCGTCTGAAAACCGCATGTACGCCATCAAGCCTATGAACTGCCCATGCCACATCCAGGTCTTTAACCAGGGCCTGAAAAGCTACAGGGACTTACCTTTGCGCCTGGCAGAGTTTGGCTCGTGCCATCGTTTTGAGCCCTCAGGCTCCATGCATGGTTTGATGCGCGTAAGAAGTTTTACTCAGGACGACGCACATATTTTCTGTGCTGAAGAAGCGATCCAGAGCGAAGTGGCGGCATTCATGAAGCTACTGTTCAGCGTTTATCATGACTTTGGTTTCGACGAAATCATTCTGCGTCTTTCCACCCGCCCAGCCAAGCGCGTGGGTTCTGAAGAGATGTGGGACAGGGCCGAGGATGCTCTGCGCCAGGCGCTGAACAACAGCGGTCTGGCTTGGGAGTTGCTGCCAGGAGAAGGCGCGTTTTATGGTCCTAAAATCGAGTTTTCGTTAAAAGACTGCATGGGCAGGATCCAGCAGTGCGGCACCATCCAGGTCGATTTTTCCATGCCTGAACGTCTTGGTGCGCAGTATGTCGCTGAAGATAACAGCAAAAAAGTTCCTGTAATGCTGCATCGCGCAATTCTGGGCTCGTTTGAGCGTTTTATTGGCGTATTGATCGAACATTACGCGGGGGCATTGCCAACCTGGCTGGCACCTGAACAGGCAGTAATTCTGAATATTACTGACAAACAGTCTGAATATTGTGACAAAGTACGTAAAATATTGGCAGAAAAGGGTTTTCGTGTCAGTGCGGACTTGAGAAATGAGAAGATCGGCTTTAAAATCCGCGAGCACACAATCCAGAAGACTCCTTATTTGCTTGTGGCAGGTGATCGCGAGATGGAAAACGGCGAAATATCCGTTCGTACTCGTGATGGTCAGGATCTGGGTGTAATGAGTATTGACGCCATTGCCGGATATCTGGCAGATGACGTAGCGCGATTTGGACGTACTGCTGCTCACTGAGCCCAAGCAGAAACCGACAAATCTGAAGAATAATTTTTAGGGGAGAGAAGACGCTGTCGAATATGAAGAGCAGTTCCAAAAAGCCGGTCATTAATGAACACATCGAAGCGCCAGAGGTCCGCCTGGTCCTCGCTGATGGCGAACAGAAAGGTGTCGTGACCATTGAGGAAGCGCGAGCAGCCGCCAGTGAAGCCAAGCTTGATCTGGTAATGATCGCCCCGGAAGCAGAGCCTCCGGTCTGCAAGATCATGGATTACGGCAAGCATATTTTTGATCTGAAAAAGCAGAAGACTGCTAACAAGAAGAAGCAGCGCAAAACGCAGCTGAAAGAAATCAAGTTTCGACCAGGGACGGAAGAGGGGGATTATCAGGTAAAACTACGCAACCTGATACGTTTCCTTTCTGATGGGGATAAGGCCAAGGTATCGTTGAGATTCCGCGGCCGTGAGCTTGCCCATCAGCATCTTGGACTGGAGCTCGTACAACGTATCGGCAAGGATCTTGAAGAATACGGTGTCATTGAGCAAGAGCCCAAGATGGAAGGCAGACAGATCGTAATGGTTCTGTCGCCTGCGAAAAAGAAGAAAGTCTGACACTTGTCAGGCTTTTGTAATCTAAACACTTATCGCCAGTGATGGTGAACAATGCGGAGTCGTTAGACGAATGAGCAACAAGATGAAAACCCATAGTGGTGCATCCAAGCGTTTCAAAAAAACAGCTTCTGGCTGGAAATGCAAAGGCGCGAACAAAAGCCATATCCTCACCAAAATGACTACCAAGCGTAAGCGTCAATTGCGCGGCACTGCACTGGTTAAAGCCTGTGACAAGCCGTTGATCGATCGCATGATGCGCGTCATTTAATAAACGAATATTCGGAGGATTGAGATATGGCACGAGTTAAACGTGGTGTAACGGCACGTCGCCGTCACAAAAAGATTTTAAAACAAGCTAAAGGCTATTACGGCGCACGTAGTCGCGTCTATCGGGTTGCCTTTCAGGCGGTCATCAAGGCTGGTCAATATGCCTACCGTGACCGTCGCGCCAAAAAACGCGTATTCCGCTCATTGTGGATTACCCGTATCAATGCACAATCACGCGTTAACGGCATGACTTACAGCCAGTTCATCGCGGGTCTGAAAAAGGCCAATATTGTTGTTGATCGTCGCGTTATGGCTGACCTGGCTGTGCATGACAAAGCGGCATTTGCTGCGCTGGTCAATCAGGCTAAAGCAAGCCTGGCACAATAAGGCGGTACTTTTTGCAGAGCCGGTTCAGGTGGTCTTCACCTGTGCCGGCTCTGTGCATTCATGGTCTAAGCGGATTAATCCATGACAGACACAGCTACACTTCTGAATACTGCATTGACAGCTATTGAAGCCACTTCAGATGAACGCACGCTGGAACAACTGCGTGTTGATTATCTTGGTAAAAAGGGCCAACTGACTGAACTGTTAAAAGGTTTAGGCAAGTTACCTGCCGAGCAGCGCCCTGCCGCCGGTGAACATATCAACGAAACCAAGCGTCAGATTCAGCAAGCGCTGGATGCTCGCCGGGATTTGTTGGTCGAGCAGGCCCTGTCCCATCAACTGGCATCTGAAACCATCGACGTCAGTTTGCCGGGCCGCCGCCAAAGTACCGGAGGCCTGCACCCGGTCAGCCGTACCATGGAAAGAATCCGCCAACTGTTCGAGTCCGTTGGATATTCCGTGGCTGAGGGCCCTGAAATCGAAGACGATTATCATAACTTTGAGGCCTTGAACATTCCGGGGCACCACCCCGCGCGCGCCATGCACGACACCTTTTATATAAATCCGACCACCGTACTGAGAACACATACTTCTCCGGTTCAGGTTCGGGTAATGGAACAGGGTAAGCCTCCGTTCAGAATGATCTGTCCGGGACGTGTTTATCGCTGCGATTCAGACCTGACTCATACACCAATGTTCCATCAGGTCGAAGGCCTCTTGATCGATGAGAATGTAACCTTTGCTGACCTCAAAGGCACACTCGCGGACTTCCTGCAGAATTTCTTTGAAGCGGATCTTGAGGTTCGTTTCCGTCCGTCTTATTTCCCGTTTACAGAGCCGTCTGCTGAAGTAGATATGAGCTGTGTGATGTGTGAAGGCAAAGGCTGCAGGGTCTGTAAGCAGACCGGCTGGCTTGAAGTGCTCGGCTGTGGCATGGTGCATCCCTCTGTGCTCGAGTCCTCCGGCATAGATAGTACGCGCTTTCGCGGTTTTGCATTCGGCATGGGCGTCGAGCGCTTGTCGATGTTGCGTTACGGAGTAAACGATCTCCGATTATTCTTCGAAAACGATCTGAGGTTTTTGCGCCAGTTCCAATAAACCATTGTGGGTACCGGCCTTCAAAAACACTGCAATACAAACGATTGGATTGTAAGAGCGAAACAGCATGATTTTTACACAACAATGGATTCGTGAGTGGATTGATATCAACATCGATCCGCCGGCGCTTGTCAGCCAATTAACCATGGCAGGTCTAGAGGTTGATGCCTTTGGCTGCGTTGCAGCCACATTTTCCGGCGTTGTGGTGGCGAGGGTAGTCAAGGTTGAACCGCATCCGGATGCTGACAAACTTCGTGTGTGTGAAGTATTTGATGGCACAAACACACTCCAGGTTGTCTGCGGCGCATCCAATGTGCGTGCCGGACTGATAGTGCCTTATGCGACAATCGGCGCGGAGTTGCCTGTCAAATCCCCAGAGCCCGGTGCGGCCTCCTCTTTTACAATTAAAAAAGCCAAACTTCGTGGCATTGAATCTCATGGCATGTTGTGTTCCGCGGAAGAACTTGGCATGGCTGAAACCGCTGATGGCTTGCTTGAACTTTCCTCAGATGCTCCCGTTGGCGCCGATATTCGTGATTACCTTCAACTTGAAGATACATTTTTTGAGATGGATCTCACGCCAAACCGCGGTGACTGCCTGAGTATTCGCGGGCTGGCCCGTGAAATAGCAGCGCTGAACGATCTGGCATTCTCTGAATCTGCAGCAAATCCTGTGACGCCTGCGATACCCGACACCTTTCCGGTAACGGTCGACGCTGCTGCACAATGCCCAAGATATCTGGGGCGCGTTATCAAAGGCGTCAATCTGAGTGCAGGGACACCGCTGTGGATGCAGGAAAAACTGCGACGCTGCGGATTAAGAAGCATCGATCCTGTGGTGGATGTCACCAATTATGTACTGCTGGAACTCGGCCAACCCATGCATGCCTTTGATCTGCAGCGGTTGAGCGGGGGCATTGTGGTACGTATGGCCCGGGCAGGCGAGCAAATCACTTTGCTTGACGGCGAAATTACAGATATCCAGCCAGATACACTACTGATCGCGGATGGCAATGGCCCTCTGGCACTGGCTGGCATTATGGGCGGGCTGAATAGTGGTGTCAGTGCCGATACTCAGGACATTTTTCTTGAATGCGCATGGTTTGATCCACTTGCGATTGCTGGCAGAGCGCGCCGGTATGGCTTGCACACCGATTCCTCTCATCGTTACGAACGCGGAGTAGACTCCGATTTGCAACACAGAGCGATGGAAAGAGCCACCGCGTTGTTACTGCAGATTGTGGGGGGACTGCCAGGGCCTGTTACAAATCAGGAAACTGATGTCCCTGCCATGAAAACCGTATCGTTAAATATCCATAACGTAGGTCGTTTGCTTGGAATGGACATGGGTGAACACGCCATTGTTAGCATTCTCAATAGACTAGGAATGAGTCTTAAAGCAAAAAATAATGACTTACTGACATTCTCTGTGCCGTCTCATCGTTTCGATATCTCCATTGAAGCTGATCTGATTGAGGAGCTTGCACGCGTTCACGGATATGATCACCTGCCGGTGACCAAGCCTCTGGTGCGCATGAATCTGACAGCAAGACCCGAGGCAGTAACATCAGCTGAAAGACTGCGCGAGCGCCTGGTAACGCTGGGCTACCAGCAAGTCATCACCTATAGCTTTGTTGAGCCAAACCTGCTGAACCTGATTCAGCCGGACATTGAGTCCGTCAGTCTGCAGAACCCGATATCCGCTGACATGGCTGTTATGCGAACCAGCTTGTGGCCGGGTCTGATTCAGACCTTAAAACACAATGTGAACCGACAACACAATCGCGTCAGATTATTTGAGACAGGGCAGATATTTCTACCAGCCGGCGGTCATATTGCGCAGCCAGAAATGTTAGCGGGACTTATTTACGGGAGCAGGGCACCCGCTGACTGGTCTCAGACACGTACCAATGTTGACTATTTTGATCTCAAGGGCGATCTTGAAGCGCTCTTGAGTATCACGGCAAGTCTGGACGATTTTGGTTTCGAAGCAGCCTTGCATCCTGCGCTGCACCCCGGTCAAAGTGCACGTGTTATAAAAAGTGGCAAACCTGTCGGCTGGATTGGTGCACTGGCCCCGCGCTTGCAGCGCGAGCTTGGTCTGGACGACAAGGTCTTTATGTTCGAGCTTGAACTGTCCGCTGTTCAGGCCGCCAGGATCCCCAAATTTAAACCCCTGTCGAGATATCCCGAAGTGTCACGCGATCTGGCTCTGGTGCTCGACAAAAGTGTCTCCGCACAGGCCATTCGGCAGGAATTGTCTGTATTGGCAGGTGAATTCCTCAGTTCCCTCAGAATATTTGATGTTTATCAAGGCGATGCCATCGGAATTGAGAAAAAAAGTATAGCTTTGGGCTTGACCTGGCAACATCCTTCGCGCACTCTAGGCGACGACGATATCAATACGATAATTGAGCGGTGTGTCAAAGGCCTGGAAGTCAAATTTAATGCAAAGTTAAGGAATTAAGCATGGATAAGGGCGCGCTGACTAAGGCGGAAATGGCTGAACGTCTGTTTGATGAATTAGGCGTTAATAAACGTGAAGCAAAAGAACTGGTAGAACAATTTTTTGAAGAGATTCGCCAGGCGCTCGAAAGCAATGAGCAAGTGAAACTTTCCGGGTTTGGTAACTTTGATCTGCGTGACAAAAAACAACGTCCGGGCCGCAACCCTAAAACCGGCGAAGAAATTCCCATTAAAGCACGTCGGGTTGTTACCTTCCGTCCAGGTCAAAAACTCAAGGCCAGAGTAGAAAAATATGCTGGAACCCAGCAATAACAAAGAACTGCCGCCGATACCTGCAAAGCGCTACTTTACTATTGGTGAAGTAGGAGAGCTTTGCACGGTGAAGCCGCACGTCCTTCGTTACTGGGAGCAGGAGTTCCCCCAACTCAAGCCAGTCAAGCGTCGTGGCAACCGCCGTTACTACCAACGGGAAGATGTTCTTCTGATCCGCCAAATCAAATCTTTGTTATATGAAGAGGGTTTTACCATCGGTGGCGCACGCCAGCGCATGAACGGCCACACTGAATCGGCGACTTCGGCAAGTCCGGTCGAAAACGCAGACCTCATGCAAATGATCCGCGAACTTGAAGAAGCTATTGATCTGCTTTAAGTAAAAACAGTGCCCGGTCATACTTTTTATCGGTTCCTCCGAAAGCCTGCGCAGCTTTCTGAACTCATTCAAAAGCTCCATCCTTACTGAAGAGCCCCGGATTGCGAACGGTCGCCCGACGACTTTAGCCAAAATCCACTTTACAGCATTCATCACAATGATATATTCCATCACTAATTTTTCGGGCAAAGCATCCGAAAGATAGTGCTTAAGCATTTACAGACAATGTTCTCAAAGTTTGTATTTAAGCGAATTAAAGACGCTGTATTACTCCCATCAATACAGCCGACCTATAACCATAAGAAATATCAAGAGGTCTACGGATGAAGTCAAAATCTACTATTTTTCACAGAGTCAATTTACTGTCTGCAGCTATTGCCGCGACCATGCTTTTTCCTGCTGGCTCAGCTCTTGCTCAAAACACCCCTGAGGTTGAAGAGGTTGTGGTAACCGGTTCTTTTATTCGCAGAACTGAAGGTTTCCGCGCGGCATCCCCCATCACCCAGATCGGTGCAGAAGATATCGCACTGGCAGGCACACCCAATATGGGTGACGTGATACACAACCTGAGTTTCAACCAGGGCTCCACCGTCACACAAAACTCACTGACCGGCGCCTCCAGCACTGTTACATCAATCAATCTTCGCGGCTTGGGCGCTGGCGCAACCCTGAACCTGGTTGACGGTGCGCGTGTTATCGGCACAAACGTAAATACGTTTCTGCCGCAGATTGCTATCCAGCGGCTCGATATCGTAACTGACGGAGCTGCAGCTCTTTATGGTTCACAAGCCGTGGCAGGTGTAGTCAACTTTGTACCCCGCACTTCCTACGACGGCGTGAAAGTTGAGTTGTACCAGCAAGGTGACGACCGTGGCGATTATCGTGACACCCAGCTAAGCATGTTGGCGGGTACCGAAATCAGCGGCCTGAATGTTGTATTCGCAGCAGATTACCGCACCAATGGCCAACTGCGCATGCGCGACCGTCCTGATCAGATGAATGCTGGCCTGACGTCTTCATCAACCTCTAACCCTGGCAACTATAACGTTCCATTGCGTGATGCCGCTGGCAACATTCGCCGTAACCCGACAACAGGCGCACCGATAGTATCCGTTCGTCCGGATCCGGGTTGTGGTACTGAGCGAACTGACCCGACTGTACAGGGCTCAAACCCAAATGGTTTCCTGTTCAGCCAGACCGGCACCGCTGCCGGAACACGTTGCTGGTATGATTATGGCGAATTCTGGGATTACCGTACTGAGCAAGACGCAGGCACGGCTTTCCTGAATCTGTCTTATGATGTCAGTTCCGACCTCAGCCTGAATGCACAGACCAGTGTTTTTGCTCGTCGTGCCTATCCGCGCGGTTCTGCATCTAACCCGGGTGGTCGCGTTTCAGAACTTCCAGCGATTCGTGGCGAGTTACCCGGCAATCCATTCCGCGCTGTAAATGCCTCTGGACAGCCCTTGTTTGCGCGTGACGCAAATGGCGACGGCATTCCTGACCGTGGCGCAAACGGTGCTGTAATTCTGGATCCGAATGGTATTGCATTTAATGAGGATGTGACTTTCAACTCCTGGCGTCCATGGGGCAAACAGGGCACGTTGCCCAGCCAGTTGTCTGATGACGGCTCACTGGTAGGTGAAACCTATGTCAGAGGCATCCGCCAGACGTTTAAGGCTGAGTTTGCCGTTCCGTTTATTGATGGATGGCGTGGTATGGCGAATTACATGTTTGCCTACCAACTGGATAAAAGCAAAGCCAACAACTTCAGCCTGGGCGCATTGCAACAAGGTCTGAACTGTGACGTGGTCAGAGATCGTGCGTCCTGTTTTAACCCGTTTGTAGCAACATCACCGCAGGTCCTGAACACTCAGGCAGTTGCTGATTCAACAACCTTGACCAGCAATCGTGTTAACGACACCGACAAACTTCAGACATTTGATCTGGTATTGAACGGGGACGTTCCATTGGGTGGTTTTGAACTTCCCGGTGGCGCTATCGCATCAGCCATTGGTTACCAGCGTCGTGAAGACCGATTTAACAATATCCCCAGTCTGCACAGCCTGACAGGTGATGTATTTATCGGTACCCAACTGTTCCCCAACAGTGATGGACGTTCAGTAGATGCCTACTTCATTGAATTGTCAGCTCCAATTCTGAGCAACCTGGAACTGCAACTGGCTGTTCGTGACGAGTCCTACAGCACAGGCCAGTCCTCTACCGATCCTAAATACGGTATTGTTTATTCCCCACTGGATCGTCTGACATTGCGCGCCAGCGCTGGCTCTTCGTTCATCGCGCCCTCGCTCAGTCAGCTGAATGCACCACAGTCATGCGGTTTGACCAACGTATCAGATCCATTCACAACATTTGCAGCGTTCACAGCCAACTGCTCACAGGGCAACCCGAACCTGGTGCCTGAGTCTGCAGATACATTGTCTTATGGTTTTGATCTTGACCTTATTGAAGGCATGAGCATTTCTATTGACTATAGCGAAACCGATTTCGTGGATCGTATTATCAGCTCCACTACCGGCGACGTTCTGGCAACAGATTACTTCAACTTCCGTCAGGCATTTGGTTATACCGCAACTGCCAAGCCGCCACTGGATCTGGTTGCCCAGTGGGTCAACGACCCACGTTCAGACAAGCGCATCCAGCGTAACCCCGCCGGCCTGGATCAGATTGACCGCATTATCAGTGGCTCAACAAATGCGTCAAAAATGCTGGTCAAAGCTTATGACCTGAAGTGGAGCTATCGCTTCTCTGTATCCGACCTGGGTATGTTCAGTCTCGCGCTGGACGGCACTTATGTTGATACCTATTCTTATCAGTTGCGCCCGGATCGCCCGATTGTGGAAGCAGCAGGCAACCAGAACGATCTGACCGGCGCAGTACCTCCAATGCCACGCGTCAAAGCCAATGCAAGCATCGGCTGGTCGCGTGACAGACACAGCGCCAACCTGACCGGCCGCTACATTGACGATGTCAAGTTTGATGCCAACAAGTTTGCTTATCAGGCAAACCTGCCTTTCAGCAACTACCGCGATGTGAGCGTGTTGAAAGCATCTACGATCTTCGATGCGAGCTACAACTACCGTGGCGTGGAAGCTCTTGGTGGCGAGCTGAGCTTTACAGTCGGCGCACGCAACCTGTTTGACAGAATGCCGCAGAAAGTCCCAATGCTGGGTGGTATGGAATCCGTTCTGTACGATCCCACGGGCCGCATGCTGTATGGTCGCATTACACTCGAGATGTAATCCAGACAACCTCAATGTTCCAGGTTGAGGTTTTACCCAAAAAGGCAACCCGCTTAGTGCAGGTTGCCTTTTTGGGTATTTGAACCTGATGAAACACGCCAGACAGGGGCGACTGCACATAAGATGGGCTTGCATGCTGTCAAGAGGCAAGTATAATGCCCGCTCTGAATTCGGGGCGTAGCGCAGTCTGGTAGCGCACTACACTGGGGGTGTAGGGGTCGCAGGTTCAAATCCTGCCGTTCCGACCAGCTTTAAAAGGCAGTAAATCGTATCAGCCAGCGATAAATGCAGGGCTTGGTCGAACACAGAAAAGGGAATCATCAGCTTGATGATTCCCTTTTTTTTAGCCTCGTCAGCCATACTGGTTTTACACCATAATCCAGCGTAAACTCCGATTACTTAAAATATTGAGCCCCTGCATTTCGCGGCCGGCAGCCCAATCTTGCGAAAATCAGAATCAGCAGACTGTGAAACCAGGCACCGATAAAACCAACAAAGATCCGGAAACCGAATCCAACAGCCAATCAGGTTTGCTACCTGTATTTGACGCTGCCGATCCTCTGCAGATAGAGAAACTATACCGGGCTGGCGAATATATCATGCGCCAGGGTGATGTAGGCGATAGCGCTTATTTTATACAAAGTGGCCGTGTGCTGATCAGTCTGACCCGCCCCGATGGCAGTGAGCTTCTGATGGGGCAGCGCGGCGCTGGCAGCCTGATAGGTGAGATGGCGATTGTTGATGACGGCCCCCGCAGCGCCACAGTAAAAGCCATAGAAGATTGCCGTTTGCTGGAGATATCAAAAGCAGACTTCACGCGCGCGCTGCGCAATTCAAATCCCATCGTGGGACTAGTCACACGACTGATTCTGTTGCGGTACCGCGACGTCTTGCAGCGCTCCGAAAATATAAAGGACTTCAGTGCAGCCACTTCAATGCTCGAACAGCTTGAAAAAGTGCACGCCGAAGAGAGCAGGGTACTGGAGCTGGTGCGGATGGCGAATGAATTTCGTGTCGCTGTTGCACGCAATCAGCTGTTTCTCGAATACCAGCCATTTGTGAATATGGAATCAGGCAAGGTACTTGGTTTTGAGGCATTGATGCGTTGGCAGCATCCGGTAAAAGGGAAGATGCGGCCAGATCTTTTTATTCCGATGGCAGAAGATACCGGCCTTATTATTGATGCAACTCGTTGGGCGTTCAGAGAGTCTTGCAGTACGCTCAAACGACTGCAACAAGCTTGTGGCGACACCAGTCTGTTTATGAGCATTAATTTCTCGGCACTGGACTTCGATGATCCGGCATTCCCGGATGAAATGATGTTTATCCTTCATGAGATCGGGGTTTCAGCGTCCAATGTCCACCTTGAGATAACCGAACGGCTGTTGTTGCGACACTCCGATCAGGTCAGACGTGTATTGCTGCGTTGCCGTGAACTGGGCATGCATATCTCAATTGATGATTTTGGTACCGGTTACTCATCCCTGAGTTATCTGCATCAATACCCGGTCAGCATTCTTAAGATTGATCAAAGTTTTGTGCGCAATATGATTGGCGATGACAGTTCGCTGTCTCTTGTGAAAACGATCATTTCCCTAAGTCAGAACATGGGATTTGAGATTATCGCAGAAGGCGTGGAAACAATTGAGCAGGCCCGTCTTCTGTTGGGCCTGAGGTGCCATGTCGCACAAGGATATTATTACGCACGACCTATGCCTGAAGAAGCTGCTCTGATGCTGCTGGAGAAGCGCCATGGCTGAGTGGCGCATGACATTGATACAAACTCTCAACAGCAGCCCGCTCCGTGAACTCAGCGATAGCTTCCTTAGAAGCATCCCCGGCCTTCCCCCTATATTACAAACCATCCATTTGCTTGGCGTTGCGGTACTCCTGGGTTCAATTGTAATGTTGAGTCTGCGAATTCTGGGTGTCGCTGCAAAGAGTCAGTCGCCTGCTGAAATGAGCGCCCGTGTGTTTCCGTGGTTTTTTTATGCATTACCCGTGATGTTGTTCAGTGCTTTGCCTTTTTTCCTGGCGAGACCTCAGCGTTACCTTGTTAATCCGGTTTTCGGGATTAAGGCAATCGCTTTTGTTGCAGGCCTGTGCCTGAGTATCTGGATGTGGCAACAATGTCGTCAAATTGCCGATAAAGGGGTTACTCTAACGCTAAAACTGACAGCGGCAGTTGTGATTTTTGTGTGGGTATTAACTACACTGGCCGGGCGTTGGATTGCGTACGCAGACTACATTTTCTGGCCGGGATGAAACAATGATCAGCTCTATACTTAACCATGAGTTCTGGCTATCACTGGAATATTTGCCGATTGCTGAGCAAATTGGCGCTACCTGGTTGTTCCCATTGTTCAACTCACTTCATGTGCTCAGTGTCTGTTTTATGCTGGGCGCTCTACTGATGCTGGATCTGCGAATAGCAGGCGTGGTTGCCAGAGGTTATACCATAAAGCAGCTCAGCGACGATTTTCTGCCATGGATCTGGGGAGCATTTGTAGTTGCAGTGGCTACCGGTACGGCCCTGTTTATCACACGGGCCAGCGCTCATATACTCAATGCCGCGTTTCAGTGGAAGCTGGGATTGATGCTGCTGGCTGGCATCAATATGGTGGCATTTCATTTTTACAGCCGGAATATGCCACAGTTCCGGGCCAGGCTGTCAGACTTACCAATCTGGATCAGAGTATCAGGCGTCAGCTCTCTGATACTATGGACGGGCGCAACACTCGCGGGACGTTGGATGGGACATATTGTTTAGCGTGCATCGGGTATTGCCTACATACACAAACAGGGGGATTTATGGGCGAAGCTTATATAGTTGCAGCAGTGCGTACTGCGTGTGGGCGCAAAAATGGCAGGCTGAGCAAAATCCACCCGATAGATCTTGGCGCGGCGGTAGTTGATGAGTTACTTGACCGTACAGCGCTTCCGGCAGATGCGGTAGATGATGTTATTTTTGGTTGTGTCAGCCAGGTTGGCGCACAAGCCGGGAATCTCGCCCGAAATGTTTCCCTCGCATCGCGACTGGATGTTTCCGTGCCCGGAGTCACTGTAGACAGACAGTGTGGCTCGTCATTACAGGCCATCCACTTTGGTGCCCAGGCGGTCATGTCCGGCACCCAGGACCTGGTTATTTGCGGTGGCGTGGAATGTATGAGTCTGGTGCCCATCGGTTCCAACATCAATGACTCAAAACCGCTGGGCAGAGGGACTCCCAGAGGAGAGCGCCTGGACGAACTTTATCCGGGCATTGAATTCAGTCAATTCGCCGGGGCTGAGCTTCTGGCAGAAAAGTACCATATCACCCGCAAAGAGCTGGACAAATTCGGTGTGCTCAGTCACCAGCGCGCAGCCGCTGCCACCCGGGATGGTTTTTTTCGCAGGGAAATAGTACCCGTAGAGATTAATCTGCCGGATGGCAGCATTGACACCCATGATGTTGACGAAGGTATTCGCTACGATACCAGCCTGGAAAGCATGCAATCCTTGAAGACTTTGTTCGAAGGCGGTGTAATTACCGCGGGCACAGCAAGTCAAATCAGTGACGGCGCAGCGGCTATACTGATAGCCAATCGCCACGCCGTTGAGAAATACAATTTGCCGGTGCGCGCACGTATCCACACATTAGTCGTAGTGGGCTCCGATCCTGAAATCATGCTGGAAGGCCCGATCCCTGCGACAGAAAAACTGCTCGACCGCGCCGATCTGACAATTGATGATATTGACCTCTATGAAGTCAACGAGGCTTTTGGTTCGGTCCCGCTGGCTTGGGCCAAAGCGTTGGGCGCTGACTTGAGGCGATTGAATGTCAATGGTGGCGCTCAGTCACTTGGCCATCCACTGGGCGCAACCGGCGCCAAACTCGTCACATCTCTTTTGCATGAACTCGAGCGGCGTGAAGCGCGTTACGGACTGGTTGCTATTTGTGAAGGCGGCGGTACTGCCAACGCTACACTGATAGAACGACTGGATGGTCCGGATTGGTAATGTCACTGACAACTGAAACGCAACAGTTCGTAAACCGCTTTACCCGGGAGTTGCCGGCTGATCCGATCACGGAAAACTTTTCGCGCCAGGTCCAGCACAGTGCTTATTCCAGGGTGCAGCCTGAAAAAGTCAGCTCTCCTGCTTTGGTTGGGGTAAACCAGGCGCTGGCTATCAGTCTTGGGTTCGGGAAGTTTCTTGAGGACCCCGCACGCCTTGCTCTCATACTTTCCGGCAATGAGCTGCTGGAAGGAATGTCGCCCTATGCAATGGCTTACGGCGGTCACCAGTTTGGTAGCTGGGCAGGACAGCTGGGCGATGGCAGAGCAATCAACCTTGGCGAATTGCGTGACAGCGAAGGCAGGTTTCAGACCCTGCAACTAAAAGGAGCAGGTCCCACACCATACTCCCGACATGCTGACGGGCGTGCTGTGCTACGCTCGTCCCTGCGAGAGTACCTGTGTAGTGAAGCAATGTTCGCTCTCGGCGTCCCGACCACACGCGCACTCAGTCTGGTTACCTCGGGTGACAAGGTTGTGCGCGACATGTTTTACGATGGTAATCCGCAAGCAGAGCCAGGTGCGATTGTTTGCCGCGTGTCACCGTCTTTTGTCCGTTTCGGCAGTTTTGAATTGCCAGCTGCACGTGGCGATGTGGAGCTGCTTCAAAAGCTGGTCCGGTTTGTCATTCGCTCGGACTGGCCTGATCTTGCTTCGCGGCTGGCCGCCGCCAACTCTGATGCAAAAACCAAACAGGTATATCTGGATTGGTTCTCCCGGATCTGCGCGCTTTCGCAGGAGATGGTTATTCATTGGATGCGGGTTGGTTTTGTACACGGAGTTATGAATACCGACAATATGTCCGTGCTGGGACTGACCATCGATTACGGTCCCTATGGCTGGGTCGATGACTATGATCCTGATTGGACGCCCAATACCACCGACGCGGGCCAACGTCGATACCGGTTTGGGCAACAGCCTGCAATTGTCAGGTGGAATCTGTACCAACTGGCCAATGCGATCTACCCGCTGGTACAGGATGCAGAGGCTCTGCAGTCCATCCTGCAGACGTTACCTGAAACTTATGAACGCTCTTATCACCGGATGATGTGCAGTAAGCTGGGCATAGACGATACGTTGCCGTTATCAGCAGAACTGATCCGGGTACTACCCACAGTGTTAACGAGCCAACCGACCGACATGACGCTGTTTTTCAGATCTCTGGCCAATTTTGATGTCAATACGGATGCTGCTCTGTCTGATTGTGTTGCATCGGCGTTTTACGGTGATCAGGGTCTGCTGGAAGCAAACTACGAACTGTATCGGATGTGGGAGGAAAAATATCGACTCTGTTTGCGCAACAGTTCCGGCGGGCAATTACGTATACAAATCATGAATGAGGTCAATCCACGGTATGTGCCCAGAAATTATCTGGCACAACAGGCAATAGAGGCGATGGAAAACGGCGACCCGGAAGTTTTTTCAAGTCTTCTGACGGTGTTGAGCAAACCCTATGACGAACAGCCCGAGAATCTTCAGCGTTTTGGTCAGAAGCGGCCGGACTGGGCAAGCAACAAGCCCGGATGCTCGATGTTGTCGTGCAGTTCGTGAACATCGGGCCGCAATCTGATCTGCACTTCGCCTCTTGTCGTAAGAAATAAGTCATTTACCGCATTAAGGGCGTTTGGTAACACTTTGTCACCGTTGAAACTTGCGACCGGAGCGGCTTTCAACCAAGCTAGCAGGATTGAGAATCACTCGCTTCAGCAACGGCTGCAGCTGCTGTAGAAATCAAGGATAAAGCGGCCAATCAGGCCCAGGAGTAAAATTTTGCGTTTTTTAACTCGCCATCCCTTGCTGATCATATTTGTTGTTGGAGCAGTGGCACTTTCGTACGGTGTCTACGACAAATTACAGCAGTCTCCAACCGCCAGCCCTGGTATGGGAGGCGGCCCGGGCGCTATGGGTGCGACCAGTGTTACGGTCTCTGTGGTTTCCAGAGAGATGCTGGCAGATGAAGTGGAGTCTGTGGGTACTGCCCAGGCAAATGAATCGTTAAATCTTACCGCGAAAGTCTCCGATACGGTCACATCCATCCATTTCAGCGATGGAGGCTTTGTAGAGCAAGGCGAGGTGTTGGTTGAGCTGACCAACAACGCTGAAGCTGCCCGCCTGACGGAAGCACGCGCTGCTGAAGCTGACGCGCGCAGACAATACAATCGACTTCAGGCTTTGATAGAGACCAACCTGATCTCACAGACTGACCTGGAAGAAGCACGCACTCGCTGGGAAACTGCCGATGCACGGCTGGAAGGCGTAATCGCTAATATGGACGATAGAGTCGTGCGCGCGCCATTCACAGGCATTCTGGGTTTTCGTAACATCAGTGAAGGCACGTTGGTAACACCCAATACTGTGATTACAACACTCGACGATATCTCAACCATCAAACTGGATTTCAATATTGCCGAAGTGTATCTGGCGCAGTTGCAACCGGGGCAGACGATCAAAGCCAACAGCATCGTTTACCGGGGCCGTGATTTTGAAGGTGTCGTCTCATCCATTGGCTCACGCGTGGATCCGGTAACCCGTTCAGTACAGGTGAGAGCCGAAATAGCTAACCCTGAAGGATTATTGCGCCCCGGGATGCTGCTGACCGTAGGTCTGACCTTAAACGAAAGAGACACCATCGTAGTGCCTGAAGCCGCTGTGGTTCCCAGTCAGGGCCGTCAGTTTGTTTTTGTTATCGATGAAGAGAGCATTGCCCGGCGTGTTGAAGTACAGCTGGGCCGCCGCCGGCCGGGTCTGGTGGAAATAGTGTCAGGAGTTGTGCCCGGACAGCGCGTTGTCACTCAGGGAGTTTCTCAGGTGAGACCTGACTCCCGCGTCAGAATTCTGAATCAGGAGGGAAGCACTCCGACCAGTGCTGCCGGCACTCCGGGAAACCAGCAAGGTCGTTCCTGATCTAATAGAATCGCCCCGGATGAGACCACTCATCCGATTGTTGGCATCGAGATGTAAGCCGAGGAATAAAAATGATTTTGTCGGATGTTTCAGTCAAACGCCCGGTTTTCGCCACTGTGATCAGTTTGTTGTTGGTCGCGTTTGGTATTTTGTCTTTTATGGAATTACCGGTGCGTGAGTATCCTGATACCAGCCCGCCAGTCGTATCTGTGAGCACGAGTTATCCCGGCGCATCGGCGGAGATTGTAGAGGCGCAGATCACTCAGTTGATTGAAGACCAAATCAATGGTGTTGAAGGCGTCACGTCTATCAGTTCATCGAGTAGCGATGGCAGCTCCCGTGTATCGGTGGAATTCCGGGTTGGTCGAGACATTGACCAGGCGGCCAATGACATTCGCGACAAAGTCTCCCGTGTCGTAAGGCGCTTGCCCGAAGGCGTCGATCCTCCCGAAATCGCCAAGGCCGACGCAGATGGTCGTCCGATTGCATTTTTCAATCTGGTCAGTTCACAGATGAGTTTCCTTGAGCTCAACGACTACGCTGAACGTTATATTGTTGACCAATTTGCAGTGATTGACGGCGTGGCCAGTGTGTCCGTGCGTGGCACGGGTGGTTATGCCATGCGCGTCTGGCTCGATCGCGTTGCACTCGCAGCTCGCGGCCTCACCGTGACAGATGTTGAATCTGCACTGCGTCGGCAGAATATTGAGCTACCCGCCGGACGCGTGGACTCCAATGATCGCGAGTTTACTGTCAGGGTAGAGCGCGTCTATCAGAATGCCGAAGATTTCCGCGGTCTGGTGATTGCACGTGGCGGGCAAGGGCAGTTGGTGACATTGGGCGAGGTAGCGCGCGTAGAGTTGGGCGCTGCCAGCAATCGGGCAATTTACCGCGGCAATGGTGTAGATGCTGTAGGACTGGGTATTGTCAGGCAATCAACCGCCAACAGTCTTGATGTCCTGCGCCAGAGCATGGCACTGGCCGACAGAGTGAATGCAACCTTGCCAGATCACATGCAATTGGTACTCTCAAACAGTGATGCTGAATTCATCGAGTACGCGATCGAGTCGGTATACACAACAATCATTTTGACTGTGTTACTTGTCAGCCTTGTTATTTACATGTTCCTCGGCTCATTCCGCAGCATGTTGATCCCGGCTGTTACTATTCCTGTCTGTCTGCTGTCTGCGTTCATGATCATGCTGGCTTTCGGGCTGACCATCAACCTGATCACATTGCTGGCTCTGGTGTTGTGCGTAGGCCTGATCGTTGACGACTCGATTGTTGTACTTGAGAATATCCAACGCCGTGTAGAAAGCGGTGAACCTCCTCTGTTGGCAGCTTACAATGGTGCGAGGCAGGTAGGATTTGCCGTCATTGCAACTACCTTGGTGCTGCTCGCTGTTTTTGTGCCTGTCGTATTTATGGATGGCAATATGGGCATCCTGTTTTACGAATTGGCAGTAACAATCGGGGGCGCAGTCGTAGTGTCAACAGTGCTCGCACTTTCGTTGACGCCGATGATGAGCTCCAAACTGCTCAATAGCCATTCTCACGAAAGTTTTCTCACGAAAGTTGTGGACAACGCCTTCCGCTGGTTACAGGGTGGCTACCATCAGGCACTCGAGTTTGCATTGAAAATCCGCTTCTTCATTCTTGCAGGTCTGTTTCTGGTTACCTTTGGTGTTTATTTCCTTTGGAACAAGGTGCCTTCCGAGTTCGCTCCGTCCGAAGATCAAGGCGTGTTTATGGTTCGCGTGAGCGGGCCTGAAGGCGCAAGCATGTCTTATATGCAGGACCAGGTAAACCAGATGCAGGATGCTGTGCTGCCTTATCTGGAATCAGGCGAAGTGAAAAGTGTTGTATCGATGTTGCCTGGTTTTGGTGGCGGTGGCGGCGGCGTCAGCAGTGGTATGAGTATTGTTGCATTACCTGACTGGGAAATTCGCGAGAAATCCACGCAACAGGTCATGAACGAACTCAGGGCACAATGGGGCAGTCAGCCGGGGCTCGAGATAAACATGTTTATGCGTTCTGGTCTGGTCCGTGGCGGCGGTGGACAGCCGGTGCAGTTTGTAATTGGCGGCCGTACCTTTGAAGAACTTGCCGAGTGGCGTGATACGCTGATCAGGCAAGGAGAGGCAAGCGGGTTATTTACACGAATGTCATCTGACTACCTGGAAACCCGACCTGGTCTGACAGTCACTGTCGACAGAACCCGCGCTGCAGACCTTGGTGTTTCTATTCAGGCCATTGGCCGCACAATGCAAGCGATGATGAGCGAAAGCCGTGTCACAACATTTGCTGACAGAGGCGAAGAGTATGATGTGATTTTGCAGGCCGAAGAAAGCCAGCGCGCCTCTCCGGACGATCTCACCAATATTTATGTGCGCTCGGAATCGAGTGGACAACTGATACCGCTATCCAACCTGATCACCGTAGCGAATACCTCTGCCCCCAACTCGTTGAATCGATATATGCGCATGCGTGCAATTACAATCACTGCTGGCTTACAGCCTGGCGTCACGCTGGAGCAGGGGCTGGCGTTCCTTGAGAATGCCGCACGTACAGAACTGCCGGAACACGCGCAGATCGGGTACAAAGGCGAATCGCTTGAGCTCAAAGAATCCAGCGGCGGTCTGTTGTTTATCTTTGCCTTGGCATTACTGGTGGTATTCCTGGTGTTGGCAGCACAGTTTGAAAGTTTTGTGCACCCGCTGGTTATTATGACCACGGTGCCGCTGGCGATATTTGGCGCTCTTGTCGGGCTGCTGCTGACTGGAGGCACACTGAATATCTACACCAATATCGGTCTGATTATTCTGGTTGGTATAGCAAGTAAAAACGGCATTCTGATCGTGGAGTTTGCAAACCAGCAGCGCGATGAAGGCAAACCCTTCCGTGAGGCTCTGATACAGGCCTGTGATATGCGCCTGAGGCCGGTACTGATGACTGCATTAGCCACCATGATGGGCGCGATTCCTCTGATTTTTGCCACAGGCGCAGGATCCGAGAGTCAGAACCTTTTGGGGATCGTGATTTTCTCAGGCGTTATGATGACCACGTTAATGACTTTGTTCATTGTGCCGGTTGTTTACGACCTCCTCGCCAGAAACACCGGTTCACCCGAGGCAGTGTCCCGCTTGCTTGGTACGCTTCAAAAGAAATACACTGACGCCTCATCGGTTCCTGCGCTTCCTGCTTCCGGCGGCGAATCACAGACCGTTAACCAGCGCCGCGAAGATATTTGATCGCGGCAACTGCTGCACCTTGTTTGGCGTCTCTGTGGAAGAGGGCCGGCAGGGTGCTGACATGGGAGTCAGCATCAAATGGGTACATCCTTGGTAGTAGTTCTTCTGCTTGTCATTGTTGTTGTCATCTATTCCATCAGTATCTACAACCAGCTGGTTGCTCTTAGAAACCGCTATCAGAACGCGTTTGCCCAGATAGAAGTGCAGCTTAAACGCAGATACGATTTGATCCCGAATCTGGTGGAAACTGCCAAAGCCTATATGAGTCACGAGCGTGAAACTCTGGAGGCTGTAATACAGGCACGGAATGCCGCTATGAGTGGACTGAGTGCGGCCGCTTCCAATCCGGGTGATGCCAGTGCAATGCACGCGCTGGCGGGGCAGGAGGGAGCTCTTGCTGGTGCGCTGGGGCGCCTGAATGTGGTCATGGAGGCGTATCCTGATCTCAAGGCGAACCAGAATATGATGCAGTTAAGTGAAGAACTGACGTCGACGGAAAACAAGGTCGCATTCGCACGGCAGGCCTATAACGATCAGGTTATGAGCTACAACACATACCGCCAGAGCTTTCCTCCTGTTGTGTTCGCCGGCATGTTCGGACACGGTACTGATGCAGCTTTGATGGAGTTCGCCGACTCTGCACAAATCCAGGTCGCGCCCAAAGTGAACTTCTGACACATTTCCCGTACACGGTTTTCAGAATAGCGGATGCCCATTAAAAAAGTGCTGATATATGGATTTTTTTCGCGCACAACATGACGCCCGCCGGCGTACGCGGCTATTGGTAGGCCTGTTTCTATTGTCGTTGGTTTGTCTGCTGACGATGGCTAAT
The DNA here is from genome assembly GCA_030651695.1 of Pseudohongiella sp. Classification (GTDB taxonomy): domain Bacteria; phylum Pseudomonadota; class Gammaproteobacteria; order Pseudomonadales; family Pseudohongiellaceae; genus Pseudohongiella. The sequence goes on along the minus strand of JAUSCD010000029.1, from coordinate 286,549 downwards.
TTGATACTGTATTTCACTTTAGACACGTCCATCGAACCCACATTTTATATCGGTATCAGCATTGCGATATTACTGGTTGTTTTGTTCAGCAGCCTGTTCAAAGCTCTGAGTCTCAGACAGGGTGGCGAGGCCGTAGCACAGATGCTTGATGCAAGACTGCTGGCATCCCCGTCTAACAATGCCGAGCAGCGCCTGCTCAATATTGTCGAAGAAATGGCGATTGCCTCTGGCACGCCGGTGCCTCCTGTATACGTGATGGAGGAAACGGCAATCAATGCTTTTGCTGCCGGCCATTCCATAAACGATGCTGTCATCGGCATCACACGTGGTGCAATTGACAAACTCAGTCGCGATGAGTTGCAAGGTGTCATCGCTCATGAGTTCAGTCACGTACTACATGGTGATATGCGCCTGAACCTGAGGCTGATTGCATGGCTTCACGGCATAATGGTCTTAGGCATAATGGGGCATTTTATTCTTCGTGGTGCTGCAGCATCTCGTCGCGGGAACAACAACAATGCAGGCATTGCCATATTTGGTCTCGGTCTTTTAGTATTGGGTGCCTCAGGCAGTTTTTTCGGCGGACTTATCAAAGCAGCTGTCAGCAGACAACGAGAATATCTGGCTGATGCATCGGCAGTACAATACACACGCAACCCTCAAGGTATTGCCGGTGCACTCAAACGCATCGCCGCCGATACCAGTAGCCCCGTGCTCGCCAATCCGGCAGCATCCCAGATAAGCCATGCTTTGTTCAGCGAAGGTGTACGACTGCACTTCAGCAGTCTGTTTGCAACTCACCCACCACTGGAGAAACGAATTCGCCTGCTGGATCCGCAATGGAACGGTGAGTATCAGTCCCGACCTCCAGATCCCCCGTCTGTCGACAAAACGACGGCGCAATCTGGTCAGCAATCAACACTGACACCACTGGCTGTAGCGCTGGCAATCGCCCGCGCAGGTGCACCTGATGACCAGGATATCTCGGAAGCTCACACGATTCATAGTAGTCTGCCGGCCGCCTGCACTGACTCAGCACACAGTCCACTCGGCGCTGCAGCCATTATTTGCCTGCTCCTTATGCAAGAAGAGTTGTTGCGCTTGCGATCAGACAATGCAGGTGACGAAGATATCGGGAACCTGCTTTCCATGCGCCTGTCATCCGAAGTCAGTCCGGCCCTGTTGGCCGAAGTAAAACGGATCCATCCCGGGATTCTGCTGATGGATGTCATCCACCGGCTCCCGTTAATCAATATCTGCCTCGGCACCTTGAGACAGCTGAGCCTCAGGCAATACAAGAGCTTCCGCTCGATACTGTGCAATATTATCGACTCAGATCCGTCGCCCGACCTGGCCAGCTGGGTGGTTTTTCAGCTCACAACCCATCACCTGGACAAAGCGACAGGATTCAGGAAACCAGCGTTGCTATCTGCCAGGTCAAAGCTGGTTCAGTCCGACCGGCCGCTTGAAGTATTTTTTTCTTTATTGGCGCAATGCGGCCATACGCACTCCAGTGAAGCAGAGCCCGCGTTCAGAGCGGCCGTCACGCAACTTGGCATGCCGGGTCTTGAGTTCCAGCCATCGGGCAAGTTCGATCCCAGTGATTTCGGGCAGGCAATAGAGCAATTGTCCGGATTGGAAAACGGGGACAAACAGCGCCTGCTTAACGCCATGAGCGCGTGCGTTTATCATGACAACAAGCTCACCGTTGCTGAAAACGAATTAATGAAAATGGCCTCAGAGACGCTCGACTGGCCTCTGCCGGCCAAGATATTTCGTTAGATTTGCCTAACTGCTGAAGTCAGTAGTATCCGGCCTGTTTTGTGCAACACTAACGTCCAGAACCACCAGACTTTCAACGCTGCCATCAGCCAGCGCTACCGTGGCAAGCACATCATCTGCACCGTCCGCGGGCCCGGTTGATTTTAAATGGTAAAGACGACGCTTCGCCTCAGCCCGATAGTGCATACGCGCTACAATTTCCTGGCCGGTGTAACAACCTTTTTTGAAATCTATGACCCCGTTAATATCGTAATTCAGTAACTGCGGTGTAAATAGCCCTGTCTGATCCCGTCTGATATGCACCTGCCCGTCCCGGATATCGGCCAATTGCCAACAACTTTCAGGCAACAATGTGAGAACGTTTGCAATATTCTCCATTGTTTTCTTTGCATCAAGATGTCCTGTTTGCATAACACCAAGGAACCTGGGGAATTTGCTCAATTTTGACTGTGGCAAACAAATAATACTCAGGCCAGCCTGCGCACTGATCTGATCAGGCAGCGTGGGCAACACAATGCCCAGCGATTCAGCTACAGGGCGCAGGTCTGTACCGCCCATTCCGAACACGGCCAGTTCGCCTGCGAGCGGTTCCAGTTTTGTTTTAAAAAAGACACGATATTTGTCCAGCGTAGTTATCAGTTCCTCGCGCATTTCATGCTGCGTCATGAGCACTACGCCATTGTCATCCGGCAGCACACGCAGATCAGTGATCACTCTTCCTTTCAGATTGCATAGAGCGCCCCGCAGGCTTTGTGCGGGAGTCAATTTTTGCAAATTACAGCTAAGCTGCCCCTGCAGAAAACGGACGCTGTCAGCGCCTTCACAGCGCGTGAACTCAAAACCGGGCAGGGGAGCGTACCAGGCACCGGAGTCAAGCAAGTTTATATCTGCAGTTGTAGGGGACGAGAGCATAGGTTTTCCGGAAAAACTGGCTAATTTGAGTTAGAATCCTGACATCACCATCAAGTCGATGGTCCCGTTCAGTGGTGTTTCCATGTTATCAGATATTGCCTATAAGAAGCTGCTCTGGCACAGCCGCCGGGGCATGTGGGAGTTGGACATTCTGTTACTGCCCTTTGCTGAAAAGAAGTTGCTGACGCTGGATGCCACTGATCAGTTGATGTACGAGAAGCTGCTTGAAGAAGAAGACCAGGACTTGTTCGCTTGCCTGGTGGAACGGGCTCAGCATCCGGATCAGCGTCTGCAATCCATCATCACCAAAATCCGTGAGTTCGCAGCATCTGGCGTGGCGCGTCCGCACTAAATTTGTTACGTAGCACACTTGCTGCCAGGGGCCCGGATGGATATGGATATCCAGCTGCAACCGTCTTTCTACCTGCAGGCGTTGCGCATATGTTTTTTCAGTATGGCGACGCTGGCAATTCTGACAAGCGATATTGATTGGATTTACAGGTTGCTGCTAGGCATCATGGTGCTGCTGCAGATGAAATCCGGCGCAACCGGCCGGGATTCCGAGTGTGGATTGCAATTCCTCAAAGACGGCAATATCGAAGAACAGATCGGGAATCAAAAAGTTATTCTTGAGTTGCGCAGTCAACGCCGCATCGAATTGACGTTAACCGGATTCTATTGCCTGTGGTGGATTCAGATACTGTATCTGCATTCTTCTCACCGGACGTCAATCGTAGTGGTGTTGCCTGACAGTTGCTCAGCGGAGGAACGCAGGCGGCTAAGACAGCTCCTGCGCTGATATCACCAGCCTGTCGTTACGGAGTCAATATAGTGTCAACGGGTTGAGGTAAAAGACCAGGATAGTCCAACGTGAAGTGAAGCCCCCGACTCTCTTTTCGCAGTAGTGCACTGTCCACAATTAGTCTTGCCACCATTACCAGGTTACGCAATTCCAATAGATCCCGGCTGATAATGTAATGTCTGTAGTGGTAGGCGATTTCCTGCTCCAGCAGATCGATACGTATTTTCGCTTTTTGCAGCCGGTTGTCGCTGCGGACAATACCAACGTAGTCCCACATAACACGACGCAGCTCATCCCAGTTATGAGCAACAACTACTTCTTCCTGCGAGCGCGTCACACGACTTTCATCCCAGGCCGGGATATCAACTGAAAGCGCATCTACCTCATCAAATCTTGATTTGATATCCTCAGCGGCACCAAACGCCAATACAAAACATTCCAGTAGAGAATTGCTGGCCATACGATTGGCGCCATGCAGCCCTGTGCTACTGGTCTCACCGATAGCATAAAGATTAGGGATATCTGTTCTGCCCAGCTTGTCCACCACCACTCCTCCGCATGTGTAGTGTGCGGCAGGAACTACCGGAATGCGATCACAGGTAATGTCGATACCGTACTCGAGGCATCTGGAATAAATAGTCGGGAAATGTTCTTTGATAAAGGCCGCTGGCTTATGTGTGATATTCAAATAGACACAATCACAGCCAAGCCTTTTCATTTCGTGATCAATGGCACGGGCTACAATATCCCTTGGCGCAAGTTCACCTCGGGAATCAAATGCGGGCATAAAACGGGTGCCGTCCGGTAATTCCAAGGTGGCGCCTTCGCCACGCAACGCTTCTGTAATCAGAAAGGAGCGGGCATGCGGGTGATAGAGGCAGGTTGGATGGAACTGATTGAATTCCATATTTGCTACGCGGCAACCGGCGCGCCACGCCATGGCGATTCCGTCACCGGTAGCACTGTCAGGATTTGTTGTGTAGAGATAGGCTTTGCTCGCGCCACCACTTGCAAGAATGACAAAACGTGCCCGGATCAGCTCAACTTTTTCCTGTGCCGGATCGTAAACATAAGCACCAACGCAATCGCGTCCGGGCAGACCAAGTTTGTCGGCAGTAATCACATCCACCGCCAAGCGGTTTTCAAACAGCGTAATACCTTCAGTCTGTAACGCACGGTCGCGCAGCGTTTCAAACACCGCACGCCCGGTAGCATCAGTTGCATGTATTATGCGGCGATGGCTGTGACCACCTTCCTGAGTCAGGTGCAGGGGTTTGAGATTATTGCGGTCAAGAGGTTGGGAAGCCGGGCCAGTGCCTGCTTCTTCAGGGGTCAATACAGTAAAAGGTACCCCTTGCTCTACCAGCCACTGAATCGCTTCCTGACTGTGCTCGACAATATGCCGTACCATCCCGACATTACACAGCCCGGCGCCTGAATCCAGTGTGTCCTCGATATGTGCGTCTATGCTGTCATTTTCATCAAGTACCGCAGCAATACCCCCTTGAGCCCAGAAAGTTGCACCCTGACTCAAGGTGCCCTTGCTCAGCACAGCTACTTTCGCAAAAGACGCCGTTTTCAGGGCCAGGCTGAGGCCCGCCGCGCCACTACCAATTATAAGAATGTCAAAGTCGTGCAAGGTGCAGGCATCCACTGTGGTGCAAAGTCGAAGAATTCTATAGACTCTCGGGACTTTTGCAAATCTCCCGGGTCCGGAGTTTTACTCCCGGTCAGACAGGTCGTATGAATAGCCAGGACACAGACAATCAGCTGGTAGAGCGCGTACTGCAAAATGACAACAGAGCATTTACTTTGCTTGTGCTTCGGTATCAACACAAAGTACTGGGTCTGATTGGTCGCTTTGTAAAAGACCCGCACGAAGCAGAAGATGTTGCACAGGAAGCTTTCCTGAAAGCCTACCGTGCACTTCCCAGTTTCAGGGGCGACAGTGCCTTTTACACGTGGCTCTACCGTATAGCGGTCAACACCGCAAAAAACTATCTGGTTTCCCGTGGCCGACGTCCCCCCAGCACCGATGTGGACATGGACGATGCCGAGCTCGTTGACGACACCAGCATGTTGCGCGATGTCGAAACTCCGGATTCGAGCATGGAACGCGACGATCTGCAGCGTGTAATCAATAAAGCAATCGAAGACTTGCCGGAAGAGCTGAGGACCGCTTTTACATTGAGAGAGTTTTCCGGTCTCAGTTATGAGGACATCACTGAAATCATGGATTGCCCTGTAGGTACCGTGCGCTCCCGGATTTTCAGAGCCAGGGAGGCAATCGACAAACGCATCAAAGAGGTTATGAACCCCTGAAACGACCGAACTTGCAGGGGCGAATTCTTTTTTACAATATGTGGGAACTCGCTCTGATAAAACCGGTCTTAGAAGGGTAGTAAGTGAGTTAATGGCAGGTGCGAACTGCCCAAAATTGATAGAGAGCATGTAGTCAGGTTAATGTGTACGGGGCGATCATGGATGAGCGCCCGGGATTTTCCGTAAATTAGTTATCGAGGCGGAACCTATATGAGTGACAGAATTCAGGTAGACGGAGAAGCGTTGTCAGCCCTGATGGACGGGGAACTCAGCGAGTTTGAGTTGCGGCGGCTGCTTGCCCGGATTTCCGATGAGCCAGAGTTGCTGGCAACTTGGGAACGTTACAATCTGGTTCGCGCAGTTTACCAACCGGAGCCTTTGAGCTTGCAGGTGCCGGTGGCGTCTGGCATGAGCTCTCTCAGTGAGAGGATAATGGCAGCGATTGAGGCAGAGCCTGCGATTGCACGCGAATCTGACACCGGCACGACCAGAAAGGTGTCTGGTTCTGCATGGGCGAGTCAGGTTGCAAAATTTGCAGTTGCTGCATCGGTAGCATTGGCTGTATTCGTTGGAATGCAGAGTATTTTGGACGTGACGGATGCCCCCTCTGTAGCATCCCGGAACCCGGCTGAATCAGTGGCACCCACAGGCAACGGCAACGTTCAGCTGGCCGTTGATGAAGATGCTCAGCGACGCCTTAACGAATATATCCGCAGCGTCTCCATTCCCAGCAGCACAGAGTCCTCTGGCACCCCCTTCAACATTTTGCTTGAATCTCCTATGTTGCATCCGGTTTCTGATCTGGAGCTGATACAGGAAGTGGAGCGAACCAATCCCTGATAATTTTTCCCCTGCCTGTGTGATGCTATCGTATCCCGACGATTCCGTCGTCGGGCATTGAACAGCGACGTTCAACACGGTATGTTTGTCATCAGGCAGGGCGTCCGTGTCACCCGATTTACGGATGCCCTGCACGAATTCACTCATGGGGAAAACAGAATGCAGATTGCCGCGAAGTACTTTTACCGTGTGGGCCGATCTACGTCTCTTCTGGTTGCAGCAACAGCCGTAATACTCACAGTTTTCTCCCTGTCCCCGTCAGCCATTGCTCAAGGTGGCCTTCCCGACTTTGCAGATCTGGTAGAGGCCAATGCGGCCGCCATCGTGAATATCACTACCGAACAGCAGGTTCCTGTGCGCTCCGGTAGTCAGCCGCGGGATATCGAGGAACTGCTTCGCCAACTCCAGCCTGAAAATCCGTCTGAGCGTCCAGATCCCCAGACGCGCCCACGCGGGGGCGTAGGCTCCGGCTTCATCATGAGTAGCGATGGTTACATCATCACAAATCACCATGTGGTCGCAAATGCCGACCGGATCACAGTAACGCTGACCGACAGACGGGAATACTCAGCTGCCATCATTGGCAGCGATGAGCTATCCGACGTGGCTTTGATAAAAATTGATGCAAGTGGACTTCACTCCGTCAAATTCGGAGACTCGGAGCGAGTTAGAGTGGGGGAGTGGGTGCTTGCGATTGGCTCACCTTTTGGCCTGGAGTTTTCCGCTGCAGCAGGAATTGTCAGCGCCAAATCCCGCAATGTGCCATCCCGCGGCCCGGCAAATTATGTTTCATTCATACAAACCGATGTAGCCATCAATCAGGGCAACTCGGGGGGGCCTCTGTTCAATCTGAGCGGCGAAGTGATAGGAATAAATTCCCAGATTCTCAGCAGCACCGGAGGCTCAAATGGCATTTCCTTTGCAATACCCAGCAATATGGCGCTCAATGTAATAGAGCAGCTTCGCGAAACCGGAGCGGTCAGTCGCGGACTGTTGGGTGTGCTGATCAAGGATGTCGACAACGCACTGGCACAGGCCTTTCAACTGGACAGGCCTCGAGGTGCTTTTGTTGATGAAGTTCAGCCCAACAGTCCTGCACAAGCCGCTGGCGTGTTAAACAACGACATAATCCTGGCTTTTAATGGCATACAGATTGAGCAATCATCTCAGCTGCCATTTTATGTCGGGCAGATTCGCCCGGGAACGCAGGCAGAGCTCACCGTGCTTCGGGAGGGCAGGATGCTTCAGTTACCCGTGGTTGTAGGCGCCTTGCCAGGCGCTGATCAGGCTTCTGCTGGCGTCAGGCCACCGCCGCCAAGGGGCAACAGCCTGGCGTTGACCGTATTGGAGCTTGATCCGGCCCTACGTGCCGAGCTACCCGCGCTTGCCGAGGGTGGCGTGCAGATTGACCAGCTGCGTGATGGGCCGGCAATGCGCGCTGGCCTGGCGAGTGGAGATGTTATCGTCTCTCTGAATCACCAGCAGATCCGTTCGGTTTCGGATTTCACCCGCATCGTTGAGGATTTGCCAGATACAGGTTATGTGCCTGTACGTATCGTACGCGACGGCCGTGGCACAACGCTGGTGCTTGAATTGCGCTGACACTGAAGGTCAGATCATGTAGACTTGTCGCCCTCTTGATTGATTGGTGAACCTGTTAAGTGACTGATTTAAGCCGTATCCGTAATTTTTCCATCATCGCACACATTGACCATGGCAAGTCGACACTTGCTGACCGCTTTATTCAACATTGCGGCGGCCTCAGTGACCGCGAAATGAGCGCACAGGTGCTGGACTCCCTCGATATCGAGCGGGAACGCGGCATCACCATCAAAGCCCAGAGTGTCACGCTGTTTTACGACGCTAAAGACGGGCAGCGCTATCAGCTCAACTTTATTGACACCCCCGGTCACGTGGACTTCAGCTACGAGGTCTCACGTTCATTGGCAGCATGTGAAGGCGCATTGCTGGTCGTGGACGCAGGGCAGGGCGTGGAAGCGCAGTCGGTTGCAACCTGTTACACCGCCATCGAACAGGGTCTTGAAGTCATCCCCGTTCTGAACAAGATGGACCTGCCTCAGGCAGATCCGGAGAAAGTACGCAAAGAAATTGAAGAGATCATCGGTATCGATGCTTCCGCAGCGGTGAGCGCCAGCGCCAAAACCGGCATGGGTGTTGTTGATATTCTGGAAGAACTCGTGCGCCTGGTGCCTCCACCAAAGGGCGACAGGGATGCGCCTCTTCAGGCATTGATAATCGACTCCTGGTTCGATAATTATCTGGGTGTGGTTTCGCTGGTGCGTGTTATGCAAGGCACGCTGAAAGTAGGCGATAAAATCATTGCCAAAACCATCGGTAAAGCTCACCTGGTTGATCATGTCGGATTTTTTAATCCTAAGCGTAACGACCTGCCACTGCTGCAGGCCGGAGAGGTAGGCTACGTAATCGCAGGTATCAAGGATATTCAGGGCGCGCCTGTGGGCGACACGCTGACACTGAGTTCTACTCCCAATACACCTGCGCTGGCAGGATTTCGTCGCATTCAGCCGCAGGTTTACGCCGGGTTATATCCGGTCTCCGCTGACGACTTCGAAGAATTCCGTGACGCGCTTGAAAAGCTCACCCTCAATGATGCGTCTTTGTTTTACGAGCCGGAAAGTTCAGATGCTCTGGGTTTTGGCTTCCGCTGCGGATTTCTCGGCATGTTGCACATGGAGATTGTGCAAGAGCGACTCGAACGAGAGTACGACATCAACCTGATCACCACTGCGCCAACGGTAGTTTATGAAGTAGTGATGCGTAACAACGATGTAGTGCGGGTAGAAAGTCCATCTTCGTTACCGCCAGTAGCTTCAATCATAGAAACCCGTGAACCCATCGTTTTAGCGAATATTCTCACTCCGCAAGAGCACGTTGGTAATATCATAACGCTATGCACAACACGCCGTGGTGTTCAGCGTGACATGCAATTTATTGGTAGCCAGGTATCCATAAGTTACGAACTGCCCATGGCCGAAGTAGTCATGGATTTTTTCGACAAACTCAAGTCCGCAAGTCGCGGTTATGCCTCGCTGGATTATCATTTTATTCGTTTTCAGACTGCCCCGCTTGTGCGTCTTGATGTGCTGATCAACAGTGATCGTGTAGACGCACTGGCACTGATCGTTCACCGCGATCAGGCTCACCACAAGGGCAGGGCGCTTGTTGAAAAAATGAAAGAACTGATTCCGCGCCAAATGTTTGATGTGGCTATCCAGGCAGCTATTGGTGGCCAGATTGTCGCTCGCTCGACTGTCAAAGCGCTACGTAAAAACGTCATTGCAAAATGCTATGGTGGCGACGTCAGTCGTAAGAAAAAACTGCTGGAGAAGCAGAAAGCCGGTAAAAAACGTATGAAACAGGTAGGCAATGTTGAAGTGCCGCAGGAAGCATTCCTCGCTGTGCTCAAGGTGGATAGCTGATGGATATCGATTTTTCGCTGGTGCTGGTGGTTCTGGTTGCTGTGTGTGGAGTTATCTGGCTGCTTGATCATTTACTTTTTGCCAAGGCACGTCAGCAGGCTGGCAAATCAGAAGAACCTGTTTTAGTTGAATATGCCAAATCGTTTTTCCCGGTATTGTTTATTGTACTGATGTTGCGCTCTTTTCTGGTAGAGCCTTTCCAGATTCCGTCAGGCTCCATGATCCCGACGCTGGAAGTAGGGGATTTTATTCTGGTGAACAAATACCACTATGGATTGAGACTTCCAGTGGTTGGCACCAAAATCGTAGAGAACAATCAGCCTGAGCGCGGCGAGGTAATGGTATTTATTCCACCACACGATCACCGCTATTTCATAAAACGTGTTGTGGGTTTGCCCGGTGATCGCATCGAATACGAAAACAAAATTCTGCGCATTAATGGCGAACAGGTCGACATCGATATTGTGGAAGAGGTTCTGATAGAAACCGGAGCAGGGCTGCGTGAAGGCGTGTTGTTTAATGAACAGTTGGGTGTCAGCAACCACAGCGCACAGATCGTAACCGACGACAATCGCAGCAGCAGACGCACCAGTTGGATTGTACCGCCAGGACATTATTTTATGATGGGCGACAACCGTGACAACAGCGCAGACAGTCGTGAGTGGGGGCCTGTTCCGGAACAGAATATCGTAGGCAAGGCATTTGCCATCTGGATGCATAAAGAACCCGGCTTTAATCTGCCGACTTTCGGCAGGAATCAGCGAATATACTAAGCTTACATTGCCATGCAGGATCGGCTGACCTATTGCTGCGGAGGACTCGGATATGAGCGCCCTGTCTAACAGTCTGCTGACAGATCTCCAACGCAAGCTGGTTTTTCAGTTTAGCGACGTCGCCATACTCAAACTTGCGTTGACCCACAGAAGCGCAAGTAAGATTCATAATCAGCGGCTGGAGTTTCTGGGCGACGCTGCGCTCGGGCTGGCTATGGCTGACCTGCTTTTCCAGCTCTATCCGGACGCTCCTGAGGGAGAACTGAGCCAACTTCGCGCCTCACTTGTAAACCGCACCACGCTCGCGGCGATTGCCCGCAGGCTCGATCTGGGCGCTATGTTGACCCTGGGTCTTGGCGAGCAGAAAAGTGGGGGGCGTCATCGCGACTCGATTCTCAGCGATGCACTGGAAGCGGTTTTAGGCGCGATTTACATAGATGGAGGGATTCTCGCTTGCAGACAAACCATAAAACATATTTTTGCGGATCAACTGACCAGACATACCAACTCCACGTCGCTCGATGCCAAGGACCCCAAAACCCGCCTGCAGGAAATCATGCAGGCAAAAGCCATTGATCTTCCGGATTACGAGGTAATGGATATCAAGGGTGACGAGCATGATCAGGAGTTTTTTGTCCGCTGCCGCATTGCATTGATGGCTTCAGAATTTAGAGGAAGTGGTCGTTCCCGTCGCGAAGCTGAACAACAGGCCGCTTTGGCCGCTTTACATGCTTTAAGCACCAAAGAACTCATTTAATCCAGTCCTGTCCGGTTAATTCCGACAGGATGCTGACCGATTCCCGAGTGTATATACATGAATCAATCAATCGACACCCGCTGTGGTTTTATCGCTATTGTTGGCCGGCCGAATGTCGGCAAATCTACTTTGCTGAACCATTTGCTTGAGCAAAAAATAAGTATTACCTCGAGAAAACCGCAAACAACCCGGCATCGCATAACCGGCATCAAAACAGAAGGCAATGTGCAGTTTGTCTATGTCGACACCCCGGGCCTGCATAAAGAACAAAAAAAAGCGCTTAATCGGGCTATGAACGCCACTGTGCTGGAAGTGCTCAAAGATGTCGATGTTGTGCTTTTTGTGGTGGAACGGCTGATATTTAATGAAGAAGACCAGATGGTGCTTGATGCGATGCAGAAGCTGAAAGTGCCAGTGCTTCTACTAATCAACAAATGTGACCAGATTGAAAATCGCGAACGTCTGCTACCCCATATTCAACGGCTGGCAACCCTGCGTGATTTTGCAGAGGTAATTCCGGTGGCCGTGCTGACAGGACACAACCTGGATACCGTCCAGGAGTGTGTAGCAAAATATCTGCCAGTTGGCCCCTTCATGTTCCCTGAAGACCAAGTCACGGACCGCAGTTCAAGATTCCTCGCTGCAGAATTAATAAGGGAGAAAATAACTCGCCAGTTGGGTGATGAACTGCCATATGAAGTGGCAGTGGAGATTGAGAAATTCGCCATGGAAGGACCAACACTGCACATACATGGACTTATACTGGTCGATAAACCCGGCCAGAAGCAAATCATCATTGGCAACGCTGGCGACAGACTAAAAATGATAGGGAAGGCGGCCAGGCTTGATATGGAGCAGGCGTTTGACAACAAGGTCATGTTGCATCTGTGGGTGAAAGTCAAATCAGGTTGGGCCGATGATGAGCGTGCGTTGCAGAGTCTGTCCTGAAGCAACCGGAATTTTCTGCTGATGCAAAGGGGGGCGCTTGAATCAGAAGATTGATCTCCAGCCTGCTTATGTTCTTCATACCCGGGATTATCGCGATACCAGTTTGTTGGTTGATTTGTTGACTCTGGACTACGGCATATTGCGTGCTGTGGCACGTGGCGTCAGGGGCAGCCGATCCAATCGACGCGCGCTGCTTCAACCACTGCAGCCTCTGCTGGTCACTGTGGCTGGCAAAGGTGAGTTGAAAAGCCTCTCACAATATGAAGCTTCTGCAGCCGGGTTTAACCTGCGTGGTGATCACCTGTTCAGTGCCATGTATATTAATGAACTGTTGTGCCGCCTTCTGCAGGCGCACGAGTCGCACCCACAGATTTATCGCCTATATCAGTCAACGCTGCTCAGTCTGATGAAACAATCTGCAATAGAAGAGGTTCTGCGTCGATTTGAATTCCGTTTGCTGACAGAACTCGGGTATGCACCCGACATGATGAACGAAGCCGACAACGGAGCAGATCTGAGAGCAGAATCTGACTATGAATTCGACTACCTGCGTGGATTTATATTACTCCATGACGGTCATCATCCGGCTCCTGCCGCAGTTTATTCCGGCGCTGATATCTTGGCCATGGGCAGACTGTTGATGCAGGACTGCGATGAGGAATTCGCGCCTGAAATGCTGGCACCTGCCAAACGTTTTATGCGTCAGGCCTTGCGCCCACATCTGGGTAGCAGGCCTTTGAATAGCAGGCAGCTGTTTATTTCCAAACCCAAAGCTGCAGCAGCCTGCCTACCCCCCGAAGGCAATAAAGGGTAAAATCGCCCGTCACTAAACAGGGCAGATTCAATTGGCCTCTTATTTCCACTTCAGCCATGACGGTAAACATGACATATCCCACCATCGATACGTTTATTGGCAACACCCCTCTGGTCAGACTTCAACGCCTTCCCGGTGATACCAGCAACACGATCCTGGCAAAGCTGGAAGGCAACAACCCGGCCGGTTCAGTTAAAGATCGTCCTGCCTACAACATGATTTTGCAGGCTGAATTACGTGGTGACATAAAACCCGGCGATACACTGATTGAAGCGACCAGCGGTAACACAGGAATAGCGCTGGCGATGGTGGCTGCCATCAAAGGTTATCGCATGATTTTGATCATGCCGGAAAGCATGTCTGAAGAGCGCAAAGCCTCCATGGCAGCGTACGGCGCGCAGTTGATTCTTGTCAGTGAAAAACAAGGTATGGAAGGCGCCCGGGACATGGCAGAAAACATGGCAAAACAAGGACACGGAAAAGTGCTCGACCAGTTTGCCAATACTGACAACCCTGCTGCCCATTATCGTATGACCGGTCCTGAAATCTGGCGTGATACAGGCGGCAAGATAACGCATTTTGTGGCATCCATGGGCACCACCGGCACCATTATGGGTGTGTCCAGATATCTCAAAGAACAAAATCCCGCTGTTCAAATCGTAGGTTTACAACCACAGGACGGCTCAAAAATACCTGGCATCCGACGCTGGCAACCGGAATATTTGCCCAAAATATTCCAGGCTGAACGCGTTGATCGCATCATTGATATCAATCAACAGGATGCTGAAAGGACCATGCTAGAACTGGCAACGAGTGAAGGAATATTCTGTGGTGTGTCCTCCGGCGGTTCAATATTTGGCGCACTACAATTGAGTAAGGAAGTCGAAAATGCAGTCATTGTTGCCATCGTTTGTGATCGGGGTGACCGTTATCTTTCAACCGGCGTTTTTTCCTGATTATCAATCCAGTTCCACGAGCCTGAAACATGAGTAACAATCGACGACGACGTCAATCTTTGCCCGCTGAACCCATTACTCTCAATATCGAACGATTGAGTCACGAAGGGCGTGGCGTCGCCCGTAACGACGGCAAAATAGCATTTGTTGATGGCGCGCTGCCCGGCGAAACTGTGACGGCCGTTTATACCTCAAGGCGTAGCCAGTTCGATGAATTAAATCTTAAAGAGGTGATTGTCGCCGCTCCGAACAGAATAAACCCACCCTGTGCTGTCGCCGGAATATGTGGTGGCTGCCTGTTGCAACACCTGCATTCGGACGGGCAGTTGGCACATAAACAGCAGGTGCTGATTGATCAACTCAAACACACAGCCCACATCACACAATTTGAAGTGCTTCCTGCAATGGCTTCGGTGTCACAGTCCTATCGGCGCAAAGCCAGGCTGGCAGTGCGCTACGTCCACAAAAAAGGCGAAGTACTGGTTGGCTTCCGCGAGAAGGCTAATACATTTATTACCAATATGAACTACTGCACCACTTTGGTAGAGCCTGTTGGAAAACTGATCGCTCCCTTACGCAAACTACTGTTCAGCCTTGAAGGCTGCCGCGATATTCCGCAAATTGAAGTGGCTGTGGGCGAAACTGCCTCTGTTGAAACCGGGAAACTGGATTCTGTGTTGCGGGTAACGTTGACCCTCAGACACCTGCAACCTTTATCGGAAACAGATACCGATCGTCTCAAAGTATTTTCGGATGAGCACCAGATTGAGTGGTATCTGCAATCAGGAGGCCCCGACACCATCGTCAGGCTCTGGCCACAATCCGGTGACGAGCAGCTACATTATTACCTTCCGGGCGAACTCGGTGATATCAAAATGAGTTTTTATCCCGGCGACTTCACTCAGGTTAATGCCGAAATCAATCGCCGCATGATATTACAGGCGATCAGCCTGCTGGATCTGCAACCAGATGACAGAGTGCTCGACCTGTTCTGTGGACTAGGCAATTTCAGTTTGCCAATGGCAAAACGATGTGCATCTGTCACCGGTGTAGAGGGAAGTCAGGACATGGTTGAGCGGGCAGCAATCAATGCCAGCAACAATCAATTGTCCAATACTGCTTTTTATGCAGCCGATCTTTTTACCGAATTTGACAAGGCCGGTTGGGCGGTACCTGAGTACAGTAAAATTTTGCTGGACCCACCGCGTTCTGGTGCGATTGAAATAGTGTCGCGCATCAGAGATCTGCTGCCTGAAGTAATAGTTTATGTTTCATGTAATCCGGCTACGTTGGCAAGAGATGCAGCAGAGCTTGAAAAACAAGGCTATAAAATGACACATGCAGGTGTAATGGATATGTTTCCTCACACCGGGCACGTAGAATCCATGGCCAGATTCAAGCGCATCCGGTAACAACAGGGTTATTTATGGTACAAGTCCGGGAAGAATATTCGTTTAATCCTGACGGCAGCGTTAATTTCGAACAATGGATTGCAAGACTCGAGACCTATGTCGGGCTGAACGACCACGACGAGTTGCGCAGGGCGTGTGACCTTAGCTGGGACGTCGAACAAAAGGCAGTGGCAGCCAGCAATGTCTGGTCGCCCGGAGTCAGCAGCTATCGTACAGGCCTTGAAATGGCTGAAATTCTTGCTCAGCTCCATCTGGACACGGAAGCTATAATTGTTGCAGTTTTGTATCGACCAGTCCGGGAATCAAGACTGCCACTGGAGCAGGTACACAATGAATTCGGAGTAAATATCGCACGCCTGCTGGAAGGGGTGTTGCGCATGGCCGCCATTAATGAGACTGATACCAGTAAAACGCACGTTCTTGGTCAGAGCCAGGACCAGATGGAAAACGTGCGCAAGATGCTGTTGGCGATGGTCGACGACGTTCGCGTCGCGCTGATCAAACTGGCTGAACGCACCTGTGCAATTCGTGCAGTAAAAAATGCCAGCGAAGAAAAACGCCGCCGGGTCGCACGTGAAGTATTCGATATTTACGCCCCTTTAGCCCACAGGCTCGGTATCGGCCAGTTGAAGTGGGAGTTGGAAGACCTCTCTTTCCGCTACCTGCAACCAGACAATTACAAACGAATCGCCAGCCTGATAGACGAACGTCGTGTTGACCGTGAACGCTTTATTACTGAAGTCACAGAAGAACTGCGTCGACAATTCAACCGCGCAGGCATCGACGCAGAGATTAATGGCCGGGCAAAAAGCATCTACAGCATCTGGCGCAAGATGCAGCGTAAACAATTGGATTTTTCACAGATTTACGATATCCGGGCCGTACGCGTGCTGGTGCCTGAAGCGCGCGATTGTTACGCAGCGCTGGGTATCGTCCACAATATCTGGCGGGTGATTCCAAATGAATTTGATGACTACATCGCCAATCCCAAAGAAAACGGATACCAGTCATTACATACCGCAGTGATCGGTCCTCACAACAAAGTGTTCGAAATCCAGATTCGCACCTATGTCATGGATGATGACGCCGAACTCGGTGTCTGCGCGCATTGGCGTTATAAAGAAGGTATCGTTGACCCCGACTATAAAGATGGTTTTGAAGAAAAAATAGAATGGTTACGCCAGGTTCTGGCCTGGCACGATGAGATGGGCATGGTTGGTGGACTCGCTGAGCAACTGCGCAGCGATGCGAGAGCTGAGGATAGAATCTATGTATTCACCCCGGAAGGTCATGTCGTTGATCTGATGGCCGGTGCCACACCACTGGATTTTGCGTACTACGTGCATACTGAGGTTGGACACCACTGCTCAGGCGCCCGCGTTAACGAAAAAATAGTTCCACTGAACTACCGTCTGAAGACGGGGGACCGTGTCGAGGTGCTCTCAAGCGAACTTAATGTACCGAGTCGGGAATGGCTTAAACCCCACTTGGGTTATGCCAATACCCCACGTTCCCGCGCCAAACTGGTGCAGTGGTTCAAGGCACAAGATAAAGATCACAATATCAGCTACGGCAAAGAGTGGCTGGAAACTGAATTCAAACGTCTGGCTATGCGCGATGTCTCTTATGAAGAAATAGCAAAAAAACTGGGGTGTAAAAACCAGGACAGTCTTTTTATTTCCGTGGGTACTGGTGCTATTGATGTCAATGAAGTGATTGATGCGGCCAGACAATTGATCGTCAGCAAGACCCATAAAGACCTGTTTGACGACCAGAACGAATCAGCGTCATCAGGCAGTTTGATAACGGCCACCATTGTTATCCTGGCCAGCGACCGTGCCGGTCTGTTACGTGATATCACCACTATTCTTGCGAATGAAGGCATTTACGTGCTTGGCATCAATACACGCAGTGACAAACGTGCAGCGACGGCCTCCATGCAGCTTGAGATTGAAACAGATTCCTTTAATCGTCTTGCAAGAGCACTGGACCGGCTAAATGACCTGGATAGTGTCATCGAGGCCTCTCGCCAGGAAGACCAAAGTATATGAGTAATGCAGCGCATAATGAGGATTCGATCAATAAACTGACTCGCCTGATGGAACATCTGCGAGATCCTGTTCACGGTTGCGCATGGGACCGAAAACAGACATTTTCATCGCTGACTCGTCATACGATGGAAGAAGTCTATGAGGTAATCGACGCAATAGAACAACAGAACCCCGAAAAAATCCGCGACGAGCTTGGGGATTTATTGTTTCAGGTGGTATTTTACGCTCGCATAGCACAGGAGCAGGGCTTATTTGATCTGCAGGATGTTGCTGAATCCATTGTTGCCAAACTACTACACAGACATCCGCATATTTTTCCGGATGGCAGTATTGAAAGTTTTGGCCAACCCAGCTCGCTGACTGCAGAACAAGTGGAGCACAACTGGGAACTGATTAAAAACGCAGAGCGCGAAGCCAACGCAAAAGGAAAAGCGGTTAGTGTACTGGATGACGTTGCGTCATTCATGCCGGCGATAGACAGGGCAGCGAAACTACAGAAACGAGCTTCGTCCGTAGGATTTGACTGGACAACTGCTGAGCAGGTTATGGCTAAACTGGCAGAAGAGAGCAGTGAGCTACAGGCTGCCATTGACTCCGGAGACGCGGATCAGCAGCATGCCGAGCTTGGAGACATATTGTTCACCTGCATTAATCTGGCGCGCCATCTGAAACTGGATCCGGATGCCAGCCTGCGGGATGCCAGCAAACGTTTTGAAGTGCGCTTCAGACAGGTAGAAAAATCGGCAGTGGCGGCTGGGACAACGGTGTCCGCCAGCGATATAGATTTATTGGAACAGTGGTGGCAGCAAGCCAAACGACAAACTGAATAAACTATCAAGACACTAAAAAGCAGGAGTAGGTATGCGAATTATCTTATTGGGAGCGCCAGGAGCCGGCAAAGGAACGCAGGCCCAATTCATTACATCTGAATTGGGTATTCCGCAGATTTCTACTGGTGATATGTTGCGCGCAGCGGTCAAGGCCGGATCAGAACTTGGCAAGATGGTATCCGAAGTTATGAACACCGGCGGCCTTGTTACAGACGACATCATCATCGCACTGGTAAAAGAACGCATTCGGCAACCTGATTGCGCCAACGGTTTTTTGCTTGATGGATTCCCCAGAACTATTCCACAAGCCCAGGCGATGGTAGACGCTGCAATTGATATTGATCGCGTGATTGAGATTCGCGTGAATGATGAAGAAATTGTCATGCGCCTTAGTGGCCGACGCGTTCATCCCGGGTCTGGAAGGGTTTATCATATTTTGCACAATGCTCCTGCAAAAGATGGCATAGACGATATCAGCGGTGAAGCTCTGGTGCAGCGCGAAGATGACAAAGAGGAAACTGTAAGAAAAAGACTGGCTGTTTATCACGAACAAACCCAGCCTTTAGTTAAGTTTTATGAAACTCTGGAACAGAAAGGAACAGGTGTTCGAGTGGTGAGTATTGATGGTCAGGACGACGTTCAAAAAATTCGTTCCCGCCTTGCAGAAGCATTAAAGGTGTAAGCAAATTTCTGGCTTCTGTGCTTTTTTACACCGGACAAACGAGTCCGGTGTAAAAAAAACGCTTTTACATCGATTTATTCCAGTAAAAAACACATTAATTATTCCATATCACTGTATGGTAATAATTTTTTGTGTTATCGTGCCGCTCAAACGTGGGTCAGTTCGCGTTGAATGATGTTGGTGGTTTTTTTCCACAGTACTGGAGAGTAAATTGTATGGCCAAAGTTAAAGCGAAAAAGAAAACGTCTGCAAAAACGCCTGCCGTGTCAGCAGTAAAAAAATTGAAAGACGCTGCCTTGGCAAAAGCTGAAGCCACTCTGGCGAAAATCGAAAAAGAGTTCGCCGCTGGCAAGAAGAAGTTAGATGCTGCTGAAGCTAAAGCTAAAGCCGCTGCAGCTAAAGCCTCCAAAAGCACAACTGCCGCAGGCAAAAAAGCCTTGGTCAGCGCTCAAAACGCAGCCAAGAAAGCCTCTGCAAATGTTGCCGGCATCAATAGCAAACTGAAAGCCGCAAGAACCCAAGCCAAATCCATTGCTGATGCTGCTAAAGCAAAAGCGGCAGTTGAAGCTAAAAAGCAAGCTGCTGAAGCCCGCAAGACGCAGATTGCTGCCAAAGCTGAAGCTGACCTGGATAAGGCAGTGAAAGCATTTGCTGCTGCATTCACCAAGAAGCGCAAAAAAGCTGATGCTTCCAAAGAAGCAGCTCGCATCAAGAAACAGAGAATCAAAGACAGGATTGCTGCCAAGAAAGCAGCTGTAAAAGCCAAAGCAGCAGCTAAAAAAGCGTCTGCAAAAGCCAAAGCAGCAGCTAAAGCACAAGCTACCCGTGAACGCGCCGCAGCTAAAAAAGCAGCTGCAAAAGCCAAAACTGCAGCCAGACTGAAAGCAGCACGTGAAAAGGCAGCAGCCAGGAAAGCAGCAATCAAAGCCAAAGCCGCTAAAGCCAAGCCTGTCAGAAAAGCTGCAGCAGCTCCTGTTGCTAAAACCGCCAGAAAAGTTGCAGCCAAAAAGCCAGCAGCTAAAAAAGCAGTAGCCAAGAAGCCAGTAGCTAAAAAGACAGCAGCTAAAAAAGCTCCGGCTGCCAAGAAAGTTGCAGCTAAAAAGCCTGTTGCTAAAAAAGCTCCGGCCAAGAAAGCAGCTGTGAAGAAAGCTCCTGTAAAACGTGCCGCTAAAAAAGCAGCACCAGCAGCGCCTGCAACATCACAGGCCTGATAGCCCGATCATGACCCGCGCATCGGTCTGATGATCGATGCGCGGTGTTATTTTCCCTGCATTACAGTTTTAATCCGCAGCAAGCAGCCTATACTGTCGTTTACCAATAACAGACAGGACTAATCCGTGCAAAGCACAACCAAATTCCCTTCCTCACAGCTTCATTGTTCACTACTGGCGATAGATACGGCTTTCGATATTTGCTCTGTTGCTCTGGTAACCCCTGAGCTCTCGGATATCCGCCGTAGCGAACAATCCAGAAAACACGCTGACGATGTTTTACCAATGATAGACAGAATGCTGTGCTCGCATAATATGGAGATTGGGGCGCTGGATGTATTGGCCATGGTGAGTGGGCCGGGTTCATTTACCGGACTTCGCATTGGCACGGCGGTTGTACAGGGCTTGGCCTTTGGTGCCAGCCTGCCCGTCGTCTGCGTTTCGTCGCTGGCGTTGATGGCGCGCTCGGCACGCCACACAAACGGGTATGATGGCTTAGTACTCACCTGCCTCCATGCCAGGGAAGATGAGTTTTATTTTGCGGCTTACCATGACAATCTTGATGATGCTCCACAAGCGCTGGTAGTGGATACCATTCTTACAGCCAGTCAAATTCGACAGTCTGTCAACGATTTGTTACCCGGAGCCGATAACCGCGCTGACACTAAAGCGACTTTGGCCGGCACCGGCTGGCAACATGCACTGCTGACTGACTTGGCGACACTTCCAGAGTTTCATCTGGTGACTGCTGCCACCGATGCATTATTACTTGCTGAATTGGCGGCTCAGGAGTTTAAGGCGGGCAGGGCTGTGGATGCATCAGAAGCAACACCTGCATATTTAAAAGATGACATGGAATACCGAATGGTATGAGCGCTCCCATGCTGTTTCGAGAAGGCAACAGACTTTGCCTCGGATTGCAGGACCAGGCAGATGCAGGGATTCTGACTGTCGATTTTTTTGATTCGGCGTTACAGCATCGTATCGCCCGACCGCTGTCCTCCGAGTCTCTTGTCAAAGCTATGGGCTCGCGACCCAAAGCAACCAGCAGTCATCCTCTTACGCAGGGGCTCCCATGCCAGGATGCCAGCGCACATCTTATAGATGCTACCGCGGGGCTGGGACAGGACGCCTTTATACTGGCCTGTGCTGGCTGGTACGTGACAATGGTGGAGCAATCCCCTCTGGTGCACGCGTTACTTGAAGACGGCCTCAAGCGCGGCCTTGAGGCGGCTTTGGAGCAGGGCAATGATGTAATGCTGACGAATCTGAGCAGAATGTATCTGATGCCGGCTTCAGACAGCCAGCAAATACTTCAGGACATCCCACAGGCGGCTGTGATTTATCTTGATCCCATGTTTCCCGAGCGGGAGAAATCAGCTCGGGTGAAGAAGAACCGCTACCTCCTGCAACAGTTACACGGCGAGGAAGCACAAGGTGAAAACTTGCTCAAACTGGCACTAGGATTGGCCCGCAAAGTAGTGGTCAAGCGACCACTGCACGCCCATCCGCTGAATCAAATCAAACCATCTGGCGCCATCAGCGGCAAAACAGCTCGCTTTGACATATACGCAGGCGCCGGAGTGGGTGGGGCAGTCACGCAAGCAAACGCCTGATGATGCCTTGATAGATTTTGCTGAGCTCATCGAGATCAGCCAACCTGACATGCTCATCTATCTTATGAATAGACGCATTGCACGGTCCGAGTTCTACAACTTCAGCACCGGTAGGTGCAATAAATCGACCATCGGAAGTTCCGCCGGTTGTCGAAGGCTGGGTTAGAACACCATTTACTTCACGTATGCTTTCGCGAACGGCGTTAATCAACACCTGATTAAGCGTCAGGAAAGGCAAGCCAGATAATTTCCATTCAATTGTGTACTCAAGTTCGTACTTGTCCAATATTGCTTCGGTGCGTTGACGGATCAAGGTTTCGTTAAGCTCAGTAGAAAAACGGAAATTGAACTGCGCCTCAAGTTCTCCGGGTATTACATTATCAACACCAGTCCCCGAATGAATATTGGAAATCTGAAAACTGGTCGGCGGAAACGCCTCGTTGCCTTCGTCCCAGACCTCATTACTCAAATCATGCAGTGGCAACATGGCCTGATGTATCGGGTTGCGGGCAAGATGAGGATAGGCGACATGACCCTGCACGCCGTGCACAGTCAGTTTGCCATGCAGTGATCCCCGGCGGCCGATTTTAACGACGTCACCCAGCTGATTAGTGCTGCTGGGTTCGCCCACAATGCACCAGGTGATTTTTTCTTCGCGTGCCTCGAGCGTATTGATGACTTCACGGGTACCGTGAATGGCGGCGCCTTCTTCGTCTGCGGTTATAAGAAAGGCGATTGATCCGTTCAGATTCTGACCTTCAGTCAGAACAGCTTCACATGCCGTGATCATGGCTGCCAGACTGCCTTTCATATCCGCCGCCCCGCGGCCATAAAGGTAACCGTCACGTATGGCGGGTTGAAATGGAGGAGATTGCCATTTTTCCTCCGGCCCCGAAGGAACCACGTCGGTATGTCCGGCGAAACAGAGTACCGGACCGGTGCTGCCGTAACGGGCCCAGAAATTGTTTACATTTCCAAATCGCATCGGTTCCACCACAAACCCCAATGCGCTCAGACGATCTATCATCAGCTGATTACAGCCTTTGTCATCCGGAGTGACTGAAGGGATGCGTATGAGATCTACCGCAAGTGCTGCTGTAGCAGATAGCTGCTCTGAATTCAGTTTCAAGGTCATGCGTCTAAATCCGTATCAATGGTCGGTTGTCCGGTAATCGGTCTCATTAGTGCGCGAATCAATTGTGGCTGTGCAAGTCTTCGTTGAGCGCGATACTGGTTTTGTTGGTTTTGCACTCAACAGCCCCGGTTTGCGAGTTTCTACGAAACAGCAGATCATTTTTCCCTGACAATTCTTTTGCTTTGATGTGCTGGACCAGATTACCCTCGTTGTCCAGCACACCAACTTTGGTTCCCCCGGTCACATACAATCCTGCCTCAACCACACAGCGGTCGCCCAGCGCGATACCGATACCGGCATTGGCGCCAATGAGGCAGTCGCGCCCAACAGAAATGATTGCAGTACCACCGCCCGACAGAGTGCCCATAGTGGAGCAACCTCCGCCGAGATCACTGCCTTCACCCACAACAACTCCGGCAGAAATGCGGCCTTCAATCATGGCAGAGCCTTCTGTGCCGGCGTTGAAGTTGATGAACCCCTCATGCATGACCGTTGTGCCTTCGCCCACATAGGCGCCAAGGCGTACTCGTGCGGTATCCGCAATGCGCACACCGGATGGCACAATGTAGTTCACCATTTTGGGGAATTTGTCCACTGACATCACATCAAGTATCCGCCCTTGGGCACGCGCCTGAAGCTGCCTCGATCCGAGTTCCTCAATTGCTATTGCCCCCTGATTTGTCCACGCAATATTGCGCAAAATTCCAAATGCGCCTTGCAGGTTGAGCGAATGCGGTTTGCACAGGCGATGTGATAACAAGTGCAGTTTCAGATAAACTTCTGACACGCTCGCCGGGGCCTGATCTTCTTTCAGGAACATGGCTACAATCGGTGCCGTACCGTCTGCAATGGCTTCTCTCAGTAGTGACTCAAGTGGCAGCGACTGATCCTTTGCGATTGCTTTGCGCTGGGACTGGCTCAACAGAATATCAGCATTGCCACCCTTGTACGCGCAGTGAGCGGCCATACTTTTGATCATGGCAGCATCAGGATCGATTACCGGGTGAGGGTAGTAGATCTCAATAACTTTCTGTTGCCCGTCCAGTGTTGCCAGGCCGAGTGCAAAACTGTGCAATGTTGTATCTGTCATATCCAAGTTTTCCTTCAAATTAAATCATTTCATTCTTCAATGAATGTCAGAGATTCAAGCCAGTAGTTCCTGCTGAAGCGCTTTCTGCAGCTTCTCTATCGCCAAAGGATCTGCAATGGGCTGATCATGCGCGTCTGTTATATAAAACAAGTCTTCTACCCGCTCGCCGAGCGTTGCGATGCGCGCGTTCAGCAACTGTATTTCCTGTTCCGCAAATACCTTGCCTATTGCAGCGAGAATACCCGGCTTATCGATGCAGTTGACCTCAAGTGTAGACCAAGGTTGGTCGTGCTTGTTTATCACAGCAGTTTCAACTTGCTGGCCGAAATGCTGCAGTTTGCGTGAGCGGCGCTTTTTGGCCAGGCGCAAATGAGCTGATGGCTCTGCCAGATACTCACATAACAGTTTTTTGATCTGGTTTATACGTTGGGGATTTTCACCGATGGGAGTGCCGTCGGTTTCCAGTACCGCATAAGTATTCATGCAATAATTTTTGCTTGAGGTAAAAATTCTTGCGTCCTGAATATTCAGACCAAGCTGTTCCATCGCCGCAGCACTGCTGGCAAACAAATGATGCCGGTTTACCGTATAGATGAAAATATGCGTAGCTCCGTCTGCCAGAGAGTCTGCTGTATCCTGCACCAGGATAAGCGTTTCAGTTTCTGGGTTTTCCCGTTTGTGGCGCTCAATAGACTCAGTATGCCAGACAATATTGGCAACCGATTCCCGAACAAAATATTCGTCGTCAGTGTATTCCCAAATCGCACGGATATGATCTTCCTTAAGGCCTTTGTCCTTGAGTTTTAGCAGTGCGCTTTCCTGTTTATCCTTGATCCTGTCTGCGCGATCTATAGGGTTTTCCAGGCCGCGGCGCAGCGCCTTTTTAGTGCTCAGATACAACTGTCTCAGTAAAGAAGCCCGCCAGGCGTTCCAGAGTGTCGGATTGGTGGCATTAATGTCGGCTACTGTCAGCGCATACAGGTAGTCAAGGTGAAGTTTATCGCCAACTTGCAGAGCAAAATCATGAATGACTTCCGGGTCTGAAATATCCTTGCGCTGCGCGGTCATAGACATCAGCAAATGTTTGCCTATCAACCATGAAACCAGCTTGGTATCCCAGGCGCTCAGATGATGACGCTGGCAGAAATTGGTGGCGTCTTCCATTCCCAGAGTCGAGTGGTCACCGCCGCGACCCTTGGCAATATCGTGATACAGACCTGCTATATACAGCAATTCTACTTTTGGTAGTTTGGTGACAATGTGAGCGGCGATGGGGTAGTTTTCTTCCGCCCCCGGCAAACGGAACCGGCGCATGTTTTCCACTACCTGAAGGGTATGAGCGTCCACGGTGTAAATGTGGAAAAGATCATGCTGCATTTTTCCGGTGATAGCACCGAACTCTGGCAGATAACGACCCAGAATGCCGTAGCGTGCCATGCGTCTGAGCTGGGTAGTCAGGTCATTGGGAGAGCGCAGAAGCTCCATGAATAAAGTGGTGTTGCGCAGATCAGAGCGGAACTTCTCGTCTATCTGAGTGCGATGCTCGCGGATCAATCTGATTGTTGAAGCCCGCACACCTTTTATTTCTGGATTCTGTGCCATCAACACAAACACTTCCATCAGCGCAAAAGGAAAGCGTTTGAGAATGCCGCTGTTCACAACCTCAATGTAATTATTGCGGATCTGGAAGCGGTTATTGATGCGTGTAATCTCTGCTTTTTCACCCGCGCGCAGTATTGCCTCGTCGAAATGCTGAAGCAGAACATCATTCAGCTCCCTCAAGGTGGCTACCGCCCGATAGTACTCCTGCATCAGCTTTTCTACGGCAAGGCTCTTGTTATCATCCTGATAACCAAACATGGCAGCCAGTTCACGTTGCTTATCAAACAACAACCGGTCTTCCTTACGACCCGCCAGCAGATGCAAACCGTAACGCAGTTTCCACAACAGTTTTTCACCACGAATCAATTGCTCATATTCTGATGGCAGCAGGAAACCAAGCGTCACCAGATCGGCAAGGTTGTCGGCATCATAGTGCCGCTTGGCAATCCATCCGATGGTCTGAATGTCGCGCAATCCTCCGGGAGAGGTTTTAACGTTAGGTTCCAGTGCGTAATCGATATCGTAATATTTATTGTGGCGGGCAATCTGTTCATCGCGTTTTGCTGTAAAAAACTCGCGCGCCGGCCATACATCGGCCGCCTGCGTGAGCTTGATCATCTCAATACGCAATGATTGCGGATCGGCATCAGGACCCACAATCGTGCGGGATTCCATCAGACTGGTAGCTACCGTGATATCTTTTACGGCCTCCTCACGGCATTGTTTGATTGTGCGGACACTCTGCCCGATTTCCAGATTGATATCCCAGAGAAAAGTGAAAAAACCGCTAAGTGCTTCGCGATTATCAGCAGACTGATCGCCACGCATCAACAACAGAAGATCAATATCAGAGTGGGGATGCAACTCCCCGCGACCATAACCACCCACTGCGAGCAAGCTCAACTCTGATGGATTCTTCCAGTTAAACAGATGCCACGCACGTCGCAACAGTTCATCCATAAACCAGGATCGCCCGGTGATCAGTGCTGAGATATCTGCGCCTTCACGGTAACGCCTGTCGAGTTCGGCGCGAACGCTGCTCAGCGCCTGTTTGAAAAGATCAACAGTCGGTAGCCCGGACTTTAGTTTGTTGTCAAATTCAGCGGTGTCAAACAAGCTTGAATCTGGCGTCGCTGGACAGCCGTCGGATATGGCGCTGTTTTCGTTTGATGTCTCTTTAATAGTACTGCTGACGTCACTGCTAACGGTACTGCTCATGGGACTCGCCCTCGGTGTAAAACATCAAACTGGCCGCTGAATATGCTGCCGGGGTCTAAACAGCGAAATTTTCTTCTTTGCGTTGCGTGAGGACTTCACAGCCGTCCGCCGTCACTGCCAGCGTGTGTTCCCACTGAGCTGACAGCCGCCGGTCTCTGGTGGTCACTGTCCAGCCATCAGTTTTTGACAGTTTGGTGTGACGCTCTCCCAAATTGATCATCGGTTCAATAGTAAATGTCATGCCTTCTGCCAGTTCAATGCCGGTACCCGGCTTGCCGTAATGCAGAACCTGCGGATCTTCGTGGAATATACGACCGATACCATGACCACAGTACTCACGCACAACACTGTAATTGTTGCTTTCAGCGTGGCTCTGAATGACATGACCAATATCACCCAGCCTGGTACCCGGGCGCACTATTTCAATAGCTTTATACAGGCATTCCTGGGTTACGCGAATCAGCCGCAGGGCGTGAGGTGCCACGTCGCCTACAAGAAACATTTTGCTGGTATCACCGTGAAAACCGTCTTTTATCACCGTAATATCAATATTAAGTATGTCGCCACTTTTGAGTATCTTGCTGTCGCTAGGGATACCGTGACAGACAACATGATTCAACGAAGTGCAGATGGACTTGGGAAAACCGTTGTAGTTGAGCGGGGCAGGGATGGCATCCTGAATATTGACAATATAATCGTGGCAAATGCGATCGAGCTCCCCGGTACTGACACCGACCTGAACATAAGGCCCGATCATTTCAAGCACTTCGGCAGCAAGACGACCGGCGACTCTCATGCTGGCAATATCGTCTGGAGTTTTTATACTTACGGGCATCAGTCAGATCTCTCCTGTTCGCGGAGCCCGTATTGTAGGGCTTTAGCTGCACAAGTGGAACCCGCGCCTGAACATGGCATCGTGCCAGTACAAGCAGTAAGAGTCAGCATATAGTGTCGGTTTGGTGCTAAACTGCCGCCTCATTTTATTGAGGATTAGCTATGTCGGATGCCGACTTTTCGAGTCTTGGATTACTGCCGGCTCTGCAGCAGAATCTGGTCTCCCTTGGGTATATGCAGATGACTGCCATACAGCAGCTCAGCCTTCCCCCCGTCCTGGCAGGCAAAGATGTACTGGCTCAGGGCAAAACCGGCTCGGGTAAAACAGCGGCTTTTGGTCTGGGAATCCTGAACAAGCTTGACATCGGCAGGCTCGATCCACAAGCGCTTGTATTGTGCCCGACCCGGGAACTGGCTGATCAGGTCTGTGAGGAGATCCGGAGGCTGGCACGCACCCTACCAAATGTGAAAGTGCTGAGTCTGTGCGGGGGGCGGCCTGTCGCAGTGCAGGCCGATTCGCTGTCTTTCGGCGCGCATATTATCGTTGGGACGCCGGGACGTATTGAAGATCACCTGCGTCGGGAGTCACTCAAACTCGACCACATCAGCTGCCTGGTGCTGGACGAGGCCGACCGCATGCTGGACATGGGGTTTTTGCCATCCGTGGAAACAATCATCGATATGCTCAAACCCGTTCAGCCACGAGCGCAGGTATTGTTGTTCAGTGCAACTTATCCATCTGACATACAACGCCTCGCAAACAGTATTCTGCAAGATCCGGTCTCTGCAAGGCTTGAGGAAAATGAATCGGCGCCGGATATAGAGCAGCTCTTCTACAAGGTCAGCGATGAAGAGTCACGCGTGAGCGCGCTTAAACGTATCCTGCTGCACTTCAAACCAGAAACAGCGCTGGTGTTTTGCACCACACGCAATGATACCGATGAAGTTTGCCGCGAACTGCAAGTACACGGGTTTGCAGTGCTTGCCTTGCACGGCGAGATGGATCAGCGTGAGCGCGATCAGACGTTTATACGTTTCAGCAACGGCAGTGCAAGAGTGCTGGTGGCAACAGATGTTGCCGCTCGCGGATTGGATGTCACCGGTCTGGATCTTGTCATTAACTACCATCCTGCGCGTGATGAAGAAACTCATACTCACCGGATCGGGCGCACAGGCCGCGCCGGCAGCACAGGGCGCGCCTGCACATTGCTCACCGGCGCACAGAACAGAACCGTGTTTTCCGAACTTCCGCCATTATCCCTGCTAAAACAAAGGCCAGAGCCCGCGTCCATGCTCACCTTGCAAATCGATGGCGGTAAACGCGACAAAATCAGACCCACAGATGTATTGGGTGCGCTCACCGGCACAGGTGAACTATCGGGGTCGGATATAGGAAAAATACGCATCACGCACAATGCAGCGTACGTTGCCGTCAGCAGTGCCAATATCAATCTGGCTCAGCAGATTCTTGCCAAAGGCAAAATAAAAGGCAAAACAGCGCGAACTAAAAGACTGGATTAAGAGGTCCTGACACTCGGCGTAATTTGCTGGCAAGAGACTATTTCACCAACAAAAACCTTGGCAAGACACACAATGAAAGGTGACTCAAAGTGGATGCAAACAGACTACTTGAACAATTTATGGGGGCAAACCGGGTCAATACTGACGACAGCGGAAACGCTCAGGGAAACAGTGCTCTTGGCGGAATGCTGGGAGGAGGTTTCGGCAAAGGCGCGGCAGTAGGAGGCGTTCTGGGGCTTTTGCTGGGCAGTAAAAAAATGCGCAAAATGGCTGGCGGAGTCATTGGGTACGGTGGCGCGGCAGCCGCCGGCGCAGTTGCATATAAAGCTTACCAGAACTGGCAGCAAGGCAAGCAGGTACAGACTGCACCTATTGCCACACCGGCAGATCTGCATAATGTCGATCCGCGCTTTCTTCCTCCCCCTGCAAACCCGACGGCAGGACAGAATTTCTCGCTGACACTGATTAGCGCCATGATTGCTGCGGCGAAAGCAGATGGTCATATCGATGCAAAAGAACAAACAGTAATCTTCGAACAAGTTGAGAAAATGTCGCTGGATGCAGAAAGCAAAGCGTTTGTATTTGATGCTCTGCGTAAACCCGTCGACATAGATCTGCTGGTGTCGGGAGTGCAGGGGATAGAACAGGCATCTGAGGTATACCTGGTATCCAGAATCGCCATCGATGTAGACCATCCAGCCGAGCGGGCCTATTTGCAAGTACTGGTGCACCGCCTCAATTTGCCATCTGATCTGGTGGCACATCTTGACCATCAGGTCGTTGACGCCTGATACGGCAATCAACGTATTCACGACTGGTTTCATACGCGTCCGGCTGGGGTGTTTACCGCCCCTGCTGAGCATCATTTCGGCGCGGCTCCGGAATCAACCGCACTATGATAGTGCATCAGGTTTCGGGTAGGTTTCGAGTAGGCACTGTATCTCATTGTAATTACTGCTTTTTCGTAGTTGGCACAGCTATTGCTCCTGTTGCAGTGAGTCCGGGCAAACCAAGAATTATGATCCGGATCTACCAAGAGACTAACTACTATCAAGCACTAAACAGTGAATCAGGAGTGAACACTATGCAGGTAATCAACGTTGCAGCGAAAAGCAAACTGGCCGTTCTCGGCAGCACAGCCCTGGTGGCAGCAGCAAGCGTATTCGCTTTAACCCCGGCCCATGCTGATGTGGAAATTGCCGGCAACGTAGGTGTGGTTTCTGGCTACGTCTTCCGCGGCATCACCAACACGCCGGAAAATGACGGCGCTGCCGTTCAGGGTGGCCTGGACTTCACCAGCACTGACCATGGCTTTTACTCCGGCTGGTGGGCGTCTAATCTGAGCTACGGCACACCGGATCTGAGCACTACCGTAGAAAACAACTTCTACGCTGGTTACTCAGGCGAAAGCGGCGGCCTGTCATATGACATCGGCGCACTGTACTACTGGTACATGGACGACAGCGACGCCAGCGTAATTGAGCCTTATCTCGGTCTGAGTTTCGGCGGACTGGATTTCGGCATGAATTACATGGCACAAGACGCTACCTGGTCCAATCAGGGCGACATGTTCTTCACGCTGGGTACCAGCTTTGAGTTGGGGCAAGGCTTTGGTCTGGGCATCGTTGGCAGTTATGCAACTTACGAAAACTCAGGTAAGTATATTGCCACCACCGGAGAAAGCAGCGCGTTCCGAAGCCTGGACGTCACCCTGAGCAAGGGTATTGCTGAACTGCCAGCGGAATTTTTCGCGACTTACATCATCGGCGGCAAAGACCGTGACGGCACAAATCAGGAAGACAAAATAGTGTTTGGTTTCAGCTACTCTTTCTGATGAACTGACCGCACTCTGAAAAACTCATGGATCTGCTCCCGTTTTGCCAACGCATCGGCGATGCCCAGATCCATGAGCGCCTGACAGTAGTCCTTCTCGAACATCAACAGACTCGCAATAGTGCTGGAGTTGGTGTCCCGAATAAACAGACGTATTGATCGCGGTAACGTCTGGTAAAAATCCTCGGCAATCCTGTTCAGATCCAGACTGGGCGTAATCTCCAGCAGGTGCACTGGTTTTACATCCAGAGCAGCGCCGTCAGCACATAACGGTATCAGATTATTGTACCGTCGCAACACAGCCATATCGCTTTCCAGCGTATCCACAAACGCACTATTCAAAACATGTCCTACAATTTGCGACAGAGACGGCTGGGCGATCTGATCCCCTTTTTTCGGCCGGCGCGTCCGGCTGCCGCTGACGCCAATCGCAAGAATGCGATCTGCTCCCATGTGTATGGCCGGGCTCAATGGAGCCAGTTGCCGGATAGCACCGTCTCCATAGTATTCTCTGTTGATTTTCACGGCCGGAAACAGGGTCGGTATAGCGGAGGATGCAAGCAAATGTTTGTGTCTGATCTCTGTTCTGATACCCAGCCGGTGAGGTCGCTGCCAATTTTCAATGGGCTTGCTGCTTTGGAAAAATGAAACCGACTCGCCGCTGGTATATCCCGATGCAGTCACAACCAGGCTATTCAGATAACCCGCATTCATATTTTCATTTATTCGTTCAAGTCGCAGTATTTCGTGAAGCAGACTGTCCAGCGGACTATTGTCCAGCAAGGACGTCGACGAGCGTCCTTTACGATTGGCGAGAAATGAAAACACCCAGTTCGATGCACTGCTGACCAGGCCGGTAGAATCGAGGCGATATATCTGGCTGCTGCTGATATTACTCCAGACATATTCCAGCATTTTGACGCCGGTGCGAAACTTGTGCGCATGGGTCGCCAACCCAACGGCGTTCATGGCGCCTGCAGAGGTGCCCGAGATAATACCAAACGGATTGGGTACATCTTTGTCCAGCACGCTGGCGATTCCCCGCAGCGCACCAACCTGATAGGCTGCACGCGCTCCGCCACCGGACAATACCAGCGCTGTTTCCTGTTGGGTGCCGGACACATGTTGGATGTTCATTGTTTTCCCTGTAGGTTTACCGCGTATTCAGTTGTAAGGCATGGGTCGAAACAGGATATTCGTTACTCTGCTGTATTCACCCCGCTGTTCTTTACCCCATGTGACGGCGTAGAATTCTACCTGTCTGAAAATGTATTGCCAGCCATCTTGAGGAAAGTGACGCATGTCAGAAGCACTGCCAACAAAATCCGACATACAGGCAGCCACAAAAAAGCTGGTGATTGCAATCTCATCACGCGCATTGTTTGATCTCAGCGAAAGTCACCGCATATATGAAGAGCAGGGACTGGATGCCTACCAACAGTATCAGATAGCACATGAAAACGAGCCATTACAGCCAGGCTCCGCGTTTAATCTGGTACGCAAACTGTTAAATCTTAACAATCTGCTTAAGTCCCAACGGGTTGAAGTGATACTGCTTTCAAGAAACAGTGCTGACACCGGATTGCGGGTTTTTAATTCTATCGAGCATTACAAGTTACCCATTACACGTGCCGCGTTTTCCGGTGGGAGCAGTCCGTACCGGTATATCTCAGCTTTTGAGAGTCAGCTGTTTTTGTCCCTTGACGGTTCTGACGTCAGGCAAGCGCTGGAATTGGGCATCGCAGCGGCGACCATTCTGCCGTCAGCTGGCAATTCCGGTCGCGACGATGATCTGCGTTTTGCATTTGATGGCGACGCTGTACTGTTCTCGGATGAATCTGAGAGGATCTACAAAACCCAGGGACTTGAAGCCTTTGCACAGAACGAAAAACTGTCAGCAAACCAACCGCTCTCCGGAGGACCGTTCAAACCCTTTCTGGCGGCATTACAACAACTGCAGCTTGAATTTCCCCCGGGTGAAGCCCCCATTCGCACCTGTCTGGTGACGGCGCGATCAGCTCCTGCTCATGAACGGGTAGTGCGTACATTGCGAGCCTGGAATATCCGTATCGACGAGTCCCTGTTTTTGGGAGGGATGGACAAAGGTGTTTTCCTCAAAGCGTTCGAAGCGGATGTATTCTTTGATGACCAGGAAGGACATTGTGATTCTGCACGCCAGCATGTGGCCACCGGACATGTACCGCATGGTGTAGCCAATGATCTCGCGTTCATGAAATTGAAACAAAAAAAATAGTATCAGCCCGAAGGTCACATTGTCATGAAACTGCAGCAACTACGCTACATCTGCGAAGTAGCCAACCAAGGTTTGAACGTCTCCGCGGCAGCAGAGCGGTTGCATACCTCGCAATCCGGTGTCAGCAAACAAATACTCGCACTTGAAGCTGAACTCGGTGTGGAAATATTCGTCAGAAATGGCAAACATATCAGCGGCATGACGTCAGCAGGTAAAGCGATTGTTGAGCAGGCATCTCTGGTGTTGCAACAGTCTGAAAACCTGCAAAAGCTGGCGGCAGATTGTTGTGATGAACACTCCGGCAGCCTGGTCATTGCCACCACGCATACCCAGAGCCGGTATGTTCTACCACCGGTCATACGCGGTTTTATTGATCGTTATCCTGCGATATCCCTGCAATTGCATCAGGGGACGCCTTACCAGATTGCCGAGTTGGCAGCCAAAGGAATAGCGGACTTTGCCATAGCCACCGAGGCCATGGATAAATTCAATGACCTCATAATGATGCCCTGCTATCGCTGGAACAGGGCCGTGTTAGTGCCCAGAGACCACAAG
The DNA here is from genome assembly GCA_030651695.1 of Pseudohongiella sp. Classification (GTDB taxonomy): domain Bacteria; phylum Pseudomonadota; class Gammaproteobacteria; order Pseudomonadales; family Pseudohongiellaceae; genus Pseudohongiella. Next base: position 252,338 of record JAUSCD010000029.1, on the reverse strand, counting down.
CTCGCGACCAACCAGAACCTGACTCTGGCGCAATTGGCAAGCTACCCGCTGGTCACCTATGTATCCGGCTTTACTGGCCGATCACGCCTGGATGATGCTTTTTCACAACAAGGCTTGAACCCCAAAGTGGTGTTCACTGCAGCGGACGCTGATGTCATCAAAACCTATGTGCGCCTGGGTCTGGGCGTGGGCATTGTTGCTCACATGGCCTATGACGAAGAAAAAGATGCCGATCTGATTGCATTGGACGCCGGGCACCTGTTCGAGGACAGCATTACACGGATAGGCTTCAGAAAAGGCAGCAGGCTACGTGCATACATGTTTGATTTTATCAGCGCATTTGCTTCTCATCTGGATAGGGCCACTGTAGAAAAAGTACTGACGTGCCACTCCCAGGCGGACGTAGACCTTATGTTTGCCAGTGTCGGGCTACCGCGGAAGTAAACACACTCAAAATGTTCTACTCGATATTCAGCGCGTGCAGACCACATTCCTTGGCAGTTGCCTCTTCCCACCACCAACGGCCTTCACGCTCGTGTTGGTTGGGGCCGACAGCTTTTGTGCATGGTTCACAACCTATACTGATAAACCCCCTGTCGTGCAAAGGGTTATAGGGCAGTTCAAACATGCGAATATAGTCCCAGACATCTTTTGAGCGCCAGTTGGCAAATGGATTAAATTTCAACAACGTTTTACCCGGGCCGGCAAAAGAAGTATCAATCTGGGCGATGGGTACATTCGTGCGGGTAGGGCTCTGGTCTTTGCGCTGACCGGTTATCCATGCATCCACAGATGCCAGCTTTCTGCGCAGAGGTTCAGTTTTGCGAATTCCACAACATTGCTCATGGCCATCCCTGTAAAAACTGAACAGACCTTTTTCACGGGTGAGCGCCTGCACAGCCTCAGTGTCCGGATATAAAAACTCAATATCCAATGCATACTGTTCACGCACCAGCTCAATAAAACGATAGGTCTCCGGGTGCAGCCGACCTGTATCCAGGGTAAAAACACGAATGTCCGGCCGGATTTTTTTTGCCATCACTACCAATGCCACATCTTCAGCGCCGCTGAACGAGATCGCAGCGTGCGGGTACTCGTTCAAGACCTCCTGAAGAATATGGCGCGGTTCCAGATTTTGAAATTGTTCATTGATTTCAGCAATATTGGAGGCGTTGATCATGAAAGTCCTTTAATTCATTGCGCAGGCATAGCGACATATTACAACAAGCCAGACCTTGTGGGCGACTGTGACCTCACACATGCATTTGTTTTGAGATGCTGGCAACTGTGACATGGGCACTATAAAATCTGCGCCGTAAAATCTATTACGATTTATTACTGACTATCTGAAGGGGAAAAGCGTGGAAATCGCCTGTCTTGATCTTGAAGGAGTGTTGATACCGGAAATCTGGATTGATTTTGCTGATCGCACAGGTATTAAAGAATTACGGGCCACCACGCGTGATATCCCGGACTATGATGTGCTGATGCAACAGCGTCTGCGCATATTGCGCGAGCATAACCTCGGGCTGCCTGATATTCAGGAAGTGATAGCAGGTATGTCCCCAATGCCGGGGGCGCTGGAGTTTGTGAACTGGCTGCGCGAGCGGTTTCAGGTAGTGATTCTATCGGACACCTACTACGAGTTTGCTGAACCATTGATGCGCCAACTGGGTTACCCGACTCTGTTTTGCCATCGTCTTGAATCAGACGCTGATGGCATGATTGTGAATTACCATCTTCGCCAGAAAGATCCCAAACGCCACTCGATTAAAGCCTTCCATAGTTTGAATTACCGTTGCATTGCTGCCGGTGACTCCTACAATGACACAACTATGTTGTCTGAAGCAGAGGCCGGCATACTGTTCCGCGCACCTGATAATGTGATTCGTGAATTCCCGCAATTTCCTGCGGTACACGAATATGAAGAATTGAAACAGGAGTTTTTAAAAGCCAGTAACCGGGAATTGACGCTCTGAGCCGAAACCCTGCGATCACTTAGCGTTGGAGTGGCAGCTGCATCAGTACCGAAACTTTATCCAGGCATTCCTGGAATTCCTGTTCGAGATCTGAATCTGCCACAACACCGCTGCCTCCCCAACAATAGAGCTGGCCCAAGTGAGCCAGCAGTGTGCGAATGCAAATACTGCTGTCCATACGATCCAGAAAATCATGGTAGAACACGCTGCCGCAATAGACAGCGCGTGGAACTGATTCCAGCTCAGCAATAATCTGCATCGCCCTGATCTTGGGCGCACCGGTGATGGACCCCCCGGGGAAGCACTGCTCTAGCAATACCAGCGGACTACATCCGGACGGCAACACGGCACTGATACTGCTGATCAGATGGTGCACATGGCTGAAACTGTGCAGCTGAAAAAGTGACTCCGTTTTTACCGAGCCGGTGATACATACACGCCCCAGGTCATTTCTCAGCAGATCCACAATCATCAGATTTTCTGCCCGGTCTTTCTCACTGCCAAGCAGATCGCTGATATTGACCGCATCCTGTTCTGCGTCGTCAACGCGTTTACGTGTGCCTTTAATAGGCTGGGTGTACACCCGACCATTGTTTACCGAGATAAACCGCTCAGGCGACAAGCTGAGTACGGAAAATTCTCCGGCATTGATATAGGCAGAGAACGGACTGCGACTGCGCTCACGCAGCAACAAATATGCTTGCTCTGTTGCGCCTTGATAGGGCGCCGCAAACGGCATTGCAAGGTTACTCTGATAACAATCGCCATCAAGAATGTATTGCTGCAGCTTATTAAACGCAGTTGAATACTCAGACTTGCTCATCAATGGACGGAACGGTTTGTTCAGGACAAATGTCTCTGAGTCATGCAAGAAAGTATCGGAAAGCATCTCAATGTTGCCAATCAGATCGATCACTGCTGCTCTGATACTTTCCGGGCACTGCGGCAAAATAAACAGCATCGTTTCCGCACGATGATGGTCAACAACAACCGCCCACTCATACATTCCCAACACCGCCACCGGCAGTTCCGATAAATGGTGTGCATCGGGTGTTGATTCACTCGAAACAGACGCTCTGTTGTTAGTGGCAGCGCCATAGGAGAAACATCCTATCAGTCCGCCACAAAAAGGCAGATGCGACAAAGCCTCATAACTGAAGCCCGACTGTTTATGCTCATCCAGCATTTTCCGGGCCTGCGCAAAACTTCCGGTCGCCAGGTCTGCAGGTGGCACCATAGTATGTACGGAGGGCAGGGCAGAGATGATGTCATATCGAGCCTCTGCCTGTGTTGCCAGTCCACTGTCGAGAAAAACAGTAAACGGCTGTCCCGCCAACGCTTGCAGAAAATGACGGCTGTCGCGCGCATAGGGCAGTGACTGCAGAATAAGATCAGGCATCAGGGCAGGACGTCCACCCTGATGGCAATAGGCGCCACCGAAGAACCCGCCTGCATGGGAGCTTGTGACAAGGGCTCTGTGTCGGGCATCGGAAACTCCTCAAAGATCTCAATCCCGGACTGAAGCCCGACAGCCGTCTCTGGCTCAGCGTCTGGATTGATTACATACCACTCACCGAGCATCAAACTCAGCGGATGCCGGCCGCTGAAACCGGGCACGTTCAATACTTCGACATCGGCCTCGACTACTTCACCACGGATAGTGCTGTTAATTACCACGCTGGGTTGCCGTAACTCAGCGTCTGCAGAAACTCCCGCAGCCGAATCTGAGAAACTTATCGCATCCCCTTCCAGTGCCTGACTGCTTTGTTGACTGTTGTTGCCGGAACGGATCGAGCCCCAGTCAAAATCGACGCTGACCACAAGTCTTCGTGCGGGGATATCGGCATCGGCGATCAGCGCCTTGAGTTGCTGCAGGTTTCCAGCGGTGCTGGCGATAATCAATTTGTTATCTACCAGCCCGATGTTGCCACGCGGATCAAGCGACGATGTGAGCAAAGCCCGGATAAACATAGGATCACGATGTTCAATACTGATGATCTCTATGGCTGCCCGTTCGCTGCTGGTTGCCCCCTGTGCAAATGACAAACCAGCCGGCAGATAACAAACCAGCATCAGAAAAAGCGATTTCAGGCTCTTGAGATCACAGACATTTGAAAGTTGCATCAGCATCAAATCCACCTATAGACCACGGCTAAGCGATATCTTGAGAACAGTTTTTTAACCTATAACAAGGCTACCTGCCTGATACAGAGTCAGCAGTAAACCCGCAGCCTCATCATCCAACAGACTTGCCTTGACAACTTCCGCATCTATTTCGTCCACATGGCCGGGTGTACTCAGCGCCTGAAACAATGTCAACAGTCGCAGGTCACATAAATGGATTTCACCATCTGCATACAACTCAGCTTTGTTGGCAGTCACTGCATAAGCAAATCGTGCACCTGGTACCTTATAGATTCCAACGCCCTTGTCATAGGCATCACGCAACCCGGTAACGGTGTCAATCCCGATCGGATCATGGTCATGTTCGTGATCGTCACCGCAACAGGGCTCATCATCCTGAACGGGATATTTGGGTGTTGTCATGGTGCGACCAAACCACTGCCGGATACGCACCGGATCCTGCATTAAAGATTGGATCAGTTGCTGCAGATTTTCAATGACATCCGGTGTGATTTCGCCGGGATGAATTGGCAATCGCGGATTAGAATCAGTGTAGCGCTGATCTTCCGACAAACTATCCAGTGCAGAGTCCAGCACACCACTCAGAATATCCGCGTACGATGGCGCACGGAAACCAACGGAGTAGGTCATACTGTTACCAATTGCAAGACCGTAATGCGAGACACCGGGAGGCAGATAAAGAATATCTCCCGGGTTAACTATCCACTCCTGCTCAGCATTGAAATCCCTCAACAGCTTGAGACCGCTATCGTCGCGACGCGGCGTAAGACTGTTACACACGGCACCTGTCTGCCAGCGCTTTTGGCCCATACCCTGAATCAGGAAAACATCGTAGTAGTCGAAATGCGGCCCGACATTACCCTGGTCAGTAGCATAGCTGATCATCACGTCGTCGATGCGCCAGCCTGGTATGAAATCAAAATCAGCCAGCAGGGCTGCGACATCGTCAACCCACTGATCAACGGCCTGCACCAACAGGCTGTAGTGAGTCTCAGGCAAATCCAGGAAGTCCTGCTCTTTAAACGGCCCCTGCCGCAAAGTCCACTTGTCCTGTTCAGGATTGACCTGAACGATACGCGACTCGACGCCTTCCTCACAGGCCAGGCCCGCAAGTTCTTCCGGTTCTATCAGGTCAACAAAAGATGCACCGCCCGCTCGTATCAGCAGTGGTTTTTTTTGCCAGTAATCACGCAGGAAAACCTGCGCATCAAAATTTTCGGGTAATACGGAATCCAGCACTGACACAGCCTCGCTTGTAAGAGTTCAGATTGATTTGGCTTGCTCTATCGCATTGCCGATATAGTTGTCCGGACGTAGCGCGCGCAAAGACGCTTTGGCTTCTTCCGGAATATCCAGTTTGTTAATAAATTCCCGCAGCACTGCTTCGTTGATCGTCTGACCGCGGGTCAGCTCCTTGAGTTTTTCATAGGGTTGCTCAACTCCGTAACGGCGCATTACTGTTTGTATCGGCTCAGCCAGAACCTCCCAGCTGTTGTCGAGATCGCGCTGCAGAATTTCAGGGTTGATGCTTAGCTTGCTCAGACCTTTTAAAGTCGCGTGGTAGGCAATCAGGCTATGCGCAAAACCAGTACCTGCACTGCGCAGCACAGTTGAATCTGTCAGGTCCCGCTGCCAGCGTGATATGGGTAGTTTTTCTGCCAGATGCTGCATAATGGCATTGGCTATACCGAGATTCCCTTCCGAGTTTTCAAAATCAATCGGGTTCACTTTATGTGGCATGGTGGAGGAACCCACTTCACCGGCAATGGCGCGCTGTTTGAAGTAACCCAGAGAAATATAGCCCCAGATATCACGATCGAGATCGATCAGGATGGTGTTGAAGCGACAGCAGGCCGCAAACATCTCCGCAATAAAATCATGTGGTTCAATCTGCGTAGTAAAGGGATTCCACTGAAGACCCAGTTTTTCTACAAAACTTTGTGCATTGGATTGCCAGTCAACATCCGGATAGGCACTCAGGTGTGCGTTGTAGTTGCCCACTGCTCCGTTGATCTTGCCCAGCACAGGGCTGTCCGCAAACTGCTTCAGCTGACGTTCCAGCCGGTACACTACGTTGGCAATCTCCTTGCCTACCGTGGTAGGGGAGGCGGTCTGACCATGGGTTCGGGCCAGCATGGGTTGCTCCGCAGTGTCATGCGCCAACTGACGCAAACGATCAATCAGCTGCTGCATCAGCGGTAGCATCACCAGATCACGCCCATCGCGCAGCATCAGGGAATAAGACAGATTGTTGATGTCTTCGGAGGTGCAGGCAAAGTGCACAAACTCCAACTGCTGTTTCAGGTCTTCCACATCCGCAATTTTTTCCTTGATGAAATATTCAACCGCTTTCACGTCGTGGTTGGTTGTGCGTTCAATTTCTTTAACCCGTTCAGCGTCGGCCTCGGAGAAATCGGCAACAATACGCTCCAGTCTGGACTGACCTGCGGCGCTGATTGCAGGCGCCTCCGGCACGCCCGGCAATGCTGCCAGTTGTTGCAGCCATCGGATCTCAACCAGCACACGATAACGAATCAATGCGTATTCACTGAAGTAGGCGCCCAGCGCTTCTGTACGCGCGCGGTATCTGCCGTCTACGGGGGAGATTGCGGTAAGTGTGGAAATACTCATAAACCTGTTCTATTCCTGTGAGATAAGTGACCCGTATTGACACCGGATCAGTGCTGATAGGGATTGCTGCTGATTAACTTGCGGCGAATATTGCTGAGGGTATCGCGGATGCGTTTCTTGTAAAAGAACAGGTGCCAGCGCCTTCCACCCAATTGATGCCAGAGTACTGCCGATCGGATACCCGCCAATAGCAAAGCGCGAATCTGGTCTGCGACTTGCTGGTTACGCAAGTGCTCAGGATTACCGGCCACATGAATGCGATAGCTGAGTTTGCTGATGGTATCCTGATACAGTCGTGCGAGCTGACCGCAGTCAGATTGCACCAGCGCATCAGAGTCAGTCTGATCATGCAGGGATTGCTGCCCGAAACCTTTGATGCGCTGCGCAATCTCGGCCAGCATTGTTGGTGCCCGACTCAGGTGTTGCTGCAATACCAGCACACCCAGCAAGTACCGAACCACATCAGCATGCTCACGCAAACCTTTGCTATCAAAGCTGTTCTGAAGCACTTGCATGCCTTCGCTGAAATCGCCGGGGCGCGGATAAAGCGTAGCAATCGAGTCTACGTCCAACTGATAAACCGGACTCAGACAGGCCCGCATTTTTGCTGAAGGAGCACTGCCGTCCTTCGCCAGCTGATGTACCAGCACAGCGCATTGCGTTACCACGGCAAGCGCAATATTGCGGTATTCCCAATCAGTAAACTCAACGGATGTAGTGTTCAATAACGCCTCCTCCAAGACAGACTTCGTCCCGATAAAACACAATAACCTGTCCGGGCGTGACCGCCCGCTGAGGGCTGTCAAACGACACCTTTACCTGGTCCGGGCTGCCATCTGACGCCGCTGAAACCCGACAAACCTGGTCCTGTTGACGGTAGCGTATTTTGGCTGTGCAGGACAGGGGCAAGTCCGGCGGCTGTCGATTGATCCAGGCAATCTGGCTGGCAATCAAAGCCGATGAAAACAGCGCCGGATGCTGATTGCCTTGGGCGACCAACAGTACATTCCTGTCCAGATCTTTCCCTACCACATACCAAGGGCTTTCGTTGTAATCTTTCAGGCCACCAATTCCAAGGCCCTGACGCTGACCATAGGTGTGATACATCAACCCCATGTGTCGGCCAATCACCTCTCCATCAACCGACTCGATATCGCCTGGCTGTGCGGGCAGATACTGCTGTAGAAAATCTTTGAACTTTCGCTCACCGATAAAGCAGATGCCGGTGCTGTCTTTTTTGGCTGATGTGACAAAACCTGCTTCTGCAGCCAGTGCACGGACTTCTGGTTTTTCAAGATGCCCCACAGGAAAGAGACTACGCTCAAGGCAGCGTTCATTCACCGCACACAGGAAATAACTTTGGTCCTTGTTGGGATCGAGCCCCTTCAGAAGCAGTGTCTCACCGTTGCGTTGTTCACGTCTGACATAATGCCCGGTGGCTATGAAGTCTGCCCCCAACTCCAATGCATACTCCAGAAAGGCTTTGAATTTTATTTCCCGGTTACAAAGGATATCCGGATTGGGTGTGCGCCCGGCTTTATACTCACTCAGAAAATGCTCAAACACGCCGTCCCAGTATTCGGCGGCAAAATTGGCGGTGTGTAATTTGATACCCAGTTTGTCGCAGACGGCCTGCGCATCTGCCAGATCAGCTTTGGCCGTGCAATACTCGGTGTCGTCGTCTTCTTCCCAGTTTTTCATGAACAGACCTTCTACCTGATAACCCTGACGCAGCAGCAAGAGTGCTGCGACTGAGGAATCAACGCCGCCGGACATGCCGACGATAACGCGGGTTTGTTCAGGAGATTTGTTCATTTTACGATTCACAGCACCTTGATCACGGACAGGGGATACGCCTCACCCGAGCAATAATCTTCAAGTACCCTTAGCACAACCGGACTCCGCAATTGTGACGATTTAGCCCGGATCTCATCCAGCGTCATCCAGTGCGCCGCGGTGATATCCTTGTCCAGTGCACGCTCAGGATGATGCTTAAGTGCTTTGGCGGTATAACAGCTACGTATATAACACTCATTGTTTTCAGGCGATATGTACTGATAGAGGCCAAGAAAACCAGTCAACTCAACCTGCCACGCAGTCTCTTCCAGTGCTTCTCTCACCGCCGCTTCGAACAATGTTTCGCCCGGGTCCAGATGACCCGCAGGCTGGTTAAAGACGTGCTGACCATTGATCAGCTCCTCAACCATGAGAAAACGACGCTCGTGTGCCTCAGAGACGTCCGAACAGGGCTGCTCGACAATGACGGCAACAGTTTTGTGGGGGTACCAGCTCATGATTCCAGACTGCTAACGGCAGATGAAGAGTTTGATCCGTTATTAACGGGGCGCAAGTTTAACGGAAAACGACCTTCAGCGCCTCCACTTCATCGACAATTGCGGTCATAATGCAGCGCCCGTAATACCTAAAGGCAACATTAAAGGAGTATTCATGTCACAACTCACGCATCTGGATGAACGCGGAAATGCCCGCATGGTTGATATCGGGGAAAAAGCCGTAACTTCGCGCGTGGCAACAGCGGCTGCCGAAGTTCAGATGTTGCCTGAAACCTTCAGGCTGATTGCGGACGGCTCGCACAAAAAAGGCGATGTACTCGCAGTCGCCCGGGTGGCTGGTATTCAGGCTGCAAAAAAATGTTCAGACCTTATACCGCTGTGTCATCCGTTGATGTTGACGAAAGTTACGGTCGACTTCGAAATGGACGCCACTACCAACCGCGTCCTGATCAGTGCAACGTGCGCAGTAGATGGTAAAACCGGTGTTGAAATGGAAGCTCTGACAGCAGCTTCGGTAGCCGCGCTGACCATATACGACATGTGCAAAGCAGTCGACCGTGGCATGGTAGTCAGCAATATACGTGTGATGCAGAAAAAGGGCGGAAAGTCCGGAGAATACATCAGACCCGAACATACAGAAGGCGATTACTGATCATGTTAAAACTTTGCTATTTTGCGAGTGTACGCGAGCAGTTAGGGAAAACTGACGAAACACTCATGCTGCCCGCCGGGATTACAACCGTCGGCGAGCTCAGCAAACTTCTGGCCGAGCGCGGTGAGGCATGGCAAATGCTGAATGATGAAAAATCTGTGCTGATTGCCGTAAATCAACAAGTCAGTTCCCGTGACCAGCGCTTGCACGGCTCGGAAGAAATCGCTTTTTTCCCTCCAATGACAGGAGGTTAGGACTGAAAAGTCTTTTACAAACCATGACTGCAAATACCATTTCACCAGTTCCCATCCATATCCGGGTACAACAGCAGGATTTCGATATGGCGGCTGAATATGCCGCGCTGCGAACAGCATCGGGCAACCCGGGGGCCATCGTGGTCTTTACTGGGCTGGTGAGAGAAATCCTGGATACCGCAGGCGTTTCAACAGGAACCGGCAAAGAACAATCGCTGACGCTTGAGCATTATCCGGGGATGACCGAAAGTGCGCTGCAAAAGATTGCACAGCAGGCTGTGGCCCGTTGGCCACTGCAGGCAATCAGTATTATTCACCGTGTCGGGACTTTGAAGCCGGGGGATCAGATAGTTCTGGTGGCAGCGAGCAGTGCGCACCGGAGCGCTGCGTTTGAGTCAGCAGATTTTATGATGGATTATCTGAAAACATCGGCACCATTCTGGAAGAAGCAGCTTACACGCGAAAACAGCCATTGGGTTCAGAGCAGGGAATCCGACTATCAGGCTGTCGCACGCTGGCAAGCCGCGGAAATACCACCAACTGTGAAAGATTGATTCAATTCCTACAGCTGTAGATTCAGGTCCGCCACCAATCCGGCGGGATCGGTATCATGCGATATTGGCCGGGCAGCAAACCTTGTAATGTCCAGTTACCAATCTGATAGCGTACCAGTCGCAAGGTAGGAAATCCCACAGCTGCCGTCATACGTCGCACCTGCCGGTTACGTCCCTCAGTAATCGTCAGGGACAGCCAGCTATCAGGAATCTCTTTGCGTACCCGTATCGGAGGATGTCTCTGCCACAAATCAGGTGCCTGCATGGGAACTGCAATAGCGGGGCGGGTGAGTCCATCATTCAATACCACTCCGCGTGTAAGGCTTGTGATAGCGTCCTGCGTGATGACGCCTTCGACCTGAGCCCAGTAGGTTTTGGGTAATTTAAATCGGGGATTGCTTATTCGTTGCTGGGTTTCTCCGCAGTCCGTTAATAACATCAGCCCTTCAGAATCTTTATCAAGACGGCCAGCCGGATAAAACCCGGGAGCATTGATGTAACGCGCAAGGGTCTGCTCAGGATTGTCGCCTGTAAACTGGGAAAGAACATTAAAAGGTTTATTAAAGAGGATTATCTGAGGCATGTGCGGCATTATATCCCAATGCTAGCAAGCAGCAGACAATATCACCACCGCACTGATTACGGTATGATTGGGTTTCAGGCAAAGCAACAGGAGCCTGTTTCAAAGCACCCCGAAGGGTGCTCTGTAAGACATTCCTGCCGCTATATCAGGCTTGCTGCGATTGAGATTGCACTTCTGCCCTGATGTTGGTTGCATGCAGGCCTTTTGGGCCTTCAATTGTTTCGAAAGTGACCGTCTGTCCGGCTTTCAGAGTTTTATATCCGTCCATACCGATTGCAGAATAGTGAGCAAACAAGTCACCACCACCATCATCAGGAAGAATAAATCCAAAACCCTTGGCGTTGTTGAACCATTTCACTTGTCCCGAAGCCATCGTATTACTCCATTGCACGTATATAGTTTTATTTTAATTGTCTACACGCCAGGCGTAGCAGGCCTGAGTGTTAATCCATAACTTGAACTGCTGTCCCTGTCAAACCGTATTATTCATCATTTTTGTCAGTTTGCAACAGTCTGTAATAAGGCATTAGACTAAATCGCTGAATATTTATACTTGAATAAAAAGCATTCGCACCAATATGTTACTGAAAGAAACGGATCGCTTGCCCGATCTTCTTTATCCAGACACGAAGCATTTATCGGTACTTAACAGCATGCAAGACATCCATTTACATACACCGGGAGCACCTGGCCAACACCCGGATAATAACCAGGGCCTTATCACCGAGGAAGCGCGCCCGCAGCTGGCAAAACCGCCTTTGTATAAAGTGCTTTTATTAAACGATGACTACACCCCCATGGAGTTTGTGGTGGGTGTATTGCTGCGCTTTTTTCATATGCCCGTAGAGAAAGCTACACAGATCATGCTCAAAGTTCATACTGAAGGAAAAGCCGTCTGTGGCGTATATAGTCGCGACATCGCTGAAACAAAAGCACAGCAGGTCAACGAGTTCTCGCGCGAGAATCAACAACCATTGCTTTGTGATGTGGAAATTGATCAGTAAGGGTATAGTGACAACAAGAGTGAAGCACAAAGCGCAGTATCGGGTAGTTTGCAGTAATTAACTCTTGAGGAGAACTTGACCATGTTGAGCCGGGATCTGGAACTAACGCTGAGTGCAGCGTTTAATAATGCCAGGGACAAACGTCACGAGTACATGACGGTTGAACACCTGTTGCTGGCTCTGCTGGAAAACGATATCGCAGTTGATGTGCTGATAAATTGCGGAGCTGATCTCAGCCGTCTTCGCGCCGGTCTCATCGACTATATCGAAGCCACGACACCGGTTGTTCCCGAACTGGAAACAGACCGGGAGACTCAACCGACACTGGGTTTCCAAAGGGTATTACAACGCGCTGTATTCCATGTACAGTCATCCGGCCGACAGGAAGTGACTGGTGCAAACGTACTTGTTGCCATATTCAGTGAACAAGAGAGCCAGTCGGTTTACCTGCTGAGTCAACAGGACATCGCGCGCCTGGATATTGTGAATTACATCAGCCACGGCATCAGCCGCGAGCACAATCAAGAGCAGCGACCCGATCCCGCTCAGCAGGAAAATCGCGAAGAGGAGGGCGGAAATTCTGCCAATGCACTCGAAGCGTATGCAACCAATCTGAACGAACTGGCACGACAAGGGAAGATAGATCCCCTGATCGGTCGCGACAAAGAAGTATTACGGGTCATTCAGGTTTTGTGTCGCCGCCGCAAAAACAATCCATTGCTGGTAGGAGAATCCGGTGTTGGTAAAACCGCCGTGATTGAAGGCCTGGCGCGTATGATCGAGGAAGATCAGGTGCCCGACGTGTTAAAAGATAATGTCATTTACTCACTGGATCTCGGCGCATTGCTGGCGGGTACAAAATACCGCGGCGATTTCGAAAAACGCTTCAAAAACCTGTTGGCCGAATTGAAAAAACGTCCTCAGTCGATTTTATTTATTGACGAAATTCACACCATCATTGGTGCCGGCGCCGCTTCAGGCGGTGTCATGGATGCGTCCAATCTGCTGAAACCAATTCTGACGACCGGAGATCTCCGCTGCGTAGGGTCAACAACCTATCAGGAATACCGTGGCATATTCGAAAAAGACCGCGCGCTGTCACGGCGCTTCCAGAAGATCGATGTGGAAGAGCCCGATGTTGAAACTACATATAAAATTCTTAAGGGCCTGAAATCCAGATTTGAAGAGCATCATGAGTTGCGTTACAGCGACAATGCACTGCGTGCCGCCTCCGAACTGGCCGGCAAATATATCAATGACAGATTTATGCCGGACAAAGCCATTGACGTGATCGATGAGGCCGGCGCATGGCAACGTCTGCAACCGGAGAGCAAACGGAAAAAACTGATTCAGGCCTCCGATATGGAGAAAGTGGTTGCAGCCATTGCACGTATCCCGCCACAGCACGTGACCACTTCCGATGTGCAGTCTCTGCGCTCGCTTGAAGGCAATCTCAAGATGGTGGTGTTTGGTCAGGATGAGGCTATTTCGTCGCTGGCTACCGCCATCAAGTTGTCGCGCGCAGGTCTCGGCAATCCGGACAAACCGATTGGTTCGTATCTGTTCTCCGGCCCGACCGGGGTTGGTAAAACTGAAGTCAGTCGCCAGCTTGCACGAATTCTCGGTATCGAATTACTACGCTTTGACATGTCCGAGTACATGGAGCGTCATACAGTCTCACGTCTGATTGGTGCACCGCCGGGATATGTAGGTTTTGATCAGGGCGGTCTACTGACAGAAGCGGTGAACAAACATCCACACTGCGTCCTGCTGCTTGATGAAATTGAAAAAGCGCATCCGGATGTCTTTAATCTGCTACTGCAAGTGATGGACCATGGCACGCTGACCGACAACAACGGTCGCAAGGCAGACTTCCGCAACGTCATTCTGATCATGACTACCAATGCTGGTGCACAAGAGATGTCACGCGCTTCGATTGGTTTTGCAACGCAGGATCACAGCACGGATGGAATGGAAGTGATCAAACGCAGCTTCAGTCCCGAATTCCGTAACAGGTTGGATTCTATTGTCCAGTTTGGCCCGCTGAGTCCGGTCACCATTCGTACCGTGGTAGACAAGTTCCTGGTGGAACTGCAGGTTCAGTTGGACGGTAAAAAAGTCACATTGCTGGTTGATGACTCTGCCCGTGACTGGTTTGCCGAACACGGCTACAGCCCGTCCATGGGTGCACGCCCAATGGGCCGACTGATCCAGGACAAACTGAAAAAAGCGCTGGCAGAAGAAATTCTGTTTGGCAGTCTCAGCGATGGTGGCGAAGTTGTGGTGTCCATTGTGAACAATGAAGTCAAACTCGACATCAAAAGCCGGAGCAAAAAATCAGATGGTGGCAAGCAAGAGGGCAAGCAACTGAGCTCAGCAGACAGCTGAGCTCAGAGATTTATGCGGGGTGTAATCACAACTACCGCGCATTAACGAGCGCGGTAAGTGATGCGGCCTTTAGTCAGGTCGTAAGGCGTAAGCTCAACCTTCACCATGTCACCAGTCAGAATACGAATGTAATTCTTACGCATTTTGCCTGAAATATGTGCGGTCACGATGTGGCCGTTTTCCAGTTTTACCCGGAACATGGTGTTGGGAAGGGTATCAACCACTTCGCCTTCCATTTCAATCTGGTCTTCTTTAGACATTAAACAGAGTATCCCACTACGGAAAATAAGTGCGCGCATTTTGCCTGATTTAAGCAGGATTGGCAAAGGGCACAGGTGTTTGGGGCGAAATCAGCACCAATACCATCAAATTTCTGCCAGTACCGCCTCGTCAAATGTCCACTTCCCCGCTAATGCAGCCGAATCGGGTACTTCACTGCGACCTGATGCAAGTTCCACCATAAAATCTTCCCGCGACATTGTCCGGGCGCCCAGACTGGTCAGATGCTCTGTCGGCAACTGGCAATCTACAAGACGATAATTCCACGAATGAAGCTGATGACATAGTGCTATAAAAGCCAGTTTTGAAGCATTCGGCGCAAGGCTGAACATCGATTCACCAAAAAACATCCGCCCCAGACTGACCCCGTAAAGCCCGCCGAGCAATTTTCCGTTCTGAGTAACTTCCAGTGAATGTGCATGCCCAAGCGCATGTAACCGAAGATACGCAGCCTGCATGGAAGCGGTAATCCAAGTGCCTTCGTTGCGTTCGCGAACAGCCCCGCACTGCTGCATTACCTTTGTAAAATCATCGTCCATGGTGACTTTTAACGGTGTATTGCTGAAACGCTGCTGCCGGATCAGTTTGCGCATGCTCTGGGAAACATGCACTTCGCCGGGCCTCAGTACCATACGTGGATCAGGGCTCCACCAAAGAATAGGGGAGTCTTCACCAAACCATGGAAAAATGCCACTTGAGTAAGCAGCCAGCAGACGCTCGCAACTAAGGTCACCACCAACCGCCAGCAGTCCGGGTGGATCTTCAGCCGCCATGTTCGCTGGCGGGAATTCGATCGAATCGGATCGCAGCCAATATGGCGCTGTCATAGTGCGCTACTGGTCAAGAAACTTCTCGGCATCGAGGGCAGCCATACAGCCAAAGCCTGCCGAAGTAATTGCCTGGCGATAAATGTGATCCGCAATATCACCCGCGGCAAAGACACCGGGAATACTGGTCTGAGTTGCCTTGCCTTCAGTGCCGCTATGAATCTTGATGTAACCATCTTTCATCTCAAGCTGACCCGAAAAAATATCTGAATTGGGTTTATGACCAATCGCAATAAACACTCCGTCAACGGTCAAAGTCTGTTTGCTGTCATCTTTAGTGCTGGCGATTTCGATTCCGGTCACACCCATATCATCACCCAGCACATTGTCGAGCCTGTGGTCCCAGATGATTGTGATATTGCCGGTTTTGGCTTTGGCAAACAGTTTGTCCTGCATGATTTTTTCTGCTTTCAAACTGTCGCGACGATGTATCAACGTGACATGAGAGGCTATGTTGGACAGGTATAATGCTTCTTCAACTGCAGTATTGCCGCCGCCAACAACAGCGACCGGCTTATTGCGATAAAAGAACCCGTCACAGGTGGCGCAGGCACTCACACCTTTGCCCATAAACGCAGTTTCGGACTCAAGCCCCAGATATTGGGCTGAGGCGCCGGTGGCAATAATCAGAGCATCGCAACTGTACACACCTGACTCGCCCTTTAATGTAAAAGGGCGCTGCTGCAAATCAACCTGATTGATGTGGTCAAACACAATCTGTGTATTGAATCGTTCTGCATGACGACGCATTCGATCCATCAGATCCGGACCCTGCAACCCTTCAACGTCACCCGGCCAGTTATCCACCTCGGTTGTTGTGGTCAGCTGACCGCCCTGAACCATGCCGGTAATTACCAAAGGGTTGAGATTTGCGCGTGCGGCGTATACGGCAGCAGTGTAACCAGCAGGACCGGAGCCAAGAATAATCAATCGATGGTGCTGTACAGTCATAAAACGGATTCCTGAATAATTCCGGGATTGTAATGCGAGGCATTATAGCCTCATTGGAGGCTGTCATTGTGTATATCAAGCATCAGATTCTATTGGTTGTTTCGATCACATTGATAACTTATGAGCGGATCCTGATTGCGGCGGGACTGTGCTATGCTCAACACCAGCCGCAGAGGCAGGTTTCACTGTCATCAAAAATTGATTATGATGGCGCCACTGACACGCGAAATTGAATTAACTTAACTACGCAGGCGACTGATTAATTTTGAAAAATGCCTCTAAACAAAAAGCATCGCAGGACGATCGCATAAGCAGTCTGTCTCAGCGCATCGCGCGCGAAGGCTCTCTGATCGTGTCCTTTCTGGTTGGCATCGTGTTGCTGATCTCCCTGCTGACCTACTCGCCACTTGACCCCGGCTTTACCACAACCGGCAACGGAGGTCCTGTGGTCAACGCGGTTGGTCAGATGGGTGCCTGGACATCCGACGTGCTCCTGCACATGTTCGGCTATTTCGCCTATATCTTCCCGCTCGCCCTGGGCGTACGCATCTTTTCATTGTTCCGCCAGAATGACGCTGACAGGGATTTTTCATGGGGTATGTTGGCCATTCGTGCCGGCGGACTGGCCTTATTGGCAATTGGCGCCTGCACACTGGCCACCCTGCATTTCAGCATGCCTGCAGAGTTTACCTGGCCGGCAGGTGGCGTAATCGGGGCCGCCATGGCGGATGCCAGCGTCCCGGTACTCGCTGTGCTTGGCAGCACGCTGGTGTTCCTTGCGCTGTTTTTATTCGGACTGACTGTCAGTTTTGAAATTTCCTGGCTTAGCGTTGTTGACCGTGTGGGTTACTGGACACTTAACGGCTACACCCTGGCGATGGAAGCATTCCGCGCCTGGCAGGAAAAACGTGAAGAAAATCTAAAGGTCAGAGAAGGCCTTGAAAAACGCAAGCGCGCTATGGACGTGCGCATTGAAAAAGATAAAAAACGCGCTCCACCACGCATTGAGCCTGTATTTACACCCCCTGTCGAACGCAGTCAGCGCGTTGAAAAAGAACGCCAGGGCAAACTGTTCAAAGCCGAAGCTACCGGCGAACTGCCTGCTATCAGCCTGCTGGACGAGAAAAAAGCGGCCTCGAACAAAGGCTATTCCACGGAATCGCTGGAAGCCATGTCCAGATTACTTGAGCTGAAACTGCAAGACTTCGGCATTGATATTGAAGTAACCGCTGTTCACCCCGGCCCGGTAATTACGCGTTTTGAAGTTCAACCGGCGCCTGGTATCAAAGCCAGCCGGATTACCGGACTGGCTAAAGATCTGGCGCGATCACTGGCGGTGATCAGCGTGCGGGTAGTGGAAGTCATCCCCGGCAAAACCGTCATAGGTATCGAAATCCCCAATGAGCACAGAGAAATAATTCTGTTCAGTCAGGTGCTGGCGTCACAGGAATTCGACAAGGCGGTATCCCCCGTGAGCATGGCGTTAGGTCACGACATTGTTGGCAAACCCGTGGTGGTGGATCTGGCAAAAATGCCGCATCTGCTGGTAGCGGGGACAACCGGATCAGGCAAATCAGTTGGCATTAACGCCATGATTCTGAGTCTGCTGTACAAGTCATCGCCGCAAGATGTGCGCATGATCATGATTGACCCCAAAATGCTCGAGTTGTCGGTTTATGACGGCATTCCGCACTTGCTGACACCGGTTGTCACAGACATGAAAGACGCAGCCAACGCGCTGCGCTGGTCTGTGGCTGAGATGGAGCGCCGTTACAAACTGATGTCAGCACTAGGCGTCCGCAATCTGGCTGGTTATAACAAAAAAGTCGAAGATGCTGCGAAGGAAGGCAACCCCATCATGGACCCGATATGGCGTCCGGACCCGATGATTTTGCAGGATGATCAGACTGCGCCAGCATTAGAACCGCTGCCAACTATTGTGGTAATCGTGGACGAACTTGCTGACATGATGATGGTGGTCGGCAAAAAAGTGGAAGAGTTGATTGCCCGTATTGCACAAAAAGCACGGGCGGCAGGTATACACCTGATTCTGGCAACACAACGGCCTTCAGTTGATGTACTTACTGGTCTGATTAAAGCCAATATACCTACAAGGCTGTCCTTTATGGTTCAGTCCAAAGTCGACTCACGCACCATTCTCGGTGAAGGCGGGGCGGAGCAGCTGCTGGGCCACGGTGATATGCTGTTCCTTCCGCCCGGCGGCGGTCTTGCCAAGCGTGTGCACGGGGCTTATGTCAGCGACGAGGAAGTGCACAGGGTGGTGGCTGACTGGAAATCACGTGGTGCACCGGTTTATATAGACGAGATCACTCAAGGTGTCGAAGAACGCGAAATGAACATGGGTGGCATGGGTGGCGGAGACGGCGAAGGAGAGGAAGACGACGCGTTATATGACGAAGCTGTGGCGTTTGTCACTGAAACGCGGAAAGCCTCTATTTCCTCCGTACAACGCAAGCTGCGTATTGGCTATAACCGCGCCGCACGAATGATCGAGTCCATGGAGGCAGCAGGTGTGGTCTCGGAAATGGGCACTAATGGCAGTCGTGAAGTTCTGGCACCGCCACCACCGCGCTGATAACCTGATTACCAGGTTTGTTGGCAATTAGATGTATCCGAAGCTCAGGAGTTGTCTGTGTCGAAACGTGTTAATGCATTGCAGTTATCGCGTCAGTTCGCACTGTTTTCAGTGACAGCTTTGGCATTGGGGTTTTCCAGTTGGTTTCTGCCTTCCGGTTTGCAGGCACAACACGGACACGGGCATACCACAGCCGTAGAGTCCGATGTGCCGGCAGCGGGCATTAGTACAGATCTTGAAACGCTTAACCAGCAACTCGACAACCTGCAGACATTCCGGGCCGACGTGCGTCAGCTGATTGTTGAAAATACAGGTGGTGTGCTGGAAGAAAGTGAAATCCTTTTCATGCTCAAGCGACCACACGGTTTTTATTGGGAAACTCTGCAGCCATTCCCCGAATTGATTGTTACCGACGGGGAAACCTTGTGGAACTATCAGCCTGATCTGTTGCAACTGAGTATAGAAAACTGGGATGCCAGCCGTTCCGAACTGGCAGCCCAATTGCTTAGCGGCAACACTGAAGCCATCGCCGATGAGTACACTGTCAGTGCTATACCGGTAAACGGCACTGATTGGGAGTTTCTGTTGTACCCCAATGACCCTGCCAGCCTTTATGAGCAAGTCTCTCTCTATTTTGAGCAGGGCGAATTGGTGTCTATCCTGCTGATTAACACCAATGGTCAGCGCACGTTCTGGGAATTCAATAATCGGGAAATTAATATCGAACTTGATGCCTCGCTTTTTGTCTTCGAAACGCCTGACGACGAATTTCTCGATATCGTAGATAAACGTGAAACAGTCGGGCTTTGACATTTTAAGTGCAAGCCCTGCAGAAACCGATGCCGGGGCACTGGATAACAGAGCACAACCACTTGCTTCACGTATGCGCCCCCGGAGTCTGGAAGAGTACATCGGGCAAACTCATCTGTTGGCAAAAGGCAAACCTCTGGGTGAGGCACTTCGCAGGGGTCAGCTTCACTCCATGATCTTGTGGGGGCCGCCCGGCACCGGCAAGACCAGTCTGGCACGTTTGGTAGCACGTCTTTGTGATGCACGCTACGACAGCCTGTCTGCGGTATTGTCCGGCGTCAAAGAAATCCGCGGCGCTATCGATCTTGCCCGTGAACATCAACATTTGACAGGGCAGGCCAGCCTGTTGTTTGTGGATGAAGTACATCGTTTTAACAAAAGCCAGCAGGATGCATTTCTGCCTCATATTGAAGAGGGCACAATAGTCTTTATTGGAGCCACCACTGAAAATCCGTCTTTTGAACTCAATAACGCATTGTTGTCGCGCGCTCGCGTTTATGTATTACAAAGCTTGAGCGACGAAGAAATCGTGCGCTTGATGCAGCAAGCACTGCAGGATAGTCAACGGGGTCTTGGCCAACGCAAACTTCAGATAGACCACAGCGGTCTTCACCGGCTGGCAGCTGCTGCTGATGGCGATGCACGCAAAGCGCTCAACCTGCTGGAAATTGCCGGCGATCTGGTTAATGACGGAGACGAGATAGATTCCGACATTCTCGATCAGACTTTGCAAGGCAGCGTGCGTCGTTTCGACAAGGGCGGTGATTTATTCTACGAACAGATTTCTGCACTACACAAAGCAGTGCGAGGTTCGTCACCGGATGCTGCGCTGTATTGGATGATGCGTATGCTGGATGGCGGATGTGATCCGCTGTATGTGGCTCGCCGGTTGGTACGTATGGCCAGTGAGGATATTGGCAACGCTGATCCGCGCGCGCTGCAAATCAGTATGTCTGCCTGGGATGCCCTGACAAGACTTGGCAAACCAGAGGGCGAGCTGACTCTGGCACAAGCAGTTTTGTATCTGGCCTGCGCCCCAAAAAGTAATGCCGTATACATGGCGTACAATCAGGTCAGAAACGATATAAGCAAACAACCCGGCTACGATGTTCCTGTGCATCTGCGAAACGCACCCACACGTCTGAACAAGGAACTCGGACACGGCGCAGAGTATCGTTATGCGCATGATGAGCCGGGAGCTTACGCAGCAGGGGAAAATTATTTCCCGCCAGAGCTTAAAGACACCCAGTATTATTTTCCGGGCGATCACGGACTTGAAATCAAAATTGGCGAAAAACTGCGGTGGTTGCGCGAGCAGGATAGCCTCAGCACGCTAAAGCGTTATCCGGACGATAGTCGCAAAACCCGAATTTCAGACAATTCGGTAGCCGGAAAAAAGGACCAGTAATATGCCGACAATGAGTTTTATAGCCATGGCTATCGGCGGCGCAGCGGGTGCGCTGGCGCGTAATACCACGATCACTTTAGTACAAAACTGGAATAATAACGCCAGTGGAATGTTTAATGGATTGCCTCTGGGTACCTGGATAGTCAACGTCAGTGGATCACTGCTGATTGGAATCCTGTACGTGTTACTGGTGGAAAGATTTCCTCTTCACACCGAGCTCAGGACACTTCTGATGGTGGGTTTTTTGGGTGCGTTTACCACCTTCTCGACCTATTCACTGGATACATTGCTGCTGATCGAGCGCGGATTAGTGATACAAGCTGTGATTTATACGCTGAGCAGTGTGGTGTTTTGTCTGCTTGCAACATGGCTTGGCATGGCACTGACGCGCGCTCTGGCGTAAAATCCGCCACCTGACTTTCGCCAACCCGTTCTACCAAAGACCACACGGGTCATTCTCAAGGAAAACCTTTTTATGCTGGACCCCAGACTCTTACGCGCCGACCCTGAGCGACTGGTGAATGCGCTGGCCAAGCGCGGCGTCACACTGGATCTGAATACCTTTATAGAAATGGATAACCAGCGCAAAAGTCTGCAGCAGGAAACTGAAAAGCTGCAGAACGAGCGCAACCTGCGCGCCAAATCCATTGGCCAGGCTAAAGCTGCCGGTCAGGATGTAGCGCCGCTACTGGCAGAAGTGAATGATCTGGGTGACAGACTGGATGCCGCCAAAGCCTCACTGGCCCAGGTGCAGGAGGCGTTTAACAGCGCCTGGATCATGCTCCCGAACCTGCCGCAGGACATCGTGCCTGCCGGCAAAGACGAAAAACAGAATGTTGAAATGCATCGTTGGGGCACACCTAAAGCCTTCAGCTTTACACCCAGGGATCATGTAACCCTCGGTGAGTTCCAAACCCGGAACGGTCTGGCCATGGACTTTGCTGCAGCCACCAAACTCACCGGTTCCCGTTTTGTTGTGCTGCGTGGCCGTCTCGCGCGCCTGCACCGTGCGCTGATCCAGTTTATGCTGGACCAGCACACCTTGCAGCACGGGTACGAAGAAGCCTATGTGCCGTTTATGGTGAACAGCGACTCTTTGATGGGTACCGGCCAGCTGCCAAAATTTGCTGAAGATTTATTCCGCCTGCAAGGTGAACAGGAGTACTACCTGATCCCGACCGCAGAAGTGCCGGTTACCAATCTGGTGCGTGACGAAATTGTTCCGGCAGAGAAACTGCCGCTTAAATACGTGTGTCACACGCCCTGTTTCCGTAGTGAAGCCGGCAGTTACGGCCGCGATACCCGCGGCATGATCCGTCAACACCAGTTTGAGAAAGTGGAACTGGTGCAAATGGTGCGTCCGCAAGACTCCAATGCCGCATTGGAAACCCTGACCGGGCATGCAGAACGGATTCTGCAACTGCTGGAGTTGCCGTACCGCTCTATGCAGCTGTGCGGCGGCGATATGGGCGCAGGGGCAGCGCGCACCATCGATCTGGAAGTCTGGCTGCCATCACAGGGTTGTTATCGCGAGATTTCTTCCTGCAGTAACTTTGAAGACTATCAGGCGCGTCGTATGCAGGCGCGCTGGCGCAATCCGGAAACCGGCAAACCAGAGCTGCTGCACACACTAAACGGCTCCGGACTGGCGATTGGCCGCACCCTGGTCGCCATCCTGGAAAATTATCAGCAGGAAGACGGTTCTGTGCAGATACCGGCAGCGCTTGTGCCTTACATGGGCGGCATCACGCAGTTATAAAGCAATTTAATGTAGCTTTATAAGAGATTGAATAAAATGGATTATTTGCCCGTATTTATGAATGTTCGCGGTCAGCGCTGTGTGCTGGTGGGTGCGGGTGAAGTAGCCAGCCGCAAAGCTGCGCTGCTGGCCCGTACCGGTGCGTACATTGTGGTGGTCGCGCCACTGATCAGGGGCGAAGTGCAGGCCATCATCAATGAACACGGCGGTGAAATTCACCAACGCGCGTTTGAAGATGCAGACATCAATAGCGCCGTGCTGGTGATTGCCGCCACCGACAACGATACGGTCAACCGCCATGTATCGGCGCTCGCCAAAGCCAGACAAATCCCGGTCAATGTGGTGGATCAAACTGAATTGTGCAGTTTTATTGTGCCCGCGATTGTTGACCGCTCGCCGGTAGTCATTGCCATTTCAACCGGTGGCAGCTCACCGGTACTGACGCGACAACTCAAAGAAAAAATCGAAATCCTGCTGCCGGCGGCTTACGGCCGTCTTGCCAGTTTATTGGGCAGCTTGCGTGATCGTGTTAAAACCAGTGTCAAAAATTTCAGCCATCGCACACGCTTCTGGGAAAAACTGTTGTCCGGCCCCATGCCTGAAATGGTACTCAACGGCCGCGAACAGGATGCCATGGCTCTGTTTGAGAAGGCGCTGACTGAATCAGAGCACGCGCCAGTTCAGGGCGAAGTGTATCTGGTTGGCGCCGGGCCCGGCGATCCGGACTTACTTACACTCAAAGCATTGCGGCTCATGTATGCAGCTGATGTGGTGCTGTTTGATCGTCTGGTTTCCGATGAAATCATGCGCAAAGTACGCCCGGATGCCGAGCGCATTTTTGTTGGCAAGGAAGCCAAACACCATCCGGTGCCGCAGGAAGAAATCAACGACATGCTGGTGCGTCTGGCGCAGGAGGGCCGAAAAGTGTTGCGGCTTAAAGGCGGCGACCCGTTCATTTTTGGTCGTGGCGGTGAAGAGATTGACAGACTGGCAGCAGCAGGTATTCCGTTTCAGGTGGTGCCTGGTATTACCGCTGCGTCAGGATGTGCTTGTTATGCCGGCATCCCACTGACACACCGCGATTATTCGCAGTCCGTGCGTTTTGTCACCGGTCATATGAAAAACGATTTGCCCGATCTGGATTGGCCAATGCTGGTTAAAGAAGAGCAGACACTGGTGATCTATATGGGCCTGATCACATTGCCGGTGATCTGCGAGCAACTGGAAAAACATGGCATGAGTTCGCAGATGCCCGTAGCAGTAGTAGAGCAGGGCACCACACCCAGACAAAGAGTGGTCACTGGCACACTGGCATCAATTGCTGGCATCGTCCAACAAGCCAGCATCAAAGCACCTGCAATTATTATTGTTGGCAAAGTGGTCCAACTGCAGAAGGAATTGGCGTGGTTTAATCCAGGGCAGTGAGTGTCCCGGATTCATGTTTCCCGGCATGGCAAAATGCTGCGCCGCAGCGCAGGCAGATACCAACCCAGACAGAGCGCCCGCAGTCCCACAAACACAATAAATGCCATCCATAAACCGGTCAGCTGCCATTGCTGAATCAGCACCAGACTCAACGCTACAAATACCAACGCTGACGCCACTGAGGCATTACGCATTTCACGGGTGCGGGTGGTGCCAATAAAAATCCCGTCGAGCTGAAATGCCGCAAACGCAAGCGCCACGTACAGCGCAGCATAGGGTAAAGAAGTAGTTGCAGCCACAATGACCGACTCGTGCTGACTGATCAGCGGCACTATGCTGTTGCCTGCAAAAAGAATCACAGCTGCAAGTCCAAGTGCACACATTCCGGAAAGTT
This sequence comes from Pseudohongiella sp., assembly GCA_030651695.1. GTDB lineage: Bacteria > Pseudomonadota > Gammaproteobacteria > Pseudomonadales > Pseudohongiellaceae > Pseudohongiella. The sequence continues at coordinate 227,405 of JAUSCD010000029.1, read as the reverse complement.
CAGTGGTCTTACGTACAGCCACGTCAAATGCTGAGATATCTTTTGCGCCAGCCGCCTCACCTGCGAGCGCTTCTGCAACATAAGCAAAAGCATCCAGAAAGAACGCGGAAAAAGAAATGAGCTGCAGCAGGATATGGTTGGCTGCCAGCACATCATCACCAAACTGCGCACTCTGCCGCACAAACCAGGCGAAACTTGCCACCAGCAACAAGGTGCGGATCATGATGTCGCCATTCGCCGCTAGCGTCTGCCGCCAGCGTGTTTTATCACGCAGTCGATCCATCGGCACAAACAACACGTCGGTCGCCAAAGCAGAGCCTCTCAGGCGCTGTCTGAGCGCGCGGTATAACAACCACAGACCCAGAATCACAGTTGTCCACTCTGCTATCGCAGTACCTAAGGCAATACCTTGTGCGCCCATACCCCAGACACCTGCGAACAGGATGTCGAGCACGATGTTCAACCCATTCAGCACCAGTTGCACCATCAACAGGGTTTTGTTCATGCCCAAACCGATCAGGCAACCACTGATGGCAAACAGCACCAATGCCGCCGGGGCACCCCAGATACGTGTGGCTATGTAATCACGAGTGATGGTTTCAACAGCATCACTACCTTGCAGCAAACCCAGTGACACAGTGGAAATGGCGGACTGAATCAAAATCAGCAGCACTCCGATTAATACCGCCATGATCAGCGCGCGCATAAACGCCGCCCGCACTTCGATCTCATCTCTCGCGCCAACTGCCTGCGCCACAAAACCTGTGGTGCCCATACGCAAAAAACCGAAGCCCCAATACACGAAACTGAAAATAACGGCGCCAAAGGCGATCGCACCGAGATCGCTGAGCGTTCCCAGATTGCCAATCACGGCCGTATCAGAAAGTCCAAGCAGGGGTATAGAAGCGTTGGCCAGTACAACTGGCCAGGCTTTTTGCAGAATATCGCGATAACGAAGGGTCACCAGGTTCAGATCCTTGGCGGATTCTAGTCTTCCGGATTTTCAGCAGCAATGCGGCGCTGTTCAGCTTCTTCTGCCTCCGCGCGCGCATCTTCGATGACCGCCATAATTTCATCAATATTGGCATTTTCTGCGCGACGTTCAAATTTGCCGGTCAGTGCTGTGCCCGGACGCAAGGCGCCACGTTGAAACAGATCCCATATTTCGGCACCGTAATGCGTGCCACGTAACTCGGGCGCAAACCGGCCGAAGTAACGTGTCATGTTTTCGACATCGCGTATCAGCATCGCGGCAGCGCTGTTGTTGCCAGCGGCATTCACCGCCTGCGGCAAGTCGATAATAACAGGACCGTCTGCTGCCATTAATACGTTAAATTCCGACAGGTCACCGTGAATCAAACCGGCGCACAGCATTTTCACAACATCCTGCATTACACTGGCGTGAAAACGCACGGCATCTTCAGCCGACATTTCGACATCATTAAGGCGCGGGGCCACATCGCCCTCAGCATCTGTAATCATGTCCATTAAAAGGACGCCATCGACAAATCCGTGAGTTTGCGGAACACGCACACCGGCAATGTGCAGACGTCGCAGTGCGTCCACTTCTGCATTCAGCCAGGCTTCCTCGTGGCCACGCTGGCCGTAACGACTTTTTTTGCCCATTGCGCGTGCATCACGGCTGTTCCGCACCTGCCGGCCTTCCTGATAGGTTGCTGCCTGTTTGAAACTGCGTTTATTGGCTTCTTTGTAAATTTTTGCGCAACGAAGTTTGTCGCCACAACGAACGATATAGACTTGTGCTTCTTTTCCACTCATTAACTGGCTGATGACTTCGTCAATCAGGCCATCGTCTTCCAGCGGCTGTAATCGGGATGGTGTTTTCATATTGCTGTAACCGGACTCCTGTCAGCGTGGGGTTTGGTCATTGATATCACTAAAATCCCGGCGAATCTCCGGCAATCGTTCGCGATATTGATCGCTGTCACCGTACTCAGCAAAGGTATGATAACGGCTATGAATATTTTTTAACTGTGCGGCATGTTTGATTGGACACCAATATTGTTCTGTTCGTGCGGCGACTTCTCTCACAAATGAAATAACACCATTAAAATAGCTGCAAAACAGACAATTTAGTTTTTCGATGATATTCAGATAACGCAAATGGTGTCGATCAAAAATCACATGGTCGCGGCGTCTGACTTTAGGAATGCCATACAACGGGAAACAAATGGCCTGGTACAAACTGACAACCAGATCCATAAAAATTGCGGGCAACAGACACAACCAGATAAATGGCAGACTGATCACATGTTTCAGCTTTGCCTGGCGAAGATAGTTGAACACGCTCAGCATCTGTTGGCGATGCCTGGCCAGCACATCATCTTTGAACCGAATCGTATTTTCCCGGATTTCGAAGCTGTTGATGCGGATGTGTTGAATTTCCTGACGTAGTTCACGCTCAAGACGCCGTATTTCATTCGCAATCTCTGTTGCCCGCTTGCTCAAAATTGCTCCGTCAGTCTTGTCATTATTGGTGTTATCAGTCGACGATGAGACCATAACGCGTTCGCAGAATCTCCACGATCTCTGCTTTTGGGTTCTGCGGCAAGCGAATGCCTTGCCCGGTAATTTTTTCTGCCATTCCCAGATAAGTTTCCGACACCTGCATCATGGCCTCCAGCGGCAAGGCATTGTCACGCGCCAATGCCACTCGCTCGGGCATCCTGTCTTTGTTGAGCAGTATATCCGGATCAGGAAAATAATTGAGCAGGAACTGTCTGAACGCTTCTTTGGACTGTTCAACAATTCTTCCTTCACGATACGCCGCGCCATCCCATATTCGGGAAGAATCAGGTGTACCCACTTCATCCATATAAATCAGTTTTTCCATACCCTGCTGGTCACGTACATAACCAAACTCAAACTTGGTATCAACAAACACCTGGTCTATCGCTGACAAAGCCTTGCTGATCACGGCAAACCCTTCACTCAGCAGTTTTTCGTACTGGTCAACATCAGCAGCAGAACTGAAATTAAACGCAGCGTAGTTGGCAAGGATATCCTTGCGCGTGATGTTGACGTCATCAGCCTCTGGCACACCCGGAATACCTTTCAGGATGCCTTTGGTTGAAGGTGTCATCAGCAACTCAGGCAGACGCTGATCTTTTTGCAAACCGTCAGCCAGCTCAATGCCACAGAAATTGCGCTCACCCTTGCTATAAGAGCGCCACATGGAACCTGTAATGTACTGACGGCAAATCGCTTCAATCATCACGGGGCGCGCTTTTTGCACAATCCACATAAAAGGGTGGGGGATATCCAGAATATGGCTGTCTGCAAGCCCTTGTTGTTTAAACAAACCAAACCAGTGGCTGGCAATTGCGTTCAACGCAGCGCCTTTACCGGGAACGCCTGCCATGCCGCCTTCAGCATGCCAGACACAGTCAAACGCGGAGAGCCGGTCACTGATCACCATGATAGCCAGCGGGGCATCGGACATAACAGTATAGTTATGTTCCTTGATCAGCCGTGCGCTGTCAGCCGCAGTTAACCAGTACACAGAACGGACTTTGCCGCTATGAATGGGTTTATCCGTGCGGATGGGAAGATCGTTATTAACCGCCAGTACGCTGTCTGCTGGATTCATTGCCTGAAATAGCCCTGTCTTGAAAGATTATGTGTTAGTTACCACAAGCCCGGCATCATAGCAGAAAGCCCCGCTGCAGAAGCAAAGGTTCAGAAGTAATGGTTCAGAAACAATGGTTCAGAAGCAATTGGCAGGGCGGGGAAGCCCAGCAATGCGACTGATACTAAGCGCCGGTTTGCCACCAAACAGTTTCATCAGATAAATACTTTTGCCTTTGTCGGCACCAGCCTGTTGAGAGACCAGTTTAACCAGAGCACGGGTAGCCGGTGACAACCCTGTCTGCTGATAAAACGCCTGCACCAGTGTGATGATTTCCCAATGCTTATCTGTAAGCTCAATATGGTCAGCACGCGCCAATTCATGGGCTACGCTTTGATCCCAATCCTGCAAATCCTTCAGATACCCGTCTTTGTCGACGGCAATGCAGCGCTTGTCCGGCATTACCAAATGACATCCGCTGACTGAAGTCACTGTCAGCTCCAATTGATACTGTTGTTGTGCAGGCACACCAGCTCAACAAAGTCTGCGTAAGACACCGGTGTAAATTCCTGCAAGGGTGCAAACAAAGCACGTGCTGCCAGATCTTCCTTAAGTACAAAGTAACTCAGATCCGGGGGCGCGGACGCCAATGCATGTGAATTCCCATTGCTAACCGAAGCCGCATAAACCCCGTTTTCAATCAAAAGGATAGCGTCGCCTGCTGATGCAATACCTGACACTTGATCAAGTACGTCAGGCGCGTTCACAATATGCAGCGTACTCATAAGGCCGTCACCACATCGGATGCCTTGATAATGGCCTGCAGCTGAGTTTTCGTGCAGACGATAACCGGTATCTGCAGGTGTTCCGGCGTCAGGCCGCGCCCGGTCAAAGACTCTTCCAGTGCATAGACTTTATCCACGCCATACAGCTCCAGTGCGGGCAATGCCGCCATCGTGTTTTTGGCACCAATAGCTTCAGGCGCATGGCCTCGTACCAACTGCCAGACACCATCGTCCATGAACACGTAATTGATCTGCTGCTCAAACACAGCTGACGCCAGCACCATATCCAGACAGGCTTTGGCTTTGCTGCTGCCAAACGGAGCCTGCCGGCTGAGAAAAGTCAGGGTTTTCATGATGTCACGCTCCGAAATTCACAACACGGTCTGAATTCAGACAAGCGTCCACCCACTGTCCGAGCCCTGATATGTCAAAGCCAGCGGCAAGATTCGATGCGCTTTTTTCATAACGCGTTGCTTCGTTTTCATTGAGGACTCCGCGCTTGAGCGCTGAAGCCACACAGATCACGGCATCAAGCTGATGTTTCTGCACAAATGCCGACCAGTCTGCATTGATGTTGCGTTCATCCTGCGGACTGACAGTGAGACTACTGCCTATGTACACACCGTCTTCGTAGAAGAAAACCCGGTACAGCTGGTGCCCTGCAGCTAGCGCGGCCTCGCAGAAAGACAAGGCAGTACGGGCAGACTGTTGTGATACCGGTGACCCGGTTACCATCACACTGATGATCATCTGGGTATTCCTGTGCCTTTGAAAGTGGTTTGAATTATGCCGGCATTATGCCGCATCGTCCCGGGTAAAAACAAAAAAGCCCCGGACTGTGCCGGGGCTTCTTGAGTTCGCGGTAATCAGTACCGGGAACTTCAGTCGTCACCACCAAAGGCAGTAAGAAGATTCAGCAAACTGATGAAGATGTTGTACAGCGAAACATACAAGGTCACTGTGGCCAGGATGTAGTTACGCTCTCCGCCGTTCACGATAGCGCCTGTCTGCATCAGGATGGCGGCACTGGAGAACAGCATAAAGGCTGCTGAAAGTGCCAGTTGCAAGGCAGGGATCTGCAGGAAGATATTTGCCACAAATGCCGCAACGATGACCAGAAAACCCGCCATCATAAAACCGCTCAGGAAAGAGAAGTCCTTACGTGATACCAGCGCATAACCCGACAGGCCAAAGAAAATAAAGGCCGTGCCACCCAGAGCGGTCATCACAAGCTGGGAACCATTAGCGGTTGCCATATACATGCTGAGGATCGGGCCCAGTGTATAACCCATAAAACCGGTCAGGGCGAATACACCCAGAAGTCCCCAGGCGCTATTGGCCATTTTATGCGTCAGAAACAACAGACCATAAAAACCGATCAGCATGACCCAGATATTTACGGGTGCAGCATTGGATGCCATGGCAAAAGCAGCGGTTAGCGCGCTGAATGCCAGAGTAAGACCCAGCAGCAAATAAGTGTTTTTGAGAACCTTGTTAACGGCCAGCGCCGACTCATGGCGATGACTGGTGGACTCAATCTGGTACTGACTCATATGGTAAACCTCCGGTTAAACAACTGATGACTTCCTGTAGTACATAAAAAGTACATGGTGTTCGACTAGCCCTGTAAAAGATCGATTTTCGGGCTTTTCTCTTTCACGGCCCAATCATACGGATGAAACCGGCAAAATCAATGAATTTCGGACCGCCCTGTGCCCCGCGCCAAGGCTGCTGCTTATATATACCCACAGACAATATCCTTGTGTATCAGCGAAAAAGTCAGTTGACTGAATAATAAATTGTAGTAACATGCCGGCTTCGCGCGCTGCGGAGGGATGGCAGAGCGGTTGAATGCACCGGTCTTGAAAACCGGCGAGGGTGAAAGCCCTCCGAGAGTTCGAATCTCTCTCCCTCCGCCACTATCCGTTATAAATCAACAACTTAGCGAATAAAAAATAATTTGACCAACAAAAAACCCAACATAGATAAAATGCTGGGTTTTCGTGTTTCTGGGGTCTGCAAAAAAACCCGCCTAGACTTCAGACGGGTTGACCGGCGGTTGCTTCCTGCTGGCTCATGCCCTTGTTATAGACCATGCCACCAGCTTGCGCCCACTTTTGTTTATCAGAACCCGCCCAGTTTTATCTGAGTAGCCGTGTGTCTCACACGCTGGCAGGCATATCGTGCAGCATCAGCGGCATGGTCTGGCCCGTGAGTATCAACATCTTCAACACGTTTTTCGTCGCGGCCTAAGTAGGGCACTGTTTCCCAGAAGTAATTGCAGGTGCGGGCAATATACATACCCGGCACATCAGGGTTGCCAGCATCAGCCAGTAGTCGGCGCATGACATTCCAGCCACCGATCCGGTCGGCTTTGCGGGCAGGTTGAAAGTAGACGCCAGCCCGGTTGAATTCATCAGCAATAGATCCGGCTCCGCTTCCTGTCCTGCTGAATATGGCGTCATCGGCCACACCATCAGGTCTGATTCCCCAGCGCTGGCACATTGATATTATTTCTTCGCTGAGTATGGGCACTGTCCAGCCTAAACCCTCGTTTGGCCTGTCTCGCTTGGCAGTTGCTAGTTCGTCCAGCAGGATTAGACTGTCCCGCGCAAAGTAGCGGCCCTCGATGGTATCACCGGGACTTACAGCGACAACATAAGTGACAGAAGGGGCGCTTGATCCAAAATCATGCGCTAGATAGGTGTCCCACTTGCGGCCATAACACTGCGGGATCTGCTGCCACGGCTCCACGGCGTTGCGGCTTTCTTCCAGCACACTGGCAAAGTACGCGCCACGGTTTACAGCCCAATCGCCTTCAATCCACGCTCTGAGCAATTCGGGGTCATTAGGGCAAGACGATTCCAGTTGATCCCGATAGCCTTCACGGTCAATAAATCGGTTGCCGGTATACGTTGACGGGGCATAGATCCACTGGCGTTTAGACTTGGACTCAAAAAACGGTTTCCACGGCCCAGACTGAAAAACATAACGCTTTGCAATCCAGTGGTGTCCCGGCCCACCGGGGTTTGCAGCCAGCACCACGCGAACGGGAATACCCTCTGGGGCGCGTAGGTTTGACCGTAGAACGTCCAGCAGATCAGGGGAGGCATATTGTCCGACCTCATCAGCCATTTGCAGCGTGAAGGATCTGCCTTGATATTTGGCATAGTCGGCATGGCTCTCTAGCTGTCCAAGCTCCAGATAGGCTCCATTCGGGAACCTCCAGCAATGCTCAGAAGCGTTATATCGTGCAGCCGTTCCGTAGACTTTGGCGAATAGATCACGCGTGACCAGCTCAAAATCTGCCAGCCCTTTGTATGTTTTGCGAACGTACAAAATACGCGCCTTTGCGCCATACTGTTCAACATGCCTTAGCGCCAGCAATGCCAGTGCCCACGACTTGCCACCTCCACGGCCACCCCCCAGGAATAAATCAATTTCCTCTGGCACCATCATGGCGTTTTGCTGGAAGTCTGAAAGCTCGATATTCATAAAACCTCAAAAAAGAGGGCCACCGTAGTGACCCTAAAAGGCCCTTCTTTAGAGAACGGCGGACACTTTTCGACTGTCCAACTCTCTCGCTGTATCAAAGTCGATCAGACCTTTTGCCACGCTTTCGACCGAACCCAATGCTTGATTGGCAGTATCAAACGCCTGTTTAAGATCTTGCGCTCTGGCGTAGACGTCAGGGAATAGCGCTTTCATCTGCTCGGCCTGCAATGTGGCGTGTGTCTGCGGGTCAATGCCAGACAGTACAGCAGGGGCGCGGGCAATCGCTGCCAGAAGTGCCGGATCTTCACGCGCTCTTAGGGCCAGTGTTCCCACTTCCTGCTGCTTCGCCCATGCTCTCAACTCTTGTTCAACGAGCGCTTCACCCATAGATGTGGGCGGATTGATTGCCGTTTTCATCTCAGCAGATAGCCGGGTCAGCGTTTCGCCGGTTTGGTCAGCCATGCGCATGAATTCATCACGGGCGGCTTTAATCTTGCCCTCTGCATGGTTAGCGCTTCGCACCAGCTTGGCACCGTCCGTAAGGGTTAGATCCGCATGGACTCTGAAGTGCGTGTCACCGATGGTTTTCATCAGGTCTTTGGTGCTTTCTGCAAAACGCTTCAGGGACTGCGCCTCAGTGGTCAGACCTTCGATCATGGAAGGGAATCCGGCTTTTGCTTCCAGCTTGGTCGGCGTGATACTCAGTTCAAAGTCATCTTTTGCTTTGCGAAGTGGATTACTGCCGTTTAAAAGTAGGGCCGCATTACTCATGGTTGTTACCTCTGGTTGTGGGTATTGTCTGGATGGATAGATCCCGGACTGACTCAGCTTGAACAAAGTCATTCAGAGGCATAGCGCCGGGAAGGGTAAAATTGATTGATACGCGGTTGGCCGTTTCGCTCGAATCGCCTTCTCTATAGCCGTGGCGGGACTTCAGCAGGAACATGGCAGCGGTTGTGTTCGATTGTTCGGTAGCGGCCTTATATAGAACATTGTGCAGGGAATAGCGCTCTTTCTCCCGGCCTTCATCAAGTGCGGCTTTGAGTTCTTCATCCTCATCAAACCATCGGCGCAAGGTGTCCGCACTGGTGCCCAATACGCGAGCGATTCCAATCAGTGCATGACCTTCACCGGCCAGATCGCGGACAACATCCACGGCATTGGCAGGGGGGCGCTTAATTGGTCTGCCGATCTTTTTACCTGCTGGGGTAAAACCTTTATAACCTTGTCGGGACACTTTTCTGACTCGCTGTTGATAGTGTTTGGTGGCTTTCTCTGGCATTAAAAAAGAGCGTTCCATTACCTGAATATCTGAATTCTGTGCCGTAAACCTGATTTTATGTTGGGCATATTGATGGTTTACAGGTCTAATTGTATCTATAAGCCTTAATTTATAAAAGGTTTATTCTATTTTATGGCGGTTATAGTGAAATACTAACTGGCTTTATGGTTGATCTTCGCGGGCAGATTTGCAGCCGGTTAGTTAGTTGGAAGTTCCAGAACTATCAATACTGGTACTCCCCGGTAAAACGAGACAACTGGGATAAGTGGGATAAGTGGAATAACTGGTACAACTCAACAGTGACGCGGGTTTCAGCCATTCCAGATACATCAAAATCGCTCTTTTCTGTTTCAGTTGTCCCAAAAATCCCAGTTATCCGGGGGGAGTGCTTTTTATGCCAATTCATAGAACCTCGCATTCTTTTCAAAACCCGGCGTTGCTTTCCATAAACGGCCTGATCCATTTTCATAACGCTTCAAGCAATTCAACGTCTGGCGTCTGGAAATGTCGGCCTCTTTGCAGTAGGAAACGATGTCAGACTGTTTGATGTGCTTGGCCTGTATCGCTTCGGTAATGCGCTCGATAATGTCCTGATCGCGCTCACGCTGGGTCATGCGTTGCTTCTCAGCGGCTATGTCGTGGTACTCATCAAGCCGTTTTACTTTGCGTTGCGGGCTAATTTCAAAGGTGACTTTTTCCAGTGCTGCGCGTTGCTTGTCTGGCTCTGCTGAAACGAGCATAGATCCGTCTGGGCGCTTGTCGGGAATCAAATAGATCAGGTTATCGACGTCTGACTTTATGTCGCCAGTGCCCTCATAGATCGGTTTGCCGTCCTGCCCGTTGTACTTGTTGGTGTGTGCCAGACAGATAACTGTCGCGCCCTTTGCGGTCATGCTGCGTAACAGCTTTAGCAGTCGCTTGGATGCGCTCTTGTTAATCACGTCTGTCATTTTCTTTAAGGTATCGAAAATGAAAATGTAACGGCCCAGATCTGCACCACTGTCATTCAGCGTTACCAAGTTCCTCACAATGTCATCCATTGATTTACCAGCTTTCATCTCAGGCAATAGCAGTTTTACACCCGTCTGATTTGCCTGCTGTACCATCGACTTTGCGTCACCGGCTGAAATATCAGCATTGACGTAAATCACATTAAAACCAGCTTGCACCATGCACCCAGCAAGATAGAAAAACACAGTCGTTTTCCCTCCGTTTGGTTCTGCTGCAATGATGTGAAGGTGTCCTTGTACTATCAAACCCGGCACAATCCAGTCAGGATCTGCAAATCGTTCGGCCTCGGCTGTTGTCACGGTAAAATCCTCTAACCAGTTGAAAGGATCTGGCGGCGGTTGAGGTGCGCCAGTTCTATAAAGATCATCGAGAAAGTCAGCGCCGGTCACTTTGATACCTCCAGCCATGCGGCATACAAGCGGCTTGCGGCCAGCGTGAGGCGCTCAGAGTCGTCCTGGGTCAACTGTTTGCCAGCAGCCATTGCAGAGCAATACATCACGCTGGTGAGCAACTCATGCGCCAGCGCTGCAATAACATCACGTGGCACCCATCGTTCGCCGGGGCGCATAGGTGTGCGGAAGTGCGGCCTGTCTGGAAATAAATCTTTGAGTGACAAACCAACGGCCTGAACAATGTCAGCAGCTCCGCACCCGCTCCAGCACTTCACCAGCACTGTGCCGTCATCCGTTTGCTTGATTGTCAGTGACGGGCTTCTGTCAACGTGTGCGGGGCAACATGCAAGCCAGCGGTCTGTGCCGTTCTGCTTTACCTTGTCCAATCGTGCTAATAATTTGTCAGCGCTCATGGTTGCACCTCGCAACTGTTAGCAGTGGCATCAAATTGGCCGTTTTCTGACTCTGTAAGCGCGATTAGCTCGCCGGTAGTGTTATCGGTCGGCATTGGCCGGACAGGGTAAAGAGGACACTTAAACGAGGTGCAAGCGGCTGTTTGCTGTCGCCATGTTCCGGTGCCGGAATAGGGGTCATAAATGCAGGTTTTGCACTTGTCGTTAATTGCTCGGCGTAGGCTCATACGGCACCCCCGCAAACAATTATTTGAGTCGTCTTGAATGGTTTTTTGCTTGCGTCCAGTTCAATGACCAATTTAATGTCATTCCGGCGGGTCAGATAATTCAGAGCATCAATTACTGACTCACGATCAAACCCTTGTGCATCCATCAAACGCTGAACAGTCATCAGCGGTAGACGGTTGCCGTTGTGGGCAATGGTGATTTGTATCGCGTGGCGTAGCACATCTGCGATGTTGGTATAATCGGGCCGCTGAAAGGTTTTAAGCTCTGCGCTCCGATCCACTTCGCCGGTGGTCGGGGCTTGAGTCATGCTACTCCCTCCTGTAGCTGCGCAATATCTGCAATCTTCCAACGTGTGCAGCCCGGTGAAAGTCTGACTGGCTTTGGCAATCGCCCAGAAGCCGACCACCTCCAGATAGTCGCACGAGTGACAGAAAATATTTCAGCTAGTTGGGAGTCTGAAGCCCAGACACGGGGCAGGGGTTTTTGAGGAACGTTATCGATAATCATAGTTAGTGTCGTCCGTATATGAGTTGATACGACACCTATTTCTTCACATATCTAGGCCAGTGCTAACTAATAAAAATCCCGTTAACGCTAAACCGGGAAAGTAACTTTTCAAAGGTGCTTTGCCTTTATTCATGCCGTCCTTTTTTGCATTCACTTAGCCGATTCTGAAACCTTTTAAGTGGCATGCCAGCTAGCTTTTCTTTGTCTGCTTTAGCAAAAAGAACCTTAGCTTGAACATCGGGATACTGCCTTTTCAGTTCGCAAATGTACTTTGTGATTTCAGACTTTGAACCCTTCGGTCTGCCCGGCGCGAATTTTTCAGCTTTCTGGATTGCAGGAGTATCAAGCTGTGCGTATGTACTGAGTAGCCAGTCGCATCCGCGTTCAGTGAGGATTCCGAGTCGTATCACATCAGAGCTAGCGCGCAGTAATTCGACAGCTTTACGTTCCAGCGGTGAAATCTCAACTGATCGTGACTGTACCGCAAACTCAAAGACAGATTCGCAGTCAGTTAAATCCCATTCAAGACTGACTCCCATATCTTGATACTTCTTCACGGCGCGTTCTGATATAGCTCGCGGCACCTTCGCTTTAATTGGATCAAGGTAGCTTATTGCCTTGTCTCGGATCGTTTTCACAATCACCATAGTTTCTTCAGCGTTTGACTGTCGAAAAAGCATTCGGAGGTGATCTATTTCTTCGATTCTGTTCACGATTTAGCACCCCCGATAGATACCACGTTACTGGCCTTCTCTGGGCGTCCGTGGTAACAGTAATGCTCCCAATCGGCCATCATCAGGCGGCGTTTATCCATTAGCTCGGATCTGGCGTAGGCGGCTCTGGTTTCGTCACTGTTTACGTGCGCAAGGGCAAGCTCTGAAACTTCATCAGCATAGGCGGTGCATTCTCTGGCCCAATCCTTGAAAGTGGATCTGAATCCATGCGCGGTAACATCAATATCCATGCGCTTTAGAACAGACGTCAGAAAATTATTGGACGGGATTCCACCATCGGGGTTAGCGAAAACAAGGCTCCCTTTGCTGCTCTCTTTCTGGGCTTTCAGCAGTTCAATAGCGCGTTCCGTCAACGGGACTTTATGATCCTTGCCGGATTTCATGCGCTCGGCTGGTACGCTCCAGATTCTTTTCTCAAAGTCGATTTCCGGCCATGTAATACCTGCCTTGCCTATACGCTTATCGCCAATTACCTCATTGGTGCGGCTGGCGGTCAGAATTAGGAACTCCAGCGCTCTAGCCGCTGCTCCGGCGCGTGTTCTCAGCTTGCCCATAAATTCAGGCATGGCGTTTAACTCTAGCGCTGCATGGTGGTTACGTTTGCGGGTTTTGCTGGGGGCAGGGTAGACCTTATCGAGATAGCCTTTCCATCGTGCAGGGTTTTCTTCGCTCCGGTATCCGTGGATAGCACACCAGCCCAGAATATTTTCTAATCTGCCCTGTATTCGCTTGGCCGTTTCTGTCTTTGTCTCCCAGATTGGATCAAGTACAGATTTAATATGGGACAACTGAAGCTCATGCACTGGCACCTTGCCGATATGCGGCATAGCATAAGCCAGTAGAGTGCTTGTCCATTGCTCTGAGTTTCGCGGGTTGCGGAATTCCCGCTCCTTCATGCGGATAAATTCGGCAGCGGCCTGTTCAAACGTGATTGAAGATAGTTGCGAGGCTATTAAGGATCGTCTGGCGGCTTTGCGTTCCTCCACCGGATCAATGCCCTGCGTGATCTTTTCTTTCAGTTCACGGGCTTTGTCGCGGGCTTGTGCCAGTGTTACATCAGGGAACCCGCCTAAACCTATATCGCGCCGTTTTGTGCCGACCATCGTGCGCAAAATCCACGATTGTGACCCGGTGTCTGTTACCCTGAATAGCAGCCCAGCGACGCCACCAACTGCAAATAGTCCGGGCTTAGTGATCCTGCGCAATTCGGTCGCTGTTAGCTCTCTTGCTTTCTTTGGCATCGTTCTCGCTCCATCATCCCGCCCAACATAAAATATATTATTGGACGATACAGCATGATGCAAGATGATACAAGTGTACGGGGCAGGGGCCAGCAATGACGCGGCTTTTTTAAATAAACATGTTTCTATTCAATATGTTACAGAGGTATTTGGCGGCCTCTCCCTCCGCCATTTTAAGAATCTACCACCTGCAATGCCCATCTCTCACCTGTAAATAACCACCGCAGCCCAGCGGCGGGAGAGAGATTTGAACGTCAGAGTTCGATAACTTGCGCAGCAAGTTAAAACGAGCGCGTCAGCGCGAAGCCCGAAGGGGCGCAAAAGCCACCAGGGCTTTTGCGATTAATCTCTCTCCCCCCTCAACTCAACGCAGCATTTTAAGAATCTACTACCCGCGATGCCCATCTCTCACCGTTTATCTGCTTCCCCAATTTTGGAGTAGAATCCAGTCCAACAATAAATTTGCTATTTAAAACGGACAAAGGACTAACACTTGGAAATCATCCCCAATCTGCTATTTCCCACACTCGTATGGACAACACTGTTTGACGACCGTGAAGCATTCAACGCCCGACTGCTTGAGCAGGCCAGGGCACTGCGAATCCGCAACCCGACTGGCGTTGCAAACACCAACATCAAGGGCTGGCAAAGTCCCAACAATTTGCAGGACATGGCTGAGTTCAGCGAAATAAACCTGCGGATCCTGCAGGTGTGTCAAAGAATAGCGGAATCGCAGAATTTTAAACCCAACCTCACTCTCCAGAGCCAGGCTTGGGTAAATATCAGTCCGCCAGGCGCCTCCAACCAGGTGCACTTCCATCCAAACTGTCATTTCAGTGGTGTTTATTACGTTAGTCTCGATGCCCCCGAGTGCGGCAGCATTTTTTTCCGTGATCCCCGGGTGGCATCCAGAATGATGACTTACCCTGTGGACAAAGCCACTGAATTTACGGCGAGCGAGTTGCGTATGCGACCCGAAGAAGGTCGTATGTATGTGTTTCCGGGATGGCTGGAACATGGTGTTGAAGAAAACCTGAGCAGCAGGGACAGGGTCAGTATCAGTTTTAATGTGCTGGCCATACCGCAGGTCTCATCGTCAAAGTGACGCTACCCGACAAAATCGCATAAAAAGGGCCCCTGAGGAGCCCTTTTTATGCACCGCAGCCATTGGCACTGCGGTTATCCGATAAACGCAGTCTAGAAATCGTAAGCCAGACGTGCGTACAGAGAGCGACCCATCGGGTCCTGCATTTCACCCATTACGCCGGCAAAGTCATCGGTATGCTGAGCTTGACGATCAAACAGGTTACGCGCACCAAATGTGAAGGCCATTTCTCCGTCAAACAATTGCAGTCCGCGATAGGTGTAGGCCAGATCAAAGTCTGTCCACGCCCTGATTTCAGTCAGCTCGGCAGTCGGCACGCGGTTTGTGTTGGCGAATGAATCTATGATGGGGTAACGGGTACCGTCATAATCCACAGCGCTGACATAACGCACAGTGCCGGTAACAGCGTGGCTACCCAAGACCCAGCCCATTCGCAGATTGGCTTTCCACTCAGGTACAGCAGGCGCGGTGGCAGTCTGCAAGGCTGTACTGCCAACTGCATCTCTGGGGACAGCAGTTGTGCTGTCCGCATACAGGAACTCTCTCATATTGGTTGCTTGCAGGTTAAAGCGCAGGTCTCCGCGATTGCCGAGACTGTACCTGTAATCGGCCTGAACATCATAAGCCGTGACCTTGATGGACTGCGCGTTAACGCTACCCGGCGAATTCACCTGCAGTATAGTACCAAGATCGTTTCTGTCACGGATGATGTCCGGATTTGATAGTCCGCTGGCCAGCCACGCACGAAGTTGATCCATGCTGGGCCGGTTGGCAGCTCCTACACCACTGCCGGTGAAACCAGACCAGGCCTGGAAAGCTGCAAATTCAGCATTCATGATCTGTTGGCCATTGATACCGACAATTCTGTTGGTGAAGTCGGTTTCATTCCAGGTTAACGATATGCTGAAATCTCCGAATGCCAGGTCTAAACCCAATTGATTGGAGGTCGCAGTTTCGTTTTGCAGCGCCGGGTTGCCGCCAGCACAGAAGGTGGTGAACGCAGAGAACGCGGAGAAACGATCACTTACTGTGGACAGGGCACAACTGACCGGGTTCAGCAGCTGCGTCAGGCTCGGTGCAATAAATGCATCGCCAGTGGTACCACGTATGCTCATCCAGTCTGTCGGTGCATAAGTGAAACCAAATTTCGGATCTGTGGAGCGCTGGCCTGTACTGAAGTCCTCCATCCGTACCGCTGCCTCAATCTCCAGATTGTCCAGTACAGGCAAGGCAAATTCGGCAAAGAAAGAATCCACAACCCGGCTACCGCTAGTCACACTTTCACGGATTGGACTGCCAATCCAGGTAGCGCCACGAATCGCTGTTTCCGAGGGTGTGTTGTTGTAGCTGTCGTCACGTCGTTGGTAACCTACGGCTGCGCCGACGGTGCCACCCGGCAACTCAAATCCCAGTGATCCGTTTATCACGATATCGATAACTGACAGCTCATTTTCCTGAAATGCCCGCCGGCGGGCAGCAATCGCTTCGATGACTTCAGCGGTATTCTGGTTTGCCTGATCTGTTACAAAGAAGGGGTTATAACACGCGTCCCGATCTCTGACAGGGTCACAGCGCAGCCCCTGTTTCATGGCTTCAATATCATATTCCTGAGTAGCCATGAAACCAAAACGTCTGGTGCTGTGACTGTAGGACGCAAAACCTTCCCAGCCTTCGAGCACAGGCACCTTGAAATCCGCCTGCAGACTGTAGCGGCTGTTGCGATCAACACTGCCTGAAATATTGTCGCCGTCGGGTGTAAAGCCATTCGGCATAAGATGGGTTTTGTTGATTGGTCTCAACGTACGCGGGCGGACATCCTCGTACAGCGGCACCCCGTTGGGAGTAACCCCTGTGACAATGTAGTCAGGCGTGCCGTCACCGTTGAGATCAACACTGCCGCGGTCGGGTATACCATCACCATTGGAGTCAATGCCGTAAAGTGGCTGTCCGGCGGAATTTACCGCCCGGAAAGGGTTGCCCGGGATTTCACCGCGGACTGCCGGGAGCTCACCAATACGGGAGTTGCCCGGGTTGGAAGTGGATGTATAGGAAGTCTGATACAAGCGGGAAGTGAAACCCTGAAGAGAGAGCGTCAGATCATCGCTGACATCCCAGGTCGCATTGGCGAACAGGGAGTTGTTATCCATCGGGCTGCGATAGTCTCGTGTGTCGCCATAGTCAAAATAGCAAGTGCCGGTCTGATTATTACCGACCAGCATGCCAAAAGGGTTGTTATTTTCGCCCTTGATATAAGATTGGCGCTGGGATGCAGGCGCACAATTCGGATCCGGCCTGTTTGTGGTGGTGCCGGTGTACTGGCCGGCAGCGTTACGGTTTGGAACCACCCAGTTGCCCGGTGCGTTGGAGGAGTAGTTCATGCCTGCCTGAGCCAGCTCAGGTCGCTCATCCCAGCCCAGCCGGGTGTTGGACTTGAACTGACCTGCCAGCACAACATCCAGATCACCAATCGACCCGCCCCATAAGCCTTGCAGGGAGTGGTCTTCGTAGGTTCTGCGGGAATCCTGCTCAGAATAGACCTCAAGCTTCATGCCGTCGTACGAATTATACGGCACAAAGTTCACTACGCCGGCTACCGCTTCACTCCCATAAAGGGCGGCAGCACCATCAGCCACGATATCAATACGCGAGATTGCTATGGTGGGAATCAGCAGGTTGACGTTTGCGTCCGCAATACGTTTGCCATCGACCAGAACCAGTGTAGAACGAGCACCCAGACCACGCAGATCGATATTGGTGCTGCGGGAGGAGGTGCCCTGAATAGTATTGGTGATGGAGGAGGCCGGGCCACCTACAAAAGACAGATTCTGTATCACTTCGCCAAGATTCATTGTGCCTTCATCAGCAAGATCAGCAGCATTCAACTGCGTCACGGCAGAGGCTTGTGTAAAACCCTCACTGCGCCTGATAAAAGAACCTGTGACAATAATCTCCTCCATCGTTTCCTGATTCTGTTGGGCGAATCCGGTGTGGGTGATAGGTAGAAGGGCAAGGCAGACAGAGGTGCACAACAGCCTGCGTTTGTAAGGTGTATAAGCGATCATAGTTTGCTCCATATTTTTTATTGTTAAGCTACTACTAAGGCCAGTTGCAGGATTATCCTGAAATCTGATCCAGCTTCTACTCTACTTCCTCACAACAGAGTATCGCGGATTACGCTAGCACAACGTTATCGAGCTGTCGATGTTCATTTGCCAAGCTCAATATCCAGTAAAAAATGGAATGTCCAATCTACAACTTTGGGAATCAAAATTCTGTGATATAGTCGCGAGAAATATTCACAGGTAGTTACATTTTGGTCTACACAATTCTTATCAGGCTTATCTCGGTTCTGCTGGCCGGCGTTCTGCTGTTGATAGTGATATCAGTGTGGCCAGAGCCATCAGAGGCAACGCTTCTTAAACGCAACGATGAGCAACGTGTAGAAGACCTTGGTTTGATTATTGAAGCTATCCATGATTTCAGAAATTCGAACGAGCGCTTACCGTATAGTCTGCAGGAACTCGCAGAGTCACGGCCGCGATTAAAATGGCAAGACCCTGTGCACCAAAGGCCTTATGATTACACACTGATCAATACTGCCATTTACAGTCTGTGCGCAGTGTTTGAAACTGACTCCAGTGGCGATGCGTTCGGCAGCCTGCCGGGATTTTCGCGCCATGGCATAGGCAACACCTGCGTGTACAGAACATTTGAGTAATGAGTGTGTAGTCTATGTGAGTCGCTTCAGTCAGAAGCCAACCACTGCCGCACAGTCATTACACCACGCCTCAACCAGCTCACTGCCGGGTCCCTGATGTAGATCTGTACAGAAATCATCAGAACCTCTGCAATCATAATCAGGCGCCGGACAAATCCCAGCACAATTCCATACTTCTTCTCCTTGATAT
Organism: Pseudohongiella sp.; assembly: GCA_030651695.1. GTDB lineage: Bacteria > Pseudomonadota > Gammaproteobacteria > Pseudomonadales > Pseudohongiellaceae > Pseudohongiella. The sequence continues at coordinate 208,715 of JAUSCD010000029.1, read as the reverse complement.
GGTGTCTGGTACCGGGAATCAGCTGAAAACCCATACCATGTTCAAATTTTTTTGAGCTGTGATTCAACGCGATTTCTATCTTGAAACCCTCCTGATAACACTTTGGAACTGCCTCCCACAAACGACGCGTCACCGCACGCTCACCTCCGATGATGGGGAAAAAATGCAACAGCCGGTTGAGCCATAGGGTTTTTCTGGCCCGAATGCCAACATACATTTCATACTTTCCTGTAATGACAGGCTGCACGATGCAGGATAATTGTTGAGGCGTGAAGCCAGTTACATCAGCATCCATAAAAAGGATTACGTCATGACTGGCTGTGCACACGCCGGTATTCATGGCGGCGGCTTTACCGGCGTTGCGCGTATGCCTGATGACTTTGGCGCCGGCAGCTTCAGCAACGGCCGCTGTGCCGTCCGAGGAACCGTCATCCACGACAATAACTTCGCATGCTTCCGGGCAACCCAAAGCTTCCTTTACGCAGCGACCAATCGTTGTTGCTTCGTCAAATGCAGGAATTACGATTGACACCATCATTGCGTCCACCGTTGTTTCATCTTCCTGCTAAACAGGAAGAATCCGGCGACCGTGATGACGGCAAACATCAGAAATGCCATCTCCATGTTCTGAACAACGTCGTCGAGACGATATGCAGTACTCATTACCAGATAGGAGAGCGCGGTGAGCACAGCTGTTACCGCAAGTACTCCTGCCGTATTGACGAGAATGTAACTTGTCCACACCATTCCATGCACGCCCGCCAGTACTTGCACAATTGTCCGTGTGCCATAAACGAACTTGGACATGAACAGAATGCGTTTTCCGCCACGGCTGAAGGCCTGTTGAACGCCATCGAGATAGTTTTCACCTATACGCCCGGACAGACGGCTTACGGTAGCGGCAGGGAAAAGACGCCCCAGGCAATACCATAGAAGATCGGAGATCAATGTTGCGATCACCGATACACAGATAACAAACGGGAGGTCAAGACGACCTGCAGTGGCAAGAAATATGGCGGGTAGTAAAACCACTTCGCCAGCCACCAGCATCCCCATAAAAAGCGCGATATAGGGATAAGCAGACAACGCACCCACGACAGGGTGCAGGTTCTCCAAAATGCTCTGCATAGCGAATGACATCCTGTACTATTTGCTCCTGCATGAGCAGATGCTAGCTGAAAATCTGGTCGGGAGCAAAACAGCAAAGGTGGCTGACTGCATCATTCAGCGCCTAAAACACGTATTGTCTGGGTTGTGGTTTACGTGCAACATAGGGCAAACAACTCTTTCCGGAGAACAAGGTGAAAATAAGAAAACTGATGCTGCCCGCCGTTCTGGCATTCTCTGGTGCTCTGGCGGTTAGCACTGACAGCTTGGCACAACCGGCCTCACTGGACGATCAGGCAATTACCTGGTTACAGCAATTTGTGCAGGTGGATACAATTAATCCGCCTGGCAATGAATACCGTGCCGTCGAGTTTTATGCCCGTATTTTCGAGCAATTCGGCATTTCTTATGAAACAGCTGAAAGTGCCCCGGGCCGTGGCAATATCTGGGCTCGTCTTCAGGGCGGAGATGAGCCTGGCCTCATTCTTTTGCAACATACCGATGTAGTTCCTGCTGATCGGCAATACTGGACTTTCGATCCACTGTCCGGCGAACTCAAAGACGGCTATATCTACGGACGTGGCACCCGCGACATGAAAGGCCTGGGCATCGCGCAACTGGTTGCGTTCCTTCAGCTGCATCAGTCCGGTCAGGCCTTGAACCGCGACGTGGTTTTTCTGGCAACTGCAGACGAAGAAGCTGGTGGTGAGTTCGGTGTTGGCTGGCTGATAGATAATCGCCCGGCGATTTTTGAAGGTGCTGGCATCCTGCTTAATGAAGGCGGTGGCGGCAGCCGCAGTAGTGCCGGCGACGTCACTTTTGGTGTAGAAGTCACACAGAAAGTGCCGGTCTGGTTGCGCCTTGAAGCTGTTGATGTGCCCGGCCATGGTTCATCACCACGCACCACCAGCTCTGTTACCCGTATAGTGTCAGCCCTCAACACATTGCTCGAGAATCCTTTTCCCCCGCGCATCATCCCGCCGGTCGATGAGTACTTTGCCAACATGGCCGAGACCATGAATGATGAATGGGCTGCTTCTTATGCAAACATGGGTCGCGCCATACAGGATCCGGCGTTTATGCAACGCCTGCATGAGCAACGTGCAGGTCATCACGCTCTGACGCGAGACACGTGTTCCATGACCCGTTTTGAGGGCTCCAATAAAATAAATGTGATTCCGCCAGAGGCCTGGGCGGAGCTGGATTGCCGGATTCTGCCGGATAAACCATCAGAACAGTTTGTAGCCGAGCTGGAAGCGTTGATTGCAGGCAGCGGTGTGACCGTTGAAGTGATCATGGCATTCACACCAGCAATATCCACGACCAACTCGCGACTGTTTCAGGCCATCATGAATGTAACCGGAGAATTACATCCTGGCTCACGCGTAATACCGTCTGTCAGTACAGGATTTACCGATAGCCATTTTACGCGAGACCTTGGCATTATCAGTTACGGATTTAATCCGCTGATCACTGATGATGGTGAGCACACCGGCGTACACGGCAACGATGAGCGCGTTCCTGAAGCCGCATTCAGACGCGGCGTCAGCGACTACTATTCAGTCATTCGCAACGTGGTGTTTGACTGATAACAAGCATCTCAGAACGCGCCTACAGGGCCCGGAAATACCACCGGGCTTTGTATGCCTCGTTCCGACACACTGGAAACACCAAAAAAGTAGTTGTCGATAACGACATTCTGCAAAGTGAATTCATCTACATCACCCACCAGCCTTGAATGAGTCCACTGAGCATCTGTGGTCAGTCTCCAGTGCACCCGGTATGATGTGGCACCAGGCACCTTTTCCCATTTCAGAGTGGTACTGGGGCTGACTTGTCCGCTGATGCTCACATTTTCCGGCGGGGCAGGTGCCCATGCCATCGATGCCAGCGTCACAGCGTTTAACGCAGTCAATTTAGCAGCATAGTCAAAATCCACGTGTTCCAGCACATCACCATAGGCAACGCCGTTTTCAACACGGATGTCCTGATGTTGCCAGTTGTAATTCTCGTTGGTTTCCATGATACGTACAGCAGGAAAACCAGCCTCGTTAAACGGACGGTGGTGGCCGCCGCGACCAAATCGATCCAGGCGATAGACCATCATCACATCAAGATTGGGAATATACAGATCTGCCATTAGATCGATATAACGCGCAGCGTTCCGCGATGCAGAGTCGATCTCGCCACCTTGCGAACGACGCTGGCCAGCTTCTTCAGGCGTTTCCACAAACCGTGTGCCTTCCGAGAAAACGCGCGCAGTGGTGTTGTCTATCACACCATTAATGCCGCGGATATTGCCAATCATGTCGTTGTTGATAACCAGCTGAACATGCCAGCCCTGATCATGAGCATACTTCGCAAGAATTGCACCACCGTTCAAACCCTGTTCTTCACCAGACAAACCGGTATAAATGATTGATCCGTCAAATTGGTACCGGGTCAGTACGCGCGCTGTTTCTATTACACCGGCCATACCTGATGCGTTGTCGTTGGCACCGGGCGCGTCGTCAGTTGAGTTCATGATATTGCTTATACGCGAATCGATATCGCCGCTCATTACCACAAACCTGTTGCGGTCCCGGGTCCCGCGCTGAATAGCCACTACATTTACAACTTCTACCGGTTCCGGAATCCTCGCAGTGCCAGACACAACATCGCTGACATAAAACACTTCAAGGCAGCCGCCACAATCAGCCGAAATACGATCGAATTCCGCTTTGATCCAGCGGCGTGCCGCACCGATACCGCGAGTATCAGATTCAGTCTCCGACAAAGTGTGACGTGTGCCAAATCCGGCCAGCGTTGTGATATCGGCCGCCAGTCGTTGCGCGGAAGGTGCTACCGCTATCTCGTGCAGATCCATCTCATCGGCCAGTGAAACTGCTGACAACAGCCCCAGAGGTAAACTGATCAAGGGCAAGAGGACTGCTGAAATATGTGCTCGTTGTACAACGTTGGCAATACCTGACATGTTAACTCTCCGGATCGTGGTCTTGTTCAGGGTTATTTTTCTTACGTGATGATTTCCGGGTCACGCTCAACCAATCCAGCGACACCCCGGTGATGGCATTAAATCTTGATACACGCAGAATCAACTGCAGCACCTTCGGCCTGCGACGGGCCAGCGGTTCGTTGGCCCGGGGTAGAAACCACAACGCCACCACAGTACGCAGAATAGCCGTGACAAAAAATACGACAAATAACGGACTATTCATCCAGCTGTCCAGAAACCCGAACGCTTCGAACAGCAGCGGGGCACCGGCGGCAATCAATCCGCCGAGCATGGCGCCGGCAAATATCGCAATCGCGCTAAGTGATGACTGTACCGCCGCATAAACTGCAAAATCACTGCGATGAGGCCGGATATCGTAAAGATAGTTCGCCGTACTGAGACTGAAGCCGCTCCAGACCAACCCAGAGACAACCTGCACCATCAGCAGGTAGTAGAAGTCTGGCGAGATCATCCACAACACCGGGATCACAGGAATGGTGAGGCAACAGAACTGCATTACAATACGGTTACCAAAACGATCCGTAAAGCGCCCCCAGAAACTCAGAGTAAGAAATTGCGTCACAATCGATGCGATGGCGTTAAGACTGTACTCAAAATAACTGAACTGTAAATCCCGCAACATGTATACGGCAAAAAAAGGTGCGGAAATGGCAACCACACCCTGCATGCCTGCCACAAAAAAACTGTAATCGCGAAAAGTTTTGTCATGCAGAGACGCCAGTAATTGTCGCATGCTTGGCAGAAACCCCCGACGTCTTTCAGGGTGGGGACGAGGATCAGGATCATGCATCTGGTGCATCAGGCGGCTGGAGAACAGACGACCCACAGCAGCAATACTGAACAGCGCGGCGAACCCAAGCCAGACGTAACCGGCACGCTCACTGGCTGTTAATAGCGCGCCGCCACCGGTGAAGATCAGCAACGAGGCCATCATAGTCAGGCGTGTACGTGAGGCAAAAAAAGCACCACGACGACGCTGAGGAACAATGCTACCCATCCAGGCTCGCCATTGTGGCTGTATGAAATTGATGCATGAAAAATAGAATATCGCCAGAAATATCAACCACCAGACACTATTGGCCGGGCGGATAATGGCGAGCGCTGCCAGACAGGCTACCACCGCAGTCTGAAATGCAGCCGCTACCACAACCATGGGTTTGCGGGGTAAATAGTCCCCCAGCCAGGCTGACAGAATCTGGAATAATGCACCAAAGAGCTGCGGGATAGCTGTCAGACAGCCCATTTGCAGGGCGCTGGCCTGCAGAAAAATTGCAAAAGCGTTAAAAAAATTGTCACCTGTGGCTGTCATGGTTGCAGACGCGACCGCCTCTTTTTGAGACAGGTTGAGCGTGCGTCGTAACCAGGTTGTTCGGGACAGGGCGCGGCTTACCGGCAAAAGTTCAGACGCCTCAGAGGCGTGGTCCGCAGATAGTTCCGGTTGCTGGGGCTGATGATCTGAGGACATATCTGACAACAGCTCCGGCTGTGGCAAGGTACAAGAGAACTCTGCGGGCATTCTAGCACCGCACTTTATTGACGCAAGGCGGTGAATCAGATGATTAGCAACCCGTTATAAGCTAGTCTATGAAGCCAGAAAACCGAACCAAAGACAGTTTCCAGGAAAAATGTTATGGGTAAATCATTAGCTGATCAGCTGCTGAGTGCAGGTCTGGTTGATGCCAGAAAGGTCAAACAGCTTCAGCAGGAAAAACGTAAGGAACAAAAACACCAGCCAAAAGGCCAGATGACAGCCCAGGCCGAACTTAAACAGAAAGCGGAGCAGGCCCGGGCGCAGAAGACAGAGCAGGACAGGCTATTAAACGAACAACGCCTGCAGGCCGAGCGCCTCAAAGAGATGAAGGTACAGGTACGACAGATTCTGCAGCTGCACACAGTGCCTGCTGCCGGTGAAATACGCTTCAACTTTAAAGACGCCAACTCCGGGAAAATCCGTTATCTGTTTGTCACTGAAACCCAGCAGAATCTGCTGGCGGCGGGACAATTACTGATTTGCGCAAACGGAAAACGTGCTGTGCTCGTCAGCCGCGAGACAGCCGAAAGGATCAAAGAGAGATTGCCCGACGTGATTTTGTTTGATGCTCTGATAAAGCAGGGCAGTTCAGAACTGGACGAAGCTTACAAAGATTTCCCCATTCCGGACGATCTGGACTGGTAGCTTGGCCCGCGACTTGCTTGTGTACCCTGGTAATGAGGCTATGAGTTCACCGCTCAGGCCTTATGTGGCTGAGAACACCGACTGGCAGATGAAGACCGGAGACAACAATGATTTGTGATATGTTGATTATTGGCGGAGACGGTGATCTGGCCTACCGCAAGCTCTATCCGGCTTTGTACCATCTGGATCTGGCTGGCTGCCTGCCTTCCTGCCTGAGAATCGTTTGTATATCGCGATCCCAACATAACGTAGATCAGTTTCGCGCAAAGGTGCGTGAGATGCTGGCCAAGTATCTCAAAAACGGCGCCTTGGACAACGCTGCATGGCAGCGGTTCTCTGCACGTCTGAACAGCTACAGTCTTGATGCCACCAGTGAAGCTGAACTGGGTGTGCTCAGTCGTGAAGTGTTCACCGATAAAAGCCGCGACCTGATCACCTACCTGGCAACGCCGCCGACAATTTTTGCGACCGTGTGCCAGTCTCTCTGGGCAGTGGGGCTGGCCCGCGAAAATATGCGACTTGTAATCGAAAAGCCGTTAGGGCACGACCGCGAGAGTTTTCTTCAGATCAATGACAGTCTGATGGCCATTTTCAAAGAGCAGCAGGTTTACCGGATCGACCACTATCTGGGTAAAGAAACCGTTCAGAATCTGTTAACGCTGCGTTTTGCCAACGCCTTGTTCGAACCCCTCTGGAACAATACCTATATAGACCATGTACAGATAACCGCGGCTGAATCTATCGGAGCAGAAGGACGCTGGTCATTTTATGACGAAGCTGGTGCGCTGCGTGACATGGTGCAGAACCATCTGCTGCAACTGCTGTGTTTGTTGGCTATGGAACCTCCTGCATCACTCGACCCGCGAGCGGTTCATGATGAGAAACTGAAAGTGTTGCGCAGTCTGGCACCGATCAAGGGACGCGCGGTCGCCGACAATACAGTGCGCGGTCAATACAATACAGGCTCCATAGAGGGCCAGTCGGTCCCTGCTTATACAGCAGAGCAGGGTGCCAACCCGCGTTCGAATACCGAAACCTTTGTTGCCATCAAAGCCCACATAAACAACTGGCGCTGGGCAGGTGTCCCGTTTTACCTGCGCACAGGGAAGCGCATGCAAAGACGATACTGCGAAATTGTGGTGCAGTTTAAAGAATTGCCCCATGCTATTTTCCAGGAGCAGACGGGCCAGAACCCGGGGAACCGGCTGGTTATTCAGTTGCAGCCTGAAGAAGGCATTCGTCTGCATCTGCTGAATAAAGTGCCAGGGCTGGACGAAAACTTCCCGCTGGAAACAGTTTCACTTGATCTGTCGCTTTCAGATGCGTTTACAGAGCGGCATGTTCCCGATGCCTACGAGCGGCTGTTGTTTGATGTCATGCGTGGCAACTCCACACTGTTTATGCGTGCGGATCTGGTAGAGGAGGCATGGATCTGGATCGACGATATACGCGAGGGCTGGAACACCACAAAACTGAAAGCGAATCCATACATGGCTGGTTCAATGGGGCCGGCAGATAGTGTAGCGCTGGTTGCTCGCGACGGCCGTCAGTGGCAGGACTAACATTATCATGGCTTTGATCAACAGAGAGTTTGCTACGCCACAGGCGCTTGTTGATGAACTCAGCATGACAATAGCCTCACGACTTGAATGTGCCATTCAGCAGCAGGGGCATGCGTCTCTGGCGGTTTCAGGTGGAAGTACCCCGGGCCCGTTATTTAACGCGCTGTCTCTGATAGATCTACCTTGGGCGCAAGTCGTCATCAGTCTGGTCGACGAGCGATGGGTAGATGAAAACCATCCAGACTCAAATGCCGCAATGGTGCGGCGCAACCTGCTTAAAAACTATGCATCAACATCGCGTCTGGTGACCATGAAAATAAATGAAGCGGATGCATTTGTTGCGCAGAAAAAAGTCAATCATCTTTTGGAGAACAGCATTCTGCCTTTGGATATTGTATTACTCGGAATGGGCACTGATGGTCATACTGCATCGCTTTTCCCCGATGCTGAGGGATTGGCACAAGCACTTGATGTTGACGACACCGCGATCTGTTGTGGCATTCGGGTGACAGGAATGCCCTATACCCGCATGACATTGACGCTCAGAACTTTATTAAATGCCCGGTGTCGTATTCTGCACATACAAGGCATGTCAAAAAAACAGACATTATTAAAAGCACTGGAACCCGGACCTATTGCAAAAATGCCGGTGAAAGCCGTGCTGGAGTCAGCACTGGCAGATACCGAAATTTATTATTCACCCTGAAAATATTTTTGGGGTGCAAAATTTTCCTGCAGGAGGCAGTGCATTATGATTAACGGCACGATCGAATCGGTCACCGCTGCTATTCGCCAGCGCAGTATGCAGTCGCGTCAGGACTATCTTGATCAGATGATTCTGACTCGCGGGCAAATACCACCACGTAAAACACTTTCATGTGGCAATCTTGCGCACAGTTATGCTGCCTGCTCAGCACATGAGAAATCAGTGCTGGCAGGCATGGCATCAGCCAATCTGGGAATTGTCACTTCGTTCAACGATATGCTGTCTGCTCACCAGCCTTTGCAGTCGTATCCCGACATCATAAAGAAGATAGCATTGTCACATCACTGCAGCGCTCAGGTAGCTGGTGGTGTGCCGGCCATGTGTGATGGTGTGACACAGGGTCAGCCGGGAATGGAGTTGAGTTTGTTCAGCCGCGATGTGATAGCAATGGCAACTGCAGTGAGCCTTTCTCACAACACATTTGACGGAGTTTTGTGTCTCGGAGTATGCGACAAAATCGTTCCCGGAATGTTGATTGGCGCATTAAAATTCGGTCACCTTCCAACCGGCTTTATTCCTGCCGGCCCGATGGCGTCAGGCATCCCTAACAAGCAGAAGGCAACTGTACGTCAACAATATGCACAAGGTCTGGTAGACAGATCTGCATTGCTGGCTGTTGAATCAGCTTCATATCATAGCCATGGCACCTGTAATTTCTATGGCACAGCCAACAGCAATCAGGTCATGGTAGAGATGCTTGGAATTCAGTTGCCTGGAGCTTCATTTGTAAATCCCGATGACCCGTTGCGGCTGGCATTGACACAAGAAACTGTGCGACGTGTGCTGCTGGCCTGTGACGAAAAATCAGGGCTGCGTCCACTCGCTGCCATGGTCACAGAGGCGTCACTGGTCAATGCTGCCGTGGCGTTGCTCGCTACGGGCGGGTCTACAAACCATACACTGCATTTATTGGCAATCGCCAAATCAGCCGGCATAGAAATGCGCTGGGATGATCTTGATCAGTTATCCGCCGTGGTGCCTTTGCTGGCTCGTATTTATCCCAATGGCGAAGCCGATGTGAACGCATTTCAGCAAGCAGGCGGTATGGCATTTCTGGTGAAAGAACTGCGCCTGTCGGGACTGTTGAATGAGGATGTGGTTACGTTAATGGGGGAGGGCATGGAGGCGTATCAAAAAGAACCGATGCTGGCATCGGATGGGACACTGGAATGGAATGAAACAGAACCAGACTCACTGTTACCCGATGTTCTGCGACCGGTCTCACACGCTTTCGCCAGCGAAGGCGGACTACGCGTACTTCACGGCAATCTTGGGGAAAGTATCGTAAAAACATCATCGGTAAAACCGGAGTTGAGGCAGATTACTGCAGCCTGCGAGGTGTTTGATTCACAGGAGCAACTGCAGCAGGCATTTGACCGGGGTGAGTTGGCAAAAGACTTTATTGCGGTCATACGTTTTCAAGGCCCCAAAGCCAATGGCATGCCAGAGCTTCATCAGTTGACACCCTGTCTTGGTTCGCTGATGGATCAGGGATACAACGTGGCACTAGTCACTGATGGGCGCATGTCTGGCGCCTCCGGCAAAGTGCCGGCGGCAATTCATTTATGTCCGGAAGCACTGGACAACGGCGCTATTGCACGTCTGCGTTCCGGTGATGTGATCACCATGGATATGGTAAATGGTGAGCTCTCTGTAAATTTAAGTGATGAAGAGTTGGCTGCACGACCACCCGCACAGTTATCTGACCGAGACCGGCTGCTTGCCGGAAGTCTTGGTCGTGAGCTGTTTGCGGTGTTCCGTAACAGTGTTGGGGCTGCTAACCGCGGTGCTTCGGTTTTTTGATGCAAGCTTGTACTTGCCAAAACAGTGTCGGTGGAGAAATTCATGACGTTCCTTAAAGAACAATTATTGTTGGCACGTGTGCTGCCAGTGCTGATCGTCAACTCGGAAGAGGAGGCCGTTGCGCTGTGCAGGGCATTGCAGGCCGGTGGTATGAGCGCGGTGGAAATCACCCTAAGAACACCCGCCGCATTGGCCGCAATTAAAGCAGTCAAACAGACTTTACCTGACCTGACTGTGGCGGCGGGCACAGTCATCAGTACCAGGGATATGGAAAATGTGGCAGAAGCCGGAGTGGACTTTGCGGTCAGTCCGGGATTGACCCGGTCGCTTTCTGAATGTGCACAACAACTGGGCCTGAATTTTCTGCCTGGCGTAAGCACCGCATCAGAAATCATGGGGGGAATGGAGCTTGGCCACCGTCTCTTCAAGTTTTTCCCGGCAGAAGCCAGTGGTGGTGTGAAATTATTGAAAGCCTTTGAGTCGCCATTTGCCGGGATCAGTTTTTGCCCGACCGGGGGCGTCAACACCAACAACGCACGCTCCTATTTTGATCTCGGAAACGTCAGTTGTGTGGGTGGTTCATGGATGATTGAGGAAGAGAAAATTAAAAAAGGCCGATGGTCAGAATTGACGCAATCCGTACGTCAGTGCCTTGCCGAACTGGCACCGACCGGCTGATTGCAAGAACAGCACAAGAACAATAAGGATGGGGAAGCATGACTTCAAGCATACTGCTTGCCGATATCGGCGGCACAAATGTGCGATTTGCTCTGAGCACCGAAAACGGCGCACCGTTAGAGTGCGTCACTGCAATGCGCTGCGCGGATTTTGAGCGTCCCATTGATGCAATCAGGCAATATCTGGCCTTTATTGCGAATTCCGGCGCACCGTTACCGGGCTTTTTTTGTATGGCTGTGGCCGCTGCAGTGCGTGGTGATTTAATCCGCTTCACAAATAATGATTGGCAGTTCAGTCAGGCAGAATTAAGTCAGTCTCTGGGCATGCCCATCATGGTATTAAATGACTTTGAAGCACAAGCCTGGTGTCTTCTCGACCCCAACAGGCTGAAACTACGCTGGATTAACAAGCCCGCAACGCTGGCATCATCAGCGCCCGGAATTTCCTCGTGGCCTCACGCCCTGCGCACTATTGCCGGTCCCGGAACCGGTTTTGGCGCTGCCAGTCTGACTGCAGGCGGAGAAGTGATCAGCGCGGAGCCCGGCCATATCGCGTTTTCTCCACTGGATGAGACTGATCTCGAGTTGTTACAGCAACTATGGCGTTGGTATCCACGAGTTACCGTTGAACACCTGATTTCTGGCCCGGGGATTGCAAATATATTCTGTGCAGTGAGTTGCATGGCAGGTAACCGTCTATCGCCGGCTGAAGCGCCCGCAACAGCAGACATTGTGGCAATGGCGGACAGCAACAGGTTAGCGCACCAGACGCTGCAGCTTTTCAGTCGCTGGATGGGCGCTATCTGTGGGGATATTGCGCTGACCAAAGGCAGCCGCGGCGGATTCCTGCTTAGCGGCGGGTTACTGGCAAAACTGGGAAAAAATTTTGATGAAATGGCATTTATGAACGCATTTACCAGTAAGTCGGCATTTAGTCAGTGGTGCGAAGCTATTCCGGTTGCGTATGTGCTGGATGAATTTCCCGGCCTTGCCGGTTGCGCAGTCCATACATATTTCATGACAGGGCAGCGGCAAAATCTATGACCGATACCCGACGCCCCTCATTGACACCAGCTGAAGAAGAATTAAATCGCCTGTTTGCACAGCTGCTTTCCGCCTGCGGCATACAGGATCGGTTTACCAATTACTCGGGTGCCACCGAGCTGATATCACTGCAAGACCTTTTAGCAGTGCTAAGCGCGCAGGGTTGTGATGTCAGCAATACGACTCAACAGATCGACGTAGATGCCATCCATGAGCAACTGAGAATATTGCACAAAACACGAGAGACAAGCCTGCTCCCTCCTGTTGTGGTATTTACGCGCAGATCAGATCTTGATGAATATGTGATCCACCTTAACGTCCCCGAAAACCTGTTGACCGGACAATTGAGCTGGCACACCACCAGTGAAGAGGGGCAACAATCCAGTACTGTAAAAATGCCGTTTGCACTTTTGACAGAAACAAAACGTGAATTTGTTGATGGCGCTGTTTATTGTCAAATAAGTCTTCCATTGCCACTGTCCAATCTCCCGGCAGGTTACCACCAACTGACCGTCTCCATCCTTGCAACTGCGTGCGGCAGTCCGGCCGTTGAACAGACTATACCGTTGATTCTGGCTCCCGCACGTTGTTACGAACCGGCATGGAGCGCTGACGGAAAAAAACTATGGGGCTTTTCGGTACAACTTTACAGTTTTTGTACAGAACGCAGCTGGGGTATGGGTGACTTTCTTGATCTTTCCAATCTGATAGAGAAATCGGCAGCACAAGGAGCCAGTTATCTGGTTTTAAACCCCTTACATGCCGGTCCGCTGAATCAACCTGAATACTGCAGCCCGTACAGCCCTGTTGATCGCAGGAGACTGAATCCGCTCTACATTGCACCGGAACTGGAGCCAGAGTTTACTTCGGGCAAGGCCAGCACCTGGCTTGCCAACAGCAGGATTGCCGAAGAGCTGCTGACAACAGTCAGGACCAGCGAATGGATTGACTATCCCTGCGTTGCAGAACTCAAGATTCGTGTGTTGGCATTGATGTTTAGCGAATTGACTAACAATGGCAAGGCAGAGCGCAAAACCGCTTTTGAGGAATTTAAAAACAGAAAAGGACCCGCGCTGCACGAATACGCACGCTGGCAGGCAGAACAAGGCTGTAACACGGCAGGAGAGTATTCAGATTCGGTAGAGTTTTATATATACCTGCAATGGCTGGCTGAGACTCAACTGGAGGCGTGCCAGCAACGGGCTGTTGATCTGGGCATGTCTGTAGGATTGATCAGGGATCTCGCTGTGGGGAGTGATCGCAAGGGCGCTGAAGTGAGTTTATCGCGAGGGGTTTTCAGCATCGCAGCCAGTATAGGGGCCCCCCCTGATCCGCTGGCACCGCAAGGTCAGAACTGGGGATTACCACCTCTTAACCCGGTTAAACTGCGTGGGGAAGGTTACGCGCATTTTATTGATCTGTTGCGCAGCAACATGGAACACAGCGGCGCACTGAGAATTGACCATGTCATGTCGCTGATGCGTTTATGGTGGTGCCCCTACGAGACATCCGGACAAGGCGCCTATGTGATGTATCCTGCAGAAGACCTGTTTGCAATACTGAGACTGGAAAGTCAGCGTCAGCAATGTCTTGTTATCGGAGAAGATCTTGGTATCGTCCCACAAGAAGTGCGACGCCACCTGAATGAGTCCGGCATCTACTCCAATCTGTTGTTTTACTTCGAGAAGGCGTCGGCCGACATGTACCGCAGCCCTCAACAGTATGCACCACGCTCCCTCGCCATGCTGGCCAATCACGATGTACCTACGCTGGCAGCCTGGTGGAATGGTTACGATCTGCAACTTCGACGCTCCCTGCAGCTTATCGAAAATGACAACGAGCTGACACATCAGTTAAATTACCGCCAGGTTGAAAAGAAGCAGATATTGCAGCTGCTGGAATCGCAATGGCTGCTGCCCGCTGACCGCTTTGCACCCGATCAACTTGAAAAAGACATGGACATCACGCTGGCTTCTGCTTTGATGCGCTGTATTGCGCGATCCGGCGCGATGCTGGTTTCGGTGCAGTTAGAGGATCTGGTTCTGCTCAAACTGCCCGTGAACATTCCCGGAACATCAACAGAATATAAGAACTGGCAACGAAAAATGCCAAGTGATTTATTAACAATTTTGGATACAGAATCGGTAAGACCGATGTTGGAGAGCCTGCGTGTCGAGCGTCATCAGTAGTACAGCCAACCCCGGCATTACGGGAGCCGTTGAAGCCGCTTATAATATCATCCAGGGCCAGAATCCAGGCTGGAGCCAGGGAGGCATCTCATGACTGCTGAATCTGCTAACTTATTGTCAACAGAAGATTTATATCTGTTCGCCCGCGGCGAACATGAATGCGCCTACAAGTTTTTGGGTGCGCACCAGCAACAGGGCACAACCCGTTTTGCGGTTTGGGCGCCGTCCGCGTCCTTTGTGTCAGTTTGCGGCGATTTTAACGGCTGGAATATACACTCGCATCCTCTTTCACCACAAGGACACTCCGGCATATGGGCCGGGGTGACTGGCGATGCGACACCCGGCATGCATTACAAATACTACATTGTTGATGCTAACGGGCATGCTCTGCCTCTGAAAGCTGATCCGTATGCACAGGAAAGCCAGTTACGACCTGATACTGCATCGATGGTGCCACATGAATCAAATTATGATTGGCAGGATTCCGCATGGTTGCAAAAACGCAGTTCGGAGCATCCACATAAGAACCCGGTCATTATTTATGAGCTGCATGCCGGCTCCTGGCGCAGAACTGAGGAAAATTTCCCCTACAACTATCGCGAACTGGCCGATCAGTTGATTCCCTATGTCAGAGATATGGGGTTTACACATATCCAGTTGATGCCTGTCAGCGAACATCCTTTTGATGGCTCATGGGGATACCAGCCGATTGGACTATTCTGTCCTACGCGCCGCTTCGGCAGTCCGGATGATCTGCGATATTTGATTGACCTGGCGCACCAGCACGATATCGGGGTGCTGCTTGACTGGGTCCCTGCGCATTTCCCGGCCGATGACCATGGGCTAAAACAATTTGATGGCACCCATCTTTATGAACACGCTGACCCGAGGAAGGGATTTCACCCGGACTGGAATACCTTGATTTTTAATTATGGCCGGGCGGAAGTAATCAGTTATCTGCTCAGCAGTGCTATTTTTTGGCTGGAGGAGTTCCACTTTGATGGTCTGCGTGTTGATGCTGTGGCGTCCATGCTTTATCTGAACTACAGCAGAAAAGAAGGTGAGTGGATACCAAATCATTTTGGTGGCACCGAGAACCTGGAGGCAATCAGCCTGCTGCGCCTGATTAATGAGCGCGCCTATAAACGTATAGCCGGCATTATGATGGTCGCAGAAGAATCAACGGCATGGCCAGGCGTGACACAGATGACATCACAAGGCGGCCTCGGTTTTGGATTCAAATGGAATATGGGCTGGATGAATGACACATTGCGTTATATGTCACGTGACCCCATACACAGAAAACACCACCATCAGGACCTGCGCTTTGGTCTTGTATACGCTTTTTCCGAGCAGTTTATTCTGCCCCTGAGTCACGATGAAGTAGTACACGGCAAACGATCTTTGCTGGAAAAAATGCCGGGTGATGACTGGCAGAAATTTGCCAATCTCAGAGCCTATCTGGCATTCATGTGGGCACATCCTGGCAAAAAATTGTTGTTTATGGGTGCGGAATTTGCTCAGCGACGCGAATGGAATCACGACCGCGGTCTGGATTGGCATTTGCTTCAAGGTGATCAGGGTGAACTGCATCAAGGCATACAAAAACTGGTAGCCGATTTGAACCATACGGTCAGGTCTTGCCCAGCGTTATATGAACTGGATAGCGATGCCGACGGCTTCAGATGGATAGATGCCGATGTAGACAATCATTCGGTATACATTTTCATGCGCAAAGCCCCGGGGCATGCACCGGTCATCGCGGTGGTCAATCTGACGCCGGTTGTTCATTACCACTGGCGTATTGGCATACCGCACGCCGGCAGATATGGCGAAATCCTGAATACCGATAGCAGCTATTATGGCGGCAGCGGAGTAGGGAATCTGGGCGCGGTCGAAGCGCAACCTATCCCAAGCCATGGTTTCGACCATTCAATCGTTTTGAACCTACCACCTTTGGGGACTTTGTTTTTATGTCACCAGGTTTGAAAAAATCAATATTGCAGGACGGACAATCAGCACCTCTGGGCGCTCATTGGGACGGTGAAGGTATCAATTTTGCGTTGTATTCCGCACATGCTGAACGTGTTGAGCTTTGTATATTTGATATTGACGGCAATCGTGAAATCGAGCGCTTCACATTGCCGTGCTGGAACAATCAGGTCTGGCACGGTTATCTACCCGGCGCTGGCCCCGGTACCGTCTACGCCTATCGCGTGCATGGCCCCTATCAGCCGCACCTTGGACACAGATTTAATCCTCACAAATTGCTGCTGGACCCATACTGCCGACAATTGAAGGGCCGGTTTATCTGGTCAGATCTGCATTATGGGTTTGATGTCAAACACACAGGTGATGAGGAAGTTGCAGACAAGCGTGACAACCAGCACAACATGCCCAAATGTGTGGTGACAGCTCGCTTGCCCATGGCTAAATTTAAAAAACCACGTGTGGCGATGGCAGAAACCATTCTTTACGAGTCACACTTGAAAGGGTTCACGATTTCCCACCCTGCGATCCCTGAAGCCATGCGCGGAAAATTTACCGGCATGGCGCACAAAAATATAATTTCCTACCTGAAGGCTTTGGGGATTACCAGCGTCGAACTGCTGCCAATCCAGAGTTTTATCAGCGAGTCATTTCTTCACAACAAAAACCTTAGCAACTACTGGGGTTACAACTCGTTATGTTTTTTTGCTCCGCATCAGGACTATCTGCAAGGCGACAGCCTGCTTGAAATTCGCCAAATGGTAGATCTCTATCATGAAGCTGGTCTTGAGCTGATTATGGATGTTGTATTTAACCACACGGCAGAGGGGGGAAGGCTGGGTCCGACACTATCATTGCGAGGTATTGACAACCTGTCTTACTACAGACTGCAAAGTGAAGACCGTAGTTTCTATATTAATGACACAGGTTGTGGAAATACCCTGAACATGAGCCATCCGCGGGTGATTCAGATGGTTATGGATTGTCTGCGGTACTGGGCAGATGAGTTGCAGATAGATGGTTTCCGCTTTGATCTTGCTCCGGTATTAGGCCGGGAGACACACGGTTATGATCAGGGCAGCGGCTTTTTTGATGCCTTGTTACAAGATCCTGCATTATCAGGTGTCAAACTGATTGCAGAGCCATGGGATATAGGTCCTGGTGGATATCAGCTTGGAAACTTTCCACCAGGCTGGTCTGAGTGGAATGACCGGTTTCGTGATGCGGGTCGTCGTTTCTGGCGGGCAGACCCCGGAATTTTGCCTGAGTTCGCGCGCAGGCTACACGGCTCCAGCGATATTTTTGAACATGCTGGCCGCCGGCCATCTTCGAGTATCAACTACATCTGCAGCCATGATGGTTTCACTTTAAATGATCTTGTGAGCTACCGTGAACGCCACAACGAAAACAATGGCGAAAAGAACCTTGACGGACACAGGGAAAATTTCAGCGACAACTTTGGAATCGAAGGTCCAACACAAGATACAACGATCAACGTAATCCGACAAAGACAGCAGCGTAACTTTCTGGCAACACTGATTTTTTCTCAAGGTGTACCGATGTTGCAGGCGGGCGATGAATTTTGCCGCTCGTTGCATGGTAACAATAACGCCTATTGTCAGGACAATGAATTGAACTGGATAAACTGGGCTGGCATTTCCAAAGATGGAATTAACCAGCAGGCATTTACCCGTCATTTGATCAGTTTGCGCAAAAGTTATCAGTTCCTGTTTCCTGATGTTTACATTCATGATGCAACGTATTCATCGGAACACACTATCGAATGGTTTAATAACAGTGGCGATGCCATGCAATCAACACATTGGCAAGAGCATCATGCCAGAACTCTGGGTTACATGATTTCGGGTCAACACCCGACGCAAAAAAAGCGCGTCAAGCTGATGATTGTTTTTCATGCCGGACGCGATGCAGTCAGCTTCAAACTACCGCAGT
The DNA here is from genome assembly GCA_030651695.1 of Pseudohongiella sp. Classification (GTDB taxonomy): domain Bacteria; phylum Pseudomonadota; class Gammaproteobacteria; order Pseudomonadales; family Pseudohongiellaceae; genus Pseudohongiella. The sequence continues at coordinate 190,433 of JAUSCD010000029.1, read as the reverse complement.
CATCCAGTGTCAGTGGCTGGGAAATTTTGCTGGATACTGCGAGTTACACGGGGCAACCTGATCCCCACAACTGCAGGGTAGACGGTCGTCTTAACCTGTTTTCCTGTTCTACAGTCGTGTTGCTGGCCCTTGGCAAAAAGGAGCAACTTGAAGTACACGGAGAGGTTTCCTATGAAGGCTGACGTAACTGATAAAAATGCGATGTGGCTTGGAACAGACTCAGACAGCCTGGAAACAGATCTGGCTCGACACTTTCATCTTACGCTTGGGCGCGATCGCGATCCGGGATCACACTATTATTTGTACAACGCTGCAGTGTTGACTGTGCGGGATCGACTGGTCGAACGCTGGCGTGCTACACGACAGCATTATCATGAGACAGGCACCAAGCGTGTCGCGTATCTTTCGCTTGAGTTTTTAATAGGGCGATCATTGTGTAATGCCGTACTTAACCTTGAAATGGATGAGGCACTGCAGAAGTCGCTTTTCAAGCATGGTGTAACGCTGGAGGAATTGGGCAGTGAAGAGCGCGATGCAGGCCTTGGTAATGGTGGGCTGGGTCGCCTTGCTGCATGTTTTCTGGACAGCTGTGCCACATTGTCATTGCCGGTGACTGGCTATGGACTTCGATACGAGTATGGCATGTTCCATCAACGTATTCAGGACGGTTATCAGCAGGAGAGCCCTGACCACTGGCTGGAACACGGCAATCCCTGGGAGTTTGAGGCACCGCAGGACACGCGCAGGGTACAGTTCTTCGGGCGCACAAATTTTTACCACGATGACCAGGGGCATCTGCAGGCAGAGTGGTTAGACACTGAAGATGTATTGGCGGTGCCTTATGACATGCCGATACCCGGATATGCCAATGATACTGTCAACACATTAAGACTGTGGAAAGCGATGGCGACTGAAGAGTTCAGTCTGCAAGAGTTTAATGCCGGTGGTTACACTGAAGCGGTTGCTGCCAAAACCGAAGCTGAACAGATCACCATGGTACTTTATCCTAATGATGTCAGCGAGAACGGAAAAGTACTCAGGCTGCGACAGCAGTATTTCCTGACATCAGCCAGCTTGCAGGACATGATGGATCGCTGGATAAAACGTCATGGTCCGGCATTCGAAATATTTTCAGAACAGAATTGTTTCCAGCTTAACGACACTCATCCGGCTGTAGCAGTTGCAGAGCTGATGCGCCTGCTGCTGGACACCTACAAACTCAGCTGGCCCCAGGCATGGACTCTGACAACCAGCAGCATGGCATACACTAACCATACGCTGTTGCCCGAAGCACTTGAACGCTGGCCCGTGCGCATTTTTCGCGATATGTTGCCGAGGATCCTCGAAATAATATACGAAATCAACGCACGCTTTCTGAGCGAGGTCGCCGTGAAGTGGCCGGGCGATGCACAAAAAATTCGTGAACTTTCAATCATAGAGGACGGTAATGATCCTCATATCCGAATGGCCCATCTGGCAATTGTCGGAAGTTTTTCTGTCAACGGGGTTGCGCAGTTGCACACTGACTTGCTGATCTCCGGGCTATTTCGCGACTTCTATGAACTTTGGCCACATAAGTTCAATAATAAAACCAATGGTGTCACACCCAGACGCTGGCTCGGGTTCTGTAATAAGAGTCTAGCCGCGCTTATCTCAGACAAGATTGGCACAAGCTGGTTGCATGAGTTTTCCCGCATAGCTGAGCTCCAGCAATGGGCTGACGACCCTGCGTTCCAGAAGCAGTGGCAGGCTGCTCGCCTTGAAAACAAACAGCGGCTGGCCAAACTTGTCAAACAAAAGTGTGGCGTTGAGTTTGAGACGCACATGTTGTTTGATGTCCAGGTTAAACGCATACACGAATATAAACGCCAGTTGCTGAATGTTCTCCATGTGGTACACCTGTACGCCCGCATTCTGAACAATGATACCGATGGACTGGTGCCACGCTGTGTGCTGATCGGTGGCAAAGCGGCACCCGGATACTTCACAGCGAAATTGATCATCAAGCTGATTAACGATGTTGCACGCGTAATAAATTCCGACGAACGCGCAGCTTCCTGGTTAAGAGTTGCGTTTTTGCCTGACTATAATGTTACAGCGATGGAAGTAATCTGCGCCGGCACCGACCTGTCCGAACAGATATCTACGGCAGGGAAAGAAGCTTCAGGTACCGGCAATATGAAATTTATGATGAACGGTGCGCTGACAATCGGCACGCTTGACGGTGCCAATATTGAAATCCGGGACGCAGTCGGGGCAGACAATTTTTTCCTGTTTGGACTGACTGCAGCGGAAGTGGCAACACTACGCAAAGACTATCACCCTGAAACATTCATCAACTCCGATCCGCGTTTTCGGCAGGTGATGCAGCTGATCGAATCGGATCTGTTCAACCCGGATGAACCCGGGCTCTACAACAGCCTGATGCAATCGGTACGCAATCCTCACGATCAATGGATGACTGCTGCTGATTTCAGCACCTTTGTTGATGCCCAACAACATGTAACAACCTTGTATCAGCAGACTGATCGATGGATACAAAAGAGTATCCTTAACACTGCCGCGAGTGCTTATTTTTCCAGCGACAGAACCATCAGTGCTTATGCCAGTGAAATCTGGCAACTCAAATGAGGAGGTTATAAATGGAACCGCACGGTCAGCGTTATGTCAGTCGATTGACGAGAAATACCTACGCCATCATCCTGGCGGGAGGCAAAGGCAGCCGTCTGCACGAGCTGACTAACTGGCGGGCAAAACCTGCGCTGTTTTTCGGTGGAAAATTCCGCATCATCGACTTCCCCCTGTCAAACTGTATCAACTCCGGCGTCAGGCGTGTGGGGGTTGTTACACAATATAAAGCTCACTCACTGATTAAACATCTTGTACGCGGCTGGGGACATTTTAAAAAGGAGTTGGGGGAGGGCGTGGAAATTCTGCCGGCCTCACAGCGCTATTCCGACAGCTGGTATATGGGTACAGCAGATGCTGTGTTCCAGAACATCGACATTATCCGGGGCGAAATCCCGGAATATGTCATGGTGTTGTCCGGCGATCATGTGTACAGGCAAGACTACGGCGACATGCTGGCCTATCATGCAGAAATGGACGCTGATATGACGGTGTCATGCATGGAAGTGCCGATTGAAGAGGCCGCTGGCAATTTTGGCGTCATGAGTGTAGATCGAGACCATCGCATCCTTGCATTCAACGAAAAACCGTTGCACCCGCAATGCGTACCGGACAATCCGGAGAACTGTCTCGCCTCTATGGGCAACTATGTGTTCAAGACTGAGTTTCTGTTTGAGCAGTTACGTAAAGATGCTAAAAACGATGATTCAGACCACGACTTTGGCAAGAATATTATTCCTTCCATCATCAGCGAACACAAAGTATTCGCCTACCGTTTTGCTGATCCGGCAGACAACGTCAAAGCGTACTGGCGTGATGTTGGAAACCTGGATTCCTTCTGGCAGGCGAATATGGAGCTGGTTGAGCCCACTCCGTCATTAAATCTTTATGATCCGCGCTGGCCTATATGGACTTTCCAGGAACAGTTGCCGCCAGCCAAATTTGTATTCGATGACGATGACCGACGCGGTATGGCAATTGACTCCATGGTCTCCAGTGGCTGTATCATATCGGGCTCATGTATACGCAAGTCGCTGCTGTTTTCAAACGTGCGTGTACACTCCTATTCCGAGATTGAGCAAGCAGTGGTGTTGCCCGATGTCGAAATATCCCGGCATTGTAAATTACGCAAGGTTATCATCGACCGCGGCTGTACCATTCCTGAAGGCATGGTTATTGGTCACGACAAAGCAGAAGATATCCGGCGCGGATTTCGCGTTACAGAAAAAGGTGTCACGCTGGTTACCCGCGAAATGCTGGGACAATCAGTCGGAGGACTCTAAGGAACCCGCTACATGCATATTGTGATGATCGCCGCTGAAAATGCTGCGTTAAAAGGTGGCAAGGTAGGCGGCATCGGTGATGTTATTCGTGACGTTCCGCTTGCTTTGGCCAGGCAAGGACATCAGGTATCAGTTATTACTCCTGGGTACCAGCGTCTTGCACATGTCAATAACAGCAGACGTCTGGGCACTATCAATACGGTTTTTTGCAGTCAGCCACAGGCACTTGATCTGTACCGGCTCGAAACCGGACCAGATATTAATCCGCTGGTGAACCACTACGTACTTGATCACCCGGCATTTGCTGCCTGCGGCGCCGGCGCAATCTACTGCCATGACGAATCAGCACCGTTTGCCACAGATGCTCACAAGTTTGCGCTGTTTTGCACGGCAGTTTGCGACTGGCTGATTGCTGATGAACTGCATAAGCCCGATGTTATTCACCTTCATGACTGGCATGCATCCTTGATTACTGTGCTTCGTAGATTTCATCCACGATATCAGCCACTACGGTCCATCCGCACGGTTTACACCATTCACAATCTGTCTTTGCAAGGCATCCGCCCGTTGAGAGATGACTATTCGTCACTTGAGCATTGGCACCCGGAGTTGATGACAACTGATCTCTGGAAAAAAAATCCCGACATCAACAATATAGTCGACCCACGCTTTAAGGACTGTATCAATCTGATGCGTTGCGGGCTATTGCTCAGTGATACGGTGCACGCAGTGTCGCCTGGTTACTGCGAAGAAATTCAGCGCCCCAATGACGTTGCCAAAGGTTTTATTGGCGGCGAAGGGCTGGAGCAGGATCTCCAGTTGTTAGCGAAGAAGAAACGACTTGTAGGAATTTTGAACGGCTGTGAATATCCCGCTACCAGTGCGGCAGGTCGCGTCGCAGGATTGCGAGATAACCGTAAACGGCGAGATCTGCTCCAGTTGATCAGCGACACCATCCTGCTTTGGTCAGGAGACAGAGACTGGATTCCATCGTCATATCTGTGGGCCGCTCACCGCGTTTTACAGTGGCAACTCAGGCGAAAACCATTTCCTGTTTCTGTGGTCTCAATAGGACGTTTAACAGATCAGAAAGTCAGTTTGCTGCGCACGGGTTTGAAATCTGCCAGCAATTCAGAATGTGCTCTGGATGAAATTCTGCGCGCTCTGGGTGAGGGCATCTATATTCTGGTCGGCACTGGCGACCATAGTTACGAGCAGTTCTTTTCCGGCATGATGCGCAAACACAAAAACTTTCTGTATCTGCAGGGCTTCTCGGAAGAACTTGCAGAAGCGCTTTACGGTGCCGCAGACTTATTCCTGATGCCCAGCAGTTTTGAACCCTGCGGAATCAGTCAGATGCTGGCGATGCGTGCCGGTACGCCCTGTGTTGTGCACGGGGTTGGTGGCCTGAAAAATACTGTTTTTGACGGAGCCACCGGATTTGTTTTCGATGGTGATTCTATACCGGCACAGTTGCGTAATATGCTTGACTCTCTCGATCAGGCAAGCCAGTTGGTACAGCACCATCCGGCGCAATGGCAGTTGATCCAGAATAACGCAAGCGAAGCGCGGTTCCTCTGGGACGATGCCATAGTGAACTATCTGAAAAAGCTTTACGCCCCGTCCTGATTGCGCACGATACCGATACGGGCCCATGCAAAAAACAGCGTCATCATAGGACTGATCAGACAGAAAAATGCCCACGGGGCATAAGCCAGTGTGGCTACACCCAGCACACTGGCATGGTAAGCCCCGCAGGTATTCCACGGAATCAGCACTGAAGTTACGGTTCCGGTATCTTCCAGTGTACGACTGAGATTCTGCGGTGCAAGACCTCGCTCTTTGTACGCATTGCTGAACATGCGACCTGGCACCACCAGCGAGAGATACTGATCAGATGCTGACACGTTGGTCACCATGCAAGTGGCACCAGTTGCAGTGATCAAACCGGCGTCACTACGCACCCGGCTTATCAGCGCTGTTGTAATGCGACCAAGAAACCCGCAGGCTTCCATCACGCCGCCAAATACCATGGCGGACAGGATCAGCCAGATGGTATTAAGCATGCCGAACATTCCACCGCTACTCAGCAATTCGTCCAGAACAGCGTCACCTGTCACCACATTAATATCGCCGTAGAGTGCCTGCATCATAATCTGATATGTGTTGCCCAACTCAGCTCCCAGCACAACCACCAGATCGCGCTGCAACAAAATCGCGCATACAATGCCTGCTGCAGCACCAACAAATAAAGCGGGCAGGGCGGGTACTTTGCGAATAATCAAAAAAATCACACCGGCTGGCACCAGCAACAAAATCGGATTCACGTTAAACTGCTGTGCGATGACTTCCTGATATCGCGCAGTATTGTCGGCACTTGAAGTATCGCCGCCAAAGTACCACCCCAGTATGGTGTACAGCACCAGCGAAATAACAAGAGAGGGGAAGGCAGTCATACTCAGATAACGAATATGCGTAAATAAATCGACACCGGCCACGCCGGAAGCAAGATTCGTGGTATCTGACAAAGGCGACATTTTGTCACCAAAGTAGGCGCCGGAAACAATAGCACCGGCCACCAGACCAGGGTTAATACCCATGGCATAACCAATACTCATCAATGCGACACCCAATGTTGCGGAAGTCGACCATGAACTGCCAATCACAATAGCTGCGATAGCTGTGATGACACAGGCGCTGGCAACAAAAATAGTCGGGCTGAATATCCCCAGTCCGTAATAAATCATACTGGGCACTATACCACCCACCAACCATGAACCTATCAATGCACCAACCATTAACAGAATCAGGATCGCTGGCGTGGCCGCTTTGATGTTTTCAAGTACATTCTCCTGAATAGACGACCATGACAGACCTCTGGAGAGTCCAATGATGGCAGCAAACGCGGCACTCAGAATCAATGCGGTCTGGTTAGCACCACTAACTGAGTCATCGCCGTACATGTAAACGTTGTACGCAAGCAGGGCAAACAGCAATAACAGGGGTATAACCGAGGTCAGCAGGGAGGGCGTGTACTTGTCAGTCATCAGGTGGCTCTTCTTTTAATCGTTTGTTCTGATTGTATAAAGGAGTTAAGAATTGTCCGAACTTTAACGCGTTGTCTGTCAAAATCCCAGCCACATCTGTAAAAAAGACCTGATAGCGCAGCACTTGCCTGGCTGCATCAGCTGACATATTCTGCAACGCGTCATATTTTAATTAACCCGGGGGAACGGACTCATGAACCAGAAACATTCGTTATTGTTTACTGCTATTGCCACGTCGGCGTGCGCAGCCATATTACTCTCTGCCAACAGTCACTCTGCTGAGGCAAAGGTGGACTTTTCCGATTCACAGAATTGGTTGTGCCTGCCTGACAACCCGCGTGCCTGCGGCGCAGACCTGAACACCACAATTGTCAACAACGATGGGTCAACAGCGCTGCAGACCTGGGCAGCGCGTGAAGATGCACCGGTAGATTGCTTTTATGTTTACCCGACAGTGTCTTTGGATACCACACCCAACAGCGACATGGATGCCGGCCCGGAAGAATACAATGTCGTACGCAGCCAGTTTGCACGTCTTGGCTCAGAGTGCAGAACCTTTGCCCCTTTATACCGCCAGGTCACACTAACCGCACTGCGTGCCAATATGGGTGGTGGCGCCCAGACTGCCACACCAGATCGAGAGATGCCTTACCGTGATGTTGTCGATGCCTGGAACTACTATCTGGAAAATCACAACGACGGCCGCGGGATCATCCTGATCGGACATTCTCAGGGAGCCGGTGTGCTGTCCCGTCTGATTATCAACGAGATTGAAGGCAAAGATGTTCAGTCACAGATTGTTTCGGCGATGCTGCTAGGTGCTACCGCACAGGTACCTGAGGGCAATGTTGTTGGAGGTACGTTCAAGCACATGCCGGTATGTGAGAGCGGGGATCAGACCGGATGTATCGTGTCATACGTGTCTTTCAGAAGCGATGTACCTCCGCCGGCAACCAGCCTGTTTGGTCGTAACGGGCAGGGCAGCACTGCCATCTGTACTAACCCGGCTCAGCTGGCCAGCGGACACAACCAGCTGAATGCTCATTTGAGTAATGCGACAGTAGAGGGATTTGCATCCAATGCCCAGTCTCCCTGGGTTGCCGGAAACTCATCCATCAATACGCCATTTGTGAGCGTACCTGGCCTGTTGACGGGTGAGTGCGTCAACAATGGACAGTTCTCTTATCTGGAAATTACTGTAAACGCTGATCCATCAGATCCGCGTACAGACACTATCAGCGGTGATGTGATGAATGCCGACGGCAGCATCAATGCTGGGTGGGGTTTACATTTGATCGATGTGAATGCGGCTATGGGAGATCTGGTCACGCTGGCAGGGCGCCAGGCCAGAGCATATCTGTCAAAGCAGTAACGTACTACCACCAGTAGCAGCGCCTATAGTGGCGTATGAAGTGGCGCCAAATAAAAAACGGGAGCCTTGGCTCCCGTTTTTTATTTACCCATTTCAACTTACTCTAAGCGTCGGGCTTTTAGCTGCTGCAATACCGTTGCCTTTTCCTTATTGCGTGACGCGTACCGGGTTTGTACTGACTGACGCAGCCTGCACCGGCTCTGATCTGGGTGCAGATGCCATCGGGCGACCCAGCAGCTCGGCCATGTCTACCAGAATGCGACCGCTTTCAAGCAGCAGGGGATCTTCTTCCTTGAGCTCTTCATCGCTGTCGATTGCGTCTTCATCCTGCAGGGCAAGCTGAGAATCCAGTTCTTCCCCGGTCTCTTCTTCCCAGACTTCCAGAGGAAGTCCTTTTGCCAGCAGACGCAGATTGTTGGCATCAAAGGCAGCCCGACGATCTGCGTCACGCTGCGCCTTTAATGCATCCCGGTTCAGGGGAATGGTAGTACGCTGACGTGCTTCCAGCATGCGTTCAACTGAATCGTTCAGGAAAATGAAGTCAGCATCACGCGCAGCGCGCTCTTCATGACGCGCCTGCAGCTCCGGCATGATCTGGCGGATAGGGTGATAGGTACGGAACTCTACAGGTCGCACAGTATCCCAGGGCAGGGCTCCGTCGAGATTACTCTCGCCCATGGTTTCGATGGCCTGATAACGGTCAGGGAAATTAATGTCAGGCAACACACCGCGATGCTGGGTGCTGGCTCCTGAAATACGATAGAACTTGGAGCGGGTCAATTTCACCTGCCCGTAGTTCATCGGGATAATTTCCTGCACCGTGCCCTTGCCGAACGTCTGCCCACCAAGCACTACACCACGCTGGTAATCCTGAATGGCGCCAGCAAAAATCTCTGAGGCTGACGCACTGGCGCGGTTAACCAACACCGCCATAGGGCCGTCGTAAACAACAGACACATCGGCGTCCCCGTACGACCGGACAAAACCATTGCGCTGACCAGAATAACGGATTTGGACAGTAGGGCCGGATTCAATAAACAGACCGACCAACTCGTTGGCCTCATTTAATGACCCACCGCCGTTGTAACGCAGGTCAACCACAACCGCTTCAACATCCTGGCTTTTTAACTCTTCCAGCAGCGCGCGCACATCGCGTGCAGAGCTACGATAGTTTGGTAAGCCAGCCGCGGCCGCTTCAAAGTCAAAATAGAAAGAGGGCAGCGTGATGACACCGACTTTATAGTGGTCTTCACCCACTCCGATATCGATCACTTCACTGCGTGCAAACTGCTCTGACAATTCAACCGTGTCACGGACAATCAATATTTCACGCGCCGCCGCTTCGCCAGCTGCCTCGGCAGGGATGACACTCAAACGCACAGTGGTGCCTTTCTCTCCGCGAATCTGATCAACAACATCATCCAGACGCAAACCAATCACGTCTTTCATTTCACCGTCCGCACCCTGAGCTATACCAATGATGCGATCTCCGGCCTTGAGCTCGCCGGCCTGCTCAGCAGGGCCGCCCTTGATAAGTTCAGCGACTTTAGTGTATTCGTCCTCAGAGGTCAGCTGTGCGCCTATACCCTGTAGCGATCCGCGCAGACCCATATTGAAGTTCTCCGAGTCGCGCGGGGAGAAATAACTGGTGTGCGGATCAACTGTGCGCGCTACCGTGGCCATATACGCCTGGAAAACATCGCGGTCATTGGTCTTGGCGATCTGGGTTAACTGGTTGCGGTAGCGCTTGCTCAGGCGATCCTGAATCAAATGCATTTCCATACCAGTCAACGACAGGCTGAGCGCGCTGCTCTTGATACGCTGACGCCACAGATTATCCAGCTCTTCAGTGTTCTGGGCCCATGGAGCATCTTTCCGGTCAATCTGCAGTTGCTCGTCCGTGTCAAAACTCAGTGTTTCCAGTTCATTTTCCACAAACTCAACAGTCCACACCAGACGCTCAAGCACACGCCTGTGATAAAGATTGTAAATATCAAACCCGGGCTGCAGATCACCTGCAATCAGACTGTTATCCAACTCGGCACGAAGAGAGGAGAGGGCATTGATATCTGAATCCAGAAAATATAATTTCTGCCCGTCAAGGGCTTTAATGAAGTAATCAAAAACCTCACCGGAAAACCGGTCGTCAAAGCTGACAGGGGAGTAGTGTTTGGTTTCAAGTTCGCGCAACAACTCTATGGCAGTACGGCCATAAACCGCCTGCGGCGTCATGCTCTGGTAAAGCGCATCAACACTGAGTACAGCCAGTACGTCTTCTTCCTGGACATCCAGTGCAGTCGCCGCAGCATCCTGGGCAGCCAGTGGGGAGCTGAACATCCACGCCAACAGGAGGGATGCACCAACGGTGCCGCCAGTCTTTTTAAGAGCGCTGTACCAGGGCTTGAGAGCCACCCCATGCTTCAACTTATGATTCACAGTATTCAATGTCGTACCTCGCATGAAACTTGTGGTTTTCCTGACCCTTGATATTACGTTTTGTTGCGCTGTGTCAAGGTGAACAAGGTGACTTAACGTGACAATGCTGCCAGATTTCAGTCATGTTTGATGCGCTTGTTGCGCGCGCTCTTGTGACGCTCGACGCGTTCCACATCAATATACCGATCGGTGATAGCACTTGAGCCGTGCCCGGCATCATCCCGCACGTGCTCCCGGGGTCGATATTTCACGTCTTCAGAGATCCCGGTGTGGCGGAGCCAGTGCACGGTTGCACCAGCCAACCTGTCTGCCTCCTCAAAAGACCCTTCTGAACGCAGTTTTTCTTCAGCCTGATCAAAACATTTCTGAACAATGCCCCGAATTTGCCGGGTACTGGTGATCCCCCCCTTGCCGCGTGTTTTATGGACCAGCGGGGCAGAGTCGCCGGGCCCGGGCAGTGGTGTCAGGCCACGTGATATCCGGTACCTTTTTAGGGCTTCCAACATGGCATTGCTGACTGACACCTCACGCTCTTTATTACCCTTTCCTACAGTAAGAAACCACCAGTTGCCCTCCAGATCGCGTTGAAAGTGCCCCATCTGGGGTATCCAGCGCTCGGTTTCCACCAGCTCTGAAATACGCAGGTACATTCCGAACAGGGCGCTCATCACAAACAGCGTACGCTCATGCTGAAGCGGGTCTTCTGCTGCCATTTTTTCCGCGGTTTCCAGCACTACGTCCCACTGGATTTGCGAAAGTCTGCGGATTTTTTCCTGTCCCTGACGTTTACGCAGGAATTTGCCTTTCTGACGGATGTGGGCCACCGGATTGGCTGCGACGTAATTTTCCTGCACTAAATAGGAAAAGAAGCTGCTCAAAATACCAAATATCGCCTGTAAGCCTGATTGCGACAGACTGTAGGCCTGATCTTTGGGGCACACGTAAGGGCGCCATTCAGGATTCAGAACCCGTTCGCCGGCCTTATCAAGAAAGCGGGGCGCCTGTTTGCTACCGGTCCAGTCAGCCGGGGGCTGGCGGGCGAATTCGATATAACTTTCCAGATGCTCGCGCTGGATCTCCTTTAAAGTAGTGTCGGCATGCAGCCAGCACCATTGCAGGAAATGCTCCAGCTCCCGCCGGTAGGCGGTATGGGTGTCGGGGCTGCCGCGATAACTGAACAGAAATTCGCTGGCGCGTAAGTAGTCTTCGGCAGCACCTTCCGGCACATGAGCCCGCACAGGCTCCGGCAACAGGGGAGGCTCACGCCAGGGATTGGGCATACTTTCACGTGTGTCAAACAAAGGATGCAGTAAGACTTTGATCTTGCTTTTCATTCCGGGATTTTTCGCATCAGGTCTGCAATACGCACAGTGTGAGTGCGCCGTGGTTTGAAGGCAAGCCGGCCATGTGCAAATACATTCTGCTTGCCCGGAAGGCGGAATTTTGCCAGCATGATGTGCGCTGTTATGAGCGTCAGCGAGCCGCTGACTTTACTTAACAATACGAGTCTATCACCATGATATATAGAGCTATATTGGCCTCACTGATTGTTTTCACCAGTTTATCAGCGCAAGCTCAGATTCAAGAGCCAGCCAATCCGGCGTTAAATGAGATTTTTAACTTCAGGCAATACAGCGATACGTTTGCCAGTGCAGGACAACCAACGGCCGAGCAATTCAGCGCAGTGCGTGACGCCGGTTTCGAGCGTGTTATCTACCTTGCTTTTACCAACAACCCGAATGCAGTCGCCAATGCCGATCAGCTGGTGAAAAGCCTTGGCATGGATTATGTGCACATTCCCGTGGACTGGACTCGTCCGACAAGTCTGGATTTTTATACCTTTGCAGACGCCATGCGTCGGGATACGGATCGCAAAACCTTGCTGCATTGTCAGGTCAACGCACGCGCCACGGCGTTCAGCTTTCTTTATCGGGTAATTTATGAAGATGTCCCGGTTTCACAGGCTAAAGCAGATATGAATTCTGTGTGGCAGCCAAACGAGACCTGGCGCGATTTTATATTTGCCGTGATGGCTGAAAACAATGTCGACCCGCAGTGTGAAGGCTGCGACTGGACACCATCAACGGCCGGCAATTAATTTTAATACCAGAACATTAACGCCTGATTGAGGTATCGCTGCGATTTTCCTCACAGAATGCCTCTTGCGTTTTAGTGGTGCCATCGTCGTTAAAAAAGACGTCGACTGAGGTATACGAGACAAACACTCTGACAGCCCCACAACGTACTTCGTAACTGTCCATGCCTACAGGAATCGCATAATCCGGGGGGCGACGCGTGGGGTTTTCGGGATTGCCGGCGCAGGCAACGAGTAATGGCAATAGTAATAAGCTCAAAAGTGCGGTGTGTTTTGCAGACATTGGTTTGGTCCCTCAACAAAATACATCAATTCCAGACGTCGCAGCGATCATGACGCAGGATACCGTTTTAGAAATCCCTACAACTGAGTTCTAACATGAGGGCAGTGGTGAGTAAACACTGAATCAATTTACACCACTAAACAGCAGTTGAACTTATTAATATACAAAGTCTTATCTTATTTCCGGTAATCTTTATTACCGGAAATAGAGGATCGCTGGAATAGTTACTACAAAAACGCATTTAGATGACGCCTCAGCGGTATCTTCCGATGATTGAACTATTTGTTTCATGCAACCTACACTCAGCGTGCGTCATCTTGTTGCTTTAAGATGTATCCAGCGTCTGTTGTGATTGCTATAAGCCGAATAAATTATTCCGCGCCAAGACCATATTCGGGAAAAAGACCAGCGGGTCTAATGCTTTCGTCTAGACCCACAGGCGCAGTGGTACCAATCCCCAGAAAGCAAGCACCACACACCACTGGAGCACACTCAACATTGCCAGCATGCCAAGCAGACTCCGATCTTTTGCATCCTGCCTAACAGAGCCCCACAGCCCGAAGATCATTGCAAGCGGCAGCAAGCCTGTCACCAGAGCCAACAAACCGCTCGCCGGAGTCAGTTCGCCAAGCTGCAGGAATGACTGACTATAAAACAACGGGATGGGGAGAAAAAGCGCCGTGCATGCAAAAAATGCAGTGACCATTGGATCTGATTTTCGTACTCCATGGCGTAGAATTCGAAAGATGCCAGTAAAGAACAGATACACCAATCCAACCAGTCCTGCAATTAGACTGATCCAAATCGGAATTATGTGCCAAAGGCTGATCTTCTGGTAGCTACGGAAGCCATCACTAATGATTCGCTGCCCATCGTCAGCTACCAGCAGAACGTGCGACGCGCGCACTCTATCCTCCGCACGGAACAGCCAGTCGCCAACGGGCAGCAAAGATCTTGATGCATTTTGGAACGGCTTCATGTGAAGCTGTTGGCCGTCCCAACGCAGCGTTGCAAAGTTCAGAGCTCGATCAATGTAGGCGAAACTTTGCATGCGGTTGGGAGCAAGCACGTAGATACCCTGCCAGTCAACGATCCCAATTGATGGGGTTATGCTCGCGGATGGTATTGACGCTGTGATGTCGAGCTCCCGAATTAGTAGAGCGTCAAACCGATCATAGTCAGCTGTTTCAACATCAGCGTTCATAGCAACGAAGAAAGCTTTCTGCGCATGGGGAAACACGCAGAAACTTGCGCGAAAACCTATGGAAGTGCCGACATGGCAATTGGCTAGCACACCATGGCGATCTCGGCTATTTAAACCCAGGCCATACCCTGCATCCACCAGGCCAGCCATAGCGGCCTCCGTGGTGGTTGGTCGCCCCATCGATTGCAAAAGCTTGAATGTGATAAAAGCCTTGCCGTCAACTTCGCCGTTGCTCATCAGAAAGCCTGCGAATAAAGCCATATCTGACGCTGTGGTGGTGAACTGACCTGCAGGACGCAGATACATTGGCACGGCAAGCTGAGTAACGCCGTTCTCAAAGTGGCCCATGACCAACCGGGCATCGGCATGCGGCCCCACCTGTGAAATGAAGCGGAAGCTGCTTTGATGCATGCCGAGCGGTTGCAACAGCTGTTTATCGAGGTACTGCTCGTAACGCTCGCCGGTAACGCGCTCTATCAACATGCCCAGTAACGTGTAGCCTTGATTTGAATAGGAAACGCGGCTGCCCGGCCGACTTCTAATTCTCAGAACGGTATTAGGGAAACTCATGCTTAAAGGCGTGTCAGATTCAGAAGCCATGCTAAAAATCTGTCCGAGACGGGCATCCTCAAGCCCGGAGGTATGGTCTAAAAGGTGCTGCACCAAAACAGGATTACCGGGCATCCATGGATTATCAAATTCAAACTCAGGTAACAGCGTCGACACAGGGATATCAAGCCCCAGCCTTCCCTCAGTAACCAACCGCAATATTCCGGTAGCAACGAGGGTTTTGACTAACGAGCCAGTCTGGACTTTGCTGTCATGGAGAATCAATTCCCTGCTCTTGGCGTCGGCAAACCCCGCTGCGCCAGTTGCAATTCCGTCTGGCGTCAGAGTTGACCAAACCACACCTGTGAGCCCCTCCTCCTCTATCGCAGTCTCAAAATTGTCATGCTGAGCCGGCACCTCAAACGCAGCTCCCCACATCATCACTGTTACCACAACCCAGTTCAGGATCATTCTCAGCATTGCAACGCGTCGCTTCATAATATTCGTACTTGTATATAGGGCAATCGCGCTTAGCCCCTGTTTGTTATGAGACTTATGTCTCCGAATGTGCCAATAATGCCTAGCAAACAACGCGCCAGAATAGAATCATAATTAAATCATGCTGTTACGATGAATACATTCCTCCCACGATTGTGAGTTTGACCGTTAGTTAGCGTAATCGCACATATACGCAGAGCCGCCTGCGGACAAAAAGGACTGGCCTCTGTGGCCGCTGAGCCGCCCTTCAAGCCTGAGCCCGAACTTGAGCAAACTTTGCACAAATGCGACACTGTGCATTATGAAAATCTTCAAACATCCATGGCTCGCGCTTTTTCTGGTGTTTTGCCTGCCTGCTCAGGCCTTGGCGGCAGTTTTGGCTGAGTGCGAGCAACATGACGTCATTGAAGCCACATACAACCAGCCCGGAACACGCGAAACTTCGCAGCCGGAGCCAGCAACAGCGCCCGCACCGGATTGCCATGGATCTTCCAATAAAAGCATTTCTACAGATTCAGACAAATCTGCTGCCGAAGCCTTGTCAGCCCATACAGCCAGTTCGGCCGATGCCACTTCCTGCTTTCACTGCAGCGGCGCCTGTCAGAATCTGAAACCTTTAAGTTTGATCAGCAAAACACAACAAGCCCCGGCTTTTGATAATGCTGCATTTTCACGGTTTAATCAGGCCCCGGAAGCTGGTATCCGCAGCAACCCCGCCCGCCCTCCCTGTCCGCTTATCCGTTCTTGATACAGCTCCGCTGCATCAGCACAACCAATTGAATTAATTCAAATTTTGTGCGGCATGTTGATTACACATGTTCCGGAAAGGAAATCAAAAATGTACCTCCTCAAGTCAGGCCTTTTGAGCTTGCTGCTGTTTATGACTGCCTGCCAGTCCGCCAGTCCTGCGCGCTATCAGACCCATTACGCCGAATATGAACGTTCTGCCCGCGCATATCTCGAACCAAAGATCACCGGCGCCGGACAGCACGTAATTAAGGATAGTGATCCTCTGTCCACCGACATTATCAGCACCATTGCATCTGCCCAGCAGTTGGCCTTGCAACGCAGCCCGCGCATCGCCAGCATTTTTGTGGAACTTGGAATCCACGAAGCAGACGTAGTCCAGCAACGATTGCGCGCAAATCCCGGAATGGAATTGTCGCTGATGCGCCCGGATAGCGGAGGCCGCTGGCAGATGGAGTTTTCCGTTTCGCTTGGCTTGCTTGACTGGCTGAGCCGACAACGGCGCATAGCACTTGCTGAAACTGAACAAGCCAGATGGCAGGCTCAGGCCTGGCGCCTGCTACATGAGGAACTGGGTCATGTCCGTAGTGTCTGGTTGCACGCTGTGGCAGCGCAGCAGAAACTGCAGATCCATCGGGAGCTCCACGAGTCCGCAACTGTGGCTGCCGATTTTGCCGGGGTGCTTTTTGAAGCAGGAAATATCAGCGAACTTGAACTGCTCAGCAATCAAAGTATTGCCGATCAACGTCAGGCTAAGTTGATGCAGGCAGAATTTGACGCCATAAAAGCGCGCAACCAATTGCAGCAATCGCTTGGGTTGGCAGAGCTGGAAAATATCTCTGTGCCGGAACGGTTACCATCCGTCACGCAGCACGCTGCCGACAGTGGACCGCCTGAAACCGAACGGCTGATGCAGTTGGCGCGGGAACATCAGCCAGCACTACAACTGATGCAGTTTGAACAGCAGCAGAAGCAAGCTGCTCTTGCTCTCGCCGTGCGCCGGACCGGACTACGCGGCGCCGGGCTCGAACTTATCACTGAGCGGGAGAGCAGTGGCGAGCGGCAACACGGTTTTGCTCTGTCTGTTGAAGCGCCTGTATTTGACAATGGAGATACTCAACTCAGTGTCATGCAAGGTCAACTACAACTGGCCCTAATCCAGCAGCAAATGATCGAAGCAGAAATCCGGACTGGCATACGTACTTCGCTACAAGAAATATGGAGCAGCCTGCAGCAACTCAACCTGCTCAACTCGGATGAACTCCCCCGCCTCCAACGCATGATGGCGCTCAGTGTGCAGGAATATAATTTTATGCTACGCGGCACCTTTGATTTGTTGGCCATCGCCGATTTGATGCTCGACGCCAGAATGCGCCAGGTTAACGCCAGCGAACAATACTGGCGCTCGTATTCAACCCTTGAAAATCTGATTGGCACGCAAATTCAGGAGAGTACAAATGATTAACCGACGACAGTTGTTGATAGGCGGCGCCGCCACTATTCTTGGCAGCAAGCTAAGCAGCGGTGCTGCGGCGCAAGCCGGATCTGTGCAAACCACGCAAACTGCCAGCAGATCTGTGCGCAGTAATGAGCTTGGGTATGTGCCTGTTATCACTCCAAATGGGCGTAGCCTGCCCTGGAGAATGCGAGACGGTGTTAAAGAGTTTCATCTGATCGCTGAAGAAGTTGATCATGAATTCGCGCCCGGCACCCGCATCAAAGCATGGGGTTACAATGGCAGCACACCAGGCCCAACTATTGAAGCAGTCGAAGGTGACACCGTACGCATTTATGTAACCAACAAACTGCGCGAACCCACCACGGTACATTGGCACGGTCTGTTATTGCCGTTTGGTATGGACGGCGTAGCAGGTCTCACACAAGCGTCCATCAAGCCCGGAGAGACCTGGGTTTATGAGTTTCCGCTGATGCAACATGGCACCCACATGTACCATCCTCATGCAGATGAAATGATTCAGATGGCCATGGGCATGATGGGCATGTTTATCATTCATCCACGCACCCCGGATGCCAATTCCGTTGATCGCGACTACGCGCTGTTGCTTCATAACTGGGCGATCCATCCCGGCACTTACAGACCAGACCCCAGCATCATGACGGAGTTTGATCTGTGGACCATCAACAGCCGGGTGTTTCCCGCCATCGATTCGTTGACAGCGCAGACTGGAGAGCGCGTTCGTGTTCGCATAGGTAATCTTTCCATGTGGAATCACCCCATGCATATGCATGGGGTGCAGTTTGATGTCACTGGATCAGACGGTGGCCGCTGGCCGCAGAACCAGTGGCGCAAGGAGGTTACTGAATTGGTCGGTGTCGGCCAGACCCGGGATCTGGAATTTACCGCAGTCGCCGGTGACTGGCCTTTACATTGCCACATGTCGCATCACACCATGAATGCGATGGGACACGGCCTGCCAAATACCATTGGGGTCAATCAGCGTGAAATTGCCCGTCGTATCGCAGCACTGGTTCCGGGTTATATGCCCATGGGAGAACATGGAATGTCGGATCACCAACAGCATATTGATGCCGGTCACATGCAGGGCCCTGACAATACTTTGCCGATGATGGGAGGTCAGGGTTTGTTCGGGCCGATGGAAATGGGCGGGATGTTCACACTGATCAAGGTGCGGGACGAGCTAGAGGAAGGAGCGCAGCCCGGATGGTATGAACCACCACCCGGAACGCAGGCTTACAAGGTCGAGGCAGTCCCGGACGGGTTGCCCGTTTGATCCGCCGATGTATCGGCATCAAAACAAATCCAGTTTCTGCCCATAGCCTTGGCTTTGTACATGGCTTTATCCGCCCGGCCTAACCAGTCATCCGCAGCTTCATTGCCGCGAAGCTGCGCAAGCCCCAGGGAAACAGTCAGCGCATCACCCGCATGCTTGCGTTGATCGTCGACGTCACTCTCTACGCGCTTGCGTATGTCTTCGGCCAGGTAGGCGGCCTGATTCAGATGGGTGTTTTCGGTAATCACAATAAATTCTTCGCCGCCGAAACGGAATAGACTGTCTGTAGGTCGAAGCCGTTTTTTGATCAATGTCGCGATTCTGTTCAGAACTCTGTCGCCCTCGCTGTGCCCGTGGGTGTCATTAATACGTTTGAAGTGATCCAGATCGATCATGATAAGTGATACCGGTGTTTCATGACGATCGTATTGGCTTTTTACACGTCTCAATGCTGCTTCCAGCGCAGTACGGTTGCCGGCCATTGTCAGCGGATCGACCGTCAACATATGATCCAGTTGTGCATTTTTCTTTTCAAGTTGGCGGGCAAAACTGAACAGAAAAATATTGATCATTACAAAACTGGCGGCGTAACGAATGGCAATTGCCGGTTCACCCAATGCATATACAGCTATTACAAAACAAGCTACGGCGTTAAAGCTCAAAGCCACTTTTCTGTCAACAATGTAGTAGTTGGCAACACCGCTGGCGAACAGCCAGTAGCTGGCCTCAATGCCGATTTCAAGACTGTAAAAGATCGTAGCTGCTGTTTGCAGAAGCGCAATAGTCCACGCGGCAAACCGGCTGAAACCATTCTTCTTCAACAGATACACAGTAATAATCTGCAAACACACGACCGGAAGCAGAACCAGACTGAGCAGCTGATTACCCCAGAACAAGTGGTAAAGTCCGAATGCCAGACCGAAAGTGACACCGCACAGTGCCACCACCATCATAACGCGTGTATAAAACTCCAGATCCGTACTACGGGCGCCCAGTATTGTCGAATAATCGTTTTGCATATTTTTTTTATTCTCAGCAATCAACGTATTGATGTGGGTATAAGAGCATTACGTTTATCAGATCTCTCCGGATCGCCAGAACCGGACATCAGTCAGCTACTGGCGTACGCATGGTCACAAACTCTTCGGCGGCAGTGGGATGAATCCCCAGAGTATTGTCGAAATCCGCCTTGGTAGCGCCGGCCTGCAGCGCCACCGCCATGCCCTGAATGATTTCGGCAGCGTCTGCTCCCGCCATGTGGACACCTACAACTTTATCGGTTGCAGCATCAACCAGCATTTTCATCAAGGTAAACTCTGCAGCCCCCGTCAGGGTATGCTTTAACGGCCTGAATCTGCTCTTGAAGACTTTTAGCCCGGGGAACGTTGCCCTAGCCTGCTCCTCTGTCAAACCAACCGTCGCCAGTTGAGGATCGCAGAACACTGCGGATGGAATCAGATCGTAGGACACCCTGCTTTTTCTGAGCTCTGCATCACTCGAAAAAAGTCTGCGCGCCAAGGTCTGGCCTTCGGCCAGAGCGACAGGCGTAAGGGTTACGCGATTGATGACATCGCCAACCGCGAATATGCCGGGCACGCTGCTTTCAAACTCCTCATTGACGACGACTGCGCCAGTGTCATCAAGGTCCACACCCAGTTGTTCAAGTCCCAGGCCAGCGGTATTGGCTGTACGGCCCGTGGCGAACAGAATCTGATCGGCTGGCAACCTGCGGCCGTCGTCAAGACAGATGACAAGCTCTGACGATGCATCTGAGGATTTCTCAATACTGACAACCTGCGTGCCCAGATGCAGATCAGCATACGAATGCAAGGCGTCAGTCACAAAATCCGCGAGCTCTCTGTCGAAACCACGCAGCAGGCTATCGCCACGATGAACAAGATGCACCTTTGAGCCAAGGCCGGCAAAAACGCCCGCAAGTTCAGTCGCTATATAACCACCACCAACTACAACAACTGTGCCGGGCTGTCTGGTCAGTTCAAAAAAGTCATCAGAATTCAGCGCTAGCTCGCCTCCCGGAATCCCAGGCAATCTTGATCGGCCACCCGTGGCAATGAGGATGTAGCGGGCTGTCACAGTCCTGCCAGCGACATCAAGCTGGTTAGGCCCGGTAATGATTGCTCTGCCTTCGATAATCTCGACCCCAGACGAGTTAAGAATGTTTTTATATATACCATTCAATCGACTGATTTCTTTATCTTTGTTTTGCTTCAGGAGACGCCAGTCAAAAGTCGGAGGCTGTGCGATCTGCCATCCGTAAGCCGCCGCGTCACGCACCTGGTGCGGGAACTGAGCCGCATAGGTATAAAGTTTTTTCGGGATGCAGCCTACATTCACGCATGTGCCACCGAAAAATCGCTCTTCTGCAATTGCTGTACGGGCACCAAGCGCCGCGGCTGTGCGTGATGCTCTGACCCCGCCGGAGCCCGCGCCAATAACAAAAAAGTCGTAATCAAAGTGCGGCATTAAAACCTCTGGGTCACAATTCGGATAGCAACTATAACCGGCGATGCTGATACAGGTATAGTCGGCAGCTTGCGTTACTCTAAAAAACCTCAGGAATTTAATCAGCTGCATGCCTGTCTTGAAATGCTTTGTGATAGCATTGAGGCGAATCCGCAGACCTTAAACAAGAGGCATAGTGATGCTCAGACGTTCGTTTATCTCCTTTTTCCTGATTGTCAGTTTAGTCATTGCACCATCGGGTTTTGCCAATACTGTATCCGGTAGCAACGGTGTAGTGACATCACGTTCACAGCTGGCTTCTGATGTTGGCGTCGAAATTCTCAGACAGGGCGGCAATGCAGTTGATGCAGCTGTCGCCACTGCCTTCGCTCTGGCAGTCACCTACCCCTCCGCCGGCAATATTGGTGGTGGTGGTTTTATGGTGATAAGGCTGGATGACGGTACCGTAGTGACCCAGGATCACCGCGAAAAAGCTCCGGGCACGGCATTCCCGGATATGTTTCTGGATGATGCCGGCAATGTCGACCGGCGCAAGTCTCTCTATAGTGCACAGGCAGCCGGCGTCCCTGGCAGTGTCGCCGGATTACTGGACGCGCTTGAGCGCTACGGCAGCATGGATCGTGAACAGGTAATAGCCCCGGCAATCAAGCTCGCGGAAGAAGGCTTTCCTCTTTCAGCAGATATGGCGCAGGATTTCGAGCGTGTGCTGAACAGCATGCGCGACTACCCTGCCTCGATGGCAGTATTCAGCAACAACGGCCAACCCTGGCAAGCTGGCGAACTCTGGGTACAGAAAGATCTGGCCGAGACCCTGAAGCGCATTTCCGCTGAAGGCCGGGACGGGTTTTACAAAGGCAAAACCGCTGACTTGCTGATCGCTGAAATGCAGCGCCTTGACGGCATGATTTCTCATGAAGATCTGGCAGGCTACAACGCCGAGTGGCGGGAACCCATAAAGGGCAGCTATCGCGGGTACGATATCTGGTCCATGCCCCCCCCCTCTTCTGGCGGCGCGTTGGTAGTACAGATGATGAATATGCTGGAAGCTTATGATGTCAAAAGCATGGGTTGGGGCTCTGCCGAAGCGATACATCTGATGGTCGAGGCGCAACGCAGGGCCTATGCCGACCGCGCCGAGCACATGGGTGACCCGGACTTCTATCCGGTGCCGCTGGACATGCTGACCGACAAAAACTATGCACGTCAGCGTTTCCTCGACTTCAATCCCGACCAGGCGTCACGAAGTGCTGACATTGGCTCAGGCAGCTGGCCCATGGAAAGCATGGAGACTACCCACTTTTCAGTGATGGATAAAAACGGCATCTCTGTTGCTTTAACCACAACGCTCAATCTCGGTTATGGCAACCGTATTGTAGTCCCCGGCGCAGGGTTCCTGCTGAACAACGAGATGGACGACTTTTCCGCCAAACCGAACGAGCCAAATGCCTATGGCTTGCTGGGAGATGAAGCCAATAAAATCGAACCTGGCAAACGTATGCTCAGCTCGATGACACCCACGATTGTGACGCGTGACGGCGAGCCGGTTCTGGTCACCGGGTCACCTGGCGGATCAACGATCATCAACACAGTGTTTCAGGTCATGCTCAATGTACTGGACCATGAAATGGGCATCGAAGACGCTGTTGCCAGTCCGCGCATCCACCACCAGTGGCAACCTGACATGATCAGAATTGAGCCAGGCGCACTGCAGGATGGCGCACAGCAAAGACTGGAAGCGATGGGCCATATAGATTTAGCGCCGATGGGTTATGGCCTGGGTGATGCCAACTCCATTTTGATGCAAAATGGCGTCATGCACGCCACCTCTGATCCACGCAGCGACGGTGGCGCCTCTGCGTATTGATCAGACACCGCCAGTGCCGGCTATCGACATTTGTATTATCGGAGCCGGCATTGTGGGACTGGCACTGGCCAGGGAGCTCTCCAATGCATTCCCTTCCCGGGAAATTGTGGTGCTGGAGAAACATGGCCGCATCGGTGAGGAGACCAGCAGCCGCAACAGTGAGGTCATCCATGCTGGCATTTATTACGCGCCCGGCAGTATAAAAGCAAACAGTTGCGTACGCGGCCGTGAGTTGCTCTACCGCTACTGCGAGAAATATCAAATTCCCCACCGGCGTATTGGCAAGCTGATTGTTGCCGCCAGATCTGAAATCGCTGCGCTTGAAAATATCCAATACCGAGCCCGGGCCAATGGCGTTGACTCGCTTGAGTTTCTGGATACAAACCAATTACACCGGCTGGAACCCCATGTGCAGGCAGATGTCGCTCTGTGGTCGCCTGAAACCGGCATTGTAGACAGCCATGGTTTGATGACAAGTTTTCTGGGAGAAGCTGAAGCAAATGGCGTCACCCTTGCCCTGCACACTGAACTGACAGGAGCCGAGCCCCTCGGAAACGGCCCTGGATTCAGGCTGCAGATTCAGTCGGGCCCTGAAGCAATGACTCTTGATTCGCGAGTATTGATCAATTGTGCCGGATTGCATGCAGTATCTGTAGCGACCCGAATTGCAGGCTTGCTGCCCTCTTCTTTGCCCGAGATGAGCTTCATTAAAGGCAATTATATGAGCCTTACGGGCAAAAGCCCTTTTGTCCATCTTATTTATCCCGTGCCAGATCCGGCCCAGCGCGGCCTGGGTATCCACGCCACGCTGGATATGGCGGGACAATGCCGTTTTGGCCCGGATATTGAGCCCGTGGATAATCTTGAATATACCGTAGATTTATTACGCATGCCGTTGTTTATAAAGGAAATACAACAATACTACCCGGAACTTGAAGCAAACCGGCTACAAACCGCCTACGCTGGCATCAGACCGCGTATAAAAACAGCCGGAAGCACTGTTCCCGATTTTGTGATTCAGGATAAGGACTCGCATGGACTGGAAGGGTTGTGGCAATTGTTTGGCATTGAATCTCCTGGACTTACCGCCAGCATGGCACTGGCGGAACACGTCAGGGATCAGGTACGCAATTCGGCAATTATTGGTACTGGGACTGCAATTCTGTGATTTGCGCGTAGACTTCCGAACTTCCGTCTGCTTTCAACAGCAGCACATCATAAGGGTCCAACCGATCACCTGCTTCCATTCCCGGGCTACCCAGCGGCATACCTGGCACTGCCAGACCAATTGCGTCAGCCGGCTTATCCGCAAGGTACTGCCGAACCAGATACGCTGGGATATGACCCTCAAAGACGCTGCCATCTTGTGAGACTGTGGTATGACAGGAGTGATATCGTAAATTGATACCCCGGCGCAGCTTTTCCATGGTCAATTCATTGTTGTCCATATGATGGACTCTGAAGGCAAATCCGCGCTCCTGGGCGTGATCCTGCCAGATCGTGCAGCAACCACAGGTCGGGCTTTTGTAGATGTCCATGGTGATCTGCGCGGCAGGTGCGGAGTCGGCGGATTGTGCACTGCTGCCGGAATCAGCTGAGCAGGCCATCAGGAACACCATGGCGGAAACGGCCAGTGCTTTCAGCGCATCACTGACTCTTGTTGTTGAAAGAAAACTGAATATCATGCTGACTGTACTCCTGATTGCATGGGTGATAGCTGTATTCTAGCCCAGCCTGACCATCACAGGGTATAACTCACTGTGCGCTGAGAACAAACATTATCAGCCCCGACGGCAGAAGCAATGGCTGCGCTCAGCTCTCCAGCATCATCGTCAAAGTGCAAACCGTACCCGGTCTCTCGACCATCACTGCAATAATTGGGTGTTATCCAGCATACGCTTGCCATGCCTGCCACTGTCAGATTCTGCTGTTTCAGTTGCACCACCAGGAACAGTTTTTCGCCCATCTCACGCATCTGTGTCGAAGGAACAAACAAACCTTTACGCTTCAGAAATGGCATGTAGCAGGCTTTCAGCACGTCGGTGTCTGAAAACGCCAGCCTGAGCATTCCGGGCCTCATAGTTGATGGTTTCAATTGTCTGATCCGTCCATGTTTCAGAAAAAAGAGTTCAGATTTCAGGTGCCGGTGCGTGCCTTCAGCAAGCCGGCATATTCAATCAACAAATACTCAAGCGCCATCAGCTCATTAGGATTGGCAGTGCTATTCAATTGTTGTTTTACAGGAAGCAGTTTGTGCTGAAAGAGCAACTCCCTGCGCAAGTCTTGCATATGATGCGATTGTATAAACGCACGACTATCCCGGGCGCTGATTTCTTCTATCAAATGTATAGCACGCAGAGCTGGCTGCGTGCTTGCCAGTTTTGCGAGTTCGACCGGGCTCAGGCGTCCGCTTGCCAGCTCAGAAAGACGCTCCTCAATCCCTGCACGCCATGCTGGCAAACCCTCCTCCAGCAGCGCCAGGGCAGCAACAGGAGATCCCGGGGCGAGCTGCAGCGCTGCTGCCAAATCGTCAACGGCAGCACTACTGTGAAGCTGTAACCAGGCCATAGCCTGTTCTGTGCCGGCACCGGCAAGGGCAACAGGCTGGCAGCGACTGCGAATAGTAGGCAATAGCGCTGTGCCAGGTTCCGCAATCAGCATAAAAAGCGTTCTGCCGGGTGGTTCCTCCAGACTCTTCAGCAATGAGTTCGCGGCGGCCGGACCGAGGGCTTCCGCAGGCCGTATCACGATAAGTTTAGTCACATTGCTCTGATTACTGGTCTGGGCAACAAACAAACTCAGACGCCGAATCTGATCTATTTTGATGCTTTTGCTTTTCTCTTCAGGTTCAAGCACCAACACATCAGGATGGTTTCCGCTGTTATACAGCATGCACTGACGGCAGCGGCCACATGGCTTGTCCGCTTCAGACTCGCATAACAGGTGTGCACACAAAGCATCAGCAAATTGACGTCGCCCACTACCCGGCAATCCTTGCAATAAAATCGCGTGAGGCAGTCTGCCACCGCGAATCTGGCTCTGGATCTGGTGCCAGGCATCTTCATGCCATGGCAATACGGTACTCATATTGCTGTATCTCCGGCGGAGATAAAATTATCAAGCCCGAGTTTAATCTGTTGCTGGACCTGATCCAGAGGCTGGCTGGCGTCCACAATCAGATAACGTGATGGATTCTGCCTGGCGCGGTCGAGGTAAGCTGCCCGAACACGATTAAAAAATGCCAATGTCTCTTGTTCAAATCTGTCAGGTTCGCCGCGCAGGCGTGCGCGCTGAAGACCCAGTTCAGGTTCGATGTCCAGAATCAATATCAGGTCCGGGCGCAGCTCACCCTGAACAAGGTTTTCCAGCGTAGAGATAGTCTGTTTATCAAGATTGCGTCCGCCGCCTTGATAGGCGTAGGTGGCATCCGTAAAACGATCACACAACACCCATTGCCCGGCAGTCAGTGCGGGATTTATCTTTTGCGCGAGATGTTGGGCTCTGGCAGCAAATACCAGCAACAATTCAGTCAACTCCGCCATCTTTTCATCACGCGGGCTTAACAACAAAGCACGAATTTGTTCCGCCAGCTCAGTGCCACCAGGCTCTCTTGTTTGTAACGGTTCAATCCCGTGCGCAAGCAGACACTGCCTGATCCACGCGATATTGGTGGTTTTGCCTACACCCTCAGTACCTTCAACCGTAATGAAACAGCCTCTTTTGGTGACGGTCTGCTCACTCATTGTTATTCCTCAGATATTGACGTACAGCAGCATTATGTTCTTGCAGTGTGTTTGAAAACTGATGGCTGCCATCCCCGCGCGAAACAAAATAGAGCGCTGTGCCATCATTCGGATTCAAACTCGCCCGGATTGAATCCCTGCCGCTTAACGCAATCGGTGAGGGCGGCAGACCCGAAATGCGGTAGGTATTCCAGGGCGTCGTTGTGTCCAGATCGCTGCGTCGAATCACCCCTGTATAAGCATCACCAACACCATAGATAACCGTGGGATCTGATTGCAGACGCATGCCTTGCTGCAGGCGTCGTACAAACACTCCGGATATATCGGCCTTTTCTGCCTGATAGCCCGATTCTTTTTCTATGATCGACGCCATGATCAATGCTTCCCACTGATTCTCGTATGGCAAGCCTTGTGCTCTTTGCAGCCATTCAGATTCAAGTACCGATATCAGTTGGCGATGCGCACGGCGGATAATCGCTTCGTCCGTTGTGCCACGTGTATGGAAATAAGTATCCGGGAAAAGTGTGCCCTCCAGGAACGGAAATGGCGACTGCAGCTTTTGCAACAATTCGTCATCTGAAAGGTCTTGCAGTGTCGGCACGATGGTATCCTGCTGCCACAGATGTTGCAGCGCCTGCCTTGCTGTCCAACCCTCTATCAATGTCAGCGGGTACTGCACATTGCGACCAGACATCAACAGGTCCATCAAGGTTACAGGTGTAAGCCCTGGTGTTAATTCGTACTCACCGGTTTTGATTGATCTGTCGAGTCCTTCCCAGCGCGCCCATGCAACAAAAACCCGGGGCCAGGTCAGATAGCCGGCATCGGCCAGCTGATACGAGATGCGGGTCAGCGACTGGCCCGGCTCTATCATGACAACGACCGGGTGCTCAAGCGCTATGGGAGTAGCTAAATACTGGCGAGTCAAATAATACAAACCTGCGGCCACAAGCAATGCCAGCAGCGAAGCAACCAACATGAGCCGAAGCAGGTAGGAAAATATAATCCGCAACATAGTCATAAAGAAAAAATTTCTTGTAGTGCCTTGCCGGCAATATCTGCCATCTGCCGGGAAGGAAATTGAACCTGTACACTCGCAGCATTATTTTCCAGGAACAAAATTCTGTTTACGGGCCACACACCCAAGACACTGTTGCAAACAAAAAGCTCGGACGCAAGTCTCAATTCCTGTTGAGAGATATGGCGCACTTCCAGTGCGATACCCGCTACACTGAATTGTTCGCTCAGAAAACTGCGGGCAACTCCCTGGACACCGGCGCGACTTAAATCAGGCGTACACAACCTGTTGTCTATGACAGCAAAAATATTGCTTCGTGTGCCTTCAATAACGTTGCCGTCCACATCACACATCAACCCCTCTCTGATAGCAGGAAAACTTTGTGCAGCCTGCCTCAGTTGCAAACTTGCCATCACCTGATCCAGACGATTGAGATGTTTGATGCCAGCCGTGACAGGATTAAGAGACAGAGGATGATCGCAGATAATACAATCAATGCCCTGTCGTGATGATTCAGCAATGTCCGCCGGAAGTGCATGCCATTGCAATACTACCGACGCTTCAGCTGAAATCGGCGGTACATAACCACGACCTCCTTCGCCACGTGTCACTATTATTTTCAGGATGCAGTCAGCGGCTGGCGCAAGCTCAATTGATTCAGAAACAATCTGATCGAGAACATCTTCACGCAGAGGAATAACAAGTGTTTCGCAGCTTCTGACAAGCCGGTCGCGGTGCAGTGCCCATAGCAACAACCTGCCTCCGCGATAACGAACGGTTTCAAAAACACCATCACCGTACAAAAATCCACGATCCTGTGACGAGATCACAGGGGAGAATGCCTTTTGCAGATTTGTTTGTTCCGGGCCAGGCTGTTTAGAATCAGGCTGAATGGGTTTTAAAAAAGGAGCCATGCTCATGGCTCCTTTTTTATACACAGCGCTTGAATATCAGAGAGCCGTTGGTGCCCCCGAACCCAAACGAATTACTTAGCACCGCATCGAGTCTGGCATCACGACTTTGTTTGGGAACATAATCGAGATCACATTCAACGTCAGGACAATCCAGATTGATCGTCGGGGTAATTACCTGATCATAAAGTGACATGACACACACAATAGCTTCAACTGCGCCAGCAGCACCCAGCAAATGACCCAGCATGGATTTTGTTGAGCTGACTGCAAGACGCGGGGAGTGGTCGCCAAACACCGTTTTAATGGCCTGAGTTTCCGCAACATCGCCTGCGATAGTGGATGTCCCATGTGCATTAATATATTGGATATCGCCGGCATTCATGCCGGCACTCAATAATGCATTTTGCATACAGGCTGCCGCACCACGGCCGTTTTCTGATGGTGATGTCATATGGAATGCATCAGCACTCATACCAAAACCTGTCAGCTCGGCATAGATTGTGGCACCACGTTTGACTGCATGCTCATACTCTTCAAGGACCATAACACCAGCCCCGTCTCCGAGCACAAAACCATCACGGTCTTTATCCCATGGACGGCTTGCCGCCTGAGGATCGTCATTACGGGTCGATAGTGCTCTTGCGGCGCAGAACCCCCCGAGGCCCACCGGAGACGTTGCCATTTCAGCTCCGCCCGCCAGCATCAGATCAGCCTGTCCGAATGCAATCATCTGAGCTGCCAATCCAATATTGTGCGTACCCGTTGTACACGCTGTGACTACCGCGATATTGGGACCTTGCAGGTTGAAACGGATAGACAGTGTCCCACCCAGCATATTGATGATGGATCCGGGAACAAAAAATGGGGAAACCTTGCGTGGACCGCTGCTACGAATCAGTTCGGCATTATTTTCGATGGCAGTAATACCACCAATGCCTGAACCAATAGCAGCACCAAAACGGGCAGGATCATAACCATCGCCGGAATCCAGCCCTGCATCACGCATGGCCTGAACTCCTGCTGCTACTCCGTAAAGGAGAAACACATCCATGCGTTTGGCATCTTTTGCCGGCATGTATGGATCGCAGTCAAAATTCTTGATTGAACCGCCGAATCGAGTACTGAAAGCAGAAGTATCAAATTGCTCAAGAACATTGATACCGCTTTTAGCCTCTTTGAGGGCATTCCATGTTGTCGCGACATCGTTACCCAGCGGGGTTACCATGCCAAGACCAGTAATCACTACTCGCCTGCCATTCAACTCGCTTCTCTCCACAGAATAAACAAAAGCTACTCCAAGTAACTGCCCGGAGTAGCTTCTATTTGTATCAATCCGATAAGCGGAATGCTGTTACAGGTGCTGGTTAATGTAATCTACGGCCAGCTGCACTGTGGTAATCTTTTCGGCGTCTTCGTCCGGAATCTCAGTTTCGAACTCTTCTTCGAGTGCCATAACCAATTCCACGGTATCCAAAGAATCAGCGCCGAGATCTTCCACGAATGAAGACGACAGTTTTACATCTTCTTCCTTTACGCCAAGCTGCTCGCAGACAATTTTCTTTACGCGTTCTTCAATGCTGCTCATAACTCTTATTAGCTCCTAGTACTAAGGTTTAGTCATGCATTCCGATTAAATTTGGTTACTTTTTGACCAACCCGATTAATCCGAAACGCAAGTTTACATGTATTTTGTAGTGCTTGTAATCTTTAACTCGAAAATAATTCACTTGACCACAATATTACATAATTATTTCAATATCTTGCCTTACATATATCAACATTTACATAGCTACAAATGCTGCTCTTTTGAAGCAGATCAGGCCATGTACATACCACCATTTACCTGTATGGTTTCACCGGTAATATAGCCGCCCGCTTCAGATGCCAGAAATCCGGCGACAGCGCCGATTTCCTCAGGTTTTCCAAAGCGAGCCAGCGGAATCTGCGCCATCAGCGTCTCAATCTGTTTTTCATTTAAAGCCCTGGTCATATCGGTATCAATAAATCCCGGCGCTATCGCATTGACAGTGATGCCTCGTGACCCGATCTCGCGCGCCAATGAGCGCGTGAAACCCTCCACGGCTGCTTTAGACGCGGCATAGTTTGTCTGGCCAGGATTACCACTGGAAGCCACCACCGAACTGATGTTGATAATCCGTCCCCAGCGTGCCTTGGTCATTGCTCTCAGTGTTCCCTTGCAAACACGATACAGAGAAGTCAGATTGGTGTTAATCACACTCTCCCACTCATCGTCCTTCATTCTCATCAGCAGATTGTCTTTGGTGATACCGGCGTTATTCACCAGTATCAGCGGAGCGGAGCCCAAAACCTGTTCAATCTGAGCCAATACAGAATCAACTGCCTGACTTGAACCGACATCCAGACAAAAGCCTGACCCTTTGATTCCGGATTGCGCAAAAAATTCCGTGATCGCCTGAGCGCCGGACTCGGTAGTTGCTGTGCCGGCAACAATCGCACCCGCCTTACCAAGCTCTTCAGCTATTGCGCGTCCTATCCCACGGCTGGCACCGGTTACCAGTGCGACTTTTCCTACTAAACTCATGTATCCCTCTTCTCCTGATTCCACACTGGAATTCAGCGCGCTGTTTCAACAGCTCAAATTGTATCAAGTCAGACAAGCACTGATGGGCGGTCTGGCCAGTTGTCATCGACCAACGCTGGCCAGCGCTTCGGTAAACGCATCAGGCAGCTCTGTGCTGAACGATTCCATTTCCGGATGAATGCGTTTGATGAGGCCACCCAGGACTTTTCCAGGGCCGCATTCTACTACTTTGCCTATCCCGAAGTCGCGCATACAGTAAACCGTGTCGACCCACTGCACTGGCATATACAACTGTTTAAGCAGATTCTCACGCATTTCGCCAGATTCACGCGCGGCCCGACCGTTAATATTTTGTACCACGGGGATGGACGGCTTACGGAATTGCACCGCTGCCAACTGGTCCGCCAGCCTGTCTGCGGCAGGCTTCATCAGCGCGCAATGCGATGGCACACTGACATTCAGCGGCAAAGCGCGTTTGGCACCAGCTTCCTTTAATGCTGCCATCGCTCTTTCTACCGCCGCCTTGTCGCCGGCAATGACGGTCTGCCCGGGAGAATTAAAATTCGCCGCCGAGACAGTGCCCTCCCCCGCTACCAAACGGCAGATCTCATCAATTTTCTGATCGTCCATGCCGATGATAGCCGCCATGGCACCGGTGCCGGCAGGCACAGCATCCTGCATGTAGAGCCCACGCTGATGGACCAACTTTATGGCATCCCCCAGATCAATCACGCCTGCGCATACTAAAGCCGAATACTCGCCCAGACTATGGCCGGCAAGCATTTCAGGCAGTGCGCCCTGACGTTGCTGCCAGACCCGCCAGATTGATACCGACGCAGCCAGTAACGCTGGCTGGGTAATATGTGTCTGATCCAGCAAACCATCGGGATTGTCCTGCACTATCCTCCACAGGTCCTGACCAAGGGCATCTGAAGCCTCGGCAAACGTATCCAGAATACTGGAATGCTCTTGTGCCAGCTCAGCCAGCATGCCGGTTTTCTGGGAGCCTTGTCCCGGAAATACAAATCCGAATTTATGCATAACTCACTCTCGTTTTCAGCTTATGTTTAGTCTTGAAAGTATCTGCAAACCCATACACTCAGCCTCAATGACGCGGCGACAGCTCAGCCATCCGCCTTGCAATTAACGCAGGAATATCGTCAGCAATTTGTTTGATAGCGTGCTCGATCGCCTGCTCAAAACCGGCTCTTTCGGCGTTGCCATGACTCTTCACAATAATTCCCTGCAGGCCAACCAACGTGGCACCATTATATTTTGAGGGTCGCAGAGCACGGCGCAAGTCGCGCAGAAATGGCCTCATCCACCAGGCGAACACACGATAATACCAGCGCTTCCTGATACTCTGCTGGATCAGGTTTTGCACAACTCTGACCGCTCCTGCGCTGGTCTTGATGGTGATATTGCCTGTGAACCCATCACACACAATCACATCAGCACACCCGTCGAATATCTGGTTACCTTCGATGAATCCCGTATATTCAATATCTGCGCACTGCGACAACATTTCAGCAGCATCGCGGATTTCCTGTCGCCCCTTGTAGTCTTCTTCACCGATATTGAGCAGCGCAACGCGTGCACGCTGTTGCCCGGTCAGGGATGTCACCATCACGCTGCCCATCAACGCAAATTGATACAATTGTGTCGCCGTGCACTCAATATTTGCGCCAACGTCAAGCAGATAAGTGTAGGCAGCACCACGCGAGGCCGGGACCAACGCCATAATGGCAGGCTTGTCAACACCAGGGATATTTTTCAGCAGATGGCGGCCAGCAAGCAGTAAAGCCCCCGTGTTGCCCGCACTGACGCAAGCCTCAGCTGCTCCTGAGCGCACCTGTTCAACAGCCAGAAACATAGAAGATTGACGACCTGTGCGCAAAATAGAATCCGGGCGCGCCTGATTGCTGACAATGCTGACTGTATGGAGGACTTCGAGGCGACCGCGCTCTTCTGCAGTCAATTTCACTATATAGGGTTCGATCAGGGATTGGTCCCCAATCAAAACAATGCAGAGAGACGTATGCCGGCGCAAAGCAGAAATGCTGGCCGGCACAGTCACAGAGGGACCGGAATCGCCCCCCATTACGTCAATGGCGATGCGCCGGACGTCTACCAAACTTATTCGTCGCCGAGGTTCAGTACTTTTTTGCCTTTGTAGAAACCATCGGCAGTCACATGGTGACGACGGTGTATTTCACCAGTCGTTTTGTCAACTGACAGAGTTGGGCCTGTCAGCGCATCGTGGCTGCGACGCTGGTCGCGGCGAGCGCGGGATTTTTTGTTCTGTTGAACGGCCATGCGGTTTACTCCTGTTAAAAATCTTTAAGTTAAGCGCTTCAGTGTCAGGACTTGTTACGATCAGACTTCAGCCCTGCCAGTACTGCAAACGGATTATGTTTCCCGGATCCGGCCTCAGATGACTCTGTTCCTGACGAACCCTTTGTGTGTAACTCTTTGGCCTTGCTATTCAGATCGTCAATATCAATGCAGGATTGATGCATGGTGACTATCGGCATGGCCAGAATCAATTGTTCTTCAATTATATCAGCGGGGACCAATACTTCGTCCTCGCCACAAAACCAGGGATCCAGGGTCGCCGGGAGCTGTTTCATACGAGCTTCCGTACTGACCATCACCAGATCAATGGAATCGTCCAAAATCTGCTTCATGGGTTGCATGCACCGTTGGCATACAACACTGACCTCAGCATTTACATGACCACGGATACGTAATCTGCGATCACTATCGACTTCGAAAGCCAGTCTGGCGTTTACCACACCTTGATCGTCGAGCAGTATCTCGCACAGACGATCAAGCGCTGAAACAGCAATATGTCCCTGAATCTGAAGCGCTTGCCGAAACACCTTGCGGGGGTCCAGCTGAGGCGGGAATACAGATTGAGGATTTGGGGTCTCTGCCATAGGCGCGCAATTCTAGGGGCACAAAGCCTTTCTGTCAAAAAAATATGCGTCTTTTCACTGTGTTTCCGGCGTCTTACACGGTTTTTTTATCACTCAGCGTGTTAATCAAAGACTGCATCAGGTCAGGCAGCGGCGCCGACACCTCGATATTGGCATCAGTATGGGGATGCCGGAACTTCAAAGATGCTGCATGCAGGCACATATGGCGCACTGACTTGAAAGTATGTGGCTTGTCAAACGTGTAACGTGTATCACCCACAACAGGATGTCCGACAGACTGGGTATGCACTCTTATCTGATGTGTCCTGCCCGTGACAAGAGTGGCTTCGATCAAGGTGGCTGCTGCAAATACTTGTCTGATCTCAAACAAGGTAATCGACGGCTTGCCTTCGCTGTCAATCGTTGAGTAACTCTCTCCGTCACTCGGGTGATGCTTGAGCAATGGCGAATCGACCTTGGTAACTTGCCGGGGCCATTGCCCGTGCACTAGCACCAGGTATTTCTTCTGGAAATTACCAGCTTTCATTTCCGCTTGTAAGGCCTTCAAAGTCTTACCAGTTTTGGCAATCAGCAAGCAACCCGAGGTTTCTTTATCGAGTCTGTGCACCAGTTCACGATAATCCTCCGGACCCGCCATAAACCTCAGCGCCTCAACCAGACCAGCGGCTATACCTGAGCCTCCATGAACGGCAAGACCGGACGGTTTATTGAGTATCATCAGGTACTCATCTTCATACAAAATACTTTGTGTCAGGTGCTGCATCAACCCGGCACCCGGCGCCACCGGCGCCTCGGGATTGGACAGACGCAACGGTGCAACCCTCACCACATCGCCTTCCGCCAGCCGCTGATCTGGTTTACAGCGTTTTTTATTGACTCTGATTTCACCTTTGCGGATCAGCCTGTACAGGTGGGATTTAGGCAGCCCTTTTAATCTGGACATCAAAAAATTATCCAGTCGCTGCTCATCGGAATGACTGGATACCTCAAGCAATTGCACGCCTGTATTGGGGCTGTTTTGTTCAGTATTGCTCATGGGAGTCGGACATCTTTCAAATTGATCAGCGGGAAACTGGCCGCAGTATAACATCCGGCATAGCATTACATGGTCATCAAACCCGACAGGCTAGCGTGGTTTGGTGTAAAATCCGCGCAGTTTTTGCCACTCCGGCCATGAATGTGCCGGTTTTGTGGCCCGCTTTTGCAAGATCACGGAGTTGTATATGCTGACAATCAAAGAGTGCCTGGAACAGATCCTTACACAAACACTGGTCGAGATCAGTGGCGTAAGCGACGCCAAAGGTTTGGTAATCTATGCCTCACGGCCGGAGTTCGGAGACTATCAGGCCAATGGCGTGATGGCAGTAGCACGTCAGCTGCGACAAAATCCCCGCGAACTGGCAACAAAAGTTGTCTCCGCGCTAAAAACCGATGGTTTGATTGAACGCGCCGAAGTTGCCGGTCCGGGCTTCATCAATTTGTTTCTGAACACGCAAATGCTGGCGACCAAAGCCGCTGATTGCCTTGCAGCACCCGAAACGCTGATCCTGCCAGCCAATCGTCCGCAAACCATCGTGGTCGACTACTCCAGCCCGAATCTTGCCAAAGAAATGCATGTGGGGCACTTGCGCGGCACCATCATTGGTGACTCGATAGTTCGTATTCTCGAAGCGCTGGGGCACTGCGTCATCCGTCAGAACCATGTCGGAGACTGGGGCACACAGTTCGGCATGCTGATTGCCCATATGAACTCTCTGAGCGCTGATGAGGGCCAGAATGAGAATGCTGTGGCCAGCAATTTGTCGGACCTTGAAGGCTTCTATCGCGCCGCCAAACAACGTTTTGATGCTGAGCCCGCATTCGCGGATGAGGCTCGCGCCTATGTCGTAAAACTTCAGCAGGGAGATCCTGAGTGTCTGGCTGCATGGCAACGTTTTATTGATGAGTCCCTGCGCCATTGCGAGGAGGTTTATGAGCTTTTATCGGTCAGCCTCAGGCGCAGCGACCTGCGCGCAGAAAGTTTTTATAACAATGACTTACCAGAGATAGTAAAAGAGCTTTCGAACAAAGAATTGCTGACAGAATCTGATGGCGCACAGTGTGTATTCCTTGAGGAATTTACTGGCAAGGACGGCAGCCCACTGCCTGTCATTATTCAGAAAAGTGATGGTGGCTACCTCTATGCCAGCACTGATTTGGCGGCTATCCGTTACAGATCCGACAAACTTGGCGCAGACCGTGTTTTGTATGTTGTTGACGCCCGTCAGAGCCTGCACTTCCAACAAGTATTTGCAGTAGCGCGAGCAGCCGGTTTTGTACGTCAGGACTGCCAGCTGGAGCATATCGCCTACGGCACCATGATGGGTGAAGATGGCAAACCGTTTAAAACCCGCAGCGGTGATACCGTCAAACTACGTGAACTGTTGGACGAGTCAGTAACCCGTGCGCTGAATCTTGTCACAGAAAAGAATCCTCAGCTGGCCGATAATGAGAAACAACTAATCTCCCGCACCGTCGGCATCGCAGCTGTGAAATACTCAGATTTGTCAAAAAACCGCACCAGCGACTATATTTTTGACTGGTCCAGCATGTTGTCTTTCGAGGGAAATACCGCGCCGTATTTGTTGTACGCTTATGCCCGTATTCAAAGTGTGCTCAGACGTCTGCAGGAAGAATCTGTAGTGCCCGGCCGCACGATTGACC
Organism: Pseudohongiella sp.; assembly: GCA_030651695.1. Taxonomy (GTDB): domain Bacteria; phylum Pseudomonadota; class Gammaproteobacteria; order Pseudomonadales; family Pseudohongiellaceae; genus Pseudohongiella. The sequence goes on along the minus strand of JAUSCD010000029.1, from coordinate 153,310 downwards.
TGCTGGTTCCTGAAGAACGCACGCTGGCAATCAAAATTCTGCAATTTGCCGAACTGGTCAGACAGCTGGGGGAAGATTGTTACCCAAACCAGCTCTGCCTGTATCTGTACGAGTTATCCGGACTGTTTATGAAGTTCTACGAAAGCTGCCCGATTATGAAAGCCGGTGCAGATGTGCGCGCCAGCCGTCTGGCATTGGCGCAGTTGACCGCAGAAACGCTCAAGAAAGGTTTGAATCTGCTTGGAATTGAGCCGCTGCAACGCATGTAGCAGCGGCTCTGATTCACCAACCAGACTTGATCAGTCACACAGCTCAAGCAGAAGTTTGTTGAGCTGGCGACTGAAGCGCGCAGGGTCTTCAAGCTCCTGACCTTCCGCCAGGCTGGCCTGGTCAAACAGCAAGGAGATCAAATCGCCGAAGCGCTCTTCATCAGGTTCACGCTCCAGTTTATTAATCAAAGGATGATCCGGGTTGAGCTCAAAAACGGGCTTGGTCTCTGGCACTGGCTGTCCTGATGCCTGCATGATACGACGCATCTGCGCGCCCATGTCATCATCGTCAAGCGCAAGACACGCTGGAGAGTCGGTTAACCGGTGGCTCACCCTCGCCTCTTTTATGCGCTCACCCAGACTGGTTTTTACGCGGTCCAGCAAAGGCTTCATCGACTCTTCGCGCTTTTCCTGTTCGGCTTTTTCTGTTTCATCATCAAGCTTGCCAAGATCCAGTTCACCACGAGTGATGTCCTGTAATGACTTGCCATCAAACTCATGTAAGTGGCTCATCAGCCATTCATCAATCCGATCGGACAATAGCAGCACTTCTATACCCTTTTTCCTGAATATCTCCAGGTGCGGGCTGTTGCGGGCTGTTTTTGCAGAATCTGCAATCAGATAATAAATTTTGTTTTGTTCAGGCTTCAACCGTGAGACATAGTCTTCCAGACTCTGATCCTGCCCGGTGCTGCCTTCATGCGTACTGTTAAACATCAACAGTTTGGCAATGGCCTCACGATTGGAGAAATCTTCTCCCGGACCTTCTTTAAGAACCTGACCAAATTCCCCCCAGAATTTTGCATATTTTTCTTTGTCGTCCGCTTTGAGTTTGGACAACATATCCAGCGCACGTTTTGTTAATGCGCTGCGCATGGAATCGACGGCAGGATCCTTCTGAAGAATTTCCCGTGAAACATTCAGCGAGATATCATTGGAATCGACAACGCCTTTGATAAAGCGCAGATACAGAGGCAGAAACTGTTCAGCCTGATCCATGATAAAAACGCGCTGCACGTAGAGTTTTAACCCTCTGACACCGTCGCGGTTCCATAAATCAAAAGGTGCGCGACCTGGCACATACAACAGGCTGTTGTACTCCAGTTTGCCTTCAACCTTGTTATGACTCCAACTTAACGGTTTCTCATAGTCGTGCGTGATGTGTTTGTAGAATTCAACATATTCGTCTTCCTTCACTTCACTTCGCGCACGCGTCCACAGCGCTTTGGCTGCATTTACCGGTTCAAATTCGGGAGTTTCCGATGTTTTATTTTCGTCATCATCTATGTCCGGTTTCTGTTTTGGCAGCAGCACCGGAATGGCGATATGGTCGGCATACTTTTTGACTATCTGACGCAGACGCCAGCCGTCAGCAAACTCGATACAATCGGGCCGCAGCCTCAGGGTGACGCTGGTACCTCTGGATGCTTTTTCAACAGTTTCTACTGAATAGTCTGACTCGCCCTGAGACAACCATCGTACCGCGTCAGAGGCAGCTGCACCGGCTTTTCTTGTAAGCACTTCCACTTCGGTTGCGACAATAAATGCGGAGTAGAAGCCGACACCGAACTGGCCAATCAGCTGGGAATCTTTTTTCTGATCGCCGCTGAGATTATTTAAAAATTGAGCTGTTCCTGATCGTGCAATAGTGCCGAGGTTGCTGATCACCTCTTCCTTGTTCATACCGATGCCGTTGTCAGAAATGGTAATAGTGCCTGCTTCCTTATCGAAGCTGATGAGGATCTTGAGATCAGCATCATTTTCATACAGCTCAGGGCTGGAGAGCGCCTCAAAACGTAATTTGTCGGCTGCATCTGACGCATTTGAAATCAACTCGCGAAGAAAGACTTCCTTGTTGCTATACAGCGAGTGGATCATCAGTTGCAGCAGTTGTTTAGCTTCTGTTTCAAACCCTCTGGTTTCTTTCTTGATATCCGTTGTCATTCAAATAACCCCTGCAGATAAGTCTCTGGCAATAACATAAAAATTTTCCGGGAGGAATTCTTAACGTCGCGTCAGCGACGGCCCGCGCGGATGACAGCCTTGAAAGGCATGCCATAAAAAAACCCGGTTAACCTTCCGGTCACCGGGTTTTTATGGGGACACAGTCCCCGGATTTCAAGCGTTCAGTAGAAAGAACTTATCAGGAACGATAGTACTCTATTGATTGCTGTTTACGAGTCTGCAAGGCCTCATGACGCTCTTTCGAACTTCTCACATAAGTGACAAATTGCGCAGCGTTATTTGTACCCAGTGTGCGGGCACGCTCGGCAGCAACCATTGCTTCATCGAATCTGTCCAGCTCCACCAGCGCACGCGCCAGAGATAACTGAACTTCTCCCTGATTCTCCAGACCGCCACGTTCGAGTGCAGTTTGCATTGCTGTCACTGCACTTGCGTAGTCGCGATTCATGAGGTAGACGTAACCAAGATAGTCCCAGGACTGGCCATCGTTTGCGAGCTCCGTCAGACGTCTGGCAGGCACAGCAGCAGTCTGGAACTCAGATGCCATAATATACATCTGGGTAAGACGACGCAGATTTGCCTCGTTTTCAGCCACTACGCCTTTTTCCATACCGTCTTCAAGCACTTTGATGCCACGCATAGGAGCGTCCATTCCGGCCAAAGTCTGGCCAAGATTGAGATACTCAGCTTCGCTGGCGAAATAGCCCTTACGGTACGTCAGTTCCATGGTCTGGACACGCTTTGCTTCATCGTCCAGATAACCATAGATGGCAGCCAGATTACGCCAGTCGGAAGCTTCATCAAACAATCCCACCATTGTCTTGGTGACAGCGTGGGCATTTGTAAAATCTTCCAATTCGATGTACATCAGATTAAGCAGGCCATAGATATTCTTGCCGATAGCGCGCCCTTCAGCACGCAGCATGTCCATATGGCTGATCAGCAAAGGAATCGCCTGACGGTAATCCTGTTTGTTGTAATAAGCCAGCGCCAGAATCTGGAACACGGTTGCGTTTTCGTCTGCTGACAGCTCACGCCACTGATTCAGTGTTGTGATGGCATCGTCATAACGCTCTTCAGAAGCGTACAGCTGCCCGAGCGACAACAAGGCACGCAGTCGGGCATCTTCTCGCAGGTTCTGAATACGCAGAATCCGCTCAAAGGTTGCCATAGCATTTGCCATGTCATCTGTTGACAGATAATAGTTGGTGTAGAAGTTCAGCAGTGTTGATTTCTCAAAGTCATTTAATGAGTCGTAACGCTCATTCAATGCATCCAGCGCACGCTTTGCGCCTACCAGATCAGGCTGCCGATTGGTGTCTTCCGGCGTCATCAGACCCTGAATTTCAGCAATAGAACGGTATACACGATCACTCAGTGTATCTGAACTACGCGTGGGTGGCGGCTGGCGTTGACCAGACTGCTGCCCACTCTGGCCAGATTGTTGTGCATAAACCGGTTCGGAAACAGTCGCCTGCAGTATCACTGCAGACGCCGCAAGAACACCCGCCAATACAATATTCTTAAGTTTCAAATTTGAAGTAGACATCTATTACTCCTCCAACTGGAAACGGAACACGTACTGTACATTCGGCACTTCCACTGGCTGACCATTAACAACACGCGGCTGAAAACGGAAACGTTCGGCAGCACGAATTGAGGCCTGGTCAAACATACCCTGAGGCTCGGCATCAACGACTCTTACATCGCGGACACCACCAGTTTCAGTCACGGTGAAAGCTACCTGGGCCCAACCTTCAATACCACGCTGCGCAGCCCGGGTAGGATAAGTCGGCTGAATATTAACCAAAGGCAGCATTTCGCCGTCGGAAACACCCAGACCATGTGCACCGATATCCAGACCAACGTCAACGTTTACAGAATCGCGGCTGATATTGAGATTGTTGTTTGTATCCATATCAACATTACGATCAGGAACTTCTGGTGGAGGTGTATCCTGCTGCTGAATTTCTTCAGGACGCTCAACCTCACGCACTACTTCCATCACAATCTCTGGCATGGTGGCGTCGACAATCCTGACGACATTTACCCGCTGATCCAACTCCCCGCCGGTCGCAATAAGCGCCTGCATGAAGTAGAACAACACGATTGTAATAAACGCTGCCAGACCTACTGAAATTAACCATCGAATCGCAATCATCGTTTAGTTCTCCGTAGAAATGGACACAGCTGCGATATTTGCATCACGAGCGGCTCTGAGAATTGTCATCACCTGTTCGTTCTGCGCCGCTCTGTCACCCTGGATGACCACCGATGCATTCGGTGTTTCAGCCAGTCGTCTCTCAAAACGAGACCGGATAAAACGTGGATCTATTTGCTCACCATCTATCCAAATTTGGCCATCATTTGAAATAGCGATAAGAATCAGATCTCTATTACGTGATTCTGCTGTTGATGCTTCCGGCTTGAGTACATCGATACCGGCCTCGGTGACAAACACGGAGGTAACGATAAAGAAGATCAGCAGGATGAAAACAACATCAAGCATAGGGGTCAAGTCGATCTCCCCGCCTGATTCAGCGTCCTCGCGTTTCTTCATTAAACCTGTTTTCATTATTATGCCTTTTCAGAATCTCTAATTGACTTAGGACATGTGATCTTCGAGAAATTCCAGGTCACGATCAACACGGTGTTTTAACCAGTTGAAAGCAAAGATTCCGGACAGTGCACCCACCATTCCAGCCATGGTCGGGATGGTTGCTTTGGACACACCACCTGCCATTGACTTGGCATCGCCACCACCGGTCAAAGCCATCACATAAAACACTTCAATCATGCCTGTAACCGTACCCAGCAGACCAAGCAGCGGGCATATAACTACCAGAGCTTCAATCAGTGGTAATGATGTTTTCAGATCGAGTGATACCTCGGAAACCATCATGTTACGTATCTGTTGCGCACGCCATGAACGGGTGTCTGTTCTGCCGGCCCACGCCGCGAGGGTGTGTTTCACCCTCTTGGAATGAGTTGAGTGCAGGTACCAGATCCGCTCGAATATAAGAGACCACATTACCAGAAGCAGTATTGCGATAATCCACAATACACTCCCGCCTCTAGCCATGAAGTCTGTTATCGCTTCATATCCATCGAGCAGTGCAAAGTACATGAAACCCCCTTAAGCCTGCTTGCCAGAAGCTTCTGCTTTCTTGGCAATGATGCCAGTGGCCTGTTCTTCCAGGATATGGATAATACGGTCGCTTTTGCTCTTTACCCATGCGTGCATCAGGATGCAAGGAATCGCAGCAACAATACCCAGTACTGTTGTCATCAATGCCATGGAGATACCGCCTGCCATGATGGTGGGGTCACCAGCACCGTAAACAGTGATCTGCTGGAAGACCTGAATCATACCGGTTACGGTACCCAACAGACCCATCAGAGGAGCAATGGTGGCGATAATCTTGATCATCGTCAGCAAACGCTCAAGCGCAGGGGTTTCCTGCAGAATGGCTTCGCCCAACTTCAGTTCAAGTGTTTCTGTATCCACATTCGGATTGGACTCTGCAACCAGCAGTATGCGACCCAGCGGGTTGTTCTTGCTGGCTTTGTCAGATTTGATCTGTGCATTCACTTTGGCTGATACCAGCGTCAATACGAATGAACGGAACAAGCCAACCAACACACCAATGATGCCCAGTGCAATAATCATATAACCGATTTCGCCTGAGTTATCACGAACCTGCTCTGCAGCTGTCGGGAAGTTGATCAGGTTGGCCATCAAGCTGCCGCCCAGTGCACCAGTCGGGTCAATACCCACTTTGTGCATACCAGACTGAGCGCTTTCCAGAGTACGGGCACGACCAACGATGTCGCCGCTAGGCTGACGTGGCAGAACCTGCAGGTGACCCACTTGACCGGTGTAGGACAGGTAGTCGCCATTTGCGATGGCATTAAAGGAACCGATACGGGTAATAGTACGTGTTTCCTGTTCGCCGGATGGCAGACCTACGATGCCCTGGTATTGAACAACACGGCCGGACTCAACCAGTTCCTGCTGCATGAAGAACCAGAAACGCTCGATTTCATCAACACGAACCTGTTCAGTATCACTCGCGACGCGGGCGATAAATGAGTCCAGGAATTCGTTACGGCCAGGATACTGGGCGCTGATCAGGGAGTTGTCGAACACACTGCGGAAGTCACCCGCCACACCCTGGATGGTACCCAGCAGTTCGTTCAGGTTGGCACGTACTTCGCGCAATTGAGCACGACGCTCCATCAATATCTGACGGTTCGCATCAAAAACGCCTTCGAGACGGGAGTTCTCAGTTTCTTCCTGAGTAATCCGGGTGCGTGTTTCAGTCAGAATCTGCTGCTGCTGGTTCACCTGCTGCTGGAAGCGCTGTTCACGCTCACGAGCTTCCTGTGATTCAACAACACGATTTTGTTCAACGTTACGGAGCAGTTCAGCAAGATTGGCTGCCGGCTGTTGCGCAAAAGCTTGCGATGATACGGCCAGGAAAAGCCCCGTTAAGGAAATGCCTGCTAATTTAATTATGTTCTTCTTCACTGTGCTAACTCCGGCGCAACAATTGGTAAGTCAATGATATCAGGTGCGACCATGCCACTGGCAACGTTGATCGCGGAACGGACAGCTGTTCTGTACTCGGACGCGTTCAGGGTCACCCACTGGCGAGCCTGTGGATCCCATGCACCGCTGAGGGCACGATCCTTGGTCTGGAATACCAGGGACACACGACCAACACGCAGCATGTCAACATCACGCTGAACACCATCAAGGGTCAGTGTGGTTGAATATGTCTCACGGGTACGGCCGTACGCATTCTCTGTCTGGAACAACACCAGAATCTGGCGGAAGCGTTCAGCAGTAGATACGTTTGGATTGTCGATTGCAGAGCGAACGAACTGGATTCGCGCACGTCGGGCGTCCAGATGGAAGGGAAAGTCCAGTTCGATAAATTGCTCCATGCCGGCGATCATACGATTCATCAGCAGCGGAAGCTCCTGAGTCACATTACGCACTTCAGCAATGGATTCAGCGATAGTGGCGATTTCCTGCTCTTGAATCGCAATCTGTCTACGCCAGTTGGCATTAAGAACCAACAGTGCTTCCAGGTTGTCGCTTTCCAGTTTGAATTCTTCGAAAAGGGAGCTTGCGGAATTCGAGAGACGGTTAATGTTCTGCTGAGACTGAGCAGCTGCCTGAATAGTTTCGGCAACAACGCCCTGAGCTTGATCAAGAGCGCTGGTATCAACGTCCTGAGCTTTAGCTGTTCCGATCACAAGCAGTGACGCGAGTGGTACCAGAACCTTGGAATATAATCGACGGTTTTTCATGTGCCATCCTGTTATTTTATTAAACACCCCGGTGCAGCACCGGATGTGACATCTTACTCGTACTATTCTTCTTTTTACCTAGAACCTGCCAGTAACAGGAGCCGGACAAACTCAACATCCGGAGGTAAATCCCAAAACAACAACGATCCATCAGTGCTTCAGCTTTGCATAAATCAAGCCATCAAGTTACCTTTCTACACGAACAACGAGTTCGTGAAACCTTTGGTAACAAAAGCGGCCCGGATCAAGCGGTTTGGCGTAAATTCAAAGCTCCTTGCCGAATTATGCAATCAAGACTAACACAACATGTTTGAATTTTTGAACCTCCCGAAGGAGAATTTTTTACGCCGAACCCTTGCTCTATAAGGCTTTCGCACTGATGCGGGTCACGGACGCTACATCACGCCCGCAACTTGTGCATCACCAGCCAGTCACTTCCTTGAGCGCCTGACCAATGTCAGCGAGACTGCGAACGGTTTTGACGCCCGCATCCTGTAAAGCGGCAAATTTCTCATCAGCAGTACCCTTGCCTCCCGAGATAATCGCACCGGCATGGCCCATACGTTTACCAGCTGGTGCGGTTACGCCTGCGATATAGGACACGACGGGTTTTGTAACATGGGCTTTGATGTAAGCAGCGGCTTCTTCTTCCGCGCTGCCGCCAATCTCGCCAATCATCACAATCGCTTCAGTCTGGGGATCCTTTTCAAACAGAGCCAGAATATCGATAAAGTTGGAGCCGGGAATCGGATCTCCGCCAATACCAACACAAGAAGACTGACCAAAACCATAGTCAGTGGTCTGTTTGACAGCTTCATAAGTCAGGGTGCCAGAACGTGACACGATGCCCACTTTGCCAGGCTTGTGTATATGACCAGGCATAATGCCGATTTTGCACTCACCGGGAGTAATCACGCCCGGGCAGTTGGGTCCGATCAGGCGTACACCCAGCTCGTCACACTTGACCTTGGCATCCAGCATATCCAGAGTCGGAATGCCTTCAGTGATACAAACGATCAGTTTGATGCCACCGTTGGCGGCTTCCAGAATCGAGTCTTTGCAGAATGCCGCCGGCACATAAATTACGCTGGCGTCTGCACCAGTCGCTGCAACCGCTTCACGTACGGTGTTGAACACTGGCAGTCCCAGATGAACAGTGCCGCCTTTACCTGGTGTTACGCCACCAACCATCTTGGTGCCGTAAGCGATTGCCTGCTCTGAGTGGAATGTTCCTTGAGCGCCGGTAAAACCCTGGCAGATTACTTTGGTGTTTTTGTTAATCAGAATACTCATTATTTACCCTCCGCGGCCTTGACGACCTGCTGAGCAGCATCAGTCAGGCTTTTTGCCGCGATGATGTTCAGACCACTTTCAGCCAGCACTTTTGCACCCAGCTCGGCATTGTTGCCTTCAAGACGCACAACCACCGGAACTTTCACACCTACTTCCCTGACAGCACCAATGATGCCTTCAGCAATCATGTCGCAACGAACGATGCCTCCGAATATATTTACCAGAACGGCCTGTACATTCGAATCAGACAGAATGATTTTGAATGCTTCAGTGACGCGCTCTTTGGTAGCACCACCACCCACATCCAGGAAGTTTGCAGGTTTGCCACCGTGCAGGTTAACGATATCCATAGTGCCCATGGCCAGTCCGGCGCCATTCACCATGCAACCAATGTTGCCTTCAAGTGCCACGTAGTTCAGCTCAAAACTGGCAGCGTGCGCTTCGCGCGGATCGTCCTGCGACGGATCGTGCATGGCTTTAAGTTTTGGCTGACGATACATCGCGTTGGCATCAATGTTTATTTTTGCATCAAGGCAGTGCAGATTGCCGTCGGTCTTGATAACCAACGGATTGATTTCCAGCAGCGCCAGGTCGTAATCCACAAACAGCTTGCCCAGACCAACAAAAATATTGGCGAACTGTTTGATCTGATCGCCTTCCAGACCCAGCTGGAACGCAAGCTCACGCCCCTGATAAGGCTGCGCGCCTACCAGAGGATCGATGATTGCTTTCAGAATTTTCTCCGGAGTGTCGTGTGCAACTTTTTCAATTTCAACACCACCTTCGGTGGATGCCATAAATACAATACGACGTGAAGAACGATCAACAACGGCACCAAGGTACAGTTCTTTGGCGATGTCCGTACACGATTCAACCAGGATTTTTGTTACCGGCTGACCATTGGCATCTGTCTGGTAAGTTACCAGGCGCTTGCCCAGCCACTGCGCTGCAAATGCTTTGGCGTCTTCGCGATTTTTGACCAGCTTTACGCCACCGGCTTTGCCACGACCACCTGCGTGCACCTGAGCCTTGACGACCCACATGTCACCACCGATCTTGTCACAGGCCTCTGCTGCTGCTTCCGGTGTGTCCACCGCAAAGCCTTTTGAAACCGGAAGTCCATACTCAGCAAAAAGCTGCTTTCCCTGATACTCGTGTAGATTCATTCGTAATGTCCTCTGTAATAAAAGCGCATGAATCAGTTGCGCTTGCGCTTGTTTGCAGCGTGAATAGCATGTCCACCGACCGCCAATGCTGCTTCGTGTACCGCTTCCGACAAGGTCGGGTGTGAAAACATGGTCAAACCAATATCTTCAGCGCTGGCGCTGAACTCCATGGCAATCGCAATCTGTTGCACCAGATCAGCAGCGCTGGGGCCGAGAATATGACAACCCAGGATGCGATCGGTCTTGGCATGTGCAATCAACTTCACCAGACCTGCTGATTCGTTGGCTGCCATCGCACGACCATTAATGCTGAACGGGAAAGTACCTACGTTGTACTCTATGCCCTCGGCTTTAAGCTGTTCTTCAGTTTTGCCAACCCATGCCAGTTCAGGATGGGTATAGATTACGAATGGCACCAGATCGTAATTGACCTGGGTCTTTTTACCGGCGATACGCTCGGCAATCATCACGCCCTCTTCCATGCCTTTGTGAGCCAGCATCGGGCCGCGCACCAGATCACCGGCAGCCCATACGCCTGCAACGTCCGTGGCACACTGGTCGTTCACTTTGACAAAACCACGCTGATCAACTTCTACGCCGGTGTCATCACCAAGCAGGCCGGCTGAGCACGGACGACGACCCACGGCAACAATCAATTTATCGAAAACGATTTCCTGATCGCCGTCTTTATCCGTGTAGGTAACGGTGACGGTTTTTGATTTTCCAGTGCTGACTTTACTGCCGGTTACTTTGCTGCTGAGTTTGATTTTCAAACCCTGCTTCTCGAAAACTTTCAATGCTTCTTTAGATAGCTGAGCATCCACGGCAGGAAGGAAACTGTCTGTTGCCTCCAGCACAGTCACTTCTGATCCCAGACGCGACCAGACACTTCCCAGTTCCAATCCGATAACACCAGCCCCGATCACGCCAAGACGCTTCGGAACTTCTTTGAATTCAAGCGCGCCGGTGGAATCAACAATGACGTCCTGATCTACAGGCGTCGGCGGGATCTTGATGGGCTCAGAACCTGCAGCCAGAATAATATGATCGGCCTCCAGCTCCTGAGTCGAACCGTCTGCAGCTGTGACCAGCACCTTTTTGCCTTTCAGCAACGTACCGGCGCCTTGAATGCCTTCAACTTTGTTAGCGGCGAACAAACCTTTAACGCCTTGTGTCAGCTGCTTGACGATCTTCGCTTTGCGCTCAATCATCGCTGGCACATCAATGGCCAGCTTTTCCATGCTGATGCCATGGATAGAAAAATCTTTTTTGGCTTCGGAATATTTGTGTGAAGAGTCCAGCAGGGCTTTGGAAGGAATACAGCCAACGTTAAGACAGGTGCCACCGTAAACAGGATCGTTCTTGTCATCGTGCCATTTTTCGACACAAGCTGTTTTTAATCCCAATTGTGCGCAACGAATGGCAGCCACGTAACCCGCTGGCCCTGCTCCTACTACTACAACATCATATTTCTTGCTCATATTATTTCCCACCTTTGCAATTAGTTACTGACCCGTGAAACGCATGAGCCACAGCTTTGTGAGGGCTGTGGCTCAGCGGAGCGAGGACTCCTGTTCAACACTGTGCACAAGAGCCCTGTTCGAATCACCTCAGATCTCGAGCAGAATACGAGCCGGATCTTCCAGCAAGTCCTTGATCGTAACCAGGAACTGAACCGCCTCTTTGCCATCAATCATACGATGATCATAAGACAGCGCCAGATACATCATTGGAAGAATCTCGACTTTGCCATTTACGGCCATTGGACGCTCCTGAATCTTGTGCATACCCAGAATGGCAGTCTGCGGAGGATTCAGAATAGGAGTCGACAGCAAAGAACCAAACACGCCGCCGTTGGAGATGGTGAACGTGCCACCTGTCATTTCATCGATAGACAATTTGCCATCCTGAGCTTTATTGCCATACTCACGAATCTTGCCTTCTATCTGTGCAAGACCCATGTGGTCCGCATTTCTGAGTACCGGAACCACCAGGCCGCGCGGAGAAGATACCGCAACACCAATATCCTGATATCCGTGATATACAATGTCACTACCATCAATTGATGCGTTGACCGCAGGATAACGCTTGAGGGCTTCGACGCTGGCGCGGACAAAGAACGACATAAAGCCCAGACGAATACCATCATGTGCTTTCTCAAACTGGTCTTTATAACGAGCACGCAATGCCATCACAGGCGCCATGTTTACTTCATTAAAAGTAGTCAGCATGGCAGTGGTCTGGGAAGCCTGCAGCAGACGCTCTGCGACCTTGGCGCGCAGACGGCTCATCGGGACACGCTCTTCAACACGACCGGATGACACGTCAACACCCACCGGCATTTCCCTGACCGGGGCAGCAGGACGCGAACCACCTTCAATAGCGCCGAGCACATCTTCTTTAGTAATTCGGCCGGCTTTGCCGCTGCCACTGATTTGACCCGCGCTCAGCCCATGTTCTTCAGCCAGTTTTTTGGCGGCAGGACTCAATGCAGGTACTTCTGCTGCGGGTTCAGTTTTTGCAGCCGCTGGTTCCGAAGTTTTTGCTGCTGCCGGTGCTGCTGCAGCGGCGCCTTCTTTAACAACCGCAATAAGCTCATTACTGACAATTGTGTCACCGGAATTCTTCATTATCTTTTCAAGCACGCCATCCGCGGGCGACACTACTTCAATAACAACTTTATCGGTTTCAATGTCCACCAGCAGTTCATCGCGCTTGACCGCGTCACCTGGTTTTTTATGCCAGCTTGCAATCGTACCATCCGGCACTGATTCGGGCAGTTGTGGTGCCTTGATTTCAATAGACATGTTAAGTCCTTTATATTTGATAGTTATTATCTGACCAGCAGATCAAATTATTAGTTTACTTTCCCTGACCCAATGCCTGCTCCAGGAACGCCTTGAGCTGCTGATTGTGCAACTCAGGGTATCCGGCCGCAGGAGATGCCGATGCCTCTCGACCGGCATAACGCAGGTTAACCGTCAGGCCAAGAGACTGGATGACGTTACGCATATGGTGTTGACTTGAATACCAGGCGCCCTGGTTCATAGGCTCTTCCTGACACCACACAACATCGGACACATTGGCGTACTGCTTCATTGCTTCTCTCAGATCATCCTCCGGGAAGGGGTATAACTGCTCCAGACGGATGATGGCGATATTGGTCAGACCGCGACTACGTCGTTCTGCTCGCAGGTCGTAATAAACCTTGCCCGCGCACAGAATTACACGATCCACTTTGTCTGCAACGATATCGCTGTCGGTCTCTCCAATCACAACCTGGAAGGTGCCATTGGCCAGCTCTTCAAGCGTAGCCGAAGTCTCTTTGTGCCGCAGGAGACTTTTCGGAGACATAACAACCAGAGGTTTGCGCAGAGGCGACAATACCTGACGTCTCAGCATGTGGAAAACCTGAGTAGAGTTTGTCGGCAGGCAGACCTGGATATTCTGCTCTGCGCACATCTGAAGGAATCGCTCCAGACGTGCTGAAGAATGCTCTGGTCCCTGCCCCTCATAACCATGCGGAAGCAACATGGTCAGGCCACACAGCCTTTGCCACTTTTGCTCGCCACTGGTAATAAACTGGTCAATTACTACCTGCGCGCAGTTCGCAAAGTCACCAAACTGTGCTTCCCAGATAACCAGGGCGTTGGGGGTAGTAGTCGCGTAGCCATACTCAAATGCGAGCACTGCGGCCTCGGACAATAGCGAATCATAAATACTGAACATCTTCGGATCAGACACCAGTGAGCGCAGCGGAACGTGCTCTTCTTCTGTTGTCTGATCACGCAATACTGCGTGGCGATGAGAGAAAGTACCCCGACCGACATCCTGGCCTGTCAGGCGAACGCGATTGCCTGTGGTCAGAATACTGGCGTACGCCAGAGTTTCAGCAAAACCCCAGTCTATCGGCATCTCACCCGCAGCCATCCTGGAGCGATCATCAGAGATTTTCTGAACCTGGCGATGCAGAGTAAGGTTTGCAGGCAAGGTGGTAATCTTTTTAGCCAGCGCCTGCAACGTCTCCAGCTTGATGCTGGTGTTGTAATGCGGAGACCATGTGTGCCCGAGGTAGGGGTTCCAGTCCACAAACATTTCAACATTGGGCTCTTTTATCAGACTTTTCACAACGTGAGCGCCGGTATCCAGGGCACTACGGTATGAAGTATTTTGTTCATCCACCTCTGCCGCAGTAACAACGCCCTGTGCAATCATCTTGTCTGCATACAGTGAGCGTGTGGTTGGCATCTGACGCACTTTGGCATACATGATTGGCTGTGTGGACGCAGGCTCGTCGGTTTCATTGTGTCCGCGACGGCGATAACAAACCAGGTCAATCACCACATCTTTCTTGAATTCATAACGGAAATCCAGAGCCAGCTGAGTAACAAACAGCACGGCTTCAGGGTCGTCCGCATTGACGTGAAAAATCGGCGCCTGCACCATTTTTGCCACATCGGTACAGTATTCTGTAGAACGTGCGTCGTCCTGGCGGTTTGTGGTGAACCCCACCTGGTTATTGATGATGATATGAACTGTGCCACCTGTCCCGTATGCACGAGTCTTGGACATCTGGAAAGTTTCCATCACCACGCCCTGACCGGCAAAAGCAGCGTCGCCATGAATACTGACGGGAAGCACTGAATGCCCCAGGTTGTCTTTGCGACGATCCTGACGCGCACGTACTGACCCTTCAACCACAGGAGATACTATCTCCAGGTGAGACGGGTTAAACGCCATCGCAAGGTGCACTTCACCGCCCGGGGTCATAATATTGGACGAGAAACCCTGGTGGTATTTTACATCTCCCGAACTTTTGTACTTGGCGCGGCCTTCAAACTCATTAAACAGGTCAGCAGGATTTTTGCCGAGAATATTCACCAGCATATTCAGACGGCCACGATGCGCCATGCCTATAACAACTTCCTTGACGCCGTAGCTACCCGCTCTCTGGATGAGCTCATCACAAAGGGGGATCAGGCTTTCGCCACCTTCAAGTCCAAAACGCTTGGTACCCGGGTACTTGGAATCCAGATGTTTTTCAAGACCCTCCGCAGCGCTCAGACGCTCCAGCAAATGACGTTTGATTTCAGTGCTGAAACCTGGATTACCCAGCTTCGGTTCGATGCGTTTCTGCAGCCACTGTTTCTGCGCCAGGTCCACTATATGCATAAATTCATAGCCGATAGAGCCGCAATAAATGCTCTCAAGCGACTCAACAATTTCGCGCAAGGTTGCAGTATCGCGGTTGATCTGCAGCGAACCGGTCTGGAATAAGGTGGAGTTATCAGCAGGCGAAAGATTGTGGAAATCAAGTTGCAGATCAGGGACCTGCTCGCGATGCATTAATGACAACGGGTCAAGTGACGCTTTCTGATGCCCGCGGACGCGGTAGGAGCTGATCAGGTGCAGGACCTGAACCTGTTTGTTTTCATGCTCGGAATTTACAACAACATCGTTGCTGAGCACCGGCATAAAGCGGCTGGTTTTGCCGAGTTTGCGAAAATGTTCCTGGATTTCCCGATGCGAGACATCCGAAACGGGTTGCTCCACCAACTGGGGCAGAGAGTCAAAATATAGCCGCCACTCTTCCGGAACCTGGCTGGCGTCCTTCAAGTACTGGTCGTAGAGCTGCTCAACATATTCGGCATTGCCACCTGAAAGATGGCCACTGCTCCACATTAACTCCATGATGCTGTTGTGCATTTTTATAATTCCCGGGTTGACAAAACCGGCGTTACGGAATCAGGCCTCGTGAGCCCATCCGCCGCCGGTTTCTGAAAATACGTTAGTCTCAGGTCCCGCGCTGCAGAAGCATTTGACGGATATGTCCGATCGCCTTTGTCGGGTTCAGACCCTTTGGGCATACCGCAACGCAGTTCATGATTCCGCGACAACGGAAAACACTGAACGGATCCTCAAGACCTGCAAGCCGCTCCTCAGTCGCAGTATCTCTACTATCGGCCAGGAAGCGGTAAGCCTGTAACAATCCAGCCGGACCGATAAACTTGTCCGGATTCCACCAGAACGAGGGGCAGTTGGTGCTGCAGCATGCACACAGGATGCACTCATACAGGCCGTCCAGTTTAGCCCGGTCTTCCGGCGACTGAAGTCTTTCAATGGCCGGCGCCGGTGTGTTGTTCACCAGGAACGGCTTAACTTTCTCGAACTGTTTGTAGAAAATACTCATGTCTACAACCAGATCACGAATCACGGGCAGGCCCGGTAGCGGACGCAGCACCAGCTTGCCGTTTTTGGCCACGGCAGAGACAGGGGTAATACACGCCAGTCCGTTGGTGCCGTTGATATTCATACCATCAGAGCCACAAACACCTTCGCGGCAAGACCGGCGGTAGGAAACAGAAGGATCTTCCCTCTTTATCAGCTCCAGAACATCCAGCACCATCAGATCGCGCCCTTCCGGGATATCGATCTGATATTCTTGCATGGACGGTTTGCTATCAGTTTCCGGGTTATAGCGATAGACACTCACTAACACGTTGTTTCACCTTTGCTCAAAATCATTGCTGCCCGAAAACAGGCAGCAAAATAATTAATAGGTTCTGACTTTGGGTTCAAACTTCTCAACCGTTTTGGGAGAGAAATTCACAGCTCGCTTGGTGATCTTGCGCTCTGCAGGATGATACAGAGAATGGCAAAGCCAGTTCTCGTCATCACGCTCCTGATAGTCTTCACGGGCATGCGCACCACGGCTTTCTGTTCTGACTTCGGCGGCCAGTGCCGTCGCTTCCGCAACCTCGAACAAGTTCTCCAGTTCGAGTGCTTCGATGCGTGCCGTGTTGAAGGCGTTACTCTTGTCAATCAGGTGGACGTTGGCTATGCGTGGACGCAGGGCTTCCAGCTTCTTGATCCCGTCGCGCATAAAGTCGCCGGTCCGGAACACACCAAAGTGGTTTTGCATGATGGTCTGCAGCTCGGCACGCAGATCAGCCACTTTTTCGCCACCAGTGGTACTGTTAAGTCGATTCAGACGCGACTGCGCCTGCTCGATATCAGACTCTGAAGCTTTACGGTGCTCAACACCCTGAGTCAGCATGCTTTCAATGTGTTTACCGGCAGCACGACCAAACACCACCAGATCCAGCAGCGAGTTGCCACCCAGACGGTTGGCACCATGAACTGATACACAGGCAGCTTCGCCGACAGCAAACAGACCATGAATCAATTCGTCTTCACCATTTGCGTTCTGACGAATAGCCTGACCGTTAATATTAGTTGGAATACCGCCCATCATGTAATGGCAGGTCGGGATTACCGGAATAGGCTCTTTAACCGGATCAACGTGTGCAAACGTACGCGACAGCTCAAGAATGCCCGGGAGCTTCTCGTTTAATACTTTTTCACCCAGGTGATCAAGTTTCAACAAGACGTGATCGCCATTTGGACCACAACCCTTGCCAGCAATAATTTCCTGGATCATGGAGCGGGCAACAACGTCACGCCCGGCCAGATCCTTCGCGTTAGGAGCATAACGCTCCATAAAACGCTCGCCGTCTTTGTTGATCAGGTAACCGCCTTCACCACGGCAACCTTCAGTTACCAGTGTACCGGCACCATAAATGCCGGTGGGGTGAAACTGCCACATTTCCATATCCTGCACCGGATAACCGGCCCGCAGCGCCATGCCTACACCATCGCCGGTGTTAATCAGCGCATTGGTTGTCGATGCATAAATTCGCCCTGCTCCGCCCGTTGCCAGTACCGTGGCTTTGGAGCGCACGTATACTGTCTCACCGGTTTCGATGCAGATGGCGATAACGCCCACAACTACGCCGTCCTGATTGCGCACCAGATCGGTGGCATACCATTCATTAAAAAAGACGGTTTCATTTTTCAGGTTACCCTGATACAGCGTATGCAGCAGCGCGTGGCCGGTACGGTCTGCTGCAGCACAGGTACGGGCAGCCTGACCGCCTTTACCAAAATCTTTTGACTGACCACCAAACGGGCGCTGATAGATGCGGCCATTGGCAGTCCGCGAGAAAGGCAGACCCATGTGCTCGAGTTCAAATACAGTCTGCGGGCCTTCACTACACATGTACTCGATCGCTTCCTGATCTCCGATGTAGTCAGAGCCTTTGACCGTGTCATACATGTGCCAGCGCCAATCATCATTGGGATCATCACTGGCGATCGCGCAGGTGATGCCGCCTTGCGCGGACACGGTGTGCGAACGTGTCGGAAACACTTTACTGATAACTGCAGTTTTGTAACCTGACTGGGCTAATTGCAGCGATGCACGCATGCCGGCACCACCGCCGCCAACAATCAATGCATCAAACGAAATCGTACGCATACCGCTCATTTATAGACCCCACAGAATCTGAACACCCCAAACGAGGTAAACGAAAATCAGTAACACGCTGGCTGCCTGAAACACAAATCTCAGCACTGTACCCTTAGGTCCCAGCATGTATTCAGTCAGGTAGTCGGTGAAGACTGTCCACATGCCGATCCAGGCATGTGCACACAGAGCAAGAAGAGCGGCAAGGCTGGCTATCCGCATCCAGGTTGCACTGAACAGAGCCTGCCATTGGGCAAAACCAAGATCCGGGGACAACAGCATAAAACCCAGCAGGCCCACAAAGTAGACGCCCAGAATGACGGCGCTGACGCGCTGGATGACCCAGTCAGATACTCCGTTGCGTCCAAAATTGGTGATGTTTCTTACCATATCCACACTCCCGCAAGCACTATCGCAATCGCAGAGAACACAACAACAAGCTTCGCAGCGATATTGGCCCCCTCGAGGGTTTCACCAATACCCATATCCATCACCAGGTGTTTGATACCGGCAATAAGGTGATAGAGAAGCCCGGCGAGTATTGCCCAAATCACAAGTTTGACGGGCGTAGCAGCCAGCCATTCCTGAACATTTCTGAATCCGGACTCGGAAGTCAGGGACTCGGAAAGCAACCACAACAACACAAAGATGCCGGCAAAAATGAAAACCCCGGAAATCCTGTGCAGGATCGACGTAATTGCGGGTAACGGAAAGCGCACGGTATAGAGATCGAGATTTTTAGGTCTGTTGTCTTTCACTGGTAGCCAATTCAAGTGGAGCCCGCTTACGGGCGCAGTTAGTGTTACGACCAGTTCTCGTCCACAATCGGATGAGATTCTGCTCACCACCGGAGTGTCTGAACGCTCCGTATTCTTACTACGGATGATACGAAAAAAATTCCTTTCCGGTTCAGTCGCTTCGTCAACGAATTCGGCACTTTATGACGCCGATCGTGTGGGCGCAGAGTATATTCCCATAGATGCCGGAATACAATAAAACAGACCCTGTTGCAGCGGTTTAAAGGCCCTCAATCGACAGCATGCTGTCATTTGCAATAAATTATGATGTGGCGGGAGTGAACAAACTCCGGTTTATGGTACAGTACCGCTTTTGCCGCTGGCCCCCTGCCCTTTAAACAACAATCCAAAAGGCAGGCCGTTGGCCGGTTCTTGAGCGGGTAATTGCAACCGCCGGCAGCTGGAAGTTTATCAGTCAGGAGTAGAATATGAGTGACAAAAAAGCCCGCGTCAGCCTGGCCGGCAGCCAGGATGTGATTGAGCTTCCCGTTCTGGAAGGCACTATTGGCCCGGACGTAATAGACGTTCGCAGTCTCGTTTCCAAAGGCGTGTTCACCTACGATCCAGGGTTCATGTCAACAGCGTCCACAGAATCATCAATTACCTATATTGATGGTGATGCCGGGGTACTGTTACATCGTGGTTATCCAATAGATCAACTGGCAGATCATTCCGATTACCTCGAAACCTGTTATCTACTGCTTAAAGGTGAACTGCCCGACGCAGCCAACAAACAAGCATTTACTGACGAAATTAAACGTCACACCATGGTGGATGCGCAGATTGCACAACTACTTAACGGGTTCCAGCGCAACGCCCACCCGATGGCAGTACTGATTTCTCTGACCGGCGCTCTGGCAGCACTTTATCACGACAGCCTTGATGTAGATGACGCCGAGCATCGCCACCTTGCCGCAATCCGCCTGATCGCAAAAATGCCTACACTGGCCGCAATGATTTACAAGCACTCCATCGGCCAGCCTGTAATGAGCCCTATCAACTCACTGACTTACGCCGAGAATTTCCTGCACATGATGTTTGGTGTCCCCGCAGAAGGCCCGAATGTCAGCTCGGTATTGGCCAAGGCGGTGGACGTGATATTCCTGTTGCACGCCGACCATGAACAAAACGCATCAACGTCAACTGTCAGACTGGCTGGCTCTACCGGTGCAAATCCTTATGCCTGTATCTCTTCCGGCATAGCAGCGCTGTGGGGACCGGCACACGGCGGCGCCAACGAAGCTGTACTGAAGATGCTGAATGAGATTGGTGATGAATCGCGCATAGAAGAGTTTATTGCCAAAGCCAAAGACAAAGATGATCCGTTCCGCCTGATGGGCTTTGGCCACCGGGTTTATAAAAACTTTGATCCGCGCTCCAAGGTCATGCGCAAGATCTGCGATGAGGTTCTGGCTGACCTGGGTGTCGAAAACGACCCGTTATTCAGGATTGCCCGTAGACTTGAAAAAATTGCTCTGGAAGATCAATACTTTATTGAGAGAAAACTTTACCCTAACGTAGATTTCTACTCAGGCATTATTCTTAAAGCCATTGGCATCCCGACCAGCATGTTTACCGTTATTTTTGCTTTGGGCCGCACACCTGGCTGGATCTCCCACTGGAATGAAATGCTCAGTGGCCCTTATAAAATTGGACGCCCACGCCAGCTCTACCGCGGCTCACCCAAGCGCGACTATCCGGTCTGAGCAACCGAACTGTAATCCGGGGGAAGTAAGGCAGCGCCCCCCCGGGCACAGGAAGGCCATATACCAGGCACCCCGAAATACAAATGGCGCACAAACAAAAAGGCCGATTCACTTAAACATGAATCGGCCTTTTTTGTGCCTGTCACAAAATTTGTATCAGGCGGTCTGTGTTCAGACTAAATTTGGTGGAGCTAAGCGGGATCGAACCGCTGACCTCAACACTGCCAGTGTTGTTTGCACAATAACTTAAATAATTGTTTTTACTGCATTATTATCACTTTTTTCAAGTGTTAAAAATCTGAGTTTTCCTATATTCCTGCACAGGGCCAGATCTGCCTGGCCAGCGCATTATCCACACCCACCTTATATAGTCACTTCCAGCTGTCTCCCCTGCAGCTGCTGCGCTGCCAGCGGCCTCCCAGATCTGCCCAACTCCCACGTCTGAACCAGAGAAATCGGCTGCGCCAGAAAAAAACCGGGCAGGATCTTTCCGGCCCTTTATTTTTTTCCAAGGTCACAGGGAGCGCACAGAACCCGTGGATTTCACCCCAGTTTTTAGTTAAGTTATTGATACTCGGGGAAATAGCTTCCACGGATTACCCTGTTTTTTCCACGGTTTGTGCTCATTCTTCCACGTTTTCACCTTTCTCACTGTGGATGCTGTTCACCTTCTTTCTATATATATATTGATTTAACTTATTAAAAAGAAAGAAGAATATATAAAAGAAAGCCCCGGAAAATGCGCAGGTAGCAATCCACGGTTCGTGGAGCTGTACAAAAAATGATCCACACTTTCCACACTTCATCCACGGCCAAACCGTGGATAGAATATTCTTAAATATCAAACAGATAATTATTAAAACACCCCATCCACGGTTCCACGGTTAGTTCTGCGTGTGTACCCCCCCTTTGAAAATAAAGATGCCTGCTCTGGCTGGCGTATTGCCTGACAGGATTAAGAAAAAGTGCATAAATTTTAAATGGTTACAATCACCGAAATCGCGCCGGTGTTGCGGGCTTTGCGTGGCTCTGCACTGCTGCCAAAAAATTAACAGGCAAAGACCGGAGGCGGGGCGGGGTATTGACGGCGCGCTGTGGGTGCCGATCGGGCAAAAAAAAGCCGCCCGGAGGCGGCAAAGGGGGACTACAGAAGATTTAACGGGCGGGATCCAGTCCGGACCCTGGTGAATCACCCAGGACATAGTCCCGGAAGCGAACCACCTCCTCGCCGATACGTTCGTTGATTTCCATGAACGCTGCCTGCAGTGGCTCCAGCTCGTTTGCAACGAATACCTTGGCTGCTTTTTCAACGTCACCGAATCCGCCGGCGTTGCCTGGCACGATACCCATCAACTGCGGCGGGATCCTGTGGCCGGCCAGCTGGTCGTCGCGGGTGATGTTCTTCATGTTCATGAACTCATCTTTTGCAGCCACCTCAGACACCGGTATGATCTGGATCCCGTCCTTCTTTCCGTTCGGACTGTAGAGAAACAGGTTGCGGAAATTGCCAACGCCCTTGCTGGCTTTAAGGGCATCACGCATTGCATCAATATCCTTTGGATCCTGAGCAGGGTCTGATACGTACATGATGAACCCAGCATGACTACCGTTGAGGTAGTAGCGACGCCGGAACAACGTGGCTGACTCATTCAACCAGGCTGACTGCAGAGATCCCAGATAATCAGGCAGGCCATAGATATCCTGGTCGATGTCCGGTTCCTTGATGTGTATCACCCGCCCTGCTGGCAGCTCGGTTCGCTGCAGATAGTTCGGCACCCACCAGTACCGATCATTGTTGCCACGGCGTGTGTATTTGGCATGCAGGTGTTGCAGAGGCAACGCCTTGCCCAACCGGCCGCGACGATCTTCCAGATACCCGTTGCCAAACACCAGGTAATCCAGTGCCAGACCTTTAAACGTTCTGCGATCCAGCAGCGGATGGGGAATGAATGTGCGCAGCAGAATGTTGCGCTTCACCTGCAGAGCACTGCCGTGGTGTGCCGTAGCCCGGTAGCTTTTGGCCAGGATGGCAAACGGCACGGGGGGTTCGTACCACTCATCAGCCGACAGCCAGAGGCCTTCGTAAAAGAAGTCCCTCATGCTGGTGACTGGCTCGGGATCTCCGAACGTGAATGCCTTCACGCCTGATCCCGTTGAAGCCGGGGCTGCTGCCGCCACTACAGGTGCCTCTGCCGTAGCAGCCATGGATTGTTGGCGCTGGTTTCTACGTCTGCTCATTCGTACATCTCCATCATGGATTTGCCTGTGCCCTCTTCTGCGGCACCGGTAATCGGTTCAAAGTGCAGGGCATGCATAACTGCCCACGCGAGATCCGCGTGGCCGGTCAGACGATTCCGCCCTGATGTGTAAGTTAACTGGCGGCCGCTGGCTGTGAGCTCACGTTTGATAGCCATGAATGACTGCGCCATATCAGACCAGCCCGCATCGAACTCGAGGCGTCTTTTGCGCATGATCTGCTGAGCCTGCATCACCATTCGGGATTTGAGCCCTATGTCGTAGCGATACCTGGTCAGCGTCGGGAACCACTTCTCCACGTGCTCGGCCACGGCTTCACCCAGGCCGCTGACATCGATGCCGATGTGTTCGATGTTGTATTTGGTCCTGAGCGACTTGATGAAATCGGCCTGCGCCTGGTAGTCCTCACCCTTGAGCCTGTGCTTTTCAAGCACGCGGTGTTTGCTGTTTTCGGATCTCGCCGGCAACACCACCACCAGCCCTGCCCCGTCGCCATCCTCGCCGGTACCGGTCGGGTCATAACCGATCCAGACACCGCGATCGCCAACAGGCCTAGGGGCAAATGGCCGGTAGTCCTCCCAGACTTCCCAGCTATCAACCATGCACGGGTGGACCAATGACAACGGGAATGCCGACTGTGAATCGTCGACAAACATACACATCAGCAGGTTCGCAAACTCATCCGGGGAGTACTCCAGCTGCAGCTGCGCGATATCAAATAGATCACAGCCACCCTCTGCAGCATCCAGCACAGTGACGATCTGTCGCCACTGGCCATCGGGACACAACACGCCG
Organism: Pseudohongiella sp.; assembly: GCA_030651695.1. Lineage (GTDB taxonomy): Bacteria > Pseudomonadota > Gammaproteobacteria > Pseudomonadales > Pseudohongiellaceae > Pseudohongiella. The sequence goes on along the minus strand of JAUSCD010000029.1, from coordinate 129,439 downwards.
CCTGCGAGCGCTGCGTGTGAAACATCAAACTCTTCGCGCTCGGCTTTCGGGCGTCGCTTGTTGAAGAGCTCGCCAGACCAGAACGGGTATGCCTCATGTGAAAACGATGATGGTGTGGAGAAATACGTCTGGCGCCACTTTTTGTGCATCGCCATGCCGGAAGCAACTTTACGGAACTGCTGGAACCCATGGATCCAGAAGTATTCATCCATGAACAAGTCGCCATGGTAGGACTGAGCGGTGCGGAAGTTGGTACCTAGAAAGTGCAGCTCTGCACCGTTGTCCAATATGATCGGATCGCCCTTCAGCTCAACGTCGCAGGTTTCCTTAACGAACTGGACAATGTAGGCCCTGAACACATGAGCCTGCGCTTTTGAGGCGGACAAGAATATTTTATTACGGCCATTCTCAAACGCATCAACGATGGCTTCACGTGCAAAGTACCATGTCGCACCAATTTGCCGGGATTTAAGGACGTTCCTGATCCGGTGCTTTATGCCGGCCTCATGCCAAACCCGCTGGTAGTCGAATAGCGAATCATCGAACGCAGCGCGCAGTGCAATGACCTGATCATCGTCCAGGTAATTACGTTTTTGTTTCCGGCTGCGCGGGGCTTCGTTGCGTGCATTGATGTTCGGATTGAGATCTGCCTCACGCCCTGTTTTATCGTATTTATGAACCCGTGCCAGGCGCTCCATCTGCCGGCCTAGCAGGTCGATCTCCTTAAAATCCTTGCCCTCTTTTCCATCCTTGCAGATCAGCTGAACCATCCGTGCTTCAAGGGCACCTTCCACCCGCTGCACTGGTGATGCGTCTGCCCAGCCCTCGCGGATTTTCCACGAATGTATGGTCGCTGCTGGTATGTCCAGCAGTTCAGATATGCGTGCGACCCGCCAGCCCTGCCAGTACAAATGGCGGGCGCTGGTTCTGGGTCCATCGGAAGTCAAGTCAGCGGCAGTATTCATGCGGCCAGCGTACCCGCGCGCGCGACTAGGGAATCTGGTTCTGGTTCGTAACGGCGGGCGGTAAGAAGTGCAGCGCTGGAACAAGGACGCGCGAGCGGTGAATCTGCTGACTACACGAACCGACCACCCCCATGCAGGAGCGAGCTGATGAAATGGTTCCGCGTCGCCGTAGAAGGCGCCACGACAGATGGCCGAACGATATCACGTCTGTGGATCGAACAGATGGCCAAGAATTTCAACCCCACCGTATACGGCGCCCGCATCTGGCAGGAGCATATCCGTGGACTTTTCCATGATGGCCCGTTCTCTGCCCTGGGCGATGTAAAAGCCGTCAAGGCAGAAGAGATCAAAGACGGTGCCCTGGCTGGAAAGCTCGGTCTCTACGTTCAGCTCGACCCGACTGATGAGCTGAAGGAAATCAACAAAAAACGTCAGAAAATTTATTCATCCATAGAAGTGGATCCAGATTTTTCTGACACCGGCGAAGCCTACCTGATTGGCATGGCAGTCACTGATTCGCCCGCCTCCCTGGGAACTGAAATGCTGCAGTTCAGCGCCAAGCTGGGCAAAGAATCCCCGCTGGCCAACCGCAAGCAACGCCCGGAGAACGTTTTTACAGCAGCGCTGGAAATTGATCTGACGGAACTGTTCGCCGAACAGGATCCTCCTGCTGATCCAGTGGCCGCTGGCCCATCATTGCTGGACAGTGTCAAAGCGCTGTTCTCCAAGCTCGGGGACAAAACAAAAGGTGACCTGGCTACTTTTCGCGCCGACCTGGAAAAAACGCTGGGTCTGTTCGTTGAGAAACACGGTGCATTAGAGACTGCCTTAGCTGCCAGTGACCAGGCATTCAACGATCTGAAGGGCCAACACCAGGCTCTGCTGAAGCGTTTTGAAGATTTGTACACGCGCCTCGACAACGAGCCCGACCACCCTAATCGCCCACCGGCCACTGGCGGTGATGGCGTAGTACTCACCGACTGTTAAGGACCCGACCATGCGTAATGACACCCGGAAATTGTTTAATCAACTGCGCGTTCAGATTGCTATGCTTTCTGGCGTTGCCGATGCCTCTGAATCGTTCAGCATTGAGCCGAGCGTGCAACAAACCTTGGAATCAAAAATTCAGGAATCCAGCGAGTTTTTGAACCGCATCAACATCGTCGGTGTCGATGAAATCAAAGGCGAGAAACTTGGCCTCGGCATCAGCGGCCCTATCGCTGGCCGAACCAACGTAGCAACAACTGATCGTTCGCCACGTGACCTATCCACACTGACCGACAACAACTATGAGTGCTACAGCACCGAGTTTGATACTTTCCTGGCATGGTCCAAACTGGACGCGTGGGCAAAGTTCCCTGACTTCCAACTGCGCGTGCGTAACGCGATCATCCGTCAGCAAGCGCTTGATCGCATCATGATCGGCTTTAATGGCATCAACGCTGCCACTGCCAGCGATCGTGGCGCAAACCCTCTGCTGCAAGACGTCAACATTGGTTGGCTGCAGAAGTATCGAACGCATGCTCCTGCCAGAGTGATGTCCGAAGTGGTTGCTGATTCTGATGAGATCACCATCGGTGCAGGTGGCGACTATGAAAACCTGGACGCACTGGTGTTCGATGCAGTCAACAACCTGATCGATCCATGGTTCCGTGAATCCACTGATCTGGTAGCGATCATGGGTCGCCAGATGCTGTCTGACAAGTATTTCCCCCTGATCAGCGCTCATGCCCAGACGCCCACCGAAAACGTGGCCTTGGATATGATCGTGTCTCAGAAACGTGTCGGCGGTCTGGGCGCAGTGCGCGTGCCATTTTTCCCCGAAGGCAAGATTCTGATTACTAGCTTGGAGAACCTGTCGATGTACTGGCAAAACGGTTCCCGTCGGCGCCATATCGTTGATGAGCCCAAGCGCAAGCGTATCGAAAACTACGAGTCCAGCAATGACGCCTACGTAGTCGAAGATTACGGCTTTGGCTGCCTGATCGAAAACATCACATTTGATGTGCCCGAAGCCCCGTAACACATAACCCACGACGAGCGCAGTAGCACCCCAGGGCATCCGGCAGCAGTAGAAAGCCGGCTCTGCCCTGGTTGACCAAGGAGAACAACACCGTGTCCCGCAAATCAACCCCCGCACAACGCCACTTCCAGCGCATGATGTCTGCCGAATCAGCTGGCAGCGCAACGGCCGGCCAACCCCAAACCGGCGACCAATACGAATTGATGCAGGCCGCTTTGTGGGAAGCACGTCGCACACTTAAATCCATCCAGTCTATCGAAGCAAAGGTGGAGAAAAAGCGCGAACTGTTACCCGACTTCTACCCGTATATCGAGGGCGTACTGTCAGCCGATAAAGGCGCACAAGACGACGTGATCATGACGCTCATGGTCTGGTTCTTTGACATCGGCGATATCACCACCGGTTTGGCCATCGCAACTTATGCGCTGAAACACGGCCTGAAAACGCCTGACCGTTACCAGCGCGACACCGCCAGCTTGGTTGCTGAACAAGTCGCTGATGAATCGCTGAAAGTCCTCGCTCAGCTGGAACAGGACGAAGCCAGTGCGCCGGACTTCGTGATGCTGTCGAATCTGATCCTGACAGATCGATTGACTGCTGATGCGGACATGCACGATCAGATCCGCGCCAAATTGCACAAAGCCATCGGGTTCGCGAACCGCCAGTGCGGCCGTACCGAGGAGGCACTCAACCATCTGAATCGCGCCGTACAGCTGAATGAGAAAGTGGGCGTGAAAAAAGACATTGAAAAACTCGCCCGTGAACTGAAAAAACAACAGGACGGCAGCGACAGCTGATCGTCCTACTGAGTCGCACGCCGACGCCAGGGGGGCGCCGGGCTGGGGTGATCGTTCTCCCTCCATGTCCCGGCCCACCCCCCTACTTTTGAGGGCAACATGACATCACTGATCAGCTACGGTACCGGCAGCGAGCCTGATGACTCAGAAGAGTCGGAACCGATCGCAAACAACGATTTCTGGCCAGATATAGAACCGGCTGATTTTGTTGTTGTGGAGCGCATCGACAGCAGTGCCACGCCTGCCCGTATCAAGACGGCCCTGCAGATTGCGATTACTGATGTCAACCGCCAGTTGGCTGACTGGCAGGCGACACAGATTGGAAAGGGTCATGAGTCTCATGCATCGGTTGAGCCTCCCGTCTGGGCGATCGCTGATCACTTCAAGACACTTTACCTTCGCGCCGTTTATGCCACAGCAAAGGCCACGCTTCTGGAGCGCTACCGAGACCAAAGCGCAACGCCTGGTGGTGATAACTCTGGCCAGGCGAAGGATGAAGCTGCAGACGATTACCGGCGCGATGCACGTTGGGCTGTCTGCGACATCGAAGGCAAGCCGCACTCTACGGTGGAGCTGATCTGATGAACATCGCCTATGCCCACCAAAACGAAACGCTGGACCATCTGTGCCACCGTGTGCTCGGCCGCACTGCCGGCGTCACTGAGCAGGTGCTGGAGCTCAATCCAGGGCTGGCAGATCTCGGCCCGAATTTACCTGAAGGCACTGCAGTGACATTGCCTTCCAATCCCGTGCGAACTCGCACCATTGAGACCGTGCAGCTGTGGTCATGAGGTGGAGATTCGCCATGAGAAGGACTGTAACCCTCATGCTTGATGATCAAGTGCAGTTTCGCCTGCCCGAGCTCCTGCCCTTTGTCGGGGCCATTCTAAACGGCGCTGTAGGCGGCGGTGTGGCATGCATCCAGCACGCCCGCACCCGTCGGGAAACGGTTGCCACCTTTGCGATCGCCTATGCCATTACAGGCGCGTTTGGAGGGTTGATGGCCCTGGCCGGCGCGATGGTGTTTTACCCAACGCTGATCAGCGGCTGGAGCGAGCTCCTACTGCTCACCGGCGCAGCTGGTTTGATAACCGCCCTAGCACTGGCAGCGGGCAACTTGTCCATGCGCGTGGTGCTGAGAAAGCTCGGCATGGAAGTGACGATCAACGTGCAGAAATCAGACAACAGCAGCAAAGCCAGACCCTTCAGGAGCGACGATGAACGCACAGACCTACCATGATTTGGTGGTGCCCGCAGCCGCTCGATTTTTCCCGGCCTCATTCAATTCATTGGAAGCCCGAGCGCTGGTTATAGCCATCGGCCTGCAAGAATCGGAATTCAAACACCGCCGGCAGTTGGTGCGTGGCTTTCGCGACTGGTGGAAATCGGTCACCACGCCTGCAGCGGGATTCCAACAGTTTGAGCGTATCGGTATCAGCGAGGTTCTGCGTCACAACGCATCGCGAAAAATGGCATTGACGGTGTTGGAACAGTTCGGCTACCCGGAGGATGTGGACACCATCCATGAAGCCCTGGTTCACAATGATCTGTTGTGTGCTGTGTGGTCGCGCTTAGCGTTGTGGCGGCATCCTGATCCGCTGCCTGGCGAACATGAAATGGCACGCGCCTGGAACTACTACCTGCGCATCTGGGCGCCTGGCATTCCGCACCCGGAAAAATGGGAAGCGTGCTGGCGTGAGGCATGGCGCATTGTGAAAGCAGGCGCTAAATGAGTCTGGATTACCTGATCAGCGTCGCACAGCTATGCCGCGATGTTTACCAGCGCACACCCAACACCGAACGCCTGGATATTCTGGGCATTCATCACTTCAAGGCCGGCGGTGATTACGGCTGTGCTTATGTGTCACCTGACACTGTCTACATCACTATTGCAGGCTCCGACGATCCAGTCGACTGGATGAGCAACTTCCAGACACTGCTGCGCGCTGACTGGTATGGCATCACAGCGCACAGAGGTTTTGTCCAGGCTGCTAAGGCGCTGGAGGACGCCATGCTGGCTGTTTTGAAGCAGTATCCGGTACACAGCATGGTATTCACCGGCCACAGCCGTGGTGGCGCTATTGCATTGCTGCTGGCGATCAGCGCGGAAATAAACCTGCCGATGCGCAGAGGATCCCGCTGCATCACGTTCGGCCAGCCACGCGCATCGACTGCGAGCCAGATCCGACTGGCCTACCGATATGGTGAATACGTGCGTGTGGAAAACGGCGCCGATTTCGTCTGCCGTTGGCCGAAGTTGGGTTATAGCCATGCAGGCACTTGCCTGTACATCCGCAAGTCCGGAGGTCATGAAATCGACCCGAGCCCGTTGGCACAATTGCGGGACCGTGCGTTTTCCCTTTGGTCTCGCGGACAAGATCACCGAATGACCGACTATATCCAGGAGCTCAAAAAATGCGCGCAACTCTAATCATCATGATCTCCCTGCTGCTTTCAGCCTGCTCCACCACCAACGGCGTCCCCAAGGGCGCGGTCGCCTGGTGCGGATCATTTGAACATTCGGGCACGTTCATAAAATCTGCAGCAGCTGGCCGTGCTCTGGGTTTGTCGGACTCTGAATTGGCCAACAAACTCACCGTGGAGGATGTCATTGCCCTGGCAACATCGATGGGCTGTGACAGGTGACATATGGAAAAGCTCAAAGCACTACGCAAACATCTGATTGATCGGGTTCCCGGGCTGAAGAAAAATCCCGATCGCCTGCTGACGTTTGTTGAGCAGGGGACCGTCGAATTCCACCGGGGCCAGAACCTTTCGCATGAATACAGCATCCCTGTGCGTATCGTGCTGACCGACTACAGCGGAAGCCTTGATCTGGTGATGTTGCCGTTGCTGCAGTGGTTAACAACGTTCCAACCCAATCTGACGCCGACAGAGGCCGTGCGCCTGGACGCGGAGATCCTCAGCAACACGGCCATGGATCTGTCCCTGCAGGTGACACTCACAGAGCGCGTTGTCGCGATCGTCGACTGTGTCGCCGGTAAGATACAGGTTGATCACCGCAAGCCTGAATTTGACATCATCACCTGCCCTGCCACTCACTGGCAGATATTCATACGGGACGAAGAGGCAGAAGATGATTACACCCTGATCGCTGAGTGGGGCGAGGAAAGCGCACCATGAATGAACTACAGGATCTGGAGACTTGGGCACAACCACTGCTGGCAAAGCTGGCCCCTGCCGAGCGTCGCAAACTCGCACGCACCGTCGCCCAGCAGCTGCGCCAGGCGCAACGTACCCGCATCGCTGCACAGCAGAATCCGGATGGCAGTCCCTTCGAGCCACGCAAGCCTCAGAACCGCCAGCGCAAAGGGTTTGTACGTCGCGGTGCAATGTTCAGCAAGATCCGGCAGGCAACACACCTGCGCGTCAAAGTTACCGATAGCACCGCTGAAGTCGGTTTTTTTGGCCGGGTGGCACAGATTGCCAGCGTTCACCAGTACGGCCTGCGCGATCACGTCACAAAAAGTGGTGCTCAGACTCAGTACCCGCAACGTGAATTGCTGGGTTTCTCCGATGCAGATCGTTTAATGATCAGAGATCTGCTGATCGATCACCTCACATAGCGTTCGCACTTCTTACCGCCTGCCGTTACGAACTGACTGCATTGCTCCCCGCGCGCGCAAGGGCAACCCTACTGCCATGACAAATTTTGCTGAACTCCTGCGCCTGATCCACAACTTGATTCGCCTGGGCACCATCGACCAGGTGGACCATGAAGCTGTGCGCGTGAGAGTGAAATCAGGCGATAACGTGACCGGTTGGCTGAAGTGGATCAGTTTCCGCGCGGGCACCACGCGCGATTGGTCGCCACCGACCGTAGGTGAGCAAGTCATACTTTTTTCACCTGGTGGTGATCTGGCAGCTGGCATCGTGCTCACAGGATTGGACAGCGACACGCACCCTGCCCCTTCATCGGATCCTGATGTTTGGATGCGTGTGTTTCCTGATGGCGCTGTCGTTGAGTACAACCACGTGACGCACGCTTTTAAGCTGACGCTCCCTGCAGAATCAACGTCGGAAGTAAATTGTCCGCTCACCACGATCAACGGCAGCTTGCAGGTTAATGGTGACATTGGTTGTTCTGGAAACGTTGCCGCTGAAGGGAACGTATCGGACGGAACCAGATCGATGGCCGGCGACCGCGAAATTTACAACGACCATACCCACAAAGAAAACGATGTGGCAGCTCAGACCAACACGACGGACCAGCAACAATGACGGGCATGAACGCAACAACAGGTCGCCGTCTAGATGGCATCGATCACATCCGACAAAGTGTGGAGGACATTTTGACGACTCCTATCGGATCGCGCGTGCAACGTCGTGATTATGGATCGTTGCTGCCTGAGCTAATCGACCAGCCGATGAACGATGCCACCTTGCTGCGCCTGTATGCAGCTAGCTTCATGGCAATAATCCGATGGGAGCCTCGCCTGCAGATCCCCAGCGTGAAGATGATGATCAGTTCGGCGCAGCCAGGAAGTGGCGAGATATTTTTGTCCGGACAAACAAAAGAAGGCCAGCCGCTTGAAATGAAGGTGACACTCTGATGAGCGCGATAGATCTGTCCCTACTGCCCTCCCCGCAGGTGGTTGAAACTCTTAACTACGAGACAATACTGGCTGAAATGATCGCTGATCTTGTGGCACGTGATCCGGATTTTACAGAGCTCCTGGAGTCGGATCCGGCCATCAAGATTTTGGAGGTAGCCGCCTATCGAGAACTGCTGGTCCGGCAGCGTGTGAATGATGCGGCCAGATCAGTGATGCTGGCCTTCGCGCGAGGTGCCAACCTGGATCAGATTGGCGCGAACTTCAACATCAGCCGCCTGGTAATAGATCCCGGCGATGCATCGGCAATACCGCCTGAGCCAGAAATCCTGGAATCTGACACCGACTTCCGCGCACGTATCCAGTTGGCACTGGAGGGAATTACCACCGCCGGCAGTGTCGGCAGTTACGTTTTCCACGCGCTTGGCGCTGATGCAGACGTGCGGGATATCCAAGCACTTTCGACAGAGCCGGGTGTAGTCACGGTTTATGTGCTGAGCAGATCTGGCACCGGTACCGCCTCCGGAGATCTGATCGACAAAGTTGACGTGGCACTTAACCAGGAGTCAGTGCGGCCGTTGACTGACCTGGTCAATGTAGTGTCCGCCGCCATCGTCGAATATGCCATCGAAGCAAACCTGACGATGCTTCCGGGGCCAGATCCTGAAGTGGTGCGACAAAGTGCTGAAGAAAAGCTGACCAGCTATATCGAGAGTATTCGCAAGATTGGATACGACGTCACATTGTCCGGAATCTATGCCGCGTTGCATCAGCCTGGCGTGCAGAGTGTTGACTTGGTATCGCCACTGGCGACCATTGTGATCGGCGACGGTGAAGCGGCCTACTGTACCGACATCGCAGTAACAGCATCGGAGGATACCGATGTCTGATTTGCTGCCGCCCAGCGCCAGGCCTCTTGAGCGTGCGATCTCGGAGACTATTGATCGGCCAGTGCCTGTCATTGTGTCAGAGGTATGGGACCCGGACACGTGCCCCGTTGCTCTATTGCCTTGGCTGGCATGGGCATTCAGCGTGGACGTCTGGAATAGCAGCTGGACTGAGCAACAGAAGCGAAATGTGATTAAGGCCAGCGTCAGCGTACACGGACGCAAAGGCACGATCGGCGCTCTTAAATCGGCGCTGACTGGAATCGGTTTTGAATCATCCGTTACAGAGTGGCATCAACAAATGCCTGCGGGCGAACCTTACACGTTTGAGGTTCTGTTGACGCTCGAGCAGTCGGGCATCCCCGACAACAGTGACTACAAAATCATCGAACAACTAATCGGTGCGGCGAAGAATTTACGCAGTCACTTAACGGGCATCGACATTCGCGCTCGATCTCGCGGCCTAGTGCTGGTCGGAGCAACGACGATCAGCGGTGATGTCACCACCATAGCATCAGGGGATTAAATGGCCTTTTCTACGAAGATTACAGTGATCGGTCTGGCGAAACTGGCAGCAGCGACAGCGGGCGGAGATCCCGTGGTGCTAACTGAAATGGCGGTGGGCGATGGCAATGGCGCTGCTGTGGCTGCGCCAACTGGTGCGGAAACCGAACTGGTAAACGAAGTTTATCGCGATGCTATCAATCAGTTGGTGATGGACGACGCCGACGCGACGCTGGCCCTTTCTGAACTGTTGGTACCAGCAGCAGAAGGCGGATTTTTCGTTCGCGAAATTGGTGTTTTCGATAATGACGGCGACCTGTTCGCATACGGAAATTTTCCGGTCACAGAAAAGCCAGCGACCGGCCTTGGCGCGACGCGCGACATGGTGGTGCAGACCCTGATGAAAGTGGGCAGCGCATCAAATGTTGTGCTGATCGCGGACCCGTCCATTGTGATCGCGACGCGCGAATGGGTTCTTAACAACGTAACAGCCGCCACGGTGGTGCCTGGTGGAACGAAAGGCCAGGTGCTGACAAAAACCAGCGGCGCGGACGGCGCAACAGAGTGGCAGACGCCTATCAGCAGGGGCTTTATTTATTTCATGGGGCAATAAGAAATGGCATCAGGAAAACTTGGAAACGCCGCACTGACTGCGGCGACTAACGCGACCGTATACACGGTGCCGGACAACACGGTGGCATCGTTCGGGGTTTACGTTGTAAACCGAGGCGGTTCACCTGCAGAGGTTATTTTGTCCGTGTCTGAAACCGACACACCGACCAACGCGGAGCGCATCGAAAACGTGACCATTCCGGCGTTCGGCGTTCTGGAGCGCACCGGAATAATCGCTGGCGCTGGCGAACGACTGGTGGCGAACGATTCGACTGGGAATTGCTCTGTGCGCGTTCATGGATATGAGGAAGGGGCAGCATAATGGGACGACATTTAAGCATCGCGGCGCCAGGCGTCGCTGGGGTAGTGACTGGCACGAAGGTGCTGCCAGCTGGATATATGGGCGAATTCGGGACTGGTCGCTGGCGCGTCGTCACAGCGAACGGGACATTCATTGTTCCGCCCAACGTATTCAGGCTGCGAGTTAGGAATGTAGGCGCAGGCGGCGGCGGTCGCGGCGCCGGTGGGACTCCTGGCGCCGGCGGCGGTGGCGGCGGGTTCGCGATGGGCGTTTTTGATGTCACACCAGGCCAGTCGATTTCAATGGTGATCGGCGCGGGCGGAACAGGTGGCGCGTCTCCTACTGCGGGCGGCACAACGTCTTTCGGCGCGCTTATTTCTGCAACAGGTGGCGCGGCATCAGCAGGCACGTCGTCCGCTGCAGGCGGCGTGGGCGTCGGTGGTGATTTCCAGTCAGATGGTGGATCGTCGGGCGCCGCAGGAGGATCAGGCGGCGGCGGCGCTGGTTCGCAACTTGGTGCAGGCGGAACGTCACACGCGGCAGTTTCATCGGGCGGCGGCGGGATTGTCGGCAGCAGCACAGGGGCAGGAGGCGGTAGCCCTTTCGGCAATGGCGTCGCAGCAGCTGGCGCGCCAAACATAATTGGCGCGAGACTCTCCGCCTATGTCAACGGATCAAGCCCGGTTACACCTGCTGATTTTGTTATCGCATCGAATCCGGTGGCGGCAATTATAAGATTCCCATTTGATGGATTTACAGGGCACGGCGGCGAGAATTCGCCCACATCACCGCAGCCTGGCGGACTAGGTGGCGGTGGCGCCGGCGGCACATCAGTCAACAGCCCCAGCCCTGGCGGCCTGGGTGGTGGCGGCGGTGGCGCAGATCAAAGCACTGGCGGCACTGGCGGCATCGGTGGCGGTGGCGGTGGTAGCGCCCAGGGCACCGGCGGCGCTGGTGGTCCTGGCCTGATTATTGTGGAGTATTAAAATCATGAGCAACTTTGCACGCATAATTGACAACACGGCCGTGGACGTTTCGTCCGACCCGGCTGCGCAGTTCCATCCAGACATCGCAGCACAGTTTGTTTCTGTGCCGGATACAGTTAGGTGCGGATGGCAACTGGTTGATGGTGCCTGGACTGCACCGGAAGTGTTTGACCCGCCCGAACCGGCTGTTGTGAATAAAAAAGTGTCGCCGGTGGAATTCAAACTGCTTTTCACCAGCCAGGAGCGCGTCGCGATTAAAGCCGCGCGCGCTACCGATCCCATAGTCGATGATTTTTTTGAAATCGTTGAGGATCCGCGTCTGACCTTCGTTGACCTGAATTTGCAATCAACTCAGAACGCGCTTTCGTATCTGGTGCAGCAAAGCTTGATCACAGTCGAGCGCAGAGCAGAAATTCTAACTGGCCAGCTGCAATAAATCCCCCGCCACTTCTTAACGCCGGCCGTTACGAACTGGACACGTTGCCCCGCCCGCGCGCACGGGCAACGATGTCCGCACATTCTGCCCAGCCATGACTTTAGGAGCTCGCCATGCCCGACTATCACCACGGCATACGCGTTATTGAAACAACTGAGGGTACGCGCCCTATTCGCACCGTATCGACTGCCGTGATCGCATTGGTGGCCACTGCCTCTGATGCCAGCGCAGTGCGCTTCCCGCTCGACACTGCTGTCCTGGTCACAGACCTGTATGCAGCCATAGCCGACGCCGGCGTTGAAGGCACTCTGGCGAAAAGTCTGCGCGCAATCGTTGCAGAAACTCGCCCCATCGTGATCGTCGTCCGCGTTGCCGAAGGTGAAGATGATGAGGAAACCACGGCGAACATCATCGGTAGCGTTGTCGCGGGCACCGGACAAAAAACCGGTATGCAGGCGCTGCTCACATCAGAACAAAAGTTCGGCTTGAAGCCCCGGATTTTTGGCGTGCCCGTTCTGGATAATGAGGATGTAGCGGCCGCACTGATCGTCGTTGCACAAAAACTGCGCGGGTTCGCGTACATCCATGCACACGACTGCGACACCGTCGCTGAAGCCATCGCCTACCGAGACACCTTCGGTGCCCGTGAAGCAATGGTGATCTGGCCATCGTTTACCGCGTTCGATGTCGATGCTGAAGAGGTCGGCGATCTGCCTGTGGTAGCCAAGGCCCTTGGTTTGCGAGCTCGCATCGATAACGAAGTGGGCTGGCACAAAACTCTATCCAACGTGGCCGTCAATGGCGTCACAGGTATCAGCAAGGACGTGTTCTGGGATCTGCAGGATCCTGCAACCGATGCCGGCCTGCTGAATGCTGCCCAGGTCACCACGCTGATCAACAAAAACGGCTTCCGCTTCTGGGGCAGTCGCACCACCAGTGAAGATCCGTTGTTTGCCTTCGAGAACTACACGCGTACTGCGCAGGTAATCGCCGACACCATGGCTGAAGCGCATCTGTGGGCGGTGGACAAACCCATGCACCCCAGCCTGGTGAAAGACGTCATTGAAGGGATCAATGCCAAGTTCCGCGAATGGGTGCGACGTGGCTACTTGCTCGGCGGTACCGCGTGGATGGATCCGGAGCTGAACACGCCCGAACTGCTGAAAACCGGCAAGTTCTACATCGACTACGACTACACGCCTGTGCCACCGTTCGAAAATCTGCTGCTGCAGCAGCGCATCACTGATCGTTACCTGGTCGACTTTGCCGACCGCGTCGCTGCAGCGTAACACCGCCGCTCACTAACTGGAGATTTTGACCATGGCACTGCCCAAGAAACTCAAAGACTTTAACCTTTTCGGTGACGGCAACAACTGGCAGGGGCAAGTCCCCAAGCTCACCCTGCCAGAACTCGCGCGCAGCATGGAAGAGTACCGTGGCGCCGGTATGGATGGCGTCGTTGAAATCGACATGGGTCAAGCTTTGATCGTGTTTGACTGGACTGCTGGTGGCCTGATCGTTGAAGTTTTCAATGAATACGGCACAGCCATCCATGACGCCAGCCTGCTGCGCTTCACAGGCAGCTATGAAAGCGACGAAACCGGCGAAGTGATTCCCGTGGAAGTGGTTTTGCGTGGTCGGCACAAAACGATCGGCATGGGCGACGCTGAAGGTGGCAGCAATAACGAAATGGCAATAAGCACCACCTGCAGTTACTACAAGCTGACCGTGGCCGGTGAAGAGATCCTGGAGATCGATGTACCAGGCATGGTTTTCACTGTTCGTGGTAAGGATCGCCTTGCCGAGCGACGTCGCGCCCTGGGTGTGTAACACCAGGCGCATTTAACTTTTAGCAACACCCCTGGAGAACGAGATGGACAAGACAAACACCGCCGGCGAGCTGAGTGATCAGCCCGCTGCCGAAACTAAAAAGACTGCATCGAGTGTGCAGACTCAAACTATCGAGTTGGACACACCAATCACGCGCGGATCCAAAACCATCAACCACGTGGATCTGCGCAAGCCCTTGGCCGGCGCACTGCGTGGTGTGGCGTTGGTCGATGTGCTCCAAATGGACGTCGTTGCACTGACAACCGTGTTGCCACGCATCACTGATCCTGCGCTCACAGAGGCGGACATTCGCAACATGGATCCGGCCGATCTGGTCCAGATGGGCGCCGCACTCACTGAGTTTGTGACTGCAAAAAAGTTCAAGCTGCCAGTGACCTAAGCCTGCCCAACTGTATCGACGATGCGATGGCCGACATCGCATTGGTGTTCCACTGGACACCAGACATCATGGATGCGATGGAGATCGATGAGCTGGTCAGCTGGAGAGAAAGAGCCAGGGTTCGATACGAAGTCAAAGGCAAGACAGGAAAATAAGCCGCATGCGCAATCTGCAACTTCAAGTAATTCTCGCGGCCGTTGACCGTGCCACCGGCCCTCTGAAACAGATCGCCGGTGGCAGCGCAGGAGCTGCTCTGGCACTGCGTCAGACAAGGGATAACCTGAAGGGCCTGCAGGACCAACAGAAACGCATCACCGCGTTCACGGACATGACGGCGCAGGCCAAGGCAACAAAAACTGCGCTCACTGACAAGAGCCGCGAGCTGCAGAAACTCAACACTGAAATCGGTGCCAGCGAGAATCCAGGGAAGCGTCTGATCCGCCAGCAGATCACTGCGCAAAAAGAAGTCGACAAGCTCACCAAACGTTACGATGAGCAGCTCAAAAAATCCCGCGATCTGACACGCGAGTTACCTGCAAAAGCAGCCGGTATTCGCAACCTTGGCCACCAACAATCGGAACTGGCCAAGAGCGTCGACGCTGCCAACAAAAAGCTGGAGCTGCAGCAGAGCGCGCTTAAACGCATGGGCGATGCGGATCTCACCGGCCGTTACCGCAACATGCGATCTGAGGTGTCCAGTTTCGCCACGGCCACCATCGCCGCCGGCACAGCTGCTGCAGGTGGAATATTTGCCCTGGCTAATTCCACGGCCACCCTGGGCGACGAAATCGGCCACGCAGCGGATCGGATCGGAATCAACCGCACTGCCCTGCAGGAGATCCGCTACGCCGGCGAAATCGGTGGCGGTATGGATATCGCGGCCGTAGATGCTTCTTTGCTCACCTTCACTCGCAGGCTTGGTCTCGCTGCGCGTGGCACGGGCGCTGCTGTAAAGGCCTATGACGAACTCGGACTGTCTGCTGATGCATTGTCGCGCATGCAGCCAGAAGAGGCCCTGGCGCTCGTGGCAGACCGCCTGGCAGAGATCGGCGACCATAACGATCAGTTGTCCTACGCCAGCCAGATATTCGACACCGGCGGCGGCGCCAATATGCTCAAAGCGCTAAAGGATGGCAGTGCTGGACTGGAAGCTTACGCCCGCGACGCGCGAATGATCGGTTACATCCTGGGCGAGAAAGCTGTCGAAGATTCGGAGGCCTTCAAACACTCCCTGGATATGTCGACGTTTTCTCTGCGCGGCATGAAGAACATCATCGGTGCCGAACTGATGCCTGTTGTGACCAGGTTGATGGATACTTTCACCGGGTGGTTGGTTGAAAACCGGCCGCAGGTGGAGGCGTTTGGTAGAGCCCTGGGGCAACGCCTGCAGGAAGCCGTGCCGACCATCATCAGCCTCGGCAAAGGCATTGCAACGCTGGTCTCAATTATCACCAGCGTTGTTCGTGGGGCGGCGTGGATGGTTGGCGGATTCGAGAATCTCGCGGTGGTTCTCGCCGTGCTGTTCTCCCTCAAAATGATTATGGCCATTGGCGCGTTTATCATCGCGCTTTATAAAACCGGATCAGCAATTTTACTGCTGGCGAAAACACTGCCGATTGCTGCCACCAGCATGAGTTTCTTTGCCGGCGCCGTCGCCATGGTCGGCACTGCTTTAAAAACCATCACCGCGTTCCTGTTGGCAAACCCGATCGTGTTGGTCATCGCTGCCATAGCCGGCCTGGCCTACCTGATCTACAAAAACTGGGGCGCGGTAAAGAATTGGTTCACAGCGTTGTGGACTGAGGTCACAGGCGCGTTTCAGGGCGGGCTTGCTGGTATCACCCGGCTGCTGCTCAACTGGTCACCCATCGGAATGATCTGGCGAGCCATTACAGGCGGTTTGCGGATGCTGGGCATGGATATCCCTGCGCAGTTCTCATCATTCGGTAGCGCGATCGTGGACGGCCTTATAGGTGGCATCACAGCCAAGCTGTCTGCTTTGCGCAACGCAATAACCGGCGCCGGCGGCAGGATGGCAGCCTGGTTTAAAGATGCCCTGGGGATCAACTCACCATCACGGGTGTTCGCACAGTTCGGCATCAACACCATGGACGGTTTCCAGCAAGGCCTGCAGCGCAAAGAATCAGAACCGATTGGCGTGCTGACTGGTTTTGTTAAGCGGCTGAAACAGATTGGCGCCGGCGTTGCGATCGGAGCTGCCTCCAGCCTGGCTGCGGCCATGCCAGCCAGCGTTGGTATCGATACTGGCGCCATCAATCGCATTCCCCTGGATGCACGTGGACCGCTGCAAGCGGGCAACCAGGCAGGCGGATTGACGATCGAAGGCGGCATTCACATCACAGTCCAGTCGCAACCTGGTATGAATGAACAGCAGCTGGCTCAGTACATCGGTGCCGAAGTGCAACGGGCATTGGCCAATGCCCATCACCAGGCGTCAGCGCGTCAGCGCAGCGCGCTGTACGACACGGATTGAGGGCCACGTAAATGATGATGACTTACGGCATGTTCGTTTTCGGTCTCGACACTGCCCCCTATCAGGAGCTGCAGCGTCAGACACAGTGGCGCCATGCCGCACAGAATAGAATCGGCGCCCGTCCTGTACGCCAATTTATGGGGCCCGGTGATGACACCATTGTGTTGACCGGCACGCTACTTCCACAGTTCACAGGCGGACAACAAAAACTGGACGAACTGCGAGACATGGCCGATGAAGGCGCGGCCTGGCCGCTGATCGAAGGCACCGGTTATTACTATGGGCTGTTTGTCATTGATTCGCTGAACGAGCGCAAAACCCACCAGATGCGCGACGGCGCCGCACAGCGCATCCAGTTCGACTTGACACTGGTCGCAGTGGATGAGGACAGGCCCGATCGGCTCGGCGAATTGAACAGTCCGCAAAATAGGGCAATGTTGGGACTGACTCAGTGAGAAACCTGAACAGACAGCAGCAGGCTCGCCCAGCGCGGCGACCCGATTACCTGATTACCCTGCCCGGCCGGCAGATCAGCCCGGAGCTCGATGCCAGGCTGATTACGTTGACGCTGGTCGACAAGCGTGGGTTTGAGTCTGATCAATTGGATATCACGCTGTCCGACCACGACGGCCGTCTGGCTCTGCCAAGCAAAGGCGCTGAGATACAGCTGGCGATCGGCTGGCGTGGCGAAGGCCTGGTTGATCGCGGCACGTTTACTGTCGACGAAGTGGAACACAGCGGCGGATCCGGAGGCGACAGTATTACAGTCCGGGCCCGGGCGGCAGATCTGCGCAATGAGCTGCCGGTAAAACGCAGCCAGAGCTGGCACGCCGGCACTCTGGGTGAAATCATCAACTTTATTGCGAGTCGCCATGAGCTGACGCCCAGAATCAGTCCGGAGCTCGCAGCCGTGCACATCGGTCACATCGATCAAACGGATGAGAGCGACGCACACTTTTTGACCCGCCTGGCTGGCCGCTACGATGCCGACTCAACGATCAAGGCCAAACACCTGGTGTTTGTGCCACGTGGCGCCGGCCGGACCGCCAGCGGCCAAACGATTGCTCCCATCACCATCCGGCGCAGTGACGGTGACAATCATCGGTTTGTTCAGGCCGATCGCAATACCCACTCAGGCGTCAAGGCCTGGTGGCATAACCCTGCAACGGCAGAGCGCACCTTTGTGATGGTGGGGAGTGATCAGAATCCGAAAAGCCTGCGGGGTAATAACGCCACTGAAGCGGACGCGCTGGCTGAGGCTCAATCTGAATGGCAGCGGATCCGCAGAGCTGGATCCAGTTTGAATCTGAACCTTGCTGAAGGTGTGCCCAACTTGTATCCGGAAACGCCGGTTGTGGCCCGTGGCTGGAAGCCAGAGATTGACAGCATTGAATGGGTGGCGACGGAAGTCACGCATAACATGAGTGACAGCGGTTATACCTGCAGCGTGAATTGTGAGGTGATTGGAAGTGAAAATAGTGATGTCGATCGAGAGCAGGCGGACTCTGACGAAAACTTCGATTGATCGATTAACCCTACCCTAAGTTATTGCCCCGGCACTAAACCCAATTCCACAAGATCATTGAACTCAGATTCGTCGATGATGATCGTGCCGGCATGTTCTGCCTCCGCGATTTTATTAGGTCCTGCATTTTCGCCCGCACACAAATAATGAAGATTTTGCGTTACTGATTTCCGGACCATCATCCCCGCGTTTTTTGCTTTTTGTTCCAGCTCCAAGCGATCCTCGGATGAGAAGCCGGTAAATAATATTTCCGTCTTTGATACCTTGGCCTTTTGCGTGGATTTACTCTGACTGACCGACGGAATCTGGAGTAGTTCGTCTCCGGAAATAAATCTTAAAATGCGGTCTTTACGGAATGTTCGGCCTTCACCGGCCGCCAAGCAGAATCCATCTATGTACTCTTTACTTTCCCGCCAACTACTGACTTCACGGGCGCTCATGTTTCCCTGAGCATCTTCGTAAATAAATTTCAGGTTTACAGACTTTGGTTTAGAAGTTGCGTCCATCTGTTGAAATGCGGGTCGCGCAGTCAGGACGGCGTGCTTCTTTTTCTCCGGAATTTTAACAGACTGCGCCGTTGGTTTTGCTGGTGGCTGCGCCGTTGGTTTTGCTGGTGGCTGCGCTGTAGATTTATTGCGCGTCGACCATACCGCGATAAGCAGTGGAGACGTCATAACGAAGGCAGAAAATATAGCGTCACCCAGCCCACCCTCAATCTCTTCTGTCGAAGTAGCTATCCCTAACCCCATGCTGAATATCAAAAGCCCGATACCAGCAAAAGACGACAACACACACGCGGCTGGATGACGTATCCACCATCGACTTCCTCGCGCTTTCCAGCGCACTGCCATCACTTTCCAGCTCCAGACAAAAACTATCAGCATTGCAATTGCTGTGACCGCGTCTCCCACTTCAGGCCTCTCTTATTGGCGCTGGCCGCTGTCTACAGCGGAATATCTGCTCAAAGTAAACGACCATCTATCCGGCCTTGTGGTTTTCTTCTGGCGATTTCGCAAGCGCATGGGTCAGGCGCTGAACTGCCGCCCGATCCTCCTCAGAGAGCGCCCTAAAGTTGTCCAGGACAATATTCTCGCGGACGCTGAGTGCCTCTTGATGTCGTGGCGTCCGATGCCCGGTGATCACATACAGGACATCAACGCCTGCTGCTGAAATCGCTGCCATGTAGTCTGCTGTCGGGAATCGATCCCCCTTTTCGTACTGACCTTGGGCATTGGCTTTAACGCCACCCAGCTCACCGAACTCAGCCTGAGACAGGTTCATTGCTTTCCGCTCTTCCCGCAGGCGCTCGCCAATTCCACTCATATGAATTGAAATACCTCTTGACTCTATTCGTTTGAATAGTTATTTTGTTCAAACGTAAACACATTTGAATGGTTTTGAACTATGCCCCAACTGCTTACCCCCGAGCAAGCACGCTCAGCGCTGGACAAGGCCGGTAAAAGCATTGCCGAGTTCGCCCGCGACCACTCATTAGATGAACCCACCGTCTACCAGATTCTCGCTGGCCGCAAAAAAGGCCGGCGCGGTGAAGCGCATCGCGCCGCAGTTCTGCTGGGTATTAAAGCTGGCACCGAACCAGCAGCCCTTGAAATCAACGGATTGGCCAAAAGCCGGAAGTAGTAGGAGACCTCTCATGTATCAAGACACCAAACGCATCCGCCAGAACAGAGTCAGCATCAATCTTGACGACTACGAGGCTGCTTTGATCCAGGCACTGGTTGATTACACCGGCAGCGAACGCGCCACTCTGATCCGCGACATGGTCGTTGCTCAGGCGCAGGCGGTACTGATGCCAACACCGCAAAGCATCGCAGTTGCCGGATTCCCATTGAAGTCACCGATTAGCAGCGTTTGAGGACCTGAAAAGATGCCAGCCATCGAAATGGAACTCAGCGACAACGATCGCCAGTTATTGGAAACCATCCGCACGCAACAGGGGCTGGATACCTTGGATCAGGCAGCGGAATGGTTGGTCAAACAGCGACTACGCAACGCGAGTTTAAAACTGACCGGGCGCAACCGGGCCGTTTACGTAGTGACGAAGTAAGGCCACTGGTATCGATTAGGGCCTTGAAGATCGACAGATAATTTTGGGGAAACGGAATTCCCCGCTGGATTTTAACGCAACTCAACGCGTCCGGATGTGGGGTTAAACCCTGATTCAAAGAACGGATTTGCGAACGTGATTTAACGAACTGAGGTAACACGTCTGTGGCCAGACATAACCATCACTACCGACCCAAACGTTCCTGCCCCGAGTGCGGCGGGGCTCTGCGGATCCGCGATGGCTGGAGCAAACATGCGTTGCTTCATTTTGAATATGTGCAGTGCCAGAACTCTGAATGCGGCGCTGTATATCGCGTGCAGCGTGAGTTCACGCACATCGTTAGTCCAACAGGCAAACCCAACCCCACCGTCAATCTGCCACGCGCTCCAGGCTCAGCCCTGAAGCCAGTGAGCATAGACGCGTCCCAGCTTCAGCTCATCATCCCAGGAGAATGACCATGTCAGTAACAGATTTGAATGCCACCAAAGATTTTATCGACTCGCTGGAAGAGGCAGCGTTCGGGTACATGACGCGCCACCAGGCTGAGCACCTGCGCGAACAGGATCTCTTTGACCGTGCGGTTGAGCATCTGCAAATCAGCATGCAGACAAAGCTGGCGACCGCTGAAAAAGTGGTTGCCCGTGCCTATGGTCGACTCAGAAGCGCGGAAACTCATCGTTATCTGGATGTGAAAAACAGCACATCGCAGATGGCCATCCTGGTGGACGATCGCACCGGTAAAAACTACGCAGTCCCGATCTCACTGATCTTTAACTCGCTGGTCAACGACAACCGTCGTCAGCAGTCGCATTGAGCAGATCGTGCAGGATCAGCTTCAATCAATTCAAGTGAGGCAGGCTTTGGGGCATACAGTAAAACCACGCCAGTGGGCTGATGCGATCGCTCCACTGCCTACGAGAGATGACCGGCGCATAGCTGTGAAAACGTTGGTGCCTCTGCACCTGCAGTCTTTAGTTATAACCCACCTCAATATCCGGTGGCAGTGGCAACAGTTCGCAGAACAACAACAGGGTAGCCAGAATGCAGTTGATTGATATAAAGCGCCAGGTGGATTTACACGATCTGGCTCACAAGCTGGGACTGGACCGACCCGATCCGAATGGCAATTACCGCAGTCCGCATCATGCCGACAAAAACCCATCGATGTCGATCTATATGAAATCCGGCGACCAGCGCTGGAAGGACCATAGTGCCGGACTCGGGGGTGACTGCTTTGATCTGGTGGCGTTTGTTGAAGGCATTTCAGAAGCGGACGCGATCAAGCGCGTACGCGAAATCTACGGCTTTCAATACGACCAACCGGACCAGAATGAAAAACGCAGCGCACAGCTGACCACCATCGAATACATCGCGCAGCAATGCCTGCGCGATCCCAGCGCTGCAGTGACGTATCTGGTGAACGAACGCGGCATCGATGAGGTCACGGTCAAGGCGGCGATCGAACGTAAATCCCTGGGCTTTTCAGAGTACACATCATCAGCCCGGGAAGTCGGACAGATCGGCTACGGCGGACCTGCCATTGCGACCATCTGCAAACATTTGATCACGGGCGTCACGCTAGGAGTCGACTACCGGTATCTGGATCCTGCACTGAACGGAGGCCTGAAAACCAAGAGCCAGGGGGAAAAGAGCGGCGTAGTCTGGACGTCCTGCCTGCACAAACTTCGCAAAGCACATTCGGTGGTGATCGTTGAATCCGCCATCAATGCACTAACGGTGGAAAGTGTCTCCCAGCAGACAGGCCTGATGAAGGGCTGGGCTGCATTGGCGGTGCGCGGAACTGAAAACCATGCGATCGACTGGTCGCCACTCCAGGGCAAGCGCGTCCTGATCTGCATGGACAACGACAAACTGATTGAGAAAGGTCCCATGCGCGGTTACCGGCCGGGACTAAAAGCTGCCTGGCGTATCGTTGAACAGTTGACCGCATTGAACATCCCTGCTCTGCTCTGTGACCAGAGCGAATGGGAGGGCATCAATGACATCAACGACTATCTGAAAGCAAAGGGGCCAACTGATACACGTATTGCCCTGGGCAAAGCGGAACAGCACTTGATCCCTGGCCTACCAGGTAGAGACGACACGGAAGGCAAAGCACGGATCTACCTGCCGCCGCATGACATATCACTGTACTGGCGTTATCGAGTCCGTCACGACTTCACCATGATCATCAAAGAGGTGGAAGGCGACGAAGGCGAAACCATCACCAGGCATGAAGATGTTTGCGGCTTCCGCCTTGCAGCCCTGTCCCGCATCACCGTAGCCAGCGCACAAGCGACGATGACGGGCGAACCCGACGCTCAGCCTCAAGTAGTGTTTGCAGCGTCTGTGCAGATCCCCAGGCACGGCAACACACTGCTGCGTCGGGTGCTGACCGACGATGGTCTGCACAACATGACCAACTGGACGAAGTTCGGGCCAGTGTTCCGGCCGCAACAGTTCAGTCGGATGTTGGCAATCTGGGAGCGCGGTACAGCGCTGGGCGCGCGCAACGCTGCCAACTTTGTGGGCTTGTGTTACCTGGAAGGCAAGCCTGTGCTGAATGAAGGTCCGGACTGCTACTTCAGCGAACCGGACAAACAGTGCCCCTACCACAACTTGCAGTTCCCTGTCGGCACACGCAAAGATGCCGCTGCAGTGATCTCAGCGTACCAGAACACATTCGGCAAGAACGCTGCCATGGTGCTGCTGACCTGGGCGCTGGGTGGCCACCTGAAAGCGTTCCTGGGGTTCTGGCCGCACATGGTCCTCCAGGCGGACAAAGGCGCTGGTAAATCGACGCTGATCAAACGCCTGGAACGATCCATCAACTTCACCATGTTCTCGGGTCAAAGCCTGGCCACTGAATACCGATTGATCACATCGGTGTCGCACACATCACACCCTGTCGGCTGGGAAGAGCTCTCAGCCCGCCGGCAGGACACGATCGACAAAGCCGTGGCACTGCTGCAGGAAACCTATCAATTCACGCTCACGCGTCGCGGCACGGACATGACGGAGTATCTGCTGTGCGCTCCAGTACTGCTGGCCGGTGAGGATGTGCCCGTTGACAGTCTGCTGGGCAAAGTGGTTCGCACACAACTGTCACAGCGTGGACCAGAAATGCCAGAGAACCTGCAGCGATTTCCGGTGCGCGAATGGCTTACCTGGCTGGCCAGCCTGGCACCGACCCGCGTCCGTGAAACGTACAGCGGTGTGCGCAGTAAATTGCTGCAGCGCACATCAGCCTCAGCCAACGATGATGGCGCTATCCGGATGCTGGGCAACTATGCCGCCGTGGCCACCGCCTGGCGGCTGCTCACAGAGTTTGCTGAACTGCCAGTGGAACACGGTAACTTTCCAGACGATCTGGTTGCCGAGATGAACAGCCACATCCTTGAGTCGCGGGCAGCACGTGAGCCTTGGGTCTGGATCATGGAGATTGTCTTGGGCGAGATCGATCGCCAACAGTTCACCTACCCTTACCAGTTTGAAAAACAAGGCGATGACACGTGGCTACTTCTACGTGCCACCCACTGCATGCAACACATATCGCAAAGCACTGCCCTGCGATCAAAGTTTGATGCATTGCCGGTGAAAAGTGCGCGGGTGTTTGGCAGTCAACTCTCACGCGCAGGCGTCGTCGTCAGTCAGGATCTGGAGCGCGCCATTCACCGCGCCCGGGTTGCACATCTTCAGGCCATCAGTCTTAACAAACTGCGCGAATACGGCCTCTCAGTTTCCATTCCCGAAGACACCAGACAAGGGGGCTTTTAATGGCTGACGTCGCTGATATTGCAAATGATCGTGCCGCCGAAGAATTGAGTGAGCGGCTTGCCAACAGGGTTCAGTTCAACGGTGTGAGTTTGTCGCACTGTGAGGACTGTGACGAAGAGATACCACCGCTTCGCCGGCAGACTCTGCCAGGCGTCGCAACGTGTGTTGATTGTCAACAACTGAGAGAGGGTCGACGGCTATGAAATATTCCGGAACAGATCTGCGCAGGGCTGCTGAACACTTGAGAACCACTGGCGTTGGTGCCAGCGATCGCCTGCTGCGCGAGCTGCTGGTGGGTAACGGTGCAATCCGTAAAACCGAATTTGGTTATGAGGTCACGCCACGTTACCGCGATGCGGGTTTCCTCACCACGCAGACCCGTTATCACATGCTGACCAGTCACACTGGCCAGCAGATCCATCGGCAATACACAGTTGTGCTGGTAACCGATAACGGACTCACCTGGTTGCGCGGTTTGGTGATGGAAGCGGCGCCCACTGCCAGGATGCGCGTGAGACGGATCCACTTGAAGGAAATGACAGCGTGAGCAACACCGACACATGGATTGAAACATCATCAGGATCCAGCATCGACCTGATCAGCCCACAACCCCACCAGGTGAAAATATGGGACATCGCTCACGCCCTGTCCCTCATCTGCCGCTTTGGTGGCCACTGCCGGTGGCACTACAGCGTCGCACAACACAGCGTGTTGGTTTCCTACCTTGTGCCAGTGGAACTGTCACTGGAGGCGTTGCTGCATGACGCAGCAGAAGCCTATCTGGGCGACGTGGTGCGGCCCCTAAAAGTGAACGGC
Source organism: Pseudohongiella sp. (assembly GCA_030651695.1). Lineage (GTDB taxonomy): Bacteria > Pseudomonadota > Gammaproteobacteria > Pseudomonadales > Pseudohongiellaceae > Pseudohongiella. The sequence continues at coordinate 104,444 of JAUSCD010000029.1, read as the reverse complement.
GACATGCAAGGCTATCGAGCAGCCGAGACTTTGATGGAGTCGGTCATCACCGAAAACTTCGGGTTGGGGGACATCAACCATCCACTGATAAAGCTGGCCGACATGCAGATTCTGGCAGCAGAGCGAGCAGTATTGCTGACAGATAAGAGCTCACTGTGGCAGTGCCTGGAGGGCATCAGCCCGGCACCCCTGAAGATTGAGAAGCTGACACCTGAGCAAGCCAGGGAAATGTTCATGGCACGGCTTCAGGAAATTTTAATGCACGGACCACAAGATCGGGTCGGGAGGTTTTTATGAGTGTTGAATCTGCTGGATCAAGGGCAATGTCAATGATTAAACCCCTTTTCTTTTGCATTCTGACCACCCTGATCCTGGTCGTTAGCTCCCACGTGCTTGATATAGATCCGGCATTAACTGTGGCTATTTGCGCGCTTTTCAATGTGATCAGAATTGACATGGATCGCCGTGCTGATAGGCGACAAAGGCGGGGACTTAAATATGAATTATGACCCTAATTTAACGTTGTGCGGCCGGATGGCGACGCAGACCGTGGACCTCACATTCCAGTTGTGGCAGTACAAGTACTCCACTCGGGCAACTGTTGGTGGAAACTGTACTGGAATGGATGTCATAGATGCGGCGATTGGTTTCGCTTTCGATCACATCATCGGCGGCGACGACTACGCAGCCATCACCATGGTAGATGACTCAGGCAAATTATGTGAGTGCGTTGACACAGATGGCCGAGAAGTGGACTGGCTTCGTGAAATGCTGGTGAAGGCGGAAATTGTGGATATTCAGCCTAAGGAGAAGAAGGTATGACGTCTGACCAGCTAATCGAGCAAACCTATGGATGCAACTGCATTCCGGAACTTAATGAAAAGCTCAGAGAACACAATTCCAGAATCGATTTAGCGATTCTGCTGCCCGAGCCCGGCCGTCCAAAACTGCGATCGCGTGTGCTGATAAAAGTCGAAAAGCTTGACTTGAAAAAGCGCAGGGAGTTCGGTCTTTTGATGGCTTCATATTGCCCATTTTGCGGCGTAAAACAGGAGTAACAAGCGAATGCGGAACACAAGAACACTTCAAGTTATCCAACCAGCCATTGCGTTTCCAGTGGTCACGCGCGCCGAATGCTCAGACGCAGCCTGGGCACTGCTGGCAGAAATGAACACCAGAATAATCAACCTGCAGGACCAGCTGCGCGAAGCACGTGCTGTCATCTGTAAGCAGAAAGGGCACCTGCCGACACCCGGCATAGCCGGCACTTGGTGCGAACGCTGCAACGCCAGACTCAGTTAATAGCACGCGAATTATTGATCAAACTGACACACAGATTAGATTGGAATTGGGATATGCAACTCACTCGCTGGACAGTCATCAACCGGGATTTTGAAGAGGGCTCACGGCTCTCTAAAAAGCAATGGTATGAGCTGATTGAGAAGCAAGTGGTACCAGGTAAAAACCTGGACGGTGTCCCATACATCGATGCAGCCCGTTTCGCTGGAACCACTACCTTCACCCCTCCCCCAGAGGCTGGTGGTGTGGACTCGCTTGATCTGCTCGGGTAGATTGTGAAGAAAATCACCAAAGCAGACACCGCCATGGCCCGCCCAAAACTCTCCCGGACGTTTGAAGGTGTTACCCTCGCCGATCATCTTTACAGCACAAATAGGCCGAATTATTGGCGTTATCAGCGGCCGGACAACAGCTGGAGATACTTCTCAGCGATCGGTGTTGAGGCGGCAAACAGGATCGCAAACGAGAACAATGCGCGCCGGCATACCATGCCAACCACCCGCGCAAATCAGCAGCCAGGCAGGGACAGCCTTCTGTATTGGATCAGGTTATATATCCAGTACCGAGAGCGACAGGACCCCAATCTGGTAACGAAATCCAGCTGGATTAACCGGACTTATGCACTCAAAGCCTTCGGCCACGCGATGGCCAGCAAGCCAATTGGTCACATCAAACGAGACGTGATCGATATCTGGTGGCTGCAACTTACTCATCACCAGCAGAAATTGCGACACGCGGAATTTCGGCGGCTGTTCAACTGGCTCATGGGGCAGTGCCTATGCCCGCGGCTGGACTACAACCCGTTTACAACGGCTGACGATCGCCCTCGCTTTTATCTTAATGGGGAGCCGGAGAAGTCACGCATGCCGTGTGTGCTGGAGGATTTCTGGAAAATTTATGACGCGGCCGGCAGTCTCGGATACCAATGTCTGCAGATAGCGATGGGCATAAGCCTGACAACATTTATGCGAGAGTCCGACATCTGCAGCCTGAAAATTGATGAACACCTGCGGGACAGCTTACTGCGTCGTGTCATCGGAAAAAGCGAGGCGCAGCGCGGCACCGCCAATGCGTCCAGGTTGTCCTGGGATCAAACCAACTACGGGTTGCTTCGCCAGCTGATCGCTCGAGGGATGCAACTAAGTCTGTTGCATGAGCGTTGCCCGTATCTGATCAGCCACACGCCAAAGCAAAAACGCATCGGGAAAACAAAGACCCACACTCACCAGGTCACACCCCGGCGCTTGATGAGTATGTTCAATGAGGCGCGCATTGTTGCCAAGGTCCACCTGGAGATTCCGGACGATCGAACACCGACGACTTTCCATGAGATACGCGGGCTGGCCAGTGCCCTGGCGACCACCGCCGGATACGAACTGAAAGTTATCCAACAGGCAATGGCTCATGAGAATGAGGCCACCACGCGCGGGTACCAGGATGAGCATGATTTACCTTACGAACAGGTGCCAATAATCATGACTGCAGAGCTGCTCGGCAGGGATTTTGGATGAATAAAAAAGCCGCTGGGAAGCGGCTTTTTTTGTGACTTGGAGTTATTGTGCAACGTTCTTGTGCAGTTCTTGTGCAAAAAAACGAAACCTCTCTAAGTCATTGATTTTGGTGGAGCTAAGCGGGATCGAACCGCTGACCTCAACACTGCCAGTGTTGCGCTCTCCCAGCTGAGCTATAGCCCCGTTTTTTACAACGATAACGCATACCCGGCAGTTGTTCATAACAGCCACCCTGGTGGTGGCCTACTGCAGAGACCGCGCATTCTAGGCATCAACGTATGACATGTCAATGCCTTACATACGCCAAATGCTTACCCGATTTCCGGCAATGAAAAAGACTGCAATTCGCGCAGCGATTTCTCAAGTTCCTTCACTTCCTTTTTGGAGACACCGCCGAGGACTTCTATTGCATGACGAATCCTTGCGCGCCCTACATCAAGCCCAAGAATGTAAATTGAATCTATCACCGAGGTAGATACCGCCTTGCCTGTAATCGCAACAAAAAGCGGAAATAAAGTCTCCCGTATCTTGATACCGAGAAAAGCCGCCAGGCGCTGACAGACCTGCTCGACGGATTCACGTGACCAATCCTGAATCTGCTCCAGTTGCCATACGCAAAGCTGGAGTATTTTTCTGCATTGTTCCGGGCTGAGCTGCTTGTGCTCGAAATCGGAAGCAGATACCGGCAACAGTCCGCTCAGGAAAAATCCCGCCAAGGGAACCACGTCGCTGAAACGCTCCACCCTGTCTTTTAATAACGGAATAATTTTCTGGATTTTTTCCGGTGAAAATGCCCATTTGCTGAACGCTTCGGCAAATCCTTCTGCACTCAGATTCTCGCGAATGTATTTACCATTGAGCCAGTCAAGTTTTGCCACGTCGAAAACCGGGCCGCCCAGCGATACACGATCAATATCAAAAGCCGCCTGCATTTCGCCGATAGAAAATTTCTCGCGACCATCCGGCATCGTCCACCCCATCATACCAAGGTAGTTGATCATTGCTTCAGGCATATAACCCATATCGCGATAGTATGAAATGCTGGTTGGATTTTTACGTTTACTGAGCTTGCTCTTGTCCGGATTTCTCAGCAGCGGCATGTGGCAGAACTGGGGATGTTCCCAACCGAAGTGTTGATACAGCAGTATGTGTTTGGGTGTGGAATTTATCCACTCTTCTCCCCTGATAACGTGAGTAATCTCCATCAGGTGATCATCAACAACATTGGCAAAATGATAGGTAGGCAGATGATCGGATTTCATCAATACCTGCATATCAATCTGCTCCCATGCGATACGAATTTCGCCCCGCAGTCTGTCATGGAATACACATTCGCCTGTATCTGGCACGCGCATGCGCACAACGTGCGGCACCTTGGCGGCCAGATTGGCGTCAAGTTCTGCGCGGGTCAGCGACAGACAATGCCCGTCATACCCCGCTGTCTGTTTGTTTTCCATTTGCTGCGCACGCAAAGCATCAAGTCTTTCAGATGTGCAGAAGCAATGAAATGCGTGGCCTTTTTCCAACAACACATTGATATGCTGGCGGTAAATATCACTGCGCTGACTCTGCCGGTATGGCCCGTGCGGGCCACCCACGTCGGGGCCCTCTGCCCAGTCCAGCCCAAGCCAGCGCAGCGCGTTGAGAATATCCTGTTCAGAACGCGCAGTACTGCGTGACTGATCAGTATCCTCAATGCGCAGGATAAACTCACCGCCATGCTGCAGCGCAAAACAACGGTTGAACAGTGCTATATACGCAGTGCCAACATGAGGATCACCCGTTGGTGACGGTGCAATACGGGTACGGACCTTAGCCATAACTCTCCTGAAAGGTTTGACCTGATGAATGCGATAAACGGACTGAATTATACGTGATGGCTGCAGATTGCTCCATGTAATGCAGCGGTTTGTTATAATCACGCTGCGCTGACGACACATCGGGTCGCATCAGAGCTTTAACCCAAAGGTGATACATTGATTCTTTCTGTTAATACGGCATCCACGCCACATTCAAATCAGCTACCCGCTCCCGAAAGCAGATCACACCGATTCTGCGTGGCTCCCATGCTCGATTGGACGGACCGGCATGAACGCTACTTTCTGCGCCTGATGAGCACACATGCCAGGCTCTATACAGAAATGATCACCACTGGCGCGCTCATTCACGGCGACGCTGCCCGTCATCTCAGTCATGATCCTGCCGAACAGCCGATTGCGCTGCAGTTGGGTGGCAGCGATGCCAGCGCACTGGCAAGATGCGCAGAAATGGCCCAGCAATGGGGTTACAACGAAATTAACCTGAATATAGGCTGCCCGAGTGATCGGGTGCAGTCCGGACGCTTTGGCGCCTGTCTGATGGCAGAGCCATCTCTGGTTGCCGACTGCGTAAGGTCTATGCAAGCTGCCTGTGATCTGCCAGTTACAGTCAAGTCGCGTATCGGCATCGACGACAACGATTCCGATGAATTTCTGGCGGATTTTATACAGACAATTTACGATGCGGGATGCCGGATATTTATAATACATGCAAGAATTGCGCTGCTTGCCGGACTTAGCCCAAAAGAAAACCGCGACATTCCTCCTTTGAATTATGATCGCGTAGCACGCATGAAAGAAAGATTCAGTGATGCATGCATGGTGATTAACGGCGGCATCAGCTCGCTTGATGAAGCCGAAAAACTGTTGAAAACGTTTGATGGAGTGATGCTGGGCCGTGAGATTTATCACAACCCATTTATCCTGGCTCAGGTAGATCAACTTCTGTTTGATACACCCAATAAATGCAACTCCCGCGCCGATGTTATGACAGCATTTTTACCCTATGTGCGCGCACAACTTGAAGCCGGTAGCGCATTGCAACACATGACCCGCCATATACTCGGTCTTTATAAAGGGCAACCCGGAGGACGACTTTTCAGACGCCATCTTAGCGAAAATGCCTGGAAAAAAGATGCCGGCATCAGTGTACTGGAAGACGCTTGTGCGCTGGCCGAAGGCCGCTGACTACAGAATAAAAGAGCGCCGACAGCGCTGTTATTGAGTGGAGAATCAGAGTGATTAACAGCATCAGACGTTTTTTCGATACACAACTTTGTGCGGGCGCTGCAGAAACACCAGGCACACGCGAACATAGGCTAAGACTCGCCAGCGCGGCACTAATGTTTGAATTATTAACAACAGACAGGCATATCGATGAGCGGGAAATCGCTGTGTTCAAATCTATACTGATGGACAGTTTCAATTTGAACACAGAGGAACTTGATAATATTATTCAACTGGCGGAAGAAGAAGCAAAGCAGGCTGTATCGCTGTATGAATTTACCAGTCTGATCAACGAATCCTACCAATATGAAGACAAACTTGTATTGATAGAAAACATGTGGCGCCTCGCTCTGGCTGATCAGCATCTGGACAAGTATGAAGAGCAACTGATCAGAAAAACGGCGGATCTCATTTACGTATCACACGGCGATTTCATCAAATTAAAACTCAAAGTTCGCGACACACTCTGAATCAATCCCAGGCGCCCCAGTCATCATCATCCCACTGGTCCTGAATTTCCCCGTCTGTTACCAGATACTGACGCTGTTGCAGATACGCTTCACGGGTAAATATGTAAGGGTCGCCCATCATCATGGAGTCGACGGCCAAGGCTGCCACTCTGCGATCAAGTTGCTGCACAATGAACGCCCAATTGCGCACCGTTGCATCGTCCTGATGGGTCAGAGGGTTTGTAAAGGTATCTGCCGCAAGCCCAAATGTGTCGCGCAGATTACTGGGACCAAATAGTGGCAATACCATATACGGACCAGGTCCAACACCCCATTTACCCAGTGTCTGACCAAAGTCCTCATTGTTCTTCATGAGGCCCGCAGGCGTGGCCACGTCAACAAGACCGCCAAGACCCAGCGTCGTATTTAGCACTATGCGACCGCTGTCTGAAGCAGCATCAACAAGTTTAAGCTGCAAAACGTTATTCAACAGAACAGTAACATCGTTGATATTACTGAAGAAGTTGCTAACACCCCGACGAGCGACAGGCGGAAGCACGCGAACATAAAAATTTGCAGTCGGACGCAGTATTACCACATCCAACTTATCGTTAAAGCGATGCACCTTGAGGTTCAGGGATTCCCACGGATCGTACTCTGCGGCGTGCGCTTCGATACCAACCATGCCAAATACCAATGCGGCAAGCACCTGTTTCGCTCTCAAACCAACTACTCGTCCAAGCACCTTAACCCCCAGTGATAGCTATGCAATTCAGAAATAACGAATGCCATTTAGCGGGCGCGCATTATCCCAGATTGGCGCCTTGCTGGATATCCCCCATACGGGCAAGCTCAAGCATTCTGGCGAGCCGCTTGGCAGATACCGGTTGCCGTGTACCAAGGGTCTGCGCGTACATGGACACTCGCAACTCCTGCAAAAGCCAGGGGAAATCAGGCAGAACCTCACCGCGAAGCTGCACTAGCTGTTCATGGGCGCGCTGCAGTTCAGTGATTGTTGCCAGGCTTTCAAGATCTTTTGCCAAACCGGCCTGACCTTTGTCGATGCGCAACCGGATTGTTTTCATGTATCTCGGATACTCCCACAACCACCTGTCAGGTACCGAGGCCGGGAACTGCGCAGCTATCAGAAAATCAAGCTGCGACTCAATATCGTTTCTGATTGTGGTCAAACCTCCGGCAGACATAGCCATCAGCGCTCTGCGAATATCGTAAACAGACTCATACACGTCACTAAGTAAACGGCACAGACGCTCTGCTGTCTCAACAAGATCTGATCTATAACGGTCGAGTACCCGGGCAAATTCCGCCTGAGTCAAAATAATCGTGGAATCGAGCTGAAAGCACAGCCGGTAGACCGCCAACAAGGCATACTCCTGCCAGTCTTGTCCCTGCACTGACAATTTAAGCCCAAGCGTTTTTTTTAAGTTATTCAGGAGCTTGAGGATCAAGGTTTTTTGCTGTGTAGTTCGCAGGATCAACAGGCGGGCAATCCCGTCTTGCGAGATCTGGCGGGCACGGTGCTGCGAGTCACACAGCACTACCGAAACTGACACCCCGTCGTCCCTGATCGCCGGATATCGTAGTAATGTTACTCCTTGATGTAATTCAACTGACGCTGGCAGATCATCAAAGCTCCAGTCTGTAAGGCCCTGCTTCTCCAAGGCATGTGTTTTGCCCGTCGGCACACCGGCACGAGCACCAAACTCGGTTTTCAGTTGCTGCAGATCGCTGCCAATCGCTAGCTGTCTGGCATTCTTGTCCAGCACCCGTACACGTGGCCGGAGGTGCTGAGGGAGACTGTCATAATCCCATTGAGAAGGATCAATGCGTATCCTCTTCTGACGCCAAGCGTAATCACTCAGCAACTGCGACAGAGCGGGCTTCTCAACGGTAATGCGGGGATCAACATTGATCTGGGCAAGTGCCGCACTGACGAACTCGGGCACCGGTACAAAAAGTTTGCGCAGACTCTTCGGAAGACTTTTGACCATAGCCACACAGCGATCATGCACCAGTCCGGGAACAGCCCACTCCAGATCTGAAGCCTTCAGGTTATTCAGCAGACTCAGCGGCACATCGATACTCACGCCATCTTCATCAGAGCCCGGCTCAAATTTATATGTAACAGGCAGAGGATTCTGGACCAATGTGGTCTGATCCGGAAACGCATGCATGGACGACTCATCAATCGAGCGCATTACAATGTCGTGCAACTGCATTTTCAGGATGTCTTTGTTGCTACGCAGTTGTTGTGTATACCAATGCTGCAAGCTTGCGACCCCCGTAATATTCTCGGGCAGTCTGTCATTATAAAATGCGTACAACGTGTCATCGCCCACCAGGATATCCGGTTTTCTTTCTTTTTCTTCCTGCTTACGGACTTCGGCGATCAAGGCTTCATTGTGTTGAAAGAAATCAAATCGGGATGCGAGCCCGCCTTCAACCAGGGCTTGCCGTATAAAAATTTCGCGGCTCAGTACAGCATCCACTGAGGCGAACGATACGGTACGCTTTTCTATCAGAACGAGCCCAAACAACGTTATTTTTTCGTACGCCACCACTTCACCGCGCTTCTTTTCCCAGTGCGCATCAAAGTGTTCCCGTCGTACAAGATGTTCAGCCACTTCTACGGCCCATTCCGGCTCGATTTTTGCGACCACTGTAGCAAACAGCTTGCTGGTTTCTATCAATTCCGCCGTCACAATCCAGCGCGGCGATTTTTTAAACAATGCAGAGGAAGGGAACAGCGAGAATTTCCTGCCCCGGCTGCCAGTGTATAAACCATCACTTGATTTAAAACCAAGTTGATTCAGGGAGCCCGCCAGAATGGAACGATGAACAGCCTCATAATTGTCTCTGGATATATCGTGTTCATGAGGTACCTTCAGTCCCAGTTGCTGACACGCCAGAGCAAGTTGGCGGTGTGTCTCACGCCATTCGCGCAATCGCATCCATGACAGAAAATTTTCCTGGCAGAATTTTTTGAAATGACTTTGACTTAAATCCTGTCGCTGCGATTCAACAACATCCCAAAGCAGCACCCATGACAGGAAATCCGAGTCAGCATGGGCAAACTGTTGATGTTTCTCTCTGGCTGCCTGCTTTTTATCAGCAGGGGTGTCACGAGGGTCTTGCACACTGAGAGCGCTGACAATAATCAGCATTTCATACAAACAATTATTGTCTCCGGCAGCTAACAACATTCTCGCCAGACGCGGATCCGTTGGCAGTCGCGCCATCAGCCTGCCTTTTGCGGTCAACTGCCTGTCGCGTGTTATAGCACCCAACTCATCGAGCAATTTGAAACCATCATTGATGGCGCGCATTTCAGGAGGTTCAACAAATGGAAATTGATGAATCTCACCCAATCTGAGCTGAAGCATCTGCAGTATGACGGCGCTGAGATTTGTACGCTGAATTTCAGGATCGGTGAATAGCGGCCGACTTAAGTAATCCTGCTCGCTGTACAGTCGGATACAGGTACCATTAGATACACGGCCACATCGCCCGGCGCGCTGATTTGCACTGGCCTGCGAGATCGGCTCTATTGGCAGGCGCTGCACTTTACTCTGAATGCTATAACGGCTGATTCGGGCAAACCCGCTATCTATGACATAACGTATGCCAGGCACCGTCAGTGAGGTTTCTGCCACATTGGTGGAGAGTACAATGCGACGGCCGGTATGCGGTGCAAATATTCTTTGTTGCTCATTTTGAGTCAGTCTGGCGTACAGCGGGAGTATCTCAGTGTGCCTGAGTGACTGTTTGCGTAAGGCAAGGGCCAGTTCCCTGATATCTCTCTCGCCACTTAAAAACACCAGAATGTCACCTGGCGAATGGCGTTGTTCGCGCTCGATGGCCTCTAAAGTTTTGATGGCACGCAGCACCCCCGACAACAAGGGATCGTCATCTGAATCAACAGCATCAGATTCAACGGGGTCCTGGTAGATGATATCTACCGGATAGGTTCTACCCGAAACACTGATAACTGGTGCATTGGAAAAATGGGCAGAAAACTTTTCGACATCAATGGTGGCTGAGGTAATAATGACTTTCAGGTCTGGTCGCTGCAGGCAGATCCGTTTCAGATATCCCATCAGAAAATCAATATTGAGACTGCGCTCGTGCGCCTCATCAATAATGATGACCTCATATTTACTGAGGAACCTGTCCTGCTGAATCTCCGCTAACAGAATTCCGTCAGTCATCAGTTTTACAAGCGTATTCGCTGAACTGACGTCGTCAAATCGCACCTGGTAGCCGACACTTTGACCCAGAGGCTGCCCAAGCTCCTCTGCGATGCGGGTTGCGACGGCTCTGGCAGCCAGTCTGCGCGGCTGGGTATGACCAATCAGCCCCTTTACCCCAAGGCCAAGATCCAGACATATTTTGGGTATCTGGGTTGTCTTGCCGGAGCCGGTTTCACCCGCGATCACAACAATCTGGTTTTTTTCAATTGCGTCGGCAATCTCAATACGCTTGTCTGATACCGGCAGCGATGCCGGATAGCCAATCGCGGGAACAGACTTGCGTCTGGTCGCAACCTCTGCGAGGGACCTTGTTATACGTTCCTGAATCCTGGCTGCGTCGACAGGCTGAATGCCGGATTTAATACGGGCGAGATCCCTGCGCAAGTTATGTTGGTCACGCAACATGCACAGGGGAATATTTTGCTCAAACTCTTTTAACATGAAACTGACTGTCCAACTCACGCACGCTGCTTCATCTCCTGCTCGCGGATTTCACGTCGGAGAATTTTACCAACGTTGGATTTGGGCAGATCCTCAACAAAAACGATTTCTTTGGGCACTTTATACGCAGTCAGATTTTCCCGGCAGTGTGCCGTCACCTGTTCCAGCGTCAGAACATGATCACGACGAACTATAAACAATTTGATCGCTTCACCGGTTTTTTCGCTGGGCACTCCAATTGCTGCAGACTCAGCCACGCCGGGATGCGAGTTTACAACCTCTTCAACTTCACTTGGAAATACATTAAATCCGGAAACAATAATCAGGTCTTTTTTCCGATCAACAATTTTTATATACCCTTCCTCATCGATCTGGGCATAGTCACCGGTTTTGAACCAGCCGTCTGCTGTAATGGATTCATCTGTTGCTTGCGCATTACGCCAGTACCCTTTCATGACCTGAGGGCCACGAACCCAAAGCTCGCCCTTTTCTGCGAAACCAACGTCATTGCCCTCCTCGTCGACCGCCTTGATTTCAGTAGACGGAACGGGCGGACCTACTGTGCCTATTTTCACCTTATTGTGCGGATTGACACTGACAACCGGAGAGCATTCAGTGAGACCGTACCCTTCAAAGACCTGACAACCGGTTACGCGCTGCCATTCTTCCGCCACACTGATGGTCAGTGCCATACCACCCGCACCGGTGAAACGCATATTACTGAAATTAACTGTTCCGATATCCTTGTGCCTGCACATCGCCAGAAACAGCGTGTTAATACCAACAAAGCCGTTAATTGCCGGCAGCGCCTTCAAAGTCTTGATGAGCCCGTCAAGATCACGCGGATTGGGAATAAGAACACTGAGATTGCCCGCATAAACTGCTGCAAGGCAATGAAACATAAACGCGTACGTATGGTAGAGAGGCAATGGTGCAATTATGACGTCTGCGCCATCACGGATGAGCGGTTTGCAGACTTCCCTCAACTGCATCATGTTATTGATCAGATTGGAATGCGTAAGCATTGCCCCTTTTGCCAGACCGGTAGTACCACCGGTGTAGAGCAAAATAGCCACGTCCGTTCCGCTATCAGGCACTTCACCGCCACCTGCCGGGGTATTCATGACAGTTGACCAGTTGACCGCGTGTGGAATCTTCCACGCAGGTACCATCTTCTTGATATAGCGCACAGCCAGATTCATCAGCAGTCGTTTGGGCTGAGGCAGCATATCTGCAAGTTGCGTCACAACAACACAGCGGATGTCAGTCTCAGGCAATACCTTTTCCAGCCTGTCGCAGAAGTTTTCAAGGATGACAATTCCCTTCACTTCCGAGTCCTTAAACTGATGCTGCATCTCGCGCGTCGTGTATAACGGATTGGTATTGACGATAACCAATCCTGCACGAGCAGCAGCAACCACAGTAACAGGGAATTGCAGCAGATTCGGTAACTGAATTGCGACACGATCCCCCGGTTTGAGTCCGCTTTCAGTTTTAAACCACGCAGCCATTTTTGCACTGTAATTATCAATGTCGCGATAAGTCAGTGTGTGTCCGAGACAATTGAACGCCGGCTTGTCAGCATGATGTAAAAATGCGTGCTCAAAGACATCTACTATTTTCTGAAACTGATCAGGATTCAGATCCTCTGATTTCGACAGTGGTGGTGCTGCAAACATATTCACTCTCTCCCGCATATTATTATTCAAAGTGGTTATCTATTTGCTCAGCAGACTCATTGCTTCTTCCAGTCCTTTTACAGACATGGGAAACATTCTGTCAGCTACCAGCTCCCGCACAACCGCAATCGAATAACCATGTTCCCAATGTTGTCTGGGTACCGGATTAATCCATGCTACGTGCTCGTAGTGGTCGGTGATGCGCTGCATCCAGACAGCTCCGGCCTCGTCATTATAGTGTTCAATACTGCCACCAACATGCGTAATTTCATAGGGCGCCATGGTTGCATCACCTACAAATAACACTTTGTAGTCTTTGCCGTACTTGTTCAGAATATCAAACAGGGAAGTAGTTTCAGCCTGTCTGCGCCGGCTTTTCTTCCAGACTGACTCATAAACGAAGTTGTGAAAGTAAAAATACTCAAGATGTTTGAACTCGGAGCGAGCAGCGGAGAACAGCTCCTCGCAGAGCTGAATATAGGGATCCATGGATCCGCCCACATCAAAAAAAATCAGAACTTTGACTGAATTGTGCCGTTCCGGCACCATTTTGATATCAAGTAGCCCTGCCCTGCGAGCGGTAGAAGAAATGGTGTCGTCAATGTCCAGCTCCTCGTGAGAACCGGTGCGGGCAAACTTGCGTAACCGGCGCAGCGCCATCTTGATATTGCGGGTGCCCAACTCAACTGTGTCATCAAGATCACGGTAGTCTCGCTTATCCCAGACTTTGACTGCACTGCGTTCGCGCCCCTCATCCTGACCTATCCTGATGCCTTCCGGGTTAAACCCGAACGCCCCGTAAGGAGATGCTCCCCCGGTACCTATCCATTTGTTACCACCTTCATGGCGTTCCTTCTGCTCGGCAAGACGTTTCTGAAACTCTTCCATGAGTTTATCGAGACCGCCCAAGGACTCTATCAGCGCTTTCTCTTCATCACTCAGTGATGCTTCAAATTGCCGACGCAGCCAATCATCCGGGATGACATCGCGCAACAGATCATCGAGAACACTCAGCTCTTTAAAATAGCGGGAAAAGGCACGATCGAACCGATCGAAGTACTTCTCGTCCTTGACCATACACAGTCGCGCCAACAGATAGAACTGGTCCATGTCTGCAAATGCGTAGTTCCGTTTCATACATTCGATCAACGTCAACAACTCCCCAAGGCTTACAGGGATTCGTTCATGTCGCAATGTATTAAAAAAACGGATAAGCATAAGGTCAGCGCTTTGCTCTGTGCATAAAAGCTATTTTTTCCAGCAGATGGACGTCCTGTTCGTTCTTGAGCAATGCGCCATATAAAGGAGGTATGGCATTTTTGAAATCCTGATTCTTGAGCACCTCTTCCGGGATATCGTCCGCCAACAAGAGTTTCAGCCAGTCTATAAGCTCTGAGGTCGATGGCTTTTTCTTCAGACCCGGCACCTTGCGCACATCAAAAAAGATATCCATCGCCTGTGACAGAAGTTCCTTTTTGATATCCGGGTAATGGACTGCAACAATTTTCTCCATGGTTAATGGGTCGGGGAATTTAATAAAATGGAAAAAACAGCGCCGCAAGAACGCATCAGGCAGTTCTTTTTCATTGTTGCTGGTGATAATCACAATCGGACGGGTAGTTGCTTTGATAGTCTTGCGCGTCTCGTAGACGTAGAACTCCATCTTGTCGAGTTCAAGCAGAAGATCATTCGGGAATTCGATATCCGCTTTATCTATCTCATCAATCAACAGAACGACCTGCTTCTCTGACTCGAATGCCTGCCATAGTTTGCCTTTGAGTATGTAGTTGGCAATATCGTGCACCTTGGGATCACCCAGCTGCGAATCACGCAGCCGGGAAACCGCATCATACTCATACAAACCCTGTTGTGCCCTGGTAGTGGACTTGATATGCCACTGGATCAATTCAAGGCCCAGTGCGTCAGCTATCTGCTCAGCCAACATGGTTTTACCGGTGCCCGGCTCGCCTTTGATCAGTAGCGGTTTCTGCAGACTGATAGCGGCGTTAACCGCCATCTGAAGTTCATCTGTAGCAACATATTCACGAGTGCCGGTAAATCGCATGCTTACCTCATTGTAAGTGGTAGTAAATCGAAATTAAGAGTGAGCTCTGGCTCTGAAAAAGAGTCTGCCAATGCTGATAAGAATGGGAATGCTGACAGCGGCGACCAGAGCCAACGTCAGCGGAACCAATGCCCGTACAAAGGCATTGCCTCCTACCGTAATCAAATCCAGCAAGATCACAATAACAGCCGGTGCCATCAGGTCTTTATCGGCAGCGACGTACCAGGGCGTGTAGATCAGTGCAATCATGATGCCGCGCAGGATATTGGCAATTACCTTGATACGAATGACGCCAGTCGCCTTGTAAAAAAGCACATAACAGATGGTGCCGGCCGTCAGATAAACAGCCCAACTTGTCAGATAACCATATATTCCTACCATTGGCGGCAGCTTCCTTGAAATTCAGCGTTTAAACTCAAGCCTTAACCCAGCGTATGACATGCTCTTCAAGGCCGTCGTCGTGTACATATTGCTCGGACAGAACACGGCCGGTAACTGGTATACCCAGTTCTTCCATTGCACTACGACTTCCGGTCAGCAATGGATGCCATTGTGGTAATGGCTTACCCAGATACCGGAGTTTATAAGCACAGGTGTCCGGAATCCAGTATAGCGATTGAGGCAGATTTTCCATATCCAGAACCAGACAATCCGGCACCTTGATCTGACGATCCTGATAAGCCTTGCAGCTACATCTGGACTGGTTCAGATAACGACAGACTACCCGGGTAAAGCGTATTGCCGGCGCGGTCTGTTTTGTGGCATCGGCAGGTGTATTGTCATCCTGTAGTTTCTTGAGGCAGCAACGGGCGCAACCATCACACAGTTGCTCCCACTCGGTGCGAGTCAGTTGCTCCAGCGGCAGCTCCCAGAAATTGTCCCGCACAAGCTTGTCTGCGTTGTCATTTACCATGAATGAGGACTTCCGTGAGGGCATCAACCAACAGTACTCTCTGCCAGGTTGACGCCATGGAAGCAGGCCACTTCAGGGCTGTCTGTGTGCCCCCCGGCGGGTTCAGATGCAACAGTTGAACAAGCAGTTTTTTGCGTGCCAATAACTCCACCGCTATACCCGTCTGCGCCGACACCTGCTCCACTTGCTGTTGGCAGCGTTTTAATAGTGCGCGCTGAGCCTGAGTGAGTGGCAGACCTTCTACCAGGTCGGCATCCTGTTGAGATACCGGAGAACTACCCGCAATAATTTCCAGAACCTGCTCAGCGTCCTGTTGATACAGGTTGCGGCTCATGTCCTTCAATTGGGTGAGTGCCTGACGATCTACAGGCATTTTCTCCACCAACTGC
Organism: Pseudohongiella sp.; assembly: GCA_030651695.1. Classification (GTDB taxonomy): domain Bacteria; phylum Pseudomonadota; class Gammaproteobacteria; order Pseudomonadales; family Pseudohongiellaceae; genus Pseudohongiella. The sequence continues at coordinate 88,383 of JAUSCD010000029.1, read as the reverse complement.
ATCAGATCGGCGTCACGTGCTATCCATGATCTTGGTTTGTCCCTTGCTCTTGCAACCTGTTCACGCCAGACGCACAAGGGCTTCAGAGCACCAAGCTGTTGCCTGTTAAGGCGCCAGGACGCCCCCATAGAAAGATAGATATCCTGCCACCCGGCCTCGTTTTCTGCATGAATTGTGGAGTCACTTAGTCGGGCGCAATCAGCTTCGAAAAATTCAAGAAAAGATTTCTGTTCCAATTGCGCCTTAAGCAATCGGTGCACTTCAGGTAAATAAGCCACGTCCAGCGCGGCATATTTAAGCTGCTGGGCGGACAAGGGGCGCTGCAACCAATCAGAACGGGTTTCACCTTTTTCCAGCACGATGTTGAGCAACTTCAGCACAAGATTCAAATAGCTGATACTGAACCCGTACCCTAAAAATGCTGCGGCTCTCTGCGTGTCAAACAAGGGCGATGGAATACATTTGAATATGCTGTAGAACAGCACAAGATCTTCCGAGCATGAATGCAGGACCTTGGTCACAGTCGGGCATTGCAATACCGCCAGAAAGGACCTCCAGTCTGTCAATGCCAGAGGATCAAGCAGGTAGTTTTTGCCCCGATCTCCTACCTGAATCAGCCCGGCCTTTGGATAGAAAGTGCTGACGCGCATAAACTCAGTGTCCAACGCGATAATTTCCCTTGTCATCCAGTGCATACACAGCTCATTCAATCTACTGTTGTCACTGACAAGTTCCAGTTCGAGATCAACGCTCATCGTTCAGCTCCGCTGCAGTCTTTGACGGCCATTAAATGCATGACTCAGCGTACCGCCGTCAACGAACTCAAGTTCACCGCCAACCGGGACTCCATGAGCAATTCGGGAAATCACAACAGATTTATCCTGCAAAAGACTGGCGATGTAATACGCCGTCGCCTCGCCTTCAACAGTCGGATTATTCGCCAGAATTATCTCTTCGACCTGGCGACGTTCAAGCAGCGATACCAGCGCATCAACACCAATCTCCCGAGGCCCGATACCGTCAATCGGTGACAGATGACCCGCAAGGACAAAGTATAAACCCTGATAGCTGCCAGCCTGTTCTATCGCCATCATATCGGCTGGCGAACCAACGACACACAGCAACCGACTGTCACGCGTGGTATTGCGACACAATCGGCACACAGGTTCTTCGGTGAAAGCCCGGCACTCGCTGCAGTGTCCGATATGTTCCAGCGCCTGGGTCACCGCCTTGCTCAAACGCTCAGCCCCGGCACGGTTGCGTTCCAGTAGATAAAAAGCCATACGCTGGGCAGATTTCGGCCCTACACCCGGCAGGCAACGCAATGACTGGATGAGCTCGTCAAGTAAGTGGCTGTTCATCGTCTCTCAATATTTTCAGTTCAGAATGGAAACTTGAATCCATCAGGCAATTTAAACCCGGACGCCATCTGGCTAAATGTGTCACGACTACCATCATCAAGTTTTTTCACTGCATCATTAAAGGCGGCAGCGATAAGGTCTTCGATAATTGTTTTGTCTTCACTCATCAAATCGTCACTGAGTTGCAGGCGTCTGACATCATATCGGCCACCCAGCTCGATACGAACCAGACCAGCGCCGGACTCACCAATTACAGTACGTTTTGCAGCATCTTCCTGGGCTTTTTTCATTTGCTCTTGCATTTTTTTGGCTTGTGCAAGAAGTTCGCTCATATCGTTCATATTTAACTCCTTTGTACTATTTCCAACGAATCCTGTTCAATTCTGGCATCAAAGACTTTCAGTAGCGCGTTGACACCTGCGTCATCATAAAAATTCTTGTGGATTGCGGCGATGGCCTCTGATTTTTCACGACGCCGTCGGGCCGCCGGAGTTTCTTCCGATACAGATGCTACTCGTATTTCCACTCTGACTGACCGTCCGCAATGCTCGCTGAGCGCACCCGCTATTGCCTGCTGATGATCCGGGCTGAACAACGCACTCTGGGATTCATCGAGAATCAATCGGTAGTTATCCAGCTCTACAGAATCTACAACACAATTCCACAAAATATTCCCACTGATTCCTGCCAGTCCGCAGGATGAGACAATTCTGTACCAGTCATTATTGCTATCTGGCACAAGGGAAGGCGTAGTATCAGGCATGTCCGGCAAGGCTGCCGCAGCGAATGACTCTACCGTTGCCGATTGCTCTGTTGTCACTTCTGCCCGTTCAGGCGCGACAACAGCATCTGTCTGCGATTCGGGTTCGGGTTCGGGTTCGGGTTCGGCTTCGGGCGTTACAGCAGAGGAAATCAGGGGGTTGGCCTGTGTCAGTTCAGGCTTTTTTTTTTCGGTTACATCCGAGCTGTCAGCGAGAAATACATCCGGACTGAATGCCAGCATACGCAGCAGGCCCATTTCAAAGCTGATGCGTTTGTCCTGACTGACAGACATTTCCTGTAAGGTTTGCTGGCAAATCTGATAGTAGAGCTGTACGTCTTCTGCGCTCAGTGCTGCGGCCTGGGCAATCACTTTGTCCCGGTCACCTTCGCTGTTATCAACCGCGTCGGGCAACATCTGAGCAATCGCAATGCGATGGAATACACTTAACATCTGCTCTAGCAAACGATGATAATCAGGGTTGTTTTCAGCTGCGTCCCGCACACCCTGAATAATGTCTGCGCCACTTCGGTTGGCAAGCGCTTCGATCAACAGGAAAATCAGTGCAAAATCCGGCGTCCCGAGCAAACTGCTGACAGCCGATGCATGGACTTTACCTGCACCAAACGAAATACTCTGATCCAACAGCGTCAATGCGTCCCGCATGCTTCCTGAAGCCGCTCTGGCAAGATGCCACAGTGCAGCCTCCTCAAATTCAATCAACTCTGCAGTCAGCACCGACTGTAAATAAGTCACTATCTGCTGCGGCGCCAGATTCTTCAGATGGAATTGCAGACATCGCGACAGCACTGTCACCGGCAACTTTTGAGGATCAGTTGTTGCCAACAGAAATTTTACGTGTGAAGGCGGTTCTTCCAGCGTTTTCAGCAAAGCATTGAAACTATGAGTGGACAGCATGTGCACCTCGTCTATCAGGTACACCTTAAAACGACCACGCGCTGGGGCATATTGCACGTTTTCAAGCAGCTCGCGGGTGTCTTCTACCCGGGTGCGTGAGGCCGCATCCACTTCGATAAGATCGATAAAACGCCCTTCGGTAATTTCACGACAGGCATCACACTTGCCGCATGGTGTGGCCGTTATTCCCTGTTCACAATTGAGGCAACGCGCAAGAATTCTGGCGACAGTCGTCTTGCCAACTCCGCGGGTACCGGTAAACAGGTATGCATGATGCAGACGCTGTTGCTCCAACGCATGGGTAAGGGTTTGCAGCACATGCGCCTGCCCTGCCATCTCGCTGAAATTTGTCGGCCGCCATTTGCGGGCCAGAACCTGATATGTCATGCGTCGTACAACGCTCCGAACCTGATTAAGTCGATTGATCAAGCGGGTATTGTATTGCAATAACCGACTCAGCAACAGAAGTGACTTGAGTGCGATTAAAAAGAGAACGGGGCAATGCAAGATGGGTGGTACCCCCTGCCAGCCACACCACGGCACATGCGTCCGCTGCTACCGTTGCTCCCTTCCGGGCCTGGCGGGGTTTACAGCGTATCATTGCGCGGGGACCGGCAAGGGATACCATAAAGCCAGACTTTTCAGACGGTCAGAAAACCGCGTTGAAGTCAGGGCCGGCATTATCATGAAAATGCCTCCGTGACGCAAGCGCCGGAATCTAATCCGGCAGACCCAGCGCAAGTAATCTTGTGTCCGGACCTGCACCTGCTGCGACAACAATAAACTGTTTGCCATACAGCATATAACTCATTGGCGTACCCATGGGTGGTAATGGCAGGTTCAATTCGCTCAGCACTTCACCGGTTTGTTTGTCATAGGCACGCATCACAGGGCGAATCTCATCCAACTGTGCAACAAACAGCAATGATCTTGTCAGTAATGGCCCATTGCGACCAAAACTGCCTACCGGGCCGGGATCATCAATGCCCATATTGATCAGCCGCTGTCGAATGCCTTCGCCGTGTGGCACCATCCACACGTGCTCGCCGGAATTGAGGTTAATGGCGGTGATTCTTGCATAAGGTGGCTTGATCAAGGGCAGACCTTGCGGACCATTCACTGAAAAGCTGTTGTCACGCAGATACCCGAAGTCAGACTCCCCCGCTTCCGGTTTGCGCAATCGCACAAATCTGGGCGCTGAGAACGACGGAATGTACATAACACCCGTATCCGGATCAACAGCAGCGCCAGTCCAGGTCGCACCACCACTGTAACCCGGGAAAATAATAACACCGCGCTCGCTGGGGGGTGTAAACAAAGGGCCGTAGTCGATTTCACTGATCAGCGACAACGCGTCTGCACGCAGTTCCGGTGTGAAATCGATCAAAGTAGCGTCCGAAATACCCTGAGGTTCAAATGGCGCTGGTTTTGTCGGAAAGGGCTGAGTTGGCGACGTTCTTTCACCCGGGACAGTAGACTGAGGCACCGGGCGCTCTTCGATGGGCCAGACTGGCTCGCCAGTCAGCCGATCAAAAACATAAACAAAGCCCTGTTTGCTCACCTGAGCAACGGCCTTGATGTCACGACCATCCACAGTGATATCCAGCAGATTAGGCGCCGCCGGCAAGTCATAGTCCCACAGACCGTGGTGCACCATCTGGAAATGCCAGACTATTTCACCTGTTGCGGCATCCAGACAAACCAGACTTTCGGCATAAAGATTGTCGCCGGGGCGGTGTGCGCCATACCAGTCATTGTTGGGCGTACTGGTGGGCAGATAAACATAACCGGTCTCTGCATCAGCGCTCATGCTGGTCCACACGTTGGTTGCACCAGCTGTGCGCCAGGACTCATTTTCCCAGGTTTCGCTACCCTGTTGCCCGCCTTGGGGAATGGTGTGGAAAATCCACTTCTGCTCGCCGGTGCGTGCGTCGTAACCCCGCACATGTCCGGGCGGTAACTGGTTCTGAAAGCGCGGCCCATCACTGATAGAAGAGCCTACTACAATGACATCGTTTATCACCGTAGGCGGCGAAATGGCGCCATATTGACCGATTTCCGTATCCCGCCCCAATCCGAGTTTCAGGTCTACTGCGCCATCCACACCGAACACAGGATCAGGTAGCCCGGTTCTCGCGTTTAACGACCAGAGCACACCGTCATTGGCAGCCATCAATATGCGGCCATCGCCGCCGTCATCCCACCAGGAAACGCCCCGGTGATTATTATTAAAATTGGGATGCCTGCCTCGTTGCCAGGAACCGGTATCAAATACCCAAATCTCTGCGCCGGTGAAAGCGTCAACTGCGGCGACCATACCCAGAGATGTGCTGACGTAGAGCGTGCCGTTAACCATAATTGGAGTGGATTTATACTCACCTGCACTGGCGCGGTCATCATCACGGAAAACGGCGTTGTCCGGCGTCTGCCACGACCAGAGAATCTGAAGCCCGGCGACATTACCAGCATTGATCTGATCCAGCGGCACGTACTTGCTGGAGGCCAGATCGCTGCCGTATGTGCGCCACTCGACTGCAGAGTCATTTGCCTCCGTTTGCGGCTGTGCTGCCAGGTTACCCGCCAGACAACTGCCAGCTGCCACGAGCGACAGCATTGCCAATTTGGGCCAGCGCATCAGAAACTCATGGCAAGGCATAACTGACAACGCTGGACTCGGTGGCACCACCCAGAGCGATGGCAATATATTGTTTGCCGCCAGCCATATAAGTCATGGGAGTGGCACTTGGCACTGACGGCAGATCAATTTCATGCACAACAGCTCCAGTTTCTTTGTCAAACGCTCTCATCACCGATCGGCGACCATCCTGCTGGGCAATAAACAACAAGGTTTTAGTCAACACAGGGCCTGTGCGGGAAGTCGAACCAACGGGACCCGGATCCAGTATGCCGAGGTCAATAATACGCTGGCGTATGCCTTCACCATGCGGAACCACCCATTTGTGATCACCGGTATTCAGATCAATCGCGGTCAGACGACCGTAAGGTGGTTTGGTTAATGGCAAACCCTGTGGACCATTGACGGAGGTCAGGCCACCACGCACGTAACTGAAGTCAGAGCTACCCGCCTCGGGCTCTACCAGTTGCACAACAATTTCGGAGGTTGCTGAAGGGATATAGATCATGCCAGTCTCAGGATCAACCGCAGAGCCTTGCCAGCCACCACCGCCAGCCCAACCAGGGAGATTGATGGTGCCGCGCAATGACGGTGGCGTAAACAGAGGGCCATAGTCAAAGCGCTCAATATTGGCCAAGGCTTCTGCACGAATCTCCGGTGTGTAATTGACCAGAGTTTCGTCTGAGATACCTTGCAGATCAAATGGGGCCGGCCTTGTTGGATGCGGCTGAGTAGGCGACGCGCGCTCACCGGGCACAGTCGATGGCGGCACCGGGCGATCTTCGATCGGCCAGACCGGCTCTCCGGTTGCCCGGTCCAGTACGTACACAAAACCCTGCTTGGATATCTGTGCCAGAGCTTTTATCTGGCGCCCGTCTACATTGATGTCAATCAGGTTGGGGGCAGCCGGCATATCGTAGTCCCAGAGTCCGTGTTTGACAGCCTGAAAATGCCAGACTGGCACCCCGGTGCGGGCATTGACTGCCACAAGAGATTCTGCGTAAAGGTTATCACCCGGACGGTGACCGCCGTACCAATCATTTGTGGGTGTCCCGACAGGCAGATAAACCAGACCCAATTCCATATCGGCACTCATCTGTGTCCAGACATTGGTGTTGCCGACTTTTTGCCAGGAGTCGTTTTCCCAGGTCTCATGTCCAAACTCACCGGGCTGGGCGATGGTATGAAATATCCAGACTTGCTCACCGCTGGTGACGTCGTAGGCACGCACATGACCGGGTGGCGCTTCCTGGAATTGAGGTCCGTCGTGAATTGATGAACCTACAATCACCAGGTTATCGTAAATCAGCGGTGCGGCGATCATGGTGTACGCCTGCCTGTTGATTTCTCGTCCAAGGCCCTGGGCAAGATCGACTTTCCCGCCATCCCCAAAACTTGTATCCAACTTCCCGGTTTTTGCGTCTATGGACCACATCCAGGCATCGTTGGAAAGCATGACGATACGCTCGTCGGTGCCGTTGGTCCAGTAGCTGACGCCGCGATGGTTGTAACCCAGATTGGCAGGCCGACCTGCCTGCCACGAATCAGTATCAAAGACCCATAGTTCCTGCCCGCTGATGCCGTCAATGGCGGCAACCCGCCCAAACGAGGTACTGATATAAAGCACACCCTTAATCGCAATCGGCGTAGATTTAAACGCACCCGGGGTAGCCCGGAAATTTTCAGCGGCATGATTGGCCGCGACCGTAGCATTGTCAGGAGATGCCCACGACCACGCCTGTTGCAGATTTGCCACATTAGTGTGGTCAATCTGATCGAAGGGGGCGTATTTGGTTGATGCCAGATCGGAGCCGTAATGAACCCAGTCGTTGGCGGCGCTGAACGAACTTAAACTCAAGCTGATGGCGGCAAGCGAAATCGCAATGGATTTAGGCAGTTGCATGGTCGGATCTCTTGTAATTATTGATTGACTGACGCAATCGATACTACAACAAGACCATTTATTTAGGAATGGCTGTTAAAACAGGCTGTAACAGGTAGAGAGGAAGGAATATCAAACTGGCTTTGGCTTATTCTTGCAGTAAGCAGGCCGCTTTGACACCTGCTTATTCTTGATTGGCGGTGAGGGAGGGATTAATCAAACAGCCTTCGCGGCTGTTTGACCCTGCGGGCTTCGCGCTCACGCGCTCGTTGTAAGTTGCTGCGCAACTTATCGACCCTCTGTCGGGTTCGCCTCCCTCCCGGGCTGGCTTTGGCTTATTCTTGCAGTAAGCAGGCCGCTTTGACACCTGCTTATTCTTGATTGGCGGTGAGGGAGGGATTCGAACCCTCGATACGTTGCCGTATACACACTTTCCAGGCGTGCTCCTTCAGCCACTCGGACACCTCACCGTTTTTTGGTCGCCCTTTTTAAGGCGCGTAACTGTATATCAGCGCGATACCATTTACAAGCAGCTTTACCGGGTGTTGACCGGTAAATATTTTGGTTCGCATTACTGACGCAATAATCTGGGTAAAACTGTCATGGGAACAGTTCTGTCCAGGCTGCGCAGCGGATTGATTTCGAGCCCGCCGCGGCGAAGAAAATTAATGCTGACAGTCAGGCGTTCAGGCGCGCACTGGCTGATGAGATCCTGAAAAATCTGTTCAACACAGTGTTCGTGAAAACCCTCGTGCTGACGGAAAGAAATTATGTATCGCAGCAAGGATTCGCGATCGATTTCAGGCCCCTCATAACTGACAACAATACTGCCCCAATCCGGTTGCGCAGTAATCGGACAATTTGAGCGGAATAAATGGCTGACAAGAGTCTTACGCACTATTACTGAATTGCTGCACTTCAGTAACGAAGCATCGGGAATGAATACGGGATCAGTGATGACGATTGTATCCAGCAACTCCGCAGCAACTGTATCCGCCGTGTGCATTGATACAGCCTGCCCGAGTGTGTGCAGCTCAACATGTATTGCCGTACCGGCTGAGACACTGAGATCTCTCGTGATACAGGCTAACGCATCAGCTTCCGATTCAAACCGGTGCTGGTTCAGTGAATTAAAATACAATTTCATTGACTTTGATTCAATCAGAAATGGTGAGTCACATGGCACCAATATGTCGGCCACTGCAACGACCGGAGTACCTGACAAGGTCAACCACGATAGTTCGTAAGCACGCCAGTGATCGAATCCACCAAAAGGCAGTTCATCACTTATACCAATCTTTATCCTGTTGACTGAACGGCTTACCGGAAACAACAAACCCGGATCATAATGTTCCGGGTATTCTATTTGTTTGCCCAATGGAATTTCTGACATCACCATGATCTTCTCTTGATAGTGACATTAATAAATTTATTGACGAAGTCCGGTACCACGTCGCAACAAATACAGTGCGGTTACAAACAGGCCAGCACTAAACAGCATCAGCAGAAACAATGCCCAGAAAATATTGACATCACTGGTGCCGAGTATCCCGTAGCGGAAAGTGTTTACCATATACAGCACCGGATTAAGTGCAGATATCCATTGTCCGAATGCCGGCAACAGCTCTATCGAATAAAACACACCGCCCAGATAGATCAGAGGCGTTAATACAAAAGTCGGTATGATTGAAATATCATCAAATGTATTTGCGTACAAGGCATTAATAAAACCTGCCAGAGAAAACACAACTGACGTCAACAACACAACAAACAAAGTCAGAAATACATGCTCAATGTGCAGCGAGGTGAAAAACAAGGACATGATAGTCACGATAAGACCAACTGCAAAACCCCTTGCTACACCACCCGCAACAAAACCAAGCAGAATGACGTAATTCGGCACGGGAGAAACCAGTATCTCTTCTATGCAGCGCTGAAATTTGTTACTGAAGAATGAAGATGACACATTGGCGTAAGCATTCTGAATCACCGCCATCATGATCAGGCCCGGCACAATAAAATCAATGTAGTTGTAACCACCCATCTCACCTATGCGGCGCCCTATCAGGTTGCCAAAAATAAGAAAGTACAACCCGATCGTAATCGCGGGCGGTACCAGCGTCTGCAACCAGATACGGGTAAAGCGGCGTATTTCTTTGATCAGAATGGTTTCAAAGGCAATGTACTTGTGATTTGCCAACATCAGGCTGCACCTCAACAAGACTACTGATTTTTAAGGCTGGAAAGAAAAAGCTCTTCCAGACGATTGGTTTTGTTTCGCATAGCCTTGATAAGTATGCCCTGCCCGCTCAGCACGGAGAAAAGCCCATTGATATCACGACTGGTACTCATACTTACTTCAAAACTATGACTGTCAATGCGCAGACATTCGATGTCCGGGTCATTAAAGTCCGGCGTCAGAGTCAGCTCTTCGCAGGTATCAAACACCAGCGTCTGGCGTGCCAGCTTGCCCAGTAATTTTCTCATACTGGTATTTTCTACAATCTGTCCCTGATTGATGATGGCAATATTTCTACAGAGATTTTCTGCTTCTTCCAGATAATGTGTTGTAAGAATAATGGTTGTACCGTTGCGATTAAGCTCCTGCAAAAACTCCCACATGGATCGCCGCAGCTCGATATCCACACCAGCTGTTGGTTCATCAAGTATCAGCAGCCGTGGCTCATGCACCAATGCGCGGGCAATCATCAAACGACGTTTCATGCCGCCTGAAAGCATACGGGAGCGATTGTCTCTTTTTTCCCAAAGATCCAGTTTGCGCAGATATTTTTCAGTTCTTTCCCGGGCGAGCGCGCCGCGCAAACCGTAATAACCAGCCTGGGTCATCACGATGTCGCCCACTTTTTCAAACTGGCTGAAATTGATTTCCTGCGGGACAACACCTAACGACAGCTTGGTTTCGTAGACATGTGTTGCCACGTCCTGACCGAAAACCTGGATGCTCCCGGAAGTGGCACGAACCAGTGTGGAAATAATCCCGATGATGGTCGACTTTCCCGCACCGTTTGGACCCAGCAGTGCAAAAAAATCATTTTCCTGCACATCCAGATCGATGCCTTTGAGTGCCTGATGACCATTGGCATAGGTTTTTTGCAGATTGCGGATAGAGATAGCATTTTGCGGGTTGATATTGTGCATGTGCGCTTCCAATCCCCCAAAAAAAAAGCCTGGCAAAAGCCAGGCTTGTAAAATGGCGTCCCCTGGGGGTTTCGAACCCCCGTTGCCGGGATGAAAACCCGGTGTCCTAGGCCTCTAGACGAAGGGGACAGAAAACTTAATTCCTGCCTTGTTGCAGAAAACGGCGCGAATTTTAATTAGCTTCACTACCGTCGTCAAGAACTATTTGCGACCCAGACTGACTTTAAAAAATCTGTCTGACCTCAGCACGGCGCGCATAATAACAAAGAAGTTTCTGATGGCATAGCAGCAAATACAAAATCGGCAAAATAATTGCTGCTTCAATGTTATAGTCTGGACACCTGCTTATATACACCCTGTGGGGGGCACTGCATCACCTATGTTGTTTATCACTCTAGCCCTTTCAGTAATCCTGATCGCCCTGATAGTGACGGGGTTAAAAACGCATCAGCAACAGCGCCACAAAGACCTGGCTGAACGCGACCACTCTCTTCCCCCGCTTGATGTCGGAGCAGAGCATCTGCCTGACAAGTTGCGGGCAGACGTTGCAGAAGCCTACGCTCCCGCTGAGGAACCTGAGAATGCTGTTGCTGAGCCTGAAGTCGGGTATGGCCGCCAGACTATTGCTGAAGCCACCTCAAACTGGAAGGAGGACTGGAAAGAAGAATGCAAACAACACAGGCAAGCTCAGCGCTTTGAAATGGCTTTGTTATGCTCCGACCGGGCCTGGCCGCAGTCACAGAGTTACGAGCAGGCTGCATTGACCCTGAGGGCGGCCATCAAGCAGGCACGGGACAATAATTCACCAGATGCAGATAAATGGCTATCTGCGCTATATCGGGCGGCAGCTGAGTCCAGCATGTTATACGATAAATCTCCCGGAGAGCCTGACTTGCGATGGCAAGCTATTGCACGGTCGTTTTCCCGTACGGAAGTCAGCCAAATCGACCTGCCATGGGTAAAAATCGGCGCAAATGAGCTCAGACTGCTGACTAAAACCGACCGCAAGCTAATGACCCAGGCGTGGGGTGAACCTGAGCAGCATATCAGCGCCAGAGCCTATAAAAACCAGAAAAACGTTTCATAAAAATCCGCTCAATACCAGCTAAACTGTATTGACAATGCGGCTACTTGACCACTTTAATCATGATATGCGACCCTGATCACAATTAAGGATGCTCAACTATGCAATAGTGCCTGACATTATTAATTAATGTCTGGCTGACTATTGCCGATAAGTCGTTACATAACAAAGATATCAAGGCTTGGTAACGTTGCGCCGGATATCAGGTCTTATGCAGTAGTTTATGGGTTTTTCCGTAAACTTCCATTTGGATTCGAGTGAAGAGATTCAGGAATCACCGGAATGACTTTAGTTGAGAAACGAAACAGGTCACGGACACCGTATATCGAACCGGATCTGCTTGAACAGGGTATTTCACAACTGAGCATGGAAATCCAGATTCTCAACGACTGGCTTGACGACCTCGACCCCGCCGAAACAGAACCTCGCCGTTCCTACGAAGATATGCTGCGTAGTCGCCATGAAATGCTTCAGTCCCTCACAGAGCAGAAAACGCGCCTGCAAGCGACCAACGGTGATGCCTCTGCGCCAGAGCCGCCCTCAGGACAATCCGCAAGTTAAAAGGCTCCACAAACGATGAATGCATTGTTGACCCCTCGACAAGCCAGCACCTTGCTGCGCCTGCAAAGTGATATGAACAGCAAAGTTGACCCTGCCTGGGTCACCGCCGCCTACCCGTATTTACGCGCTGTGGTTATCGAAGCGGCAGAGGCTATTGAACATCACGGCTGGAAATGGTGGAAGAAGCAGGTCTGTGATCTGCCTCAATTGCAGATGGAACTTGTTGATATCTGGCACTTCCTGCTATCAGAAATTTTACTCAGGGACTCAGGCGACATGGACAAAGCCGCTGCAACGTTGCAGGCGCTTATGGACAATTGCAGCAATGCCATCGTCCATTGCGACGGCCAGACCTATAATCTGCAGACCATGGATCTGCTGGGCAAGTTGCAGCTACTGATCGCGCTAAGCGGTCTCAACCGTATCGAGCTGAATGTTTTTGCGTCGATTCTTCAAGACTGTCAGATGGATTGGTCCGAACTCTACCGGCAATACGTCGGTAAAAATGTTCTTAACTTCTTTCGTCAGGATAACGGCTATAAAGACGGGAGCTACCGGAAGATATGGGGAAACCGCGAAGATAACGAGCACCTTGTAGAGCTGATGACTGCGTTACCGCAGGACTCAGACAATTACCCGGAGCTGCTGTATGCCGCTTTGCACCAGCGTTACTCCGGATAATTCACCACACATTACTTGAAGTAGGCATTATCCCGGTTCGAATGGTCGGTAACATCTCTGACCTCTGTCAAACCGGGCACTTTCTCCAACAAAGTCTTCTCAACACCATCTTTGAGCGTGACATCAACCATACCGCAGCCCTGGCATCCACCACCAAATTTCAGGATTGCGATGGAGTCGTTAACCAGATCCTCAAGGCTGACGACTCCGCCATGGGAGGCCAACGACGGATTGATCTCGTTGTAGAGTACATAGTTGATACGGTCTTCAATGGAACTGTCTTCACGAATCTTGGGCAATCGCGAGTTTGGAGCCTTGATTGTCAACTGCCCGCCCATGCTGTCTTTAGCATAATCCACGACTGCCTCTTCCAGAAACGGGATGCTGCGTTTTTCTATCCAGGCATGGAACTGAGGATATTCTTTGCGGTCATCATCCTCTTTCTCTTCTCCGGGCCGGCAAAAAGAAATGCAGGTCTCAGCCTTGGGTGTACCAGGATCAAGGATAAACACCCTGATACCAATGCCTTCAGCGTCCTGCTTTTTTAACAACTCTGCCAGATAATCCTGGGCTGATTCTGTAATCGTAACCATATACTGCACATGCCTCATCAGATGGGCCTAGATAATAGCCGACCATTTTACTGGGTTATTATGTTTTTTCCAGTCCGTTGCGCAATCCCAGGACAAATTTGTCATCTGAGCGACCGACTCTGGTAGAATTACGCCTCTTTAAAAACTGCCAACACATACAGGCTTGTCGCCCGGACCCAGGCGACGATACCGTGGAACAATGGACCTCACCATGAAACAACACCCCTCTTTCGAGCTGCTGCGGCAAGCCTTACGTCAACGAATTCTGATTCTTGATGGCGCAATGGGCACCATGATCCAGGCAGAAAAGCTGAAAGAAGCTGATTTCCGTGGCGACCGGTTCAAGGACCATCCTTCGGACCTGACAGGCAACAACGACCTGTTGACGCTGACGCGCCCGGATATCATCTCCAAAATACATCTGGCGTACCTTGGCGCCGGAGCGGATATCGTGGAGACCAACACATTCAATTCGACAGCGGTGTCACAGTCTGACTACGGGCTGCAGTCCGTCGTCAGAGAGCTCAATTACGAAGGCGCACGCCTCGCTCGTGTCTGTTGTGATCAGATGACGGCACAACAGCCAGACAAACCAAGATTTGTTGCCGGGGTTATTGGCCCGACCAGCCGGACAGCCTCTTTATCGCCGGATGTGAATGACCCTGGCTTCAGGAATACGGACTTCGACGCCCTGGTTGCAGACTATGAGATAGCAGCTGAAGCCTTGATTGGTGGCGGCGCTGACATTCTGTTGATCGAAACCATCTTCGACACGTTAAATGCAAAAGCCGCCGTTTTTGCCGTACAGAATACTTATGAAAAGCTTGGCATCGAACTGCCAATCATGATCTCAGGTACGATTACCGATGCCAGCGGCAGGACATTATCCGGCCAGACTGTCGAAGCTTTCTGGAATGCGCTGTCCCACGCCAACCCGATTTCGATAGGTTTCAACTGTGCGCTGGGCGCCGAACAGCTGCGCCCGCACGTGGAAGAAATATCACGACTGGCCAATACCTTTGTATCAGCACATCCCAATGCCGGCCTGCCCAATGCATTCGGTGAATACGACCAGAGTGCGCGGGAAATGGCGAGCATTGTTGAAGAATTTGCAGCCAGCGGATTTCTGAACATTATCGGTGGTTGCTGCGGAACAACACCCCAACATATCAAGGCAGTGTCTGACGCGGTTTCCAAATATCCCCCGCGTGAAATTCCTGACGTGCCTGTTAAATGCCGTTTGAGCGGGCTGGAAGCGTTTAACATTGGCGACGACAGCCTGTTTGTCAATATCGGCGAGCGTACCAATATCACCGGTTCACGCAAATTTGCACGTTTGATTATTGAGCAGCAGTACAACGAAGCTCTGGATGTCGCGCTTCAACAAGTTGAAAGCGGCGCTCAGATCATTGATATCAACATGGACGAAGGTATGCTGGACTCGCGCGCAGCGATGGAAAAATTCCTGCGCCTGATAGCTGCCGAGCCCGATATCAGCCGCGTCCCAGTGATGATTGATTCCTCCAAATGGGAAGTGATAGAAACCGGATTAAAAAACATTCAGGGCAAAGGCATTGTCAACTCTATCAGCCTGAAAGAAGGCGAAGACGAATTTCTGGCAAAGGCGCGACTGTGCCGGCGCTATGGAGCCGCAGTGGTTGTCATGGCATTTGATGAGTCAGGACAGGCTGACACCCTGGAAAAAAAGAAGTTGATCTGCAAGCGCAGCTACGACATTCTGGTACAGAAAATTGGCTTCCCACCTGAAGACATCATTTTCGATCCGAATATATTTGCAATTGCCACCGGTATCGAAGAGCACAACAACTACGCAGTCGACTTTATCGATAGCTGCCGTTACATACGCCAGAATCTGCCGCATGCCTTGATTTCAGGCGGCGTCAGCAATGTGTCTTTTTCCTTCCGTGGCAATGACCATGTGCGCGAGGCGATTCACTCCGTATTCCTGTTCCACGCCATCAAGGCGGGACTCAATATGGGTATCGTGAACGCGGGACAACTGGCTGTTTACGATGAGATCCCAGCCGAACTGCGTGAGCGTGTCGAAGATATCGTACAAAACAGACGGGCAGATGGCACAGACCGACTGATGGAAATCGCCGGCCGTTATAGTGGTAGTGGTGCCATTGAGGTACAGGAAGATCTTGAGTGGCGCAAAACACCGGTGGGTGATCGTATCACTCATGCGCTGGTAAAGGGCATCACAAGATTCATTGAAGAGGACACCGAAGAGGCGCGCCAGCTATTCGAAAAACCAATACAGGTAATCGAAGGCCCACTGATGGACGGCATGAACGTTGTGGGTGATCTTTTTGGCAGTGGAAAAATGTTCCTGCCACAGGTTGTCAAAAGCGCCCGCGTGATGAAGCAGGCTGTGGCCTATCTTCTGCCGTACATTGAGGCTGAAAAAGCGCGCTCCGGCACCGCCAACAAAGCCAAAGGCAAGGTCCTGCTGGCCACCGTAAAAGGTGACGTTCACGATATCGGTAAAAATATTGTAGGCGTTGTACTGGCCTGCAATAACTATGACATTATCGATATGGGCGTCATGGTACCTTGCGAAAAAATTCTTCAGGCTGCGCGCGATAATAACGTGGATATTATCGGCTTGAGCGG
This sequence comes from Pseudohongiella sp., assembly GCA_030651695.1. GTDB lineage: Bacteria > Pseudomonadota > Gammaproteobacteria > Pseudomonadales > Pseudohongiellaceae > Pseudohongiella. The sequence goes on along the minus strand of JAUSCD010000029.1, from coordinate 72,112 downwards.
ACTTATTACACCGTCACTTGATGAGATGGTACATGTTGCCAAGGAAATGCAGCGCCTGAACTTTACTGTACCTCTGCTGATTGGTGGTGCTACAACCTCAAAAGCACACACTGCGGTGAAAATTGAACAACACTACAAAAATAATGCCACCGTGTATGTTCCGGACGCTTCACGCAGTGTGACTGTAGTGAGCAACCTGTTGAGCACCGAAACACGGGACAGTTTTGTTGAAGGTGTGCGCGCAGAATACGATACTGTCCGCGCCCGCACAGCGGGCCGTGATCAGCGTAAAAGCCTGCTGACTTTTGCCGAAGCCAATCAAAATGCCGGTCAATTCCAATGGCACAAAGACACCATCACCCGCCCCGCCAGTCTCGAACCTCAGGCGCTGGAAGATTACCCACTGGATGTGTTGGTGCCCTACATCGACTGGACACCATTTTTCATCACCTGGAGTCTTGCAGGAAAATACCCGTCGATTTTGCAGGATGAAGTCGTCGGACAAGCTGCACGCGATCTTTTTGACGATGCTCAGAATATGCTCAAGCATATTATCGACAACAAACTTCTCAAGGCCCAGGCTGTCTTCGGATTCTGGCCAGCCATACGCAGCGGCCGAAATGACGTCACCATTTTTACCGATGACACCCGCACAGAAGCGTTACATACTTTTAACTTCCTGCGTCAGCAAGCTGCCAAAGCAGACGGCATACCAAACCTGTCGCTGGCGGATTTTGTCGCCAGCGCTGACGATGCTCCTTGTGATTACATCGGTGGTTTTGCAGTCACAGCCGGTGTCGGCGCGCAGGAACTGGCAAGTAAATATGAGCTTGAAAACAACGATTACAATGCGCTGATGGTCAAAGCGTTGGCAGACCGACTTGCGGAAGCCTTTGCAGAGCATTTGCATGAGCGGGTGCGACGTGAATTCTGGGGATATGCGCCAGGTGAAACACTGGATAACGAGGCGCTGATCAAAGAGAAGTACCGGGGAATACGCCCTGCTCCCGGATACCCTGCCTGTCCGGAACATTCAGATAAGGTGGCGGTATTTGATTTACTGGGAGTGCCGGGCAGGATAGGCATGTCACTGACGGAAAGTTTTGCCATGCTTCCGGCGGCGAGCGTCAGTGGTTTCTATTTTGCGCATCCCGAATCACGCTATTTTGCAGTTGGCAAAATCAATGATGACCAGGTGTCAGACTATGCTCTGCGACATAGTGTCACAGAGGAGCAGGCCAGGCGTTTGTTGATGCCAAATCTGCTAGACTGAACCAGTCTGATTGAGCAGGCAACATCACGGGGCAGCGCCCGGTTGACAAACCGATTTACGGAGCAGTTATGTCACAACAGAAAAGCACAGAACACGATGCCGATACTGAAAAGAAGCTGTCTTTCTGGCAGATGATGTTGAGTGTTTTCCAGGCCAGTTTTGGCGTTCAGAACCAGAAAAACAAAGAGCGCGACTTCGAAAAAGGCTCCATCAAGGGCTTTATCGCGGCCGCGCTCATTTTCACTGTACTGTTTGTACTGACAATCGTAACCATCGTCTCGATTGTCCTGCCCTGAGTCCTCAGCCGGCGACGAAAAAAACCACCAGACCGATAGCAATAACGACTATCGAAAATATCGCCAGCGCATCAACACGGCTGTTTTCTTCTATTTCCTGAGGGGTGTACGCAGACTCTGTATCGTGGTGGCTCATGATGCTCTCTCACTGGGTTATGATCGCTGAATAATGATCTCTCGCGGCGCCGCATTTTAAAGACTTTTCCCTGATAATCAAGATACCGCCCTGTTACCCACTTCATCTTAGGACAAAAAGCACTAAGCTAATAAAAAACGGTAATAAAAAAGCTCCTCCTTATGATGGAATTAAAAAGGGTGATTTATTACAATGTCGCCCCTCCGCCAGATGCGAACCTTGACAGGTTGACCCTAATATCATGTACAGATACGACCAGTACGATCATCAGATGCTTGCCGACCGCGTAGCTCAGTTCCGGGACCAGACCAGTCGATTCCTGGACGGCAAGCTGAGTAGCGCCGAGTTTCTGCCCCTGCGTCTGCAAAATGGCCTTTATATTCAGCGTCTTGCACCGATGCTTCGCATCGCTATCCCTTACGGCATGCTGTCGTCCGTGCAAATGCGCAAACTCGCATTCATCGCTGATCACTTCGACAAAGGCTATGGGCACCTGACGACGCGCCAGAACATACAGTTCAACTGGCCAGCGCTGGCTGATGTACCGGATATTCTGGCACACCTGGCTGAAGTGGAAATGCATGCCATCCAGACAAGTGGCAACTGCATTCGCAACACGACAACAGATCAGTTCGCAGGTGTTTCTGCAGACGAAGTAGAGGATGCGCGCGCTTATTGCGAGATTATCCGCCAGTGGTCTACATTCCACCCTGAATTCGCTTTCCTGCCCAGAAAATTCAAAATCGCTGTCTGTGGCACACGCCAGGACCAGGCTGCGACCCAGGTTCACGATATCGGCCTTTATCTGCTTAAGAACGACAAAGGTGAAATCGGCTTCAGGGTGTTGGTAGGCGGCGGGCTTGGCCGTACTCCAGTTATAGGCAGTGAAATCAATTCCTTCCTCCCTCAGGAACATTTACTGAGTTATCTGGATGCCATTTTGCGTGTATACAACCGCGAAGGGCGACGAGACAACAAGTACAAAGCCCGCATAAAGATTCTGGTCAAGGAAACCGGAGTTAACGAGTTCAGAGAAAAAGTAGAAACCGAGTGGAAGGTGTTAAAAGATGGCCCGCTGACGCTGACGCAGGATGAAGTTGAACGCTGCCGCGCGTTTTTCCATGATCCGGCCTACAAAACCCTGCCTGCCGATAGCGCAACGCTTGAAGCGGCGCTCAACAAAGATGTGCTGTTTGCGTCCTGGTATGAGCAGAATATTGCAGCTCACAAAAAGCAGGGTTATGCCATTGTTACCATCTGCGTTAAAAAGACCGGGTTTGCGCCGGGAGATCTGGACTCGGATCAGATGCGATTTATTGCAGACATTGCGGATCGCTACAGCTTTGGTGAAATGCGAATTACCCACACCCAGAATCTGGTGCTGGCCGATGTTGAAAAAGACCAGCTCTATGATTTGTGGCAGTCTCTGAAGACTCACGATCTGGAGGCCGATAATCTTGGTTTGCTCAGCGATATGATCTGCTGCCCCGGTGGCGACTTCTGCTCACTGGCCAATGCCAAATCCATTCCGATTGCAGAAGCTATCCAGCGCCGTTTCAGCTACCCCCAGCTGCGCGAAATCGGCCAGTTATCGCTGAATATCTCGGGCTGCATGAACGCCTGCGGACACCATCACGTCGGCAATATAGGCATTCTCGGGGTGGATAAAAAAGGCGAAGAGTACTACCAGATATCACTCGGTGGCTCTGCTGACAACCACACTGCTCTCGGAAAAATTGTTGGACCTTCCTTCTCTCAGGATGAAGTGCCAGATGTCATTGAAAAGATCGTGCAGGTTTATCAGCAGCACAGGGATGCCGGCGAAAACTTCCTGGCAGCCTATAATCGTATAGGCATGGACCCGTTCAAAGAGGCTCTTTATGGAAACAAGGCAGATGACAAACAAGCTGATTAAAGATGGCGCCGCGCAGCCTGACAGCTGGTATCTGCAAAGCAGCGGGCTGACCGCTGAGAGCCTTCCTGCGCTGGATGGCATGGATATCATAGTGCCTTTGGCATTTTGGCTGGCACAGAAGAGCGCCATCCAAAGCCGTAAAGGAAACACGGGGGTATGGCTGGATAGCCACGAGCTGCCGGCCGCGCTGGCAGATGATATCCACGCGATCCCGGTGATAGCGCTGAACTTCCCCGAGTTTAAAGACGGCCGATCTTTCTCGACAGCGCGCGAGCTCAGACAGCGCATGGGATACCAGGGCGAAGTCCGTGCAATCGGTGACGTGCTCAGAGATCAGTTGTTTTTTATGCGCCGCTGCGGGTTTAATGCCTTTGTATTACGCGATGATCAGGACATGGACGCAGCACTGGCGGCATTCAACGATTTTCATGATGCTTATCAGCCCGCTATAGACCAACCTCTTCCTCTGTTCAGACGCAGGCAGTAACGGACCCCTGCGTCTTTTTGTCCCCTAACCAGCACAGCGTTACTGCCACAGGATCAGTCTTTACCCAGCGCCAGCACCAACCTGCCGGTGCTTTCGCCTGACAGTACAGTGCGTAATGCACTGTCCAGTTCAGCAAACCCAATACGGGTTTCAAGCTGCGCAAGACCTTTGGGTTTCCAGTTGCCTGCCAGCTTGTTCCACAACTGGCTCTTGTGAGCCAGGGGCAGATTGACTGAATCTACTCCCAGCAAATTGACGCCACGCAGAATAAACGGGAACACCGTTGCCTGGAACTGAGGTGATGCCACCAGTCCACAACACGCAACACTGCCACCATATTTCAGCGATTTGACGACGTTAAACAGAATATCGCCCCCTACTGCATCAACCGCGCCGGCCCACAGCTCTTTATTCATTGGTTTGGGAGAAGGCTGACTGTAATCTTCGCGACCAATAATCTGACTTGCGCCCAGCTCACGCAAAAAATCGTGGGCAGACTCTGACCCTGTCATGGCAGTCACTTCAAACCCGAGTTGCGCCAGCAAGGCCACTGCAAAACTGCCAACACCGCCACTGGCGCCGGTAACAAGGACAGGACCCTGTGCCGGATCAAGCCCGTTCAGCAGCAGTTTTTCTATACACAAAGCTGCAGTGAATCCGGCGGTACCAACAATCATGCTTTCATTCAGGCTTAAACCGGCAGGCCGTTTGACCACCCATGATGCTGGCACACGAATAAACTGGGCAAACCCCCCGGCCGTGTTCATACCAAGGTCATAGCCGATGACAATCACCTCGTCTCCGGCGCTGAACAGCTGACTATCGGATTCGGCGACTACCCCGGCAGCATCAATTCCCGGGGTATGCGGATACTGGCGAGTAACACCTTTATTGCCGGTAGCTGACAAAGCATCCTTATAATTGAGAGAGGAATATGCCACCCTGACCAACACATCGCCCGCAGGCAAATCAGCAACTTTCTTTTGTGTCAAAGTGCCGTGGTAGCTGGCACGCTCGCCACCCGCTTGTTCCGTGACCTGGTAGGCCGTAAATTCCTGATCATCAAGATTCATGTAATCCAAAACCTTTAATAGTTAACTCATCACATTGTTTTAATTAAAAATATCGAGTGGTTCTAAGACGCTGCCACCAGACCATCAACGTTTTATCCATGGCTTTCTGCAGTGCCCCGCCGAGCTTTTCACCCAAGGGGATACGGATCTCGTAGCTGACTTCGTAGACATCAGCCTCCTCACAAGCCTGCACAATGATGTCGTCACTTGTGCTTAGCTGGTCAACCATCTGCCGCTCCTGTGCCTGCAATCCTACCCAGGTCTCGCCGGTAGCGATCTGGTCAATGTCGACCACCGGACGGTACTGCTTCACCCATTGTTTAAAAAGCTCATGCATCTCCTGCACGTCCTGTCGCAGTTTTTCACGACCTTTTTCTGTCACTTCGGTAAACGGTGTGACGGTGCGCTTGTACTCGCCGGCAGTGATCAATTCAAAGTCGACATCATTTTTCTTGAGCAAACGATGGATGTTGGGCATCTGCACCAACACACCAATGGAGCCCAGAATGGCAAAAGGCGCAGCAACCAAACGATCCGCAACACACGCCATCATGTAGCCACCGCTGGCAGCAACTTTATCAACACACACTGTTAACGGAATGTTCTTCTGCTTGAACCGCAATAGCTGTGATGAGGCCAAACCATAGGCATGAACCATGCCTCCCGGGCTCTCAAGACGCAACATGACTTCGTCACATGGCTCAGCCATGGTGAGCACTGCCGTAATCTCCTGACGCAGAGACTCAACACCGGATGCCTCCATGTCACCATCAAAATCAAGCACATACACACGGCGTCGGCGGCTCTCAGTGGCAACTTCCTCCTGGTTTTCCACATGATTTTTTTCAGCACTGATTTTTAGTTGTTTGGCCTCTTCTTTATCACGCTTCTTTTCCCGCTTGAGATACTTTTTAAAGGCAAACTTATCCATGACCACCCTTTGCAGGCTGTCTCTCAACGACTCCAGCTCCCGGTTCAGGTGAGTGACATTAATACTGCCACGAGGCATATGCCGCCGCCGCTGGCCAGCAGCCACCATCATGGTCACGATGGCAAAAACAGCAATGACAATAGTCAGTGTTTTTGCCAGAAACATTGCGTACTCAAACAGATACTCCAAAATCAAGACTCCTTCATTGTTACCAGATGACAATAACTTTCAATCAATTGACCAGCCACGCTGATGGCGGGCGCTGGTGTTAGCGGTAGCTGTCGCACATCAAACCAGTCCGCTTCTGCCAATTCCTCAGGACACGGATTCAAATCCCCGCCGGCATAATCGGCGTAAAACCCCAGCATCAGCTGGGACGGAAATGGCCACGGCTGGCTTTTAACATACCGGACATTTTTAATCTGTATCCCTGCTTCCTCATAAACTTCTCTGATCACAGCCTCTTCCGCCGTTTCGCCTGGTTCTATAAACCCGGCAAGGCAACTGAAAAAAGTTGCACCTCGCCGGGTGCTGCGAGCCAGCAATATCCGGTCCCCATCTGTTACCAGAACAATGACACAGGGATTGATACGAGGATAGTAATCCGTCTCACAGTGTTTACAGTGCAACAGACGGCCGTTATTACGCAGCTCATTAACATTGCCGCAACTTCCGCAGAATTGGTGGCAGCGGAACCAGTTAACCCATTGACTGGCGCGCCCTACCAGACTGAACGCCTCAAAGCCGCGCTCCATCAACAACTGCCGCACAGGCACCGGCAAGGCACCTGGTAGTGTTTCTGGCAGCTGGCTAAGCACCAGCGCACATAGGGCACTGTCATCACCAAAGCCGGCGTCTACAGGAATTATAGCTGTCATCAAAGCACTATGCTGCTGGAGCGCATCGGCGGGCCAGAACAGATCGTATTGAGTGGAATCCTTCAGATCGTGCCCGGCTGGCGGACTGGCAGTTCTTGATCTGAGGATGACCTCAGACTGGTAAAACAACAGGTACGCGCCGCCCTCTTCAATGAGCCTGCTATCCTGGCCCGAATCGGGTGAGCGGGCCGCCATCGCTGCACTCACGCTTCACTGTCCTGCATAAGCCACAAGCAACGCTGCCCGCTGGACTTATGAATACGCGCAAGCAACTGCTGATGGGCTTCGATCTCGGCTGGCTGAGCGGAAACAACCGTGAGCGACAAACCCTCCCTGTTGATCTGCTGCACGCGGGCCTCCTGATCCATTTCCGTTTCCGCTTCTTCGGAACCTAGCGACAAATCAGTCTGACCGCCACTCATCAACAGATATACGTCAGCCAGTATCTCGGCGTCGAGCAAGGCCCCGTGCAAGTCACGCTGGGAATTATCAACATCATAACGCTTGCACAAAGCATCCAGGCTATTGCGCTGTCCGGGGTGCTTGCGTCTGGCCATTGACAATGTATCGGTGACCAGACAGTAATCGTTCATACAGCCATACGATGGCCCCAGTCGTGCGAGCTCTGCATCCAGAAACCCGATATCAAAGGGGGCATTGTGAATGAGCAGTTCTGCGCCGCGCACAAACTCCAGAAACTCATCGGCAATCGCGGCGAAAACCGGTTTGTCTGACAGAAACTCCAGCGTGATGCCATGAACTTCCTGCGCAGCCTCGTCTATTTCGCGCCCGGGTTTGATGTACTGGTGGAAATGGCGGCCGGTAAGACGTCGTTGATCAACTTCGACGCAGCCTATTTCAATAATCCGGTGACCTTGGGAGGGTTCCAGACCTGTGGTTTCTGTATCGAGTACGATCTGACGCATTAATTCATTTCCTCAATTGCGCGATTGGCCAGTTCATCGGCTTTTTCGTTGCCGATGTCACCGCTGTGGCCTTTTACCCAACGCCATTCGATTTTATGTTGCTGACTGAGCTCATCCAGCCGTTGCCAGAGATCCTGGTTCAGCACCGGTTTACGACTTGATGTTTTCCAGCCGCGCGCCTTCCAGGCCGGCATCCATTCCTCTATGCCGCTCAGAACATAACGCGAGTCACTGAACAGGCGCACGGATAACCCGGGGCGTTTCAGAGCCTCGAGTGCCTTGATGACGGCGGTCAATTCCATACGGTTGTTGGTGGTCAGCTGCTCGGCGCCATACAGTTCCCTAACCACATCGCGATATCTGAGAAGAGCACCCCAACCACCTTTTCCGGGGTTACCTTTGCAAGCCCCATCGGTATATATTTCAATAGTTTCTGACAATTTTTCAATCCATAACATGAAGTCAGTTAGACTTCACTATCCTTATCGGGGAAGCCACGGTTTGAGTGCCCCTGGCGATTTAAAGATTCGCGACGGGGCCGCAGAGGAACAACCGTGCCCCGTCCGCTGGCCACACGCCCGGTTTCAGCCAGAGGAGAACCCAAAGTTGGGGCACGCATACGCTTCCATCGTGGCACTACTGGGATCAAAGGTATTCGATGTTTACTGGCGACCACCAGATAAAAAGCCCCGGTAGGGTTCCCGAGGCGATCAAGCCAGCGTTCGAAGTCCGGAGCGAGATCCAGTATGCGCGGATGACGGGCTGGCGGCAGATAGCCCCCGTACCCTACAGATTCAACATGAAAATCCAGCAGACTGAGCCAGTCCGTCAACCGCCGCCGAGAGATGAAGCGCGCATTCCACGGTGTCTGCCGCCGCCAGCGCACAATTTTTGAGATTCCCCACAGACTTGCCGGATTAAAACCAACAATTATGAGACGCCCTCCAGGGCGCAAAACGCGGGTTGCCTCACGCAAGAGGCGATGACTGTCCGGCGTGTAATCAAGAGAATGGTGCAGGAGAACCGCGTCCATGCTGTCAGTAGCCAACGGCAAAGACTCAATATCTGCTACAGGAATATTTCTACTCTCATTCCAGGATGGCGCAAAACGGATCTGATGGCAGACCGGGCAATCCCCTAACATGTCAATTTCCGGCGCACATGACAATTGCAGCACATGATAACCAAATACACGGCTGATGATGGGAGCCAGACGCTCGCGCTCTGCCCCCAGCAACGCTTCGCCCAGCGGCGAGTGCAACCATTCGGCTAACATCGGCTCAAGCGTAACCGGATCAGGCTGCCCGGACTGGCTGGAAAAATTCTGCCTTGAAAACAATCGTCTCATGTTGGCTTCCTCGTGCCCGATTCTAGCACCTGCGATCCAGCCCCAACAAACCCGATCTGATATCATCGGAAACATACTGAACGCAATTCACCTTGCAGCACCGACCCGATTTGAGGCCAACGATGACTATAACGCCAATCCCGGCATTCAAAGACAACTATATCTGGGCAATACAAAACGATGTGAATGAGGTTTTTGTTGTTGATCCCGGAGACGCGGTTCCTGTAGAAGAGTTTTTAACACATAACCAATTGACCCTGAGCGGGATTCTGATCACACATCACCATGCTGATCACACTGGCGGTCTAGCCGATCTTTGCATGGCACGGAACATCCCGGTGTATGGCCCCTCCGGAGGACATATCAAAGGGATCACCCACCCGGTCAGAGATTCCGACGAGATTCATGTTTTCGGTCACAAACTCATTGTCATGGCGGTGCCCGGACATACTCTGGACCACATTGCGTACTATATGCCTGCAGACACTCCATCGCTGTTTTGCGGTGATACTCTGTTTGCCGGTGGTTGCGGCAGACTGTTTGAGGGCACAGCGGAGATGATGTACACTTCCCTGCGCCAGATTGAAGCACTTCCCGGAAGCACTCAGATTTACTGTGCTCATGAGTACACACTCAACAATCTGGCTTTTGCTCAACGTGCGGACCCTGACAACGCGGCGCTGACCGAGCGAATAAAAACCGAAACAGACAAACGCAGGCAAGGCTTACCCACATTGCCTTCGTCTATTTTGCTGGAGCAGCGAACCAATCCGTTTTTGCGCTGTCACACTGACAGCTTGCAGGCAAATGTTGGCCGAAATATGGCGCAAAGCTTGCATTCCGAAATAGAGACGTTTGCTGCACTACGACGCTGGAAAGATCAGGGTTAGGGACCGGGAACAACGCGACCGGGCCAATATGCAAGCCAAACAGAAATAGCCAACACGAACTGTTGACCAAGAAATACTGGATATCTGCCACTAATGACTGTCCCCAACAAGCCCTTGCTGGCAACCTTATACCCGACCGACCCGTCACGCCTGACAGCGGTCATCGCCTGTCCCAACAACATCAGACCGTCGCGCCTGTTCAAACACAAAAAACTCGCAGCCCTGATAGCCAGCACCATTTTGCTGCATGCCTGCAGCACTTTGCCCGCAAACGCGCCGGAAGAAGCCGTTATTGTCACTCAATCGGAACGCGCGGCCATTACCCAGTCAAGAGCTAATGCAATGCGCCAGTCGCGTAGTATTGCCTCCCCCGTGTGGGAACTTGATGACATTCGCGACGGTATCGAAACACCCGCGCACGAACAGACAGTCTGGTTTCGGGTCAGTCAAGGCATCGGCTTTGCGCTCGAACACCACAATGACGATATTCAGGGGCAGATTGACTGGTTCAGCAACAACCCCGATTACATGCTGCAAGTCACTGACCGCTCAGCGCCGTTCATTTATGAAATTGTAGCTGAAATTGAACGTCGCAATCTGCCTCTTGAGCTCGCCCTGCTGCCTGTCATTGAAAGCGCATATAACCCCAATGCCAGATCAAGTGCCAATGCTGCCGGACTCTGGCAGTTTATGGCCGCCACTGCTACCACGTTTGGCCTCAAGCGGGACTGGTGGTATGACGGTCGCAACGATCCCATTGCTTCAACCAATGCAGCGCTGGACTATCTTGAACGTCTGAACGCCCAGTTTGGCGGAGACTGGCTGCTGACTCTGGCAGCCTACAACGCCGGTGAAGGCACGGTCCTGCGCGCTATAGAACGTAACCAGCGACGCGATCGTCCTACCGATTTCTGGTCACTGCCGCTGCCAGCCGAAACCCAGCGTCATATTCCCAGGCTATTGGGGCTTGCGCATGTCATGGCAGATCCTGAAACATTTGGCGTCAGCCTCAGCCAGATCCCCAATCAACCTTACCTGGCGGCAGTTGATGTCGGCTCGCAGATCGATCTGACTCTGGTCGCCAATCTTGCAGATCTCGATCCTGACATGGTTTTCCGCCTGAACCCCGGCTATCTGCAATGGGCCACCCACCCGGACGGACCACATACAGTATGGTTGCCAGCTGACAAACTGGATGTGTTTGAGTCCAACTTTGCAAATATGGCAACCAGCCCGATCACCTGGGACCGTTATGTCATCAAATCCGGTGACACACTGGGCGCAATTGCCAGAGCGCACAACACACAGGTTCCGGTTCTGCAACAGGTCAACAATCTTTCAGATTCCCGCATTGTTGCCGGCCAGACGTTGCTGATTCCACGCGCCTATCGCGACGGTGATCCCCTGCCTGTACCAAATACTTTGTTGGCAGCTGCGAACACACAACCCGTTCCCAGCACCGCCTATCAGGTTCGGAGCGGAGACTCACTGTGGGCTATTGCGAATCGTTACAAGCTCAGCATCGACGAGCTCGCAACATGGAACAATATTGATCCGTCAGCTGTGCTGAGACCAGGTCAGTCGTTGAGAATGCAGCCTCAGGTAACTTTGGCAGCCAATGATACTCCCTCTTCTGCATCAGCAGCAGATCAGGCCCTGGACTCTGCGACGCAGTACCAGGTCAGGCGCGGCGACACACTTGCCAAAATTGCCCGTGAGCACAATGTGACTGTACGCGAGATCACAGAATGGAACAGAATCCAGGCGAACAGCATCATTCGCCCCGGTCAGGAACTGATAGTCCGGCGTAATCCCTGATACCAGGAAGCCAAACAAAAAAGGCCGCACCCTTTAAAGGTGCGGCCTTTTTTTATGCGGCTTTTTTATATACGTACACAGGAAAGCTTAAAGAATCCTCGCGCCTACCAGCAGCACTACCAGTATGATGCTCACCCACAACAACATGCTGCCGGTTGGCCAGGTTCTGGCCAACGGACCTTCCGGACCATGGAATCGCATCCACCATGCAGGCAAGTGCCGGGCAGGATCGAGGATCAGCACACGGGCCAGATCAGCCAGCTTGACGAGCAATCTTTCGAAACCGCGCCATAATTTAGGTGCAAGTTTGCGATAGAAGAAATCAACATCAAGACTGATTGTCATCGTGCGTTTCATTAATGGCAGGGTTACAAAAAATGCCAGTCCGGCAAACAGCAACAACTGTAACTGGGATACCAGATGGTCTGCTGTGTACGGCACATAATCGACAGCAAACGGCAGGAACCGGTACAGCAGGTGCGGGAATACACCAATAATCACACACGCTGCAGCAAAAATGATCATCGCTGCCTGCATGTTCCAGGACGGATCTTTCGGCCGCATTCCGGAGTCCTTCTGGAAGAAAACAAACCACGGAAATTTGATACCCGCGTGAAGAAACACGCCGGCAGACGCTGCAACCAGACAGTACCAGACAAATGCCATTTCACCGTAGGCAGCACCCTGGCTGATCATCGATTTTGAAATAAAACCTGAGGTGTAAGGAAACGCGGAAATAGCCAGCGCACCGATTATGCCGCACACCGCGGTGACCGGCATTGTTCGATACAGCCCCCCCAGATCGGTACACTTACGCTTGCCCGTCTGTACCATTACGGCACCAGCACTCATTAACAGCAAGGCTTTGTAGATGATATGTGCAAATGCGTGTGCTGCTACGCCATTAAGTGCCAACTCGGTGCCTATGCCCACACCAACAACCATGAATCCAACCTGGTTAACAATAGAATAGGCCAGAATCCGGCGCATATCATTTTCCATCAGCGCAAAAATGATGCCGTAGAAAATCATATACAGACCAATCCAGATCAGCACTGACTGTCCTGGGAACAACAACCACAGCGCAAGAACTGCCGTTTTAGTTGTAAACGCCGACAGGAACACAGAGCCAGTCGGACTGGCTTCCGGATAAGCATCTGACAACCAGGCAGACACAGGCGGCGCGGCCGCATTGATAAGGATGCCAACCAAAATCATCCAGGAGGCAAAACTTTCCAGCTGCATGGCAGCGATTTGAATCGAGCCGGTTTCTACCGCAACACCTTCGATACCAATTTTCAGAATGATGCCACCGATAAGGTGCATGACACCGTATCGGATACCTGCACGCCGTGCAGCTTCAGTACCACCACACCAGACCACAACAGTTGAGAACAGCGCCATGAATTCCCAGAACAGGAACAGAGTAATCAAATCGCCCGCGAAAGAGACACCAACGGCTCCGGCCGCGTATGCCATTGCTGCAGACAACTCTGCGACCTTCGCATGCTTGAATGCAAACAACCCGCCAATCATGCACATACTGGCAAAAATAGTGGCGAACAGCCGCCTGACATTGCTGGCTTCAACCAGTTCAATCTCGTAGCCGAGGAATCTGGCAGTAAGCAAAACTCCGTCGTCGAGATTCCAGATCATCAACAAGGTCAGCGCGGGTATGGCTACCAGTACAATCGGCCGGATACTGGAACGCACCAGCGGCACCAGCAATGCGCCCAGAATCATAATAAATGCTGGCGGGAACATTAAATCAGAGATCGTCATAATACGTATCCGGTCGTTTCAGGAACACGCCGAGCAGCTTTGCAAAAACCACCATGGCCAGACAGCTGACAAAACCAAAAATGGCGTAGAAACCGAAAAAGCCATCCAATGTGAAATAGTCATGCAAGTGAATAAAAATCTGGGCAACAACTGTCAATGCCAGGACAACCCCGAATATCCACCACAGCAGACGTATCGTGGAAGGTCGCACCAGCCAATGCGGCTGACCATTGACCAGGTCCGGCACCGGTACACGCGGGACAACCACATGGTATGGATCGTCGGACTGCTCCGCGACCCAGATGTCGTTATTACTGCTCATTCAAAATTTCTCCTCTCACAATCTGACTCTCCAGCTCCAGTACCGGCCCGTTAAAGAAGAAGAAGAGGATTGTCAATGTCGCGGTAAAACAAAGCGCAGCAACCATCGATACAGGTGCTTCCTGATGATCATACGCCGGAGCCACATCTTCCTTCTTGAAGAAAGCGTTAAATATTATTGGTAAAAAGTACGCTGCATTTAACGCAGTAGAAATAAGCAGAACCGCCAGTACAAAATAATTCTCAAGCTGAAAAGCACCTGCGATGATAAACCACTTGGAAACAAAGCCCGCTGTGGGGGGCACTCCAATCATTGAAAGCGCACCCACCGCAAATGCAACCATGGTGAAAGGCATACGCAAACCGATGCCGTTCAGCTGCGTGATTTCAGTCTTCTTGGAGGCGACATAAATCGCGCCGGCAGTGAAGAAAAGGGTAATTTTTGCAAACGCATGTGCTGCGATATGAATGGCGGCACCGATCTCAGAAAATGGCGCCAGGGCCATGGTTGCCATCACGATGTAACTGAGTTGACCGATAGTCGAGTACGCCAGTAATCGTTTTATATTGGTTTGACGCAGTGCGATACAGGAGGCAGCAACAATTGTGAAACCCGCAAGGTACACCGCCACACTCTCGTAAGGAACATCAGCCAGATAGTCAGTGCCGAATATATAGATTACGACTTTGATCAGTGTAAATACGCCAGCCTTTACAACGGCTACTGCATGCAACAAGGCCGATACCGGAGTTGGTGCCACCATAGCCGCAGGCAACCAGCGATGCACCGGCATAACCGCTGCCTTGGCAACACCAAACAAAAACAGCATCAACAGAAGTGTCGCCGCACCCGAATCGAGTTTGCCTTCGAGAATTCCCCCGGGAACAAAGTCCAGTGTTCCGGCAACCGCATAGGTCCAGACAATTGCAGGCAGCAGGAATATCAATGATGTTGTCATCAATATCAACAGGTAAGTACGGCCGCCCGCCTTCGCTTTTTCGTCGCCTTTATGTGTAACCAGCGGGTATGTGGATAAGGTCAGCACTTCGTAAAAAATAAACAGTGTTAACAGGTTTGCGGAAAATGCCACGCCCATCGCACCAAACAGCGCTATCGCAAAACATACATAAAACCGCGTCTGATTTTTCTCTTTGGTGCCGCGCATATAACCGAAGGCATATACGGAGGTGACGATCCACAGACCACTGGCAATCATCGCAAACAAAATGGATAGCGGCTCTGTATTAAAGGCTATGGACAGACCTGAAAAAACGGTGACCAATTCAACCCCGATCACCTCGCCATCATTGAGGCCCATCAGCACACGTATAACTGCGGCAAACAACAGCACTGCTGTTGTCAGGGTGACCGCTTCACGCAGATTGGGCCAACGACCTGCAAGCGCGATAAGCACAGCGCCGATCAAGGGAATCAGCAGACTCAGAATCAAAGCAGTATTAGCGCTCACCGTACAACACCTCCCGCCATCAACTGCGCGGCAGCCGCTTCAGCGATATCAACTGTCAATCGTGTATCAATACCCAGCCATATATTGGCGATCACCAAAATCCACAGTGGAATCAGCAGTCCCGCTGGTGCTTCGCGGCGCGTGCTGTCCTCAGGCTCTTTGAAAAAGCCTGCCTCGACCACTCTGCCGATATAAATGACCGCCAGAATCGAGCCCACCAGAATCACCACCACCACCGGCCACCAGCCCAGCTCCATAGCAGCCAGAATCAGGTGCCATTTGCTGACAAAACCAACCGTCAATGGCACACCGATCAGACTGAGGCCGCCAATAACAAACGCCCAGAAAGTCAGCGGCATGGTCCTGGCAAGACCGTTCATGTGTTTCAAATCTGTGCCGCCCATTCTGTAAGACACTGCACCCAGCGCCATAAACAGTGCAGCCTTCATGACACCGTGGTTAAACACATGCAGAAGCGCAGCAGTGAGCCCCATAGCGGTGCCCATGCCTATACCCAGGATGATGTAGGAAATCTGGGCAACACTGGAATATGCCAGCATGCGTTTGACGTTCGGCTGCATAATACTGACCGACGATGCGCTCAGTAGTCCGACAATCGCCAGTGGAACAAGAACATCAGATAGTGGAATGGTGACAAAACTGAACTCCACACCAAACACCGTGAAGACCATCCGCACCAGAATATAAACCGCGACCTTGGTCGCTGTGGCGCCAAGTAATGCAGTAACGGCGGAAGGTGCAAAGGTGTATGCATTGGGCAGCCACAGGTGCAGCGGGAACAAGGCCAGTTTCAAACAAATACCCGTGACTATAAAGGCAAAACCGGTGCGCACTGTGGCACTGTCGCTAAGGGCAGGCAAGCGTTCCGCCAGATCGGCGATGTTCAGGGTGCCAGTCATCACATACAAAAATCCGACGCCAATCAGATAAAAAGTACCACCAATCGTGCCCATCACCAGATAGGAGAAAGATGACGTGAGCGCGCGACGATCTTTACCCATCGCAAGCAAGGTGTATGTGGCCAGTGAGGAAATTTCGAGGAACACAAATATGTTAAATGCATCACCGGTTGCGGTCATACCGCACAAACCCAAAACCAGCAACAACATTGCGGCATAAAACATCGGGCTGCGTTCATCACCAATTTCATGCCTGACGCTCAGACGGGCGTAAGGCATCACAATACTGGCCAGACCGGTAATCAACACCAACAACAGCGCGTTGGCAAAATCTATCCGGTATTCAATACCCCATGGAGCTTCCCAGCCGCCCATGCTGTAAACAATAACTCCTTGATCACTTACCTGCGCAAGCAGCAACAAGCTGCACACAAAGGAGAACCAGGAAACCAGGGTTGCAACTACCCATGGTGCAAAGGCGCCACGCATCAGTGCGGCGACAGGCGCCGCCAGCAGCGGCGCCAGAACTACAAGTACAGGAAGATGCGTTAACATTAGATTGAGGGATCCATTTTGTGCAGGTCGTCTTCTTCAATGCTTCCGAACGACTCTTTTATACGAATTGTAAGTGCCAGACCAACAGCTGTTGTGGCGACACCTACAACAATCGCGGTAAGAATAAGAACGTGAGGCAAGGGGTTGGAATAAAGCGTGACCCCCTCAGCCAACACCGGGCCGGCACCGCCATCAATGTAACCAAAACTGATATACATGAAAAACACAGAGGTCTGAAAGACATTCAGACCGATGATTTTTTTTACAAGATTGGTGCTGGAAATCACCATGTACAGCCCAGCCATCATCAGAAATATGAAGATGACGTAATTCCAAATACCAAGCCCACTCATGAGGGTAATCCCCGCTCTGCAAACATCATCAACAGTAAGGTCATTGTTGACGCTACTGTCAGACCAACACCAAACTCAATGACCATAATTCCTATATGCTGCCCTGCAATCGGATTGGCTGCCAATACGTTGTAGTTAAGGAATTCGCCACCCATCAACATGGAGGCAACACCGACACCTGCATAAATCAAGACACCTGAAGCTGAAATCACTCGCAAGAACCCCTCGCTGACAATTTGCTGAGTACTACGCAAACCAAACAACAAGGTATAAATCACAAATCCGGAGGCAAAAATCACACCCGCCTGAAATCCGCCGCCAGGTCCAAAATCGCCGTGAAACTGAACATACAAACCAAATAACATCACATACGGGATCAGGAACTTGCCAACGACCCGCAAAATCAAATGGTCATTCATGACTGGATGCTTCCTTTTTGGACGGCAAGCGCCGACGTCTTCCAATAATCAGCGCCACCCCGAGACCGGCTGTAAAAATTACTACAACTTCACCGAGGGTATCAAAACCACGGTAACTGGCGAGCACAGATGTCACTATGTTAGGCACGTCTGTTTCCACTGGTGATTGCTCGATATAACGCGGGGCAACATGAACCTGCGCCGGATTACCTGCATCTCCGAAAGGAGGCAGATCCCGGATGCCATACAACAAAACCGCGCCCGTTATAGAAACAATCAGCAGTGGCAGCAGTTTGAATTTGCGTTCGATTGTCTTTTCTTCGCGGCCCGTTATGGACAAAGTGGCCAGCATGAGAATGGTGGAGATACCAGCCCCCACGGCTGCTTCTGTAAATGCGACATCGGCAGCCGCCAGCACCATAAAAAGCGACGCAGAGGTAAGGCTATAGATCCCGAATATCATTACGGCGGCAAAAAGGTCTTTTATCCGCAGAAGCGCTACTGAAATCACCGCAAGAAATACCAGCAGGGAGATGTCTATCAGATGTTCTAATACCATCAGGATTTTGCTCCCTCTTGACTCATGTTATGGGCAGCACCTGAGCCTGTCTTTGTCCATGGTTCCAGCCCGCCGTGCCGGGCCGCCTTCGCCAGCGCATGTGACGATGTGGGGCAGGTAAACAGCATGAACAGAAAAATCAGCAAAAGCTTTGCACTCGCCAGCGTCAATCCAAATTGAATTGCAAGTCCACCAAAGAACAAACCGGCGCACAGCGTGTCAGTCACGCCGGCTGCATGCATGCGGGTGTAAAAATCCGGAAATCTGATCAGGCCGATTGCACCAATAACACCAAGGGAACAACCTGCCAGCAACAAAATACCAGACAGAATATCGAGAACTGTCATTTTATTCCCCTTGCCCGTCAGAACCAGCATGCCCGAGACTGCCATATTCGAAAAATTTCAAAACAGCGATCATCGCAATAAAGTTAATCATGGCGTACACAAGTGCAATATCCAGATAATCCGCGCGTCCTGCCAACGCGGCAATCAGCGTAATCAACATCACTGTTTTGGTACCGAACAAATTGATAGCCAGGATGCGGTCGTAAATTGTCGGACCCAACAATGCCCTGACTATTGCCATGGACATTGCAACCAGGATTGCCAGGGCTGCCGCTACAATCATGACCTGACTCCCTTTCTACCCGGGATACGTTGATCAAATACTCCGTTTTCAACGTCTTCCGCCGATTCGCGATTGATGGCATGAACCTCGACTTCACCATTGCCAATATCAAGCGTGACTGTGCCAGGAGTCAGGGTTATCGAATTACCTAATATTGCATTGCCCAGCACCCCTTGCTGACTCACTCGGGCGCGCAACACATGCGGATCTATATTCATTTTGGGACTCATGATGATGATCACCATTTTTATGTTGGCAACAACAATTTGCCAAAGCAGGTAGCCCCAGAAGCGAGGCAGCGCGAGACTCAGATGTAAAGGCTGGCTTTCATCATCCAGAACCTTCATCCGGTGAGCAAGGAATGCGGTAAATAGTACAGAAACTATTCCGAGGGAAATCAGAAGTGGCTTTGTATAGCCAGAAAGAATCCACCACAAAATGGCCGCAAAAAACATCAGACCAGTAATATGTTTCATTCGTTATAGCGCCTTCGTGCTGAACCTGGCAGCAAAACCAGATAAGCCCGTATTATTTTGATATACCGGCAGAAGTACCGGAGTGTGAATGCCGAACAATTATTCTCGAGGCGGCAAGGCTGCGCATGCGTCAACCAAATATCACAAATTACAACAAGTTGTGACAGAAATCCGCATTCTTGACGAAATTGGCAAGATGCTGTCACTTTCTCATGAAGCTGTGTCTCGGCCGGAATAAACGCAGATGAAAACTAGCAAAACGGAACTATCTTGGCAAGAAATTCTGCTTGTACGACCGTACGGTAAAAAATTTTTGTACACATAAAACACGCATAAAAAAGGCCGGTTCGCTAAACCGAACCGGCCTTGGGCGAGACAATATCCAACCCGGCTTCAGCGGATTGTTGCGCTGGTTCTAAGCTGGGCGAGCATCGCATCAAAGGTCAGTCGCCCCTGGTTGTCCAGCATGGCCGTAGCAAGCTGCTGACGGGCTTCTTCTGGCATCTGCTCAATGCTGCCTGCATTGACCGATTGCAGCTCTACCACAACAAAGGCACCATTTGTCAGACTAAAGCCCTGTCTGACAGGCTGATCCGCACTTTCCGGGGTTGGCATGGCAAACACATTTCTGATGATTTCAGTATTCAGATCAAACTGGTTACGGCGCACATTCTGACGCTGATCCCAGCTCAGCACCTCGGCAGTCATGATATCGGAAGCATCTGCGCCTGATTCGAGCGCAGACAGCAGTTGCTGCCCGACTTCGGCGGCTTTTTGCTGTTCTTTTTGGGTTCGCAGTAACACTGCAATTTCTGCCCTGACCTCTTCCAATGGCCGGACCGCAGACGGTCTGTGTTCTCTCAGACGAATAACAGCAGCGCTGTCAGCCGACAGTTCGATGACATCACTGTTCATGTCATCCTCGAGAATGTCAGCGGAAAACGCCTGAGTCAGCACAGTCGGATTGGACGTGACGATGTCAGATCCACCGGATCGCCCAAAAAAGTCACTTTCGCGAATCTCGAGACCCAGATCTTCACTGATTGCCTGCAGATCGAAGGTTTCAAATGCAAGGTTTGCCAGAGTTTCCAGCCGGCTGAAATATAGTTGATCGACCTGAGCTGTTTTCAGATCACGGGCAATGCGCTCGGACAATTCTTCATATTCCGGGAACTCCTGGGCCTGATATTCAGTCAATTTGACAAGATGAACACCAAATTCAGAAACCACCGGGTCCGATACCTGTCCAACTTCCAGTGCTAACAATGCCTGCTCAACCGGTCCGGGGAATATCGCACCATTTGTGTAACCAATATCACCGTCCTCTTCCGCAGAAAAGGTATCAACGGAAAATTCGCGGGCCAGCGCACCAAACTCTTCACCTGCATCCAGACGCTGTTTTATCTCAGCGGCCTGCGCAACAACCTGGTCCTGCGTCTGACCGGATCCGATTTCCAGCAGAATGTGTGAGGCGCGGCGCTCTATATCAGACACTGCAGCTGCGCGCTGCTCGTCATAACGGGCGCGAACCCGGCTCTCATCTATTTCTACTTCATTAAATATGTCGTTTTTATCCAGCAAAACGTATTGGATCGAGACTTGTTCTTCTTCGGTAAATTGCGCGGCGTTGCTGTCGTAATATGCCTGGAGTTCGTCCTGCGCAATGGCCTCACCCAGCGTTCTGGTGCCCAGCGGGATGGAAACAAAACGGAAGTCGCGCGACTGCATCTCCAGGGCGGCAAGACGAGCAATGTCGGCCTCTGTAACAAAGGCTGTAGCCGAATACGCATTCACCAGTTGCCCCATGGTCATCTGCTTGGCAACTGCAGCACGATAGGCCTGGGCGCTAAACCCCTGAGCAGCCATCGTGCGCCGTGCCAGATCCTGGTCAAAACGACCGCCAATCTGGAATTGAGGAGTGTTGACAATTTCCCTGTCGATGGACACTGGTGAAATTACCATGCCTGCATTGTCAGCAGCCTGCATGAGCAATTTGTCTTCAATCAATTGCTGAAGCGCCACATCGCGCAGCAGTTGCTCGTCAAAATCTGCCACCCGGGCGCCAAGCGACGCCATCAGATTCTGAAGACTGACAGCAAGTTCCTGTTCGGTGATGTCTTCACCATTTACACTGGCTGCCTTGTTTGCGCCAAAAAGACCACCAACGATGGATTCTGCACCAAACAATGCCATCAGTCCGATGATGAAACCGATAATAATTTTGGCTATCAGGCCTTGGGAGTTATCTCGAATCGACTGCAGCATACTGTTTCCTGACCGGCATTCACGGGAGTCCGGTTTGTACTGTACTGAAAGGACTTGAACTGATAGTACCCAAACGGAGAGTACTTAAACTAAAAGGGCGCATCATGGATGCGCCCTTTACTTAAACCTGATCTGCACCTTGAGAACTGATCAGATTCGAGCCCTTGACTCAGAGAAAACTCAAAGAGTCAGATAAAGTTTCTCCAGGGCTCGTCAAACTCAGGAATTTACGGCGTCTTTCAACGCTTTGCCTGGTTTGAAATTTGGCACTTTAGCCGCTTTGATCTCGATCGTAGCGCCAGTTTGTGGGTTACGGCCGGTACGGGCTGCACGCTCTTTCGTACCGAAAGTACCGAAACCGACCAACACAACCGGCTCACTCTTTTGCAGTGACTCTGTGATGGTGTCGATCATTGCATCGATCACTCGTGCAGCTGCGGCTTTAGGTAAATCTGCGCTCGCGGCAACGGCTTCGATCAATTCTGATTTATTCACGATATCCCCTTGTTTTTCTGTACCTGTTGATAATTTGTCATAATGTTTTGTTTGTGCCCCTGCTCACTTCCAATCTGGAGGTTTAAAAACTGCAGAGGCCAATGATCAGGCGGCGCGCGGCGTTCCAGCTGCGAACAACGGCCACTTTATACCAAGCGCTGGAAAGTGATGTCAACAGAAAACACCGCCATCAGTGGGTACTGACGGCATTTTCATCTTTTATGCTTTCACGGGCTTCTTTTGCAGCATTTCCGGCATCTGCCGCTGCTTCACTCAGGGGCATAGGGACCCGCTCCAGTGCAAGCTCAAGCACCTGATCAATCCACTTGACCGGGTGAATCGACAGATCGGCTTTGATATTGTCCGGGATCTCTTTCAGATCTCTTTCGTTGTCCTCCGGTATGATGACCGTCTTGATATTGCCGCGATGAGCCGCCAGCAATTTTTCTTTCAGACCTCCGATTCTCAAGACCTGACCTCTCAGGGTAATTTCCCCGGTCATTGCTACGTCAGCGCGTACCGGAATCCCCGTCAGTACCGAGGCTATCGCCGTGCACATGCCGACACCCGCACTGGGGCCGTCTTTAGGGGTTGCGCCTTCAGGCACGTGAATATGAAGATCCACCAGCTCATGGAACCCTGGCTTGAGCCCGAGCGCGGGAGCGCGGCTGCGGACAACAGTCAGTGCAGCCTGGATAGACTCCTGCATCACATCACCCAGTGATCCGGTTTTGACTATTTTGCCTTTACCTTCAACAGCTACCGCTTCAATTGTTAGCAGTTCACCGCCAACCTGAGTCCACGCAAGGCCGTTTACCTGACCAATACGGTTGCTCTCTTCAGCACGGCCATAGTCAAACTTGCGCACCCCGGAATAATGCTCCAGCAGATCCGGCGTCAACACCACGGTTGTTGTTGCCTTTTTATCACCAGAAGCCACTTCTCTCAGCGCCGCCTCTTTGACAACCTTTCGGCACAGCTTGGCAATTTCGCGCTCCAGTCCACGCACGCCAGCCTCGCGGCTGTAGTAGCGAATCAGGTCCCGGATACTTTCTTCAGGTACCGTCAATTCCTTGTCGCGCAGGCCATTGGCTTTGAGCTGTTTGGGTAACAGATAACGCGATGCGATACTGACCTTCTCTGCCTCTGTATAACCAGGCAGACGGATCACTTCCATACGATCCAGCAAAGGCCCCGGAATATTCATGGTATTGGAGGTACAAACAAACATCACTTCTGATAAATCGTAGTCGACCTCCAGATAGTGGTCATTAAAGCTCTTGTTCTGTTCCGGATCGAGTACCTCAAGCAAGGCTGAAGCAGGGTCACCGCGGTGATCCATACCCATCTTGTCGATTTCATCAAGCAGGAACAGGGGGTTTTTGACACCGGCTTTGGACAGCTTCTGCAGCAGTTTTCCCGGCAGCGAGCCAATATAAGTGCGACGATGCCCGCGTATTTCAGCTTCATCACGCACGCCACCCAAAGCCATCCTAACAAATTTGCGATTGGTGGCTTTGGCGATGGATTCGCCCAGGGATGTCTTGCCAACACCGGGCGGCCCCACCAGACAGAGGATGGGTCCTTTAAGCTTTTTGACGCGTTTTTGAACCGCCAGATACTCAAGGATGCGCTCTTTTACCTCTTCCAGACCGTAGTGGTCCGCATTCAGAATCTCTTGTGCACGATCGAGCTCAAGGCTGACTTTGCTGCGTTTTTTCCACGGGATGTTTACCATCCAGTCCAGGTAAGTACGCACCACCGATGCCTCCGAAGACATCGGCGACATCATCTTCAGCTTGCTCCATTCGGCCATGGCTTTGTCCATGGCTTCCTTCGGCATACCGGCTTTTTCGATACGGCTCTTTAGTTCTTCAGCTTCGTTTGGAGCGTCGTCCAGCTCGCCCATTTCCTTCTGAATAGCCTTCATCTGCTCGTTCAGATAGTACTCACGCTGGCTCTTTTCCATCTGCTTTTTAACACGGCCACGGATGCGTTTTTCAACCTGGAACAGATCGATTTCCGCTTCTATCAGCCCCATCAGGTGTTCAATACGCGCTTCCAGACTGACCAGTTCCAACAGGTTCTGCTTTTCCTGAAGTTGCAACGACATGTGTGATGCAATGGTGTCAACCATACGACCCGGCTCATCTATACCGGAAATAGAACTCATCACCTCAGGCGGAATTTTACGGCTGAGCTGAACGTACTGATCAAACTGTGACAACAGGGAACGCAACAACAGCTGACCTTGTTTCTCCGGCAACGCGTCAGAGTGCAAGGGCACAACCTGGCTCTGGAAATAATCATCAAGCAGTTCAGCACTTCGAATTCTGGCGCGGGTTACGCCCTCCACCAATACCTTCACTGTACCGTCTGGCAAGCGTATCAACTGCAGGATGGTGGCAATGGTACCAACCGAATAAATATCTTTGATGCCGGGGTCATCGTCAGACGCATTCTTCTGCGCAACCAGCAGTACCTGCTTGTGGCTGTGCATCGCAACTTCAAGCGAGCGAATGGATCGGGGCCGGCCGACAAACAGCGGTTGGACAATTTGCGGATACACCACTACATCGCGAAGTGGAAGCAGTGGCAGTCCAGTGTTCAAGCTGGCGGGATTATCAGAAACATCGCTCATAATCGTACTCATCAGTATCGTTGTGACTGTTGTTGTCTAATTTGAGGCCTGGGCTGCCGGATTTCAAGAGCCGTGACACTTTATTAGACAAGACAGAAACACAAATGATGATATGAGTCAGAAAAAGACTCAAAACGATAAAGCAGACTGAGAACTCAGTCTGCTGCGCGAGTGCTTGGTGCCTGCTCGTTTTCGTACATCAACAAAGGTTCAGACTCGCCATTGATCACAGCTGCATCAATCACAACCTTGCTGACATTACCCATAGATGGAATGCGGTACATGGACTCCAGTAACACACTTTCCATGATGGATCGCAGTCCACGTGCTCCGGTTTTGCGCTCTTTGGCTTTTTTGGCAATCGCCTGCAACGCATCGTCACGGAACTGTATCTCAACATCTTCCATCTCGAACAGTTTCGCGTATTGCTTCACCAGTGAATTTTTAGGTTCTTTCAGAATCCGCATCAGCGCATCCAGATCCAGTTCATCAAGCGTTGCGATCATCGGCAAACGTCCGACAAATTCCGGAATCAAACCAAACTTCACAAGATCTTCAGGCTCTACATTCCTGAAGGTATCACCGGGCAATTTATCGGCATCTTTGCTGCGCACTTCAGCACTGAAACCAATACCGCTCTTCTCGGAACGATCACGAATGATCTTGTCCAGACCGGCAAATGCGCCGCCACAGATAAACAGGATGTTTGAGGTATCAACCTGCAGAAATTCCTGCTGCGGATGCTTACGGCCACCCTGCGGAGGCACAGAAGCAACAGTGCCTTCTATCAGTTTGAGCAATGCCTGTTGCACACCTTCACCGGAGACATCGCGCGTAATCGAAGGATTGTCTGATTTGCGGGAAATCTTGTCGATTTCATCAATGTAAACAATACCAATCTGGGCCTTTTCGACATCGTAGTCGCACTTTTGCAAGAGCTTCTGAATGATGTTTTCCACGTCTTCACCAACATAACCTGCTTCGGTTAATGTCGTTGCGTCAGCAATGGTAAATGGAACATCAAGCAGACGGGCCAGCGTCTCAGCCAACAGGGTTTTACCTGTACCGGTCGGGCCTATCATCAGAATATTGCTTTTACCCAGTTCAACTTCACCGCTGCGCCGATCATACCCAAGACGTTTGTAGTGGTTGTATACCGCCACCGCCAACACCTTTTTGGCTTTTTCCTGACCAATCACATAATCGTCCAGAGTTTTTTTGATTTCCTCTGGAACTGGCAATTTCTTGCGGCCTGACTCTGCTTCTTTTTCCTGAATCTCTTCGCGAATGATGTCGTTGCAAAGATCCACACATTCGTCGCAGACAAACACTGAAGGGCCGGCAATCAGCTTGCGCACTTCATGCTGGCTTTTGCCACAGAACGAGCAATACAGCAGCTTGCCGTTTTCCTCACCCTTGTTGTAGCGATCATCTGACATGCATTTACTCCCGGAGGCTACACGGCTCTGCGCGTAATGACTTTGTCTATCAAGCCGTATGATACTGCCTGTTCTGCATTCATGAAATTATCGCGTTCGGTATCGCGTGCGATTTCTTCCAGCGACTTTCCTGTGTGGAAAGCCATGATTTCATTCAGTTGCTGACGCATCTTGAGAATCTCATTGGCCTGTATCTCAATATCCGAGGCCTGTCCCTGCGCTCCGCCACTTGGCTGGTGAATCATCATCCGCGAATTAGGCAAAGCAAAACGCTTGCCCCTGGTTCCGCCTGTCAGAAGAAAGGCGCCCATGCTGGCCGCCTGCCCTATGCACATAGTGCTGACATCAGGTTTTATGAATTGCATGGTGTCGTAGATCGACAACCCTGCAGTCACTGCGCCACCCGGCGAGTTTATATACAGATGAATGTCTTTGTCAGGATTTTCTGACTCAAGAAACAACAACTGCGCTACCACAAGATTGGCCATGTGATCTTCAACCGGACCTACCAGGAAAATTACCCGTTCTTTGAGCAATCGCGAATAAATATCGTACGCACGCTCCCCACGCGCCGTTTGTTCAACGACCATGGGGACCAGGCTGGACTGTATCATCGACAGCATCGATTCACTCGAAATGGTTTCAGATCTTCTCATCAGCTAACGTATCCGTTGCGTGTATTATTCCGCAGAACCTTCAGATGACTCATCGGCTGATTCTGCTGCTTTTTTAGAAGACTTTTTCTTGGCCGCCTTCTTTTCCGTGCCAGCTTCGCCATCAGCACCCGGTGCTTTTGGACGAGTCAGCTCTTCGTAACTTACTTTAACTTCTTTCAGCTTGGCTTGTTCGAAAATCACATCGAACACCTGATCTTCCAGCACAGCTGACTCAACCGCATCGAGCTGCTCTTTGTTGCTGTAGTACCAGTTGATCACCTCTTCCGGTGACTCATAGGTCGCAGCGATATCTTCAATCGCCTCGCGAACCTTTGCCGCTTCCGCGCGCATACCACGCTGCTTGATCACTTCACCGA
Source organism: Pseudohongiella sp. (assembly GCA_030651695.1). GTDB lineage: Bacteria > Pseudomonadota > Gammaproteobacteria > Pseudomonadales > Pseudohongiellaceae > Pseudohongiella. Next base: position 44,784 of record JAUSCD010000029.1, on the reverse strand, counting down.
GAATCAGACCCAGTTTGACACGCTTTTCTGCCTGTTCGCGGAACAATTCATCCGGCAACAGGGATGGATCCAGATTCTTGGCGCCTGCACCAAACTGCTGCAGAGCCTGCTGACGAAGAACATGAATTTCTGCGCCTGTCAGTGCCTTGGGCACCTCCAGCTCATTCTGCTCCAGCAGCATATCCATGACTGTTGTTTTCAGGCGGTTCTTGCTCGCCTTGCGCAGTTCACGCTCCATGTTGGAAGCAACTTCCTTGCGGAAACCTTCCAGACCACCTTCATTTACGCCAAACGCTGTAAAAAATTCTTCATTCAGTTCTGGCATCACTGCAGCAGATACTTTATTCACTGTGATCGTGAATACAACAGGTTTACCTGCCAGATCCTTGTTGCGGTAATCTTCCGGGAAGGTCAGATCAAGTGACACTTCATCGCCTGCTTTGGCTTTCAGCAAACCTTTTTCGAATCCGGGGATCATACGCTCTGACCCAAGTACCAGATTGGTGTTCTTGCCAGTGCCGCCCGGGAACACCTCACCGTCAACTGACCCGGTAAAGTCGATAGTGACCATGTCACCATTTTTTGCCTGACGCTTCACTTCTTCCCAGTTCTGACGCTGCTGACGCAGATTCTCGATCATGGTGTCGACGTCTTTATCAGTAACATCAGCAATCAGCTTGTCGGCCTTGATCGCAGAGAAATCTGCCAGCGTCACTTCCGGATACACTTCGAATGTTGCAACAAACTCCAGATCCTTACCCTCATCCAGAGACTTTGGCTCTATGCGGGGCTGGCCAGCGGGCTTGACGTTCTGCTCTGTAACAGCAGCGTAATAGGCACGACTCATGACATCGCCGAGCACTTCCTGACGAACACCCTGACCAAAACGATTTTTGATCACACTCATTGGAATCTTGCCTTTGCGGAAACCGTTAATCTTGACGGTTTTCGCCGCTTCGGCAAGGCGCGCAGCGACAGCATTCTCAATTTCTGCGGCGGGTACGCCGATTGTCATACGACGCTCTAATCCAGTGGTGGTTTCAATCGAAACTTGCATGAAAATTCCTCGCGGACCGGTGTGCCCTTCGCGCACACCCGGTATCAACGGTTGTTATAAGTCGGCTAAAATAATTTCTATCAACTATATCAATGAGTTATATAGAAATCAGGGTATTTTGAAGAGCGCGATTGTCCCATATCAACCGTCTTTATTCAATAATATTTACAGTGCAGCCCATTTCACGCAATTTTTATATAAACACCGAATTTTATTGATCACAGGGATTCTCTTCCTGAAACGGGTGGTCTACTATGGGGTCGTGATACGGAAAAACACACAAGCAAAAACGGGCGAAATATAAGTATTAAACCAGTAGTAAAACCAAGCGCCTTACATCTGAAACCTGATATCAGAACCCCCCCGGAGAGCCTGCCATGTATAACAACAACACGCAGCAGTCCCGCCTTGCAGACAGTAATTCAGTAGAGTTTTACCGGTCAGACAGACTTTTCACGTCCAGCGGACTCTGGTATTTCCGTACAAGGGAAGGTAACGATGTTGGTCCTTTCCGATACAGGGATGAAGCTGAGCTGATGCTGACAAAATTTGTCCAGGAACTGATGGACAGTCAACAACAGGCAATGGCAAGTTCCAAGCCGCATTTCCGAATCAGCGGTGTAGTGGGTAGACGCCACCCAGGCTGATTCCCACTATCCGTCTGGCGACACTGAAGATGTCACCGGCAGCATGGCTGAAAAACAGATGCCCCTGCCGGTGAACCCAATGCCTGACAATTCCGGACGTAGTGCCGGCGCAGTTCAAACTCTCCTCATCCGCTCCCACTGCCTTTGGCCTGCTGATAGTATCTGCAGACCCGTTCCATACATGCACAGGCATAGGCAGAACTGACAAGTCGACCCCGGAAGCAGCCAACCCAATCCAGATATCCTGCGCCAGACCGGCAGCACCCTGGCTGATGGATTCACGGGCTATACGTGCCAGCAAAGAACTTACTTTCGGATCGTCCATCAGCTTGCGGTCGGCATAACATACCTGCTCACGCCAACGCCTCAAATATCGCGACTCATCTTTGGCCACCCGCACAGACCGAAGCGTCAGCATCATTCTGACAGCAGATCGGAACACGAACCCAAACACACGGTTCTTTGCCAGTGCGCAGCCGCGCTCAAGCGGAGAGAGCAGATTGAGAAAACTTACGCGCGAGGGAAACTGTGACGCCAGAGCCAGTGCAAAACGACTACCACCACCCCACGACAATACAGCCACTTGTGGCAAATTGAGCTGGTCCATCAGCTGGATGTAATCCTCTGCAAGCGCAGCCGGATCATCAAAGGCAAAAAAATCAGAACCGCCCAAACCCGGGCGATCAACCGAAATCAGGCGAAAACCAGCCGCTTCCGCTGCGTCATGCAGAAACAGCGCCTCAAGTCTGGAGCCGCCTTGTCGGTGCATATAAAGGATGGGATAACCGTGGCGATGCCCGAATTCAGCCCAGGCAAGGCGCCTTCCACTTTCCAGCATCAGAGTATGAAAAACATCCTGATCTGGTTTACCTGAATCAGGTTCCGCCGATCCTGCACGCACATGGACCGTACCCGGCATCCCTGATCCGGGGTCCATCAGTGCATTTTCATCCCTAAATCGTGCAAACATGACGCTACCTTGTTGATCTTGCTAGGCTCAGATACTAGGTGGGAATTATTCCCACGTCAACATAATTGATAAATTTATGTGGGATTATTTCCCACCCATGGCTATACTTCCGGCATGGATGATCAGGATTTAAACATCAGCCCAGGGCAGGCCCCAGAAGCCTTGGTCACTGCGCTGCGCAAAATTCTTCGCCCGGTGGTGCGGCTTATGCTCCACTTCCAGGTGTCGTACCCCTATCTGATCACCTTGCTGAAATCAGTTTATGTAGAAGTTGCAGACAACGAATTCAATGTTGATAACAAGCGCCAATCGGACAGCCGCATCACACTGCTGACCGGAGTTCACAGAAAAGACGTTAAACGCTTGCGCGCTGATCAATCCATTGCCAGCTATGCACCCAGAACTATCTCTGTCGGCGCTCAACTTATTGCTTACTGGCTGGGGCTGGAGCAATTCAGAGGCGTTGATGGTAAACCCCTTGCCCTGCCCTTGCGCTCAGTCAATATGAGCTCTGAGGGGCCTTACTTTGATGATCTGGTCGAACTGGTGTGCCGGCAGGACATTCGACCACGTGTAATTCTTGATGAGTGGCTGAGGCTGGGCGTTGCGCATCAGGATGAGCAGGATCGTGTACTGCTGAATACCGGTGCGTTCACACCGGATAAGGGATTGGACGAGAAACTGTTCTTTTTTGGTAAAAATGTTCAAGACCATATCAATGCCGGTGCCCACAATATTCTGGACCGCAAGCCCGCGTTTTTTGATCGTAGTGTGTATTACGACCAGCTCAGCGCTGGGTCGGTTGAGGCGCTGCAGGCGCTTGCCAATGACATCGGCATGAATGCCCTGATAGAAATGAACAGGGAAGCGCTTCGGCTCCAGCAACAGGATGCCAATGGCAAGGACGCGATATATCGTATGAATTTCGGGATATTCAATTACAATAACCGGCACGAGCTTTCCATCACTTCAGGCAATTCCGGCCTGGCAGGTGAGCAGACAGCGTCGGATCAGGATTCGGATCATGCCTAAAGCCATTCTTGCACTGCGAAGTTACCCGCTGGCCATATTAATGGCGCTGGTGCTTTTCCTGTGCAGCCTTATTCTGGCAACCAGCAGTACTGGCATCATTGGTGGTGACGACAGCGGCAGTGGCATGGGCGGCACGGGAAAAAGTGGCTTACCCGGCGATAGTGGATTTGGTGGCACAGGCGGTCCGCGACCATTCTGGGGTGACGCCGGTGCATCCAGCGACGAGCAACAGGATAACGCAGAGAATCAGCAAGACCCTGCCGGGTGGCCGGCACCCTGGCTTCAGCGTGAAACTGAAACTGCACAGATTCCGGCTGAAATTGCACCTTTGATAGATCTGCAGCGTAACCCACTGCGTGATCCGACTCTGGAAGCAGCGCCTGCGTTCCCGGACAATCCTGATGTACTCAGAATTATCGAACAGGATACTTCCCAGCTGCCTTTGCATTTGCGCAGAGAGCTGGAGCTTGCCAACTCGGGTGAAGAAATGATCGAGTCCTCCCCGATTGAGATAAGACTACAGATCCCGGCGATTTCAGCGCCGGACCCTGTGGATGTGCCAGCACTGCAACGTCAGCTGGAGACACAGCAGGCGCTGTTTGCCGAGCCGACAGTCAGTGAGCCGGAAGCCGATGCGGCGCTGCCGGGAGAAGCAGAAACAATATCTCAACAATCTGGCAATAACAGCGTTGCGGAAAACGGCAATGGAGAGATACCGGAGATTCTGACTGAGACTCCGCAAGCAGTGGACCCGCGCGCAACAACGGAACGCATCCAACGTCCGGAGTTACCGCCGTTCCAGCGCATGCGCCCGGCTGTTGATCGCACCTCGGTGTTGCCGGCTCGCCCGCAGCCGATGCGCATCTGACGACTCCGGCCGCTGGCGCTACCAGCGGCGGGTCAATTGAATTCCCGCTGCTCTGTCGGCGCTGTCCTCCGTAAATCCTTTTACGACATAACACATCAGGCTCCACTGATCTGTAGGCGCCCACGACAGATAGGGTAAAACCTCATGGGTCTCCCCGCTGAACGCGGAGGCTGCCTGCCTGAAATCGTAGATGACACCACTTTGCCAGCGGTCACTCAGCGGGAGGCTTATACCCAAAGATAAACTTGCCGAATCATTCAGCCCTTCGAATACCGGCGAACGATGACGGTAGCGATAACCCACCGAACCAAACAATGTCAAAGCACCCAGAGTCTGATAAGCATCCAGTTGAATACCGACATCGGGGCGCCCCGTACCCAGCCCGCGGCTCTCATCTGCCGTCGGCAATTTCAGATCAAGGGTAATATCAAAAAAAGGCAGCCCGTTACCCAGAGCTGGCAGCTCGTAGGTGCCGCTCAAGACCACATCACCTACACCGCGCTCGGCGACAAGGCTGGTGCTTTCTCTGCCTACACTACCGATTTCCACCAACACATTACCCGGCCCATCAATCTCCAGTGCCGGCAAGCTTGCCTTGAAACGCCAGCCGGGAATGGAGACCTCATGTGTATAGGGCAAGTAGCGCACGTAAGTGGGCAGCTCCTGCCCGTAAAAACCTTTACTGACATATAACGCCAGCGCAGAACTGTGGCGCAGATAACCGTCAGGATCCGCTGTTGCAGCTGGCTCCTGAGCAGCTACACCGCACGATGTCACGACCAGCACGGACAATCCCGCTGCCCGTGCAACCATACACCGCTCTGATAAACAAAACGCTGTTCTCAACGCGAATGCAGCTCCAATGACGCTGAATTGATGCAATAGCGCAAACCAGTCGGGGCCGGACCGTCCTCAAATACATGCCCCAGATGTGCTTCGCAGTTGCCGCACACCACCTCTGTTCTGAACATGCCATGACTGGTGTCGACACGATCTTTCACTGCTGACTCTGTCAACGGTGCGTAGTAACTGGGCCAGCCGGAACCGGAATCATATTTGGTTTCTGAATCGAACAAAGCATGTTCGCACACCACACAATGATATGTGCCAGGCGTTTTACAATCCCAGTATTTACCGGTAAATGCCGGCTCCGTTCCGCATTCACAGACTATTTTGTAGGTCTGTGGGTCCAGTTTTTCACGCAGACTGTCTTTGTTGTCTTTTGCATGTATGGTCATAAGTTGTGTACTCCCAAGGTGTATCAGGTACTCCACTATCATTTTTCCACGGGCAGTTTACAATATCGGCCCTCAGCGCACATCCCGGAATCCGTACCATGAAAAAAATCCGTCAGTCGGAAAAACTCGCCAAAGTCTGTTATGACATTCGCGGCCCCGTACTGGAAGAAGCCAAACGACTTGAAGAGGAAGGCAACCGCATTCTTAAACTGAATATCGGCAATCCGGCGGCATTCGGTTTTGAAGCGCCTGATGAAATTATTCAGGATGTCATCCGCAACTTGTCCAATGCTCAGGGTTACAGTGATTCCAAAGGGCTATTTTCTGCGCGCAAGGCCATTATGCAGGAATGCCAGCAGCTTGGCATTGATGGCGTGGATATCGACGACATTTATCTGGGCAATGGCGTCAGCGAGCTGATTGTGATGGCAATGCAGGCTCTGCTGAATAACGGCGATGAAGTGCTGGTGCCCGCACCGGATTATCCGCTGTGGACAGCCTCTGTCAGTCTCGGTGGCGGCACACCGGTGCACTATATCTGCGACGAAGCTGCGGACTGGTTCCCTGATATCAAAGATATCGAAAAGAAAATAACGTCCAAAACCCGGGCTATTGTCATTATCAATCCAAACAACCCTACCGGATCTGTCTATAGCCAGGATCTTCTGCTGGACATTATCCGTGTGGCGAGAAAACATAGCCTGGTGATATTTGCAGACGAGATCTACAGCAAAATTCTTTACGATGATGCTGTCCACATTCCTGTCGCCTCACTGTGCGACGATTTGTTTATTGTGACTTTTAATGGCCTGTCAAAATCCTATCGTCTCGCGGGTTTCCGTTCCGGCTGGATGATTCTGAGCGGTGCCAAAGAAAAAGCAGCCAACTACATTGAAGGTCTGGAAATACTCTCCAATATGCGACTGTGCGCCAATGTCCCGGCACAATACGCGGTACAAACCGCTTTAGGCGGGTATCAAAGCATCAATGAACTGATTATTCCGGGCGGGCGCCTGCGTGATCAGCGTGACATAGCCTGGGATATGTTGACACAGATACCCGGTGTCACATGTGTGAAGCCCAAAGGCGCAATTTACATGTTCCCCAAGCTTGATCCGCAAATGTATCCGATTGCAGATGATCAGCGTTTTATACAGGATTTGCTGGAGAAGGAAAAAATTCTGCTGGTTCAGGGCAGCGCATTCAATATCGCTGACACTCAGCATTTGCGTGTAGTGTTTCTGCCGACCGTCGATGTGCTGCAACAAGCCATCGGAAAAATCGAACGTTTTCTGGCCAAGTGGTCTCAGATGTACTGAGACCACCCGGGCTTAAAAACAGGGGTCTCAGATGTACTGAGACCACTATCACGCCTGCAGAACAAACCCGGCCGCATGCAACCACGCTGACAACCGCGGACTGAAGCCGGCAGCATGCACGTGGGTTGCGCCAAATTCCCTGCGCTCGGTCAGCTCCCGGCGAATACTGTCGAAAACCTCCGCACCATCCATGGGGTTATCCGAGCGGGACGCCACCTGATAAATATCATTAAAACGCCGATACAACGCACGCAATCCGAATGATCGGGTGACAATACTGGCAAACATTCGTGCATCAGTTTTCTCACAATACAAAAGACTCTCCGACTTCTGTTCGTAACGTTGATCGTGCACCCGCAGTGGCCCGCCAGCCCCCACATTCAACTGCAGCCGATCCAGAGAAAAATGCGAAGACAAGGCATTAAACACGCATTGGCTGGCAGCCAGTTTTGCTTCCACGCTGTAACCCGCTATATGCGGCGTACCAATAAAAACACGGTCAAGCAGTTGCGCTGAAGGTCTCGGCTCATTTGCCCACACATCCAGAACTACCCTTCTGTCCGGGAAGCGTTGCAAATGTGCCAGCAGCGCGTTGTTATCTATCACTTCGCCGCGGCCGGCATTTACGAGCACAGCATCGGGATTCATCGTATGCAGCCGTTCATCGTTTATAAGGTTAAACGTGGCATGCGGCCCCTCATGTGTAAGTGGGGTATGAAGACAGATGATGTCGGCTTGTAAAGCCTGCTCAAGACTGACATAGTCGATTTTACTAACTCGCTGCTGCAAAGGATCGCAGGCGACACAGGTGACGCCCAGCGCCTTCAATTTCCGGATCAAGGCTGTTCCCACATTGCCAACTCCGATCACAGCAACAGTTTTATCCCAGAGCGCAAGATCATCCTCCAGTATCAACTCAGCCAATGCTGCCAACACATATTCTGCCACCGCGTTCGCATTAGCGCCGGCCGCATCAGCAACACCTATGCCTCTGGCGGCCAACCAATCAAGATCAAGATGATCCGTGCCGCTGGTTGCAGTGGCTACAAACCTCACACTGGAGTCACCCAGCAGGGCCGCATCAACTTTGGTAACAGATCTGACCAGCAAGGCATCAGCATCCGCAACATCCGCCGACGTAATTTCGCGTCCGGATTTGAGCACCCAATTTATATTTTTTGACTTTTTCCCCGACAAGGTCAGAATATTTTCGTCTGCAACTATTTTCATGAGTGCTTTTTCTTTAGTAGACGATCGAGAGTTTCCAGTTGGAAGACAAAGCGCTGGACATCATCCTCGCTTAAATCCATTTCCCGCAATAATGCCAGCAACGCAGGAGCATCAATAGCAGTCAATTCAAGTTCGTTTTCTGAAACAACTGCAAATGCTTCTGTCGCTGGTGCCTGTCGTGCGATGGTGGCCAATTGCCGACTCAACATCGCCATTACCTGATGCTCAGCAAGCAGCTGTGCACAACGTTTTGCTCCGCGCATTTTTAAGCCATGAACCTGATCTACCTGCTCAAAAACCGACTCAAGGTTGCCAAAGTGAGAAAGCAACTGGCGCGCAGCAACAGGGCCTATGCCAGGAATTCCGGGTATACAATCTATAGCGTCACCGGTCAGTCCGAGATAACACGGAAACTGTTCCGGCCATATGCCCAGAACCTGTTTTATGTTGTCGCGATTGCGCCGGGAGGCAGCATAAAAATCCCAGAGCTCATCGTGATCATTCGTCAGCAACTGTGACAGATCCTTGTCGCGACTGACAATGACAATGGGACGCGTAACCGCAGACTGCCTGCATGTATGACTGATGGTGCCGATAATATCGTCAGCTTCATATTCCTGACTGCCGAAACCGCGCACACCCAGCAGCTCGCAGACATCGGCGCATGCCTTTAGCTGGCGGGCCAGATTCTCATCGGGCAGCACCCGGTTGGATTTGTATGCAGGATACAAGCGATGCCTGAAACCCGACTGCAGACTTTCATCAAACGCCACCGCCACAGGTGCAGACTCACGCACCTGAGTGGACTGCAAAAACCGGATCAGAAAACGCAGAAATCCCACAAAAGCACTGCGGTCTTCCGCCCGTCGCGACCACACTTGGGTGTGCGGCGAAAAATGTGCCTGGAATATGTAGATGGATGCGTCAATCAAATACAGGGGTGGCAAATGGTCAGGCCTTTTTTATCCAGAAGAGAAATACACCGTCCACTTCCTGATGCTGTAACAGCTCATGGCCCAGAAACAGACAGAATTTTGGTATATCACGTGTGGTTGAGGGATCCGTCGCCTTTACTTGTAATACCTGACCCGATTGGATATCGCGAATTTTATTGTGCAACATCATCACCGGTTCCGGGCAAAACAACCCGCAGGCATCCAGTACACCATCAGCATTCAAACTGTTGTTTTCTTGAATCATCACCGGGGTATCCACACTCACGAACTTAGCAAATGACAAGTCTCTGTTTCAGGGTCAAAGTCAATCCAGGCTTCGCCGCGCCTGAGTTGCAGACGCACCTGGGCAACTTTGTCAGCCAGCGAATAATCGTGATGACCATAATCTGTGCCTTCACGGCTCACATATTCTTCGATGACAGCATCAAGCGTTTCTTCACTGAGTCTTTCCCACGGTATTCTCATGCCACGTTAACCGCACCGATACGTAATGCGGCATCGGCATCCCGCCTCAGATCACGGAAAGGAAACAGGCTGCTATCGGCAAGCTGTGAAGGTTCAATGTGAGCGATGCTGCGAAAAATATTGTCGATTCTTCCCGGCCATTGTTTTTCCCAGTTTTGCAGCATGGCTTTTATTTCCTGGCGCTGCATATTGTCCTGCGTACCACAAAGGTTGCAGGGAATAATCGGGAACCCGCGCAGCCGGGCATAACGCGCAATATCTTTTTCAGAACAATACGCCAGCGGACGGATCACAATATTCTGCTTGTCGTCGCTGAGCAGTTTCGGCGGCATGGCTTTCATTTTGCCGCCAAAAAACATATTCAGAAACAAGGTCTCAACGATGTCATCACGGTGATGGCCCAACGCAATCTTATTGGCACCAATCTGCCGGGCGTAACTGTACAGATTGCCTCTGCGTAAACGCGAGCACAGACCACAATAGGTTTTACCTTCCGGCGTTTTTTCTTTGACAATAGAAAACGTGTCTTGCTCGATAATGTGATAATCCACACCAATACTTTCAAGATACTGCGGCAAGATGTGCTCGGGGAAATCCGGCTGTTTCTGATCCAGATTCACTGCCCGGATATCAAAACGTATTGGTGCATGCTTCTTCAGATGTAAAAGTATATCCAGCATGGTGTACGAGTCCTTGCCGCCGGACATACACACCATAATCAGATCACCATCCTCAATCATATTGAAGTCGGCAATGGCACGACCAACATCACGCCGCAGACTTTTGCGGCTGCGATTGAGTTTTTGTTCCAGCGTGCGGTCTGCTTGCGCAGGTGCGCAGCCGGACACTTCATTTAAAAACGTATCGATGAGCACGTTCCACTACCTCAAATATAAATACCAACTCAGTAAAACGTTTTGCCGGCCGCTGCCATTTCACGCAGCTTGGCGGTGGGCTGATAAAGCGGACCCAGATCCGCATACTTGTCAGCCATGTCACAGAATTCCGTCACACCCATATTGTCGATAAAACGCAGTGCACCGCCACGGAAGCGTGGATAGCCCAAGCCCAGCAACAGGCCCATATCCACTTCAGTCGCAGAACTGACAATGCCATCTTCCAGGCACCGCACCGCTTCCAGACACAATGCCGTCATCATACGCTCTCGTATTGCGTCTTCAGAAATGGAATCCTGCTTGAGCTGCAGTGGTTTGATGACATCAAGAATGGCATCATCAAATACTTTGGCCGGACGACCGCCCGCAGTTTTCTGATACTGATAAAAACCTTTGTCGTTTTTCTGACCATAACTGCCGGCCTCATACAAATGATCAATCACGGTTCGGAAGTCATACTGCATGCGATCCGGGAAACCTTCCGCCATCACTTTCATACAATGTGAGGCAGTGTCTATGCCCACCACATCCAGCAAATAGGCCGGACCCATTGGCCAGCCAAATCGTTCCATGACCTGATCAATCACACGGAAATCAGCACCGTCTCGCAGCAACTGGCAGAACGCACCAAAATACGGGAACAGAATACGGTTTACCAAAAAGCCCGGGCAGTCATTCACCACAATCGGAGTTTTGCCCAGCGACTGCGCGTAAGCAACAGTTGTCGCAATCGCCTGCGAGCTGGTTTTTTCGCCCCTGATCACCTCCACTAATGGCATCAACGGCACCGGGTTAAAAAAGTGCATACCACAGAAGTTCTCAGGGCGTTTCAGGGCAGACGCCAGCAACGTGATAGAAATGGTAGAGGTGTTGGAGGTCAGTACTGTTGTTGCTGGTACCAATTGCTCCACTTCAGCCAATACAATCTGTTTGACACGCGGATTCTCCACCACGGCCTCAACAATCACATCAACCTGATCAAAACCGTCGTAGGTCAGTGTCGGCGTGATGCCTGCCAGGACCTTATCCACCTTGCCCTGATCCATACGACCGCGTTCCAGCTGTTTGTTCAGCAGTTTGGTGGCTTCTGATACGCCCAGATCCAGACCTTGCTGTGCAATGTCCTTCATCAGGATAGGTGTCCCACGCAAGGCAGACTGATAGGCAATACCGCCACCCATGATGCCCGCGCCCATCACCGCCGCCTTTTTTACCGGACGGGCATCGGCAGACAGTTTTTTAGCACGACTCTTAAGGAACTGGTCGTTCAGGAACAGCTGCACCAGATTGCCGGCTACCTCACCTCGCGCCAATGTCACAAAGGCCTTGTTTTCAAGCTTCAACGCCACCGCCCGCGACTGGTCAGCGGCTTTCCACATGGCATCTACGGCAGTGATAGCAGCTGGATAATGCGCACCGGCTTCTTTATCAGCACGTGCCAGCCCTTCAGAAAAAACTTTTTTGATTTCTTCAGCTGACATCGGCAGCGGGCCGGTTTTCTGCGCCCGCCTGTCCTGCAGATCCAGATCGCCTGACAAGGCCTGTTCAATCATGTCTTCAGCCGCTTCAACCAACATGTCTGACGCCACTACGGCGTCCACAGCACCTTCGCTTAGCGCCTGGTGCGCCTTGACCTGTTTGCCGGTTCGCACCCACTCAATGGCACTCAGCGCATCCATCAGGCGTGGCGCCCGCACTGTGCCACCAAAGCCCGGGCAGATGCCCAGATTGACTTCAGGAAAGCCCAGGATGGCGGTGTCGCTGGCGACACGGAAGTCGGTCGCCAGACACAGCTCCAGACCGCCACCCAGCGCCATGCCATTAATGGCCGTCACGCTCGGGATTGGCAGGTCTTCCAGTACGTTGAAAATTTCGTTGGTACTGGCCGCCCACTCCAGCAACTCGGGTTCACTGAGTTTAAAATTCTCAGTGAACTCTTTGATATCCGCTCCGACCAGGAAAGTCGCCTTGGCACTGACACACACCAGACCGCGCGCATCGCTGGCAGCAACAGCCGCAATGGCCTGCTTTAATTCACCCAACATCAATTGGTTAAAGACGTTGACTGCAGAGCCCGGCAGATCGAATACCAGATGAGCAATACCTGTTAAACCCTTTTTCACCTGTATGGCTGTACCCTGATAAATCATGCCCAGTCTCTCCCGATATGACGTTGATCGCTGTTTATACGTTGTTAAAAATTATGTGAATTCATTCAGTGCGGCATTGTACGCGAAATCACGGTACGCGAAATCACGGTTCACGAAATCCCAGCGCACAAATCAGACAGATGCAATCTCAGGCGCCAAGGCGCTGCAGCTGATATTCACCGCTGAGCACCCGCTGCCACCACTGGCAATTCTCAAGATACCAGACAACGGTTTTGCGCAGTCCGGTTTCAAAGCTCTCTTCCGGCACCCAGCCCAGCTGCTGCTGAATCTTGCCGGCATCAATGGCATAGCGCAGATCATGACCGGGGCGATCCTTTACAAAGGTGATCAACCGGGAATGCGGTAGCACCGGGGACTGGGGATGCAGCTCGTCCAGCAGCGCACAGATGGCCTGCACCACGTCGATATTCTGCTTCTCGTTGTGTCCCCCGATATTGTAGGTCTCCCCCACTACGCCTTCGCGTACCACTTTATGCAGTGCCCGCGCATGATCCTCAACATACAACCAATCGCGGATCTGGCGGCCGTCGCCGTACACTGGCAGCGGTTGGCCCTGAATAGCCTTCAGAATGATGTGCGGGATCAGTTTTTCAGGAAAATGGTAAGGGCCGTAGTTATTGGAGCAATTGGTAACCAGTGTTGGTAAACCGTAGGTTCGGCGCCACGCTCTGACCAGATGGTCAGAACTTGCCTTACTGGCTGAGTAGGGCGAACTGGGCGCATAGGGCGTGGTTTCCGTGAACAGATCCTGCGGATTTTCCAGATCGCCGTATACCTCATCGGTGGAAATGTGATGAAAACGGAAAGCCTGTTTATCTGCATCTGGCAGCGTTTCCCAATATGTGCGCACCGCCTCCAGCAAGGTATAAGTGCCTACAATATTGGTTTCAACAAACGCGGCCGGCCCCTCAATCGAACGATCCACATGGCTTTCCGCAGCCAGATGCATGACAGCCTGAGGTTTATAGTCCGCCAGAATCCGGTCCAGCGCGGCACGATCACAGATGTCAGCCTGCTCAAACCGGTAACGCTCGCTGCTGCTCGCTGCAGCCAGCGACTCAAGATTGCCGGCGTAGGTCAGTTTGTCCAGATTCAGCACACAATCATTGGTATCACCAATAATGTGTCGCACCAGGGCTGAACCAATAAATCCGGCGCCGCCGGTAACCAGAATTCGAATGGATTGCGCCGAAGCGGTGTGACTCATAACTGTTTCCTGAAAATCTGCCAGTAATTCCGTTCTGAAAATTTTACAAAGCCAGACGCCCGGCAACCTCTGTCGCACTGATCTCACTCAGGCAACGGTATGCGAGCGGGCAATGATGACGGCTGCAAGTCGAACCGCACAACAGCTTTTTCTCCAACACCACGGTGTTTGCTGCCAGCGGGCGCCAAATATCGACGTCTGTGGGGCCGAAGATTACCACACCCGGCACGCCCAGTGCCGAGGCCAGATGCGAAGGGCCACTATCATTGCCCAACATTCTGGCACTGACACTCATCAGACTGGCCAGTTCAGTCAGGCTGAGCTGATTGCACAAATCTGTGCAGGCAATACCTGTCACCAGGTCCACGCTCTGCCCGGAACCAACTGCAGCTGACATCAATGCGGCCAGCACTTCACGATTGATGCGCTGATCCGCACCACCAGCTCCGACAAGACAGACTTGATAACCTCGGCGCGCAGCGATACCGATCAGCTCAGCAAACTGTTGCGGCGGCCATTGTTTGTAGGGTTTGCTGGCTCCTGCATGGATCAGCAACAATGGTTTTTCTGAGACCACTCCCGATGAATCAAGGCGCCGCAGCAATGCTTCCGCAGGTGGTCTGGATGGTAAGACCAGATATGCCGGCTCGCCCTCAGCAGGAATGCCCAGAGCGCGAAACACGTCGCGGATACTGAACCAGATGGAAGCCTCGTGCGCAGAGCGCCCGCTGCGTGCAATATCCAGCACCAGATCGAAACCAAAGTGGTAGCGATGAGAGGTGCTGCTGACTTTGTAACGCGCACCGGAGAAATGCGTCAACCGATGACAGACTGAATCCTCTTCAATGGTAAAGGCCAGATCTGCCCTGAATCTGCGGATGGCAGCAACACACCGCCACCAGGCTTTGACACCCGCCACTACCGGCGCGCCAGGCAACAACGCTTTGCGTGGATAAAACACCAGTTCAGCACCCGGGAAAACGCCATCCACAAGATCTTTGAAGCCTTCGTCGAGCACCAGCAGCAGCCGTTTATCGTGCCGGGTACACCATTGACAAAGTTGCTGAATCAGCCCGCCGGATAACAACAGATTACCCAGAAATTTGGTGGGATTTACCAGCACAATGCGTGTCGCAGAACGTGCGGTTGACATGGCGGCTTGCCGGGCTTCGGATTGCATCGGGGTCATACGAACGGCTTACCTGTCGGCTTCGGTTAATACAACGGTAGCCAACACAGCGGGGGCAATCAACGGCCCGAAACAGACAGAATGAGCGGGCATCACGCGTCCGAGATCAGAGATACGCATCATGTCCTCAATCGAAGGTGCCGGCATCAGCCACGCTGCCTGCCACCGACCTGAATCGACTTGCTGCCGGAGCATTGCCAGACTGCAATCGGGACCTGTGTAAGCGATACGTTTATCGTGACGCTCAGTGATACCCAACATAGGGGCAACCATATTGTCATGAACCACACTAACGTCCAGATCACTGACCGGATCAGCATGAAACCACGTGCCTTCAATCAGTTTCAGATGGTACCAATAACCAGCAACATAAAGCCCGAATTCGCGCGCCGAATGTGGTGTAGCATCAGCAGGCCCGGAAGCCACACGAATGTTAAAACTCTTCTGCAGACGCTGAAGATACCCGTAATCATCCATGCCCGCCAGATCAGCAAGCAAACGGTGGCACGGCAAAGGCTGTAGCTGGTCATGGGCGAACAGCAGCACTGACATTACAGACCCGTCATTCTGTTCACCCGGCAAGTCAACAGGACTGACATCGTGTTGAGGCGTAACCCAGTTTTGCAGCGGGTACATCGCTGGCATTTTATCAAGCTGGTTTTGCAGCGCGGGCAGCTTATTGAGGTCTTCAATACGCCAGAGCTGATACTGGATTGCCTTGTCATCTGACATCGACCTGAAGTCGGGTTCCGATCCGGCGACCTCCTCCAGCACACTGTTCAATCCGGCTTCTGCTCTGTAAACAAGATACTTTGGCAGAGTCGTCGCGCCTTGACCGGGCATCAGTAGTAACAGACCGTCAGATTTGTGCGCGTCCGGTTTATCCTGCTCCACGATGTTTTGATCACCAGCCACTTTACACTGCCGGTAAACATACCAACTGGCACTGTCAAGATTCTGCGATTGAATGAACTCATGCAATTTACCGACTGACTTCATTACAAGTCCTTTTATTCAGGATCAGATTACTGCGCAGGCAACTCATTTTTGTGCAAAATCGAACACACCATCCCAGTTTGCGGGCGGATTGGCGCGCAACTCCAGTATTCTGTGCTGGTACATGCGATACAAACCTGATGGCAGAGCTCCGCTGTCTTCGCTTTCAAGAGCGCGCAGTATATCAAGCGCCTGCTCCCACTGCCCGTTTCTGTAGCAATTGAGCATCTGATCAAAGCGGGCACGGCTGCCATCAGCATCCGCACCAGAACTTTTCGGCTGCCCGGTAGCGGGTGCTGTTAGACGGTTGCCAGCCGGCGCTGATGCAGCCGGTCCTATCATGGTTAGCAGGCGGGAAGTTTCACGTTTGCCTTTGACCCGCACCAGATCCAGCTCCTGTATATCAAAATCGTTGGCGCTGTCCCCCATTGCAGCAACAAACTCTTCACTGATCAGATTGGATACACCATAAACGCGGGTCAGGCTTTCCAGTCTTGCCGCCAGATTCACGGCATCACCGATAACGGTGTAGTTCATCCTGTTTTGTGACCCCATGTTGCCGGCAACAACAAGCCCGGTGTGTATGCCAAGCCCGATGGACAGTCCGGCGGCAGGCAACCGCGGATCATCTTTCAATCTCTCAAGCGCAGCCTCAATCGCCGCAATCGCCTGGCCTGCCCGCACGGCATCATCAGCGTGCATCACCGGCGCACCAAACAGAGCCATCACCGCATCCCCGGTGAATTTATCCACGACTCCGCCACTGTCTTCTATGGCAGTGCATATCTGCTCGAAACAAAGATTGAGCATATGCAAGGTTTGCGAGGGCGTCTGTTGTTCGCTTAGCGCAGTAAAACCGCGTATATCGGCAAACAGCACGGTGACCACACGCTCCTCACCCCCCAACTCAATCTGGCTGGCAAGAAGCTCCGCGGCAATCTGGGGAGATACCACCTTGCCTAGCAGATCACGCATGTTCTCCCGCTCGGCAAGACCTTTGGCCATGGCCGTAACAGATGAATCCAGTTGCGCAAGCTCATCATTGGCGCCGCCGGCAGAGCGGCGCGCAGCGCCTGCTTTGTAGTCTCCCTGCTCTATCATTTTGACCCGGTCTGCCAGTATCACTATCGGACGCGTAAAGCTTCTGGCCAGAATGATCACAGCAACCAGGCTTAAACATACAACTGCCAGCGAGAACTGGAAAAGACGATCACGCAGCTGGGCCAGGTTGGCTTCATTTTCACGATAAGACCGCTGGATCACTGCCAGAATCAATTCACCCTGATCAGTATCTGCCGACAGAGGCCTCAGGAGCGTGCCGTACTCTGCGTCTTGCAACCGGATTCTTTGCGTGTCACGGATCTGTGTGGGATCAAGTTGACTCAACGTCAAATCGGCATCGCGCCCGGACAATGTTGACGCGATGACTGTGCCTGTAACCGGAGACTCAATATCACCAGAGTAACGCAGCACAGAAACGTCGGACGCAGTGGTGCGTTTGATGTTTTGCACAAACTTGTCATCGAGCGGAAAACCGGCAAATATCCAGGCAACCGGGGCTGGCAAAAACAAAGGAATCACTGTCACCTGATAGGGTTTCTGCGCAATGGTCAGCACGGCCTCGGCAACGCCGTCGTTGCTGGACGCAGCGCGATCCATCAACGCCTGCCAGCTTCCGGACAATTGTTCAAATCCCTGGTCTGCGGTATCAACAATCACGCGCCCCTGCATATCGGAAATCAGCATCACGTCTGCGGCCTCAAACGAGCGCATCAGCAGATTCTCTGCGGCGTCCAGTATCGTGGCCTGATCTGCAGCACCAAAGGCGTTTCTGAAACCCCAGTCGCGCGTCAGTGCGCTGCTGACGGTCAGAAGTGTGTTGATATGCTCAGTGCGGCTAAATTCGAACACCTGCGTGCCGATAGCGAGGTATGAATTGATGGTTTCGTCGGTATATCGCTGGTTTTCCTGACTGACAAACCAGTAGATACCCGCAAGCACCGGCAACATAAGCAGCAATAAAAAAATTATCAGGCGGGACCGGATACTGCTGACTGGCAGGCGCAATAGCTGGGTTGTTTGTTTTACCAGGCGCATCAAGGGTCCGATTTGAATTGATTCAACGTCATAAGATAGGCAGAATTCGTCTTAATAACAACTGACCCAACTTTGGCGAGTCAGTGACAAAACACCAATTAACGTGCCCGCGACAATGGAGGTCTGGCCACACACGCAGGTACGTAACCTATGCGAGAGTATTTACACTCTTCCCGACACATGGTGGCCGCTATAAGCGCCCGGCTGTCATACATAAACGTATGCATCATTTCAGGTTCTCTTGCGTTGGGCTGGACTGCTCAGTCGCAGGCATTTGATATAACCCTGGTGTTAGTCGATGAACAGGAAAATCCGGTGGCAGGTGCTGTTATCGAACTGAGCGTTGATCAGGCTGGCACCACAGCAACCAGCGCCGCTTCCGCGCCTGTTGCTGTCATCGATCAGATTGAACGACGCTTTGTCCCTATGGTTCTGCTGATAGAAGTCGGTCAGTCGGTGAATTTTCCGAACAGCGACAACGTTCGTCACCATGTTTATTCGTTCTCCGATATCAAACAGTTTTCCACGCCACTGTATGCAGACGAAAGTATTGAGCCTGTGCTGTTCGACAAACCGGGCATTGCAGTACTGGGCTGCAATATTCACGACAGCATGGTGGCCTACATCTACGTCAGTCAGTCCGCTTCCAGTGCTATCAGCGATGAGCACGGCAATCTGACACTCGCCGGACTATCAGCCAGTCCCGGCACCTTGAGCGTATGGCATCCCTGGATTCAGACTCCCGACAATCGTTTCGCAATCGATGTCACCGAAACGCCCGAGGGCGGCCAGTTGCGAGTCAGTTTACCTGTGCGCTCACCCGAAGCACGCTTCGGATTCAGAGCCCTGGTGCCGGAGGTCTGAGCGTGACAGGCACTACAACAGGCGCAGCAAAAAAAATGGTGGTTGTCAGCTTCTTCTGCTGTTTTGCCCTAACCCCGCCGTTTGTACACGCTCAGGATAACAGCGCCCTCAAACGTGATGGCCGAATTGCAGGCACCGGCGGAGTCACCAGTATTTCTGGCGCCAGCGGTGGCGGCTTGATCCCGTGGGCCACTCTTGGCAGTTATGCTGATGCAGGACAACGCGGCGGCTCTGCATTTTTAACCCGTGTTGACGTAGATGACTATGAACTGAGTGTGAGTGGTGGCGCCCTTAGTTTTGGAAATCGTGTGGAGGTCAGCTACGCCAGACAGGACTTTGTGATCAAATCTGCAGATCTGCGGGTCAGACAGGATAAAACCGGCGTCAAATTCAGACTATTCGGGGATATCATTTTTGAAAACGCCCCACAAGTTTCCGTTGGTATGGAGCATGGCAGTCTACGCGACAAGGGGCTGGCACGCGCTGTTGGTGCAGACCATACCGGCGGCTCTGACTATACCGTCAGTTTTGCCAAAGCCTGGTTGAACGGCATCGCATCAAGGACCACGCTGCTCAATGTCAATATGAGATATGGCCAAGCCAATCAATTTGGCATTCTGGGATATGGCGGCGATGATCAGGGTGGTAAGTGGACCAGTGAAATAGCGGCAGCTGTTTTTCTGACCCGCGAAATTGTTGTGGGCGCTGAGTACCGGCAAAAACCTGACAATCTTGCCGCGCTCAGAGAGGACGATGCCAAAGATCTTTTTATTGCCTGGTTTCCAAACAAACGTGTTTCTCTGACCGCCGCGTGGGTCGATCTCGGTGAAATAGCTGGCGCGCCCAATCAACGCGGCGCTTATCTGTCCGCGCAACTGAGCTTTTGAGTGAGGTATACATTCATGTCAGCGAAACAGGGCACTCTGCGTGCAGGCATGGCTATCGTTTTAAGTTTGTTGGTGGCCTGTGCCAACAATGGCAGCAGCACGCTGTACGAAGAACTGGGCGGCCAGCAAACGATAGTACAACTGGCAGACCATTTTGTTATGGAAATCGCCTACGACAACCGGGTGCTTCCACGTTTTATGGATTCCAATGTTGAGCGATTCCGCGAAAAAATCATTGAACATTTCTGTTGGATCGCTGACGGTCCATGTCAATACACTGGCGACAGTATGGTTCAGGTTCATGCCGGCATGGACATCAACAGCGCGGAGTTTAATGCGGTGGTGGAAAATCTGATCGCCGCCATGGACAAAACCGGCATTGCATTATCAGCGCAAAATCGGTTGCTGGAAAGGCTGGCCGTGTTACGGCCTGAAATCATGGGGATTTGAAGCGTTTTTCAACTTCGCGCCATTGAGCAGAAGTAAATCCGCGAGACAAAATAAAACGCTGAAGTTTTGCATGTTCTTTGCTGCCCCAGGCTGGCAATCCGGCATCCCCCATCCGTCTCCTGATCAGAGCAGACAACTGCTCAATCCATTGCTCCTGATCAAGCTGGTCCAGATTGTGATCCAGCAGCGCGCCATCAACCTGTTTTTCGCGCAATTTATGTCGGATGTACAAAGGGCCATAACCACGGCTCATTCGACCGTTCACATAAGATTCGGTAAAACGTGAATCACTGAGCAGCTTGTCCTGCTCAAGTTTATCCAGTACCTCAGTTAATACTTCAGGACAAATTTCCTGCTCTGATCTTTGGAACGACGCTGATAACTTTTTGCTCAATTCATGGCGTGTATGCTCGCGCCGGGCAAGCAAGTCCATTGCCCGGCGGCGCAACGCAAGTCGAACCGTATTTTGGTCTTCCTGAATCAATCCATCTCCACTTCAACAGTTTCATCATCGCTGCTGGCTTTCAGCAGAGTATTGCCACCCAACAATTGATTGCGGATCTGATCCTCAATCTCTTTTGCCATAGCGGGATTTTCTTCCAGATAGGTCGCCACATTCTTTTTGCCCTGACCGATCTTCTCGCCCTTGTAGGCATACCAGGCACCGGATTTATCCAGCAAATTGAGTTTAACGCCGAGGTCGATGACTTCACCCATGCGGTAAATACCTTTGCCGTACATGATCTGGAATTCTGTCTGACGGAAAGGTGGTGCGACTTTGTTTTTGACAACTTTGACGCGGGTTTCATTACCTACTACTTCGTCACCTTCCTTGATAGAACCGATACGGCGAATATCCAGACGCACTGAGGCGTAAAACTTCAGTGCATTACCCCCGGTTGTGGTTTCCGGCGAGCCAAACATCACACCAATTTTCATACGGATCTGGTTGATGAAAATCACCAGCGTATTGGAATTTTTGATATTGCCCGTCATCTTGCGCAGGGCTTGCGACATCAGACGCGCCTGCAGACCCATGTGGCTGTCGCCCATCTCACCTTCAATTTCTGCCTTCGGTGTCAGTGCAGCGACGGAGTCAATAACGACTACATCAACGGCACCGGAACGCACAATCATGTCGCAGATTTCAAGCGCCTGTTCACCGGTATCGGGCTGACTGACCAGCAGATTCTCAACGTCAACGCCCAACGCACCGGCATAAATCGGATCCAGAGCATGTTCGGCGTCGATAAAGGCGCAGGTGCCACCCGCACGCTGGCATTCAGCAATAACCTGCAAGGTCAGCGTAGTTTTACCTGAGGATTCAGGGCCGTAGATCTCAACTATACGACCACGTGGCAGACCACCTACACCGAGGGCAATATCCAGACCCAGTGAGCCGGTGGAAATGGCAGGAACGACTTCCTTGCCCTTGTCACCCAGACGCATCATGGACCCTTTGCCAAACTGCCGTTCAATCTGCGTCAGCGCGGCGCTCAGCGCCTTCTCTTTGTTGGGATCGCGCACGTGTGAATCTGCCATGAGATGTTTCCTGTAAAAATGGTAATGAAATAAGGCTTGTCCAGTATTAAAGCAGAGCTTTACTGTATATTCAACCAGTATATTGTTATTTCCTGACTGGCGACTCCAGGCGGCTGATCAATCCCTCAAGCGCTGCTTCCACAGCCTGATATCGCACACTTTCGCGCTCACCGGAAAAGTAGAACACCTCGCTGTCACAACGATCACCGGCGCCCGCCCAGGCTATCCAGACCATGCCTACCGGCTTTTTGTCGGTGCCACCACCAGGGCCGGCGACACCACTGGTTGCTACAGCCCAGTCAACTGCAGCCAGCTTGCGGGCACCTTCAGCCATGGCTTCAACAGTAGGCTCACTGACAGCGCCGGGCGCATCCGAGCCTTCCAGATACTCAACCGGTACCTGTAAAATGCGACGCTTCATCGGGTTGGAGTAGGTGACAAACCCCGCTTCAAACCAGGCAGAGCTGCCCGGCACCGCTGTTAGTGCCTGAGCCACCCAACCGCCCGTGCAGGACTCGGCAGTCGCTACACGCTCGCCCTGCCGATGCAGTAAAGCCCCTGCGCGTGCTGCAATATTGGTAAGAATCTGATGATCGGGAGTGTGTTTCATGGGCGAAGTTTAGCATCGCTGCACAGAACGATTAAACCTTAATCTGGCGTTCCTTCAGGGCTGACAAATAACATAGAATGCAGCCCATTGGCAGGCTCAGCAGCTGCGGGCTCTGCGCCATCAAAACTTCATGTATCACCTTAAACAAAGTAGGTAGTCTTTTGAGCGATCAGGATTTATCGCACCACACTCCAATGATCCAACAGTTCCTGCGCATTAAAGCCCAGCAACCGGACAACCTGCTGTTCTACCGCATGGGAGACTTCTACGAACTGTTTTTTCAGGATGCGGCAGATGCTGCGCACTTGCTGGATATCACGCTGACAGCCCGTGGCGCCGTCAATGGCAAACCGATTCCCATGTGCGGAATACCCTATCACTCGCTGGAACGCTATCTGGCAAGACTGGTTGAGCTAGGCCGCTCAGTAGCCATTTGTGAACAGATCGGAGATCCCGCTACCAGCAAGGGCCCTGTTGAAAGACAGGTTGTGCGCATTGTCACTCCCGGCACGGTGAGCGATGAGGCTTTGCTCAAGGAGCGCAGCGACTGCATATTGATGTCGCTCACTATTCAGGAGAAAGACGGCAAAGCTCACGCCGGTATGGCCTGGATGGATATCAGCGGCGGCCGTTTCAAAGTCTGTGAAGTCATCGGCATTAACGACATGCTGGCCGAGGTCGAACGCATCCGCCCTGCCGAATTACTGGTAAACGAGCACATGCTGCTGCCACAGGAACTGGAGGGTCGCCCGGGCCTGCGTAAACGACCGGTATGGGAATTTGATGCCGACACCTGTTATCGCCAGCTGATCAGTCATTTCAAGACCAAAGATTTGCGCGGGTTTGGCTGTGAAGACATGCCGCTGGCAATTCAGGCGGCAGGCTGCCTGCTGGCTTACGCCATGGACACCCAGCGTTCCGGGCTGCCTCATATCCAGCGTATGAATGCAGAACAGCCATCTGATGCGCTGATACTTGACGCCGCCAGCCGGCGCAATCTGGAACTGGACCGCAATCTGGGCGGTGGCAGCAGCAACACACTGATGTCGGTCATAGATTGCACCAGCACCGCCATGGGCAGTCGACTGCTCAACCGCTGGCTTAACCGGCCGCTGCGCAATGATGGCGGAGCCCAACGCAATATCCTGATCGATCGCCAGCAGGTGGTCAGCACCCTGCTGCAGCAATACGCCTATGAATCTTTACAGCCCCTGCTCAGGCAGGTCGGCGATATCGAACGCATTCTGGCGCGCGTAGCGCTGCGCTCTGCCCGCCCGCGTGACATGGCGAGGTTGCGCGACGCACTCACCGTGCTGCCGGCCCTGCAAGGCGCTTTAAGCACAATTGGCAGCCGGCAGGATGTCCGCCGCCTTGCCGAGCTGCAAAATACTGTTGCTGACTACCCTGCCCTGTGTGCAACGCTGCAAAAAGCCCTGGTAGAAAACCCACCGGTAGTGATACGTGAAGGCGGCGTGATTGCAGAACATTATGACGCCGATCTCGACGAGTTGCGCGCCCTCAGCAGTAACGCCGGCCAGTTTCTGGTAGACATGGAACTCAGGGAAAAACAGCGCACCGGTCTGAGCACTCTGAAAGTAGGCTACAACCGCGTGCATGGTTACTTCATCGAGGTCAGCAAAGCACAGGCCTCAGACATGCCAGTCGACTACCAGCGCCGTCAGACATTAAAAAACGCTGAGCGCTACATAACGCCCGAACTGAAGGTGTTTGAAGACAAAGTATTGAGCGCAAACAGCAAGGCGCTGGCACGGGAAAAGGCCTTGTACGATGAGCTGCTGGAAACCACCGCAGCCCAGCTCAGTGCGTTACAGGATAGCGCCGCCGCGCTGTCGGAACTTGACGTACTGTGTAATTTTGCTGAACGCGCCTTGACATTGAATTGGGTGCAACCCGTGCTCAGCGACAATCCCGGCATTCATATCGAACAGGGGCGCCATCCTGTTGTTGAGCAGGTGCTGGAAAAACATTTTGTACCCAATGACACCGCGCTTTCTGATCAGCGTCAGATGCTGATCATCACCGGCCCCAACATGGGCGGTAAATCAACCTACATGCGCCAGACCGCCTTGATTGTGCTGCTGGCCTTCTGCGGCAGCCACGTACCGGCATCAAAAGTATCTGTGGGCCCGGTAGACCGTATTTTTACCCGTATCGGATCATCCGACGATCTGGCCGGCGGGCGCTCCACGTTTATGGTGGAAATGACTGAAACAGCCAACATCCTGCATAACGCCACACCGCACAGTCTGGTGTTGATGGACGAAGTCGGGCGCGGCACCAGCACCTTTGATGGTCTGTCTCTGGCCTGGGCCAGTGCGGTTTACATTGCTGAAAAACTCCATGCAATGACGCTGTTTGCCACCCACTACTTTGAGCTGACAGTGCTGCCTGAGCAGCTGGCCAATGTGGCCAATGTGCATCTGGACGCAGCAGAGCATCAGCAGGGCATTGTCTTCATGCACACCGTGAAACAAGGCCCCGCCAACCAGAGTTACGGGCTGCAGGTTGCGCAACTTGCAGGTATTCCGGCGGCCGTCATCCAGCAGGCACGGGAAAAGCTGCGTGAATTGGAGCACCAGGCCGTGCAACCTCAGGCTGTGGGGGCAGCAAAACCTGCTGTAAACCAAAAACCAGCACAAACTGATCTGTTTGCCAGCACCAACCACCCCGCCATCGAGCGTATACAAAAGATCAATCCTGATGAGCTGACGCCGCGCGAAGCGCTCGCCCTGTTGTACGAGATCAAAAAATCACTTTAGGGCATTACTTAGGTACTCTATAATGCCGCATCGTTTGAATCAGACTGGTAAGCATCATGACATTTGTAGTCGGTGAAAATTGCATTAACTGTAAACATACAGACTGTGTTGAAGTCTGCCCGGTAGACTGTTTTTATGAGGGCCCGAACTTCCTGGTCATTCACCCGGATGAGTGTATTGACTGCGCTCTGTGTGAGCCGGAGTGCCCGGTTGACGCGATTTATGCGGAAGACGAACTACCTGATGATCAAAAACAGTTTCTGGAACTGAATGCTGATCTGGCCCAGAAGTGGCCCAACATTACCCAGATGAAACCTCCGATGGAGGAAGCTGAAAAGTGGAATGGCGTGGCTGGTAAAGCAGCGCATCTCATCAAATGACACCCGGCAATACCAGGTAGCACCAATCAGCACCAAGTAACTATAGTGTGGCCAACCGGAATACTGGCGAAGTCTTTCGCCAATATGCCGCTGACTGCTGTTTGCAGCACTGCCAGCGGCAGGCCATCCATCAGCAGGCGTTCAGGTAGGCGTGATCCGAAAGTTTATCTGAACCAAAAAAAGCATCAACGTCGTAACCGTCTCTGTTGGCGATACGTTTGAGCCGGCGCATGGCCTCAATCTGAATTTGCCGCACGCGTTCGCGAGTCAATCCAATATCAGCGCCCACCTGCTCCAGTGTGCACGGTGCATGCCCGTCCAGCCCGAAGCGCCGGGCAATCACTTCACGCTGTTTTTCATTGAGCTCATTAAGCCATCGCCACGCTGTCTGTTTGATACCTTTGCGCTGAAGCGGGCGCGCCGGATCTGTGAACTCGACATAATCGCAGACGCTTTCAGTTTCAAGCTCTTCTGTTGTCGGAACAATCTGCTGAGTGTCATAACTGGATTCGTGACAATCCAGAATCATGCAAAGCTCCGGCAGAGTCATACCGCAGTATGCAGCCAGTTCAGCACGGCTTGGCCTGCGACCAAGCTGGTTTGTGAGTAAAGTTTCCTGCCGGCGGTAGTGGCTGACTTCTTTGATCACATGCACCGGCAACCGGACATCACGCGCATGATTCATAATGGAACGGTCGATAGCCTGTCTCACCCACCAGGTTGCGTAGGTGGAAAAACGATAGCCTCGCTCCGGGTCGTACTTTTCAACCGCACGTATCAACCCGATATTGCCTTCCGACACCATATCCAGCAGGCAGACACCGCGATTGCGATATCGCCTGGCAAGACTCAATACCAGACGCAGGTTATGCCGGATCATCGCATGACGGCTGTCCATATCACCATCGCGACTGGCACGTGCAAGACGCACCTCATCGTCGTAACTCAGCAAAGGGATTGGGCTTACTTCACGAATATAGGCGATTTCAGCATCCAGGCCAGTTTTATCGCCAGAGTAAACAAAGGGAAGCTCATCCTGAGCAGTTGCTGCTTTCACAGCAGAAATTTCCACCCCGGAGCCATCTGCAGAGCTGCCGGAAATAACAGAGTTGTCTAAAATAAAACCATTACGATCCTGATTAATATCCATATTAGCTGATCATCCATGTCAGTTGGTACAAGAACGATCAGACAATATCACAGCAACGGAAACGTATTCAGCAAACAGACGACGGATATGACGGCTGTCTTTCCGAATTTGTGCACTGATTCACAAAACAGCAGGGCATATTATTGTGTGGTATTTGTATTGCCCAAGCGCTTAACGGTTGGGCAAATACCGGACCGGGTCAACCGGTTTGCCGTCAACTCTGACTTCGAAATGCAGCAGGTCGCGACCATTAGGGCCGGTACCGATTTCTGCAACTTTGTCCCCTGCCTGTACTCTGTCGCCCTCAGCGACCAGCATGCTACTGTTGTGCATATACGCACTCAGATGCCGCTCGCTGTGGCGCAGAATCAGAAGGTTGCCGGCGCCGGGAATACCCCGCCCGGCATAAACAACATCCCCGTCAGCAGCTGCAAACACCGCCTGCCCCTGCGTCCCTGCGATGTCGATACCTCGTGCAGCGCCACTTTCCGAGAAGGTGCTGAGCAACCGGCCATCAGCCGGCCACTGCCAGTTGACGCCCTCAACCTGACGGGTGCTGACACTGCCAGTGCGTCGTGCATCAATCGCAGCCTGTGGACGTTGCCCCATAGCTGGCGTCGCCTCCCCTGCCGGGGCTGCGGGTATCTGCGGCACGGCATTAATGGCGGCAGCAGACACGCCTGCAGCACTGAGATTCAATCGCTGGCCCGGGAAAATGGTATAAGGCGCAGCCAGATCATTGACCAGCGCCAGACTTCGCACATCAATATTGTGGGTGAAGGCAATTGAGTACAACGTGTCACCTTGGGCTACAACATGCACTGCCCCGGACGACGGTGCCACCGGTGGACGCGATGCCGCGCCTGACGAATTACCTGCCGGAGCAGTACCGGAGGACGCTACGGGAGTCTGAGACTGATTTGCTGGGGTTGGCTCAACCGAGGCTTGCGCAGGGGCTTCGTTGCGGGTTACGGCGCGACTGATTCCTGAACCCACGGCAACAGGTCGCACGACCGTGGCAGCAGAGCCAACAGGAGCGGTCGAGGCCGTATTACCGGTCGACGCTGGCGTTGGGTTTGATGTTGCCGGAGCTGATCTCGATGACGACGGCAACGGCTGTCCGTCGACCATAATCAGCGGCGCCACACGCTCAAGACTTGAACTGCGGTCATCCAGCGGCGCCTGATAACCGCCACCGCACGCGCTGAGGACTAAAATAAATGGACACAGCGCCAGGCGCGCTGTTTTTAAAAAGCCGTTAACTGACAAAAAACCTTGGCCTACTACGTCCATAAAAGCCTCTTCGACACTATTGGCAAAATTAACAATCAAAATAGCTATTGCAGACAATCTCAGGGGCTCCGGACATCCGTCAGCGACTTTCCCTGAATCTGGTCACAAGTGCCCCGAAGCTGATGATCATAGCGAATCCGGCCAACGCACAAAGCAGCACCATCGGCAACTGGGCAGACAGGCCGGTTGCCTCGGTATAAGTCCAGGGCATCAACCCTGCCCCTGCTCCCGGTTCGGTTGACAGCCGCCAGGGCCACAACACAATCAGCGACGCCGCCAGCATTCCCACCAGGAACGCGTACGTTGCCTGGCGATAATAATAAAACATCAGGTTCAGCACATGCGCAAAGGATAACAGACCTATGGCACATCCGAGTGCAAATACCAGGATCACATCCAATTGCATGGACCGCAGTGCAGTCAAAACGTATTCATAGGCGCCCATCAGAATCAGGATAAAGGCCCCCGAAATACCCGGCAGGATCATGGCGCAAATGGCGACCATGCCGCAGAAAAACAGATACAGCAGCGAAGTGCTGCCAGCCACCGGATTCATCACTGCCGTCAATGCTGTCAACAAAAAACCAAGTAAAAACAAACAGATCTTGAGCACACTCAGTTTGCCCGTCTGAGGATACAACAGGCAACATGAGGCCAGCACCAGCCCCAGAAAAAACGCCATCACCAGCGTGAAGTGATTATCCAGCAGGTAAAGTACAGTGTTTGCCATCAACACCAGGCTCGAAATCACACCCAGGCCGAGAGTCAACAGGAACCTACCGTGGATACTTTGCCAGAATGCTTTAGGACCTTGCCGCCAGAGCACCTGTAAGGCCATGGGATTGCAGCTGCGCAGTGCCAGCAAGAGTTGTTCGTAGATACCGCTGATCACTGCAATCGTGCCACCAGATACGCCCGGCACTGAGTCCGCGATACCCATCGCCATACCCTTCAGAAATAGTATCAGTCGCTCGCTGAGTGTCATCAGTACTGCACCTGCCCCACATACAAGGGTACGAAGTTTACAGCTTCAAGAACCCTGCTGGAAAACTCATCTCCATGTCGCTCTATCAGCAACAGCTCCTGGCCACCACGCTCGCTGCCTACCGGCAATACCAGGCGCCCACCATCTGCCAGTTGATTCAACAACTCAGAAGGCACCTGCTGCGGCGCAGCGGCAGCAATAATGATGTCAAAAGGTGCGTGCTCTGCCCAGCCCAGGCTACCGTCGTCATGTTTAAAACGCACATTGCGGATACCCAGCACTGAAAGATTTTTGCGTGCCTTCTCTAGCAGTGGCTGTATGCGCTCAACAGACCAGACACGTTCAGCAAGCTGGGATATCACGGCAGTCTGATAACCACAGCCAGTGCCAATCTCGAGCACCCGCGCCGGTTTGCCTTGCTCGGGCGCACGCTGACCCAACACTGCTTCTGTCATACGGGCGACCACATAAGGCTGTGAGATGGTCTGGTTAAACCCGATTGGCAACGCGGTATCCTCATAAGCGCGATGCGACAGCGCTTCGTCCAGAAACATATGCCTGGGGGTTGTTCTCATGACATCAAGCACTGCCCAGTTCTTGATACCTTTATCGAGTAAAGACGCAATCATGCGTTCACGTGTGCGCTGGGAAGTCATGCCTATGCCAGCAAAATTTGGTGTATTCAAGGGCTGGTGTACTCAATCAGATCATGCAGAACGGCTGTTGCGTAGGCGCCTGACGGCAATGCAAACGACAACTCCAGATCAGGGCCGTCAGCAGAATTGTTCATATCCTGCGGCGGAACCATGTTCATCAAAAAACGATAGTGTAATGCCTGAACCGGCAAACGCAAACTTCGCCGGGACGCATCCACGTTATGTGCGATCAGACCGGTTGCGAGTTCGTTGAGATGGCCGGCAACCCGCTCCTCCAACTCACGACACAATGCAGAGGTGCGCATGTCACCACGACCCCACATGGGTCCGGTAGCGTGAATGTCGCCTTCGGAAATGCGTTGTAACAAAACTTCGTCACACTGCCCGGGTACAAATACACTGGCAGACCCATTGAGGTTCATCACATCGCCGTCCAGATAGCGGTTCCAGCTATCTGTGCGGACCCGCTCGGTCAGTACACTGTTAAAAATCGCGGAACGGGCCGCTGACAACAGCAGGCCACGTTCAGTGGTATTACGCGGCCGGTATTCACGCGCAAACCAGGCCTGCGCTTTAGCTATGTTGTCAAAACCAAAACGCTGTTCACCAAAATAGTTCGGAACGCCCTGCTGCTGAACACGCTGCAGATTGTTTTCCAATGCAGTAATCGCTTCTGCCATCGTACAGGATGCAGACGCAAGTTGCAGATTACGCAGTCGGATAGAAAAATGATTGGCGCGATGACTGCCGCGGCTCAACTTGCGAACGTTACGCTTCACAGCTTCTATAACCAGCGCTTCGGACTCAGCAGATATTAAAGCTGGCGGTATTTCGCGGCCTGGCATATGCAGACTCAGCCACTGACGGCAAACCCCGTGTTTGTCTTTCAAACCTGACCAGTACACGTTCTTGATGGGAATACCGGCGGCACGCGCCAGTCTCTGTGCGGCTTCCTGAGTATTGATCCCGGTTTTACGTATCAACACCCAGATGTGTTCACCTTCGCCCGTGCATTCAAACCCCAACTCCTCATCAACACAGAAATCCGCGCTCTGTTGTTTGAAGACGGCACGCAACAACGGCTCTGAGGTGCGATGCAGGTTCACCGGCCGAGCAACACAACGGCGTAGGTTTCCAGACCCTCACCACGCCCGACAAACCCCATGCCTTCAGTAGTGGATGCCTTGACGTTGACAGCATCTACATCAACAGTAAGCAACTGCGCCAGACGTGTGCGCATGGCGAGTATATGCGGTGCCATCTTTGGTGCCTGCGCCAGGATGGTCATATCTGCATTGGCTATCGACCAGCCACGATCAGTCATTAACGATACTACTCGTTCCAGTAATATTGCACTATCCGCGTTTTTGTATGCAGCATCTGTGTCGGGAAAATGCCTGCCGATATCACCCAGTGCCAGGGCGCCCAGAATCGCATCACACAAAGCATGTATCAGCGCATCACCGTCAGAATGCGCCAACAGGCCACGATCATGTGGAATGTGGACGCCACCAAGGACCAGCGGACGATTATCCGATGGTTCGCAAAAGCGATGGGCGTCATAACCATGACCTATACGCATCTGTGTCACTCTGTTATGCCCCCTGCCTGCTGAACAGACTTGTGTTCGTATCTTGATTTCAAAATCCACGAGGCCAGATTCAGATCCTCGGGATAGGTAATTTTTATATTGTCTTTGGCACAGGGTACCAACGTTGGATTCGAGCCGCAGAATTCCATGGCAGATGCTTCGTCGGTGATACTGACGCCGGCCGCCGCTGCGCGCCTGAGCGCCTGCTGTAACATATCAATCCGGAACATCTGTGGAGTACACGCCGCCCACAGACCAGTGCGGTCAACTGTGCTGAAAACAGTGAGGGAGCTATCCGCTTTTTTTAATGTATCTGATACCGGCGCAGCCAATAGTGCCCCGTGCAGACGGATGGCGTGTTTGCCATTGCTATTGGCGTTATGTGCGCCCAACAACGCCCGCAAATCTTCCAATCTGACACAGGGTCGTACTGCATCATGCACCATGACCCAATGCTCAGCATCGCTGGCTCTGTCTGCCCGGGCAACAACAGTCAGTGCAGACAGTGCTGCCTCAACCGATTGCCAGCGCTCTGCACCGCCGACGCAGGTTTGAATTCGCCTGCGCTCATCGGGCCGTAACATAGCCTCCGTTTCCGGCCACCACCGATCATCGGGATGCAAAGCAATCATCAGCAAGCGAATTTCAGGCAGAGCCAGCAGAGCGCGAATAGAGTACAACAGCACATTGCCATCGAGCAGTGGCAGGTATTGCTTGGGGGTAGTCGACTGCATCCGGCTGCCAATACCAGCCGCCGGGATGATGGCATACACCACTATTCAATCACCATATAGAAAGTCTCGTCTTCGCGTGTCATACCCAGATCGGCGCGCGCACGCTCCTCGATGGCTTCCAGACCGGTTTTTAAATCCAGCACTTCATTTTCCAACATCTCATTGCGCAGGCGTAGCAGTTCATTTTCTGCCTGTTGTACCGCCAACTGGGCTTCCAGTTGCTGTAATTCAGACATTCCACCCGTACCAGCCCAAAGCCGCCACTGCAGAATCAAGAGCACTATCACCAGTCCAGCCAGCAGTGCTTTCATTATTCAGTTCTACGCCTCTCATTATGAACCCGGCGCCGGTCAGCGCGGCGCGGGCACGGTTCCCACATCAATTATTGACGTGGCTGAACTCTGCAATACCACGATAAACAGCCTTGCTGCCGAGCTCCTGCTCAATACGCAGCAGTCGGTTGTATTTGGCGACGCGGTCAGAACGACACAAAGAACCGGTCTTGATCTGGCCCGCGCCGGTTGCTACCGCAAGATCAGCAATGGTGGTGTCTTCAGTTTCGCCAGAGCGATGCGAAATCACCGCCGTAAAACCCGCTTTGCGCGCCATACGAATAGCTGCCAGTGTCTCGCTCAAAGAACCAATCTGGTTGAACTTGATCAGAATAGAGTTCGCAATGCTGTTCTCGATACCACGCGCCAGAATTTCTGTGTTGGTCACAAACAGATCATCACCCACCAGCTGCACCTTGTTGCCGATCTTGCGCGTCAACAGCGCCCAGCCATCCCAGTCACTCTCATCCATGCCATCTTCAATGGACAGAATATTGTAGTCCTGCGCTAGTTTTGCAAGGTAATCTGTGAACTGGGCGGAGGTGTAAACCGCGTTCTCGCCCTTCAGATTGTAATTGCCGCCCTTGTAAAACTCGGATGAAGCACAGTCCAGCGCCAGACGAATATCGCTGCCCATTTTCAGCCCGGTTTTATCCACTGCGGTCAAAATGGCATCCAGCGCAGCAGCATTGGATGGCAGGTTGGGCGCAAAGCCACCTTCATCACCTACCGATGTACTGAGCCCCTGTGACTTCAGCACTGACTTCAGGCTGTGGAAAATTTCCGCACCGTAACGCAAGGCTTCAGCAAAATTCGGAGCACCTACCGGCTGCACCATAAATTCCTGAATGTCGACATTGTTGTCGGCATGCTCACCACCGTTGATGATGTTCATCATTGGCACCGGCAGGCTCATGATGTCTGTGCTGCCGTTCAGCCTGGCAATCCAGGCATACAGTGGCATCTGATTGGCCTGTGCAGCGGCTTTGGCCGCCGCCAGTGATACCGCCAGAATCGCGTTGGCGCCCAGATTGGCTTTATTGTGTGTGCCATCCAGATCAATCATGATCTTATCAAGCGCAGCCTGATCTGCGGCATCGTGGCCCAGCAGCGCGTCACGGATCTGCTTGTTGATATTGCCAACCGCTTTTAACACACCTTTGCCAAGGTAACGCGCAGGATCCTTGTCACGCAGCTCCAGCGCTTCGCGCGAACCGGTTGAAGCCCCTGATGGTGCACAGGCGCTGCCAACAATACCATTGTCCAGTATCACATCGGCTTCTACCGTTGGGTTGCCACGAGAGTCCAGCACCTCACGGGCGCGAATATCCTTGATAATTGCCATAACATTTTCCTGTAAGTGTCTAAACTATTTTTGCGTATCAATTTCTGCAAATGATTTGACCAGATCATCGACTGCTTTCATCTGCTGAAGAAAAGCTTCCAGTTTTTCCAGCGGCAAAGCACACGGTCCATCACACAATGCCTTATCCGGATCAGGATGCGCTTCCAGAAACAAGGCGGCCAGTCCCTGACTCATACCAGCACGCGCCAGTTGCGTCACATCCGCGCGGCGACCATCAGCGCTGGCGGAAAGCCCGCCCGGTTTCTGCAAAGCATGGGTGACATCAAACATCACCGGGTAACGGAACTGCTTCATTACAGAAAAACCCAGCATATCCACAACCAGATTGTTGTAACCAAAACTGGAGCCGCGCTCACACAACATCAATTTATTGTTTCCGGCTTCTTCAAATTTGCGCAGGATATGTTTCATTTCCTGCGGCGCCAGAAACTGTGCCTTTTTGATATTGATAAAAGCATTGGTTTTTGCCATCGCTGCAACCAGATCTGTCTGACGCGACAAAAATGCCGGCAACTGAATAATATCGGCAACTGCGGCTACCGGTTCTGCCTGCCAGGGCTCATGTACGTCAGTGAGCACCGGCACATTAAATTTATCTTTTATGCCCTGAAGAATTTTTAATCCTGCTTCAAGACCGGGGCCACGGTAAGAATGAATCGAGGACCGATTGGCTTTGTCAAAAGAAGCCTTGAACACATAAGGAATATTCAGACGGCCACACACCTCAACATAGTGTGCTGCAACCTCGTGCGCCAGATCAGAAGACTCCAGCACATTCATACCACCAATAAGCACAAAAGGCAGATTGTTACCAAAGCGCACGGTGTCCGACAAGGTCAGATGGATGGCAGAAATATCGCCGGCAGCCTGTTGGCTCATGCCATTGTCCCCGGGGCTTTTTCTATCGCCTGGTCGGTAGCCGGATGCGCCGTCTGATGTGCAAGCGCCGCGTTCACAAAACCGGTAAACAGCGGATGGCCGTCACGCGGAGTTGACGTAAATTCGGGGTGAAACTGACAGGCTACAAACCAGGGATGGTCACCTACTTCGATCATTTCAACCAGTTCACCATCCATGGAACGGCCAGTGATTTTCAAGCCAGCTTTTTGCAACTGCTCAACGTAATTGTTGTTCACCTCGTAACGATGGCGGTGGCGTTCAACAATCACATCTTTGCCGTAACAGTTGTGAGCCGTCGAGCCGGGCTGCAGACGACACTCCTGACCACCGAGGCGCATGGTGCCACCCAGATCAGAATTTTCGTCACGTACTTCTACTGCGCCATCAGCCGTCACCCACTCGCTGATCAGTGCTACCACCGGGTCATGGCACTCGGGCTTGAATTCGGTGCTGTGAGCATCGCTCAGCCCCGCCAGATTGCGCGCGTATTCAATAACTGCCACTTGCATACCGAGACAGATGCCCAGGTAAGGAATCTTGTGTTCGCGTGCGTATTGCACAGTCAGAATTTTACCCTCAACACCACGCATACCAAATCCGCCCGGCACCAGAATCGCATGCACACCCTCAAGCACGTGAGTGCCGTGCACCTTAACGTCACTGGAGTCGATGTACTTGATATTCACACGTGTGCGGGTCTGGATGCCGGCATGTCCCACCGCTTCGATCAGCGACTTGTAGGCCTCCAGCAGCTCCATATATTTGCCGACAATGGCAATGGTGACTTCCTTATCCGGATTCAGTTTGGCGTCCACCACACGGTCCCACTCGGACAGATCGGCAGGCGGACACTCCAGGCCAAACTTCCTGATCACGATGTCATCGAGCTCGGCGGCGCGCAGCAGAGACGGAATCCGGTAAATGGTATTGGTATCGGGCAGCGATACAACAGCCGGTAGATCAACGTTGGTAAACAGCGCGATCTTGCGGCGAGCAGATTCAGAGATTTCCTGCTCAGAGCGACAGATCAGAATGTCGGGCTGGATACCAATTGAGCGCAGTTCCTTAACAGAGTGTTGCGTCGGTTTGGTTTTGGTTTCGCCAGCAGTGGCTATGTAAGGGACCAGTGTCAGGTGCATGAACAACGCATGGGCTGATCCGAGCTCAACACGCATCTGACGCACGGCTTCAAGAAACGGCTGGGATTCGATGTCACCCACGGTTCCGCCCACTTCCACCAGAGCAACGTCAGCACCTTCAGCGCCCAACATAACCCGACGTTTGATTTCGTCAGTGATATGCGGAATCACCTGAATGGTAGCGCCCAGATAGTCACCACGGCGTTCACGACGAATAACTTCTTCATACACCCGACCGGTGGTGAAGTTATTACGCGCCGTCATCGTGGTGCGGATAAAACGCTCGTAGTGACCCAGATCCAGATCGGTCTCCGCTCCGTCTTCGGTGACAAACACTTCACCGTGCTGGAACGGGCTCATGGTGCCCGGATCTACGTTGATATAAGGGTCGAGTTTGAGCATCGTGACTTTAAGTCCACGCGCTTCAAGAATCGCACCTAAAGAAGCTGAGGTAATACCTTTGCCGAGCGAAGAAACTACTCCGCCGGTTATGAAAATAAATCGCGTCATTAACGCCCCATCCTGATTCACTGATGGGGCATCAGATTACCAGAAGCCCCCCACATGAACAAACTAATTATCTGACTGCCAGCCAACAGAAATCTGTCAAACCAACGCTTTATTACAAATTTCTTCGCTGATACAGCGTCTTATTCCGGCTCTTCGGCCAGCGGCATCTGCCAGTTCACAGCCCAGCCGGTTTCACCGTCTGCCACCTGAAACCCTTCACACACGCCAACGCCACCTATCCAGGCCAGTTGCTCGCCGCTGAAAATCAACGGCACACGACTGCGATCCCAGGGCGGAACGTCCGACTCCTGCAGAATCTTTTTTAGTGAACGTCGCGGACGTCCTGCAAGAGCGCAGTCGAAACTGCCACCTAACAAATTTTCAGTTGCACCCAAATCATGCTGCGACCAATCGTGCCGGGAATAATGCCGGTACAACACATGACATTGCGATTGCGGCAATCGCATACCGCCCTGCCTGGCCTGAATCAGACGCAATGTGCCATTGCCCGGCAGCACCAGCGCTGGCAAGCGTCCATCGGGTGCAGGCTGCCAAAGATAACCACCCGCCGGCGCCGGCACGTGCGCTTCACGCGGCCACATAAAATACAATCGCTCACGAAAACGTCGTATTTCACGACCCTGCCACTGCAATAATGGCTCAGCGTCATCCGCCGTAAAAATCACGTCTTCACGCAGCGTTCTGACCAGCTGCGAGTCGGGCCAGAGCCCTGCCTCTGCATACAACCAGTGCCGCAGCACCAGCGATTGCATCGCCAGCGACTGCTGTTTTAACTCGCCGATCTGCAGACTGCCCTCTTCGGCATCATGATGTTGCCGCAGGTACTGGTCTGCCAGCCCCGTCAGCAACTCTTCATTATCTGCCTGCAGCGCTGCGGTACGCGACAATGTTGCTGCCAGCCCCGGCCATTCCTGCTTCAACACAGGCACCACCTGATGACGCAAAAAATTGCGGCTCATATTCAGATCGTTATTACTTTCATCTTCTATCCAGCGCAAACCAGCAGCATCAGCCCAGGCCTGCAAATCAGCTCTGCATAAACCGCCTTCTGCCTGAAGAAATGGCCGCCATAGCTGGCCGTTCCCCAATTTCCTGTGAACCGGGATACCAGACAGGCCGCGGGCGCCACTGCCTCGCAGCAAATGCATCAACACAGTTTCTGCCTGATCATCCTGATGGTGTGCCATCAGCAACACCTCGTCAGATGCCAGGCTGTCCTCAAACACCGCATAACGCGCGCGTCGTGCAGCCTCTTCAAGACTGTCACCGCTATCGCGATAGACTTTCAACTGCAAACCCGCTCTGACCACCTCAACAGGTACCGAGCGCTGCTCACATGCCGCCACACAAAACTCCAGCCAGGCATCGGCATTAATGCTCAAACCGTGGTGCACATGCACTGCCCGCACACCGCCGGGAAACCAGCTCTGCCACTGTCTTCGTGTCTGGTGGCAAAGCTCCAGCAACACCATGGAATCCAAGCCGCCACTCAGGGCTATCACCAGAGTACGGCAGTGCGGGTATTGTTTATCAAGCTGCTGCAGGGAAGTGAGCAGTGTTAATGCCGGCGCGGGCAGATGCTTGTCTGACATCCTGAATACCCCTGCGGGTTGAATAACACTGCCGCTGTGACTTGTAATCGATAGTTGATCAATCAGGCATCAACGGCTGATGCCATAACTCATCAATCGCTTGTAGCGACGGTCAACCAATGCATCAACATCCATATTGCGCAAACGCTCGACCTGATCAACCAAAGCAGTCTTGATGTTGGCAGCCACGGCTTTTACGTCGCGATGTGCACCACCCAGAGGTTCAGGGATGGTTGTATCAACAATCCCCAGCTCTTCAAGGCGCCTGGAAGTCACACCCATAGCCTCAGCGGCGTCCGCAGCGTGCTCGGATGATTTCCACAAAATTGTGGCGCAGCCTTCGGGGGTGATAACGGTGTAAGTTGAGTACTGCAACATGTTCAGATGATCTGCGATACCGATAGCGATAGCGCCGCCTGAGTTGGCTTCGCCGGTCACGGTGGCAATCAGCGGCGTGCGCACACGCGACATCATGGCCATATTCTCAGCAATGGCTTCATTGATACCGCGCTCTTCTGCGTCAATACCGGGGTAAGCACCGGGGGTATCAATAAAACTCAGCACCGGCAAAGAGAAACGCTCCGCCAACTCAATCAGCCGGCGTGCCTTGCGGTAACCTTCCGGGCGTGGCATACCAAAATTGTGACGCACCTTTTCCTTGGTACCACGACCTTTCTGATGTCCGATCACCATCACAGGTTTGTCATCAAGGCGGGCAATACCACCAATCAGGGCCAGATCGTCAGCAAACAGGCGATCGCCATGAAGTTCGTCGAAATCAGTGAAAATATGCTGAATGTAGTCAAGTGTGTAGGGACGCAGCGGATGGCGCGCCACCTGAGAAATCTGCCAGGATGTCAGATTTGCATAAATCTTTTCGGTGAGCTTTTTGCTCTTTTCCTGCAGTTTCTGGATTTCTTCACCGATGTTCAACTCATTGTCGTCGCTGACCAGACGCAATTCGTTGATCTTCACTTCCAGGTCCGCAATCGGCTGCTCAAAATCTAGATAATTAGGATTCATAATAGTTTGTGGTCTGCTCTCTGGATCACATGAGGCCGCAATGATATCAAATAACCACTGTCAGCGGTAAGCAATGGTGACAGCCTGAGGGCCAAAAAGCTGGTGCAATTCGTGAATCAGCGCTTGTTCAGGCCAGACCTGCCAGCCCTCGCCCAGTGTAATCCAGCCTTTGACTTCAGGCCGGCGATAACAAATTCTGACCGGGCAGGCAGATGGCGTCTGGCTTTCGCCGTTAGTACCGGCTTCATCTGCAACAGGCGCTTGCACACGATAGGGCTCCAAAACCCGGGCCAACTGATGGCTGAAACCTTCTCTGAGTTGATCGGCCTTCAATTCCAGCTGCACAGCACGTGCAAACCGCTGTCTGGCCTGCGTCAGATTAATCACTTCACGTGCACGGCCACGCAAAGCGCCGTTAAAATCATCCATGGAGACCTGGCAATCAACTACCAGAATGGCATCTTTTTGCAGCAATTCGCGAAATTGTTCGTATTCCTTGGCAAACAAAGAAATCTCCAGACGCCCGCTGCGATCATCCAGCGTAATAAACGCAATATTATCGCCACGCTTGCTGCGCATGGTACGGGTGGCAACCAACAGGCCGGCCACCAGCTGAGTCTCGCGCTCCGCCTTCAGATTGGCCAGGCGGTCACGTGTCAGTTGTTTGAGTTCCGGCAAAAACTCATCAATAGGGTGGCCACTGAGATACAGACCCAGCGTTTCTTTTTCTTCGCGCAGCCGCTGCTGCTGACTCCAGGGGCGTACTTTGGTGTTTGCTGACAATGCGCCAGGCCCGTCTTTGGGTCCACCGGCAGGCACAGCGTCTGGCACCGGCGCAATATCGCCGAACATATCAAGCACGCCAGCGGCCCGGTTG
Source organism: Pseudohongiella sp. (assembly GCA_030651695.1). GTDB lineage: Bacteria > Pseudomonadota > Gammaproteobacteria > Pseudomonadales > Pseudohongiellaceae > Pseudohongiella. The sequence continues at coordinate 4,764 of JAUSCD010000029.1, read as the reverse complement.
CGACTGCTCTGCTCTGCTGCCTGTACGGTGTCAGGCAGGGACGCCATCAACCAGGCACGCGTACTGTCGGTATCCGCCTCATACAGATTATCCAGTGCTCCGGCTTTAATCAGCGCTTCCAGTGCCCGTTTGTTCACTGTGCGCAGATCAACGCGCTGGCAGAAATCGAGCAGGGACACAAACGGGCCACCGCTGGTACGCGCCTGAATGATGGCGTTAATCGGGCCCTCCCCCAGACCTTTGATTGCACCCAGCCCGTAAACAATTTCGCCTTGTGTGTTTACAGTGAAATTATACGCGCCCATGTTTACATCGGGCACAATCAACGGCAGTTTCATCTCGCGACACTCTTCTATGAGTGTCACCACTTTGTCCGTGTTCTGCATATCAGCGGACAATACCGCTGCCATAAAATAGGCAGGATAGTGCATTTTTAACCAGGCGGTCTGATATGACACCAACGCGTAAGCGGCCGAGTGTGATTTGTTAAACCCGTACCCGGCAAACTTCTCCATCAAATCGAAGATTGAGCCTGACAGCTCTTCGCTCAGGCCTCGTTCAGAAGCGCCGCTGACAAAAATGCTGCGCTGTTTAGCCATCTCCTCAGCTTTCTTTTTACCCATGGCACGGCGCAACATGTCTGCACCGCCCAGACTGTAATTGGCCAGCACTTGTGCAATCTGCATCACCTGTTCCTGATACAGAATAACCCCGTAGGTATTGCTGAGCACCGGTTTCAGATCCGGATGCGGATAACTACTCTCGGCGCGGCCATGTTTACGGTTGATAAAGTCATCCACCATGCCCGACTGCAGCGGACCCGGACGGAACAATGCCACCAATGCCACAATGTCTTCAAAACAGCTGGGCAACAGACGGCGGATCAGCTCCTTCATACCGCGTGATTCCAGCTGGAACACCGCGGTAGTTTCTCCGCGTTGCAGCAACTCATACACACGTACATCATCCAGCGGAATCATGGTGATATCCAGCGGGTTGTTTTTGTGTGAGGCTTCCTGGGCGTTGATCATCTTCACTGCCCAGTCAATGATGGTCAGAGTGCGCAGGCCCAGAAAGTCGAACTTCACCAGCCCTGCAGTCTCGACATCATTTTTATCAAACTGGGTTACCAGACTATCGCCGTTTTCGTCACAGTACAGCGGAGAAAAATCCGTCAGACGTGTAGGCGCAATCACTACACCACCGGCGTGTTTGCCGACGTTACGTGTAATGCCCTCCAGTTTGAGCGCCATCTCCATGATTTCCTGCGCGTCTTCATCGGAGTCGATAAACTCCTTGAGCTGCGGCTCATCATCCATGGCTTTTTCCAGCGTGATGCCGGGTTCGAACGGAATCAGTTTTGATAACTTGTCTGCCAGTCCGTATGACTTACCCTGAACACGTGCCACGTCGCGCACGACTGCTTTGGCGGCCATGGTACCGAAGGTGATAATCTGGGACACCGCTTCTTTGCCATACAACTCGGCCACGTGCTGAATCACACGGTCGCGCCCCTCCATACAGAAGTCGACGTCAAAGTCAGGCATTGAAACCCGCTCCGGGTTCAGGAAACGTTCGAACAGCAGGTCATAACGCAATGGGTCAAGATCGGTAATACCCAGCGCATAGGCCACGATAGAACCTGCACCCGACCCCCTGCCCGGCCCCACCGGGATATCATTGTTTTTGGCCCACTGGATAAATTCCATCACAATCAGGAAGTAGCCGGGGAACCCCATCTGGATGATCACGTTGAGCTCAAAATCGAGGCGCTCATAATACGCTTTGCTGAATTCAGCAAACTCGTCAGCAAAGCTTTCAGCCATAACAAAGTTGCGGCCTTTGGTTTCGGCAAAACAGCGCGGCAGTCTTTTTTCCAGCCCATCAAGGCTGATCTGGCGGAAAAACTCGTCCATGGTCAAACCGGCCGGCACCGGATAGTTTGGCAGATACGGTTTACCCAGCTCCAGCGGCAAGGAACAACGCATGGCAATATGAACGCTGTTCTCGATGGCTTCAGGCAGATCTTCAAACAGGGCAATCATTTCCTGTGTGGATCGCAGGTACTGCTGTTCGGTGTAGTGACGCGGGCGGCGCGGATCGTCAAGTGTGCGCCGCTCATGGATACATACGCGCACTTCGTGGGCTTCAAAATCATCTGCAGCAATAAACCGCACATCATTGACTGCGACCAGAGGACAACCGGTATCAGCCGCCAGCAACGTGGCTGCCTGAATATAGGCTTCCTCGCCAGGGCGGCCACAACGGGCGACTGACATGTAAAAACTGTCCGGATAAAGATTCATCCACCACGCCAGTGCACGCAAAGCCGCTGGCCGGTCACCGTCAACCAGTGCGCGACCAACATCACCATTCATGGCGCCTGACAATGCAATCAGACCGTCTGCGTGTTGCTCGAGCCACTGTCGGCGCAGCTGGGGCTGCCCGTGTCCCACTTTGTCTGTGTACGACATGGAAATCAGACGCGTGAGATTGCGATAACCTTCCAGGTTTTTTACCAGCAGAGTCAGAACATGAGGCCGGTCCGGGCGCTCCGGGTTTTCAATGAGCACATCACAGCCGCATACCGGTTTGATCCCGGCGCTTAGTGCGGCACTGTAAAATTTGATCATTGCAAAAAGGTTGCCGTGATCAGTGACCGAAACCGCCGGCATATCAAGCGAGCTTACCTTTTCAATCAACTCATCCACACGCACCAGGCCGTCCACAATAGAAAACTCTGTGTGAACATTCAGGTGAACAAACTGGGTTGGTCTGACAGGTAAATCCGTACTCATTCAGAGTCCTTGATAAATATCTTTGGCGTAACTGTTGTTGACTACTTGTGCTGACTTTTTTGCTAACTTCTTTTACTTGTTTCCAGTGCCGCGAGCACCGGCGAATAGCTGCGCCGGTGCTCGGCGCAAGGCCCCAGTTTCTGCAGTGCCAGCATGTGATCCCGGGTCGGATAACCTTTATGTTTTGCAAACCCGTAACCGGGATAGATATCGTCCAGCTTTTGCAGCTCGCGATCACGCGCAACTTTGGCCAGGATGGAGGCCGCTGCTATGCAGTGCAGCCGGGAATCCCCTTTCACCAACGCCGTCGACGGCCATGACCATGCCGGGCAGTGGGTGCCGTCAACAAAAACAAAATCGGGACTGATATTCAGCGCTGTCACCGCTTTATGCATCGCCAGCATGGATGCGCGGAAAATATTGATAGTATCGATTTCCTGCGCAGACACCTCGGCAATCGCGAAGGCTAAAGCTTCCTGCTGAATCTGATCGTACAACAGCTCGCGTTTGCGGGCACTGAGTTTTTTGGAGTCATCCAGACCCGGCAGTTTATACCGTGCCGGAAGGATAACCGCTGCCGCAAATACAGCTCCTGCCAGAGGCCCTCTGCCGGCCTCGTCAGCACCGGCGACCTTTTGATGGGCATGCTGTGGCCAGTCTGCGACATTGGCTGGCAGCTCATCAAACAGTGACTGGATTGATTTTGTGTAGTCCATTACGGCAAGCTGGTTTCAGCGGCCGGCCTCTGGCGGTTTATCAGACCGGCAATTGCGTTGGCCGCCTCGGCGTTGGCATCCAGTCTGATACTGCGATGAATGCGCGTAAAAGTCTTGTGCAGCGCTGCCTGCCGCATGGAATCATCAAGCCATCTCAGCAGCTCCTGACTGAGTGCATCCTGCGTCACCGCATGTTGCAGAAATTCAGGTACCAGCTCTTCGCCCGCCAGCAGATTGGGCAGCGAGATATAAGGCACTTTGACCAGTCGCGATGCCAGCCACCAGGTCGGCGCGGAGAGTTTATAAGCGACAATCATAGGCCGCTTCAGCAACATCGCTTCCAGGGTGGCAGTACCCGATGCCAGCAGCACGATATCAGCCGCGCGCATGGATTCATGTGACTGCCCATCGAGCACTGTAAACGCGGCGCCCAGTGCTTTACCGTCACCGTGTTGCTGCAAAAACTGAGAGAGCAAGCCCTGCACCTGCGCCAGTCGCGACGCATTGGCACAGGGAATCACAAAATGCAGTCCCGGACGTTGCTGCAGGCAGGCTATGGCGGCCTTGAGGAACACTGGTGCAAGCCGTGCAACTTCATCACGGCGGCTGCCGGGCATCAGGCACACTATCTCGTGCGCCGCCGGCAAAGCCAGTTGCTGCCGCGCCTGTTCGCGCACCTGCTGCTGATCTTCATCAGGGTCAATACGATCGGCCATGGGGTGCCCGACGCAATGAACAGGAATATTGTGTTGCTGATAGATCGCGGATTCAAACGGAAAAAGAGCCAGCATCAGATCAACAGCTTTGGCAATTTTATGGATGCGTTTTTCACCCCAGGCCCAGACGCTGGGGCTGACATAATGCACGGTCGTGATGCCGGCATCATGCAGTGATTGCTCAAGACGGAGATTAAAACCGGGTGAATCGATGCCAATAAAAACGGCTGGTTTTTCTGTGCTAAAAAGTTTTACCAGATCGCTTTTCAGGCGCAACAACTCAGGCAGACGGCCGAGCGGTTCCACAAAACCCATCACCGATAGCCTTTCCATAGCTGTGATGGAGTGAAAACCACACTCCAGCATGCGGGGGCCGCCCACACCTTGGAAACGTGCTGTCGGAAATCGTTCACGCAGAGCACGAATCAGCCCTGCGCCCAGTATGTCACCGGAGGCCTCGCCTGCCACAATTCCGATCAGCATAGTATTTACCTCGGTGGGTTAATGGGGACGGAGGAGTGCGGGGGGGGGGGG
>JAUSCD010000022.1 GCA_030651695.1 Pseudohongiella sp. | reverse complement strand
GTCGAATTACACTCAATAATGCCACGTTTATCACTCCTGAAACCCCCGCTCAATGGTCGCGAGGGTAGTGTTATACGTGGGTCAATTTTCGATGCAATTCTTGGGGGAAAGTGGGTCACTTTTAAGTGCAATTCAACAGGTACAGTCACTGCAGAAGTCGCCAAGGCGTTTGCACTGACTGAATTTGAAAAATTCAGGGTTGTGCAGGATCGTTTGTTCAGATCTGACTTTGACGAACTACTGCACAATCAGCCAAAAGTGGGCTCCCCAAAATAACAACTGCTACGTTTGAAAATCCAGGGGTAATCAGGCTGGCGAACTAGTCAGGAACAGGTGTATTAGCCCCCGGTTAAACCCAACTCTGTGTTTGTTGCCGATGCCACCCAGTCAACTGACATAAAACAGAAGCCTTGTCGATTTTGCTCTGTCCCATTCGACTAACCAAACAGACAATCCCCTCTGGAGCTTCCAATGACCCCGACCATCACCGCTTTTGAACAATCCCCCGATCGCGGACAAGGCCTGGCGCGCGACATGACCGCACGATGGGCGTTTGAAGAGGTAGGTCAGCGCTATGACGTTCGCCTTGTCTCCTTCAGCGCATTGAAGAACGACGCTCATCGCGCCCTCCAACCTTTTGGCCAGATACCGACCTATGAAGAAGGCGATCTGGTCTTGTTCGAGTCGGGCGCCATTGTGCTTCACATCGCGGAGCGCCATGCAGGGCTGCTGCCGGACGATGCGAACGCGCGGGCACGCGCAATTACATGGATGTTTGCGGCACTATCCACGGTGGAACCCGTGATCGTGCAGCGCGAAACCTCTTTTTATTTGGAGAGGGACAAGGCCTGGCATGAGGAGCGCCTGCTCATCGTCGAGGATAGAATCCGCAGCCGTCTTGTCGAACTCAGTGTCCGGCTGGGTGACAGTGAGTGGCTTGATGGCACGTTCAGTGCCGGCGACCTGATGATGGTGCAGGTGCTGCGGCGACTGGGCAGCTCAAACATCCTGGGCGAGTATCCGAATCTCTCGGCCTATGTTGCCCGTGGTGAAGCACGACAGGCTTTTAAACGTGCGTTCGCGGATCAGTTGGCGATTTTCACTGGCAGCGCAACCGACCGGTCGCACTGATGGCACCACTGGCATAACCAACGGACCAGAGCGACCGCAAAGCAAGCACTAGACAATGACACTCGTCGCTGGCCTCTGGCGAATGGGAAACTCATCGCGACAACGTTGAATCGCCTGATACTTCAGGTCGACTTCCTGGCAAAGAGCGTTGCCTAGGCAGGTGGTGTGCCTCGTTGTAGCTCGAGAGTAAATACAAACGATTGCTGAGTGAACTTGCCAATCCAACGCTCAGTCGCTGGTGACCACTCCCCTTGATACGATGCGCCAATAGCGGGTATCAGGAAGCTCAGCGAGTTGTTGTCAGCCTGCACGGCCGAAAGGGGTATCATTTGTCCGGGGGCCTGATCCACGGACTCAAGGCTGCCGACCAGAGTCCCATTAGAGTCCGTAATCCTCACCACTACTGTAAAGGCGCCCTCGTGCGTGTCCACCACACCGTACCACTCACCAACAGCGGGCTGAGTCTGAGCAAATGCGTTGGCAGACATAAAAAACAAAAACAACGCAGCAACAAATAATCGCATCTTATTCTCCTTTTGAAGCAGCAGGCGCCTCGAAAATTTCTTCGATTCGCAGATTAAACAGTTGGGCAATCTTGAAAGCCAAGGGCAGACTTGGATCATACTTGCCAGTTTCAATCGCATTGATTGTCTGGCGTGAGACATCGAGTTCGGCGGCTAACCACGCCTGAGTCCAATCCCGCTCCGCGCGAAGCACCTTGAGTCGGTTTTTCATCGGTAGTCTCTCGCGCCCTTGGCCTGGCCATAGCAGTAGCATGCGACCATGGCCAACACCGTGATATTCCACTCCTCAACGACATCTACACCGGATGAAGCAAACAAAGTCATGGTGTGACCAACCACGAAGCCTGCTACCACTGTCAAAGCGAGCGCCTTCAACTCGATTGCGCGAGTGAGCTCATCTGCATTAATCAAGAAGTGCCAATATGCGGCGGCGGCAACTAATGCGAACAGCAGAGGTGTGCCGGCTGCAAGCCAGCGCCAGGGGCTGTCACCAAGTTGAGTGGTGATCAGGTAAGTGCTGACCAGGTATACCGCGGCCCACACGGCCAGCAGCAAGGTATAACGTTTACGATTTTTCCAGTCGCGGGGAGTAGCACCGTAGTATTCTTTCATAGTCCTTTACCTCAATTTGAGTCAAGCAAGCTTGTCGCAATGTAAAGCTCGCTTAACCCTGTGTCAAGTTGTATTTACTTATGCATCCAACTGAGGCTTATTACGGCTGACGGGTAACTGTATTAGCCCCTTATTGAACCCGACACTTCATTCGTTTCCGTCAGTGCCCAATCACGCCATATAACAGAAGCCTTGTCGATTTTGCTTCGTCCCATTCGACTAAACAAAACAAACAGACAATCCCATCCGGAGCTTCAAATGACCCCAACCATCACCGCTTTTGAACAATCCCCCGATCGTGGCCAAGGCCTGGCATGAGGAATGCCTGCTCATCGTCGAGGATAGAATCCGCAGCCGTCTTGTCGAACTCAGTGATTGGCTTGGTGGCAGGTCGCACTGATGGCGCCACTGCTCTTAAGCACCACAGTTGTTAATCATTACCGACAGCAAACCGATAAACACATATGGCCTTTCATCACTCAACCGAACATCGTCCCATCCAGCCATGGATAGCGACATCATCAACCCCGGCCTTTCAGACGGACGGGCTACATTATCGTGAGTTCGCGCCGCCCGCTGGTCTGGAGGACATTGTGCACGTGGTTTGGGCGCTGACCGGCGCATCGCCCGCCAATGAGCCCGTTCATTACCATGTTGTTCCGGATGCCTGCTCGGACCTGGTCTTTGATCGACACGCTGGCGAAGGTTATATTTTCGGCACGGTACCGGAAGCCAAACGGGTGGAGACGCAGGGACGGATTTCGCTGGTTGGCGTAAGGTTGCAGCCGCACCTTTTGCCGGCTTATATCGGGGTTCCAGCGCTTCAGATGCAGAACAGGGAGATTGCGTTTAAGGAGGTATCCTTGACCGCCTTGAACGACCTTTTCGAATGTCATGCCGGCGATGATACCCGGAGCTTTGGTGCCCGCGAGGCCACAGCTCTGTCTGAAGCCGTGTCCACATTACTGCGGCCGGAGCGTGTCAACATCCGCGCCCGATGGCTGACCAAAGCCCTGCTGGCGGGTGGCGGATCGGTTGATCGCGCTGCCCACACTACCGGTTTCTCTGCCCGTCAGTTACAACGCATCGCTGAGCAGGAGTTGGGGCTGACGCCAAAACGGCTGGGGCGCATTCTCAGGCTGCAGCAAACGTTTCCATCCGTACTGGGTGGTCATAAAAGTTTTGCGCTCATCGCTGCTGATCATGGCTATGCGGACCAGGCGCACATGATACGCGAGTTCGCCACCTTGACCGGGTACTCTCCCGGCTTCTGGCGATCTCACAGAATGTCCGATTTATACAATCGGGCAGGTGAAGAAGGCTGATAAGCTTTTGATCTGATCAACAAGGGATACAGCAAGATTGCTGACGCGGAAATCTTCGCTGCTGCCAAATTTTGTTTACTGCAAGGGACAGCGCACCACGCTGCATAACAACAGATGTTCACGACACCCGATTTGAGATCGAACGCAGTCCGTCACCTGAAGTGGTCAGTGCTCCTGGTCTGGCTGATGCTGACGGCTTGCCAGTCATCTGCAGACTCTCTGCGACATGATGAGTATGTGACGACGAATGACGGCGCCGAACTGTATTTGATGACACGTGGCGCGGACTCGGAAGCACCGGTATTACTTTGGTTGCATGGTGGCCCGGGCGCTGCCGAGCGGCCTTTGTTTCGTTACTACAACAGTGAACTGGAAAAGCATTTTGTGGTGGCCTATTGGGATCAGCGCGGCGCCGGTCGTTCATTTGATCCGGATGCCAGTGTTGATGCCTTGACCATCGATCAGCATCTGGCCGATCTGGATATTGTTGTTGATCATCTGCGACAACGCCTGAATCAAACCCGGATAGTTCTGGTGGGCCACTCATGGGGCGGCGCACTGGGTTTGCTTTACAGCCATCAGTATCCTGACAAAGTGTCCGCACTGTTTGCCGTCAATCCGCTGGTCGCCACGCAGGCACAACAGCAGATGCGATACACATTCCTGTTGCATGAGGCCGAATCAATGAATGACACCCGCGCCCTGAGCCTTTTGCGGGATATCGGCCCTCCTCCCCACCCTACCGCCGCTGCTGCGATGGAGGTGGAGACACTGGCGAGTCAGTACGGAGCCATTTTCCACCAGCGACCAAACTACTTATGGGTCAGCCTCCGCGGCATTTTTACCGGGCTTGTCACGCCGCTTGAAATCCCCCGCATCATCCGCGCCAACAATATCTCTCTGGACGCCATGCACAACGAAATACAAACGCTGGATCTTTTTCAGTCAGTGCCCGTTGTCGATGTGCCCACGTTTATGTTTGTCGGTCGTTACGACCAGCACGTGGCTGCAGAGGTCGCGGCTGACTATCTAAACTCGCTGAATGCGCCGGTGAAACAACTGACATGGTTTGAGAACTCCGCGCATAACATTCCGTTTGAGGAGCCAGATCGCTTCCATTCACAACTTGTGGAATTGTTTAACTCCACCCACCTATCCACCTACACACCCAACCAACCACAGGAGACTATCGATGAAGAATAATCCGGTTGTTCATTTTGAGATTTATGTGGCGGATATGCCACGCGCCAGGAAATTCTACGAGGCCGTGCTTGAAACCACGCTGGAGTCCATGCCCAATCCTACGCCAGAGGTGGAGATGGATATGTGGTTCTTCCCCATGGACAAGGAGCATGGCATGAGCAGCTACGGCGCCGGCGGCATGCTGGTCAAAATGGAAGGTTTCACTCCCGGTGCGGGCGGCACCCTGGTGTATTTTGGCTGTGATGATTGTGGCGTGCAAGCAGCCAGAGCGGCCGCCAATGGTGGCAGTATATTCCAGGAAAAAACTTCCATTGGTGAACACGGTTTCTGTGCGCTGGTCAAAGACACTGAAGGCAACGTGGTTGGCTTTCATTCAATGAATTAACGCCGCTGCTGTGGCACATTTGAAAAGTAAAAGGAACGATGCATGTCAGATGATTGGACTCCCGTTTCGCATGAAAATTGTCATCAGATTAATGGACCGTTTTATCACGGCACCAGAGCCAGATTGTCAACAGGCGACCTGCTGGTAACGGGTTACTCGACGCACTTCGAGAAGGGACGCGCGCTTAAGCACGTTTACTTTTCTGCCAACATGGAGCCTGCAATCTGGGGCGCCGAGCTTGCAGTCTCGCTGTCAGGTGAGGAGGGTCGGGGTTATATTTACGTGGTCGAGCCTACCGGGCCGTTCGAGGACGATCCGAATCTCACCAACAAAAGATTCCCCGGCAATCCGACACGCTCTTATCGCACGAGTCATCCGCTGAGGGTTGTGGAAGTGGTGGAGGACTGGGAAGGACATTCCGCAGAGGTGCTGCAGGGGATGCTGGATTCGTTGGCTGAGATTAAACGGCAGGGGCTTTGGGTTATTGAGGATTGATGGGGTGCTGGCATTGTCAGAGAAAACAACGGAAGACGGCACGACGACAGGCAGGTCCGATAAATCATTTGATATCGGCATTTGTTGATGTATGGGCTCTATAGCATTATGCTTCTCGACAGCACCTCTTAACAGGTGTTATTAAAAGACCTGTTAATGAGTGGGAGTAAGCTATGAAAATCAAATTTTCCGAGGATGTGATCCCCCTGTCAGATTTGAAGGTCAACCCTGGCAAGGTGGTAGGACGGACTAATGAAACGCATCGGCCCATCCTGTTGACGAGCCGGGGCAGAGGCGTCGCAGTTGTGCAAGGCATTGAGGACTATGAAAAAACGGCTGAAGAATTGCTCTTCGTAAAGGCGGTGGCTAAAGGACTTGCCGACATCCGGGATGGAAATACTGTGTCGCTGGATGAAGCGAAGAAAGTCTTGGGTGCTGTATAAGTGAAGTTGGTTATCGCGCGTTCCGCGTTACAGGATCTACAAGATATTCAGCTGTATTATCTTGAGCAAGGTGTTCCCGATGTGGGTCGACGGTTGGTAGACGCCATCTTGGGAAAGTTACAAATACTGGCTGACCACCCTGATGCCGGAAGAAAAGTTCCAGAGTTCGATCAGGAAAATATTCGTGAAATTATTCACGCGCCGTTTCGCATTGTTTACTTGCGCAATACCGCTGACATTAGCCTGATTCGGGTCTGGCGTTCTGAAAGACTGCTTCTTCTTCCAGAAGATGGAGCGTAAAAATTCTTGCGGTCAACTACAACCAGAAGTGTGGAGCCCAGGCTACCGCCTGCATGAAAGCCATTATCTTGTCATCTGAGTAAATAAGGAATAATTTATACTCATGGTTGAGTTTGAGTTTAACCACAGAGCAGGTCGAATCTGACAAGGTGATGCTTTATGAAAGCTGAAGATTTCGACAAGAAGTTTGATGATGGCAACGAAGACATCATCGATGATCTGGATCTTTCCAGCGCACGTCGCGTCAACTATGAACAAAAAAGAATCAATGTTGATATACCGTCCTGGGTCATTGAATCTCTCGACCGTGAAGCTGCGCGTATTGGTGTAACACGTCAATCAATTATCAAAGTCTGGTTGGTTGAACGCCTCAAGGCAGAGGCCATGGATCGGGGGGAATCGCATCCTTAAAATGGGTTAGCGCATCACAACATGAGCGAGAAATTACAGAGCCTGGGGCTCGTACCGTTTTTTATCAGCCAACTAGCAGACCCCGGCATAGTGGAAACACGTCTCGGGCGCGTGACAGCAGTGCAGCGTTCCAGAAGCACTGTTGTCTGCGAATCCGGTGAGCGCATTGTAGAACTGTCGCTTACCTTGCAAAAATCAGCAGCGATCGACAGGCCTGCAGTGGGTGATTGGATTGTTCTGGATGAGTCACTTTCCAGAATAGAGCAAGTCCTGGAAAGGAAAAGTCTATTCAAGCGATTGGGCGCGGGTACCAACAATGAAATTCAACCCATAGCCGCTAACATAGATATTCTCTTTATCGTCACCTCTTGCAATGAAGAGTTCAATGAGTCGCGCCTGGAGCGGTATCTTGCCTTGTGCGCTGAGGCCGGCGCGATGCCCGTCATCGTTCTTACCAAAACCGACCTGGCTGGCGACGCGGGTAATTTTGTTCAACGTGCTCGCAGCGTGCAGGCTGGGGTTCCGGTTGAAATGGCCAATGCGCTTGATCCGGATAGTCTCGACGGAGTCCGTGCCTGGATTGACCGCACTACTACGGTCGCTCTCGTGGGTTCCTCAGGCGTTGGCAAATCGACTCTTCTGAATACACTGGCGGGGCACACATTGGCCGCGACCAGTGAAATTCGTGAGCAGGACAAGAAAGGGCGTCATACAACAACCCATCGCGAATTACACATCCTGCCCACTGGCGGGCTTCTGATCGATGTTCCGGGCATGCGGGAACTCAGGGTTGCAGAGCTTGATCAGTCACTTGGCGCAGTTTTTGAGGATATTCAATTACTGGCAAAACAATGCCGGTTTGCTGACTGCGGACACGAAACTGAGCCGGGATGCGCTGTGCTCAGAGCGATACAAGAGCAAAAGCTTGATGACCGGAGGCTCGCCAATTACAGAAAGCTGATGCGTGAGAACACGTTGGCAACAGTCACATTGGCTGAAAAACGATCTCAGGGTCGGGATTTCGCGAAGATGGTTCAAGAGGGCAAACGTATCAAACAGAAAAGACTTGAAACGTGAGCATGACAAACAGAGCCAGACAAAGCGGCAGCTAACCCCCCCTCGATAATCTTCTCTCCCCTTTTGATTTACCTCAACAGTAAAGGATGAGCAAAGGGTATTCTGTGTTTTGCTGATTCGAACCCGGAGTGTGCCATGAGCTATGCTGATAAGGTCAACGAGACTAGCTGTCACAATAAGCTCGAGGCCTCAGCATACGATTACAGAGAACTGGTTCGTTACGCTACGCTCGCGGCGTCCAGTCACAATACACAACCCTGGCTATTCAAACTTGAATCCAACCGGATACAGATCCTTCCTGATCTGTCGAGACGGTGCCCTGCAGTCGATCCGGATGATCACCACCTTTACGCCAGCCTGGGATGCGCCGCCGAGAACTTGCTGCTTGCAGCGCAAGCCGCTGGGCTTGCGGCCCGCTGTCGATTCGATGCCTCGACATCAGGGGTGCAGATTGACTTTGAAGAAGCGGCGGCCGCGCGGTCAGCTCTTTTCGACGCGATTCCCCTGCGCCAATGCAGCCGGTCAGCGTATGACGGGGTTCCGCTGATGAGCAACGAAATGGACCAGCTTCAGGCGGCTGGTCATGGTGACGGCGTGTTGATGCTTCTGCTGACCAGCGCCGATCAGAAAAACCTTGTTGCAGATTTTGTCGCAAGGGGCAACGACGCCCAGTTTGCTGATCCGGCCTGGGCTCGTGAACTAAAGTCGTGGATCAGGTTCAACGCTAAAGAGGCTGGACTATCGGGTGATGGACTCTACGGCCCTGCTATGGGCAACCCCGACGCTCCCCGATGGCTGGGACAACTTGCGATGAAGCGGGCGTTTTCTGCCAAAAACCAGAACAGGAAAGATCGTCGACACATCTCCAGTTCATCAGCCATCGCTGTAATATATTCACAGGCAGATGACATTCAGCACTGGATTGAAGCTGGCCGCTGTTACCAGCGCCTCGCCCTCCAGGCTACCGCCCTCGGTCTGCGGACAGCGTTTATTAACCAACCCGTAGAAGTCGCAAAACTGCGTGTTGAATTTGCACGCGCAATCGGCATTGGTGACCGCCGCCCAGACTTTATCGTGAGGATTGGTCGTGGCCCAGAGATGCCGCGATCTTACCGGCGGCCGGTTGAGGACGTTCTGAGATGACTGCGATGACTGCGATGACTTTTGCGATTGTGTTGCTCATTTTGACAGTTTTGGCGCTGCTGGGCTGGCGGCTGCTGGATCACCGGGCTGACCTCAAGGCCATGCATGCGCTGACGGCCAGCCAGTCGTCGCAACCACCAATCTTGACGGCCGATATGGTCGCTCACCTGCCGGAACCGGCGCGGCGCTATTTCTTGTACACGATTAAACCGGGCACGCCGCTCTGGTCGGTGGCCCGCATTACCATGGCAGGGCGTTTCGGGATGGGCAACAAGGACAAGCCCAACTATCTGGATTTTACGGCTACTCAAGTCCTGGCCATGCCTGACGGATTCGTCTGGAAAATGCGTGCGCGGCAAGGCTTGATAAGGCTGTCCGGGTCAGACAGCCATTGCTGGACTCGGTTCTGGCTAATGGGTTTGCTGCCAGTCGCCCACCTGGGAGGGAACCCTGATCATACCCTTTCAGCGTTCGGCCGCTATGTGGCTGAGGCAGTCTTCTGGACACCGGCGGCGCTGCTTCCTGGACCTGGTATTACCTGGGAGGGCCTGGGGCCTGATATCGCCCGGGTAACAATCAACTATCGGGGCCTGTCTCAGTCTGTGGATCTGACCGTGGCGGCCGATGGTCAGCCGACACAGGTCCGTTTTGAGCGCTGGAGCAATGCCAATCCGGAGAAGCAGCATCGGCTGCAACCGTTCGGCGGGTATCTTTCCGAGTTCCGGTACTTTCAGGGATTTCGCCTGCCGACGCATGTGGAAGCAGGAAATCATTTTGCCACCGATCAGTATTTTCCTTTTTTTGTGGCCGATGTGACGGCTGTGGAATTTCCACATGAATGATTTCAGCCATCATTGGAGGAATAGCGGGGCCGGTAGGTGCTTGAGATTCAACGGGCATCAGCCAACGCATTTGACCCGTTCATGACGTCGCTCAATAGAATCTCCGTTGCTTGTTCGGGTTCCTCGAACAGCGGACTGTGCGCAGAATTTTCAAAAAGATAAAACCCCTTGACCGGCGCCGTGATCGCGTCGAAATAGACGCGGGACAGCGCCGAATTCGCCGTGTAGTCATGGCGACCGACCAGGAAATAAACCGGCAGATCGAACTCGGTCAGCCGCGCGGTCAGGTCATCTCTCAGTAAATCTTCCCAGAAGAAAGGCCGGGACCACAGCTTGCCCCGCCAGATATTGATCTTGTCCCTGATGGTGTAGGCGCGCACTCGCCAGACTGGCAGAAAGATGCCCGTGATGACCGACGAGATGTCGCGTGTGTGCCCGACGCCTATCCCGTGCATGGCGCGGTCTCGCAGACGCATCCAGCCCGGCGACAGACCCTCTTCCATACTTACTGGCGCGGCTTCGAGTCTGCGCACCATCGCCTCGTCGCCGCGCGCGCGATAGGCCTCCAGCATGTAATCACGGGCAAGCACCTCGGAACGGAGCTGGTGGGCTATCTGCGCCATGCTGACATAGGCGAGGAAACGCTCGGGAGCGGCTGCTGCGACCTGGATCCCGAGATAGGCGCCCCAGGAATGGCCAAGCAACAGTATCCGGTCCTGCCCGAAACGGTCCCGCAGGTAATCGGCAACCTCCACCGTATCGTTGATCATCTGCGAAAGCGTCATGGTCTGGGGCGGAATACGGGCCGAGAACGACATACCGGCCCCGCGCTGTTCCCACCAGACCATGGTGAAATGACGTTCGAGCCCGGTTGGATAATCGTCCTCCATGAAGAATTCCGTCATCCCCGGGCCGCCATGCAGGAAAAGCAGCACGGGGTTAGCAGGGTCGACACTCTGGATGAACATGCTCTGGGGAATGCCGCCAATTTCGACGGTCACGCGCTCTGACAGGCTTCCCGGGATGGTGTGGCCTGAGGCATCGCGCAGCGGTGCTGGGCGGCCAGGGCTGATGATGAACAAGTATGCGGTGCCCGCGGCCAGGGCAATGAAGAGCAGAAGAAAAGCCATCATCATTGTACGCACCTCACACCGCCGTGATGAATTCACTAATTTCCCGGGTCAGCTCGGCGTCGTGACCAAGCCAGATGTGCCCGCCGTCGGGAAAGACAACAAGGCGCGTGTCAGGTATCCGGGTGTCGAGAAGTCGCGCAGTTTCAGCTGTGCCGAAGAGGTCATCTTCGCACGACACGATAAGCGTTGGCATGGCGATGTTCTCGAACGCGGTGGTCGTGGGTGCTCCTGCCCAGAAGCCGTCGGCGCGCAATCCCTGAGTCTTCTGGCTGATGGGCATCAAGCCCTCGCGGATCAAATCGGCCCGGCGCCGCTCTTCGGGGGAAACCCTGGCCAAAAGACCCGGATCGGTTGCGAGCAGCGTGCGCAGTAGTGTCTGCGGCGCCAGTGTCGCGAATGACCAGAACCATACGTCAGAGTTCAGCACACGCTCAACCACCGCGCTCTGCAATGCGGTGAATTCCACAGGATCCCGGCCCGTCAGGTTGGATGCCGGCACGATGAGGACGAGATGCGAACAACGCTCCGGATGACGCAGTGCGAATTCTGCTGCTGTCAGCGCTCCCGCCGAGCCTCCCGCCACGGCAAGCTGGTCAATCTCGAGATAGTCGAGTAATTCCGCGAGCACATCCGCCTGGTGCGCGGGTGAAGCATCCTCAGGGAAGGCGCTGCGCAGATAGCCAAAGCGCGAAGGCGCAATGACCTGGAACCCCGCCTCGATAAGACCATGAGCAAAGAGCAGCCCCTGATCGAAACCGCCGCCCGTGCCGTGGATCATCATTAGCGGCGGCCCGGACCCTGCAACCGCGTATTCGAGTGCCCCCGCGCTTGATTGAAAGATGCTGCTACGCTTGATGATGCGTGCTTCTGCCGCCGCCATCGTGGCTCGATAGGCACCCGTACCCCAAGCCCCGGCCCCAAGTGCCAGGCCGCCGAGGCAAGTTAACAGCGTGCGCCGGGAGATCACTGTGCAGCCTCGATTGCTAGGTCGGCGAGTGCTGCTTCCAAAGCCGGCACCAGATCGCTCGAATTATCAAGGAAACCCCTGTCAGTGTTGATCTGGAATACAACTGTCACGCCATGGTCGGCATAATGGCGCAGGCTCGAGACATAGCCGGGGATCCAGCCACCGTGGCCGTAGACAACTCCTCGCGGTGTATCGGAGTAGATCGCGACGCCGGCGCCGTAGAGGACGCCTGACACCTCGGGCGACACAGGTACGCCTTCAAGCAAACGGTCGAGATACGGCACCGCCATCGCCTCTCCGCCGAACAGAAGGTGCCCCCAAAGCGCCAGGTCATGCGACGTAGAGGCCAACCCGCCACCCGCGCCTTCGACGGCCGGATCCCACAGGAGTAGACCTCCGGCATCTGCTGTTCGCTCCGGCAGACTGAATGGGTTGTCCGGCGCAACATAGCCGACGGCGAGACCCGGAAGAATGCGGCGATCCGACGGTAAAGTGCCGGAAAGTTTGAGCGGACCGAGAAAGCGCTCTCGCACGTTGTCGGTCCATGGCGCACCCGAGACTTTTTCTATGACAAGCCCGAGAAGGAGGTAGCCGGTGTCGCTATAGGACCAGCCAGTGCCGGCCTCGAACAAGGGTGCCTTGCCGGTCACCAAACCTACGAGCTCTTCGTAATCGACCATGACATCGCTGGTTGCCATACGCGACCACCAGAATTTGAACTCGGGCAGTTGGATGTGGTCGGGCAGTCCCGCGCTGTGCTGCAGCAGGTGTCCGATGGTGATGGTCCGAGCGTTGGGCAGTGAAGCAAACCAATGTCGGTCACCAAGATGTGCAGCCAGAAGATCAGTACGTGCCAGACGTCCCTCGCTCTCCAGCGCCAACACTGTTGCCGCGACAAAAGTCTTGCCAATGCTCGCTGCCAGCATCGGCGTCTCAGGCGTCATGGTGAGGTTGTTCTCCAGATCGGCAAGGCCGGTCGCTGCAGTTACCACGGTTCCGTCTGGTAAGGCGATCGCCGCGGTTGCACCCGGAAAGTTGTAGCGTGCATGAAAGTCTGCGAGCGTTGCTTCCAGCCGCGCGTCAAGACCAAAATAGTCTTGCGCTGTTGCCTGCGTGACGGTACTCACGATGGCAACGATGGACGCTGCTATGAAGATGCTTCGCATACCTTTACTCCGCGGCCATGGAGGGAAGAGCGTGTCTCATTGGCACTATCCCGGTCACCGAGTCCTGGCGGGTAAACATCGTGTCTCGATTCCACCACACGACAATGATAGCCACGACGACGAGGATGATCGTGTCCCAGGGCTGCGCGTCGGGCCAGAACGGGTTGATGAGTTGCCAGTGAAACAACATGGGCCAGAGCAGGCTGCCTCGGGTACTGTTAAAAATCGGCGTGACCAGAACCGCCAATGTCACGTTGCCGATGAAGAAAGGGAGGAAGTTCCAGTTGGCATAAACGGTGCTGGAGAGAAAGAAGGCCGGCAGATGCCAGAACCCCCATGTCGCGCCGATGATCAGGCCTGCCCAGATCGGCGCCATGTGGCGCTGAAGCAGAGGCTGCATCACGCCGCGCCAGCCGAATTCTTCGATGGGGCCCAACATCAGCATCATGAACAATACCGCCACGACGGGACCTGGCCCCTCGGGCGGCAGTGGCGCCAGGAGTGGACCGCCTTTTATGAGGGAGCCTGCCACAAAAACCAGGGGCAGAAAGATCACAATGAAAGCTACCCAGCCCGTAGAACACCGCCACAGCAGCAACCGGGACAGAAATGATTTGATGCCGGAGACGCCAGAATAAAGAGACACGAGCGCAAAGGCAGCGATCGCCGGCGACCAGGTGCCGAGGAAGAAGAACGGATGCGATCCGCTGATCTCCCCAAAGGTCGTGGCGGCCACATCCGGAGCCAAAATATAGAACCCGATCAATCCCCAGGTAATGGAAAACGTGATGATGAGAAAGGCGATGATAGCGGAAGTCGGCACCACGTCGTCTTCTGTCGAATGTAGACCGATCTGCATGGGTGAGCTCCGAGTACACAGACTTCCAGAATGCCACTTTGTCATAATAAAGCGATGACATTTTTGATACACATCAACCCTCACCAGTTGTTATAGCGCACTGGAAATCGCGTCGGCTGAAACGAATGCGTCAGCTGCTGTATTGGGCGGAGCTTATACCAGTCGACTCACAAACCCGAGCCCATCCCTTCTATCGCCATAGAATAATCCATCCGCTCCCCCTGCCAACGGGTGACGGCTGTGAGCTCATCAATGTCCAAACCCATACGCTGATGTTGACGTTCGATTTCAAGACTTTCTTCCTGTGTTTGGTTTCCCGCGAATTGCGGATAAAGCGCCTCCGGCAGGATCTCGCGATCCGGCCGACGAAACTCAATATGCGCTCGATGTCGGCTCATTCCATGATTGATGATTTCATAAGCCTGCTCGTGCACCAGTCGATGATGACGCCGGCACAGCAACACCAGATTCTCCAGTTTGGTCTCGCCGCCATCGCACCAGTGATGGATGTGGTGTGCGTCGACAAAACGAGACTCGGTGCAGCCGGGGAAACGACAACAGTGATCGCGAATGGTGAGCGCGCGCCGCAGCGCCGGTGACACAGTGCGCGTCTTGCGGCCGACATTGAGTACATTACCCTGATCATCTTCCAGCACCGAGAGCAGCGAGGTATCGCATGCCAGTCGACGGGCGCTGGCCGGTGACAGGAAAGGGCCGTGCTCGATACTGCAGAGGTGAGGAGCACCGGACATGAGAGAATCCTTTTCGATGTGAATGATCATCTGGTAGCGCTGGGGCGGGGTGAGTTGAGACCGCGGAGCCCCTGATGAAAGATGTGCCATGTCGCTTCCGTTGTACTGGAGGCTCTGTTCAACTAACAGCATGAGTGCGTCGGCGCGTTTTTGCGGAAAGGTGTCCTCTGCTTTTTCTTGAGCCTCAGATGCTTCTTGTGCATCAGCTATTTCTGGTGAACCCGGTACTTCTTGCGTACCAGACTCTCTGCGTAATTCAGAAAACGTTTCCGCGGAAACGTTTTTTTGGAGCTCCTGATTCTGACTTGAATAAAACGTTTCCGCTGAAACGCTTTTATGATCTTTTTTCTGGTCACCAGCCACTTGTGTATTGCTGTTTGCACTGGGTGGAAACAGCTCGGCAAAGGCGCCGTCAATGGCTTTGATAAGCAGCGCGCCATCCTCGGGAGTCAACCGCCCGCGAATCACCAGCATGCCATCATCGTCATAATGCCAGTGCAGCTCCCGCCCGGCGAACTGGGCGGCTGCTTCATCCACGTTATTGTTTTCTTTCAGACCATCATCAGCCTGCACCAGACGTTGTACACGTTGATGTTTGCGAACCAGCATCTCAACATGATGGGCTGTACCATGACGGGCTATGTTCAGCAGGAACGCTTCATTCTGCGGCGTGGCGCTGCGGGTCATAGCACGCACCTTGGAATAACTGATCGCGCCGCTGGCAAACGCTTCATCAATTTGTGGTAATTGCGCCAGACATTTTGCGACACGCACCTTCTCCCGTGCGGCGCCGAGATCAATGCCGCAATAATAATTGAGCCAGTGCGCCGGCGACTTGATAGCACCACCATCACCCCATGCCTCGCGCTCAACAAGTGCTGCCAGCAATTTCAAAAACCGATGCTGGGCCGCGTTGATATGACCAGCCAGGCGAGTGATGGCAGCGATCAGCGCGTCGTTGTCAGCGGGGATATCCGTAGTGACTAACGCAGGGGGGAAGTGCGGGTTTTGAGTATCCGCAAAAACTTTTTGCGCAGATGCTGAAACGGGAATAGTTGCTTTCACTGGAGGGCTCCCAAATGAGGAATTTATACTGTCTGTATATACAGTATTGTAGCCCTATCGTTCTGTATTATCTATTAATTTAGTTTTTATAACCGAACTCAGGCTGACCTTGCTGCCCGCCTTTGTTGCGCTGACTTATCTTGTACTTATGTTTGTTATACCGCACCAGCGCAAGAAGTGGGAGAATGCCCGGCAGGCATCATCCGGGTACAGATCAAGGGGATTCAAGTGACTGGAAAATCTATACCGCGAATAGGTGATCCACCAAAAAAAGCCACAAAAAAAGAAGAGAATCTTTTGCTTTCTGATCTGAAGCAGTGGGAAATAATTGAACACGGCGCAGAAGGAAAAGGCAGGAGAGAATTACATAGAATTTATGAGTTCAAAACATTTGAAGCCGCGTTCCAATTTATGTCCGCAGCCGCAACACGTATTGTCTCAGCTCAGGATCATCATCCAAGATGGGAAAACATGTACAAACGAGTCGAAGTCTGGCTATCGACTTTCGACCTGGAGGATCAGATTTCCGACAGGGATCTGAAATTGGCGCGTTCTCTTGAACAACTATGGGAGGAATTGGATGAATGGAAATTCGATATATCCTGAAGCATTGAGAGGCGCAGCTTCATTTACATGTCCTATATTTACATGTCCTATAATAATACAGTAAGTCGTAATTCAACTTAGGACATTGTCATGGCCACTTCAGCTCAACGCATTGAATCAGAAGCACTTTCCCTCTCAAGGGACGAGAGGGTCCGGCTGGCGTTACACCTTTTAGACAGCATCGAAGAAAGGCAGGGTATGGATCCGCAGAAAGTAGAGCGGGCTTGGATCTCCGAAGCAAATGCGCGGTATCTGGCATATCTCAATGACGATGAGCAGTCGATACAGGCTGATGAAGTATTTGCCAAGCTTAAGGCTGATGATCGTTGAAGCCGGTTCGTTTCCTGCAGTCCGCCATGGAGGATATCAGGCAGGTAAAGGATTTCCACCACAGGATCTGACCCGCAACTAACCATCAATCACCACCGCCCCTCCACTAACATCCACCCCACCCTCCACCGGAACATCAACCCGCAACAGACTCGGCCGGCCCATCACTTCACCCTGGCGAATGTCAAAACTGAACGGTGCCGTCATCAGTCCGGCGTCGCGCAAGTAGCCACCCAGCGCAGCGGCGGCAGCACCGGTCGCGGGATCTTCGACAACGCCACCCACGGGAAAGGGATTGCGCGCGTGGAACACTGCGTCCGATTGTTGCCAGACAAGTTGTAGCGTGGTGAGCTGATGAGAGTCCATCAGCGCTTTTAGACCGTCAAAGTCGTATTGGAGCTGATCGAGCCGGGCTTTGGAGCTGGCTGCAATGACCAGGTGCCAGGCGCCCGCAAATGCGAGTGTTGGCGGAATCCTCAAATCCAGCTCTGAGGCATCCCAATTCAGCAGTTGCAGCACCTGTTGCAGAACGGCAGGTTCAATTTCTTTCTGTTGTGGCAGCACAGAGGTTAAGGTTGCGCGCACGGCACCATTCAGCACGCTGACTTGTAACATGACGTCGCCAGCTTGGGTGCTCAGCGTGTAACGCCCTAGACCTTCAGCCTCACCGACCGCCCGACCGCCTCGCTCACCGCTCCTCTCACCACCCCTCTGACCGCCCATCTGACCAAGGGCAACGCCGGTGGCAATGGTCGCATGCCCGCAAAAAGCCACTTCGCCCAAGGGGCTGAAATAACGGATCTGTTTTTCATAACCGTGTTTGGGCGCCACAAAAGCCGTTTCGGAATAACCCACGGCTTTGGCGATCGCCTGCATGGTTGAGGTATCCGGCAATTCATCGTCGATCCAGACGCCGGCCGGGTTACCACCGTCAGCGTGGGTGGTGAAGGCACTCAGGCGCTGCAAGCGACTGTCTTGAATATCTGTACTGACTTTGTTCATGGCGGTGTTCCTGAACGAACCGGCCCGGCAAACAAATCTTTGTGCATCTTAGAACACGTAAATAAACCCAACGCCTACTTCCGCTTCATAGTTGCTGCGCGCAATCGGGCTGCGTCTGATGTCGCTGCCAAAATGCTCATAAAGCACCTCACCGAAAATCTGCCAGTTTTGGTTGATGTAATTACGATACGTATAATTGATGCCAACGGAGCGGAATCCTCCACCCAGCACGGTTTGATTCAGTCCCGATGCAGCTGACTGCCGTGCGTTGATACCAAAATCTGTATTGGCACGATCGCTATCGTGATAAACCGCAACGATACCAATTTCAGAACCGCTTCCGTCGGTTCGCTCGCCAAAGCGGCGTCCTACTCCAAAAATACCCAGACTGCCGTTATCGCTGGTTACCACGCGACCATCCAGCCAATAGCGCCAATCGGCATCAAACGCACGACGCGCTTGCAGCACGAGTTGAGTACTCTCTTCTGTATTACCAAGTCCAATCAGACGACCGTCATCTGAATCACCTTCTTCACGCCCTTCTTCGAAGGCCACGGCAGCATCGAATAACCAGATGTCAGAACGAAGACCACGCCAACCCAGCGCTTCACCCACAAAGTAGAAAATATCATCACCCCGGCGCCACTGCACCGCACCCGCAGGCTGGGCTTCGAAGCCGAACTCATCCGAGCCTTCGTAGGCAGTTTCGTATTCAACACCCAAGCCCAGCCCGAAGGCCCAACCGTCATTGCCCCGGGTGAAGTCGTCAATAGAGGGCAAGGGCACCAACGCTGTGTTTTCGTTCTGTGCCAATGCAGTCTGAGATAAGAGTGCCTGTATGGAAACTGCTAACAGTAAACTTGTAATCTTTTTCAATTAAACTCTACTCCGGTTTGCTTGCTATCTAACGATGTTTCTGAAAATGGAAACAATACGTAAAAATGTTGTGACTGGACCACATCTTCACCACGAAAGCGGTCACCTGAAAAGTCGTCACCACGAAAGCCGAGCCGCAATACGCGCCTCATCAACGTGCAGCGAAAACGTCCAGCCATTGCGCTCACACAGCCGTTGCACAATACCCAGACCCAGACCATAGCCTTGAGATGACGCCCCCTCTGTCGGCGTGTGTCGCGCATCCGAGTCACTGCTTAGTTCATTGGTGACAAGCAGCTCATACTCTTTGACCAGAATCGTGATCGGGCCCTGCCCGTCGCGGGTGTGCTCGAACGCATTGCGCACCAGATTACTGACCGCGATAGAAAAAGCCTGTGGATGTCCGTGAACGCTGGGTTTGGCAACTTCGTCGATATCAACATTGACTAACTTGCCACCCAGCAAATAACGCTGCTGATCAATCGCCCGGCTTACCAGCGGCATCACAAAAAACTGCTCGTCATACAAGCCGTCGTCGGTTTCGCGCGCGAGGCACAGGAACATTTCAATAGTGGTTTTCATGTCGAGCGTGGCACGCCTCACGCGATCGACCAACTGCACGTCGGCCTCTGACAGATCACTCTGTTCCAGCAGTTCAAGCGCGCCAGTGATCACCGTGATCGGCGTGCGCAGCTCATGGCTGGCTGAACCGGTAAAGTATCGCTCCCTCGCAATAAATGCGCTGATACGCTCAAGCGTTTTCTCAATGGTCGCGGCGAGCACGCCAACTTCATCATCGCCGAAGCGTGCCGACTCTATGCGTTTGTGATCGCCGGC
The DNA here is from genome assembly GCA_030651695.1 of Pseudohongiella sp. GTDB lineage: Bacteria > Pseudomonadota > Gammaproteobacteria > Pseudomonadales > Pseudohongiellaceae > Pseudohongiella. Next base: position 113,747 of record JAUSCD010000022.1, on the reverse strand, counting down.
GGACAGATGTTCCAGATCGATGTTCGCCACCACGTTGGCGAGCTGCACAACAGGGGCAACCGCTCTGCGCATCACTATAACGCCGAGCCCAAAACCCAGTGCACCGAGCGAACCGACAACACCGGTGATAAGCAGCAGCCACCACCAATCCTCTGACGACGCCGCCTCAATTCCGGCAACATCAAAAACCACAAAGGCGCGTTTCAGTTCATTGTCGGCAGCTATAACGGCGACATGTAACTCGTCGGGAATGAATTCGTACAAGCCCTCAGCGGGATTGGTATATGCCCATTCCAGGAGTGATTCCGGCAAACTGTCAATCTCATCGTATCCGCGAATGTTCGACGTCACTGCGGGATAGCTTTCAGCGGCGTGTTGTAGTTGATTCACAACCACACGGTCTTCACTCAACCTGATCGCGGCGAAAAATGCGAATCCCCAGGCCACGCTGAGTGCAGCCACGCACAAAGCAAATGCAATAGCGACACGCTTGCGCAAACTGTGCCGGTACATTACTGACCGTCCTTTGAAATAGTAGCTTCTGCAATACTAGCCTCTGCAATTCGATACCCGATGCGATGCACGGTATGAATCAGCGAGCTTTCAAACGGCGTGTCGATAGCCTGCCGTAGTTTGTACAAGTGCGAGCGCAGTGCATCACCATCGGGACGTTCGTCAGCCCACAACAATGCCTCGAGATCATCGCGGGCTACAACAGACGGTGCCGCTTCCATCAGTCGCTGAAGCAGCTTCATGCCGGCAGGATGGAGATCGACGCGCCGCCCGGCGCGATGCACTTGCCGCGTCGACCTGTTCAGCGTCAGATCACCCACCGTCAGCAGTTTCTCGGTTTTTTGGTGACTGCGTTTGTACAGCGCCTGAAGTCGTGCATGCAGCTCCTGTAGCGCAAATGGCTTGACCAGATAGTCGTCGGCTCCCGCCTCGAATCCCTTCAGTTTGTCGTCTAGGGTGTCTCTTGCCGTCAGCATCAGCACGGGCGTTTGTATGTTGGCATCCTCCCGCAGCTTTTGGCAGAAACTCAGGCCATCCATGCCCGGCAGCATCAGGTCCAGAACAATGACGTCGAACACATGGGCCAAGGCCAAGTGCATCGCGCTTTTACCGGTGTAGGCAAAATCCAGCACGTAACCATGCTTTTCAAGATACATGGCGATGTTCGCGCAAATGTCGCGGTTGTCTTCGACAATCAATGCTCTGACCGGCACCGCTGCAATTGCACTTTCCATCTGCTGCTTTCCTCTTTACAGGTGTAATCCAGTCCCCAAGCTTAATCCAGTTGCCCGGAGTATTGCCTAGCCGTATTAATGGCGTGATACCAGGCCGTATTGCCAAGCTGTTTTACCATGCCGTATTACCAGGCCGTATTACCAGGCATAATCCAGGCGCAGACCAATCAGCGGCTCGGCTTCGTTAGAGTCTTTCACCACCACACCCCGGCGATAGTCAAACTCATTGCTGTCGGTCGACGACGCCGCAGTCACGTTGATGACATCCAGAAATGCTGTCAAATCAATGGGACCAAATGAGCGACGATAGTCAGCACGAACGTTAATCAGACTGTAACTGTCTTTGCGACCAACATTACGCTCGGTAATCTCTTTCGAGTAGCGCAGGGGTTGTCCGGCGCCCAACACATCTGAGTGAATAATAAAGTTATTGTCTGGCCGGCCGGAAAGATATTTGTAGCGCCCGGCTACTTTCCAGCGGCTGCTGATTTCCCAGGTCAGGCCGAGGGTAGCAACATGTTTGCGACTGAATTCGGCTGCTACGGCGCCGCGACCGTCTTTCTGGTCAACTTCAGCATCGTTGTACGAGTAGGTGGCGGTCGCGTAAATGCCTTCGCGAATGGTACCGTTTGTCACAATATCAACGCCGTATGATGTGCCATCACCAATGTTTGCAAAGGTACCGCTGGTTCGATCAAGGTGTACCACCAGCTTGTCGAGATTTTGATAATAGGTTTCAGTAAGCACCGACCAGCGGTTGTTCGGGAAGTATTGAAAGCCGACACTGCCGTGCGTGATTTCTTCGTTCTGAAGTTTGTTCGCCGTGTTAGCGGCAATGTCTAAAAACCGTGGCGACTGATGAAACAGTCCTGCCGTTGCGAAATACCGTATTGTACTATCCGGCCGCCAATTGACGCTGAACCGGGGCGCAGCGAAGCTCTGGTCTGCAAGGCCGTCGCGTTCGAAGCGCAGGCCTGTGCGGATATCCCAGTTGCCGCGCTGAAAAACCTGATCGAGATAGCCGGCATAATTGGTTTCTTTCTGACTCAGTGACGAATTTATTCTGGCGGGCGTGAGCACAATATAACGCTGACTGGGGTCTGGTCTGAAATTATTTGTGTCGTAAATATAACGGTTCCAGTCGCCATCCAGCACGGTGTCGTAGTTCAGTTCAATTTGTGTTACCTGAGTACCGGCACTGAACACGCCCCATTGATTCACTGTCCTGAAGTCGCTGCGCCAGCCCGTCTCAGTCTCATCTTCACGGATGGTAATAATGTCTTCACGCACCGGAAAACTGGATGCGGGTGATCCTGCCGGTACGAGATCCGGAAATGCTTCACCCTCTGAACTGATCTTGTCGCTCATGCGGTAGTAAACCTTGTTGGTCCACACAGCTTTTTCACCGATCAATGATCGTAATGTCAGACCATACAAATCACTGTCCTGTTTAAAATCCAGCAATGCCGCATCTTCGAAATCGGGCGACTCAAAAACGTGAGTCACGCCGCGGGTATAGTCCTCATGGGTATCCATCAGCAGAATTTCCAGGGTGTGGTTCTGGTTGATGGGTATGGCCGACTTGACGATGACGTCTCTTAACACAGGCTCCCCAATGTCCAGCTCTTCGATCGTTTCAAAAAAACTACCGAAATCCAGCCGTCGGGCCGATACGAGCAAAGTAGAGTCCTCAGTGAGTCCGGCTGGACCGTCATAACCCACTTCAAAACCAGCCAGATCGATGCGCAGACTCGCTGAAGGGCTTGGATTGCCACCAGCAACTTCCAGATTCAACAGCGATGCAGCCCGGCCGCCATAAGCCGGACCCCAGCCACCCGGGGAAAACTCTGCACCGTCGATCACGTTCGGTGCAAAAATTGAGAATCGGCCGCCACCCCCGACATCTTCGTCTTCACCCAAGGTCGCATCAAAGTGCACCACTTTATCGAAGGGAAAGTCATCAACAAATATCAAATTATCTCTCGGGCCACGGCCGCGTACGCTGAAAGCCGCGAATTCACCGGTGGATGCCAGGCCCGGCAAACCATCGAGTGAGAGCAGCGGATCTGCGCCGCCGCCAACCGCACTTCGTAACGCCTCCCTATCGAGATAGGTGCTGGACGCTGATGAAAATGCATCAGCCTGCCGTGCCCGAACTACCACTTCTTCAATCGCCTGTTCTCTGAGCTCGAATTCAATCTGAAGATTTTTGCGCGTTTCCACGCGGACACTGGGTTCGTAAGACGAAGCGAACCCGCCTCTGGCCACGTTCACCGCGTAGAGACCGGGGTCGAGCTGTTCAACAACGATGCGACCTTGTGCGTCGGTTGCTACCGTTCGCGTGGCATTGGTGTCCCGCGCCGTGAGGGTGATCTGCGCGTCTGCGAGTGGCCGGTTGGTAATCTGATCTCTGACAATCACAGTCAGCGCGCCGGGCGCCTCGGCGGCGTGGGCGGCAAGTGGAAAGCCAATCATGAGTGCCAACAGAATCAACCACGAACCCCGTGTCAAATGCCTGCCCGTATTGCTCAATTGCCTGCTCATACTGCTAGCCCTCCAAAAATCGGCTGTATTTATTTGATGAAACGCCCGGAGGGTAGCAGTGTGGATGTGACTGAAATGTCGCTGGAGTGTGGAAGCCGGATCAGAACCCGGAGGCCTGAGCTGGTTTAAATGTAGCCGGTTCAACTCTGGCCGGTTCAACTTTAGCCGGTTTAACTTTTAGCTGGTTCAACTTGGGGTAAGTAGCAGCATGCCAGGCAATGTGACGCGACAACCGGAAGCGGGCGGCATTATGATCCGCACAGTCTATCCGAATGTGCCACCCGAAGTGGGCTACCGGCTGACTGAGTGGGGCCAGGCCTTGTGTCCGGCGCTGGGGGCGTTGCTGGTTTTGGCGGAGCACAGGGACAGCCTGCCCGCCACGGCCACGGCCACGGCCACGGCCATGCAATAGCGGATATATTAGGGGCCGGCTTAGAATATCAGCGCAAAAAACCCGATGACGACGACCAGGCCGATAATAAAAATAATGCCTACTGCGCTACTCAGGAATCTTAACATTGTCATCTCCTTTGTACGGTCTTCAGGACTGTGAACGGATGTTGTATAGCCCACGCGTGCCTTCATCATACATAGATGCAAGGGATACAACTCAGTACGCCTCCTCTAAAAATGTAACTTCTTCTGCGCCGGACGGACGCACCTGTCACGCAGCCGAACCCATCACGCCTTCCATCGCCATTACATAGTCCATGCGCTCCCCCTGCCATCGGGTGATGGCTGTGAACTCATCGATATTCAGACCCGTGCGTTGCTGTTGGCGTTCGATGGCCAGGTTTTCTTCTTCTGCCTTATGCTTCGCGAATTGGGGATACAGCGCCTCGGGTAAAACCTCGCTGTCCGGCCGACGGAACTCAATCTGCCCACGGTGCGGCCCGGCTTTGTGATTGATGTCTTCATAACCCAGCTCATGCACCAGCCGGTGATGACGCCGGCACAGCAATACCAGGTTCTCCGGGGGCAGGAAAGGTCCGTGTTCGATACTGCAATGGTGCGCGTCGGCGCGTTTCTGCGGGAAGGTGTCTGGTGTTTTTTCTTGCCACCCCGGCGGTTGCTGTAAATGCGAAAACGTTTCCGCGGAAACGTTTTTTTACCATTATTCTGATCAGACTGGGCTTGCGTGCCGTTGGGATTCCCATCAACAAGTGGTGTCAACCGTCCGCGAATCACCCACATGCCATCGTCATCAGAATGCCAGTAAAGCGGGAAAACCATACTAGCCACTATCCTGGCATCAGACTAAAAAATGGATGATTTATTTCATGGTTGAGTTCCCACGAAAGAGGCCATGGATGCACAAACTTGAGCCTGTCCCGGGATTGAACTATGGTTGGGTCATGGCATTCCAGAATACGGTCTCGCGAGGTAACCCATGCCCAGAGTTCCAGTGCTCACAATAGTTGCTGCTCCATTTTTTACATCAAGCGCAATCGCACAGATTGAACCGGAAATGGTTCAGGTGCCGGCGGGGTGTGCGGAGATCGGCACCTTGCTGATGGGGGATAATGCAAACCCATTACGCAAGGTATGCCTTGATGGCTTTCTGATGAGCCGGACCACAATCACCTTCGCAGAATATGATGTGTTTACCCGGGAGACCGGGCGAGTCGCGCGACATGATGTTGGATTCGGCCGCCGCGACAGACCGGTCATAGATGTCAATTGGTTTGATGCCTTCGACTATGCGAACTGGCTTAGTGACAAAACAGGAAAGAAGTATCGTCTGCCGACAGATGCTGAATGGGAATATGCCGCAAAGTTCGGCACTGAGTTTGGATTCCACTATAGCTGGGGCACCGGGCCGGGACAGAATAGAGCCAATTGCAGAAATTGTGGCAGTGCATGGGACGGGGTAAAAACTGCTCCTGTGGCTAGTTTTGAGCCCAATGCTCTTGGCCTTTACGACTTGCATGGCAATGTGTGGCAATGGACTGCTGATTGCTTTTACGGCGACAGTGATAAAAATGTTAATGGCATTCATTGTAGCGTTGGCGTGGTACGGGGCGGCTCGTGGGACGTTGACGCGTCGCAGCTTGTATTCTGGACGCGGACTGCTCAGCTGTCGGTCAGACCTGCGCGCGACATTGGTTTCAGATTGGTTATGGAGCAGAATTTCTAACGCAACTCAGAACTCAACCGGCGCCTCCGGCAGGCCATAAAATATCCAACCATTCGCAATTTTCGAACAACTATGCCGGTCGAATATCGCTTGGGCGTACTCCCCGAATGAGATATATTCTCAGGCCAGCATTTACTGCGCTATTTTTGATTACTATTCAGCGGGTTAAAGCAGCACCCGCAAAACAGGCAGCGTTTCGCAGCCAATCAGCAAGGCATGACCTGTAGAGGCCATGGCACAACAAAGTAATAATAAGCTTGGAGGAATAATGTTCAGACATCAATTCAGCACCCGATTTTCACCCGCGCTCCTGATGCTGACATTTGCACTCATATCGCCATCCGGCCTTGCACAGAACGTCTCACAGAACGTCTCACAGAACATCGCACAAAACACAACAGTCACCACTGACGCCCGCCCCAGCATACAGGCATACCGCATACCTGCTGGCATAGAGGTGCAGCTTGACGGTTTTCTGGACGAGGAAGTCTGGGCACTGGCACAGCCCATCACTGAGTTCCGTCAGCAGGAGCCGGTCGAAGGCGGAGTACCAAGTGAGCCTACTGAAATCCGTATCATGTATGACGACCAGGCCCTGTATATCGGCGCCATGCTTTACGACTCTGATCCTGCCGGCATCCTTGCGTACCAGTTACAGCGCGACGCCGGGCTTGGCACCGATGACCGCTTTATGTGGATCATCAGTACCTTTGATGACAACCGCACTGGTTATTTCTTTGAGACCAATCCGGCCGGGCTGCTGGGTGATGGCCTGATTGAGGGCGGCGGTGGATTCAACAAGCGCTGGAACGGCATCTGGAACATCAGAACTGCCATCCAGTCCGATGGCTGGTCGGTGGAAATACGCATCCCCTTTTCAACACTCAACTTTGACCCTGCACTGGATGCCTGGGGCATTAACTTCCAGCGTACAATCCGGCGGTATAACGAAGAGATTCTGTGGAATGGCTGGCGTCGTACCGAGGGGCTGTTCCGTCCGATTTATACCGGACAGCTGCGCGGCCTCACTGGCATCAGTCAGGGCCGGGGCATCGAGCTCAAACCTTTTGTGAATGCCGCCACCAACAGCGGCCCGGCTGCGGGCGCCAACCGTGGCAGTGAAGTCAAAACCGGCATTGATATTACCTATTCGCTGACACCCTCGCTGCGCGGCGCGCTGACCTTGAACACGGATTTTGCTGAAGTTGAAGTGGACAATCGTCAGGTCAACCTCACGCGTTTTCCGCTGCGTTTTCCTGAGCAGCGCGAGTTTTTTCTGGAAGGCTCCGGGGTGTTCTCTTTCAATTGGGCCGATCCGTTTTTCAGCCGGCGCATTGGCCTGGTAGAAGGTCAGGAAGTGCCGATTGACTTCGGCGCACGTCTGGGTGGTCAGGTAGGAGATTACGAACTGGGCGTTTACCAGGTACGTACCGGCGATACCATGCTGGAAAACGGTGATGGCTCATTCCGCCCCTGGGCCTCTGAGGACTTTACGGTTGCGCGCGTGAAACGTCGTCTGTTTCAGCAGTCACACGTAGGCATGATTTATACCCGCAGAGCCTCGGATGACATTCCCGGCCTCGGCAATGGTCCCCTGTCTGACCGACACACCTTGGGCGCCGACTTTGACTTCTATACCTCGCAATTTCTCGGCAAGTACAACGCCCAGATCGAAGGTTTTATGGTTCACCACACCGACCCGGTAAACGGTGGTGATCTGACTGCCTCCGAGCGACGCTCGCGCGGCTTGCGCTGGTCTTTCCCCAACGACCTGATTCGCGTGCATTCATCACATCGTGAATTCGGTGAACAGTGGGATCCGGCCGTGGGTTTTGTCGAGCGACGGGGTTTCCGCCGGCATCAGCCAACATTGACCATCGCTCCACGCCCTCAGAGCTGGGGGCTGGTGCGTCAGACCGAACACCAGATATATTTCGAGTACCTGACTGACCTGGACAACCGTCTGCTGACGCGTAATATCAATATCAAACCGCTGCAACTGAACTTTGAAAGCGGCGACCGCGTGGCGCTGGAAGTTGGTCGCAACTTTGAACGTCTTGACCGCGTGTTCACAATTTTTGGCCGTGGTGATGACGCCATTCGTGTCCAGCCCGGCGACTACCATTCTGATAAATGGTCTGCCAGCTTCACCACTGCAGGCCGTCGTATGCTGTCTGGCAGTGCTGAATTTGGCCGCTCCGAGTTCTGGGGTGGGGATCGCAACAGCATCGACCTGTCCGGCACCATCCGCTCACGCCGCGGCGTCTCGCTGACCGCCAATTTTCAACACAACGATGTGTCATTGCCGCAAGGCGACTTTGACACCAATCTGGTGCGCCTGTCCTGGGCCTGGAATCTGAGTCCCTGGACTGCCATTACCGGCAACGTGCAATACGATGATCTGTCGGATGTGGTCGGCGTTTACGCGCGTATGCGCTGGATCGTACAACCCGGCAATGACATCTTCCTGGTCTGGAGTCACAACTGGTTGTATGACGATGGCCCGCTGAGCGACAGCCGGTTTTCGACACTGTCACGTGGTGGCGCGGTGAAGGTGAATTACACGCTGCGTTTTTAACCAAGAAACCCGCGAATCTCCGCCCCGGTCAACTCAGGATCCGTCATATGCACACAATGTCCCTGCGTATCCAGGATTCTGAGAGTTGCCTGTGGCAGTCGCCCGGCAACAAACTCCCCTACATTCACCGGTACTAACGAGTCCGCCAGGCTCTGAAGCACCAGGGTAGGCACCGGGCAGTTGGCAAGAATATCCCTGTAGTCAGAAAAAAACGTGGCCCTTGCAAACGTTTTTGCGGCGCGCGGATCGGTTGAGCAAAAGCTGCTGGTCAGGTTTTCGACATCACTCTGGTCAGCGCGCCCGCCCATGACCAGCGGTGCGAGGTAGTTCGCCCAGCCGATGTAGTTTTTATCCATCATGTCGATCAGTTCTTCAAGATCATCGCGCTCGAAACCACCAGCGTATCCCGGCAGATCATTCATGTAATAGGGCGACGGACATACCATCACCAGCTTACAGATGCGATCTGGCGCCTTGATGGCGGCCAGCATTCCAATCATTGAGCTGACTGAATGACCAATCAGCGTCACGTCAGACAGATTGAGCTCGCTGAGAATGTCGGTAATGTCACTGGCATAACCATCCAGTGTGGTGTAACGGTTTGCGTTAAATGCCGCGAAATCGGACTGCCCGCAACCAACATAATCAAACAGGATGATGGTGTAGTCATTTCCCATTTTGTCTGCCAGTGCGCGCCACATGTTCTGATCACAGCCAAATCCGTGGGCGAGCATAAGCACATGCTCTCCACTGCCAATAATTTTGACGTTGTTGCGCGCCTTAATGCTGTAATCGCTCATAGTTGACTCCAAAACGCTATCGTGCGGCTATCCAGGATTCGATTGACTCTGCGGGCATCGGCCTTGCAATGTAATAACCCTGGCCATAGTGACAACCAAGATTTACAAGCGCGTTTAATTGCTCATCGGTTTCAATGCCTTCGGCGATAATCAGACAGTTAAACGCCTTCGCAAAACCGATGATGCCTCTGATGATCGCGACATTGCTTGGGTTGGTTAACATATCCTGCACATAACTCCGGTCAATTTTTAATACATCAACCGACAAATTCCGAAGATGAGACAGTGTCGAATATCCGGTACCAAAATCATCGAGAGCGATTTTTATCCCCATACGCTGGCAAACGCCTGCAATACTGGAAATGTTTCTGCTGTCGTCAATCGCACTACTTTCCAACAGTTCAAGCTCCAGTTGCGAGGCAGGCACGCCGGGATAGTTGTGTAACAGCGCCAGCAGCCGGTCGAGGAATTTCTCAGACATCAGGTAATAGGCCGACACATTGACACTGACGGGTAGCAGCAAGCCGCGCGCACGCCAGTTCCCGATCTGCCGCAGCGCTGAGTCGATGACCCAGTCACCCAATTCCTGCTCGATGTGATGACTGTCTATGTGCGGCAAAAAATCCATGGGCATTAACATCCCTCTCTCCGGATGCTGCCATCGTATCAACGCTTCTGCGCCAACAACGGCGCCGGTGAGCAGATTGATTTTTGGCTGGTAATGCAAAACAAACTGATCTTGTTTAATACCTGCGCGCATTTGGGAAATGAGTTCGTGGTAGGTTCTCTGAGTTGCCTCCCACTGCGGGTCAAACCAGCTGACCTGATCCTTGCCGGCAAGCTTGGATTTGTACATCGCCTGATCGGCTTGCCGGATCAACTGTTCAGGCTCAACGGCACCCGGTTGCGGATACACAGTTGCACCCGCACTGGCCGATAACGACAGCATCTGGCCGTTGATCTGAAAAGGTGTCCGCAGCTTTTGCAGCAGACGAAGAATCATGCGCTCATTCTTTTTTGACTCACCCGTGCCGTGCTCAAGCAGCACCACAAACTCGTCTCCGCCATAACGGGCCACCAGATCCGAGGTACGCAAACTGCCTGCAAGGCGCTGCCCTACCGCTTTAAGTACCTGGTCTCCCACTAAATGGCCGTGACTGTCATTGATCGCCTTGAAGCCGTCCAGATCGATAAATACCACAACAATCTGAGTCTGCCGGACGCGAGCATTTTTCAGGTGCTCGGTCAGATACTGTGTTACGGACAATCGATTGGCCAAGCCGGTCAGATCATCGGTGACTGTGCGGGCCTCCAGCAGACGGTTTTTCTCTTCCAGCAGATTTCTTGCCTGGACAAGTTCGTGAAACAACTTGTCCCTCTGAGTGGCGCCAATAAAGGTCCAGTGAACTTCTCCGTCAGATTCTTCTCTGCGCGCGTTGAGTACCACAGGCAGTTTTTCGCCGCTAGCGGTTTTTAACGACAGCTGAATTTCGTTACAAACCCCCTCCCTGACCAGTAAAGGCGATACGTAACTTTCAAACAGAATGCAGGAGGCGCGGGTCAGTATCTCTGACAGTGGCCTTTGCAGGAGATTTTCATAGCCGAGATGAGATAATGCATAGCGATTGGCAAATTGAATGCTTTGTGTGACGTCGGTCACAAAATAGCCCGATGGCATGTTATCAATCATGCTCTGCTTGTAGCTACTATCCATAATTACATCGACTGCCGCGTAAGAAGGCCATCGTACGACTCGGGACAGTAGGGCGTCAACAGTGATCAGCTTGAGTGTGCACATAGGAATGACAAGGGCTATTGACCGCAACTCTGTAAGTTGCTGCCAATAGCCCGATGGTATTGCGGTCGCGTAACCGAATGAAGCGTTGTTACCCTACTGCGACTGCGTAGAGTCTCTCGCCTCATCGAATTTTTTCACTGCTGCGGACTTCGCGGCCTCGAGACTATGATCGCGTGCTTTTCCGAAGGTCTCGTCCTCGAACTCCGTTGGCGGCACCAGCGCGCCCAAGGCAGCGCCGATAGCAACACCCAGACTACCCGCCAGCAATGGCTCGTCGCGATAAAATTTGGTCAGACTTTCGCGGATATCGTGCACAGACTCCTTCATGTGATCAGTGGCATCATGCATGTTGTGGCCCAACTCAGCAGCTTTCGCCCGCGTGTGTGCAGCGGAGGCGCCAGTTCTACCGGAAGACATCATCAGCCAGGATATGCCAATACCGGTGAGTATCATCGGCAAAGGGTTGCTCTTCACCTGCGCCCCCAGATTACGACCGAACTCACCGCCGTGCTCGCGCGCCATGTCGAGTGCCTGATCGATGAGCTCTCCGGGTGAAAGCCTGTGAGACAACTCGCTGGCAGTTCTGGTCAAACGGGCACGGGCCAGCTCGACTTCTCGCTCCAGTTGTTCAGGGCTTTTGTGCTCGTCGTTTTTGCTGTCGTTTTTGCTGTCGTGGTTGCCTAAGTCGCCACGAAATTCATTGTAGTTGGGATCGACTGATGTGCTCATCGGGAAGCCCTCTTTAATGTGCTGGTGTCTTTTTTGACAGACTCCACGGTGCGCTCCGGCAAAACGGAAGTCTCGCTGATTTTTTTCCTGGCCCCCTGGACCATCAGGAATCCCAGCAGCAGTGCGGCGGCACCCACAATCAGCGCTGCGAGCCATGGTTCAAAGATATTGCTGAGGCCGTACACTGCACTCAGGAGCAGTATTACCAGCCCTGCCATCGCGATGACTGCACCCGTCGCAATCGCACCCACGCCTGTTTGCACTTCAGCGACAGTTTCCCGTACCTCAGATTTTGCCAATTGGATTTCCTTACCAACCAGCAAAGACAGGTCCGTGGCGAGATCCCTGATCAGATCGGGAATGGATTCTGCGCTACGTTGTTCGCGGCCTGCCGCTGCGAAACGCTCTTCATCGTATTGTTGCGTCATAGTCTGATCCTCCGTCGCTATCCAGCCCGGCATTTGATGTTCCGGGTCTTGCCGTCATGGATTGTCGCACCGGCCCGCCTTCCGGGATGCCATAATCCCGTGACGAGTCTGTGCGCCGTGCTTTGTTGCCGTTCTGGTGATCATGTTCCGCGCTTGCCTTGAAGAATCGCGACAAGCCGAAGCCCACTGCTATGCTTCCGAGCATAAACAGGGCGGGATTATTTCTGGCCAGCTGCTTGGCATCCGTGGCCAGTTCATCGACGCTTCGACGCTCCAGCTGCCCGGCCATATCCGAAATGTTGCTGCTCAGTGTGCGCGCATAACGCGCCAGACCTTCGCGATCATGCTCGTCGAGATTTGATGCGGCTGCGTCGATGGCATCCGACAAAGCATCTGCTCCATCCGCGATCTGATGCTGGACGGTTTCAGCTTTTTCATTGGCCATCGCGCCTGCTTCGCGCTTCATATTCCGGATGTCAGGATCCGAGTTCGATGTTGTCACTGCACTCTCCTCGGCATTCTTTCTGAATGCTGCCGTTGATGAACATTTTCACTGTTTGTTTAGTTTTCAGTGCACCGTCAACGACTTTACAGAACATAACCTGTGCCTTCGGTTCGGTGGCACACGACCCGGGCGGTTGCAACACCTGAGAGTGGTAAAACATCAGAATCGCAGAGCATGAGTGTGGTGTGGCAGGAAGTGGTTTAGCAGGAAGTGGTTTAGCAGGAAGTGGTGGAGCATGAGCGGTTGCAGACGCGGGCAAATAGAGAGCTGATGAAGAGCAGCTTTCCTCAGCGTATCAGGCTGGCGACCGCTTGCTGTGCCTTGCAATCCCCACACAAATCAACAGCTGGGCTAGGTAATAAGTACTCATCACCGCAATACCGGAATACTCAAACGGCGTCACAAACCGGCCGACAGCAATCAGTGTGTCGCTGACCATAAAAATCAATGCGCCCATGGCTACCCATAGAAACTGCTGATCTCTCCTGAAGCCAGCCGCAATGGCCATTGCACTGATGGCGATCATGTATGCAGTCACCGGCAGCTTCATATCGCCCGCCCCGGGCACAATGAACAGTGTGCAAACCAAAGCGTATACCACAATAAATGCTGCCCACGGCAGGCGGCGTGGTTGCCAGCTGAACTGCGTCAGAAACAGAACTGTGTACGTGACTTGCGCCAGCAGAAACGCTGCCAGTCCCTGCACAAAAAGACCATCCAGCGCCAGCAACACATCTCCGATTGCAGACAGCACCAGACCCAGACCCAACAGTGTGCGGGTTTTGCCTTCGGTTCTGCTCAGCGCCAGTTGCAGCAGCAAGGCAATCGGTATGATTTTGAAGAACCAGCGCCAATCCGACGGGATGAGACCAGGCAGCGCGATGTACAGGACGCTGAAGCCAGCGAATGCCGCCAGCCACAGCGGCGGGATGAGTGAAGTTGCTTTGCCTGCGGTTGAGCCTGGAGGTAACACTGAAGCAGAGGAATTTTCTGTCATGTCTTGATGTACTCTTATTATTTGATGACCATGAGAACATACACCTGTTCTCTTGTTGAATCACCAGCCAGTAGTCACTTCTATGAGCACAGGATGCTATCAATGAACAAGGATGGAAAATATACTGACCTCCGCGGGGCAACTCCGATGCACGGGAGTCAGGCGGCACGCATGGATTTCAACATGGTCAGCAACTCAACATCACTCGAAACGAATGTGCTCGAAACGATTGTTCCTGACTCGATCTGGCACGCCCGACAAGCACTGAAGTTCGGCCCGATTTCAATCACGACCCGCATGACAGTTGTACGGCTGCGCGATGGCTCTCTGTGGGTCCACTCCCCTGTTACACCCACGCCAGAGTTGATCGCTACGCTCTCCAATATTGGCAATGTCCGCTGTGTGATTGCACCGAACAAAAGCCACCATCTCTACTTTCCTGCGTTTCTCGCTGCATACCCGTCGGCAGCAGGATTTATCGCACCCGGCCTTGAATCCAAACGCCCAGATCTGGCCGGGTACCCGCTGATACCAGATGATGCTCCGTGGGGCGACGAGCTGCAGGGTTTTTTTATTGACGGGCTGCCAATACTCAACGAAACAGTCTGGTTCCATGCCGCCACAGGTACACTGATCCTGACTGATCTATTATTTTGTTTTTCGCAGAACAACCGCGGGCTGTCGGCATTTGTCGCAAAAGTTCTTGGTGTTTATAACAGGCTCGCAATGTCCAGAACAATGAAACTGGCGATAAAAGATAAACATGCGCTGCGTCGATCGGTACGACCCTTGTTGTCCCTGCCTTGTCAGCGGATCATCGTCGCGCATGATGAAATCATTGGCAAACAGGCAGCTGAAAAACTGAAGGTGGCTCTGCGTGAACTATAAAAAACACCTGCTGGCCCTGGTCATTGTGTTTGCAATCGCAATTTACCTGGAGCTGCTCGGCTGGCGAATCCTCTCTCCCCGGATTTTGTTATCCGAAGCCCTGAACCAGACATTTATGCCAGGAGCACTGCGCACAGCTGCGGGAGCCACCGTGTGCGGAATGGTGCCTGTCATAATCGGTGCGGTTCCCCGGCGCACCAGAGGCTGGAGCATGTCTCACTCTGTGATTCTCTGGAGCCTGGGCGCCGGATTCTTCCTCGCAGCGATGGCGGGATTGATTGCCTGGGCGCCATGAAGCTGGTGAGAGGCCTGCTTACGGGCTAATATAAGACCACAATATGGCACTTAATTGAGGTAGTTATGCGTCAGGTACTGGCAGATTTTTCTGTAAGCATTTCAGAACTAAAGAAAAACCCATCAGCATTGATTGCCCAGGCAAGTGGTTCGCCTATTGCCGTTTTAAACCATAACAAGCCCGCTGCCTACCTCATTCCTGCCGCTACCTATGAGGCACTTATGGAGACGATAGAGGACTATGAACTGGCAAAGCTGGTGGAAGAACGCCGCGGCGATAAAGACAACGCCGTAACGGTATCACTGGATGACCTATAAGTTACGTTTCCTTCCTGTTGCTCTCAAGGAGTGGGAAAAACCTGGAGCCCCTGTCAAAAGCCAGTTTAAAAAGAAGCTGGCGGAAAGACTGGAAAATCCGAGAATGCCTGCGGACAAGTTGAGTGGATATGACTCGGTTTACAAAATCAAACTTCGCTCGGCAGGATACCGATTGGCATATGAGGTGGTAGATGGCGAGTTGATTGTTTATGTACTTGCTGTCGGCAAGCCCGAGAAAAACAGAATCTATTCATCACTCAAACAACGGACTTGATCTCTTAACGTCAGTCTCATGGAATTTCACCCACTCAAGAAACCCAACTATGAAAATCCTGATCTTCCTTGGCACCATCAGAGACAGTACCCCACCCAAACCCGCACGCCTGGGGCTCCGGGTAGCGCGAGCCTGCATGGCATGTTTGCAGCGTCAATTTCCAGAACATGAAGTGGAGCTGATTGATCCGCTGGACTATCAGTTGGGCGAAGCTTTCAAACCGCACTTTGCGTATGTAAAAAGTGAAGTGCCTGAGCAACTGGATACATTGGCGAAAAAAATTGCATCCGCGGATGGGTACATCATGGTGAGCCCTGAGTACAACCACTCCATGAGTCCGGCTCTGGCGCATCTGTTAAACCACTTTGGCAGCTCTTTGTACTCTTACAAGCCGAGTGCCATTGTCACCTACTCTGCGGGTCAATGGGGAGGCATGCGTGCGGCGCTGGGCATGCGCACGTTTCTCTCCGAGCTGGGTTGTCTGCCGGTATCGGCCATGGTTCATGTGCCAAAAGCGCAGGAGGTTTTTGCTGAAGATGGGTCGCCGCTTGAAGACGTTGACGGTGATCGCTGGCACGACTATCTCAGCCGGGCATTTCTGCAATTATTCTGGTGGGCGGAGGCAACAAAAAAACAACGCAGCGCAGTGGATCCGCACACAATGATCAGGAACTTTACGCGTGATCCGTCACAGCGCAATGCGCCCTGACACCAACCCTGTAAAAAAGCCGGCACCAGTCAAAAAACCAGCTACCGGCTCACAAGGGGAGACTCTACCTACTACAAATCAAAAAATAACCTTACAACCAATAAAATGAATCGCTTTTTATCGATCTGTTTTAATTCTATCCGCGAGCTGTAACAGAATTGTGAATGCCAACGAAATATCTGGTTATAAAACCAGACAAGAACCTGATTACAGTTGATTCGCCGGAGAAAAATACCCGTCCAGCCGACGCACACTATCCTGATAATTCTGATTGCTCAGTGGCAGGTATCCGGTAAAGTGCATCCAGCTGCCGATGTTTGAGAACAGATGATGCAGGAAGTGCGTAGCGGGTTTTGAGTCTGCAGTTTCATGCCCCAGAACGTCGGACCTGACATACAAAAACAGTGGGCGTGTCAGCGGCTGATAGGTCCCGGCTGAAGCGGTTTCCAGAGATGGGTACACCGATCCACTGCCAGCGTCCAGCGCAACCAGTCGGAGCACATCCCAATGCCGATGGTAGGCACCCAACCCAAAAAATCCGAAGGCGTTCTGGTCAGCAGCGATTTCGGCTGCCAACCATTCCTCATCTTCGCTGGCAGCATAATCCATTCGGCTGCTACGCACTTGTCCGGTCACCTGGGACGTAAAATAATCATAGGTTCCGGAGTCCTGGCCGCGGCCATACAGATTCAGACTTGTATCAGGCCATGAAGCATTTACATCGCGCCATTTGCTGATTTCCCCTTCAGAGGCGAGAGACCACATCAGACGTAGTTCATCCAAAGTGATGCTGCTTAACCATCCATTACGTGGGTGAGTCACCAGTGCAATGGCATCGGTTCCAAGATCAAAACGCTCATACTCAACATTGCTGTCGGCACATGCGGATATTTCGCTGGCATCCATTTCCCGGGACGCGGCACTGATATGGATTTCTCCGTCGCAAAAACGCCTGAAGCCGGCTGTGGTCCCTGAAAAACTGACCGCTATGCTGGCATCAGGGTCAGCGCTGGCATACAAACGTGCCGCTTGCATCATTATTGGGTAGACAGTACTGGAGCCATCGATGATAAGGTCAACGAGTCCCTCATCTACGGAGTCAATACCAGGCGAACAGGCCAGCAACGCAGAAGCAAGCGGAATCAATAGCAATCTGGAGATCATGAGAAAAGCGCCTCACAAGCATTCATGAATTGGTACTTCGCCACTCAGACTTGAGCGTTGACCAGAACGTCTTCAGGTTGTTTAGTTTTACTTCGACTGCCTTGAAATGCTCCTCAAGATGATCAATCGCCTCATGCTGTTCAAATTCCATTTCCTTCTTTAGTTCTGCTTCCAGACGAGTGAGAGCTTCCCGCAACTCAACAATCCTCTGCTCTTTCTCTTGCCGATTCAAACCAGTCATATGTCCTCCGATAGTCGCCCGTGATTCAGAACAGTCTGCTCATGGCTATAAGCAACAAAGGGATCAGGAAAAACACACCGACGATATAGCCAATGACGTAGAGTTTGTTACGCTGCGCCAGCTCAGCAAGGGTTTCCGCCATGTATATGGGAATGTTACGTGTCACCGGGATGCCGTATATGAGGGCAATGGCAAACAGATTAAAAAACAGATGCACCAACGCGATAGTCAGCGCTGTCACCGCCATCGGGCCGTGGATTGCTGTTGCCGCCAACAGCGCAGTGATGGTTGTGCCTATGTTTGCGCCCAAAGTAAAAGGATATATCTGGCGAATACTGAACACTCCGGTACCTGCCAGTGGAACAATCAGCGCGGTGGTCGTTGAGGACGACTGAACCAGGACAGTAATTGCTGTACCCGAGGCCATACCGGCAATTGGCCCCTTACCTACCGCAGCATGCATGATGTCTTTGGCCTTACCTACCAACAAAGTGCGCAGTATTTTGCCGATTCTGGAGACCACAAACAGAATGAGACTGATACCAATAACAATCAGCGCAATGCCCGCGCTAATGCCTGGCAGCCACGACGTCAGCAGATGCAACCCCTGAGAGGCCGGAGCCAGCAAAGTCTTCATGAAGTTCACATCACTCATGCTCATGCTGGCATCTGAATACAACAATTGCGCAAGCGCGGCGGATAAACGTTCCATGGGCCGAAACAGGATCTCTATCGGCAAAAGCAATGCCACCGCGCAAAGATTGAAGCTGTCATGAACTGTTGCAGCCGCAAATGCTTTACGAAACTCCTCGCCATTACGCACATGGCCCAGACTCACCAGTGTACTGGTCAATGAGGTGCCGATGTTGGCGCCCATCACCATGGGAATTGCTATGCTCAGTGGCAAACCGCCCGCCACCAGACCAACGATGATGGACGTCACGGTGCTCGAACTCTGAATCAGCGCAGTAGCCACCAGACCAACAACAAGTGCTATCAGCGGATTGGAAGCAAACGCAAACAGCTCACGCGCATTTTCGCCGGCAGCGGCTTTAAAACCATCTCCGATACCGCCCACTGCCGCCAACAACAGATAAACCAGACCCAGCACTGTGAGCCAGGACAACCAGCGATGGTGATTACCCATCTCTCCAGCAGGTAATTCATGAAGCGATGAAGATGTTCCGGAGGCCCCTGACACGATAGATCCCTGAATTTATTATTTGAGTAACACACTATTCTTGAAGAATGTGACATTGTTATGAAAACGCCTCATCAAGTACTTACTGGCAACTTCACAACTCACAAATGGCATATCCGGAAAAACAAAACCGCCGGTCATCGCGAGATGCCGGCGGTTTTGTCCAGAGCCCTACGTTAAATCAGAAGTTAAAGCGCGCACCCAGGAAATACAGGGAGCCGAACTTTTCGTACTCGTAAGTACGTTCACGTGAGCCGTAGTAACGCGCACCAGACGTGTCACTGAGGTTTTTGCCTTCGAAGAACACTTCAAAATTATCCGTCACGGCATAACTTGCGGTCAGGTCCAGCTGTGAGCGACCTTCCCAGAACAGATCCAGACGGCCATCATCGGCATCAATTGCATCAAGATAATCACTTCGATCAGTGTAAGACAAACGCACACTCAGACCATCCGCCTCATAAAACGCGGACAGATTGTACGTGTGATCTGACTGACCCGGCAGTGCAAAGCGGCTGCGACCATTGTAGGTGCGCCCCAGTTTCATGTGCGCATCGGTATAGGTGTAGTTGGCAAATACACCAAAGTTTGACCAGAAACCTGGCAGCATAGTCAGCTGCTGCTGCCAGTTCACTTCTGCACCAAGGATACGGCCATCAGGCGCATTCTCAGGGCGTGTGATCAGAGCGGCCTGGCCTTCAAAATTGCCATTCAGCGTCAGCTCATAGCGGTAGTCAGACAAGTCCTTGTAGAACAGACCACCAGAAATCAGACCCAATGGTTCGACGTAGTATTCCAGCATCAGATCCAGGTTGTTTGTCAACGTTGGCTTCAGATCTGGGTTACCAGCAGATACACGCAGCACTGCTGATGCATCATTCTCTACCAGACGCGGCACTGTCTGCAGGAAATTCGGGCGTGAAATGGAACGCGTAATCGCAGCACGGCCAATCAGATTTTCACTGAAGCTGTAACGCAGTGTAGCGCCTGGGAAGAATTCGGTATAACTGGTGCCGGCAGTGCGCTCACCGATTGCACCGGTCACTTCATTAAAAGAAGGCGAGCTTGAATCCTGCTGGGTGCGCTCCATACGCAGGCCCAACAACAGTTCCGCGTTGTCGTACTCAACCCGTGCAGAGCCGTAAGCTGCATAGATGTCTTCTTCAACACTGTAGTCTGCGGTGATGGATTGCGGGATACGGCGCTGCGACAAAGAGTTTGCTCTGGCGCCATCGAGATAAGCTTTTACAACCACAGGATCCATCTTGAATCCCAAATCATAGCCGTAATTCGCTGAAGGCTCCGAGCTCAGGAAGGTCAGCAGTGGCTGGGTTGGTGCGGATCCGGCACGACGGTCACGGTAACGCTCCTCATCGTGATCTTTCTCACGGCCACGGAATTTCACACCGTATTTAAACGTTGTTGGCTGGCTGAACAGCATGCCCGGCATTTCGATGTTGGTCTGTACACTGACTTCGTCCTCAACGCCGGTGTTCCAGCGGAAGGTATTTTCGCGGAAAGCCATGCGATCAACCCGCTGCAGATCCCCGGTGTTAAATACCGAGTAGGACGGGTTGTTGGAATCCTGTGAGAAATCATAGCTTACATTCGGACGCAGACTGGACCGCAGCAACAGCTCATCACGATTCGGGTAACTTTGTTTGGCGCGCGACACGGACAATGAGTAGTCGATGGCGTAATTGCTCAATTCGTGATCACCGCCTACTGCCAGTGAGGTAATGTCGTTTTGTTGTACACGGTGACGGAACTGCTTCTGCAGACGCACCGAGTTATAGGTACCGGAAAGATCTGTAGAACCTGGTTGCAGAGTGCCCTCTTCCCACAGGATGTCAGTGCGGTTACGGAACTCATCATCGGTGAAACGTGCCCAGGAGCCGCGCATATAATAGCTGTCTGTGTCAGTCGGGCGCCACTCCAGTGATGTGGTCGCAGCCACGCGCTCACGGCGGGTGTCGTAGTCTTTGAACAGCGTTTCGATCAGGCTCAGTCTTTCACCGCCCTCAGGACGATTCACTACGGTCCACACGTTTTCGACGTTATCAACCTGGCGACGGGTTTTGGAGTAGCTCAAAGACACCAGCGCACCAAACTGCTGCTCGCTGCCAAACAGGTTACTCGCCTGCAAAGAGCCACGTGTATCGTTTTTGCCGTATTCGTTGTCGCTCATGCCTGCTGAACCACGCAGCTGCGGACCACGCGAATCAAACGGTGAACGCGTTACGATGTTGACAGCACCGGCAATTGAGTCAGCATCCTGATCAGGACGCAGAGTCTTGGATACTTCAATCTGGCTGACGATGTCAGACGGGATGGTGTCAAGGTCTACGGCACGGGTAAAGGGATCCGGCGCTGGCATACTGATGCCATTGATGGCAACTGCGGAGAACTCTGCCGGGGCACCACGTACGTTAATGTAACGACCTTCACCCTGGTCACGCTGAATGCCGACACCAGGAGCGCGCTGCAGTGCTTCTGCAATATTCGAATCCGGGAATCGACCAATCGCATCAGACGAAATCACGTTGCTGACGTTGTCCGCCATACGTTGCTGGTTAAGTGCGCGCGCCTGACTGTCCACGATGGGCGATGCCCGCACGATGATCTCTTCAGCAATACCGGCCTGTCGCAATGCCAGGGAAATGTTGGCGCGCTGACCGTCAGCTACCGTAATGCTCTGGCGCGTTGACTCATAGCCCAGATAGTCGATCACAACCGTGTAAGTGCCGGCTGGCAGGCTACCCAGTGTGAATTCGCCTTGTGTATTGGTGACACCACGAATGTTCAGTTCCTGAATAGTGATCTGGGCGCCCGGCAGGGCAGAGCCGGCACGGTCTTCAACACGTCCGGCAACCACGCCGGTCTGCGCGAAAGTTTCAGCAGCAAACATCAATGCAATGGCAGGCACAGCAGTGCGGACCATAAGAGGCAGAATTTTCTTACGGAATCTTGATAGTGAGGACATTAATCGGCTCCAAGCTCAGATATGTGGGTTCGGTGTCGGTTGTTGTGACACTCTGGAGACGATTTTATGAAGGTTATTTGACAGCTTGATGAACGCAAGATGACAGTTATGTGACGGATTCACGCCGCCGTCACACAGGAGCACTGATGAAAGGAGTACCAGGTCTGACTCGATTTATCGCGCGAGTCCCGCTTGTCAGTTCATGTAGTACGTTTCCGCGCCCGGCCCCACCGGCAGACCCAGCACAAAAACCCAGATGTAAAACAGCGCCACCCAGAAGATAAAAAAGAATATCGAGTAAGGCAGCATGGTGGCGATCATGGTACCTATGCCGATCCGTCGGTTATAGCGAGTGGCCCAGGCCAGTATCAGGCCAAAATAACTCATCATCGGTGTGATGATATTGGTGGTTGAATCGCCGATGCGGTAGGCAGCCTGGATCAACTCCGGGGCATAACCTACCAACATCAGCATGGGAACAAAAATTGGTGCAGTCACCGCCCATTGCGCTGATGCCGATCCCAGCATCAGATTGACAAAACAACACATGATGATAAAAAACAGGAACACCACCGGGCCGGTCAGTTGAGCACTGATCAGGAAATCCGCGCCGGTGACCGCCGTGATGATGCCGAGATTTGTCCATCCGAAAAACGCTACAAACTGGGCGGCAAAAAACACCAGCACAACATAAAGCCCGAGTGTTGATATGGCAGAAGCCATACCATCAATCACGTCGCGATCATTACGCATGGATCCGGTCACCCGTCCATAGGCAAAACCGGTCGCCAGAAAGAACAAAAAAATGAAAGCAACAATGCTGCGAAAAAACGGACCGGAACTGCCATCAACAGGATCGCGCAACGGTGCGGTTTCCGGCAGCGCCAGCACAGCCATCAAGGCAAATACCGCGAGCGCAACAAGGCCCGCTACCGACAAACCTTTCCGTTCGGCCGGCGTGATATTTTCCATCATACGGTTATCAAGCACAGAGGGATCAGCGTCCGAAGCGTCGTAGCTGCCGAGTTTTGGTTCCACGATATAAATGGTGACTGCCGATCCGACTGCAGTAATCATGAACGTGCTGGCCGCCATAAAATACCAATTGGCGGTTGCATACACTTCGTATGTCGGGTCAATCAGGCGAGCGGCCTCCTGGGTGATGCCGGCCAACAGGGGGTCGATAGTCCCAATTAACAGATTGGCACTGTATCCACCGGAGACTCCTGCAAACGCAGCCGCCATCCCCGCCAGAGGATGACGACCCAGCGCCAGAAAAATAGCCCCTGCAAGCGGCACCAGCACCACGTATCCCATTTCGGAAGCGGTATTGGAAATGACACCCGCAAACACAATGGCGATGGTCACAACATGTCTGGGCGCATTCAATACAATGCCACGCACGACCGCAGACAACAGGCCGGATTTTTCAGCAATGCCAACCCCAAGCATGGCAACCAACACCACGCCGAGCGGAGCAAAGTTGACAAAGTTCGAGACCAGATTCTCCAATATGCGGCGCAGACCTGCAGCATTCATCAGACTCACCGCCTCAATGGTTGCACCTTCAGCGGCAGACGGACGGGGATCAGGAACCGACACCCCCATGGCGCCAAACAGGCCTGACAACAGGATCATCAGAAACGCCAGCATGGCAAACAGTGTCACCGGATGCGGCAGCAGGTTACCCAGCCACTCAACGGTATCGAGAAAACGTGTAAACCAGCCGCGCCTTTTTGCTGTCTCAGGCATTCCGTTATCCATCAGATTCTCGCTTGGGATGTGTTTTTTTATTGGGAACTGCATCCATTGTGACCACTGAGCAGGCGCTGTCAACCCGGATCCAGGCACCAGGTGCGGCCCCTGGGGGTGTGAGCCAATTCGCTTCAGCGAATGTGGTCTGGCGGCCCGTACTTCGGCGCGCTACAATCGGCGGCATGAATACTTTCAAATGCCCGATAATTTCAACGATCAAACAGCTGCTGCAACTCCTGCGTGTGCTTCTGCTCACCTTGCTGCTGGTGCCGGCCTTTGCTCATTCGCAAGACAACAGGCAGAACTACGATGTGGAAATCGGTCTGCGGGCCTTTGAAACACGTGATTATCCTGCCGCATTTGAAAATTTCACCCAGGGCGCCATGCTCGGCCACGCCCTGGCACAGTTCAATCTTGGCCTCATGTACCATCAGGGCATCGGCATTGAGCAGGATTTTGAACATGCAATGCAGCTGTATGCCCTGTCAGCGCAGCAAGGGGTGACACAGGCTCAGTTTAACCTTGGCCTGATGTATGACCGTGGCGAAGGCGTAGCCCAGGACTACCGTGAAGCGTATTACTGGTACCTGCAAGCGGCCGAAAACGGCAGTGCGGATGGTCAGTATGCCGTTGGCACCATGAATTTTTATGGCCAGGGTATGCGCGAGAACTTACCGGAAGCCATGCGCTGGTACCAGGAATCCGCTCGTCAGGGGCATAGGGATTCCCAGTACAACCTCGGCGTAATGCATATGAGTGGGCTGGGCACAGAACCCAACCCCACGGTTGCATTGACCTGGTTCAGCATGGCTGCCGACAACGGCAGCGTGGACGCACAATATAATGCTGCATTGATGTACGCCTCAGGTCGTGGCACTGAACGCAGCATGGCAAAAGCACGCGACTATTTTGAGATGGCTGCCGGGCTGGGGCTGCGCGATGCCCAGACCCAGCTGGGAATGATTTACGCATCTGCTGAAAACACAGATGTTCCGCGCGACTTTGAACAGGCCCGCTACTGGTTCAGCCGTTCGGCCCATCGTGGCGACTCCACTGCGC
Source organism: Pseudohongiella sp. (assembly GCA_030651695.1). GTDB lineage: Bacteria > Pseudomonadota > Gammaproteobacteria > Pseudomonadales > Pseudohongiellaceae > Pseudohongiella. The sequence goes on along the minus strand of JAUSCD010000022.1, from coordinate 89,098 downwards.
AGTTTTTCCTGGGACGGATTTACGCTGATGGACTGGGCACCGAGCAGGATCTGGCAACAGCACACATGTGGTATGAAATTTCTTACCGGTTTGGTTATGAGCAGGCCGTGCGCGCCATGAACCGCCTGCGCGGCCAGATGAATCCCCTGCTGTTGAACCAGTCTCAGCTCATGGGGCTGCGCTGGATGACACAATACGCTATCCGAAACCCCAGCTCCCTGCGTCAGACTCGCAATGCCCCGGAGGACTCCGCTATTGAGTCATCCGGACAGAACGTGCCTATTTCACCGGTAATATAGATCTCACCCCGGTCTGCCTGTCACTAAGGCTGATCTGATCAGACGGCAGCTTCGTATATTCCGCACATTTATCCTTGTCCAGCGCATCCGTGCCGAACCTGGCTTTTGGAGTTACACATGTCCCTCGAAGTGATTGATTTTGGTTCAAACGATATCGACAACCGCCTCGCTAAAATGAGCAATTCGGAAATCGACCAGCTGGCTTTCGGCGCAATCCAGCTGGATCCAACCGGCACGATTCTGCAGTACAACGAAGCCGAAGGCGCCATTACAGGGCGAGCACCTTCGCAGGTGATAGGTAAAAACTTTTTCACCGACGTCGCTCCCTGCACCAATACCCCCAAGTTCAAAGGCGCATTTGACAAAGTTGTGAAAGAGCGCGGCAGTGTGATGATGGAGTACACGTTTGACTACCTGATGTCCCCGACCAAAGTGAAGGTGCACATGAAGCCCGCACTGGTTGGAGGCAGCTACTGGATATTCGTAAAACGCCTGTAGACGGATTGTTCTTATGTGGTGGCAGAAGGAAGGACTTGAGCAATGGCTGCGCGATTTTTTGCGCGACGCTCTGAGAAGACGTGGCGTGAACTCCCTGCTGTCCGATCAACAAACAGACCCCTTAGATCTATTATCCGATCCGCGCAGCTTCGGGTTTTCATCGCTTGATATGGTTCAGTTGGCCAGCCGGTTTGCAGCGTGTATGGGCCTGGACCGAACCGGATTGTCCGATCTTCTGCTGGCCCGTCGCTCAGCCAAAGGCTGGTGCGACGTTGCCAGACGCAGCCGTCAGATCAATGATCAGGAAATGGGATTCTATTCCTCAGGGTCCACATCAGGCCCTAAACTTCACCGCCACCAGTCAGGCAAATTGCTCGCCGAAGCCGAGTATTTTGTGCGTGCCCTGCCTGTTTTCAGACGCACCGTCTGCGTTGTGCCCAGTCATCATATTTACGGATTTATCTGGGGCATTTTGCTACCTGCCGAGAATAAGGTGCCGTGTATATTTATAGACACTGACGACACGCTGCCGACAAGCTGGGCCCGGCAACTGAAAGACCACGATATGATTGTTGCGATACCGGACACCTGGCAGTTGCTGATGGAACTCGATATCCAGCTGCCCGATCATTTTGTTGGCATCAGCTCGACTGCCGCATTGCCAGCTGCTACTGCGGATTTTTTCCGGTCCAGATATCCTGCGGCAACCATGGCAGAAATCTATGGCAGCTCGGAAACAGCGGGGCTTGCGTGGCGAACTGTCAGTAACAGCGGTTTTACACTACTGCCCTGGTGGCAGCTGAATCAATTGCATCAGCAAACGACGGCCGTTTCATCGATCACTGATGAGCAACATCTGTTACAGGACAAAATAGAAATTGCTGCAGATGGCAGCATTACCGTGTGCGGACGCACAGACAGAGTCATTCAAATTGCCGGTCACAATATTGATCTGGACACACTGGCAGAAGAACTCACGAAGCATCCGGACGTTGAGGCTGCAAAAGTTCTGCACGAACCACAAGACAATAACTTGCGGCTGGATTACTTTCTGGCTCTCAGGAAAGAGCCCGGGAATCTCCAGCATTGGTGCCTGGGATTTTCGCGCTGGCTTGAACAAAACCTGGGCGACATCCCGGCACCGGCTTCTGTGGTGGTGGCAGACGAACTTCCGCGCGGGATACTGAGCAAGTCTGTAACATGGAACATAAAACAATACGACGCTGTGATCGGCGTCTATCGCAGCGGTTTCCCTGCCCTCAAAACGGATGTTGGTATCGACAAAACATCCGGCCTGAGGTAGCGTGTCGGCGCTGAGAGGCGGGTGTAGCTCAATGGCAGAGCTCTTGGTTCCCAACCAAGTGACGAGGGTTCGATTCCCTTCACCCGCTCCATTGACACGCAGCATTGAGCCGTAAAACGCAGTACTCAGGAAAAGTGCGATGATTAATGCCCGCCCCTTATCAATTTTAAGCGCCGCATTCGTGCTATTGATGTCTGCTCTGCCCGCGTCGGCGCAGACAACCGTGGCGGCAATCCTTGCTGACATTCCACAAGGCACCTACCGCCTGACATTCACCGCAGACCCTGGTGCGCCTGATAACAATCCGCGCTCAACAGGGGACGTTGTCAATTTTATTCTTGCAGAAAACGGACGGCTTTGTACTAATGACCTGAGTCTGACAGGTGCCACGCTCAGGACTGCGCCTGATCTGGCTCTGGAGTGGCGCAATGACCTGGCTAATTCGCGGTTTTATTTTAGGGTCACCGATAGCGATCCGGATCCTGATGTAGAAAACTATACCTTTCAGAATATCCAGTTTCTGAACACGGCTGCACAGTTGTTTGGCGTTTTCACTCTGGCAGCACCGGGCGACTATAGCGCCACAACAGGCAGTTGTGGCGCCAGCACAGATCCGACAAGTGCCCAGATTGAAACCTTTTTTACCAGTGCAGAAACGGCCTACCCGGCATTGTTCCCGGCAGGATCGTTTACGTTTACTCAGCGGTCCGGCATTTATACATTCAGATATTACGACAGTACATCCACTTATCTGGCAGTCAGTGGCGGGCAGGTGTATGCGCGAGGAGGCCAATACAGCTCCGAGTACAGATCTGTTGGCAGCTTTCAGAACCTGAGCACGACTATCAGCAACATCACACGCCCGGCGAGCGTAGGTGTATTTTTTGTGGGTACCTATCGCACCGAAATGTCCGACACCCAGCCATTTTCCACAATCCCCGACGGGGCGGAGTACATATACGCCATTAATGCATCCGGACAACTGTGTATGAGTAACGGGCGAACACTCAGCAAACCTGTGTTCCTGAGCAACGATACCAATACAGCGGTGTGGTACGACGATGTAGCGGGTGTCAATTACAGGCTCGATCTGACAACAACTGATGCCGCAGAGGGGCTATTGCAGGTCTACGGCAGCACGAATTTGCGCCTTGGCGAGCTGGCCGGAGACAGAACATCCCTTGATGCCATCTGCCAGATAGTGACTCCGGCACATCCGGACACCCAGATCATGGATCAGATTGAGCGGCTATTTGAACTCGCAGAACAGCTCTATCCCGAATACATCACATTTGGCCCTACCGTCAGCACCCAGCGCACAGCTGATTACACCTATCGTTACTATCCGGTCACCAATGTATTCATTGCCGTAAGCAACGGAATGGTTTACGCCGGTAACGGCACGCCAAATTTCTCGGAGCCGGCGTTGGGCACCCTGAACCAGGTTTTTATTATGCTGCGTGAATCTACCCGTGATTTTGTGCCTGCAGCAACGCTGGTGGGCACTTACGACGTGTTGGTCAGCGGCGCCAACCCGTTCTTCCAGTTGCCAAACAACACGCGCATCAGGCTGGTGATTGCCGCCAGCGGCGCTCTTTGCATAGACAACATCACCCTCAACAATCCGACCTCTCTGCGTGCATCACCAAGTGATATCAGCTGGACCAACATTCAGGCTGGCATAAATGCCTACATGACTTTGAGCGACGAAGCAGGCACTGCCGCAATAACCCTGATTTCTACTCGCGGAGAGAATCTGGCGACACTGGCGGGACAGCGCGTCAGCCAGGCAGCAACATGCCCGCTACCTCAGATGAGCGCTCTGGAAATTGACACGATCAATGAATTGCTTCTGCTGGCAGAACGCAGGTATCCCGATTTGCTCAGTACCCGGGCAGGCAGCACGACCCGGGCTACCGGTGGCGCGCTCAGTCGTTACTACCCCGAAACCGGCGTCACTGTCAGCGTGTCGCTCAATGAGGTGTTCGTACGCGGTGGGGAGTTCGGTAGCGGCGACTATTTTGTAGGAACCGTGGGCAATCTTATTGGAGAACTGCGCGCAAGCCCGACCGACCAGCCAGCCGTGATCCCTTCCCCCCTGCCCGGCACCTACAGCATGATTGTCAGTGGTGCCAACCCATTTGCCCCCTTCAGCAATAACTCCGAAGTGCGCATGGTAATTTCATCTGCCGGGGATCTGTGCCTGAACAACGAGTTCAGCACCAACCCCCGCAGCAGCTTCAGCTCAAGCAGCGTTGCACACTGGAGCAACACCCAGAGCGGGTTTGAGGCCTACCTGGACTTGTCTCAGCCAAGCGCAGGACCGCTGGTTCTGGCGCTGAGCAGTAGCACCGGCAACTCCCTGGGCTCCTTGACCGGCTCACGCATAAGCGGGGAAACCGTTTGCTCGGCGGCAGCACCTGATCCCGCCACTGTTCTACAGAGCACCAACTTTTTTGCGCTCGCCGAGCGACGTTATGGTGAATATTTCCCAACAAGTATCAGTAACAGCACCCGCAACGCGGCCGGGGCGTTAGTCAGGCATTACCCTGCAACGGGCATCTCAATCACAGTGGTTGGCGGGCGGGCTTATTTCCGTGGCGGCGACTTTGGCGCCCTCGATTTCTATGCCGGGACTGTGGTTTCTCTGAGCAACCAATGGCAGTCAGAACTTGGTCCGGCAGACAGCACCACACCGTATTCTATCCGGGTGACTGGTACGACAAGCGTTCTGATTGCCGGCATGACTACTGTCAATCGCCAAATTAACATAACAAAAACAGAAGCTTATAGCTCAGCGCAATTGAGCGATAGTGCTTTGCTGCCCCTGGCTACCAGTTTGCTCTCCGGCGAGATCCAGGGTCCTGACAGCAGCAATATATTCAATATTGTTCGCAACGGCAGCAGTGTGAGCTTCTCCGTTCAGTTATCAAAAACAACAGTTGTTGGTAGCAGCACCACCCGGCGCAACATCAGTGCCAACTTTGTTTTGCAGGCTCAATAAACTTGAGCCTGGTGCCAGAAGCAACTGTTTCACAATGAATTCTTCCCCATTTCAACCCGGGCTAACACCATAAATTCCTTGCTTGTTACAGTGCTCAGCATTAAAGTAATCCATAACTTAAGGTAGTTTTCGCAAGTATCTATAATTAGGAAGTTTTTTGGTGTATCTGGAATACTACTCACTTGAACGCCCACCGTTCAGAATCACACCCGATCCGGCCCTGTTTTTTACAGGCGGCGCACATGGTCGCGGCGTCGTTCTGGAGGCGTTGTTATACGCCATTCAATCAGGTGAAGGTATTCTGAAAGTAGTAGGCGAGGTCGGCAGCGGAAAAACCATGTTGTGCCGCATGCTTGAGCAGCGTCTGCCAGATACTGTGGAAGTGGTCTATCTGGCCAACCCCAAACTGACCCCTCATGACATTCTGTACGCTGTGGCGTTCGAGCTAAAACTGAATGTTGACCAGGAAACTCCCCGCCTGGTTCTGATGCAAAAACTGCAAAGCCATCTTCTGGAACAGCACGCCGCCAACCGGAGCGTGCTTGTCATCATTGAAGAAGCGCAAAGCATGCCGCTGGACACGCTGGAAGAAATCCGACTGTTCAGCAATCTGGAGACACACCAGCACAAGCTGATGCAAATTATCCTGTTTGGCCAGCCAGAGCTGGACAAGAATCTGCAAGATAAAAATATCAGACAGCTGCGCGAACGCATCACACACAGTTTCTACCTGAGCCCGCTGACTGCCGATGAAGTCAGCGACTACCTCCGGCACAGGTTGCAGGCTGCAGGCTGCCCTGCCCCACAAATATTCAGCAAGGCAGCTGAAAAACTCATTGCCAAAGCCTCTGGCGGCCTGACCAGACGTATCAATATTCTGGCGGATAAAGCCATGCTGGCCGCCTACTCAGAGTCTGCCACTTCAACCCGGCCACGCTCGCTGGGCAACCAGCTGGAGCCTACGGTGCAGATTCAGCATGTGAAGGCAGCAATCAAAGACAGCGACTATCAAACTCCAACACGCATATCACCATGGGCGCTTGCGGTGGTGTCGCTGCTGCTGATTATTGGCATCCTGAGCTGGCTGCTTGTCTCCCGGCCGGCTGGAGGACTCCGCGAGGATGCAGTTGCCAGTTTACCAGTACCAACCTCGCCCGCTTCCGGCCCGGCAGCTGTGCTTACTGCAACTGTGATACCCGACGCAGGTCTTGAGGTAACTGCAGAATCGCCTGCAGCAGAACCTGCAAGTGAGGCAGCGGCAGCGGAACCGGAGTTCGCAACTACTACCAGCGGCCCGGAATCGACTGCGCCTGGCGTGGCTGAGATGGAATTACCTGCTGAGTCGGCACAAATTACTCAGCAGACGATTACGCCACAATCAGAACCTGTTGTATTAGCTGAAGTTCTCCCTCAAGCAGGCACCAATCAATCCAGATCATCGAATGTTGCCTACCCGGAGATTGTGACTGCACGAGCCGACGCTTTTAGCACTCTTAGAGAAAGCGGCGGCATTGGCTCATATACTTTACAGCTGCTTACGATCAGCTCAGATCAGACACCGTTTGTAGTCAGTACCCTCAACCAGCTTGAGCGCTCAGGCCTGATTGCTGACACGTATGTCTGTCTCACTGAAAGTCAGGACGGGTTACTGTGGCGGATTATCTATGGGCACTACCCGAACGTTGATGATGCGCGCGCCAGCGTTTCGCTACTGCCGTTAACAATTCGTAATAATCAGCCTTTTGTTCAGAATATCAACCGCCTGCAATGCGTGTCGGCAAGGAGTTGACGCATGACTAACAAACTGATTTTCACTTTTTCGGGTTATCTGCTGCTGGCTGCCTGCGGTGCCTCTCTACCTGAAAGCTCGCAGGACGCCCGGCATATATTGCTTCCCGGCCCGACTCAGACAGACGATATTCCTGATGTGGTCCGCCCTGCGCCGCTGCTACCGCAGCCTCAAGCGCAGGCAAACCCTGAGCTTTACACCGTTGTTGTGCAGGATACCTCGGTACGTGAACTGTTGTTTGCGATGGCCAGAGATGTAGGCTTGAACATAGATGTTCACCCGAATGTGCAGGGCCTGGTGAGCATCAACGCTGTCGATCAGACACTCCCGCAAATTATTGAGCGCATCAGCCGTCAGGTTGATTTCAGATGGCGCATAGAGGCCGACAGCACTCTGATTGTCGAACCGGACAGCCCATTCCTGCGCACCTATCGCGTGGACTATGTCAACGTTGCCCGCGATGCCAGCACCGGGCTTAACGTGGCAACGTCCATCGCAAACGTCGGCGGCGCCAGCGGCGGCGGGACAGGGACCAACAACTCAACGGCGACACTGTCACAAAGTTCCAGCAACAATTTCTGGCCAACACTGATCAGCAACGTGCGCTCACTGATGGGCGAGGCTGGCGATGCCACAGGGGAAACTGCCTCTGCAGTCGTTGCAAATGCGGAGTCTGGCCTATTGTCAGTTAACGCTACCAGCAGGCAACACCAGGACATTTCGGCTTATATTGAAAATGTACGTAGCCGGTCTCTGACCCAGGTGCTGATCGAAGCCACCGTGGTGGAGGTTTCATTAAGCGACCGATATCAGTCGGGCGTAGACTGGACAACCATCAGCAGGAACAGCGGACAAATCGATTTCCTGCAAAGCGTAACCGGCATCAATTTAAATGACCCTCCCGCTTCGGTGCTGACCATCGACCGCAGCAGTGGCCCGGATGCGATTGCAGCCACCATCCGTATGCTCTCTGAATTTGGTGATCTGCGCGTATTATCCAGCCCAAAAATTATGGCACTCAACAATCAGGCCGCAATGCTTCGCGTGGTGGATAACCGGGTGTATTTCACCATCGAGGTGGAACCCGGCCTCCCCGCTACTTTAAGTTCGCCAGCAACACCTGCGCTGTATACAAGTCAGATCCAGACTGTGCCAGTGGGTTTCGTGATGAGCGTCACTCCGCAAATCAGCGACGGAGATCAGGTCACATTGAATGTCAGACCTACCATTTCGCGAATCGTACGTTTTGTGAATGACCCTAATCCGGCGCTGGCTGATGCTGGTGTGGTCAATGCGGTTCCTGAAATTCAGATTCGGGAAATTGAATCCATTCTTAAAGTCTACAGCGGCCAGGTGGCAGTGCTAGGCGGGCTGATGCAGGACACGCTGGAAAATAACACTGCTGGCTTGCCAGTTGCGTCACGCCTGCCCGGTATTCGAAACTTGTTCAGCTATCGCAACGACCGCGCCAGTAAAACTGAATTGATTGTGTTTATTCGCCCGGTGGTTATTCGCCAGCCATCTTTGGACGGAGATTTACGCGATTATCGTGAGTTTCTGCCATCCAATGGGGCGGGAATCAGTGATTTTTACAGCAATCTGCCTGTTGAACAGTCAGCCAGGCGCAACAGATAACAAACCGCAGGCCAGCATCAAATGAGTTTATTGATGGAAGCACTGCGTAAAGCTGAAGAAGCCAAACGTCGTGTTGCACAAGAATCTGAACGGGAAACCGAGACGCAACAACCTGAGCTGACTCCGGTTGCAGAGCCTTTTTTACCCATAATTCCCGCAGAAGAAAATACAGCAAAAGAATCGGTTGTATCCGAAACCGGCGATCACCATGCTGATCTCGACTTCAGATTTGATGATCTTGAGACCCAGCAGTCAGATCCGGTGTCGCAAACGCCTCAAAATTCAGGATCTCTTGATATCCCTCTTGGATTTCATCTTGATGTTGATGAACCGCTCAGGAGTACAGAGCGTGAAGACGTCGCTGAAAACAGCACCGATATATCGGCATCTGCAGCCGCAGCAGTAGCAATAGTCGAGCCGCCGGAACCTGCCCCAGCCGTGGAACAGACTGGCGCTAGTAAGGCGGATATTTTTGCGTCCATAAAACTGGTTGATTTGCCGGATGCGACTGTTGAAAAATCGTTACCGGATTTTCTCCTTGAGCCTCAAACAGAAACACCTGGCACAACAAGCCAGGAGTCAATTGGCACCAATGATGTTTACGCATCAGAATCGCCAGCTCAGACCGATGCCCTTATGAGGGAAGTGTCGCAGCAGATTCACCAGCCAGAGGCGCCTGTTAAAGCTGCGGCTGACGATCCTGTTGTACAGACGCCCTCCTTCGTCATGACAGACAGGCTTGAATCGGGCGTATCCGCTGACGGCCGCATCATTGAGAAAGTTATTCCGGAGAGATACACGGATGAACCGAGGAGCGCTGATAAAGCCGGGGGTGCCCGGAAGAGTGATGTGGCGCGGCAATCGGCAAGAGCAATGTTTGCAGCCAAAGCTGGCGCACAAACCCCTGACCGGAAGCGCTTGATTGTCTGGTCATCTGTTGCAGCACTGGTGGCAATTGTGTGCATTGGTGCATTCTTGTGGGTATCCACTCTCATGAATTCCGGCAGTCAGTTCAATGTGCCCGCCAATTTTGATGCCAGTGCCTATCAGGCTCTGGAGGCGCAGGCACTGGCTGCAGACAACAACGAACAGGCTCCTGTATCAGAAACAGAATCACCAGAGCCCGCATTAGCAGAACCTGAAGTCGCTGAAATCAGTGTTGCCACAGCGGCACCGGTGATCGCCGCAATTGAAGTGCCCGTCGAAACCTCAGTGGCAACCCCTGTAGCAGTTGCTGAAGCGACGGCAGATCAATCACCGATCGAGCAGTCACGCATTGAGCCAGTGGTTACCACGGCTCCCGTACCGTCAACGTCAACGCCGACCCAGATGCCAACTGTAGCCAGCACCATTATCCAGACACCGGCGCCCATGCAGATCAGCAGAAGCGAGCCTATGCGTAATCCGGATATGCAAATGCTAAGTGCATGGTCAGCGTATCAGCAGGGAGACTACGCAGCGTCAAGAATCCTGTATCAGCAATCACTGGCACGCGATCCCGACAACCGAGATGCATTATTGGGTGTTGCTGCCAGCGCTGTACAGCAAGGTGATATGGCAACCGCCCGTCAAGCCTACACCAAGCTGCTCACCTTGAATCCACGCGACCCGCTGGCGCGCACTGGTCTGCTAGACACCACAAACAGTGCAGATCCCATGCAACGGGAAATAGACCTCAAGGCACTGCTTTCAGACTATCCGGGTATAGCAGCCATCAGTTATTCCCTTGGAAACCTGTATGCCAGCCAACAGCGCTGGCACGATGCGCAACAGGCTTACTACAACGCACTGCTTACCACAAGAACCCAGGCCGCCGGTCCGGTCAACCCTGACTACGCATTCAATCTCGCCATCAGTCTTGAGCGCATCAATCAGCCTCAGGCTGCACTGAATTTTTATAAAGAAGCTCTCACACTCTCAGAACAACATCCGCCGGGATTTGACATGCAGATCCTGCACAGACGATTGCAGGCACTGGAAAGGTCTTCACCATGAACTCGACGGCCCCTAAGAAAAAATTAGGCGAAGTTCTGCTTGAGCGTGGCGCTGTTACTGAAGATCAGTTGCGTATCGCCTTACATGAGCTGAAAACTACCAATAAACCGCTGGGCGCAGTGCTGATTGATCTTGGCTTTGTCACCGACGCACTTGTGCGTGATGCACTTAGCGAAAACACCGGACAACGCAGCGTTGATCTGACCGGTGCTGTTCTTGATGCAGAGTCCATCAAGATTGTTCCGCAGGACATCGCCAGACGTTATACGGTTCTGCCTCTGTCTTATGTCAAGAGCACGCGCGAATTGACGCTGGCAATGGCCGACACTTTTAACATTGTTGCCCTTGACCAGATCATGGCTGCCAATGGCGGCGACCTGAAGATCATCCCGGTTTTGGGTAGCGAAGCTGATATTGTCAGAATTGTTGAACAGTTTTACGGGTTCGAACTTTCTATTGATGGCATTCTTCAGGAGATTGAAACCGGCGAAGTTGATTTTGACAGTCTGCAAATGACCAACGATGCTTACAGTCATCCTATGGTGCGGCTGATCAATGCTCTGCTCGCCGATGCTGTTCAGCGCGAAGCGTCCGACATCCACTTTGAGCCGGAAGAAGCCTTCCTGCGCATCCGATACCGAATAGACGGCGTACTCAGACAGGTTCGCAGCCTGCACAAGAGTTACTGGCCGGCGATGGCTGTGCGACTCAAGGTAATCAGCAACATGAATATCGCTGAATCCCGCGCGCCGCAGGACGGGCGCATATCGATGTCATTGGTAGGCCGTCAGATCGACTTTCGTTCCGCTTCACAACCGACAACCTGGGGCGAGAACTTTGTATTGCGTATTCTCGATCGCAAAAAAGGTATTGTCGAGATGGAGAAGCTGGGTCTGACGGAAGACAACTTAAGTCTTCTGCGTCTGATGCTTGCACGTCCTGAGGGTATTATCCTGGTCACCGGACCAACCGGTAGTGGTAAAACAACCACCTTGTATTCCATTTTGAGTCACATCAATACCGAAGGTGTGAACATCATGACCATGGAGGATCCTGTTGAATATCCGATGGCCATGATCCGGCAATCATCAGTAAACGAATCGGTAAAAATGGGTTTTGGCGAAGGCATCCGTTCCATGATGCGTCAGGACCCAGACGTAATTCTGGTCGGTGAGATCCGGGACCACATCACAGCGGAAATGGCGTTACGCGCAGCGATGACTGGCCACCAGGTTTTCTCCACGTTGCACACAAACTCTGCTATCGGCTCGATCCCACGTTTGCTGGATATTGGTATTCTGCCTGATGTAATCGCCGGCAACCTGATAGGCGTAGTGGCACAACGTCTGGTTCGCAAGCTGTGCAAACACTGCAAGGTTGGCGCCGAGGCAAACGACTTCGAGAAAGTCCTTCTGGGCCTAAAGCCCGATTCAAATACCGTGATTTACTCAGCTGGTGGTTGCGACAAGTGTGACCATCAAGGTTATAAGGGGCGCACATCCGTTATTGAAATTCTGAAAATCAATAGCGATATGGATGAGCTTATTGCCCGCAGAGCCAGCATGAGAGAAATGCTTCTTTTGGCCAAAAATCAGGGTTTCCGACAAATAGCAGATGATGCCTGTCGACGCGTGCTTGACGGCACCACCAGTCTTGAAGAAATTTCCCGCGTTGTGGATCTGACCAACAGAGTAAGCGGCTGACACTATGAATCTGTACAAGTACAAAGCCATGACCAAAGATGGAATCATCCGTCAAGGCAACCTTGATGCCTCCAATGAGGTTGATCTCGAGCAGCGCCTGTCGCGCATGAGCCTGGATCTTATCCGTTGCAGTATCACGGAAGAACGGCGCGCCAGCGTTGGCCAGAAAAAAATTGAAAAATCTGATCTGATCAACTTTTGTTTCCACATGGAGCAATTGACCCGGGCAGGCGTGCCATTACTGGCAGGACTGGAAGATCTGCGGGACAGTGTGGATCACCCCAGATTCAGGGAGGTTATTTCTAACCTGGTTGATGAGATAGAGAGCGGTAAAAGTCTGTCGGACGCGCTGGCTGAGCACCCGCGTATATTTGACAATCTGTTTGTCAATCTTATCCGCGCCGGCGAAGCAAGCGGTGAACTTGCAAAGGTCTTTGACTCACTGGTGCAAACCATCAAGTGGCAGGATGAGCTCCAGAAATCCACAAAAAAACTTTTAATGTCTCCGTTGATCGTCGGCACTACGGTCCTCGGCGTGACCATTTTCCTGATGGTTTTTCTGGTCCCACAACTGGTCAGCTTTATCGAGTCGATGGGTGAAGAGCTACCCATGCACACGCGGGCTCTGATCGCAACATCCAACTTTATGGTCAGCTACTGGTATCTTTGTGTTCTGGGACCACCTGCAATCTTTTTCGGCTTGAAGGTATTAATTGCCAATAATGAAACCGCACGTTTCAAAGCAGACACATTTAAACTGCGAGCGTGGAAAGTAGGCCCGGTTTTACAAAAAATCCTGTTGTCCCGCTTCACCAATTTCTTTGCAATGATGTACGCAGCCGGGATTCCTATCCTGCGCTGCCTTGAAATTGCAGAAGGCATTATTGACAACAAACTTATTCAATCTGCTATCTCACAGGCACACGACGAAATTCAGCAAGGGGAGCCCATTGCCGATAGCTTTAACAACACCGGCTTGTTCCCGCCTCTGGTTATCCGGATGATGAAAGTAGGCGAGACCACTGGCGAGCTCGACAAAGCGCTGCTGAACGTCAGTTACTTTTTTGACAGGGACATCAAAGATGCCATTGAAAAAGTACAGGCACTGATATCGCCGGCCATGACTGTTGTTCTTGGATTGCTTCTGGGCTGGGTGATGATGTCTGTTCTTGGACCCATTTACAGCACAATCAGCAATATCGAAGTCTAAGGGTTACCGTGGCTGCAAATAAACCAGACTTGAGAGTTCTTCTGATACACAGCGCCGGTGCCGAGTTGTATTTCTGGCACAAGAGAACCCTGCTTTTCAGTAACAGTTTCCGTTCCGATGAAAGTGGTTTCGAGCGCTTCTACGGCGAATTAAGCAGAGACTCCAACACTGCTTTCTTTCTGCTGGCTGATTGTATAGAGGAGGACTTCAAACACGAGAGTGTTGCGCATGTGCGAGGCACTGATCGAACGGCTTTATTGAGTCGGAAACTTGAGTTTCTATTCCGCTCAACTCCGTACCGGACCGCAACAATAACCGGAAGGGAAAAATCAGGCCGACGCGATGACAACGCGCTGTTCAGTGCACTGACAAAACCAGAATTGCTGGCCCCCTGGGTGGATCGTATACTGGATGCGCGTATTGCTATAAAAGGCATCAGTACGCCTGCGTATCTGCTTCAGCAGTTTGTGCATCAACAAAAGATCATTGCTGACCACCAGATCATTGTTAACATTGAAACCAATTCCGGCATTCGCCAGACCTACCTTAGCAAAGGCAAAGTGATGTTCAGTCGTCTTTCACCACGACTGAATGAAAAGACCGGCATCACAGCCGAGCAACTGAAGGATCAGGTTGTCCAAACCAGAAAGTATCTCGAGCGCATCAAGCTCGTACCCTACGACAAATCAGTAGATGTGACTATTTTTACGTCGGCGGAGGAGTTTGATTCTCTGATTGACAGCACAACCGATCTTTTGACTTACTCGCTGATCAATACACTCGAGCTTAGCGCCCGGGCGAAGATAGACAGAAGTATTCAGGATAAAGACAGCGCGCTGCTTCTGATACTCGCGCAGGATCTTCGTAAAGGAAAATTATCCAACGTCTACGCTCCGTTTAAGACCCGTCGTTATTTTCACCTGCATCAGGCAAGAGTGGGTCTGTTTGCAGCCGCTTTTGGGCTGGTTCTATCAGGCACAGTATATTCGATGCCGTTGGTGCTTCGTGCTATTGATCAATTTGAGCGAACTGACTTGATGAGACAACAAACTCAGCCCCTCTTATCTCAGTACGAGCAACTCAGAGAAGGTTTCCCTGAGACGCCTATCCCATCAAATACAATGGCTGTAGTCGTGGAGGCTTATGATGCGGTACAGCGGCAGATCAGCAATCCATCGGACATTATGCTTGCAGTCAGTCGCGCACTTGAGGAAACAACAGGTATCCGGTTGGCGGAATTCCTGTGGAGTGTCGACATGAACGATCAGGCACGGGAAGCAGCCCTGATTGCACAGCTGTCAGGCCTTCCCACATCAAATGACGTCCAGTTTATTAATGCCGTCATCAACGAACAAACTGCGCTGAGCGTACGCATCCGGGGATTTGTGGATAACACAACCAGTTATCAGGTAGCCCAGTCCGAGGTACTGTCCTTGATGCGGGCAATCGAATCTGAAAGTGGTATGAAGGTAACACCGCTCACCATGCCGCTGGACGACAGCACTGTCGGAAGCGTAACCACCACGTTGGATGGCAACACCCTGCGTGCTCCCTTTGTTCTTGAGTTGACGGCGGCGGACAGCCCATGAAAATAAAGCTGCCACTGACTAATGATGACTGGATGATGTTACGCGTGCCGGGCCTGGTGCTGGCATGTTGCCTCGTGCTGGCGGCCACCATGTATTTCGTTGCCAACATCATCCTTGGCCAGAGCACTCAGGCCATGGCAAATACCTCGCGGGAACTGCAGAGAGTGCAAACTGCCATAGAGCAAATTTCTATGGAGGAGGAGACTGTTGTCCGCTACATCGATCGATATTTTCTGGCAGAGTCTTCTGGTGCGCTCAGAGAGGAAAACAGGCTGGAGTTATTAGAAAAGTTCGCAAATATTCGCGAATCGCTTCACTTCTTCCCGCTCACTGTTGAAATTGAAAGTCAGGCCCAGGCTCGTCTGGAATACAGCCCTGATGATCCACTGCCGGGAGAGGCTCTCGCGCTTAACGCGTCGGTTATCAGGCTCAGCACGGGACTGCTGCACGAAGGTGATTTTGTAAAATTCTTTTCTGAACTAAGTCGTATAGACAGCATATTTCAACCAATACGTTGTGAACTGGTGGAACAGTCCTCGCAAACAGGCGGTTTCTCTTCACTGATCGAATACATAAACACAGAATGTTCATTGGTTTGGTACAGCATTGACCTGGCACCGGAAACTGATAGTACGGGGTTTTTCTTCTGATGAAAAAGACCGGTCTGACATTGAGTCTGAGCATATTGGTGGGCGTATTCGGGAGCAATCATAGCCTGGGGCAATCCTCGGAATTAGGCCGCTTTTTCAGCACGCCGGCGGAACGCGCTCAGCTCGACAGACTGCGGGCAGAAATGATCGCGGGCATGACAGAAATCCAGATCCCGCAACCCGACGCCCTCGGCGATGAGACTGTGTCAGAGCTGCCCCCTGATTTATTTCTTTATCTGGCAGGCAGTGTAAGTCGACGCGACGGTTACGTCACGCTTTGGTTGAATGGAGCGGCAGTAGATCAGCGGGATTTACCAGAGGGCTATGAGGTGGTGCGCCAGGGTCCGGTTACCATGTTGCAAATCAAATCCGGTAAGGATGTTTATCTGATCCGCCCCGGCCAGGAACTCAACCTCAGGGCCAGGAGCATCAGCAACCGGCCTTTTTTGCAAGCTGAGCTGAACACTCAAAACACTCCTGCACGAGCTGCTGATGGAACAGAATCCGCCGCGGCACCGGTCTCTGCAGAATCGCCCCTTGCTATCATCAATACCATGCGGGTGTTGCGGGAGAATCTGCCATGAAATTCCGCTGTAGATTCCGGCCTGATACTCTTCATACATTGCGGTCACAATCAGGCGCAGCTCTGTTGGTTTTTTTTGTGCTGCTTTTTTCAGCAGCGGCAGCAGTAGGACTGCGCGCACTGAATAACAGCGTCGCAGGACTCGACCGCGAGGCTAATATTTCAACAGAAATGGCTGAGGTTAAAGAGATATTACTCTCGTTCGCTATGTTGTACCCGGGCTCGCCCGGCGCAACAACCGGCCCGGGCATGTTACCTTGCAAAGACAGTGACAATGATGGAATTGCTGACGCGACATGCAATAACACCACACCCGGGCGTCTGGCCACCGGCATTCCCAATACCCAATTTACATTCAGCAGCCGCGGTGGCGCTGATGACCAATTCTGGTATGCATTGAGCCCTGGTTTCAGACTACTGCCGGGAGGCATTGTCAACACAACTACTGCCGGGACATTAAGCTTTGACGGAGTCGGCGATATTGCAGCTGTGGTTATCCACGCCGGCCAAGCGTTGACAGGCCAATCACGCACCAACTCTGCCGCGGTCAGGAATAATCCGGCCAACTATCTGGAAAGTACTAACGTCACCGGGCCTGCCTTTGTCAGCAGTCTGCCCCCGCCACAACAATTTAATGATCGTGTTATTGCGATTTCAGGCAGCGAGATGCGGACAGCGATGGCGCTCCGGGTTGTTGCAGACATAAAAACACAGTTGGATACATATCACCCTGCAAACGCACACACTTATCCGGCGGACGCCGATTTTGCAGCGGCCATGTCCCAACCACCGGGCCTCCCAACGTGGTTTACTACCAACAACTGGGGAGCGGTAACCAGCTACACATTTTTAAACTCTAACGAGGCAACAATACAATTCAGTAGCTGTGCAATTGTTTTCACGCTGACGTTTGGCCAACCCGGCATCACGCGTACGGTCTCAAGTTGTTAAGCGGAGAAATGATGAATCCATATAGAAAAGCTCCACCAACGCTGTCACAACAGCGAGGCTTCTCGCTGATCGAGATGGCGGTTGTGCTCATGATTCTTGGGTTATTGTTGGGAGGACTACTTTCAGCTGTCAGCCAAACCACCGAAAATACACGCCGGGCCGACACCAACGCCAAACTGAAACAGATAGAAGAAGCACTTTACGGTTTTGCTCAGGCCAATGGACGTTTGCCCTGTCCTGCGACCAATGCCTCTGCCGGAGCTGAAGCAGCGCCGTTGGGTGTTGGCAATTGTACGGTTACGCGGGGATTCCTGCCCGCTGCCACGCTCGGCATAGCCGGTGCAATCAACAATGATGGTTTATTAACTGACAGCTGGGGCAATCCTTATCGTTATGCAATTGCAAGCAGTCAACTCCTTGCTGCCCCGATACGAGACTTTGCAAGCGTTAACGGCCTCAGACACGTATATAACAATCAGGCCGCCGTTGCCGCAAACTGGCTGAGAGTATGCAGTGCAACGCCATGCCTTCCCGGGCCTCCTCCGGTCAATATTACCGCGCCGAATGTGCCGGCGATAGTACTCTCCATGGGCAGCAACTGGGCCAGCTTCAGCTCAGCGGAGGAAACAGAAAATGTGGGGACAACGATGGGCGCTTATCCGATACCGGCGAACAACGACTTCGTCAGCACGCTATATAACGAAACACAATTTGATGACCTGATCATTTGGTTGTCACCCAATATCCTGTTCAGCCGGATGATTAGTGCCGGAAAACTACCGTGAGTCCCACTGGTTCTCTTCCGGGCAAGTTGCTGATAGTTGAAGATGATGAAGGTCTGCGAACTATGCTCAGCAGTGCCTTGCAGATGCGCGGCTATGAAGTGACCGAAGCAGATTCCCGAAAGTCTGCTCTTGCCGCAGTACAGACGGACTCCGAAATCAAAGTCATGATTGTGGACCTGGGTTTGCCGCCGGCGACCCATTGTACAGACGAAGGCATTGCTCTGATTCAGAATATACAGCAGCTCGACAGCGCATCAAAAATCATTGTCCTTACAGGGCAGGATGAAGAAAGCGCTGCCCTTGCCGCCATTCGCGAAGGCGCTTTTGATTTCCTTGCGAAACCTGCAATGCTCGAAAATTTGTTGCGCTCACTTGAACGCGCATTTTTATTTGTTCGCCAGGAACACACGATGGCAAACGACGGCATGACCCGCTTGCAGATCAACGCACGAATTGCAGACGGATTAAAGGCTGTGCGCGAAGATGCAGAAGAAAAGCTGGTACGCCAGGTACTCAGAGACACCGATTTTAACGTTTACAAAAGCGCGGCCCGACTCGGTATCAAACGAGAAAGCATTTATTACTTTCTGAAAAAATTTGGTATCCAACGTGACCCTGACTAATCTTTATCTCTATCTGATTCTGATTGGCGGCACAACTCTCGCCGTAACAGCGTGGCTGCTGCATCAGGCGCGGGCGCAATCAGGTCGGAGCCGCGAACTTGTACGTTTGAATGAGGCACTGAATTTTGATTTGCCCGACTTTTTGCGGCAATGTTGGCCGATTTTGTCGGCAGCCGGGTTTAGCGGAATCAATTGGCGTCTCAACTGGTTTGGCACCACCATCAGCGGAGAACACGGTGTTGTCACCTCAAAAGTTCTGGAACAACACTTTGAAGCTGACGAGATATCCCTGAATATAAGTTTGTACTCGGCAAGCAGCGGATGGGAAAGACGATACTTCAGCCGATCACTGGCTGAGAGTTTTTTCCTGCTGCTTCGTATGGACCTCTGGATCAAACTGGGCTCAGTACGCTCAACATTCAGTCAAGCGGCAAAGATGACCGTGTTCCTTCAGCATGACATAAAAAATATGCTGCAATTGACAAGTCTGGCTACAGAACAGCTGCTGAACCCTGTGCCAGGGCAGGATGCGCAGTTGTTATCCGCATTAAGACGCAGCGTGCCGGCACTCAGAGACCGGGCACAACTGATGCTGAAGAGACTCAATCAGGAAAATGTTATTTCCAGTAAAAAGCAGACATCCATTGCTACCTTTCTTGAACAGTCTCTGGCTGCTCATGAGCTGCAGGCTGAATTGACCGGTGATTGCATGGTCGAGATTGGCGAACCCTCGCTGCACTCTATTGTTGACAACCTATTGGGCAATTACGCCTCGCAGGCCAGAAGCCAGCCAGCCGCTCCCCCACAGTTGGTGATTTCTATAACAGAACATACAAACGAAGCGCTGATAGAAATAGAGGATAAAACCGGAACTCCTTGCGCTTGGCCTGAACGCCTGTTTGAACCATTCTGGAGCGAACACGGAAAAGGTCGCGGGATTGGTCTTTATCAGGCGCGTCAGACTGCGCATCAGAATGGTGGCCGCCTGTTGGTGACCGCATCACCCGACAAGCCACTGAAATTCAGTTTATTTTTACCTCAAACTGAACACCTGTAAAAAAAACCTACATCTTGTAAACACTGACCCCTGTCATTATATTGACGTCATGCGCACAGATTCGCGTTTCATTTTGTGGCACTTGCGCAGATCTTATAAATAACCCAAGAGCATTGAGATATGAAAAACTTTTCCGGCATGTCAAAGAATCAGGGCGGTTTTACACTGATCGAAATCGCAATCGTACTGGTCATTATCGGCTTGTTGATTGGTGGTGTACTGCAAGGCCAGCAGCTGATCGAGAATTCGCGCGTACGCGCAGCCACCAACGACATCAACGGCACCATGGCAGGCGCTTACTCGTATGTTGACCGTTACGGTCGTTTCCCTGGCGATGACGGCCCGACTGCAACTATTCAAGCACGTGGTGGCAACTGGGCAACTATCGTTGGTGGCAACCAGAACGGTATTCTGGAAGGCACTGCCGCTCAGACATTTGCCCCGACAGCTGCCATTGAGAGCGCGCTGATGTGGCAACACCTGCGTGCTGCGGGATTCATTTCAGGTGACCCACTGCTGACTGGCGTGCAAGCTCTTCCACGCAACCCCTTTGGTGGTTTGATTGGTGTAACCAGTGCGCTGGTTCAGCCAGCTGGCGCCGGCGGACTGCCAGGCAACAAGGTTTGCATGAGCAACGTACCAGGATCTGCAGCGATCGCAATGGACACTCGTTTGGACGACGGCAACCCGGCCACAGGCCGATTCCGCTCAACACTGGGTGTTGCCGGTGCTAACACAGCTCCTGGCGCAACTGCTGCCAACTATGTTGAAAACGAAATGTACTCTATCTGCTACCGCATGTAATCGCAGGTACAGACTGACTAAAAAACCCCGCTACGCGGGGTTTTTTTTGCCTGTAACCTCACCATTAAACTAACGGCACTGGATGCAGTTACGACCTTACGGTAGCATCCTGATCTTCTGTCGCAAAACCAGAGAACTTCCTGTAATGGATCCGCTTGGCACGTTAATCGATTGGATCGCCGAATACGGCATTTTCGGCCTGCTAGCCTTAGGCCTGGCCGAACGTTTTATACCCGTGCTGCCCTCCTACGGAGTTCTGGTCGCAATAGGCATCGCAACAGGCAATGGTGACTGGACGGTTCTGGAAGCCATCTCCGGCACGGTACTGGGAAGCGTTGTGGGATGTATCGCGTTTTACGCAATGGCCATTTCATTCAGCGAAGAGCGCAGTTACAGATTTCTGTACTGGGTTGGTCGCATGATAGGACTGTCGCAATCAAGGGTTGATAAGACGGTGACGTCGTTCAGGGCCAATCAACGCATCCTGGCTTTCGGCATGCAACTGGTACCCACCATAAGGCTGATTTCTCCAATAATTGCCGGATTGTTCCGCGCCGATGCAAAAGCATTCAGCTTTGCGACTCTGGCAGGTATTCTGGTGTGGAACTGCCTGTTTATCGGAGTGGGCCATTTTGCGGAAGACGTGGCACCCGATGCCAATTCTTCAACTCTTGCCCTACAGGTGCTGGTGGTATTGATTCTCACCGAACTGGCAGCGGTATTACTATGGCGATGGTTTCATCGCTCACGACAGGCATAAATATGGTATACCCCGCTTAACAATAAATCTGAGGAGTCATCCGCATGATCAAAACCTTTCTGGCAAATGCCGCCGCTGTTGCCGGTGTCGTGACGATTGTTTCGCTTGCACCCGTCAGCCAGTCATACGCACAGGATTCAGCTGCTTTGTCTGCCATCATCGCGGGCGAGCACCGTTCTGACGTCAACAAGGCGCGCGACAACTACCGTCACCCGTTGGAAACGCTGAGCTTTTTTGGTGTTGAACCGAACCATACCGTTGTGGAAATTTTCCCCGGCAACGGC
The DNA here is from genome assembly GCA_030651695.1 of Pseudohongiella sp. GTDB lineage: Bacteria > Pseudomonadota > Gammaproteobacteria > Pseudomonadales > Pseudohongiellaceae > Pseudohongiella. The sequence goes on along the minus strand of JAUSCD010000022.1, from coordinate 67,576 downwards.
TGGTATACAGAAATTCTTGCGCCGTACGTGCGTGAACACGGCAAACTGATTGCTGCCGGTTATCCACGCTCGGCGGAATCCAGCGCAATGATGCAACAGATGAACAGCACTTACGACGCCATGCTCGCCACCCGTCCTGATCTTTATGATCGCGTTGAGATTGCAGAACTTCATCCACGACAACTTTCAACGATTGCCGAGCCGGGTACCGTCGACTTTATTCTGGACTTCCGTAATGCGCATAACTGGCTGAACTGGGGCGCCGAGAATATGCTGATGACGTGGCGTAGTGCCTTGAAAGACGGTGGTATGGTCGGTGTTGTGGACCACCGCATGGAACCCGATCGGGAACCGGGCAATGGCTACATCCACGAAAAAACTCTGATCGATACCATGGAAGAGTATGGTTTTGAATTTGTCGCCAGCTCGGAAATCAATGCCAATCCAGGCGACACCAAGGATCATCCGGGCGGGGTGTGGAACCTGCCACCGAATCTGCGTGATGTTCCTGCTGCTGATCAGGCAAAGTATCTTACTATCGGGGAGAGTGATCGTCTGACAATGCTGTTCCGCAAACGCTGACAATGCGGTGCTTGTTATCCAGAACAAACACAAGATCGGCGCTCCCGGGCATGGTTTCAAGCATGTGCCGGGTCAGGTAGAGGTCATCAAGACAGAGCACGACACATTCCAGTTGATGGGCCTGCAGCAATCGTTTTGGCAGCAACGCTCTGACATGGTGTGGTCACTCATCCTTCAGCCTGCTCTTGATTTTGACGGGCATCTGGTTCCTACTAAGCACGTTAAATAACAATAAAGGGGCCAACAATGATGCCTGTAATTCGCAGCACAAATAGACCTTTGCCGACGTACTGCTCGATATTAATTCTTCTGCTGTCTCTTGTCGCCACCAGCGCCTGGGCACAGACCACCCCTGCCAACAAACAGATTGTCATGGTGCCGATGCGCGATGGTGTCAATCTGGCCACCAACATCTATCTGCCTGAAGGTGATGGCCCCTTTGCTGTGGTGCTGACCCGCACCCCTTATGACAAAGACGGCGTCGACAACAGTGTTGCCATGTACAACGGTCGTGGTTATGCACTGATCTCTCAGGACGTACGTGGCCGTTACGATTCCGAAGGTGAAAACCGCCCGTTTGAAACCGATATAGAAGACGGTTATGACACCGTCGAGTGGATAGCGGCCCAGTCTTTCAGCAATGGCAAAATTGGTATATTTGGCACTTCTGCCCCCGGTATTACTTCCAATCTTGCCGCTGCCTCGGCACCACCTCATCTGACAGCGGCTTACGTGACCGTGGCGCCTGACAGCCTGTTTTACCGTTCACGATTTGTAGGCGGCGTGTTTAAAGAAAGCCATTCCGGTGGCTGGCTGCGTGGTCAGGGTGTCAGCGAAGAGATGATCAACGCCTATCGCGCCCGCGCGGTGCTGGATGAACAATGGCGTGCCACTGACTTCCTGTTCCACCGTCAGAACGTTCAGATCCCTGTCTACAACGTTGGCGGTTGGCATGACATTTATGCCGAAGGTTCTTTGTTCAATTTTGTGTACCTGCAGAATGAGGGACACCCGGCTGCTCGTGGGAAACAGAAACTTTTTATGGGTGCTTTTGGCCACGGCATGTTGCAGGGTGATCTGGAGTATCCGGGCGGCGGCCTGATCAATGGCGACATCGAACAACAGATGCGCTGGTGGGATTACTGGCTGAAAGATATCGACAACGGCATCATGAATGAGCCACCGGTCAGCATTTATATGATGGGTTCTGCGCGCAAAGGTGCCGTGTCACCGCACAATCGTGTCATCCACATGGACAGCTGGCCGCCGGCCGCCACGGAAACCCGTTTTTATCTGCAGCCCGACATGAGTCTGGCGACATCTGCTCCGTCGCTTGCAGACGCTTCAAAAACCTACACCTTTGATCCTGCCAATCCTGTTCCCACTATGGGTGGCCAAAACCTGGGCGCGGATGTTGGCCCGCGTGATCAGCGCGACATTGGGCAACGTGCTGATTATCTGCGCTTTGCCACACCCGTACTTGAAAACGATGTGGTGGTAGCCGGCCATATCGACATGGAACTGTTTGTTTCAACGGATGCGCCGGATACCGATTTTGTAGTCAAGCTGGTCGATATTTATCCCGATGGATACGAGGCTTTGATTCTGGATTATCCGATTCGTGCACGTTTCCGCAACGGCCAGAACCCGGAAGATGTAAAACTGATGACGCCGGGTGCAGTGGAAAAACTGATTATCAATATGTGGAGCACGGCGCAGACTTTCGAGAAAGGACATCGTATTGGTGTGCATGTGACTTCAAGCAACGCTCCGCGTTTTGCAGTAAACCCGAACAATGGTGCAGCGCTGGATGATGTGAGCGCTCCTGCAAAATCTGCGCAGAACACCATCTTCTTTGACAGCAGTCGCCCTTCGGCAATTGTGCTGCCAATCGTCACAGAGCCGCTTTAAAATCTGCATTTGTTTGCGGGCCCTGAGTTGCTCTGGGCCCGCACAAGCAAAACACCGGATTAATACTGAGGAAAATCAAGGGTGTTAATCATGGCGATGCTCTGTTAGACTGCGCGCCTGTTAAAAAACACCCTTGATTGCCCGCTCCGACACAGAGCGCAACGCACAAATATCTGTGGATTTTTTATTATGTGGCTGATAAGTCCGCCCTGAGTTATGCCCCCTGCCCGAGCAACACTTGCCTGATCAAGTCGTTTGCGCATGAATTTAAATAACCAAATTTAGCTCACAAAAACAAATTTATTGCCCGCATACGCCTTACTGAACTACGGCGTCAACGCGTTGTTTTTGTATTATTTCCGAGAAATCCGATATGTTAAACGCCTATAAACAAAGCTGGTTGTCCAACGTGCGTGGCGACCTGCTGGCAGGTCTTGTGGTTGCACTCGCCCTGATCCCTGAAGCAATTGCTTTCTCTATCATCGCTGGTGTGGATCCTAAAGTCGGACTTTACGCCTCGTTCTGTATCGCTGTGATTACAGCCATTGTCGGTGGCCGTCCGGGCATGATTTCAGCAGCAACCGGCGCCATGGCTCTGGTAATGGTGACGCTGGTCAGAGATCACGGACTTGAGTATCTGCTGGCAGCCACACTGTTGACGGGCGTATTACAAATCTTCGCAGGTATATTCAAGCTTGGTCTGCTGATGCGATTTGTCTCGCGCTCTGTTGTGACCGGTTTTGTAAACGCTCTGGCTATCCTGATTTTCCTGGCGCAACTGCCGGAGATCACCGGAGACAACGCCACCCCTCTGGTCTTTGCCATTCTGGCTGGCGGTCTCGCCATCATTTACGGTTTGCCCTACATCACCAAAGCTGTGCCTTCACCCTTGATTTGTATTGTGGTACTCACGGGCATTGCGATGTATTTTGGTTTTGATGTACGCACGGTGGGTGATATGGGCGAATTGCCCGACAGCCTGCCAGTGTTCCTGTTGCCCAATGTACCGCTGACATTTGAAACGCTGCAGATCATTTTCCCTTATGCCGCTACGCTGGCTGTTGTAGGCCTGCTTGAATCGATGATGACAGCTACCATCATCGATGACCTGACCGATTCAACCAGCAACAAAAACCGTGAATGTGTTGGTCAGGGTGTTGCCAATATCGGCGCGGGCCTGATTGGTGGCATGGCCGGTTGCGCCATGATCGGGCAATCAGTCATCAACGTAAAATCGGGTGGTCGCGGGCGCCTGTCGTCATTCACTGCTGGTAGCGTGCTGCTGATATTGGTAGTTTTCCTGGGGGAATGGGTCGGTCAGATCCCGATGGCCGCACTGGTCGCAGTAATGATCATGGTAGCCATCGGCACCTTCAGCTGGTCCTCGGTCAGGGATCTGCGCACAAATCCGAAAAGCTCCAGCATAGTAATGATTTCAACAGTCGCCGTGGTGGTGATGACTCACAATCTGGCATTGGGGGTGTTGCTGGGTGTGCTGCTGAGTGCGCTGTTTTTTGCACGTAAAGTGGGCGACATCCTGTATATCGGCTCAACCCTGTCGGAAGACGGTCTGCATCGCCAGTACACTGTGATTGGTCAGGTGTTTTTTACATCGGCAGATCAGTTCATCGGCGGTTTTGACTTCAAAGAAGGTATCGACAAGGTTACTATCGATCTCAGTCGTGCGCATTTCTGGGACATTACGGCCATCAGTTCGCTCGACAAAGTCATCCTGAAGTTCCGTCGTGATGGCGCCGATGTTGAATTGATTGGCCTGAACGAGGCCAGTGCGACACTGGTCGACCGGTTTGCTGTACACGATAAACCCGATGCCGTTGAACGCCTGATGGGCCACTGAACTTCAGACAGAAAAACAATAACGAGATAAAGGAACACCGCTGATGACTGAAATTATTGTTCCGGAAATGACCGGCAAAGTAATCGCCTGTATCGATGACTCTCAATATGCCGAGTCTGTCTGTGACTATGCCGCCTGGAGCGTTGCACGCATGAATGCGCCGCTGAGTCTGCTGCACGTGCTGGACAAAGATGAAACCAGTATGGCCCAGAATTTCAGTGGCAGTATAGGGCTGGGCGCTCAGGAAGCCCTGCTGCAGGAACTTGCGGACCTGGATCAAAGACGGGCACGTGTTGCCCTGGAGCAAGGCAAACTGATGTTGCAGGGCGCTGCGCAACGCGTCGAAAGCAAAGGTGTCCGGAATGTCGAGACGCGCCAGCGTCATGGTGAACTGGTCGATACGTTGGTTGAACTTGCGCCTGAAACCCGCATGCTGGTGGTCGGCAAACGCGGTCAGCGTTCTGCCTCTTCACACGGTCACATTGGCAGCCATGTTGAGAGCGTGATTCGCGCACTGCACAAACCGGTATTGATTGCGCAGCAGACCTTTGCGCCACCGCAAAAAATCATGATGGCCTACGACGGCAGCCTGACCATGCGCAAAGGAGTACACATGGTCGCAGCCAGTCCGCTGTTCAGGGGTATTCCCTGTCATCTGGTGATGGTTGGCGCAGACACTGATGTAGCACGAGCCCAGCTGGATGAAGCAGTTGCCGTATTGACCAACGCCGGGTTTGAAACCAGTACCGCGATTGTTGCCGGTGAAGCGGACATCGCGCTGACTCAGTACCAGCAACAGCAGAATATTGATCTGATGATCATGGGCGCCTATGGACACTCGCGTATACGTCATCTGATTCTTGGCAGCACCACGACCGCCATGATCAGTAAAACTACAATATCTCTGATGGTATTGCGCTGATCAGAGCGGCAGGGCTGGCAACTACTTCAAAACGAACCAGTCCGATCAGCTGGCCGGAATCAGTAATCACTCTGACCTGCCAGTTACCCAGCACATTAGCCGGAAAATTCAATTTGTGCGTCCAGGCACGATAGCCTGAATCACCGCCTTCAATATCAAGTGTAATGCGATCCACCACAGCGCCATTGTGCATCCAGACATGATGGATATTCTCCCGCAGCCCGCGCGGCGCCTTCACTGACGTCCATGCGTACAGACCTGTCTCGCGCAGAGCACTCTCAGAGACTGTTTCCAGACTGTCACCGGGACTGCGCTGTTGGCGGTCCACCTGATGCGATAATGTTATCCCGTTAAGTTCCAGCGCTGCAGGTGGTATCAGAATGCGCGCCTGCCACAAGCCAGCGCCGAGCACGAGCAGTACAACAAATCGCGCGGGCATCCGCCACCACTGCCCGGTTGGCATGCCGCCCCAAAGGCTTGGAAGACTGAATACCATGGCTATGATCAGCGCCAGTTGTAAACTTTGCTCGGTGTTGATCAGCATCAGCAGCGGTAACACAACCAGCAATACAGCAAACAAAGTCATCGCGTGAAATATCAGATAGACCGCGCGATGTCTGGCCAGATGCCCGTGATAGATCGGATCAATAACCGAGACCAGTGCCGACAGGATAAGCGCTGCAGTGAAGATAGCCTGGGAGTGATTCCAGGTGGTCGCCGCAAGAAAAAACGGCAGGGCAAAAAACAGACTCTCCTGATGCACCATTTGTGTGCCCAGACGCATCACCATTCTGGGCATTTTGACGCCAAACAATTTCAGGAACAGCGCCCGTATCCAGGGCTCTGTAACAAGCAGCAGCCAACTTACCAGCATCAGGATAGCGAGCACCTGCGCAAAAGTCTCGCGACCTTCCACCAGCACATAACTGGCAATACCCGATACAAATCCGAAAATCGCCATCAGGGCCGGATGCCGTTGCAGTATCCCCAGCACACGTAATAAAAATTTTTTTATTCTTTCCATAACGATCCTGGGGCCGGCAGTCGATCGTGTGAGTTGTATCTGGCGCTTATCTGGTCATACCACAAAATAAATCAAAGTAGTTCGGAAACGTTTTCGCGGTGCAGCCCGGATCATTGATGACAATTGCGCTGCCACCAAATGCTGCGAGTGAAAAACACATGGCCATGCGGTGATCATTGTAGGTATCAATCGCTGCCGGCAATACACTGGCGGGCGGATGAATGACTATGTAGTCATCGCCCTCCTCCACTTGCGCGCCGACTTTACGCAGCTCAGTGGCCATCGCGGAAAGCCTGTCCGTCTCTTTCACCCGCCAGTTGTAGATGTTGCGGATTGCGGTCGGGCCATTGGCAAACAGCGCGGTAGTGGCAATGGTCATGGCAGCATCAGGAATATGGTTGAGATCAACATCAACGCCGTTCAACTCGCCTTTGCTGACCTCAATCCACGTCTCGCCCCAAGTGACTTTGGCACCCATCTGTTCGAGCACTTCTGCAAATTTTGCGTCTCCCTGCACGCTGGCGGTGCCAGTGCCGTGAACACGCACAGTACCTCCGGCAATGGCCGCGGCAGCAAGAAAATAGGACGCAGAAGAAGCGTCACCTTCCACCATGATGTCGCCGGGCGCAACATACTGCTGACCGGCACGAACCACAAAACGCTGGTAGTTGTCATTTTGCACTTCCACACCAAAACGCCTCATGACATCCAGCGTGATATGGATATAGGGTTTGGAAACCAGCTCGCCCTCGACGGTTATTTCAAGATCTTCCCGACACAATGGGGCTGCCATCAGCATGGCAGTCAGGAACTGACTGGAGATATTGCCGCGTATGCTGACCTTACCTCCATTGAGCCCGTTGGCGTGAATACGCAAAGGCGGGAAACCTTGCGGCCCGAGATACTCAATGTTTGCACCGCATGCTGTTAAGGAATCTACCAGATCAGAAATTGGTCGCTCGGACATGCGCGGTTCGCCAGTCAGCTCGAACTCACCATTACCGGCAGCCAGCGCTGCCGTTAACGGGCGCATGGCGGTTCCGGCATTGCCCAGAAACAGTGTCAGGGCACCCTCATGAGTCAACGGCCCGGCATTACCCTGCAAAACACAATAGGTTTTATCCACACTTAGCTCATACGACACGCCCAGTGCCTGCAAAGCCTGCAACATATAGCGCACATCATCGCTGTCCAGCAGATTGCTGATGCGGGTTTCACCCCTGGCCAGCGCTGCCAGCAGCAGAATACGATTGGACAGGCTCTTGGAACCGGGGAGTGTGACCTCACCCTGAATATGGCTGACTGGCTTCAGGGTGAGTGTCGCTGGTGAAGCATGGGAATGCATGATCTGAACGCCGCAAATAAGAAGAGTCGCGGATTATAGCGGAAAGCCTGCGAGCGTCACACCAATGCGATCAATGACTTCGTTGACCAACGCTGGCTGAGTCAACGGCTGTCGCGAAGAAGGTACTGTGATCGGGAACACCTGCTGCAGGAACGCCATTTGCTGACGCAGTCCCTGAACGCTTGCCGCTTCGTCGCTGCGTTGCTGCAAGGTATCAATATACTCATTGGCTACCTCAACAAAACCCAGACAATCCTGGTATTCATGAGCATTCAGCAGCATGCCGTCGGCACCTACCGCAATGTCATATTCGTACGCCACGTTGTCCAGCAAGGCTTTGATGACCTGAGCCACCTGGGCTCCGCCAATATCTGCGGTTGCAGCTTCAGCCTGTTTGATGGTCGTCAACAGCTCCGCGTACAGCCGGTCAACCTGTGCTACCGTCTGGTGGGTCTCTACGGCCACGGCCAATGCTTCAAGCTGTGACGCAAAGTCGGGTGCGCCACGCTGCTCAAGCCCGGGACGCAGCTCAGCATACAGTTCGCTCTCCGGGTGCTTCATATGAGTGGCTGCTTCGCTGTGCTCACCTTCCTGATACAGCCTTACGCCTACAAACAGGTGGCCGCGCATCAGGCCCAGCTGCGTCAGATAAACCACATCGTCGCCGATGATGCGGGCGACCAGTTCCTGATCCAACTCCGCAGGCTCATGAGTCGCCATGTCATGGGACGCGGCGCCGGCGCTGGCGTGCTCTGCACCGTGGCCGACGCTGTGATCAGCACTGTGATCAGCACTACAGGCGCCCAACAGCAGACTGATCGCTGCTACTGTACAAAGATCTCTGGATCGGGTCATTGCAAAAATTCTCCGTTTGATTGCTGAGGTCAGAAAAGCTGCACTATAGCGACGGATGCATCTCATCGCAACTGATAACTATTCTCAATTATGACGCGCGGCATTTCAAATAAAAAAGCCCGGTGATATTCATCACTGGGCTCCCATCTTACCGACCACTACACAGCAACTATCTGACGATTGTCGAGTCCGGCGCAGCCTGCTGCCCGCGTGTGGTGCCCTGGTGCTTCATATGGTTCTCCCAACGTTTGCGCGCAAACCGGCGCATGTTCGGAATGTCATCAGTCTCATCCATAATGGGCTGACCAAGAATGGTTTCCAGTACATCTTCCATGGTCACCAGGCCCAGCCAGGTGCCGTATTGATCGTACACCAGACCCATGTGCTGATGTTCCGCCAGGAAAGTTGTCATGACGGACTCGGCGCTGACGTCGTCAGTTACAATTTTCACCGGTTTGACCAGTTCGCTGACCAGCATATCGGGATCAGCGTCCAGCAATTCAGCCCGGAAGACAATGCCTTGCGGGTGTTCATTCTCGTCCAGCACCGGGTAACGCGAAAATGCTGTATCTCTGAGCGCTTCCAGCACTGCACCGACAGTCGACTCGCTGTTCAGAAATTCGCACACCGTGCGTGGCGTCATGATGTCTTTGATTTTGACTTCATGCAGATCAAGTATGTTGGCGATAACCCGACGTTCGTCTTCATCCAGCTGATCGGTGTCTCGGCCCAGATTGGTCATCGCTTTGATCTCGGATCGCAGGTCAATGTCAACAGCACCCACTCCCATCCACTCAGTGATCTTGTCGGACATCATGATGAAGGGCTTGAGAACAAATATCATGCCGTTCAGCGTAGCGGGCAGTAACGGAACCATAGTCTGCCAATAACGGGCACCCAGGGTTTTGGGGATAATCTCGGAGAGAATAAGAATCAGGAAGGTCATGACGGCTGAGGCGGCGCCAAGATAGCCGTCACCAAACACAATGACCACCTGCGCGCCTACGCCGGCAGCTCCAAAGGTGTGAGCAACAGTATTAAGAGTGAGGATCGCAGCGAGTGGCTGGTCAATCCGGTCTTTTAACTTTCGCAGCTTCTGATAGAGCTCAGGCTTGCTGTACTTGTATTTGACGATGTGACTTGGCGTCAGGGTAAGCAGAGAAGCTTCTAAAAGGGAACATATAAAAGACACGCTGATGGACAAGACTGCAATAACAATTAATGTGCCCATGGAGGGTACTTGGATCTCCTGATAAAAAACGGAATTCGATCCTACTATAGTTCCATAGCACGCTCAACGAATTATTCCGGCAGGTTACATGGTTCAAACTACAGCTGCAGTTGCACGTCCCGCTCAACCAACGGATTCTGCAGGCGCTGCCAGACCTTTTCGTGAAAGAAGTAAACCACTGTATTAACAGCAGGTTCAACCAATGCCACGGCGCCTCCCACGGCAATACTGCCGGTCATCGCCCACGCCACGGTGAACGCTGTTGCCATGTGCAATACTGCAAATGATGCGGTTTTTTTCATGATATTTATTTCCCTGCAAAATTCTGATGTGGCCAGCATAGGCGGTCAGGCGGGGAAACAATATTGTTTAATTTGTATCTTAACGATAATCATTATCAATAATGAGATCGCCTCATCGGTTCCGCCACTATATAGTCGGGCCGTACACCAGTCCTCAGGGTAAGAAAAAAAAAGGCCGGACATTGAGACCGGCCTTTAAAATTCACTAACTACAGATTACCTATTCCTTGTGGAGCAACCGGGAAGATCAGAACCCCAGCTTGAATCCGGCACTCAGATTACGACCCGGCATCGGTATCACATCGGCCAGGAAAGAGGACTGGTTTCTGACGTCCTCATCCAGCAGATTGGATCCGCGCAGGAACAGCTGGTAACGGCTGTCGTTGCCAAAACTGTAGTTTGCACTCAGGTTCAGCATGTCGTAAGACGGCTGTGCTGTTTCGAAATCCGCAACACGGCTTGCTTTGGATGCGCGATAGAATTCAAGCTCGGCACTGTAACCACCGGCAAGTACAGTGTTGATACGACCGCCAACACGACGTGGCGGAATACGTGGCAGACGATCATCGGACGTCAGGCCAACGCGAACGTAGTCGCTGAAAACCGATGCAGACAGCACATCGTTAAAGCTATAGCCAAGTTCGGCTTCGTACCCGGTGAACTCAGCATCACGCTGGGTGTACTTGATCAACCGGAAGTCTTCGTACTGATCCAGTGTGCGTGCATAGATGTAGTCGTCCACTTTATTGTGGAACAGACTGAAGCTGTAAGTGAAAGCACCATCAATCTTGCGCAGACCCAGCTCGAAGTTGTCAGCAGTTTCCTTGCGGATATCCTGATTGTTGGCCGCACCACCACAGGTCAGAGGGTGTCTGACCAGACCACATTCATAGGTATTGCTTGCGACGTGTACACCACGGGCGTACAGCTCCTGTGCGTGCGGCAATCGCTGAGCACGGGCGTATGTAGCAGACAGTATCGTATCCGTGCTCACATTCCAGATTGCTGCACCGGAATATGAAAATGCGGAATCGCTGAATTTCGGGCGATTTCTTACATCATTCACCGGCTTATGGCTTTGACGATCGTAACGAGCGCCAGCCTCAAAGTGCCAGCTGTCATTCAATTGGTAATGCTCAACAACAAATACACCGGCAGCGCTCGAATCCACGGTTGGCATGAATACATGCTCGCCGCCGTTTTTAAACGTGCTGTCCGATACCTGAATGCCGAACAGACCCTGCCAACCCATGATGGCAGCGTGATCGAACTCTACGCGTGCTTCGTAACCGCGGTTACCAAACAACGCGCCCACTTCATCCTCTTCGAACTCAATGTGTTGGTAGTCGGTTGTGCTGGCACGGAAGCGGACCTTGTTGATTCCGGCAAACGGATTCAGATACTCACCACGCAAATCAACACGCTTGCTGGTCAGATCAACAAACGGGACTGCGTGATCTTCGTGATCATGGTCGTGATCATGATCGTGATCGTCGTGACTACCGCAGTGCAGGCTAACACCGTGCGGATGACACTCCAGGTATTCTTCGCTGTGCCCGGGAATGCCGTATTCGTCAGCTCGGTAGGAGTAAGCCAGACCGATATAACCCCGGTCACCAATCCATGAAGCACCAAAACTGGAGTTTTTGTTTTCGGAGAATGTGCCGTCAACACGCGACTCATCCCAATTCGGCGCTTTGTAATCATCAGTGTCACGCAGTGATGTTTCAAAATGCAGGGCAATATTGTCGGTAGCGCGTCCGGTTACGCTGAGTGCGCCAGCGCGCTCATCAGCAACCGTATTACCACGCAGTGCCATAAAACCCTCATAACCTTTTTCTGGCATGGCAGTTGGAATCTTGTCATCCAGCACGTTCACTACGCCACCAATGGCACCGCCGCCGTACAGTAATGTTGCGGGGCCGCGCAATACTTCGATACGTTGCGCCAGCAATGGGTCAACGGTAACCGCGTGGTCCGGGGAGACATCAGAGGCATCCAGAATGGAATTGCCATCTGACAGAATTTTGGTTCTGGGTGCGGTTTGTCCGCGAATAACCGGACGTGAGGCGCCGCCGCCAAAACTGTCAGCATGCACACCTGATAAACCGTTCAGCAGATCTCCCAGCGTACCGCCACGGGTCAGTAATTCATCTCGCTCAAGCACATCAAAAGGCGCAACGATCAGATCGGCGCTCTCATCGATGCCCAGTGCTGTCACTCTGATCTCTGTGACAGGCGGGGTGGAACCCGTGGAATTTGGCGTCTGCGCGAATGCAGAAGTACTTAACAACAGGGAGCTACCTCCCGCCAATAAGGTAACAGCGAGGCTCAGCGGAGCTTTTTTGAAATTCATATTCATATCCCTGACAGCATAGTCATTATTGAAAACGCAAGTATGCTACAACATATCATTTGACGATAAAAGGCCTGATTTCAGGAATTTCAGGGATAAGAATAAAAAACCCCGATCCGTCTTGTTAAGACAGATCGGGGTTTGAGGCACGTTGGCGTGGCTTTAACCGCCAAGTTTCAGGAAAAATAGTAAATCACTATAAACAAAAAACCCGCTGAGCTCTCGCTACAGCGGGTTTTTGGCAAATCAATCGGATGACAGGGTCATCTTCAGCATCTGCATCAGTTTGGCAGCGCCATTGCTGTCAGAGTGCTACCAGTCTGCAGAACAACATACTGCTTGCCCTTGTGCTGGAAGTTCATCATGCCGTAGCGGCTGACGCCAGGTGTTTCCACCTTGCCGAGCTGCCTGCCGGTTTCCTTATCCACTGCAAACAGTGTTGGTGTGCCGTCGCTCGCATTGCTTGAGTACATCAGCATGGTAGCAGTAACTGTCATCGGAGCTACGCTGCCGGTGCCGGTGTTACCCACATCAATCCCAGCCAGCGCAGGGTGGTTCTTGATACGGTCAGGCGTTTCGCCTATAGGGATCCACCACTTGTGCTCACCGGTGTTCAGGTCGATAGCAGTCAGACGGCTATAGGGCGGCTTGAACAGCGGCAGGCCTTGTGGGCCACGCACCAGCGCAGAACGCAGTGCTGCGTACTGTGCAAAGGTTTCACCGGTGGGCAATTCCAGTTGCGCATCACGCTCCTGTGCCGGCGCCATAATCCGGTTGGTGCAGCCTTTACGTGATACCACAAACAGTGTGCCTGTTGTTGGATCAGCGGCAGCAGGACCATCGATGTTTACACCACCGACGTCACCCGGACACCACAGAGCAGCAACATAACCTTCGTTGTTGTCAGTGTGCAGAGGCGGATTGAACAGTGGTCCGATTTTGAAGTCTTTGATGCCTTCAATTGCCTGAGCACGCAGCTCCGGAGTGAAGTCAATCAGGTCATCATGTGTCAGACCCTGCATATCGTAGGGAGCCGGCTTGGTCGGGAATGGCTGCTGCGCGGCCAGAACTTCACCAGGCATGGTTGACTGAGGTACGTCACGGTATTCGATTGGCCACAAAGGCTCACCGGTTTCGCGGTTGAATACGTAAGTGAATGCCTGCTTGGTAACCTGGGCAACGGCTTTAACCTGCTGACCATTGTGCATCACATCCAGCAGCACAGGTGCAGTTGGCGTGTCATAGTTCCAGACGTCCTTGCGAACCATCTGGAAGTGCCACTTACGCTCACCGGTAGCAACGTCCAGCGCGATCAGGCTGGTGCCGTACAGGCCATCACCCGTCATGTGACCACGATAGAAGTCGATGGTGGGCGGGTTAGTCGGGATGTAGACCATATTGAGCTCAGGATCCGCTGCAATAGGAGCCCATGAGGACACTTCTCCGGTGAAGGAGTGCGGATCTTCAATCGGGTTTCCATCCTGATCAAACCAGGTGTCCGCGCCAAATTCGCCGGCTTTTGGAATGATATTGAACGTCCACGCGTGCTCACCTGTCTTGGCATCAAAGCCCAGGATGTCGCCGGGAATGTTCTCATAACGGGTCTGGTTATAACCCTGCTCTGCAGAGTTACCTACCACCACTATCCCGTTAACCACAATGGGCGGCGAGGAAGACGTGATATAACCGGATGACAACGGAATACCGTAGTACGGGTCGAATTCATATCCATTTTGCGCAGCCAGAATCTTTTGCAGATCGACTACACCGGTCTCGGGAAAACCCTCAACACCAATGGGATGACCAAAACCTTCCAGCGGCGCGCCGGTTTTGGCGTCCAGTGCTGTCAGGAAAAAGCCCGGGCTGATGATGTAAATCACGCCTTTGCCGTCAACTTCTGCATAACCTACGCCTTTGCCGTAGTCTTTACGCATGGAGTATTCATGACGGAAGGTGTGCGGTTCGCGGTAGGACCAGATGGTCTCACCGGTCTCCGGATCAATCGCCACTACGTGACGACGGTCGCCGGCAACGGTGTAGAGAACGCCGTCAATGTAACTGGGCGTTGAACGACCGCTGGTTGCCTGGAAGCTTGCGCCGTCCCAGGTCCAAGCAGTCTGAAGGGATTCAAAATTCGCGGGAGTGATCTGCGATGCAGGGATATAGCGGGTGTGAGCGTAATCGGATCCGAGTGTCAGCCACTCGATGCTCTCACCTTGCTGCGCGGAGACCAGCACCGGCGCAGCCAGCACAAGACCAGCAGCCATGGAAACCAGGCCGGTCAGCGCTGGCTTTCTGGCGAAGCCGCCTGCCAAACGTTTACTTTTTATCTTCACTTGCACTCTCCTCATCAAGCCGGAAAACAGCTTCCAGGCTTTGTGGTTTTCTTTTTGGCTCGTAGTTTTTCTAACTAGTTAGCGGCTCCGCTAGTGCAGAACCTCCTCATCCACGCCAGTAATACAGTCCGCCGCCCCCCTTCAAAGACGGTCTGAACCACAGGCACACTGAGTATTACTCTCAGCAGGAAGGACTTCAGAGCATACTCCAGAGTACCCGGCAAGTCCATATTCAAGGGACGAACCGCCTTCCCAGGCTGGCCGACAGAGTGCGGATTTGTTACCTTGTGCGTGAACTACAGCCTGCCCGCTCCCCGGCACTACACGTGCACCGCCAAGGACTTTGAAATGACGCCCGATACCCCCTCAGATGTACATCTTAAACTGCGCAATCTGACGGCGGCTGACTACCCTCAGCTCGCGCGTCTGATGGAGGCGGTGTACCCGGATATCGGTGGTGCCTGGCCGCAGGTTTCGATTGAAAAACTGATCAACGAATTCCCGGAAGGCCAGATCGTGATCGAGGACTTTGGCAATCTGGTGGCCGCAGCATTGACCATCCGTTGTGACTACGACCGCTACAGCCGACAGCATACCTATGAAGATCTGATCGGCCGGCGCGAACAGATGAGGCATACCCTTGAAGGCGATGCGCTTTACGGGATGGATCTGTTTGTTGACCCGGAATACCGAGATCTGCGCCTTGGCCGACGCCTTTACGATGCCCGCAAGGATCTGTGTCGTGATCTCAACCTGCGCGCCATTCTGGCTGGCGGACGCATTACCAATTACCACAAACATGCTGAACAGATGTCTCCGCGCGAATACATCGAAGCGGTAGACCACAAAGAGCTGCACGACCCCATCCTGAGCTTCCAGCTGGCCAACGATTTTGAGGTCAAGCGCCTGCTCAAGGGTTACAACCCGCAGGACGAAAAATCTCAGGGTTATGCCACTCTGCTGGAATGGAACAACATCCTGTACGAACCTGAAACCCGCGACCTCAGCCAGCGCCGTAAAAGTGTGGTGCGCGTGGGTGTCATGCAGTGGCAGATGCGCCTGACACAGTCTTTTGATGAGTGGCTATCGCAGGTGGAATACTTTGTAGACACCATGGCGGATTACGAATCGGATTTTGTGCTGTTCCCGGAATTTTTTAACGCTCCGCTGATGGGACTGGGTGACCAGAGCAATCAGTTTGA
This sequence comes from Pseudohongiella sp., assembly GCA_030651695.1. Classification (GTDB taxonomy): domain Bacteria; phylum Pseudomonadota; class Gammaproteobacteria; order Pseudomonadales; family Pseudohongiellaceae; genus Pseudohongiella. The sequence goes on along the minus strand of JAUSCD010000022.1, from coordinate 51,652 downwards.
GGCGATCCGCTTCCTGTCTACATTTGCCACCCGTTCCATTGAAGCGCTGTCCGAGCTGGCGATTACTTACAACATCAATATCATCGCCGGCAGCATCCCGGTGATGGAAGGCGACAACCTCTACAACAAAGCCTATTTGTGTCGTCGTGATGGCACCGTGGACTCACAGGCCAAACTGCACATCACTCCGCACGAACGCCGCGACTGGGTAATCGATGGCGGCGACAAGCTGCAGGTGTTTGAAACCGACGCGGGACGCGTTGGCATATTGATTTGTTATGACGTGGAATTCCCGGAGTTGTCGCGCCTGCTGGCCAAACAGGGCATGGATATTCTGTTTGTGCCGTTCTGGACCGATACTAAAAACGGTTTCCTGCGGGTGCAGCGTTGTGCTCAGGCGCGCGCTATTGAAAACGAATGCTATGTCTGTATCGCGGGTAGCGTCGGTAACCTGCCGCAGGTACACAACGTCGACATCCAGTATGCCCAGTCAGCAGTGTACTCACCGTCAGACTTTGCGTTCCCGCACGACGCGGTGATTGCGGAAAGCACACCCAATACCGAAATGGCACTGGTAGCCGACCTTGATCTGGACAAGCTGGTTCAGGTCAGACACGAAGGCTCAGTAACCAATGCGCGTGACCAGCGCCATGACCTGTATGAAGTGCGCTGGCTCAACAAACCTTGAGCAGGAGTAAGCGCACGTTAATCGATATGCAGGGTAAATGCGCCGGTAAAACCGGCGTCATAACTGTTCACAAAAATAGAGTATTGCTGGTGCTCTGCGGTAAAAACTATGCGGGCATCCAGCGTCTCTTCTTCGAAGTCATCGTTCTCTAATGAAAGCATGACATCGGCGCAGGACCCGATCCCCAGCATCAGATAACTATCAAAATCCGTCGAGCGCAGAGTAACGGAGTACTCCTTGCCTGCCTCTGTATCGAGCTGGAAACAATCAGCATGCGAACCATCAGACATTTGCGGATGTGAAGTCAGCAGCTCACCGCTGTGCACCTGGCCTACCTGAAGGGTAAGCCCTGAATACATGGATGGCTCCAGCGTTGCCTGCGCGAACAGTGATGCGTTTGAGCTGAACACCAGTGCAGACATCATCATCGCAAGTTGCAGTTTTTTCATTACGACCCTCTTTGAATTCAGCGCTGGCAATTACAAAAACAATTTTTATTTAACAGTAACACGATAACTTGCTGACATACATGTTGCCGCTTCCTGCATCGCCGGATCAATGATTTTGCCAAACTGCCAGGGTGTGTTGATCAGCAGCATGCCTGAGCCGTGCATGCCAAACTCTTCCGTCTGCGGCCCCATCACCAGCTCCATCACTCGCACATCCGGCAGGGATTTTAATGTCTGAATCAGCGAGGAACTATGATCACGTGTCCGCCCCAGCATGGGATACCACACTGCAATCATGCTGGTCGCCCAGCGCCGGTGGATCTCCTTCACGGTCTTTGCCACACGCTGATAATCGGTTTTGATTTCATAAGACGGATCAATCAGCACCAGACCACGCCGGGGCATTGGCGGCGCCGGCGGTGATAGCGCTACCGCACCTTCAAATCCATCCCGATGATGAATGGTGATGCGTTTGTCAAAATGGAAGTTGGTGCGCAGCTGATCAACCTCGCTGTTGTGCAGCTCCATGACTGTCAATCTGTCATGCTCACGCAGTTGTGATTGAGCAATGGCAGGTGAACCCGGATAAATTGATGGTTTTGCTGCGCTGGCGTCCGGATTAAAACCGGTTATCAGGGCCAGGTAATCGTTCAGCAAAGGCGATTTGAAAGCAGAGTACTTCTTATAATGCTGCCACAAGGGCAGCGCCCCACTCTCTGCCTCTCGCGTTTTACGGGCCTGCGGGCTGTCCAGCGCGTAAAGACCGTTGCCGCCATGGGTATCAATTACCACAAAGGGTTTCTCCTTTTGCCGCAACTGTTGCAGCAGCGCCAGCAAAACCAGATGTTTGATGACGTCGGCATGGTTGCCAGCGTGATAACCGTGAAGATAACTGAGCATTGAATTCTCTGAAAAAGTTTAGCTATTGCGGGCCGCCATCATAGTCAATTGCGGCAGGCGCCACAAACTGCATTGATAAATCACACGTCAGCCCTGCTTCAATGCCCCGCAGTGAGCGCCAGGCAACTACTAGTCAGGCAATTGCCGCTGTTTCGTATTATCATGCACGCCTTAAAGTATAAGGATGCCTGCCCTGTTATGTCTGATGCTCAATCTCTGCACTTTTTTGCCAGCTGCGCCAAAAGCCTTGAGTCCCTGCTTGAAGAGGAGCTGCGCGCCTGCGGCGCTGAGGACATACGTCAATCCGTAGCCGGCGTTTATTTCAAAGGCACACTGCTGGTGGCCTACCGCGCATTGATGCATCTGCGTGTGGCCAACCGCGTCATCCTGATACTTCAGGAAAGGCCGGTCACGGACGCTGACTCCCTGTACGAAGTGGCAGACAGCATCAACTGGCTGGAGCACATGGACAGCAACAGCAGCTTTGCGATCAGCGCTGCAGGCACCACCGATCAGCTGCGTCATACTCAATTTATTGCCCAACGCATCAAAGACGCCATTGTTGACCAGTTCCGCGCGCAGGGCATGGCGCGGCCTGATGTCTCCAAAGACAGTCCCGATATGCGAATTCACGCGGTGATCAAACGCAACCGCCTGATTCTGGGTCTCGAGCTGATGACTGAAAGTCTGCACAGACGCGGTTACCGTCTGGAGCAAGGCGAAGCACCGATGAAAGAGACGCTGGCAGCCGCGCTGCTGATGCGCGCGGGCTGGCCCACCATCATGAAGCAGGAAGAGCCGGTGATTTATGACCCCATGTGCGGCGCCGGCACTATTTTGATTGAAGCCGTGCTGATGGCGATGGATGTCGCTCCCGGGCTGCTGCGCGACGGCGAGCTGTCACAATGGCCCCACCATGACCTCGAAGCTGCCAAACAGGTACTTGAGGAAGCTGAAGCACGACGTGATCTCGCCAAAGGCTGGAAAGGTCACGCACTGGGCAGCGACCAGGATCTGCGTGCACTGGGCATGGCACGTCGCAATGCGGAACGCGCCGGTGTCTGGGACTTTATAGAATTCGATTCGTGTTTACTGACCGAGGCCAAACCTTCGCGCAAACCTGATCTGCTGCTGACAAACCCCCCTTACGCTGAACGTCTTGGCGAAGACACTGAAGTGATGCAGTTGTATCAGGAACTGGGCAAACTGATTCGCACCGAAGCCGTCGGCGCTGAAGCCGCCGTGTTTACCGCCCGGCCCGAATGGGGCAAGTTGATGGGCATGCACAGCCATCGTCAGTATGCATTGTTTAACGGCGCCCTGCCTGCCAAGCTGCTGCTGTTCCATGTCAACGAAGACAGCATTTACCAGCGTCAGGCCACAGGTCCGGTCACCATCAAATCCATGACGGCAGCCTCACTCGATGAAGGCGGCGTTATGCTGGCCAATCGTCTGCGTAAAAATCTGAAAAATATCGGGCGCTGGGCTGAGCAGAAAGGCATCGATTGTTATCGCCTGTATGACGCCGACATGCCGGAATATTCGTTTGCCATTGATGTGTACAAAGATGAGCGCCAGGTCATTCGTGTGCATATGCAGGAATATAAAGCGCCGGCGTCGATTGGTGAAGAGGATGCTGCACAGCGTCGCAAGCAAGCAGTGATTGCTGTTCAAAATGTGATGGAACTGCCAACAGACAAAGTAGCCATCAAAGTACGTGAACGGCAGAAAGGCAAACAGCAGTATCAGCCTAACGAACGCGATGGTGAAGACATCATAGTCAAGGAAGGTGATGCGCGCCTGATCGTGAATCTGGAAAAATATCTGGATACCGGCCTGTTTCTGGATCACCGCCCCATGCGCCGTTACGTACACGACATTGCGCAGGGCAAGGACGTATTGAATCTGTTTTGTTACACCGGTTCAGTCACCGTGCAGGCGGCACTGGGCGGCGCACGTCATACCGTCAGCGTGGATCTGTCACGCACCTATATCAACTGGGCCAGACGCAATCTTGAACTCAATGGCCTGGATCTGTACCAGAATGAATTGGTGGAACTGGACTGCATCACTTATCTGCAAAAATACCGTGAAAAATTCGATCTGATTTTCCTGGACCCACCAACATTCTCCAACTCCAAAAGCACGGACAATATATTAGACGTTCAGCGCGACCACAGTATGCTGATTGATTTGAGCATGAGCCGATTGAATCCGGGCGGCCTGCTGATTTTTTCAAATAATATGCGCCGGTTTAAAATGGATGAAACTGTCGCTGAACAGTATGATGTTCAGGACTACAGCGCACAAAGTCTGGACAAAGACTTTGTGCGCAACGCCCGTATCCATCAGACCTGGCTGATCAGGTCGCGATAAGCTGAGCACGTTGATCGCGTCCCAAAGCACGAAACAAAGAAATCGCCATCAGCAATAGCAGAATACAAAACGGAAACCCGAGTGCGGTGACCACGTTCTGCAATACCGGCAAGCCGCCGCCAGACAACATGGTGGCGGCTGTAATGCCAATCAGCAAGGTCCAGAACTGGCGCTGCCACATCTGGCTTTCCTGCCCCTCTTTGCGCGACAGATGATCGACTACCATCGCGGCCGAATCCACTGACGTTATCAAAAAAATCAGAATCACCAGCAAACTCAGACTGGCGCTGAGCATGGGCAGGGGCAGATTAAACAGAAAATCAAACAGGGCCACCGCCACATCAGATTGCACCTGCGTTTTTAAATCAATGCCTTTGTTTAATTCCATATCGATAGCTGTGATGCCAAATACCGAGAACCAGATCAGCGTGAACAGCATGGGCGCACCCAGGGCGCCGAGCACAAATTGTTTGATTGTGCGCCCACGCGAAATTCTGGCAATAAAAATCCCGACATAAGGCGCCCATGAAATAGTCCACGCCCAATAAAACACCGTCCAGCTTTGTTGCCAGCTGGTGCCCTGATACGCTTCAGTCCAGAACGACATCCATGGCAAATTCTGCATGTAATTACCAAAGTTCTGCACAATACCTGATGTGATAAATAAGGTCGGGCCTACGATCCAGACAAATATCATGACTAACAAGGCCAGCAGAATATTTATCTCAGACAGGCGTTTGATACCCCGATCCAGACCCATTGCAATTGACATGCAAGCCACCAGCGTGACAACTGCCACAATCGTCAACTGGATAAGCCGGGATGGCTGGAAATCAAATACCGCACTCAGACCACTGTTTAACTGCAGCGCACCCAGTCCGACTGATACCGACACACCAAACACAGTTCCTGTCAGCGCTATCACATCAATAGCCCAGCCGGCCGGCCCGTAAATACGATCACCCAACAGAGGATAGAACACGCTGCTGATGCGCAGCGGCAGATTGTGTCTGTAGCTGAAGTAGGCGATTGCCAGAGCAGGCATCACAAAAATTGTCCAGGTATGCAAACCGAAGTGATACAGAGCGATATTCATGGCGTTGCGGGCTGCATCCAGACTTTCCGGCTCAACACCGAGCAGCGGGGGATTGACGTAATGGCTAAGGGGTTCTGCCACACCCCAGAACATCAGGATGGTACCGATGCCTGCGGCAAACAGCATAGCAAACCATGAGGTGGTGCTATACGCCGGCTTCTCGTTATCGTGCCCCAGTTTTAAGGCGCCGTATCCGCTGAACGCCAGCCACAGCAAAAAAATCAGCAACGTACTGACTACCAGCACGTAGAACCAGCCAAAGTAATAAAAAGTGAATCGACCCAGTTCACCAAAAAAACCGGCGAGGCTGTCCTGAAAGGACAGCGCCAGCACAATAAACAACAACACCAATCCCGCTGCCGGGAAAAAAATCTGAGGAATCGCACTGAACCCCCAAAACCGGTTGGTCTGATTATTCATCATCATTCTCCGTTTTTGTTGTCATCAGCACGCACCCGGCATTGGGTACGAACCTGCAGCTTGCAGCTGCGCGTTGGCCTCCTTAAAGGCATTAAATAGAAAGGCTGTTCTAAATACAAAAAGCTTTTTGTAAATTAAACCAGCTCGGCCAGAATGGATTTATTGTACGTTTTAAGTGCGTCTGTTTTGCCCGATTGAATCAGTTTCACCCAATCAGGATTGGCAATTAACGCACGGCCAACTGCAACCAGATCAAATTCATTTTTCTCCAGGCGATTCAGAAGCTCGGTGATGTCAGCAGAGGCCGCTTCACCGCCAACGAATGTGGTAATGAACTCCTCACTCAGACTGACACTACCTACCGTGATAGTAGGTTTGTTGAGCAATTTTTTTGTCCAGCCCGCCAGGTTAAGATCGGAGCCAGCAAACTCAGGCTCCCAGAATCGACGTGTGCTGCAATGAAATATATCAACACCAGCATCAGAAATGGGTTTCAACACCTCCAGCAATTCCTCAGGCGTAGTCGCAAGCCGCGCGTTGTAATCCTGCTGCTTCCATTGAGAGAAACGGAAAATGATCGGGAAATCCTCACCAACTTCTGCCCGGATAGCCTGCACTATTTCTACCGCAAACTGACTGCGTTTTGCGCGCGATCCGCCGTACTTGTCATCACGCTGGTTCAGCCCTTCCCACAGGAAGTCATCCACCAGATATCCGTGCGCACCATGAATCTCAACTGCGTCAAAACCAATCTCTTTGGCATTGCGCGCTGCCACCGCAAATGCCTGAACAATCTCTCCGATTTCCTCCACACTTAACGGCTCACCAACCGGTTTGCCCGGCAAAGCCAGACCCGATGGCGTCGCGCTCGGATAGTCAGGGAACGGGCCTGTTCCGGGTTTACGGGCACAGCCTATATGCCAGAGCTGCGGCGCAATTTTTCCGCCAGCAGCATGCACCGCTTCAACAACTTTTTTCCAGCCCGCAAGTGCTTCCGGTGTGTGGAAGTTTGGAATCTTGCTGTCGAATGATGCGGCTTTGTGGCCGACTGTGGTGCCTTCGGTAATTATCAGGCCGACATCGCCCTCTGCACGGCGGCGATAGTAGTCAACCACATCGGGACCGGGCACACCGTCCGGGGAAAACTGGCGAGTCATCGGCGCCATCAGTACACGATTCTTAAGCTGAAGTTTTGGTGAGTTGAACGGTTTTAGTAAAACATCAATCGTCATAGTCAAAATTTCCTGACTGAGAATCCGGACATAAATCCTCAGAAAATAAAAATGAAAAAGGGCCGCTCCATAAAGAAGCAGCCCCTTTATACGTACTGTCTTTACAATCAGGCTACCACAATACCTTACTTGGGCAGATCAGTATAAGAGAAATACCCGATAAACATTTCTTCCCAGCTTTGCAGACCTCCTACAACCGTGACATTAGGATCAGGGTTGCCAATGTTGTATTGCGAATTGTCAAAAACCCCTTCAACAATTACACGCGAACCCGCTGGAATCACCATTGGCTCCGCCATGCGATAGGTTGGTTGCCATGCAAAGTTATAGTCCGGGATATTGATGATTTGCTCAACCGTGTTATCCGGATAGATAACCCGTGCACTCATGGATTTACCACGGTAGTGCATGTGTGAACGGAAACCATGCAGGACGATGTCCTGATCAAACTGATGGCTTGCAGCCATTTCATGGTTCATCACCCCTGGCGGAATCGTAATATTCTGTGGGCCGTTAGCAGCAACCGAGTAGGTGTGGTATTCCAGACTTGGCTCATCCTGCTTGTCATACAGCCACAGCCCAACCCGTGTGCTGTCCACAGCTTCCTGACCAAAAGAGGTGTAGTGAATACTCATTCGCAAGGCCGAGCCTTCCGGAACTTTGATGCCAGTGCCTCCTGGAAACTCCGTTGCATACTCCTTACCGGGGGCATAGCCCTCTAGAAATTCCCGGCGCGGATCGTTGTCTTCTTCGTTAATCATGCCTTCATGATTGCCGTCTTCGGCCACAACGTAAGACAGAAGATGGTGAAGTACCCGCTTGTCGCCGGGGATGAACTGCACGGCTTTGACCCAACGCTCTTCGCCGAAATCCAGAGGGACTACCGAGTCAATATAATCGATCACACCGGTAGCAGGAACGGTAAACGACGGCACCTCAACGATGTAGTCAGGATTGCTGCCATCGTATGTCCACTCGCTTACCGGAGGCTGGATCAAGGTAAGCGGGTCCACACCGGCGCTGGCAGCGCCAGCAAAACATGAAGCTGCAAGAGTGGTCGCGGTTAATATTATTTTTTGCATTTATCAGTTCCTCTCCTCAGATTAGGGCTTACCTTCAAGTCGGGGAGCTGTGCTTTGCGGCGCCCCCATGAGCAGAGTTTCTCTCCGGGCAGGGACAAAAAATTTGATTTAGCGCAATTTTGGAGGTGTTTAAAACAAAAACCGCCCTTTTTGAGGGCGGTTTTTGTTCCAGATCAAACTCGAGCGGAGGGCTTATTGCGGTACGTCTGTGTACGAGAAGTATCCAATAAACATTTCTTCCCAGCTCTGCGGACCACCAACAGCAGGTACTGTAGGATCCGGGTTGCCGGGATTAAACTCGGAATTGTCAAACAGGCCTTCTACTATTACTCGGGAACCGGCCGGCAATGTCATCGGATCCTTCATACGGTAAGTAGGCTGCCAGGCAAAGTTATAGTCAGCAACGTTGATAATATCCTCAACAGTATTGTCTGGATAAATAACCCGCGCACTCATGGATTTGCCACGGTAGTGCATGTGAGCACGGAAACCATGCAACACGATTGCATCTTCGAACACATAGCTGGCTGCCATTTCATGGTTCATAGCGCCTGGCGGGATATGCAGATTTTGCGCACCGTTTGCTGACACAGAATATGTGCGGAATTCCAGCTCGGGGTTTTCCTCTTTGTCATAGAACCAAAGGCCAACACGTGTGTTGTCCGTAGTTTCCTGACCAAAGGAGGTGTAGTGAATACTCATACGCAGTGCTGAACCAACCGGCACTTTGATACCAGTATTGCTTGGGAACTCGGTTGCGTATTCCTTACCGGGGGCATAACCCTCGAGGAATTCACGACGAGGATCGTTGTCCTCTTCGTTGATTGTGCCTTCATTGCCACCATCATCAGCAACAACGTAGGACAACAAATGGTGCAGTACCCGCTTGTCGCCAGGGATAAACTGGACGGCTTTCACCCATCTTTCGTCTTCAAATTCGAGCGGAATCACAGAGTTGATGTAGTCGATCACACCAGTTGCAGGCACAGCAAATGCTGGCACATCAACAACATGGTCTGGCGCAGTGCCGTTATAGGTCCATTCGCTCTGTACAGGCTGGATCTGTGTCAGGGGATCCACGCCTGCGTGCGCCTGAACTCCCCAGGCAGCCGCGATTGCGAGCGCAGCAGTCAAACTAGTTCTTTTCATTATAATGCTCCTCTTCCGGGAATAAGCACTTTGAGCCCTGACAGGACTGAAGGCTTAGCGGTTTTTGTATTCTGCATACAAACTGCCTTGCATTGTGTCTGATCCTAAACCAGGGAATTGATCAACACAACTGGCACCCAAAGAGAATTGCAACAAAGTGTAGCATTCACTTGACAGGGAAATAGCCTGAAAAGCAGAAAGGCCGCCCCTGAGTACAGGGGCGGCCTTTCTAAAGGTTTGATTTGAATAGGTTTGTATCAAAAAACTACAGAACCCTCAAATCCGGATCAATTAACGTGGCGAACCCGCATTGATCCAGTGAACCAGCTTCTGACGCTCTTCCACCGGGAGATTACCACTGTTGGTAAATTCGCGGATAGTTGGGTCAATCTGCATTGGTGGCATACGGCCAGTCATGATCACTTCACGAATCATCGGGCTCCAGCCCTGAATCATCATGTGGCTGTTCATAGCGAATGGACCAATACCGCCTTCTACGTGACAACCAACACAACGCTCGATCAGGATCGGAGCGATTTCAGTTTCGTAGTCAGGCACTTTAGCCAACGCTGCGTCACGAGCCGGGAACGTCAGTGCACAGCCGGCAGCAGCCTCAGATTCTACAGTAACGGTTTCCATCTGACGGCTATCAGCGCCATCAGCAACAATAGCTGTCAGAGCCTGACCCAGTGGAGCGTTAGCAGGCTGAGCTGGCAGCGGACCACGATAGAGGACATTCATACGAACCGGATCTACCACAACTACCTGACCAGCATGGGTAATGCCCAGTGATTCAGCAACCAGTTGGGTTTCGTCATCCAGAATCGGGAAGTCATAGTTCCAGATCGCTTCTTCGGCGCGGATACCTGCACGATCGTCTTTGTTGTCGGAGTTGAGCATAACGAAGGTCACGCCACGGTGATCCCAGTTAGTGCGCAGCTGCTTGTAGCGTGCAATGTTTTCCTGGTTTGCAGTACAACCAGTCGCCTGAGAAATAATTACAAGCGCTTTGCTGTAAGCATACTTGCTCAGCTGGTGGGCTTTGCCAGTGTTGTCAATAAGCGTAAAGTCACCCACGCGGTCGGCTGCCTGAGCGTTAAAACTGAATGCCGCGGCTACGGAAAACATCGCCAGCATGCTGAATTTTTTCATGATGAACAAACCCTCTTTATTCTCTCTCTGGATAATTCTGCAGGACCATGAACCCCAGGGGGCAACACGCTCTGCGACATATTATTGTTTTGATTGGTGGCACAGCAAGATGCTGGCTGAGCAAGCTTACTGCATTAGCCTTAACAAATTCTTAATCTGGCGCAAACTTCTGGCAGCTGCTTCGACAATCAGCAAACCAGGCGCCCGAGATTACATCAGAAGTCTGACAAATTTAACTAAAACTGACTCTCTCACTAAATAAAAGGGGCCGCTTCGCCAGGAAGCAGCCCCTCTCAATTGTGCTGCTCAAACAGTCACTTTCTTACAACTTAGTCATTAGCTGTGTAAGAGAAGTAACCGATGAACATTTCTTCCCAGCTCTGCAGGCCGCCCATGGCGTCTACAGTCGGATCTGGTACACCCAGGTTGTACTGGGAATTGTCGAACAGACCTTCAACAACTACGCGTGAGCCAGCCGGGATAATCATCGGCTCAGCCATACGGTAGGTTGGCTGCCAAGCGAAGTTATAGTCAGCAACGTTGATGATGTCTTCAGCAGTGTTGTCAGGGTAAATCACGCGCGCTGCCATGGACTTGCCACGGTAATGCATGTGTGCACGGAAACCGTACAGAGTGATGTCCTGTTCAAACACGTGCGTTGCAGTCGCAGCGTGATCCATTGCGCCAGCCGGAATACGGATCTGGTTCATTGGAGTAGACACTGAGTAAGTGTGGAACTGGTACTGAGGCTCATCCGCCTTGTCGTGGAACCACAGGCCTACACGAGTGCTGTCGGTAGTTTCCTGACCGAAAGAAGTGTAGTGGATGCTCATACGCAGAGCGGAACCGTCAGGCATGAAAATACCTGTGTTTTCGGGGAACTCTGTTGCGTACTCTTTACCCGGTGCGTAGCCTTCCAGGAATTCACGACGGCTGTCATTAACAGTTTCGTCGATCATGCCATCAGCCGCTTTCGAGCCATCTGCAACTACATAAGACAACAGGTGGTGAAGAACGCGCTTGTCGCCTGGAATGAACTGAACGGCTTTAACCCAACGATCTTCGCCGAACTCCAAAGGAATTACGGAGTCGATGTAGTCGATTACGCCAGTTGCTGGAACGGTGAAGCTAGGAACTTCTACCACGAAATCAGGCTGTGAACCGTTGTAGAACCATTCGGCATCTACTGGTTTGATCTGAGTCAGTGGGTCTACGCCGGTCGCCGCATTAGCCTGAAAACTAACTGCAGCCGCCAGAGCGAGCATAGCTGTCATACTTGTCTTTTTCATTTGGAATTCCTCCCGCAGGGTTAAGCGGCTCAAAGTCTATCGGGGACTACCCCCTGACAGCAACTACCGCCGTACTGTCTTTTGTTCTGCATCGAATACTACGTTGTCAGCATTGCGATGGATCGTATCCGAACTTTCTGAACTAGTACAACGATTGCTCTATCATTTTTGCAACAAAGTGTGTCGGGTAGATTAGACCCTTACCGCCATTAAAGAGTATCATGGCTCAGGAATTTTTATAATAGTGGCAACAACTTGCATTCATCGCCCAGGCACACCCACCGGGTTCACCCAGCGCTGACGCGGCTTGTAAACCTGCCACTCAGGCTCAGAAGATACAGGGCGCATGCGCCCCGTCATCGCCATGACATAAAAGGCTGCTCCTATGAACAGAGTCCGACCTCAGCGCCTGGCACCGGCACTTTTATCCGCCCTGATGTTAATCGGGTGTGTATTCGTGGCCGAGCCGAATTCTGCTGAACCGCAGACCTTGCCCCCTGTTCAATTCCCGGAACCGAACCCGCCGCACACCGACAGTGCAGAATGCGTGATTTTACTGCACGGCATGGGCAGAACCGACTTTTCCATGCGCAAGATGGCCAGAACACTGGCAGATGCCGGTTACAGCGTCAGCAATGTGCACTACGAATCCCGCACCCACACGATCGAACAGTTGGCAGATCTCGCCATTAATGAAGGTCTCGAGGAATGCAGAGCGCTCAATGCGCCGCTGATTCACTTTGCCACGCACTCATTAGGTGGAATTCTGGTGCGTTACTACCTCAGTGAGCACTCAATCAACGAACTGGGTCGGATAGTCATGCTGGCACCGCCCAACCACGGCAGCCAGATCATCGACGTCTTTGGCCGTGTACCCGGTTTTGAGCTTTTTACCGGAGATCCGGCCTCCCAGCTCGGGACCGCCGGCCCTGACAGCATTCCCGCAAACCTGCCGCCGGTTGACTTCGAACTGGGCGTGATTGCGGGAAATCGCTCCTTCAATCCGATTTTTTCGATGACATTACCGGAACATGATGACGGCAAAGTTACCGTAGAAAGCACCAAGATAGATGGCATGCGTGACTTCATCGAAATGCCTTATACACACACCTTTATAATGCAGCGCGCTGCCGTGATTGCGCAGGTTATCCACTTTTTAAAGTATGGAGAATTCAATCACCCGCCCAATATGTAGTATTACTACAAAAGCATGCAATTACGGCGAAATAACGACCGATTACAGGAATTTCACGTCAGTAAGGACCTGATTTGCATACCCTCCTGCTGGATTTAAAACCCGACTTGCATTATCCTTGCGCGCCTCAAAACCACTCGCTTCGCATTCAAACTGCTGATGAAGAACCCGGGAACCATGAATCAAAAATCCGATACCAGCAAAGCCTCAAACCCGAAATCCGCTAAGTATGTATACAACTTCGGCCGTCAAACTGATGGTAATGCCACCATGCGCGCGCTGTTGGGCGGCAAAGGCGCCAATCTGGCGGAGATGGCGGCCATAGGCCTGCCAGTTCCTCCCGGGTTCACCATCAGCACGGAAGTCTGCACATATTTTTACGACCATGACCGCAGTTATCCGAAGTCACTGGCAAAAGATGTCCAGCAGGCTATCAGGCTGGTGGAAGAACAAATGGGGCGCGAGTTTGGCAGCCGTGACAACCCTCTGCTGGTATCCGTGCGCTCTGGCGCCCGTGACTCCATGCCGGGCATGATGGATACCATCCTCAATCTTGGCCTGAACGACCAGACAGTTGAAGGCCTGGCGAATATTTCCGGCAACCCGCGTTTTGCATGGGACTGCTACCGCCGTTTTATCCAGATGTATGGTGATGTTGTCATGGGCGTCCAGGCGGCTGACGAGGAGTCTGAAGACCCCTTCCACGCCCTGCTGGATGAAATGAAGCACACACTGGGCAAAGAGCTGGATAATGAGCTCACCGCAGACGAGCTGCGCGAACTGGTCAATCGCTACAAACTGCTGATCAACAGAACCGCCGGCAAGAGCTTTCCGCAGGATGTTTACGAGCAACTGTGGGGTGCTGTCGGCGCAGTATTTGGATCATGGAAAAATGATCGCGCAATCCTCTACCGCCAGCAGTACGGCATTCCTGCGGAGTGGGGCACAGCGGTGAATATTCAATCCATGGTGTTTGGTAATGCCGGCGATGACAGCGGCACAGGTGTTGCGTTTACGCGCGACCCGGCCACCGGCGAAAAAGTGTTCTACGGTGAGTACCTCACCAACGCCCAGGGCGAGGATGTTGTTGCAGGCGTGCGTACGCCCAAGCCCATCGCGGCCATGGAAAAAGAACTGCCGAAGAATTTTGCCGATCTGGAGAAAGTGCGCGCGCGTCTTGAAAAACACTTCAAGGACATGCAGGACTTTGAATTCACCATTGAAGGCGGTCGTCTGTTTATTCTGCAGACCCGCAATGGCAAACGCACTGGTCTGGCTGCGATCCGGATTGCTGTTGAACTCAACCGCGAGAAGCTGATTGACCAGAAAACTGCGCTGCTGAAAATCCCTGCAGAGTCTATCGACTCGCTGCTGGTGCCGGTGTTTGACATCAAGGCACAGAAAGAAGCCCAGCTGATCTGCAAAGGCCTGCCCGCAGGCCCCGGCGCTGCTACTGGGCGCATCGCATTCACCGCTGCGCAGGCAGAAGTGGAAGCGCGTAAAGGCAATAAAGTGATCCTGTGCCGCTCAGAAACTTCTCCGGAAGATCTGAAGGGCATGCTGAACTCGCAAGGTATTCTGACTACACGCGGTGGCGTCTCATCACACGCGGCTCTGGTCGCGCGTCAGCTCGGCAAAGTGTGTATCTGTGGCGCCGGCGATATCACCATCAATTACGAAAGAAAGACACTGACCGCCAATGGTATTACCCTGCGCGAAGGCGATTACATCTCCATCAACGGAACTACCGGCAACGTTTATAAAGGCCTGATAGAGAGCGCAGACTCTGAAGTCAAACGCGTGCTCGAAGGTCACATGAAGCCGGAAGAGAGCTATACCTATGAGCTCTTCAACACCGTCATGGAATGGTCAGATAAACACCGCAAACTGCGCATCCGCACCAATGCCGACACCCCGTCGATGGCTCAGCAGGCAGTGGCTTACGGCGCAGAAGGTATCGGTCTGTGCCGCACGGAACACATGTTCTTTGAAGGCAGCCGCATTGACGACATGCGTCAGATGATTCTGGCAGTCGACGTGGTACAACGTCGTGAAGCGTTGAAAAAACTGCTGCCAATGCAGCGCAAAGACTTTGTTGGATTGTTCAGAGCCATGGCCGGTCGCCCGGTAACCATCCGCCTGCTGGATCCACCCTTGCACGAATTCCTGCCGCAGGATGATGCGGTGCGTCGTCAGCTTGCAGACAAACTTGGTTTACCACTGGAATTTGTGATCGATCGAATTAAAGCCTTGCACGAAGAAAACCCGATGCTGGGTTGCCGCGGCTGCCGTCTCGGCATCCTGTATCCGGAAATCACAGAAATGCAGGCGCAGGCCATTTTTGAAGCGGCTGCGGAAGTGATGAAGAGCAAGAACCCTGTTGATGTTCACCCTGAGATCATGATCCCGCTGGTGGGCTTCAAAGCAGAACTCGCCGACCAGCTGAATATCGTGCGCCGCATGGCTGATGAAGTGATGAAGAAGAAAGGTGTCACCATCAAGTACCTGGTTGGCACCATGGTAGAAGTGCCACGTGCCGCTATTACTGCGGATGAGATTGCAGAGGTTGCAGAGTTCTTCAGCTTCGGCACCAATGACCTGACGCAGACGACCCTGGGCCTGAGCCGCGATGATATGGGTATGTTCTATGATCAGTATCAGCAGAAAGAAATCTACAACAAGAACCCGTTTGCGAGTCTGGATAAGACGGGTGTGGGTAAATTGATGCAGTTTGCGGTGGAGAATGGTCTGAAGACGCGTAAGGATCTGAAGTTGGGGATCTGTGGTGAGCACGCGGGTGATCCTGATTCTATCGATTTCTGTCATAAGCTGGGGCTGCATTATGTGAGCTGTTCTCCGCCCCGGGTGCCGATTGCGCGCCTGGCTGCGGCGCAGGCGGCTTTGCGTTCTGCTGAGTGATATCAGGATAGTTGTGAGTCAGATGTGATGAGAAAGGCCTGTCTGGGAACGGATGGGTCTTTTTTTTGTCTGATGGAAAGGCGGTGCGGTGGTTTTCTAATCAGTGGGGCCGCGACGGGCGGGCATGGCAGTGCCGGACCGGCCGCATCTTCTGTGTCGCCGCCCGGCGGTGCGCAACTCAACTTCGCGGCTACGCCGCTCAGGATTCGCACAGTGCTCCCGCTTGATCGGGCGGCGACACAGAAGATAAACGCGGCCTTATTGGTCCGGCACTGCCATGCCCGCCCGTCGCTCACGCTGAATTTGGGTGTGGTGGTTGGGATCGGGCTCGGCTTACACTTGAGCCTGGTCTGGAGTGTCCGGGTTGTTCTGCGCATCGTTGCTAAATTCATGACTGTGGACTTACCATTCGTCATTCCAATTGTGACCTGAGTCCCGAGACGAGCATGAATTCTCTGACGGTATGAAAAACACACTGAGCCCGATCCAACAGAAAGCTCTTGAGCGTTTTCGATGTCATGGGGAACTTTGCCCTGACGCGAGTGCTTTGGAAGTTACGGTCAATTTTCATCCGGACAGATTGACGCGTGACGGGCAGCCGGTTTTGAGCAGGATTGCAAGTGATGGGTATCTGCGTTCGCAGTTTGAGACGGGCACGGGCAATGGTGGCGTTTCGGCATTTGCTGGTGGCGACCGATGGAACTGGGAAAGTGCAGCGTTCAATGGCCTGTATGATGATGCTCCCGCGAGTGAACGGCCAAAGTATGGCGCATTAAATCATCGCAGACATGGCGCCGGCGGATCGCCCAGATTCGGGTCGTCATTCTTCACACTCAAAAGCCATGTTCTAGACAGAACCACATTCTGTTATCCCGAAAGCTGGCTGGGACCGCGCGAATACGGGTATGCCGGCGCCATACAGCATCTGATTGACCTGGCAGATGCCGATGAACCGGACGCATTGGACCACTACATCGAAGCCCATATACACGGCAGCATCGCGATCGCGTCTGACGTCGACAAACTGGTACTGGACCCCTGCTACAAAGGTACGGAAGTTGAAAAGGCTGCCGCGCTTCTGGGATGTACCGTGGAGTGGCACAAAGGGTTCTCAATTCGGGTGTCTGCCCTCAACCATTACGCGAACTATCGCGGCCAGCAATACATCGCATTGGCCCATGATATTGCCGAGAACGGAATTATTACGCCGCTCATGATAGGCGCTGCCGTAAATCAGCAGTTACACGATGCCCAGGATCTGAAAAAAGTGTGGCACTACCTCGCCAAATTCGGAAACCTCAATCTGGCGCACGCAGAATAGGACTGCACCCGGACCCACTCCAACCACCATCAACAGATTGTGTGACACCTGCGCACTCCACATCAATAAATTCGAAGTGAGCAGCAGGAGCTGGGTGCAGTGCAAGACCAATCAGGCCGCGCTTATCCTCTGACACGCCGACCGAAAAAGAGCGAGCACTGTTCGAATCCGGAGCGGCGCAGCCGCGACGTTGAGTTGCGCAGCTCCGGTCGGCGTGTCAGAGGATGCGGCCTGTCTTGCACTGCGCCCTGCTCCTGCTGCGGCCACAGCCAAAAATTCAGGTAGCACAACAAATCACCCATCACCCCGACTCTGCTGCAACAAATACATATTCCGATACAACCCCTCATGCCCAAGCAAACCCTGATGCGTCCCCCGCTGCGCAATCTCCCCCTGATGCAAAACCAGTATCTGATCAGCAGAGGTGATCGTACTCAACCGATGCGCAATCGCGATGATGCTGGTTTTACCCTTAAGCTGCATCAACGCCGACTGAATCACCGCCTCAGTATGACTATCAATATTCGCAGTTGCCTCATCCAGAATCAGAATCATCGGATCATGCGCCAGCGTGCGCGCCAACGACAAAAGCTGACGCTGCCCGGTTGAAAAATTGCCGCCTCGCTCATCCATCATCGTGTTGTAAGCGTCAGGCAGACTCATCACAAATTCATGCAGCTGCGCCTGTTTGGCCGCGCGCACAATCTGCTCATCACTCATTACCTGACCCAGACAAATATTGTCGCGTACACTGCCCGTGGTGATAAACGGATCCTGCATCACCACGCCGACCTGATTGCGCAAACTGTTCTGGTCGATCTCATGCAGCTGCCAGCCGTCCAGCAGTATCTGCCCGGATTGAGGCGTATAAAACCGCATCAACAAACTCATCAAAGTACTTTTGCCACTGCCGGTATGCCCGACTACGGCATAGAACTCACCCGGTTCAACCACAAAATTGATATTGTTCAACACCGGATGTTTACCGTCATAACTGAAAGAAACATCCCTGAACTCAACACGTCCCTGTTCAATCATCTGGCGCGCGTTTTTGTGCTCTTCCTTGCCTTCATCCAGAATTTCAAAAACCCGCTCGCCGGCAACCACGGCCTGCTGCAACATGCTCAGGCGTTGTGTCATCTGCATCACCGGTTCAGTGATACGTGACAGGTAGTTGATAAACGCATAGATCACACCAATCTCGACAGCTGTTGTCATCGATTGCGAGCCAAAATAAAACAGCACACCTGCCAATGTCATGGTACGCAGCAGATCGGGCATCGGGCGCAGCAATATGGCATCCAGCTTGAGATTGGTCATCCGTGCAGCAAAATGGCTTTGGCTGGTATCAGTGAAACGCTGATGAAAACGTTTCTGCTGATTCATCAGCTGGATAATTTTCATACCCTGAATCGATTCGCTCATCGTGGCGTTGATCTGACTCAGAATACTGCGCGCTTTGTGGTAACGGGGCGCACTCAATCGCTGATAATTGATCATCACTACAATCATCACCGGCATGATGACCAGACACACCAGCATCAGGCGTATGTCCAGCAGCGCCATGGCAATAAATATCGCAACAATCAGCACTATGCCCTGCGCAAATGTTGCTACCACATGCAGAAAAAGATCTTTGATTGCCTCGGTGTCGTTCGTGATACGCGACACCAGTTTACCAGTCGGGCGGTGATCAAAATACGAGAGCGGTTTGCGAACCACGGTACTGAATACTTGTGCCCGAATACTGCGTACGACAGAGAATGCAACGTCATTCAAACGCATTGCCTGCCAGTATCCGGCCCATGCAGACAGGCCGTAAAGTCCGGCATAAGCCACCGCCAGAAAAATCAGATCGCGCGCAGGATAGTGCCCCTGAGTGACGTAGTCATCCAGGAAAACCTTGACCAGCACCGGACCAAGCACCTGGCCAAGAGTACTCAGAATCAGCAGCACGGCTGCCTGTTTTAAAAGTCGCGGATAAGCCAATGCGTACCGGAGCAGCCGCCTCAGGGAGCGACGGTCTACGCGTCTTGGTAATTCATCGTCCTGATGCAACAGCCTGCTCCAGTTTTTGATAGTTGAACATACGGGCGTACCAGCCTTTTTCTGCCAGCAGACTTTGATGAGTGCCCCGCTCTTTGATTTCGCCATGACTGATCACCACAATCTGATCGGCATCTTCCACGGCTGACAGACGATGACAAAGAATCACTGTCGTGCGCCCCTGACGGGCCTGTTTTAAATGCGCGAGAATATTGCGCTCGGTATTTACATCCACCGCTGACAAGGCATCATCGAGCACAAGAATCGGCGCATCGAGCAACAACGCGCGTGCGATGGCAATGCGTTGTTTCTGGCCGCCTGACAAGGTCACGCCGCGCTCTCCGACAAGCGTGTCGTAGGCAGCAGGGAAACGCAGAATGTCCTGTTCAACAGAGGCCAGGCGCGCTACCGCACGAATTTCTTCTATGGAAGCATCGGGTCTGCCAAGCGCAATGTTTTCCGCAATGCTGGCTGTGAACAAAAACGCATCCTGCGGCACCACCGCAATCATGCTGCGCAGCGCCTGAAGAGTGAAATCCTGCACAGGGTGCCCACCCAGCTCTATGCGTACCTGGTCGTGGTCGTAGTAGCGCAGCAGCAGGTTGATCAGAGTGGACTTGCCCGCCCCGGTCGCACCAACAATGCCGAGCAGATTGCCCTGTGGAACATGCAGTGACACGTTGGACAGCGCCGGCGAGCCGGCACCGGGATAAGTAAATTCCGCAATATCCCAATGAATGTCGTGATTCACCGCGGATAACAGCTGACCGCTATCCACTACCGGTGAGCGTGCTTCAAGCAGGGCGTTGATGCGCGTGTAAGCTGCGCTGCCACGCTCCACCAGATTCAACAGCCAGCCATAAGCAAACATCGGCCAGATCAGATAACCCAGATACATGGTGAAACTGGTCAGCTGCCCAAGTGTCAGACTGCCCTGCTCTATCAGCCAGGCGCCCATGGCAATGGACAGCAGAAACGATACGCCTACTGTGATAAAGATAGCCGGATCATAAAGCGAGTCGGTCGCCGCCACGCGCATATTGGCTTCTGCAGCACGATCAGCCACTTGCATGAAGTCGGCGTCTTCTCGCACTTCACGACCAAAGGCACGAATCATCCGGATACCGGACACTGATTCCTGGACCTTGTCATTGAGATCCGAGAAACGCTCCTGGGCGTCACGGAAGCCATCGTGAAGCCGCGTGCCGATGATGTAGAAAAACCAGGCCATGAGCGGAAATGGCAACAAAGCCACCAGTGTCAGCTCCCAGCTGATGAACACCATCATGACCACCAGCACCAGCACACCCGTGACCACGCCATCGAGCCCCGACAAAACGCCTTCACCCGCTGTCATTTCAACTGCAGTGACGTCATTGGTTGCGCGCGCCATCAGGTCACCGGTGCGGTGCTTGTTATAGAACCCCGGGGCCATCAGCGTCATATGACGATAGACCTGCTGTCTGAGCAGCTCGGCGAGCTGGAATGAGGCGCTGAACAGAAACAGGCGCCACAAAAACCGCATGATGTAAATCAGCACACCCAATACCAGCACAGCCACCACATACTGCGTAAGGCTTTGAGTAGTAAGACTTTGTGCCAGCACCTCGTCAATCAGACGACCCACCAGCCAGGGAATGGTGAGCTCCAGTACATCCACAGCAATCAGCAGTACACCCGCCAAGACATAACGACGCCATTTGGCACGGAAATACCATCCGAGTTTCAGAAAAATATCCATGAACTTCCCAATCCCTGTTACCGGTTTCAGAGACAACAAAAGGGCATCAGCCCAACCCGGCACAGAGGGCTATTATTGACACACAGCACAAAAAAGCCAGCCGATTCGGGCTAATTCAAAAAACTTCGTTTTACGCAAGTGATGCGTTTGTTACAATGCGCGCCACCAGCAGTGGCACTATGAGTAAGACTGCCTGCAACCCGCGACTATATAAATGCCCAGATAAATGCCCAGCCATTGCTGAAGGAGTCACAACCAAGAATGAGCACTGAATCCATCAAGATTAAAGATTTCTACCCGCAGGACACGTTTGACCGCATTAAAGCGATGGCGGATACCAAAGAGACACCGTTTGTGGTGATCGATTTGAAAACCATCAGTGAGCATTACGATTCTCTGATCGAGTATTTCCCATACTCCAAGATCTACTATGCTGTTAAAGCCAATCCCGCGCCGGAAGTCATCAATCTGTTGAAGGACAAGGGCTCGAATTTTGACGTTGCCTCCATCTATGAGCTGGACAAGTTGCTCAGCCTGGGCGTTACGGCAGAGCGTTGCAGTTATGGCAACACCATCAAAAAGAGTAAGGATATCCGTTACTTCTACGAAAAAGGTGTGCGCATGTTTGCCACCGATTCGGAAGCGGATCTGCGCAATATTGCACGCGCGGCGCCCGGCTCACGAGTTTATGCCCGCATCCTGACTGAAGGCAGCCACACTGCTGACTGGCCGTTGTCGCGCAAATTCGGCTGTCACACTGATATGGCCATTGATCTGATGATTCTGGCCCGTGAGCTTGGTCTGGACCCCTACGGCATCTCTTTCCACGTGGGTTCGCAGCAGCGTGATATCGGTGTCTGGGATGCTGCCATTGCCAAAGTGAAGGTGATTTTCGAGCGCCTGAAAGAAGAAGACGGCATTACCCTGAAAATGATCAATCTGGGCGGTGGTTTCCCGGCCAACTACATCACCCGTGCCAACACGCTGCCGACCTACGCGGAAGAGATCACACGGTTCATTCAGGAAGATTTTGGTGACGACTTCCCGGAAATCATTCTGGAGCCGGGCCGTTCACTGATTTCCAATGCCGGAATCCTGGTCTCTGAAGTGGTGTTGATTTCTCGCAAATCACACACCTCGCTGCATCGCTGGATATTCACCGATGTGGGCAAATTCTCTGGCCTGATCGAGACCATGGATGAGAGCATCAAGTATCCCATCTACGTTGAGAAACAGGGTGAGACTGAAGAAGCGATTGTCGCAGGTCCGACCTGTGACAGTGCCGACATCATGTACGAGCAGTACAAGCCTTATCTGCCTCTGAATCTGGCAACCGGCGACCGTCTGTACTGGTTCTCCACAGGTGCCTACACAACCAGCTACAGCGCGATCGAATTCAATGGCTTCCCGCCGCTGAAAGCGTATTTCGTCTAGAAAAAATGGGGACGGAGGAGTGCACTCCTCCGTCCCCATTTTTCTTACCTGCCTTGCTGCTCTATTACCATGCGCCCGAACTCATACTCAGGCAGTGGCCTCGAAATAAAATAGCCCTGCAGAAAATCACATTCATGATCCCGCAAAAACGTTGCCTGCTCGTCTGTTTCCACGCCCTCAGCTACTACCTGTATTCCCAGTTTACTGGCGAGCAATAAAATGGTTTCAACCAGCGTGGTCTCCGTTGCCCGCAGCCCCAGATCACGCACAAAAGAGCGGTCAATTTTTAGCGCTGATACCGGGAAGCGCGAAAAGTAACTCAGACCGGAATAACCGGTTCCAAAATCATCGATGGCAATGCGCACACCAGCCCGATGCAGCTGCTCCAATACTTTTTTGGTATTGCCCTGCTCATCCACCAGCACGCGCTCGGTGATTTCTATGGTGATCGCAACATCACGCTCCTGCTCCAGCACCCGCAACCAGTCCTGGGCATCATCGTCGCGCAGATGAAGCAGACGCGGTGAAACGTTGACAGATAAACTGATCGGGTGTTCCAGAAAGGTGTTCAGTTGCCGGATGCTTTTGATTGACTGTCGCAGCACAAACAAATCAATCCTGTTGATCAACCCGCGTTCTTCGGCTACCGGAATGAACTGGTCCGGCGTTACCCACGACCCGTCCGGTCTTGGCCACCGTACAAGGGCCTCACAGCTGACAATGACGCCGTCACTGCTGTTTACTACCGGCTGATAATAAACTTCCAGCTGGTCTTCGTTGATTGCTGCCACAAGCTCGTTATAAAGAAGGTGTTTGTGCTCGGATTCCAACTGCATCGCGGCGGTATAAAACTGCCAGGCATTGCGACCGGACTTTTTCACCTCGTACATTGCCTGATCAGCCTTGATCAGCAGCGTATCCGGGTTGTCGCCGTCATCAGGATAAAATGAAACGCCGATACTGGCACTACAGTACACCTGGCGACCATCCAATGAAAACGGCTCCCTCATCGCTATCACCATTTCCTCGGCAATACGGGAAGCCACACTGGCGGAAAACACATCTACAAGCAGTGCCACAAATTCGTCGCCACTATAACGCGCAACGGTGTCGACTGACCGGATACACCGTTGAATACGGCGTGCTGACTCAACAAGCAACAGATCACCCGCGTCATGCCCGAGGTTGTCGTTAACCGATTTAAAATTATCAAGATCCACAAACAAAACAGCAATTCGCGTACTTCTGCGTTGCGCATGTAACAACGCGTTAAGTAAACGGTCCTGAAACAGCGCGCGGTTGGGCATGCCCGTCAACAGATCGTAATTGGCCTGGTACTCAATCAGCTGGTCGACTTTTTTCTGCTGCGTAATATCCTGAATAGCACCGACCAGTTCGGTATCGCCACCATCTTCATCGATGACTTCTGCCTTGAGGTGCAACCAGAATACCTCGCCATCGCGCCGGCGCATTTCCAGCTCCTGATCAATTCTCTGCATATTGCGGGCAGCGTTGGTGATGTAGTACTCAAATATTTCACGACTGCGCTCATCAAGCATGTGGCAAAATTCCGCCATAGCCAGCCGTGGCCTATCCATAGGCAATCCCATAATTTCACGGGCTTGTGTAGAGACCTCTGTGAAACTGCCTTCAGACCAGCGCCAGCCCCCCACACGCGAAACCGTTTCAACAGCACGCAGAAATCTCTCGTTCCTGAAGATGATAGTTCTCAGCACCTGGTTGTGCTGAAACTGGCGATAACGTAATACCAACAGCACTGACAACAGTAAAAATACAGCGAAACTGGTACCCCGTAACGAGATAACACCGCCGCTGACCGCTGCCCTGGGAGTTGTCGGAGCTGCTGCAATTTCCCATGAACTACCTACCGCTGCGACTGGCATGGTCACAACACCCGGCGACTCAAATATCGAGGGGGAACCATAAAAAACTTCGTTGGACAAAACTCCGTCGTTGCCCCGGATAGCCAGTTCGATGTCCGCCGGAATGCTGTCCAGGCCAGCCATGCGATAGATGGTTTCTGCCAGCATGGGCGATGAAACAATACCCCAGAAGCGTTGGGTTCCATCGGAATTGGAAA
Source organism: Pseudohongiella sp. (assembly GCA_030651695.1). Taxonomy (GTDB): domain Bacteria; phylum Pseudomonadota; class Gammaproteobacteria; order Pseudomonadales; family Pseudohongiellaceae; genus Pseudohongiella. The sequence continues at coordinate 27,062 of JAUSCD010000022.1, read as the reverse complement.
CATACACCGGAGCGCGCCCGACAAACGCGCGCCCACCCTGAACCAAATCAAAAGGTCCTGCGATGACCATATTCCCGGTCTGAACAACGCGCACCACGGCATCGCGCTGCGCGACCTGGCTCATATAGTCGAGACCGAGGACTGCTTCATTGCCTTCGTAGGGATACACGTATCTGACTACAAGATCCGGCGCGGCAGCCAGATTGACCAATGCGGGCTCCCGCGAGATAACAGTCTCTGCGTACTGATTAAATTGTGCGGGAGTAAAATCCGGATATGACGATATGAACGCTGCCAGCCCGTTTATCAGCGACAGATTATTGGCAAGTGTGCTTTCAAGCTGATAGCGGATAACGCCAAGGCGCTCTGAAATCGCTTCCCGCTGCTGTGCCAGCTGTCGCTGGGTATAACGCTTTTCAAGAATGACCTGCAGCCCCAGCATGAGCAAAGCCAGGAGTACCAGAGACACAATAACGGAACGGTTATATGCGGCCCAGTTTCTGACCTGATCTGTAGACACACTTGCCGCTTGCATCAATCACCTCGGCAGACATAAAAAAGCCATGTCGCACACTTTTAGTTACCGGGAAAGGTTTCATACTATCACTCTTGCACGGATCCGGGCCCTAAGCGTCCGGCAAATCATCCATCATAATGCCCAAAGTATCTGATTTGAATTCACGACGATAAAGAATAAACACAATAAACACAGACAGCGCTATCAGTACCCACGCGTTTATAAACCAGCCCAGGGCCGCCATACTGAAATAGTAGCTGCGCAAACCATTGTTGAAATTGCCGGACGCTTTTGAAGCCATCTTTGATATTGAATCAACATGTTTTGCAATCTCTTCTTTGCCCGGGTTTAACGAGTTTTCAGGTGCTGCGCCAATCATTACCGAAACCAGCCCATATTGCCTGAGTGCCCAGGTGAACTTGAAGAAGGCATATACAAACAGAAATACCAGCAACAGTACTTTAACTTCCCATTCACCCCGGCTGCTGTTATCGGAGAAGGGAATCTCATTCAGCATACCCAGCGCGGCTTCAGCTGAACTCAGCAACGTTACCAGACCTGCCAGCACAAGCAAGGAAGTGGACGCAAAGAATGAAACATTGCGCTCAAGATTTGCCACAATATTTGTGTCCGGTATGCGGTTGTCCCGTATCATCGCCATCCGGATCCATTGTTTGCGAAAGCGATGCATGGCAAAAGCGAGACAGGGCGTATCCAGACTACGCAGATAGGTGTAATGCAAATAGCCCCTGAAGCAAACGATAAAAAATACCGGCGCAAACAAGTTTACATAATTTGACTGCACATAAGCTAAATACGGCGATAACATATCGGGTCAATACTCTCCTGAATCTGATGCTCTCATTGCGGGAGCAGGCCGGCTACCCAAAATTCATACAGCGGCAACGGGAGGACAGTAAACCAGGCATCAGGTGCTGACAAGCCCCCCGCCGGGGGCTCAAGCCGATTTAAACGCGGAACTTCAATACCAGGCCTCTTAATCTTTCCGCCAGCGTCGCCAGCGACTCACTGGCTTCACCAGACTGCTCCACACTTCGCCCGGTACTTTCAGCCACATCACTGATTCCGTGAATATTGCGATTGATCTCGCGTGCAGCAGCAGTTTGTTGTTCCGCAGCACTGGCTATCTGCTGGGTCATCTCTTCAATTAACAAGACCCCCTGAGTAATACGCTCCAGCGCCTGATCGGTTTCAGCAACCCGATCCACCATTTGCGTGGCTCCGTCGCGACTGCTTTGCATGACTTTTTCTGCACGCATAGCACCGGATTGCAGCTTCTCGATCGTCGCCTGAATCTCGGTGGTGGATTCTTTTGTGCGACTGGCCAGCGAACGCACCTCGTCTGCAACAACAGCAAAACCGCGCCCGCTTTCGCCTGCTCTGGCTGATTCGATGGCCGCATTCAGCGCCAGCAAATTAGTCTGCTCTGCGATGTTTTGAATTACCTGGGAGACACTGCCAATTTTATCGCTGTCGCTTTTCAGCTCGGTGACGACACGCACAGCGTTTTCAATGTCTTTTGCCAGAGACTTGATGGCCGCTACGGTTGCAACGACTACTTCACGGCCACTGGCTGCGTCCAGACTCACCTGTCTGGCGCTGCCAGCCGCGCGCTGTGTATTGCCAGCCACATCTTCAACCGTTGTGGTCATTTCATTCATTGCTGCTGCGGTGCCATCAATACGATTGTTCTGATCAACGATGCCCCGACTGGTCTCATCGTTCACCTGCGTCAATTCTGTTGCAGCGGCAGCCACTTGTTCCGCATATCGCGTCACTTCGTCCAGCATCTCGCGAAGACTGGACTGCATGGTGGCAATTGATGCCAACAGGCTGTGCTGATCCCCCGCTTTGAGCACAACGGTTTCTGTCAGATCTCCGTCTGCGACGCGCCTGACCACATCGGCCGCGTACTCCGGATCACCACCCAGCGTGCCCAGTACATTACGTACCAGCATCAGGCTGGCAAAAACGGAAAGCGCCAACACAATACCGGTAACCACCAGCAATGTGATCAATACAGAGCGAAGCTCAGCGAACGCCACGTCCTGACGAAGCTCCTGTACAAGACCCCAGCCCAGCAGAGGCATATAGTTATAACTGCCTACAACAGGTATACCGGCGGCGTTTGAGTACTGGCCGACCCCGTTGCGACCCGCACGGATGGCTTGTCCGGCTTCTGTGTTAACCGCCTGGTCCATTCGCTGTATCGATCTGGCCGGCGTCACGGGCAATGCATTGGAATCCAACAGGTAGACTTCAGACCCCTCGCCCCGCGCGAGTTCGCTGACACGTGCCAGAATCGTATCAACACGCACCGCGCCTCGCATGACACCCACAATCTGCTGGCCCACGCGCACAGGTATAGCGACGGTGCTGACGGTGTTGCCTGTGGCGCGCGACACAACAGGCTGGGAAAACGCATTCTGCCCACGCATGGCCTGCTGGAACCAGTCACGGTCAGCAACAGCAAAAGCCTGGGCTTCTTCAGGTGACAGAATACGGGCCTGCTGGCCGGCATACTCAACACCTATTACTCCAAATCCAGAGGTATCTACCAAAAAGATGGTGTCGTAGAATCCCTGGGCGTCTGCAATTCTCTGCAGCAACTGTTCCAACAGATCCAGGTCACCGAAGCGTGCGGCATCCAGAGAGGCAAGATATTGCATTTCATCCTGCCGGGACTGCGCCCATTGCAAAAATGAGTTAACGTTGAGTCGGCCTGATGTTTCCAACTCATCCAGCGTGACGCGGGTATATGAGTTGCTGTACGAAACATAGAGCACGCTGGCGACTGAAGTGACGGCAAGCAGCACGACGCCCGTCATCATCAGCGTGAGGCGGCTCGCGAAACCGATGCCCGAACGATTGCCGGAACGATTGCCCGAACGTAAGGTGCGTGAGCTATGGACTGACATCTTGCTATACTCCGGTCATCGAATTGTCAGGCTTATACTGCCGGATCAACACGTTTCGCCAATTTGGGTGAATAAACTGCAAGGCGTTTCCAACAGTCAGAATAGAATCCCCTCTGACTCGGGTATCGGCGCAGCAGATAACATCTTGAATATTCAGTTGCGTCAAAACGCCGGGCAACTCCGACAGGACGTTTATGTATCGAAGAAAGTTTATATTTATCAGCGCACTAACCGCCCTCATGATCATTGGCTTTATGGCCACCAGTCTGACCAGCTATTTTGTGGCGCGGGATTCGTTATCCAGAAACATATCTGAACAGATGCTTCCGCTGACCAGCGACAACATCTACTCCGAGATTCAGCGCGATCTGTTGCGTCCTATCCTGATCTCCTCAGTGATGGCCACAGATACCTTTGTCCGGGACTGGGCGCTGAGCGGAGAGGAAGACAGCCTGCGCATCATTGCCTACCTGACCGAGATACAGCAGCAGTACGACACCATCACGGCATTTTATGTCTCCGAAACTACGCGGCAGTACTACCATCCGACCGGCGTGATAAAAACAGTGTCAGAGCATGATGCCGACGATGCCTGGTATTTCCGTGTCAGCACGATGCGGCAACCGTTCGAAGTCAATGTGGATACAGATACTGCCGATCGCAGCCGGGTCAGCATCTTCATCAATTATCGGGTGCTGGATTACAACGGTCGTTATATCGGCGCGACCGGCGTTGGTCTGTCGGTTGCGGCTGTCACCGGGCTGATTGATACCTATCAGCAGCGCTATAACCGTTCCATCTACTTTGTAGACCGGCAAGGCAACGTCACGCTGACCGGCAGCAATGATGAGCGTCACAACCGCCTTCAGGAGCAACCCGGCGTCAGTCAGGTGGCAACACAGATACTGAGTTCACCCAGCGCATCACTCAACTACACCGCCGTTAACGGCCACAGCATGTTCCTTAACAGCCGTCTGGTGCCCGAGTTTGACTGGTATCTGATTGTTGAGCAGGATAGCTCGGGCGGCGAAGCGCGCATCAATAACACACTGACATTGAACCTGCTGCTGTCTGCAGCAATCATGGCTCTGGTGCTGGTCATTGCGCATTTTACGCTGCGCTCGTATCAGAAACGGCTTGAGGATATGGCCACCAAAGACCGGCTGACCGGCGTTGCCAACCGCCATCTGTTTGAGATGATTTTTGATCATTTGACCCGAAATACACAGCGCTATCCGCGCCCGATTTCTTTGATCAGTATAGATATTGACCACTTCAAACAAGTAAATGATACACATGGACACCAGGCCGGTGATCTGGTCCTTCAGGGGATCAGCACGCTGATCAAGCAGCACATCCGCGAAAGCGACACAATCTGTCGCTGGGGTGGAGAAGAGTTTGTGTTGCTGCTCGATAACTGTCCGATAGAAGATGCCATGCTGCGCGCAGAACGTATACGTGAAGCGATGCGGAAACACTCAATTGCCTTTGGCAAGACCTCAATCAAAGTCACTCTCAGTATGGGTGTGACCGACTACCGGCAAGGTGAGGCGCTGGAGATGTTTCTGGCACGCGCGGACGCCGCCCTGTATGAAGCCAAGGAGAACGGCAGGGATTGTATTGTGCAGGCGGACTAAGGCGTTCTGCCCGGGGTTTTTAAAGTGCAGCCAAGGCCTCGGACAACTTGCTGACGCCAATAATTTCCATGCCGGCAATTGGCTGTTTCGGGCAGTTGGCTTTCGGCACAATCGCACGCGTGAATCCGTGTTTGGCAGCTTCCTGTAAACGCTCCTGACCGCTGGGCACCGGACGTATTTCTCCGGCAAGCCCGACTTCGCCGAATACCACCAGCTCACGCGGTAAAGCCCGGTCGCGGAAACTGGAGACAATAGCCAGCAACACCGCCAGATCAGCGCCGGTTTCGGTGACTTTGACGCCACCTACCACGTTCACAAACACATCCTGGTCGGCCATAAACAAACCACCATGGCGATGCAGCACAGCCAACAGCATACCCAATCGGTTCTGATCAAGGCCCACTGCCAGACGACGCGCATTGCCGGTTTGTGTGCCATCAACAAGAGCCTGAATTTCTACCAGCAAAGGCCGCGTGCCTTCCCACAGCACCATCACCAGTGAGCCTGCGCTGTCTTCATCGGTGCGCGCCAAAAAAATGGCCGACGGATTTTTAACTTCCTTCAAACCTTTTTCAGTCATGGCAAAAACGCCGAGCTCATTCACTGCGCCAAACCGGTTTTTTTGTCCGCGCAAAATTCTGAAGCGCGTATCACTGCCGCCTTCCAGCATGATGAAACAGTCAATCATATGTTCCAGCACTTTGGGGCCTGCCAGTGAACCGTCCTTGGTGACATGACCCACCAGAAATAACACTGTGCCGGTCTGTTTGGCGTAGCGAATCAGATAGGCCGCGCACTCGCGTACCTGCGACACACTGCCCGGCGCCGATTGCACATCGGCGCTGTGCATCACCTGGATAGAGTCAACCACCAACAATTTTGGCTGCAGTTCTTCCGCCAATCGACAAATGGTTTCGACCTGGGTTTCAGCCAGCATCTTCAGGTTTTTTTCAGGGAGCCCCAGCCGGCGCGCGCGCATACCAACCTGTTGCAGCGATTCTTCGCCGGTAACATACATGGCTGACATTTGCTGCGCCAGTGTGCACATCACCTGCAACAGCAAAGTGCTTTTGCCAGCGCCGGGATTACCACCAATCAGCACTACTGAGCCGGGCACAAGTCCACCGCCCAGCACCCGATCCAGCTCACCTAATGACGAAGAAAAACGTGGTACTGAGGCCACATCAATTTCTGATAAATCCTGCACCGCAGAAAGCTGACCGGCGTAACCCTGCTTGCGAAAATCAGCCTGTACCGAGGGTGAGTCGTTACTACTGCCCACGCTGATGCGGGTCAAGGTATTCCAGGCTTTGCAGGACGTGCACTGGCCCTGCCATTTGCTGTATTCAGAGCCACAGTCTTCGCAGACATAGGCAGTTTTTGCTTTAGCCATGTCCTGCTACCTGTAGATAAATTTAACCCGAGAAGTCACCTGACAAAACAATTCGTAAGCAATGGTTCCGGCGTGGCGTGCAATCCGGTCAGCCGGCAATTCACTGCCCCAGCTTTGGCCCCACAGCAATACTTCGTCGCCGGGTGATGCAGGAATACCACGCAGGTCGACCGTCAGCATATCCATTGAAACGCGTCCTGCAAGCGGCGCCTCCCAGACCTTGCCTTGTGCATAAATAAGCACGGGGGTACCGGAAGGCGCATGACGCGGATAACCATCACCATACCCTATGCCAATGACGCCGACCGGCATATCTTCCTTACAGTGATATGTGGCGCCATAACCGACCGTGTCACCGGCTTTGACCTGATTGATGGTCAGCAAGCGCGACTTCAGACTCATCACCGGTTTAAGTCCGTACTTAGCTGCTTCGGCATCGACCATAGGCGAGGCCCCGTACAACATGATGCCGGGACGGACTATGGAATGATGCGCATCCGGCCAGCACACTATACCGGCAGAGGCTGACAGACTGCGTGTGCGCGCTCCTGACAAATTATCCGTAATCTGCGCAAAGGTTTGCTGCTGAGTTTTTGCTAACGCATGATCATGCTCATCAGCCGTTGCAAAATGCGACATCAGTACGCGCTCGCCGGGGGCGTCCAGGGACTGCAACCATGACCAGATCGGCTGCAGGTCATCCACCCGCAAACCCAGCCTGTTCATGCCGGTATTAATTTTTAACCAGATATTGAGAATTGGTTTTTTTGCAGCAGAGTGGGCATCAAGCCAGCCTTTTAAAAGTTCTGCCTGATACTTCGAGTGCATCACCCAGTGGAAACCACCTTGCACCAGTGCCTCCAGTTCAGTGATATCCAGCGGCCCGCGCAAGACCAGCACAGGGGTTTTGCTTTGCAGATGTTCCAGTGTCTGGCGCAAAGCCAGCGCCTCATTCAAGGTGGCAACTGCCACACAATCGCCGTCATTCAGAACCGGCAACAGCGCTTCAGCGATGGCATGCACGCCATGACCATAGGCATTGGCTTTGATCACGGCGCAAACACGTTTGCCCGGCGCAAATTCACGCGCCCTGCCAAGGTTATGCTGCAAGGCTTGCAGATCGATATCAGCCCAGCTGTGTGCGTCAGGCATAACTGTCGTCGTAGTCCGGCAGCGCCAGATTATCAAAGCGGGTGAACTGACCCATAAAGCCCAGTTTCACAGTACCAATAGGGCCATTACGCTGTTTGCCAATGATGATCTCGGCCACGCCTTTTTCCGGGGTGTCTTCATTGTAAACTTCGTCGCGATAGACGAACGCAATGATGTCGGCGTCCTGCTCGATGGCGCCGGATTCACGCAGGTCTGACATCACCGGGCGTTTATTGGGGCGTTGTTCCAGACTACGATTGAGCTGAGACAAGGCAATCACCGGACATTCAAATTCACGCGCCAGGGTTTTAAGTGATCGGGAAATTTCTGAAATCTCACCCACACGGTTGTCGCCAAAGCCTTTGATCTGCATCAGCTGCAGGTAGTCGACCACCACCAATGCCAGGCCGCCATACTCACGCACCACACGGCGCGCGCGCGCACGCATTTCGGTAGGACTCAGGCCCACGGTGTCATCAATCAACAATGGACGGTCTTTTAACTTGGCGATGGCGGCGGTGAGTTTGGGCCAATCCTCATCTTCAAGTTGTCCGCTACGCAGCCTGGTCTGGTCAATACGCCCGATGGAGCTGAGCATACGAAAAATCAGGCTCTCGGCCGGCATCTCAAGACTGTACACCAGCACCGGTTTGTCCTGTGTCAGCACCGCGTGCTCGGCCAGGTTCATGGCAAAGGTGGTTTTACCCATGGAGGGTCGACCGGCCACAATAATGAGATCGGACTTCTGCAGTCCCATGGTCTTTTTGTCCAGGTTGATATAACCGGTCGACAGGCCGGTAATGCCGCCTTTGGACTTGATCAGCTCATCAATTTTTTCAACAACCTTGGTCAGCAGCGGATTTACCTGCTGCGGCCCGCCATCGCGGGCGCGGCTGTCGGCAATCTGGAAAACTTTTTGTTCGGCAAAATCCAGTACATCAGCGGCTTCACGGCCAGCCGGATTAAACGCGTTGTCGGAAATTTCGTTGGATACACTGATCAGCGTGCGCAGCGTGGAGCGCTCACGAATGATGCGCGCGTAAGCGCTGATATTGGCGGTGCCGCGCGCATGGCTGGCAAGGTCAGACAGATACTCGATACCACCGGCGTCCTGCACCTGATTCAGGCTGTCCAGCGCCTCTACCAAGGTCACCACGTCGATGGGTTTGCTGGCTTCGGCCTGCTTCTGCATGACGTCAAAAATCAGCTGGTGTTCATGGCGATAGAAGTCGCGTGCCTGCAGCACTTCGCCGACATTATCCCAGGCTGAGTTATCCAGCATCAGACCACCGAGCACTGCCTGCTCAGCCTCAACCGAATGCGGAGGTACTTTAAGCACGCCGCCCCCGAGGGCGCTGGCCGCGCTGAGCGGCGCCTGACGTGGCTGGCGTTCAAAGCCGGCGGCCGGTTCCCTGAGCTCGTTTGTTGTTCTGTCTGACATCCTGATTCCCGAAAACGCTGGCCATAAAAAAAGCACCGCGGCCCGGAGGACGGCGGTGCTTCATTCTCCCACTAAGCTGTGACATCGACAACCGCCGAAACACGCTCAGTGAGACTGTTTAAAGAAGTGCCTGATTAAGCAGGAACAACCGCAACAGTGATGGTTTCTTCAACTTCGTAACCGAGGTCGATGGAAACTACCCACTCGCCCACTTCACGAATTGCGCCGTTTGGCAGACGCACTTCAGCTTTAGTGATTTCAGCGCCGGTTGCGTTCACAGCGTCAGCGATATCACGCGTGCCCACTGAACCGAACAGTTTGCCTTCGTCACCAGCGTTTACAGAAATTGCTACACGCAGGTCTTTCAGCTTGGCAGCACGCGCCTGAGCTTCAGCAACTTTCTCGTTGTGAGCTGCCAGCAGCTCGGCACGACGGGTTTCGAAGTCAGCCAGGTTGGTTCTGGTTGCCGGTACGGCTTTGCCGGACGGGAACAGAAAATTACGTGCATAACCCGGACGTACGGAAGCTGTGTCACCCACGCTGCCCAAACGACCTACTTTTTCCAGCAGAATTACGTTCATGATGTTTCCTCAATTAAGTCCTGATTCATAATCAGGCGCCTTTCCGGCTTTAACTCGACGGGCCTCCGGCTGCTTTTATGCGAGCACGGAAGTCATACCAGCTGTCGATAAGCGCGGCTACTGATAACAGTTGCGCCAACGGCGGGTTCAGCATCAGCATATAAAACGCTATCAACCAAAGCCGCGATAGTTTCTTCAATCCAATCAGCCCATGCACCAATGCCAGACCGGCAAAAAACAAGGGCAACATAAAATACATTATCCAGCCTGACAGCACTGTCACGCCGGTACTCGCCAGCACAAACAACACCGTCAACATTACAGCAACAGCCGGTTGCAGCTTTAACTGGTGAAACTCCTGCTGAAAACCACCGGGGTTAAACAACAGAGCCTGCCACCAGCGCGCCAACATCACCAGGCAGATGCTCATAAACATGTGCATCACACCAAACAGGCTGATCAGCGCACTGCGCATCGCTTCCTGGCTCACCTCAGGCTGGTCCGGCAAAGCGCCCGCCGCCATAAAGGCTTCCACCTGCTGTTGCAGAACAACCAGAAAATCCGGTCGCAGCCGCAATGCCATTTCGGCGCCTACACCCACCAGAATTCCCGCCAGCAGTGTGTACTGCCATGACGAGGTCTGCCTGAGTACCGCTGCCAGCGCCAATACGCCGCACATCAGCACCAGGGGTGTGATGTCGCCCATCAGGGCCCATCCCACCAGGGGCAAGACAGCCCAGGCTGTCACCAGCACGGCCTCTCGCTGGCCGTGCCGTAGTAAAACCAGACCCAGTATCGCGGGGGTAAGCATGTTAACCAGCGGGATCAAACCACACACAAAGGCCGCAATGATCGCCTGTCGGCGTCCGCTCATGGCGTATTGTGCTAAACCCCGCATAATGTTTCCTTAACAGCTCCTGCCGGCAAAAATACTTTCACCAGCAAAGCCCGCGCAACAAGGGCTTTTAAATAACAACTTATACGTTGTGGCTGTCAGTGTACGGAATCAGCGCCAGATGACGGGCGCGTTTAACCGCTACTGCCAGTTGACGCTGGTAACGTGCTTTGGTTCCGGTGATGCGGCTTGGAACAATTTTGCCGGTCTCGGAAATGTAAGCCTTCAGCGTTTCAACATCTTTGTAATCGATCTGAATAGTGCCTTCTGCAGTAAATTTGCAGAACTTACGGCGGCGGAAAAAACGTGACATGGTCAGTATCCTTTAAAAAAGCTGTGATTAGTTATTAGCGTCGTCTTCGTCGCTGTCATCTGCGTCGACTTCAAAGTCGTCATCAGAATCATCATCGCCTTCAGCTGATTCAGCTTCTTCTTCCAGACGACGCTTGGTCTCAGCGCGCGCACGACGCTCACGGCTCTCACGCTCATTCTTCAGGATCAGAGACTCTTCAGTAACCGCGTCGTCCATTTTGATAACCAGATTACGCAGAATGGCATCGTTATAACGGAACAGGGTTACGATTTCGTCCAGTACTTCCTGACCACATTCCACGTTCAGCAGAATGTAATGAGCTTTGTGTACTTTGTTAATCGGGTATGCGAGCTGACGACGGCCCCAGTCTTCGTTACGGTGAATTTTGCCACCGGTCTCAGTAATCATCTGAGTGTAACGCTCAACCATCGCAGGAACCTGGTCGCTTTGATCAGGGTGTACAACAAATACTATTTCATAGTGTCTCATAGAGACTCCTTCTGGCAATAAGTCTTCCGCAAACCGAAAGCCCTGGCTTTATTAACAACCAGGCCGACAATAAAAGTACGGTAAGACAAGGAGTTAACGTTAGTTTTCCCTGGCTGCTGAATCTGTGGATTCAACACACGCCCACCTTCAGGGTGGATTTCCGGGACCGCGCATTGTAGAGAAGGCTTGGGTGACTTGCAAACGCTTTTTGGCTGCAGGCCAGATAATGCGGCGCTTTCAGGATTTTTTCTGTCGTTGCCTGACAGCTTCAAACAAACACACACCGGCAGCAACAGACACATTCAGGCTGCTCACCACCCCGGCCATCGGGATAGAGATCAGATAATCGCAGTGTTCTCGGGTGAGGCGCCGCAGCCCCTTGCCCTCGGAACCCATGACAATCGCCACCGGCCCGGTGAAGTCCGCCTTATACAAGCTGTGATCAGCCTCACCGGCCGTGCCGCTGATCCAGATGCCGCGTTCCTGCAGTGATGCCAGTGTGCGCGCCAGATTAGTGACCGCGACCAGATTGACCTTTTCCGCCGCACCGCTGGCAACTTTGCGCACCGTCATATTCATGGTGGCAGAATTATCTTTAGGAACTATTACAGCATCAGCTCCGGCCGCATCGGCGGTGCGCAGACAAGCGCCCAGATTGTGCGGATCGGTGACTTCATCCAGCACCAGAATTAATGCCGGATGATCCAGCCTGTCCAGCAATTTGGTCAGAAAGGCTTCGTCCTTGACGGTATCTCGATATTGACACAGGGCTGCCACGCCCTGATGCACCGGTACCCGTTTGCCGGCGCCCTTACTCTCGCCTTGCAGCTTTTTCTCAAGCGCTGCCTTGGGCATGACCTGGATTTTGATACCCAGCTCCTGCGCCAGTGCGCGCACCTCATCGGTGCGCTGATCGGTGCGCTCTTGCTGCAGCACCAGCTCCAGCACATCTTCCGGGTGGCTGCGCAACAGCTCGGCCACCGAGTGAATCCCTACTATCCATTCACGCGCTGACATTACTCGCTCCGGGCTTTGGCGTTAGCTCGTGAGCGTGAGCGCGATCTTGGTTTTTTGAGGGGCGCGGCTGCCGCATCTTTAGCAGGTTTGACTGCTGCTTTTTTGGCTTTTGACGGCGGCTTTGTGGCATCAGCCGCTGCCGCTTTGTGTGAGCGGCCGGGTTTTGCGCTGGTGGCTGGTTTGGCAGAGAATTTCCCGCCTGCTTTGGCGCTGCCTGCTTTAGCACCCGCTTTACCACCCTTGCCTTTGAATTCCTTATCTTTGAATTCTTTGCCTTTAAAACCTTTTTTGCCATCTCTGCCAGACTTGCCTGGTCGCGCCCCAGCCTTGCCTTCAGGCTGCGCTCTGACCACACCACCGTCAAGAATCTGCAGATCAATTTTGCGCTCGTCCAGATCAACACGCGCCACCTTGACGGTCACGGTGTCACCCAGGCGATAACTGACACCGCTGTGCTCTCCGCGCAACATCTGACGCACGGGATCAAACTGGTAGTAGTCATTTTTCAGGGCGGTGACATGCACCAGGCCCTCAACATAAATGTCGCTGAGCTGCACAAACAGACCAAAACCGGTGACAGAACTGACCGTGCCACGGAACTCGTCACCGACACGATCTTTCACATATTCACACTTCAGCCAGTCCTGCACATCGTAACTGGCGGCATCGGCGCGACGCTCAGTCATGGAGCAGTTTTCACCAAAGTGCTGCATGTCAGATGGCTGGTAGGGATAGGCTTCTTTGCGTGTGAGTTTGACCGCGCCTTTGATCTGACGGATCTGGGTTTTGTTTTTGCCGCTGCGAATCAGGTAACGCAGCGCACGGTGCACCAGCAGGTCCGGATAACGTCGAATCGGCGAGGTGAAGTGAGTATATGCTTCGAAGCCAAGACCGAAGTGGCCTATGTTGTCAGGCTGATAAACCGCCTGCAGCATGGAGCGCACCAACATGGTCTGGATCAGATTGGCGTCAGGGCGATCAACAACCGCCTGCAATACACGCTGATAATCTTTGGGCTCTGGCTTGGTGGATTTGGTCAACACCAGACCCAGCTCTTTCAGGTAGATGCCCAGATTTTCCAGCTTGTCCGGATTCGGGCCTTCGTGCACCCGGTACAACACCGGCAAATCAGATTCGGCCAGAAACTGCGCCGTACACACGTTGGCCGCCAACATACATTCTTCGATCAGACGGTGAGCATTGTTACGCACCACCGGCACGATTTCGCGAATCTTGCGCGTCTCGCCAAACACAATGCGGGTTTCCTGACTGGAGAAATCCAGTGCGCCAGCCAGCTGACGGGCCTTGGATAATTTTTCATAAACACCGTACAGCGTTTCCAGATGCGGGATCAAAGCGGCGTATTTTTCACGCAGACGCTCGCGGCTACGCTCACGGGTGGGCGAATCCGGGGTTTCCAGAATATCGGCGACTTCGGTATAGGTCATACGAGCGTGAGAGAAAATCACGCCTTCGTAAAAACGGAAGTCAGTGACTTTGCCGGTGCGGCTCAGATCCATCTCACACACCATCACCAGGCGATTGACCTGAGGCTTGAGTGAGCACAGACCGTTGGACAACACTTCCGGCAGCATCGGAATCACCGACCCAGGGAAATACACCGAGTTGCCGCGATTCTGCGCTTCCTGATCCAGCGCTGATTCCGGTTTTACATAGTGGGAAACGTCGGCAATCGCCACAAACAGCTTGGCGGTGCCACGCGGGCCTTCCTCACAATAAACCGCGTCGTCAAAGTCCTTGGCGTCTTCACCATCGATGGTGACAAACGGCAGTTCACGCAGATCCACACGCCCGGCCAGATCTTCTTTGGCAACTTCCTCTGACAGACCTTTTACAGCACGCTCGACCTCTTTCGGCCATTCGTGCGGAATATTATGGCTGCGCAGCGCAACATCGATTTCCATACCCGGCGCCATATGGTCGCCCAGAATCTCCACAATCGCGCCCACTGCTTTGCGGCGCTGATCGGGATAACTGCGAATCTCTGCGACCACAAACTGGCCGTCTTGCGCATTACGGGTATCGGCTTCCGGAATCAGGATTTCCTGACTGATGCGACGATTGTCCGGGACTACCAAGCCAAAACCATGATCGCGATAAAAGCGCCCGACGATCTGCGTCAGCCGGCGCTCCAATACCTCAACAATCATGCCTTCCTTGCGGCCACGGCGATCAACGCCCGACACACGCACCAGCACAATGTCGCCATCAAAAACTTTGAGCATTTCCTGCGGGCCCAGGAACATATCCCCGGACGCATCCGCCGGCACAAAATAACCGGTGCCTTCCTTATTACCCTGAACCCGGCCTTTGACCAGCTCCATTTTGTCGGCAAGACCATACACACCACGGCGGTTGCTGATCAGCTGACCATCCCGGCTCATGGCGATCAGGCGGCGGCGCAGCGCCTCGGCCTGGTCTTCATCGTCATCAAAACCCATCTGCTCGCGCAGATACTCGTAAGTCACAGGCTCGCCAATTTTGGCCATAAGCTCCATGATGTATTCACGACTGGGGATGGGTTTTTCGTATTTTTCCGCTTCGCGGTTGGCAAATGGATCTTTGATGCGGGTTTTCACTGCGGGGGTACTCTTCTTTGTACCATTACTTACACCACTGCTAACTTCACCACTGCCTGCATTACTGCTTACATCATTGGCGTTCTTTTTTCTGGCCATTTCATCTCGTCTCGTTTTCATGTAAAGACAAGTATACACCTGCGGCCACCTGATTTCTTAAAGAATTTAAAAAAGCCCGTTGACTTGGCCTTGGCTCCTAGGCAAAATGCGCGCTCTTGATTGTTCCAACCCCGTAATGCCCAGGTGGTGGAATTGGTAGACACGCCAGCTTCAGGTGCTGGTGATCGAAAGGTCGTGGAGGTTCAAGTCCTCTCCTGGGCACCATTTCAAGTGATAGACAAAATTTCTTAAAGCACTCAAATCATTCCATCATTTGCATGACGGATGATTGATTCAGGCAAGCAGCCGTGCTTATACTAAATTAGCCCTGCGACTCGTGAAGTCTCAAGTTCCACTTGAGATACGCCAAAAGGCATAGCGAGCGCGGGGTTATTTCTTTCTCTTTCCTTTGCTTAAATCTACTTCTGCTCCATTTGGCACAAACAGCCAATGTCGGTATGGATGATTCCACCGATTCTTGATGTCTCCTTTTATGCCAGTGCTGACCCCAATATTAAAACCGGGGTGCATCGCTCTAATGCGCTTGTTGATGTACTTGTATAATTTTTCTTTGGCGATTGTTCTGTTGCCTCGAGTGCGTTGTCCCTCAGGCTTTTCTAAATGCTTGTCATTCAACCTGAATTGCATAGCACCTAACATGATATCCAATGACTGAGCCAAAACATGATGCTTGGAATCAATCTCTGCAATCTGTTCCTTTTGAAACAATATGTTGTTGCGCCTGAGAGAAGTATTCTTGTTCAGTGATTCCAGGTGATCTTTGAAACTCTCCACCTTTTCACGCGTATCTGGCATTTTGTCCAAATATACCCTCACTTTTGCCAAAGACTCATGACGCGGTGAGTATTGTAGGCCGAATGCGTGTTTGACGAACTGGTAGTACAAAAGAAAGTATTTGTTTTCTCGCCGGTAGTCATCATATCGACCCGGCGTATGAATATTCTGCGTAAACATGATTCTTACTTTCACGATATCGTTCGCGATCATGTCACACAGCAACTCTGAAAATTCCAGGTACTTATCTAAATAATTGCCTGTCACACGCTGCCACTTGAGCTCTCTCTCAAGATTCAATTCGGTTTTCTTCGACTCCAACGCTTCAATTGTTGAAATCAAATCAGAAGACCGAACAAGTAAGCCACCGTAAAAGTTTCCGTAATACTGTCCTGATGAGTCAGACTCATCACAGTAAATAACATATTCCATTAAATTTACTTTCCTTGATTTGGTCTACCCGACAAGTCGCCGGCCACACTCATTAACATCTTCAAAATAACAAGCGCGAAGTCTTTGCTCTTCACCTCACTATCCAACACTTCCAGAGAAAGCTTCTCGTTGTCCGTCATGGCATCGAGTACAGCATCAACTACACGCTTGGGAAACACCCCATGCATAACCTGATCTGGCGTATGGCTGTTAACCTGCGCCATCACCTCTTCGTCCTGCCTGAGGCGCGTTGCGATGCCGTTAGCAAAGGTCAGTTTGTTCTCGTCGGTCACCTCGGCTCCAAACAAATCGTTTAACGCTTCAATAATCTCGGAAAGGCGTTTCTTCTCAGCATCATTGGGTTTACCGGAACCAACTTCTGAAGCGGGTTTCAAACCGTATTCACCTTCTGTTTCCGCCAACTTCAATTGCTGTTCCTGACGTTTGGTCAGCCGGTAATGTGTTAATTGCAGCTCACCGACATCAACATCCTCCGCGTCCAAGCGATCCACTCGCAGCAAGGGATACAGATGTTTGGCGAACACACACAACTGCTCCAGCTCTCGATCTTCGTAGGGAATGATCTGTGATAGAAACTCGTACAAACGCACAAAACTCTGCAGGTTCTTGCGGAACAGTTCCAATTGATCGACCTGTTCTCCGGCCTCCTTGAGTGCATGTTCCGCACGTTTTAGCCCGGCGCTGTCACCATTGGCTTCAGCAGTGCGGTAAAAGTCCTTTGCCTGCTTTTGCGCTTCCGCAGAGAATTTGTAGCGTTTGGTGAACCGCTCCTTTGCCGGCTGGCAGTAGTAGCTCAGCTTGCTGGCGGCGGCTTTAGGATCAAAGAAGGCCAGCGCGAATGACTCCACTTCATCCCAGTTGTAGATATTCTCGGCATCCAGTTTTTTCTGGATGTCATAGATGATCTGCGGGTCAGTGACATCATTGAGTTCAGCTTTGTTGTAGTAAGGCAGGAAGGCGTCGAGAATATCCTTGGGATCATTGAAGAAATCCAGAATAAAGGTTTCCTTGCCGGGGAATGTTCGGTTAAGCCGCGACAGGGTTTGCACGCAATCTACACCCTGCAGTTTCTTGTCCACATACATGGCGCACAATTTGGGTTGATCAAAGCCCGTTTGATATTTGTTGGCCGCAATCATCACGTTGTAATCCTGGGTGTCGAAGGCTTTGGCCAGATCTCGGCCATGCAAGCCAGGGTTCAGCCGTGCACTGTTCTCTGTTACCTCTTCTGGTATAACCTCATCGGGCAACACGCTGCCGGAGAAGGCAACCAAAGGATGCACATCACTGATACCTTGCTCTTTCACATAGTTCTGGACGGCCAGCTGATAACGCACAGCTTCCTGCCGACTGCTAGTGACAATCATGGCCTTGGCCTGCCCGTTGAGCAGGTGGCGGATATTGGCGCGGAAGTGTTCGACAATCACTTCCACTTTCTGGCTGATGTTGTAGGGGTGCAGACGCACCCAGCGTGCCAGTTTGATGCGGGCCTTCTTGCTGTCCACCTCATCATCCTCGCCATCAGGATGTGCGATCTTCCAGGCTGTACTGTAGGTGGTGTAGTGCTTCAATACATCCAGAATAAAACCTTCTTCAATGGCCTGCCGCATGGAATACAGGTGAAAGGCTTCTGGTTTGTTGTCAGCACTGGGCGGCATATCCGGGTTTAGTGTGCGTCCGAATAGTTCCAGCGTTTTTGATTTTGGCGTTGCGGTAAACGCGTAGTAACTGATGCGCTCGTTCGGCGCACGCGCCATCACCGCTGCATCCAGCAATTCCTCTGCGCTGATCTCTTCGCCATTGTCAGTGTCGGGTGCATCACTGCCCAGAATGGCCTTGAGTTTGCTGGCAGACGAACCGGTTTGTGACGAGTGTGCTTCATCAGCAATCACCGCATAGCGACCGGCTGCCAGCTTGGGATATTTATCCAGCGCTTCAAACAAGGCGGGGAATGTCTGGATGGTGACAATGATGATGCGAGTCTGATTGGCCAAGGCTTCTGCCAACTGTTCTGACTTGCTCAGATTGCCGATGTCACGACTGATCGGCACCACCACACCCGCCGCATGCTCAAACTGACCGATGGTGTTTTGCAACTGGCTGTCGAGGACTGTGCGGTCGGTGACCACAATGATGGAGTTGAACAGCTTCTCGCCCTTGTCATCGTAGAGCGCGGCAAGCTGATGCGCTCCCCAGGCAATCGAGTTGGACTTGCCAGAACCGGCGCTGTGCTGAATCAGATAACGCTTGCCCGGACCTTCCATTCGCGTGGTATCGATCAGCTTGTTGACCACTTCCCACTGATGAAAGCGCGGGAAGATCATGGTTTCCTTGACAGTGATCTTGCCGTCAAAGCCTTCGGATTTTTCCCGCTGCAAGTGCATAAAGCGCCCCAGCACTTTCAACCAGGCATCACGCTGAAACAATCGATTCCACAGGTAGGACGTGGCATAGTGGTTTTCGTCTTCCGGTTTCGGGTTACCCGCACCTCCTTCTTCCGTGCCCATATTGAAAGGCAGAAAATAGGTCTCCTTGCCCGCCAGGCGAGTGGTCATGGCCACCTCGCTTTGCCCCACGGCAAAATGCACCAGGGCACCGCGTTTAAAGGTGAGCAAAGGTTCTGGTTTGCGGGTCAGTGGATCGGCTGGCGGGCGGTCATTGCGGTACTGGCGCTTGGCGTTTTCCACTGATTGCTTGAATTCGCTTTTTAGCTCCAGCGTCGCAGTGGGAATGCCATTGACGAACAGCACAAGATCGAGTCGAGGGTTATAGTAGCCTTCTCTAAAATGCGGCGAATAGGACACCTCCGGCACTACTCGCAGACGGTTGGCCTGATACCGGCGATGCGTGTCCGGGTTCATGTCATGGTCGGGCTTGAAGCTGCACAGGTCGATCTTCACGCCTGGCACCTTGAAACCATTTCGCAGTAAATCCAGCGTGCCATGCTTTTCCAGCTCACGCACCAGCTTCTGTACCAGCACGCCTTCAGGGTCTTTGGGATTGTTTTTACTGAATTTTTCCCAGCGCTCCGGCCAGGCATCCTTGATGTAAGCCAGTAGGTCTTCGGTATACAGTGCTGCGCGGCGGTCGTAGCCTGAGGCAGGCCCGCTCAGCCAGCCGTCAGCGGTCATCGCATCAATAATATCCTGCTGAAATACCGCTTCCTTACTGTCAGCCACGCGCGACCTCCTGTTGCGATTCTTGTTCCGATTCAGACACTGGGGGCTTCCAATTGCGGACGTCAATTTTGCCGGTGACTGCGGCGGAGATCAGGGCGGAGCGGCGCTCATTCAGAAATTCTATGGCACCGCCTGCCTCTAATATTAGCGAATCAAGTCTGCTGGTTTCTTTAGTTAGATGTTGGACGATACTAAGTTGCTCCTCTGTCGGGGGAACCGGTAAACGCAAGCCCCTAAGAGTTCCAAGCGATACGAAATTTTGTACACCCCCTCTGCTTTCTAAATCGAACTGTACTTGGCATTCACTTGAATATAGAAAATACAGCAAAAATCGGTTTACAAGCTCTTCATTGCTTCGTGAAGTTCGGAATAAAGCTAAATTTTTTATTGCGATCTCGTATTCTTTGGTGAGCAAAAACGGCGAACCTACTGTGCCTATCATTGGCATGAGTATGTCGCCTGCTGAGACACCTGATCGACGTATTATCGAATAATAGTCATCCGCAGAAATATGCTTGCACTCATCAAGCAGTAGAGTGCCGCCTGTTACATCTTTGGAGGTTACAAGGGGAAAGCTGGTCTCTGATGGCTCAACATAACTTGGTGTCTCGTGAGTGCCATCCCGCACATCAACCAGCATTTTTAATGAGGCTACGTCCCAATGCGCCGGCACCTCACCAAGCCACTCCACCCCGGAATTCTTCATCGGTACGGTCGGGTCGAGGCCTTTGGTGACGGCATGGGAGATCACGGCCTGACGCTTTTCCTTGAGCAGTTCGATCAGGCGTTGTTGCTGTTCGATCAGGGCGTCGATCTTGGCGGTTTCGTGGTCCAGGAAGCGGGCAATTTGGGTTTGCTCAGACTCCGGTGGCATTAAAGCCGGTAACGCCCGGACGGAATCTGTGGAAATGCTCGCTTGATTGATTGCCGGTTTCGCTCTGCTCTCTACTTCCTGTCGTACATTTTTAGATTTCAACCAATACAAAATCCAATCACTTGAAATATTGTTGCGAGGCTGCAGCCGTAACAGGTTCATCCCATGCAATAGTGGCTTTCTACCAGTATATACAGCGACATTACCTACCATCGGTAGCGAATTAATATGTGAAAATAGAATATCGCCAGCATTCAACAGAAATCTCACCGCTACATCCTGAGAAGCTACAAATCCTACTTTATTGAAATTGATAGTTCCCGTAGATATGGTTTCGATTCGGCTGACCGCAACAGTATCATCAGATTCATCAGTTTGCTCCACGGTTGTGCCATTGCTAACGGACTTTATTAGATGTCGAAAACTACAAATCCCCCAATGCTCAGGCACCTCACCAAGCCAGTCAACTCCAGAAGCTTTGTAAGCTGAATACCTTGGAAAACTCACGCCGACAACTCCTCGATCATCTGCTTGATCCGGTCGGTACACTGCTTCAGGTCTGCATCGATTTCTTCCAGCGGGCGTGGCGGTTTGAACACATAGAAATGCCGATTGAATGGGATTTCAAACCCGACAACACCCACCTCTCCATCAAGCGCATCGGTCTTTGATTCATCAATCCAGGCATCGGGCACGTGGGGTTTCACTTCGCGCTCGAAGTAGTCGTAGACAGACTGCCCCAGCGGCACATTCTCGTTATCGCGCAGGCTGCTGTCGGCTTCTGGCTTACCTTTGTTCTTGCCCTTTGTCGCCACCACGATATTGCCCTGCTCATCACGCAGGGGACGCTCCACGGTAATGCGGCGATAACCAAAGGCTTCAATCGGGAATATCTTGCTCTGCGGCGTTTCTTCAAAGCGGCCATACAGGCGCACCAGATCATCAATCTGCTCGTCAGTAATGTACTGGCGTTTGCTGCCCAGTGATTTGCGCATCTTGCTGAAGTGCTGGGTGCCATCGATCAACTGCACCTTGCCCTTGCGCTCCTTCGGCTTGTTGTTGGAAAGCAGCCAGATATAGGTCGCGATGCCGGTGTTGTAGAACATATCGGTGGGCAGCGCCACGATGGCTTCCACGTAGTCGTGCTGCAGCAGGTAGCGGCGAATCTCGGATTCCCCACTGCCGGCACCACCGGTAAACAGGGGCGAGCCGTTGAGAATAATCCCGATGCGGGAGCCGCCCTCGCGCGGGTCGCGCATCTTGCTGACCAGGTGCAGGAGGAACAGCAGGGAACCATCGGATACGCGCGGTAGACCTGGCCCAAAGCGGCCATCGTGGCCAAGGCGCTTGTGCTCATCGGTGATCTGCTTCTGTACCTTTTTCCACTCGACTCCAAAAGGTGGGTTGCTGAGCATAAAGTCGAAACGCTCACCAGCAAGCTGATCGTCGGAGAGCGTATTACCCAGCCTGATCTTGCTGATGTCCTGCCCCTTGATCAGCATGTCTGCCTTGCAGATGGCGTAGGACTCGGGATTCAGCTCCTGACCGGAGAGGGAAACCGTCACCTTCTCGCTGATGGCCTGGATGTACTCATCGCCTTCGGACAGGAAGCCGCCCGTGCCCGCTGTGGGGTCGTAGATGGTGACAATCTTGTTGGGCTTGAGCTTGTCATCCTGCCCGGTGATGACCAGGGAGGTCGCCAGATGCACGATGTCGCGGGGCGTAAAGTGCTCCCCTGCGGTTTCATTGGAGCTTTCCGCAAACTTGCGAATCAGCTCCTCGAAGATGATGCCCATGCCGAAGTTGCTGATTTTCTTCGGGCTCAAGTCAACGGCCGCAAAACGCTGCACGATCTGATACAGCAAATCAGCGGCAGAAAGCTGCTGCACAAAGTCCTCAAAGTGGAAATGCTCGAAGATCTCACGCGCATCCTTGCTGAAGGACTGGGTATAGGTCAGCAAGTCATCGCTAATCTGGGCGTCTGCCAAACTTCCGAGGGACAATTGCGATTCATTAAAAAACTGGTGGCCCGATGCCCGCAGCAGCAGCTGCTCGCGAACCGCATACGACTTGTTCTGATGTGCTTTAGCCTCAACCAGCACTTTGGCCTTGGTGCCTTCCAGCACGCACTCCATGCGCCGCAACAGGGTAAAGGGCAGGATAATGCGGCCGTATTGGGATTGTTTGAAGTCCCCACGCAGGAGATCGGCAACTGACCAGAGGAAGGCGGCGGTCTGGGAATGGCTTTCGGTATTCATCAATGTACCTGGTTGATATGTCCTTATTATGGCGGGTGATAGTACATTAAACGGGATGGGATGGGACAGTGTTGGACGCGAATGGCGGAACAGGTAATAATCAGTCGCGTTTCGGGATCAACAATAACGAGAATTGCACAATGGCAAGTGGATGGATGATACGCGCGGGGCGTGGCGGTAAACTGATCGAGGATTTTGAATCTGGCTATATTTCAATAGGCTGGAATGAACTGGGCGATCTGACAAAGCTTCAATCAATCGACGATATTCGCGCTGCTTACATCGCCAGCTATGGAAATCCCAAACCCGCCAAAACAGCTAATTCTGTTGCAATGCTTCGCAAATTCCGCGACGAAATCCAAAAAGGTGACACCGTAATCAGCTACAGCCCTGAGCGACGGGAATATCTTGTAGGTGAGGACTTAGGACTCTATCAATTTATGCCTGAGGGTAAACAGATTGGCGGGCATTCGCACACGCGCACAGTCAAATGGCTCGGTGCTGTATCTAGGGACACATTACCTCTATCCACTCGCAACTCGCTTGGCTCTACCTTGACCTTGTTTTCCCTTTCTGTTTCCGTGTTGAACGACATTCTCGCTGCACTGCACGGAAAGCCAATTATTCAGACGGAGCAAGAGATCGAAGAAGACTTCAGTGAAACCAAGGGCAAAGCAATTTCCGATGCGCATGAGCTGATCAAAGACAAAATCCTGGCATTGCAACCTGAGGAAATGGAAGAGTTGGCGGCAGCTATCCTGCGCGCTATGGGCTACAAGACCAAAATTTCACCACGCGGTCCGGATCGGGGTGTTGATGTCATAGCCTCACCTGACGGTCTTGGCCTGACTCAGCCAAGAATCAAGGTTGAGGTAAAACACCGCGCTGGCGCAATGGGCTCTCAGGCGATCAGAAGCTTTGTGGGTGTACTGCGCACTGGGGACACCGGGCTATATGTAAGCACCGGAGGTTTTTCAAGAGAAGCTAGATATGAGGCTGAGAGAGCGACGTACCCAGTGACGTTGATCGACACTGACGACTTGGCCGATCTGATTGTTGCGCACTATGACAAATTTGATATGGACGGTCGGGTATTGGTGCCGCTGATTAGGGTTTATTGGCCGGCAGAGTAAATTCCAATACTCTTACTATAATTAACTCAGTGAGATAGAAATGGATATGGTGCCAAATCGCGAAGATCTACCCGAGAGCGGACAACCAGCCCACTTTGCGCGACAACCAGAACTCGTTATAGGCCTAGTTGGACCACTTGGCACACCATTAAAAGACGTTCACTCAATGATTGAGCAAGAACTGAGGGCGTTTGGGTATAAATGTGCACTAATTCGAATAAGCCATATATTGGCCTCCGTAGAGGGACTTAGTACTGCACTTAAAGATGGCAATGAGTACGACCGAATTTGTTCACGAATGGATGCAGGCAGTGAACTAAGATCCAGCACAAAACGAGGAGACATACTGGCAAGGTTAGCGATCTCGTTAATCTGGGACGAGCGAAATAAAGCTAACGCGTCTCTCCCCGAAAACCATGAAGTGAAACTCGCCACAGGCGAAGACTTCTATCGGCCAGTCCCTGGAATGGCATACGTATTGGACTCCCTAAAGAACCCTGATGAAGTTGCTCTATTGCGCCGCACTTACGGCGGTGGCTTTGTTTTGATATCCGCCTACGCACCAAAAGAAGTCAGACTCAATTCTTTAGTTATGCGTCTAGCAGGCGGACAAACTACTGAGCAGAACTCAATTCAACAAGCTAGAGTATTAATAGATAGAGACCACTCCGAAGAGAACGCCGGAGATCTTGGCCAACGAGTGTCGGATGTTTTCGCAATGGCAGATCTGGTGGTTGACGTTAGAGAACGAAAGAAGTGTGAGACAGCCACCAGACGCTTCTTCGAAAGTTTTTTTTGCAATCCATTTCATTCACCTACTCGCGACGAACATGGAATGTATTTAGCATCATGCGCAGCTCTTCGATCATTGGATATGTCAAGACAAGTGGGAGCGGCGATCCTCGACGACCATGGTTCAGTACTTGGCATGGGGCATAATGACATACCAAAGCACGGTGGCGGATTGTATTGGGACGGAGATACTCCAGACGGGAGAGACTACTCGGTTGGTCAGGACTTTAGCGTTGCATTTAGAAAACAAATTGTTGGAGAAATTGTTAACGGACTTGCAAAGAAAGACATTCTGAGCGAAAAGTGGAAAAGTAACCCTAGTGGTCTAGAAGAGTACCTTTACCACGGAGAGGGTAAAGAAATCTGGTCTCACTTAACGATTAACAGCCTTTTGGAATTTGGCCGCCCTCTCCATGCTGAGATGTCTGCAATACTTGATTGTACGTCCAAAGGTCTTTCTGTGAGAGGAGCAACTTTGTACTGCACAACATTTCCATGCCACTTATGCGCTCGACTCATAATCGGCGCGGGGATTCGAAGAGTTGTATACATAGAGCCCTACCACAAGAGTAAGACTGAAATGATGTATGGCGAATCCGTAGAAGTAGATCCATCAGGTGAGGTAAAAGGCAAAGTTAATTTTATGCCTTTTATTGGTGTCGCACCTCAGCATTATGAAAAACTTTTTAAATGGCCAGGAAAAAGACGAACTTCGGACGGTAAACCAACTCCTTGGGATCCGGGTAAAAGTGGTGCGAGGATAAAACGTTACGTAGACACATATATCGACATCGAGGCGCTAGTAATAGAATCCGCCAATAAGATATTATCAATTTCCGGATTAACTTGGGCCCCAGAAAAACAAAAGGACTGAATTATGCAAAGACCTGACAGAAGTCAATACCTAACGGCAGCAAGTCAAATTCTCGAAAATAGAAGGACTAGCACTTACAACAGCTCTGGGACACGGAATAGTACCGCTGCCTCCAACTCACAACAGCCTACAGCTGCTACCTCTATGTCTGCATCTGGCAACAGAGAAAGACGGTAGGTCGTCTGACTACGGAGCTCAGGCCGACATATTATGTCGGCCTGAGCTTTGCTTTAGCAACAACAGTAGTTACAACGGTTAAATATAAATTTTTATAATTATATCCATTACAAATACTTATACCAAAAATACCAGTCCTCTCCAGGCATCATCTAATACTTCGCTTTGCCCCATCACTCTTTAGTTACTACCCATTTAATAGAGCTACCAGGTTATCTACTCATCGGTCTGAGCCGACGACTACGGCTTCCAAACGCTGCGGGCGATCTCGGCCAGCTCTCCCGCCCCGAGAAGTTCCTCGGCGTTTTCCAGACAATACCGCCCCTGCAAATATATCTTGCCTTGTAGGCTCACAACTTATTCCATCAAAAAGTCATTTGATCGGACTCAAAACCACTTTAGGCACAACCACCTCCCAGCGTTTGCACTTGTTGTGGTCTCGATACTGTTCCTCGGAGTCCTCTGCATACCTGACGACCACTGCAGCGACGGTACTGGATTCAATCAGCCCATCCAAACGGAAAGACGCTGAAGCCCTCCCCACAATGTTCCCATCAGTATCCAGCATCAAATATCGGTTGTTGCTATCTTCCTTCCAGCGCAAAGGGCTGCCTACACTAAGCCGTGCGATATTGCGATGGATCTCGGCGCTTTCTGGCTGGCGTCCGGCATAGCCAATATCAATTTCACTAAGAGCGAGCGTCATGTACCGCTTGCCTAGATCAGGGTTGTATTCACCCTGCCAGTGAATTGCCACCGATGACGACGACAATATCGAGCTGAATGGGTTGTGACTCTCAAACTCGCATAAGGTCAGTGTTTGAGCTGCGCGGGTCATCCCAACGTAATAGAGGCGTCGCTCATCTTCTAGCGTAGGCAATTCTGTAAGCCAGCCGCCGTCCAGCATCAGCACATGCAGAAATTCCAAGCCCTTTGCCGAATGCACCGTACCAAGGTAAAGTCCGTCCAATGGCTGTTGACGCATGTCCCTGAAGTAATCGTAGAACCAATCAACCAGCGATGCCCCCCTGAGCTGTGCCTCGCCGAACTCTAGCTTGAACTGCTCGATAGCTTCGCAGAACACGCCTAGCCAGGAACCATCTATGCCCATCATATTCAGAAGATCGAGTAGCTCTTCGGCGCCAGCGGGAGCCTGTTGATTGAGTATGGCATCAACGAAACAAACGAATTCCCTGTGTCGGGTCAATGCAGGCATTCGCCCCTTATCGGCTGCCATGTGATAAACGATTTTGTTTTGTTCGCACCACGCTTGCACCGGAGCAAGGTATTTGTGGCTGCGCGCCAGAATTGCACTGAATCGCTACCAGTTCTCTAGACACTTCCCAGCTGCTTAAAGTAACTCTTTTCATACTCGGCCGGCGACACATTTCCATTAGTTCCGTGTCGACGAACTGGATTGTAAAACATTTCGATGTAAGCAAATATATCCTGCC
>JAUSCD010000011.1 GCA_030651695.1 Pseudohongiella sp. | reverse complement strand
GCTCCTCCGTCCCCAACAACTCCTCCGTCCCCATCTTCCCACCCAACACAACACCCGAGTACGCAAAGAACCGCAAAGGGCGTTTGGCGGCGATACGGGGGTCAAGCTGACGTAAGGTGCCGGCGGCAGCATTACGCGGATTGACAAAGATGCGACCGTCTTCGGTGCGACCGGCTTCTTCGTTCATGGCCGTGAAGCCAGAACGGGTCATGTATATCTCTCCGCGCACTTCAAGACGCGCTGGCAATGCCGGGCCCGACAAGCTCAGCGGAATATTGCGAATGGTGCGCACATTATGCGTGATGTCTTCACCCGTGACGCCATCTCCGCGCGTGGCAGCGCGCACCAATAAGCCACTTTCATATAACAGGCTCACAGCCACGCCATCAATTTTGGGTTCACAACTGTAAAAAGGCACCATGCCCTGTTCCGCATCAAGGCGCTTCAGAATGCGGGCTTCAAAGTCTGCCAGATCAGAGTCATTGAACACTTTGGCCAACGACATCATCGGCACTTCGTGTGTCACCTGAGCAAACGAGGACAACGGCGATGCACCCACACGCTGTGTGGGCGAGTCAGATGTAATTAAATGAGGGTATCGGGTTTCCAGTGCGACAAGCTGATCAAACAGTTTGTCGTAGTCCGCGTCCGGAATTTCCGGCGCATCAAACTGGTGGTAGCGCGAGTCATGGTACCGAATCAGTTTGCGAAGTTTTTCAGCTTGCTGTTCAGGAGAACCGGCAATGTCCTGCTTGCTCATGATTTATTTCTGTCGGGAATTTTTTAATTGCTGCAACTCAAAATCACGGATGCGCTGACGGTAATGCTCAACTGTCTGTGCTGTCATTACGGAGCGGTTGTCATCTTTTAAATCAGCATCAAGCGCTGACTGCACATGTCTTGCCGTCGCCAGCATCTGTTCAAACGCCAGCATATTATTGGCGACATTTGGCAGCGTCATAAAAAACGTCACACCCTGCGTGCTGAAGTTGCTGATTTCGTTCAGATCAAAAGTGCCCGGGTTGAGCGCATTTGCCACGCTGAACAACACCGGGCCGCCGCGTCGATCGGCATGGCGATGGAAAATGGACATATCGCCGAACCGCAGGCCGGCAGCCAGCAAGGCCGGTAGCAGCTCATCACCGTTGATGCTTGAATTCGGGCGCGCCATCACGTTAATGACCAGCACCTGACTAAAACCACTGTCCAGCGTATCTTCTGCCGGCATTTCCAGAGTCAGTTGATTCTCTCGCGCACTGCGCATCGCCGGTTTTGGTTGAGTCTTTGCGGCAGATGCCGCTGCTGTTGCCGACGCTGCTGTTGCCGCCGCCTCACCTGCCGGTGCATGGCCAAACTGATGCTGCTTGTACGGACTTTCGCCGTAACGGGAGATGTTTTTATCTTCAGTTGTTGTGACAACTGGCTCTGCTTCCTGTTTGTCAAAACCGGGGTCATCACGGTTGTGCGCAGCAAACTCTTCCTCGTATTCATCATGCCCCGACAACGCAGGCTGATAGTCGTCAGACTCAAACTGCTCGTCATCAACGGCGTAATCTGCCAACGGGTCCTGGTCATCATCTGATTCGACTCGACGCGCGGTTTCTTCCTGCTGCTCCTGCCGGGCTTGTTGCTGCGCCTTTTGATGGGCTTGCTGCTGAGCGTACTGATCGGCTTTTTGCTGAGCGCGCAATTCCGCCTGTTCACGCGCCAGCTCATCACGAGCGGCTTTTTCTTCCGCCGCGCGCGCACGCGACTCGGCAATGCCGGAGGTGAATTTGCCAATGGCTGCGCCTGCCCAACTCATGAACTTTTTGGGCGCTGATTCTGCTTCCTGCTCGAGCGCTTCAATACGGCGCTGCTGATCTTCGTCCTTGAACAGGTCATCTATATCGTCTTTGTTTTCCACAGCTGCAAATGAATCCACGGGTTGAGGTTGCGGTTCGGGTTCGGCTTCCAGCTCTGAATCAAAATCAGGCAGAGGCTCTTCCTCATCTTCCGGATCTTCATCCGGGTGTTGCACGGACGCGTATTCCGGCACTGGCAATTCTTCGGGCTCAGGCTCCGGCAACTCTTCTGGCTCTGGCTCTGGCTCTGGCTCTGGCAATTCATCAGGCTCGTGAGCCGGCTCATACTCAGGTGCAGAATCCGGCTCCGGGACTTCTTCCGGCAGCTCCTCTGGTTCCGGCTCAACCGGCGGCTCGATTTCTGGTTCCGGCGCTGGCACGGGGGTGTACGGAAGCTGATATTCAGGCACATCTATTGGTGATTCTTCCGGCTCTGGCTCAGGCTCCGGCGCTTCCTCCGGGATTTCCTCAGGCTCAGGCTCAGGGTCGTGCGCAGGCTGATACTCGGGCTCCACCGGGGGTTGATACTCAGGCTCCGGCTCCTCTGGTTCGGCGGCCCGCGAGTAATCCACATCTGTTGAGACACCGCGTTCGTTCAGCAGTTCATCAAGAACGTCATCCAGCTCTTCCGGCTCGCGGTATTTTGATTCCGGCACGTCTGCTTGCTGATCGCCCGATTCCTGATTGTACGATTCGTGATTGTACGATTCCTGATTATCCGATGCTTGGCCGGGCAGTTCCTGGTCATGCAATTCAAAACGGAAATGGGGAGCGTCATCAAGTGCCGCAACTGACCAGGATTCCTGTTCTGGCTCCCGTTCTGATTCTTCGTCTGCCTTGTTCTCAAAGCCTGACTGCGTGAACATTTCATCGCCCTCCGTTGAGCTGAATGAATCCAGCGCAAAAACGTCCGCCTCTACAACAACGGGTTCAGCGGATGGTTCTTCGTCCTCATCATCAACGGCTGAGTCGAGAAAATAGTCCGCAGTTTCATCGTCTGGGTCTTCATCTTCCGGCTCTTCAATTTCCGGCTCTTCAATTTCAGGCTCTTCAATTTCAGGTTCTTCGATTTCAGGCTCTTCGATATCCGGTTCATCGTGTGACACCAGACCCAGCTCATCGTCAAAACGCATGCTGCTGAAAGTCGGTTCCGGGCGTTGTGATTCGCCTGAATGGTCGGCAGCAGCGCTTGCATACTCCTGAAAAGCGGGACACGCCACCTGCACTTCGCGAACCGGAGACACATCATCCAGCCACTCATTATCCATCCAGCTGTCGTCAGCATGGTCATCAGCATGGTCATCGGCAAGATCGTTGGCGTTGACGTTGGCGTCGGAGGAGCGTTGAACCAGTGTGCTTCGGTACTCGTCAGCACGCACTGCGGCAGCGGCCCACAGCGGCGGTGTAATCTCTGGCTGGTCGTCTATTGAATGGTCACGGTCAGCGGCTTCTTGCTCTTCTGCAACCAGCTCTTCTGCAAACGGCTCGTCTGCAACCAGTTCGGCAGCAACCTGCTCTTCTGCCACCAGTTCGGCAGCTACCGATTCGCAGGCGTCGTTTGCCGGCATGGGTTCGTGGAACAGATCAGGCGCAACCACCACTTCACCGCGGGCTATCGCAGCTTCAGTTGCGGCCAGCGCAGCGGCACGGCGGGCCAGCACAGCTTCACGGGTAAGATCAGTTTTCAGCACTTTGCTGCGCGGGCGCTTTTTGGCGGTATCCAGCGACTCCAGCTCGGCAGCCTGGCGCATGACCTCTTCAAACGAGCGCTGCACCATACGCGCGCCGCCATTGGGAAGTTCACGCAGTTCCAGCTCGTCAAGGTCATAAACGGGGATGTTTTTTTCCAGCGCAATTCTGATTTTATTTTTGCGCGAACGCAGGCCGGCCACGAGCACCCGTAAAATCACGGCGACAACGACCAGAAAAAAAACCAGTATGAGTAACTCTGTTAAACCCATTTATACGCTCTTTTTGGGGATGGGT
>JAUSCD010000010.1 GCA_030651695.1 Pseudohongiella sp. | reverse complement strand
CCAATGGCATGGCCTTGCTCGGTGATCTGTTTAACCGCTTCAATCTTGAATTGCTCTGTATAACGTTTGCCCGACATGGACACCTCCATTTAGCTTCATTGTAACGCTAAAAGGTGTCTACTAAACTGGTAGCGATTCACTTGCAGGCTTGCACCGGACACCAAGTATTGGTTCATCAACGTTTCGCCATACATCAACAGTTTTTGCCATATACGTAAGTGTACTCTCCCAACGCAGTCTTAATGGAGTTAAACACATGATCAGATCCCGTCACTCACTGGCTCTTTTTATTACCAGCCTGCTCTCAACAGCCCCGGCCATATCCCAGCAAAACAACAACACCGACCTCCCACACGGCCCCGGCAAAGAACTCGTCCAAATCGCCTGCACCTCCTGCCACGGACTGAACCTCATCACCCAATCCGCCGGTTTTGCCTCAGCGGCCGACTGGCACCGCGTAATGTCCACCATGGTCAATCTGCCCGAAGCACAAGCACTGACCATCGCCACCTATCTCGCCACCCACTTCCCCGAAGACACCAGCCGCCGACCCAATCTGATCGCCGGCGACTTCAATATCGACATCATTGAATGGCAGGTCCCGACCCTGGGCCAGCGCTCCCGCGACCCGGCAGAAGCCCCGGATGGTTCCATCTGGTGGACCGGCATGTGGGCCAGTCTGGCCGGACGGCTCGACCCTGAAACCGGCGAGATGGAAGAGTTCCGTTTACCGCCCTCTGCTCGGCCACACACCATTGTCCCTGATGACGATGGCAACATCTGGTATACCGGCAACAGCAATGCCACCATCGGCCGTCTGGATCCCAAGACCGGCACCGTCACCGAGTATCCAACCCAGGGGCGCGATCCCCACTCAGCCACTTTCCACCCTAACGGCAATCTCTTTTTCACCTCCCAGGGCGCCGGCATGCTCGGCCGTCTGAACCCGGATACCGGCGAGATAAAGGAAGTAGCAACCGAACCCCGACCCTACGGCATCAAGGTCGCGCAGGACGGTGATGTGTGGATAGCCTACAACGGCACCAACAAGCTGGGCCGTATGGATCCGGACTCCATGGAAGTGCAGTACTTCGAGGTGCCGGATGAGAGAACACGCATCCGCCGGCTGGACCATGATAGCCAGGGCAATGTCTGGTTCGTCAATTCCACCATGGGCAAGATTGGCAGACTGGTGCCGGAAACCGGTGAGATCAAACAGTGGGATTCACCCAGTGGCCCCACGTCGCATCCTTATGCCATCGCCGTGATCGATGATGTCATCTGGTACAACGAATCAGGCATGAGACCGGATGCACTGGTGCGTTTTGATCCCGCCGCAGAGCGCTTCCAAAGCTGGGCTATACCG
Source organism: Pseudohongiella sp. (assembly GCA_030651695.1). Lineage (GTDB taxonomy): Bacteria > Pseudomonadota > Gammaproteobacteria > Pseudomonadales > Pseudohongiellaceae > Pseudohongiella. Next base: position 59,092 of record JAUSCD010000010.1, on the reverse strand, counting down.
TCAGGTGTGGGCATCATCCGCCATGTCTGGGTGACTGAAGACAAGAACCTGTTGATTCACCAGAGCAGCAGTAATCAGATTGGGCTTGTGCGGATAGATTGATGGCACTTCATGGGCCGGATCCGCGGCTGCGGATCTGGCTTGCTTGTTGGCGCATGCTTGCAGCGCATCCATTATGATCCATATATAAACCACTAAATTCCATTATGATTCACATATAAACCATTTTTTGGTTTTCAAATAGCCTAAAAAGCTGCTAGATTGAGTCACATGTAGATCATAAGTTTGGATAAACCATGCCAAAAGTATCGGCACGCGCCTATTCCCGCTATAGCCTGGAGGCGATTACTCTGCTTGGCAGCCTCATTCGTGCGGCACGCAAAGAGCGCAAGATGACCGCACAGGAGCTTGCTGACCGCGCCGGAATCTCGCGTGGACTGCTACAACGCATAGAAAAAGGCGACCCCAAATGCGAGTTGGGCGCAACCATGGAGGTGGCCACCCTTGTCGGCGTCAAACTCTTTGATGCCGAGGCGACCTCGCTCACCAAACATATTCTCCAGACAGAAGCCAAGCTCGCACTGCTCCCCAAGTCCGTGCGGAAAAAAGTAAAGGTTGCTGATGATGACTTCTGATAATACCGATAAAGAAGTCTTTGTCTGGATCTGGCTGCCTGAAACAACTGAACCCATAGTCGCCGGAAAACTCGAATCCGACGATCAGGGCAACGTACAGTTCAACTACGGTAAAAGTTATCTGGAACGCATTAACGCTAAACCGCCAGCCATTTCCATTTATGAGCCAGAATTGCCGCTCATAAAAGGCGTATTGCCGTTGCTTAACGGGCTGAGCATGCCAGGTTGCATCCGCGATTCCGCACCAGACGCATGGGGACGCCGCGTTATCATCAATAAGAAGCTCGGGAAAAAAGGCAAAGATACGGACACCGATGCTCTGAGCGAGTTGAGCTACTTGCTGGAATCAGGCTCTGATCGTATCGGTGCACTGGACTTCCAACGCTCGCCCAGTGAATACATTCCCCGTTCTGCAAACAATGTCGCGCTTGAGGAATTGCTTCTCTCCGCTGCTCGGGTTGAACAAGGCATCCCGCTAACGCCTGAGCTGGATCAAGCGCTGTTTCATGGCAGTTCTATCGGCGGCGCACGTCCCAAAGCCTTGATCGAAGATCAGGGCACAAAATACGTCGCAAAATTTTCATCCAGCACCGACCTTTACAGCGTGGTAAAGGCAGAATTTATTGCCATGCGACTGGCCACTCTTGCCGGAATAAATGCTGCACCCGTCAAGCTGGTTCAGGCCGCGCAGAAAGATATTCTGTTAATTGAACGCTTTGATCGTCAGAAAACTGCTCAAGGCTGGACGCGAAAAGCCATGATCTCTGCTTTAACGCTCTTTGGCCTTGATGACATGATGGCGCGATATGCGAGCTATGAAACTTTTGCGGAAATCATCCGCTACCGCTTCGATGAACCGAAAGAAACTCTCAAAGAATTATTCTCTCGTATTGTCTTCAACATCCTGTGCGGCAACACCGATGACCATGCGCGGAATCATGCAGCATTCTGGAACGGAAGAACATTGCGTCTGACGCCTGCTTACGACATTTGTCCGCAAAATCGCTCAGGCGGTGAAGCAACGCAAGCCATGCTGATTTCTGGCGACAACAGGCTAAGCAAACTTGAATCCTGCCTTGAAGCAGCGCCTAATTTCCTGCTCTCTGAAGGCGAGGCGACAGCAATTTTCGACAAACAGCGCGAAGCAATTGAAACCAACTGGGATAAGGTATGCGATGAAGCAGGCTTGAGCGCTGTTGATCGCAAATTCTTCTGGCAACGGCAATTCCTGAACCCTTTTGCATCATCCGCCATGTCTGGGTGACTGAAGACAAGAACCTGTTGATTCACCAGAGCAGCAGCAATCAGATTGGGCTTGTTCGGATAGATTATTGGCAAGTGACCAAGGTCTGAGCTGGTTTTCTGAGGAGATTGCAACTGCAGTACATTGTTACGAGTCATACCTCATGATGAGCTCAATGTGGCCTGTGTGCTCGTCGACTTGTTCCCCAAGGGAGGTAAATCCATATTTTTCATAGAACTTGAGGCTAGAAACATTCTCTTTATAAACTGAGAGCTGTAAACTATCTCGTCTACTCCTGGCGTCATCAAGCAAGGCTGTTCCCAATCCCTTTCCCTGCAGTGCTATGTCCACAAATATTGCGGCTAAAGTATCTCCGCACAAGCTATAGAATCCTGCGATTTTGTCCTCATGTTCCCATACAAACGTTTCTGATGCAGGGATGTATACATCCCGCATGTCGCTGACCTTTGCCTCCCAGAATTCAGGTTCTATGAAACTATGAGCTTCGATCGACGCGGTAAGCCAAATAGCCAAGACCTGATCTAGATCGGTTTGCTTAAATTTGCGAATCATCTGACTTTTTCCAACTACTCGTAACGCCCATATTCACGCGTCTATCCAGCCCACTTTGATCCTATTCACTGTATGCATTGATCGCCAATTCAGCAAGGGCGTCCTCGAGCGCAGGCACCAGGTCGCTGCTGCCCTCCATGACACTTGCGTCGGTGTTAATCTGGAAGGCGACGGTTACACCATGGTCAGCGTAATGGCGCAGGCTGGAAACATAGCCTGGGATCCATCCCCCATGGCCCCAAACCGGCCCATGCGCTGTGTCTGCGTAGATCGCGATGCCTGCGCCATAAAGAATGTCCGGTGCGTCGGGATCGACCGGCACGCCGTCGAGTAACCTGTCGAGGTAAGGCCGCCTCATCGCTTCGCCGCCAAAGAGGAGATGACCCCACCGCGCAAGATCGGCCGACGTCGTGGCGAAGCCTCCGCCCGCGGATTCCACCGCCGGGTTCCACAGAAGTCTTCCGTCCGGATCGGCGGTGCGCTCGGGTATGCCGAACGGGTTGTCTGCGACGACATATCCTACCGCGAGTTCGGGTAGGTCGGGGCGGTCCGAGGCGATTGTGCGGCTGAGAGACAATGGATCGAGAAAGCGCACCCTGACGGCTTCACGCCATGGTCCGCCTGTCACGTCCTCGATCACGAGGCCGAGTAAAACATAACCCGTATCACTGTAGGCCCAAGCATTGCCTGCCTCGAACGACGGATCCTGACCGACCAAAAACGCTACCAGGTGCACCGGATCGAATTCGCCTTCGACTGTCGTACGCCTTGACCATGCCTGCTGAAATGCCGGTAGGTGCACGTGGTCGGGCAAGCCGGCGGTGTGGTGCAGAAGATGGTCAATGATGATGGTACTCGCATTGGGAAGTGCGCCGAACCAAGCGCGATCCCCGAGATGGGTGGACAGGAGGTCAGCGCGAGACAACAAACCCTCGCTTTCCAGCGCTAGAACGGTCGACGCGACAAAGGTCTTGCCGATGCTCGCAGCAAGCATCTTTGTCTGGGGCGTCATGATGCTGGTGCTCTCAATATCCGCAAGACCGATCGCTGCTGCTACGATCGTTCCATCAGGCAGCGCAATCGCTGCTGTGGCGCCCGGAAAGCCGTAACGGCTCTGGAACTGCTCCAGCGTTGTCTCCAGCTGGACTGAAACGTCAGCGGCATTTTGTGCATGGAGGGGAGAAACCATACGAAGCGTGACGGCGAGACCGGCGGCGAGGGAATTTCTGAACATGCGTCTACTCCGATTCGGTGGGCGTGCGTCCCACAATTGTCGGCACCACTGCAGTCACCGCCCCCTCCCTGTTGAACATCGTTTTCCGGGTGCACCACACGACGATGACGGCTACAACTACCAGAATCCACGTGTCCCAAGGCTGCGCATCTGGCCAGAATGGGTTTATGAGCTGCCAATGGAGCAGCATCGGCCAGAGCAGGCTACCGCGCGTGCTGTTGAATATCGGCGTCACCAGAACCGCCAGCGTCACGTTCCCAATGAAGAAGGGCAGAAAATTCCAGTCGGCAAAGACCACGCCGGCGAGGAAAAACGCCGGCAGGTGCCAGAAGCCCCAGGTGGCGCCAATGATGAGGCCCGCCCAAACCGGCGCCATGTGGCGTTGCAGCAGCGGTTGCATTACGCCTCGCCAGCCGAACTCCTCGATCGGACCCAGAAACAGCATCATGAACAGTACTGCCAAGATCGGACCCGCACCTTCGGGGGGCAATGGCGCCAGCAACGGCCCACCCTTGATAAGCGAGCCCGCGATGAAACCGAGCGGCAGGAAGAGCAAGATGAATGTGACCCAGCCCACTGAACATCGCCACAGTAGCAGTCGCGAGAGGAAGGCGCGGAGGCTCGTCATGCCTGAGTAGAAAGTCACCACGACGAAGGCCGCGATTGCCGGAGCCCATGTGGCGACAAAGAAGAATGGGTGCGATCCGCTGATCTCGCCGAAGGTGGTGGCTGCCATTTCGGGGGCAAGGATGTATAGACCGATCAGCCCCCACGCGATGACAAAAGTAATGCCGAGGAAACCGACGAGCGCGGAAGTTGGTAAAATCTTATCGGCCGTTAGATGTAGATGCGATTTGATTTGCATTGCGTAGATATTATCCTAACATTCCAGTATAAATTTCTCCGATGCAGGGATGTATACATCCAGCATGTCGCTGACCTTTGCTTGTAGTCCTTGGGGATCAGCTAAAGAATCCCGATCTCTATCCCGCGCAGCACCGCTCGAACCCTGTCCCGTACACCTAGCTTGGACAGGATACTGGATACCTGATTCTTGACTGTGCCTTCGCTCTTACCGAACGCATCAGCGATTTCCCTGTTGCTGAGTCCACTGGCCATCATCTGAAGGATTTCAGTCTCGCGTGCGGTTAATGCATCTGGCATTGTCAGGCTGTCAAAGTTTGATGGCTGACTCTGCACGCCTTCAATGATGCGCTCTGTGATGACCGGCCGAATGACCGACTGGCCCACCGCAACTCTACGTATATCTTCTGCGAGCCTCTCCAGAGAAATGTCTTTCAGCAGGAAACCTCGAGCGCCGGCACGAATACCTTTGAGCAGAGCCTCATCGTCGTCGAATGTTGTAAGTAATATGGTGGCCGGCAATTGATCCCGCGACTGCAGATCAGACAGCAAGTCAATACCCGTACCCCCTGGCATCCGCACATCCAGCAGCAACACATCTGGCTTCAGGCTTTCAACCAGTCTGGCGGCCTCTGTGATATTGCCTGCCTCGCCTACCACACGAATATCTGGTGTCAGTGCCAGCAATCCCGCTATTCCACTACGCACCAGCATCTGGTCATCTACCAGCAACACATTAATCATACTACCTCTCTTGCGTCGTGCAGTGGTATCCAGAATGTCACTATGAAACCTTGATCTACAATTGAATGAGTTTCAAGTCGACCACCACAAGCTTCCAGGCGCTCGCACATGCCTGTCAAACCGTTGCCGGCGATTACCTCACTAACACCTCTGCCGTTATCTGAAACTGTGACCTGCAATCCACCTTCGATACGACAAATCTCAATAGACGAGCGGCTTGCATCGGCATGGCGCAGCGTATTGGACACCGCTTCCTGAATACAACGAAAAGCAACATGCGCCTGCGCAGTATTGCTGAATTTGCAGTCAGCGCCGCATTCAATGCTGACCTCGATCGATGGAAGTCCCTCACACATAGTGATCAGACTTTGTTTGAGATCGACCGGATATTCCTCTCGCTCGCTGCTCACGACTGCGCGTATTTCCGTCAACAGTTCGCTGGCGATTTTGCTCGCTGTCTGAACTGAGCTTGCCTGTTTGTCTGCGCCTTGACGTCCCGCTAACTCGAGGTGTATTCGAAGTGCTGTCAAGTGGTGCCCTAAACTGTCATGAAGTTCGCGCGAAATCCGTAAACGCTCGTCGCTGCGTTCACTTTCTGCCAGCAATTGCCTTGTTGCACGTAGCTGGGCATTAGCTACTGCTAACTTGTTCCGACCCTGACGCTCGGACATAGCAATGTAACCCAGACAGAAAGCGAATGATTGCCAGGCTATAAACATCAACATGGAAACGCCAACCATCATGGCAAACTCGTCCCGGGAAGAGCTCTGGGTGACGTCTTGAGTAGGTAAGTCCGTGCTTATCAAGACAACTGTCCATGCCACCATGATCCCCACAGTTTGGAGAAATAGCCACAATAGCGCTCTTGGTAATCTGAAAATGAGCGGCAATTGGGCAGCAACAATTAATAACAAATCGTTGTTTACCAGAACACCTGCCAGTATCTGTACAGTCACCAGTATCGGTGTCAGCTTGCTGTTGCGCGTCCCGGTATGGGTTACAAAAATCAGTGAGGCCACAAACACAACAAAAACAAAACTGATAAAACCGGTTCCGGAAAATACAGCCGGATCGATTGATGACCATGACAACAGTCTGCTCACCAGGCCATGGTCTTTAATCACCAGGCCCGCAGGATCATTTGGATCAGTGTCAACGACTTCCTGCAGATCTCCAACATACACTGCCATACAGGCCAGGATTCCTGCGAACTGAAACAGATTCTTTGGGCGATTAATCCGGCTCCAGACAAAAGCCCACACTCGCTGCTGCGGTGCTTGGGTGCGCGTAATTGCGTCAACTACCCTGCTGATTGCATTCATGCTGTGTCCATATCAGAGTTGATGTGACTTTGTACCTAGACTATGCACGTTATCTTCTGGCCTTGCGTGTGCCAAAAGACACATGGCGATGTCAGTCTTCAGGCACATGCGCACTAATGTGATCGCCTCCACAATGCCATCCCTCGACCATAGCCGCACTGCATATGGTCTTTTTTAATCTACTGGAGAAAGACACATGCTTATCAAAAAAACTGCAGCTCTTGCCCTTGCAATGACAAGTGTAGCCATGAGCTTGGCACACGCTGAGTTACCCACCCACTCATCGAATATATTTGTCTACGGGAAATACGGAACTCAGGGCGCGGGTGCTGGTGTTGGTTATGTAATCAATGATCAGTATTCGGTTCGCGGTGGGATCAATAGTGGTTCGACCCAAAACGGAACCCGACGAATCGACGATATACGCTACAAGACTTCAAGAAAAACAGATCTGTCATTAGAACTTATGGCTGATTGGTATCCGTTATCAAATCACGCTATAAGACTGACCGGGGGCCTGATCTTGAATGACACAGCAACTCGACTGACAGCCAAACCGGACAGCGCAGGAAACTACACAATTAACCGCAACATGTATTCCGCTGCTGAAACCGGACAATTAACCGGCAAGGTGCGACCAGACCGCATCGCCCCTTATATCGGCGTCGGCTGGGAATCTTCAAAGCCGGGAACATCGGGCTTGCGCTTCACAGGTGATATTGGTGCCATCCACTATGCCGGTCGTCGCTCCATACTGACGACAAGTGGCGCTGCCGGAAATGCAAAACTGCAGGATGATCTGCTTGCGGAGCAAACCAGAGTTAAAAACGTTAATGACATCGGGCTGGTTATGTCCATTGGTGTTAGTTACAGTTTCTAACTGTGTTAACGGGAGGTTGAAACGACAGATATAAGCTGTTTAGTCCGGTATTTCTGTCTGCTGGCGGAGCTGTCTGACGCAATCCAGGATCAGCTCCAGGCCAAAGCCGAACTCAGCGTCGAGCACACCGGCTCCCTTCGGGCCGCGCGCGGATTCCATCACGAGGTTCATCGCCGCGTTCAGATGCGGGTAACCGCTGGGTGGAATCCCGGCGGCCGTGTGTGTTGAAGACTTGCGTTTTCTCGCGGCGCTGGCTGAGATCGCAGAATTCAAGCCGGTCATCGAACGGGGCTATCCGTTGGAGTAGATAGCCGACGCTCACCGCTACGTCGACACTGGACGCAAGAAGGGGAATGTCATCATCACTCTGGGGCATGACAATGAATTCAGCAGCGACCCCGCAGGCCGAGGCATTAACCATAGGCGAGGATACCGGCATGCTTTCTTTTCAGGAAACTCTGATCAGTTTCGCGATACTCGCAGGCATTGCACTTATTCCGTTTCGAAACCGCCGGTCGAGGTGGCGGTATAAACCCTGCGCCGGGCCAACGCTGTACAGTAAGTCGGAGCAGTCGACGATTCCAGGTCATATGCTCAAGCAGATAGCTGAGGCAATAAAACATGAGTAGGAGATATTGGTAAAGAAATCCTTGAGGGGATTCGTGAAATTAAACAATTCAAAAAAGGGCACTTTCAATTGAGAACATCCGAACTATCAGAGCCTTCACCTCCTCAAGTAATCCGGTTAAAGCTGAATTTATCTCAATCTGCATTTGCCGGATTGATGGGGGTAAGCGTTCGCACCCTACAAGATTGGGAGCAGGGGCGTCGAGATCCCCTGTGGCCTGCATTGGCCCTATTACGAATCGCCGAGCAACACCCTGAGGTGTTTAACAATATTCGCTAGGTCGGTTATTGCCATCAATTGCAGGCGACCACAATTGGACAGAACCCCTGATTAGGGGTAACGTTGATCTCCCCGGTAATAACAACAATGACGTGACTTAGGGAGTTAGGACAATGAATAGAAGGTCCCTGTTTACCCTGGCAATGGCGGCGATACTGTCGCCGCTCGCCCTGCCGGCCAGCGTGCTGGCCCAACCCAACATTCAACCCGCTGAACCGTTCAAGGTAGGCACTTTTATGGTGGGCAACGAGCAGTTCGCCGGCCTGGTGATGCGCGATGATTCCCTGATCGTGGATCTGGTTGAGGCCAACAAAGCGCTGGAGCTGATGCCACAGTACCCTGGCGTCAATATGCCCGGCGATGTGCTGAGCCTGATCGAAGGTTACGAATACGGCCTGAAGTACCGGATTTATGAAATCGTCAATGTGTTATCGGAATCGGGCCTGCTGCAAAGCAGCGACCGCCCCAGCTATCTCCATGCCGTTGAGGATGTTGATATCCGCGCACCGATCCAGTATCCCAGCAAGATCATGAACGCAGCGGTCAACTTTTACACCCACGCCTGTGAAGGTTGCACCGAGGAGCAACTGGCCGAACGTACCCGCGAGCGCCGGGAAAACCGTGGCGTGCCCTACCTGTTCCTGAAGCCGAGCCGCGGCGCCGTCATCGGTGATGGCGAAGACGTGATCATGCCGTACGGTCGTGACGAGATTGAATACGAAGTCGAAATGGCCATCGTATTTGGCAGCTCAGGCAAGTACATTTCTTCCGCCCGCGCCTATGACCACGTCTTCGGTTACATGGTGGCGATGGATATTTCTGATCGCGGCGGTCGTCCGCCAGGGGGCTTCAGCTCCGGTCAGGACTGGTTCGTTGGTAAGGGTCACGATACCTTCGCCCCGCATGGTCCCTGGATTGTGCCCAAGGAATTCTACGGCGACCCCATGGAACGTCTGCACCAGATCACCGTCGTGGATGGCGTCACCGTTCAGGAAGCCAGAGCCGGCGACATGATCCACAACATCCCGGAACTGATCGAGTACGCCTCCTCATTGATCACCATATTCCCCGGCGATGTACTGCAAAGCGGCACCTCCGGCGGTACCGGTTCGGGACGGGTTGAGCGTGCCACCGGTTCAGGGTATCTGATTGATGGCGAGACCATCAGCGCGACCATCGAAGGTATCGGTACGTTGACCCACCGCGTGGTGCGTGAGCAGAGCGTGCCGGACGATCTGTCCGGATCGCAGTTGCCGCCAACGAGGACTTACCGTAATCGGTGATCAGCGTCGCTGATCTGACGTGATGGAACGGAAGCCCTGACTCATGGAGTCGGGGCTTGCTTCTGAAGACTTTGATAGATGATATCCCGCGCCACGTCACCCATATTAGCGGCACCCGGACGACGAGGACCCTGCGCCTGAATCATAGACAGCCAGAAGATATCATTCACCGGGTCAATCCAGAATGATGTACCGGCAGCGCCCGCCCAGTAATAGGTGCCAGGCCCTTGCGGTGAACCGGCAGCTTGCGGATCGAACAGCACGGCCATATCAACACCCCAGCCCTGACCGGGCTGGCCGGGTCCGCCAATACCATAACGCATGTCTTCTTTGCCGGTGAGGCTGTTGGTGCTCATGATGCGGACTGATTCCGGCTTGAGGATACGCACGCCGTCCAGCTCGCCGTTATTCACCAGCATCTGGATAAAACGGGCATAGTTATGGGCGGAAGACACCAGACCGCCACCACCGGATTCCAGCCGGTCCGCATCCAGATAGCTGGGGCGATCCGGTCGCTCAGCCATCTGGGCCAGCGCGTTGGTCTGGGCATCCCAGTAATGCACTTCGGCAAAGCGTTGCACATCGTCCGGCCTCACATAAAAGCGCGTGTCCATCATGTCCAGCGGTTCGAACAAATGCTGACGCAGATATTCACCAAAGCGCATGCCGGTCAGTTGTTCAACGATGTAACCCTGAATGTCCATGCCAATCGAGTAGTACCACTGCTCGCCAGGCTGTGCCATCAGCGGGATACTGGCGACTTTCTGTATCATTTCATTGAGGTCGCCGGATGCCAGCACGTCCTGTTCGCGGAATGCCCGGTTGGCCGGGTCGTTGCCAAACAGGCCGTAAGCAAAACCGGCGGTGTTGCTCATCAACTCACGCATGGTGGGCTGACGTGCCAGGTCTTCCAGTTCGGTATTGTTGTTTGAGAGCACTTTCAGATTGGCAAACTCAGGTACAAACTTGCTGACCGGGTCATCAAAGTCCCACAATCCCTGCTCCCACAGCATCATCATGGCGACGCCGGTAACGGGTTTGCTCATTGAGTAAATCCGGAACAGTGAGTCTTTGGTCATCGGCGTCTGATCATTAATGCGTGCCAGACCGGCCGCCTCAAAGGTTGCGATCTGGCCGTCTTTGCCCAGCATCCACACCATGCCGGCTACGTCCTGATTGGCAACAAACTCGCGCATGGCGGCATCCAGTTGCTCGATACCCGCTGTAGTGAAACCGGCGGCTTCTGCACCGACTTCCTCTTGTGGCCAGTAGTCTGCGTGCAGCGGCGCTGCCAGACTCGCAAGCAACAATGCACCAATGAAATGTTTGAGGCTGGTTTTTTTTATACGTGATGCCATGATGACCTCCGGTTCTTGTAATTGTTTCTCACGCTGACGGTGTATGTTCAGCGAGTGCGCAACGTGTTATATCAGTTTAACAAGGGAGGTAACATAGTGAACAAACTACAAATCGACATCGTGTCCGACATCGCCTGCCCCTGGTGCGCTATCGGTTACGCCCGCCTGGAACAAGCCATGAAACAGCTTGGGCCTGACTATGAGTTCACCGTGCAATGGCGCGCGTTTGAACTGAACCCATACCACAGCGGCGAGGGTGAACCCATCCTGCCGGCGCTGGCCAAAAAGTACGGCCGCAGCGAACACGAAATGCGCGCCGCGCAAAGCAATATGATGACAATTGCCAAAGACCTGGGCGTCAACTTCGAAAAACTGCAGGAGCGACTGACCGCGAATACCTTTGATGCGCATCGTCTGGTCAAATGGGCGGGCGAGCAGGGCCAGCAGACCGCCATGAAACAGGCATTGTTCGAGGCCTATTTTGGCAAGGCGCTGAATGTCGCCGACCGCGATGTCCTGCTAGGCTGTGTCGAAACACTGGGGCTGGATGTGGCGCAGGCCAGAAAAGTGCTGGACTCAGACCAGTTCGCAGATGCCGTGCGTGAAGATGAAGCAACTTACCAGAAAGCGGGCGTGTCGTCGGTGCCGGCCTTTATTATCAACCGCAAGTATCTTATCTCTGGTGCACAGGACCCTGAGGTGCTGGTGAAAGCGATGCAGGATATCAGTGCGGAGGCGGCCAACTAGTCCCCGATCAAGCCGGACACGTCACTCCTCGCCATCTTCCTCCGCACCCCCAAGCCACCCAGCCCGCAAACCCCGAACCTCATCACCAGCATCCTCATCAACTTTAAGCTCAAAATCCCCCCGCACCGGATTTAATGTCACCGGTACAGTTCTCAAGAAACCATCACGAAATAATGAGAACTCAACCTCATCACCGGGACTATACCGCCGCAACAAAGCATCCAGGTTGCCACCAATGCGAACGCCATCCAGCGCCATCAGCTCATCCCCGGCATTAATACCCGCCGTCCATGCCGCACCATCCAGACGGGGATAAACCACCACCGGAGGAGTGCCGCGCAGTGAAGCATCCAGCGACACCTGCACTGGAGCCTTGCTGGTATCCTTGCGGTCCAGCACCCAGCCTACTGATTGCAGGGCGTCGGCCAGAGGCAATGGCTGCGTGTCGTATACCCAGCCGTCCAGTTGTTCAGCCAGTGCATCACCGCCGGCCGCCGCCAGACGCTCGCGAAAATCAGCGTAAGTAAAACCGCCGCCGCCCAGCGGAAAATCGTCATACAGGGAGGTCATCACGGTATCCAGACTGCGGTCCCCGTTACTCGCCCGGCGAATCTCCAGGTCCAGCACCAGTCCCAGCAATCCACCCTGACTGTAGAATGACACCGTCCGGTTGGGTTTGTCCGCTGCGCGGTCTGCACCGCGGTGAAAGCCCTTGGTCCACGCCTCGAAGCTGGCACGCGCCAGCGTGTCTTGGCTGTAACCGGGTGCATCCACCACGCTGCTGATGGCCTCGGCAAGTTGTTTAAGATAATCGTCCACCGGTACCAGACCTGCGCGCACTGGCAGCAATTGATCGTAATAACTGGTCAGGCCCTCGGCCACCCAGAGCAGTTCCGTGTAGTTGATATTCTGGTAGTCATACCGGTCGATAGACGCCGGCCGGAAGCGCTTGACGTTCCATGTGTGGAAAAACTCATGCGCCATGAGTCCCAGAAAGCTCTGCCAGCGTTCCTTGTCCCAGAACGCGCGCGGGTCGGTATGCACAACCGTGCTGTTGTAGTACTCGGTACCGCCACCCAGGCCGTCGCCGCTGTGCAGCATAAAAAGGTAATAATCTGTCGGCAAGCCAGTGGCAGAGTCGGCAAATACCTCGGCCGTTGCTGTCACGAGGGCACTCATATCACGTGTGAGTCGCTCTTCATCGCCATCCCAGATGCCGTGAATCAGAAAATCGACCTTGATGCCTGAGGCTTCAAAGGAGACCAGATCAAAGGTTCCTGCCTCAATCGGTGAATCCACAAGGCGGTCATAATGTGGCGCCACAAAACGCCCCTGATCCGGTTGCTCCATGCCGCTGGCCGCTCGCCAGCCTGCCGGCAGCTCGATGGTGACTTCGATGGGCAGGTCGCGGTATTGATCGGCATAAACAAACACGGCGGCCGGATTCAGAAACGCATGATCGGCATCAACATGACGAGAGCGGTCAGTCAGGCTGTCCGCATAAATACGGTAACGCACCACGACGTCCCCTGCGCCTGAAGCAGGCCTGCTTACCCGCCAGGACGACGATGCCGTCTGCTCGAAGGGCAGGGCGTTGCCGTTTCCATCACTGACCTCCATGCCGGACACAGTGCCAACAAAGTCCAGCACCAGATACAGACCGGAGCGCCACACGGGCAGGTGAAAATCCAGCGTGTCTGCCGTAACGTCGCTGAACCGCGCTTCGATGGTGACCTGTTGCATGACGCGCTCGGACAGGTCCACCCGGTAGCTGGTTTCAGCGGCGTTTGCTGTCCAGCTCAGGCAAATCAGTACGACCGACAGCAGGGCCGCCGACAGGGTTTGGCGGGCAGGGCTGATATGTGCTTGTTTAACTCTCATAAACTATCCTCCGGAGGATACGAAGGATAACCGAAAATCTGGTGTTCTTACATGGCAATCCGGTGAGCGTCCGGTTCTCATTCTGAGTCAGGATATCTTTAATGAACGCTCCGGTACCGTCATCGCGATGGCGCTTACAAGCCAGGAGCAAAGGACTGGTTTTCTGCTGACGCACGAGATTCATGCTGCCAGGATGCCAAAGCGGTCGTGGGTAAAAACCAGTCGGCTTCGTACTATTTCTGCCAGCTCACCCAGCCCGCGTCATAGTCCATTCGGCAGTGGTGCCCATGGCCGTGGCTTTGCCGCTCGCCTGATCTCCCTGGATGGTGGCGGACATCTGATAAGTGACACCTGAATCACCACGGACCAAATCGAAGCTGATAGTGTCGCCGTTCACCGTTCCGTTGCTAATAGGCCAGACGCGACCATCCCCCAAATCAAACTGTCCGATCACTGTTGAGCCATCGACGACCAGATCAACGACAGCAGTGACCTCTCCTGCCGGGCCACTCATCACAAAGTCCCACAGACCGTCGGCAGAGTCCTGTGCAGACAGCGTGGAAGGTAATGTAAACAAGATCGTAATAAAAAAAGCGAAGAGTCCGGCTTTCATGTGCAATGCTCCTGGTTATTGTGATTCTGTTATTGTGTTTGGCGTAAACCGCGCTGCGCCGGATTCTACTCCTTTAACAGGCTATTGAAAGATGTGGTCGAGGTGTAAAGGCCTCCGTTAAACCGTGTAACACGTTTAGGCGCATTCAAATAGAGCCTAAAAAACAACTTGCAAAGAACCCTGAGTTCACCTGTTAGCAAGCGATTTTGACAGCCTGATTCAATACTGATGGTTGCGGCCTTATTGGATTTCATCCGCGACACAAACTCACCCTATTGGCTAATTAGCCACATGGCTAATTGAATCTCCCTGAGCAGTTGCTCTAATGCAGCATTCAATTGGTCTGCTTCTCAGAACGAATCTGTCTAAAACGGAATTTAAAGAATGACAAAAAGAATTTACTTGATACTAATGGCCTTGGCCTTTGCAGCAATATCGGCCTGCACATCTACGTTACAGTACAACCCGCAGTATGAAGGCCGGATTCTGCCTGCGCCCGGTGCTCAGCTAGCAGGAAGGGCTGTGATTTTTACTACCGAAGCGGAGGACAATTACATCTACACTGGCAATCCCACAAGCTTTACCGGTGGAGGCACCAAAATCAGTATACCGCTTGGGCTGATCACCAAGGAGATTTCACAAAACGGGTTTGAGAGGATATTTAGCGACGGTGCCGTGCTGGCGCGAGATCTGGATGCCGTGAGTGACTACCGGGTCATCGTCAGACCGAGAATATCAAACTTTTCATATGCATATAATCAGCTAAAAAATATTGGCCTTTTAATTACACCGCAAACCCAAATTTCACTTTCGATTGAAGTGCTGGATAGCAGTCGACGAGTTATTCATGTGAATACTTTTTCCTCAGGAGTAAAAGACGGGGATTCATACATGATGAGTGGGAATCCAGCGGATCGAATCAACCGACTAGCGCATGAAGTGATAACGGAATTAGTCAACCAAGCAACAAACGAAGTTTATTATCTCCTACAAAACCAACAACTTTAGGCCGGATGGGTTATGAAAAAAAATATAGTGAATCCCTCGCTGTGTTTGGCACTTCTCGCTTTGTCTGCTTGCGCGTCAAACCCCGATAACATCGACGCTGCATATGTGTCCCCACTTAAGTATGCAAGTTACGATTGCGGTCAACTGGGCACTGAGATTGGCTATATCAATCAAAGAACTAATACTCTGTATAGCAATTTGGCTGCCAAGCGAAGAGCCGACAATTGGCAGATGGGGGTGGGATTGGTTCTTTTCTGGCCAACCTTGTTTGCGCTTGAGGGCGGTGACGGTGCCGACGCGACCGAATACGCCCAACTAAAGGGAGAGTTTGAGGCGTTGAGGCAAGTATCAACTGAAAAGCGTTGCAACCTTGCAATGCGATCCCCGGACGAAATTCTCAATGCCGCTTCGCAAAGTCAACCACCTGAGGCTGGCGTAGCGCCTGTAAATGAAGGAGCCCTGGCTGCTCGTCTCAAGGAGCTTGAAGATTTGAGAAAAATGGAACTGATCAGCGAAGATGAATACAATCGCGCTCGCACTAGCGCATTGGGGATCTAGACTCTAAGTCGATGCTGGTTCCCTCACTTATTCATTTGAGTAGATCTGATAAGAACTCTCACACTGCCGAGAGTTCAAGGATGCTCTAACCTCTTGTCGACACTCCTCCGGACTGATGTTGCTTTTCTCTCCTGATCAACCAGCATTACATGGAACAAATTAATGGAATCTGTAGTAACAGTAATTCAAACAGTGTTTTCTATGTGGTACCTGTTACCTATCGTCTGTTTGATCCTGATTATAAAAACGCCATGGTTCAAGGGAAAGTTGGGTGAGTTCTTCGTTAATCAGTCCATCAAATGGATGCTGGATGGCAACCGATACTACCTCCTGAAGAATGTCACCCTGCCCACTGCTGATGGAACCACTCAAATTGACCATATAATCCTGTCTACTCACGGTGTTTTTGTAATCGAAACAAAAAACATGAAGGGATGGATATTTGGAGGTCAACACCAGCGTTTATGGACTCAGAAAATATACAGGTATAGCAAGAAATTCCAGAACCCACTCCATCAGAACTACAAGCATATAAAAACACTGGAAGCCCTTTTGGGGCTGACTGAAAAACAGCTACATTCCGTGATTGTGTTTGTTGGTGACAGCACCTTCAAGACTCACATGCCAGAGAATGTGACGCATGGATCAGGATTAATCAGTTTCATAAAATCCAAAACAGAGACGGTTCTGACTGAATCCCAGGTTTTTGATATCGCAGAGACTATAGAATCGGGTAGGCTTGAGGATTCATTCAGAACCAATCGTGCACACATCGAGCATATAAAAAGTATTGTGGCTAGCAAGGAATAACTATTCGCTACCAAAGGAGGTTTTAATAACATGGCAAAATTCCTGAATACCAGCGCAACCAACTATTTTCTTGAAGAGCTGATAAAAAACGCTTCGGACCGACTGATACTTATAAGCCCCTATCTTAAGCTTAATGATCGCATTAAAGAGTTGCTCCAGGACAAGAACCGGTTAAAGATTGACGTACGCATTGTCTACGGCAAAAACGAATTGCAGCCAGAAGAGATTAACTGGCTTCGCGAGCTGACCTTTGTCCGTACCAGCTTTTGTAAGAATCTGCACGCGAAGTGCTATCTGAATGAAGAAACCTGCATTATTACCAGTCTAAACCTGTACGAATTCAGTCAGGTCAATAATAACGAAATGGGAGTTGCGCTAAGCCGCACAGACGACACTGAGTTATACCGTGAAGCCTATGACGAAGCTCAACGAATTATACGAATCAGCGATGAAGTACGAATGTCGCTGGAAAAGGTAGTGAAGGACGACCTAGGTTCAAAGGCGGCAAAATCAGCTGACGAAGACGATGGATCTGAATCAGGTAAGCTGACCTCATCAAAAATCGCCAAGAAACTTGGATTTGAAACGCAGGCCTTCCTCGACAAAATGGTCATCATGGGTCACCTCGAGATCAAGGAAGGCAAGCACTTCATAACAGATACTGCAAAGGCGGCAGGAGTTGAGTTCCGCGTCAGCAAGCGTTTTGGTCCCTATTTTCTGTGGCCAGCCACGCTGACATTGGATTAGAGGCATTTGCGCATTTCAGCCAGCCATAACATATAGCTGTCGAAAGAGTAGATGAAATCAAAAAATCCAGCTTCACGCGATACAGGAATAACTTATCTGCCAGAAAAATGATTTACATCATGAACAGGCGCGGAGGATGGCTGAAACATTGATGATCGTGCAGATTTATAATTGCACCGGACGCAGCATTCTGGCCGTTGTGGTCTTCCACGGGATGATGAATTTCACTGGCGAATGGCTCCGGATATCACAGGACATGTATCCTTTACTGCTTACCGGAAATGTCCTTATTGCAATGCTTTTGATCCGGTTGTGGAAAAGAGAAAGGACGGCAGAGACCGATATCAGACTAAACCCGTAAGGAGTCTGCGTCCCTCTTTACCCAGAGGAAGCCGGCTGACAATGTTCAGCCGGCCAAAGTGGAAGAAGCGGGATTCCCAGCCACAAATCAGAAGTAGTAGCGAAGCCCTATGCGAAAACGGGTCAGGTTGTCGCGTAGGTCATCTTCAGTTGCATAAATATCATCTGAGGAGACATTAAAGCCGATGGAGGTGGAAATGGCCATATAGGGTCTGAGGAACCATTTGATGCCCGCCTGAACCTCGAACACTGTTGCTTCCCCGTCATCGCCCAGCGTCGTCGAGGAGTCGAACCTCCCGTCATACTTGAACGTAGCCACTCCTACAGAAGTCCCGATATAAGGCACGATATTACTCTGTCTATTGAAGTTGTACTCTGTAAAAGCGGAGATGTCGAAGCGTTCAATTCCTCCATAATCTGCGCCGAGCACCCTGACACCGATTTCCCATCCATCGCGCACGAAATATCCGTAAGCGGCATCGATATCAAAATCGATCTCATCGATCTTCTGGAATTCAACTGTGCCGCTGAGCGCAAGTTCTTTTGTACCTTGATTCAGCATCGGTATGACGCGCTCCTGCGCCACTACCGCAGGTGCGATGGCAAAGCCGGTCAATAGACTTGTCAGATAGAG
This sequence comes from Pseudohongiella sp., assembly GCA_030651695.1. Classification (GTDB taxonomy): domain Bacteria; phylum Pseudomonadota; class Gammaproteobacteria; order Pseudomonadales; family Pseudohongiellaceae; genus Pseudohongiella. The sequence continues at coordinate 40,691 of JAUSCD010000010.1, read as the reverse complement.
TGCTTTATGCATTGTTTTGTCCTCATTGTTCACTTGATGAGTAGCGTTTTTTGAATTTCAGCCTGATGTTGTTGTTCAGCTATTATGTCAATGCGATGGAGTCCGGGTTAAATCGGGGTGTTACCCTATCTTTGTGCGCTCTGCAGCGAACGACTGTTTTTGACCGAAATGAAACAAACTGATCCGGCGATTCCTTCCTGTTACATGGACCCGGCATTTTTGCGTTCTCTTCGTGTGCCAGCGAACTGACCGCATTACTCAGGCTGCGTACGGTAAAAGTACGCTGAATTCAACAAGGATTCAGTTCATTCCGGCGATCGCGCCGGAGAAACTTTAGCTATATAGGACCAGTTGTGCAGGAGTTCATCCCTGCCAACATGAATGGTTCAAAGGAGAACAACATGAAGAAGTTACATGCATTCGCCCTTTCAATGTTCCTCACTCCCGTTGTGGCGCTTGGTTCCGCCGCTGTTCTCGCGCAGCAGTCATCTGCGCAGCCGAATCCCAATCAGCAGCAAACCACCCAACAGCAGCAGAATCCCAATCAGCAGCAAACCACCCAGCAGCAGCAGAATCAGCAACTGCAGGGCAACCGCCAGCCTGGTTCAGCGCAAGGTAATGCTGGCCAGTCTCGCATGGAGCGTCGGGGTTTTGTGGATTCCACCCCAATGAACGGTATGCGTATCAGCGACCTTATGGATGCCGATGTAAGAACCACCGGCAATGACAATATCGGATCGGTCACTGATGTGATTGTTGACGAATCCGGTAGCATTGTTGCGTTGGTCGTCGGTGTCGGCGGGTTTCTGGGAATTGGTCAGAGAGACGTCGCGATAGGTTGGGATGATGTAACCAAAACCCGATCAGGCGATGACTATGAGCTGCGTGTCTCCCTGACCCGTGACAGCCTGACTTCTGCCCCGGAATTCAGACGCGTAAGTAACTGATCTATTGGCGTGCTCCACGTCAGTGGCACATCAGTCGAAACAAATGGCAGCGACAGGAGTCGCTGCCATTTGGATCAAGATAAATGGGAATCATCTAAACGGAGATTAAGTCATGAACAAGAATGAAACCAACGGTCAAGTCAAAGAAGTAAAGGGCAAGGCCAAGGAAGTTGCCGGCAAGATTACCGGTAACAAGAGTACAGAGGTAAAAGGCAAAGTTGAGAAGAACGTCGGCAAGGCTCAGACCAAGGTCGGTGAGATGCAGGATAAAGCCAGTAAAAAAAGCGATTGATTGCCAAGGGGTGCTAGCCTCCGCAGGCGTATTTCGTCGGAGGCTATTGTCCTCATTATGAGCTTTCACTGAATTGCGGCTACAACTTCAAGATCCTTCTCACCTGACGACGCTGGTGGTCTGCGCGCGGCGTTAAATATTTTTTAATCTTCGCGCAGCAACTCTTCAGCAGCTATCAATCCAAACTTCAAGTCCGTGTCATCGGTTAGTCTGAAAGTGACGTCAAACACAGTATCGTCCAGCCTCAGAGTATCCCGGTAAATACCTGTGCTGGTTTCGAACCGGCCACTGCAGCGTGTGTGCGACGGATTGGCGCCGGGAACACGTTGCGAGTGTCGATTCGCGATGAGGCTCACTTCCCCCCGCTCCAAAGAGGTGATCTCGAATGTGACGTCCAGCTCACCACCATACGCCGGGTCTGGTTGCCCCTGAGTGAATACCAGCACGCACGAATACAGACGCTCCGCGCCATCAGCAACGCTCCCGATTAGCTGGTAAGGCAATTGATAATCAGAATCCGGTTTCACACCGTTTATATTTGCCAGCCAGCGGCTATTTCTCACTGGCACGTGGGAGCTCATCACACTTGTGTTTGCCAACGAGGTTAACGGGAACGTCACAGAAACTTTCAGCAAGGTCTGAAATCCTGAACCCGGAAAAGCATATTCCCCATCGCTTCCGCGCCGGCCGGCATCGTCATTCACCTGGATGAACAAATCGTGTTCACCTCCATTCGGGAATGTAATGTGCCGGCGTGCAGTTTGTGTGTTTGAACCCAGATTTTCCCGCAAATGATTATCCACCATACCATCGCCATTGCGATCGATGCGCGTTCCTGGCAGGTGCCAGATCACATCAACACTGTTCCCTTCTGGATCATCCACAAACACTTGCACAAAGAGGCTGTTCGCTTCGGGTCCAGCCTCCATCTCAACTCGCGCCTGCGGTGTCCGGTTGTACTCGGTGAAGGTATCCACCTCCACTGTAGTGCTGAACAACAACTGCGGATTGGCGACCAGCTTTTCATCTTCCGTGACATAAACCCGCCAGGTACCGGGCAGCATTTTCATGGTCTCTGTGCGATCGATGAACATCGAATTGATACAGGCCTGACGCGCGCCGCATAACAGGTGAAAGCGGCGACTCGCATAAAGCTGACCGGTCGGAGAAATCACCGTCAGTAGCGCCGGAATATCAGTCGCTGCGTTGTAGTTGAAATTGCCGATGGCACCGGAAAGCACCACCCACTGGTTATCTGGCGTCGCGTCGTTTATGGACGACGTGAGCACGTTGGCAAAAGTGTCCAGTGCAACTCGATGACCAGTGACCATCTGGCTATGCTGATTGGGCTTGAACAGGTACCGGGTCTTTTCAGCCGATGCGGCGGGCGGCGGCACGTACTGCCACTCCGGAGGACCCCATTGTAAGGCGAAAGGTATCGAAGGTTGGCCATATAACACCTGGACAGCACGGATATCATCTTCCACGGGGAATTGCAGTCTGTTGTAAGGGTTCGCATACATGATTGATTGTGGATTTTCGGAGTGGCCCAAGCCAAGAATATGACCCAGCTCGTGGGTTAATACCTGCAGCATGTCCAGGTCCTGATTGAGGTTGACTGCACTGTTCAGAACAACACTGCCGGCTGAGTAAGGAAAGTAACCCCGATCCGTGTCGTAGGAAGCGTAGTGAGGACCTGCCCGGCCAGCCCAGTTGCCTGAAGGTTCGTAGCGCCAGCTGACGGGTATCTCTCCGGTCTGAGGCGTGGTTGTGCCCGCCAGCGCAATATCGAACCGGATGCCACTGACTCGCTCCCAGCGATCTGCGGCTTCTCTCAGTAGCTCTATCATGAGCCCGCTATCGGTCCACAAGTTATTTGCATTCTCTGGGTTATAGCGCAGGTGTACAGTGTCCACCCATCTGCCAAATGTTGGGCTGATGCCCAGCGCAGGTGACTGATGCGCCTGTCGCGGCTGCTCTGGCTGATTGTCCTGTTGGTCTGGTACTGCTGCTTGTGCGCTACTTGTGAGACTGATGGCGGTAGCCAACGTCAGCGCCATTCCGATCGCCAGCGTAGGGGCGCACATGCGAGTGAAAGATTCAGATCGAGGGGCGGACCAGTCAGGCACGAACATAATATCTCCGGAAAGCAGTAGCACAGGGTCATGAGTCTAATCGATTCTCTGGATTTGCGGCCAAAAAAAGCGGCCGGATGCCCTGCCGGGCCATGTTGTGCTTTAATTGAGGCATCACCAGACTCCCGTCTGGCATCACTGACATCTGCCATGGCCAATAACCAAGACCGCAACTTCGACGACCTCGCCGATCACTTCTCACGCAAGATCTACGGTGGCATAAAAGGCCAGATCCGCCTGGCTGTGCTGTCAGCAGATTTAACTCCAATCGTCACACACCTGATGGCAAACCGCGCTGAACCTTTGCGCGTCCTCGACGTGGGCGGCGGGCTTGGTCAGCTCTCTATCCGGTTTGCGCAGCAAGGCCATCACGTCACCATCAATGACATATCGCCAGTGATGCTGGACTATGCCCGGGTCAAAGCGCGCGAAGCAGGTGTTGAGGACACCATTAGCTGGCACTGCGGGCCTTATCAGGATTTGATCGGGCTGGCGCTTGAGCCGTTTGATCTGGTGATGTGCCACGCCGTGCTGGAATGGCTGCAGGAACCGGAGTTGCTGGTGCCGACGCTTGCTGCGCTTGTCAGGCCTGAAGGGTACTTGTCGCTGTGTTTCTACAATCCGGCGTCCATCATTTACCGCAATCTGATCCGCGGCAATTTTAACTGGTTACAACAGGCACAAACCTATGTGGCTGATAGCGGCAGCCTGACGCCCAACAATCCTTGCTCGATTGAGCAGGTTCGCGGCTGGATGGCGCAATCTCGCTTCGAAATTCAGAAAGAAAGCGGTCTGCGGGTTTTTTCGGACTACGTGGTGGATAGACGTGGCGGGCATCAGGTGCCCGAGCTTGTCTTGGCCATGGAGCTGCAGTACTCAGGTCAGGAGCCTTACAAATGGATGGGCAGGTATCTGCATGTGGTTGCGCAGAAAGATGAGCTGGACGATCTTTCTACGTGAGTTATAGCAAAACCTGATGACGCCCGATGCCATTCGAAGCGGCCGAAACAATCCGATTGTGAAATACTGCATTTGTGGCAAGTCATAGTCACCTCCAAGGTGGATATTGGAACGTGCCGACTTCGCTATTGTTCCTGCAATACCTCTTGTTTGGCAGGCAGCTCTCTCTCCCTCTCTCCCCAAGAGGTTGCCTGCCACTTTTTTTTCCGCCTGTCTGCCGAAACTCTTATGACTGACTAGAGCTAAAAAATAAGGAGTGATCGTGACAGACCAGACTTTCAGAGAAAGCGCCATCAGATACCATGCGCTTCCTACACCGGGGAAGTTGGCAATCAGAGCTACCAAACCCCTATCAAATAACCGGGATCTTGCAAGAGCATATTCCCCCGGCGTTGCCTATGCTTGCGAGCTTATTGTCGAAGATCCTGCGCAAGCTGCGCTCATGACTGCGCGCAGCAATCTGGTGGCAGTTATCACGAATGGTACTGCCGTATTGGGGTTGGGAGATATCGGTCCTCTTGCGGCCAAACCTGTTATGGAAGGCAAGGCAGTGTTGTTCAAACGCTTTGCTAACGTTGATGTATTTGATATCGAAATCGATGCAAAGAATGTTGAAGAAGTGATCAAGATTATTGCGGCGCTTGAACCCACATTCGGTGCCATAAATCTGGAAGATTTTAAATCCCCAGAGTGTTTCCTTATCGAGGATGGCCTGAAAAAACGGATGAATATCCCGGTTTTTCATGACGATCAACACGGTACCGCCATAGTTGTCGCAGCTGCTGTAATGAACGGCCTACGGATAGTTAACAAGAACCTATCTGAGGTAAAAATGGTAGCAACTGGCGCTGGTGCAGCTTGTATTGCCTGTGTGGATTTGCTTTTGACTATGGGTTTGCTGCTGGAAAATGTACGCATGGTTGATCTGGATGGAGTTATCCATGCCGGCCGTACTGTCGGGATGAATCCGTGGAAACAAAAGTTTGCCATTGAGACAGAAGACAGAAATATTCTGGATGCACTGGAAAGCGCAGATATATTTTTGGGACTTTCGGCATCAGGCGTCTTGTCTGGGGAGATGATCAAAAAAATGGCGCGCGACCCATTGATTCTTGCCATGGCGAATCCTGTTCCCGAGATTATGCCTGAAGAAGCAATGGTCGCGCGGCCTGACGCAATCCTCGCAACAGGTCGCTCTGATTATCCGAACCAGGTTAACAACGTGCTGTGTTTCCCGTTTATATTCAGGGGAGCATTGGACTGCGGCGCTACGCAGATCAATGACGAGATGAAACGTGCATGTGTAGAGGCAATTGCCGAACTTGCGCTTCGTGAGGTTTCAGATGTGGTTTCAAAAGCCTATGCCGGAGAAAAACTAAAGTTCGGCCGCGATTATCTGATCCCTAAACCATTTGATCCCAGATTGATTGAAGTGGTACCCCTGGCTGTTGTCAAAGCGGCGATGGCGAGTGGTGTCGCCACTCGGCCTATCGAGAACCTTACAGAGTACCGTAATCAACTCAGATCACATTTCAGTAGCAGCCACTTGTTGATGCAACCGAATATCGATATCGCCCGGCGCTTTCCTGCCCGCATAGTTTACGTTGAGGGTGAGAATGACGATGTGCTGCTGGCGATGCAGGCAGTTGTAGATGAGAAAATTGCAAAGCCGGTAATAATCGGCCGCCCGTCCGTCATCAAAAAGAAAATTGAGCAATTGGGTTTGCGTTTCGAAATTGGCAAAGATATTGAAATCTTCAATGTGAAAAAAGCCGATGACTACCGCGACTATTGGGAGTTCTATCACCGGCGCGTGGGTCGTGATGGTGTGTCGGTAGAGGCAGCCAAGAATACAGTTCGGAAAAATAGTACGGTGATGGCTGCCCTGATGGTGGCGATGGGTAAGGCCGACGGAATGGTGTGCGGTAAAGTGGGGCGGTTTGGTGAGCATCTGCGCGACATTGTTCCGCTGATTGATTCTTCTCACACCAATGGCTTGTTGTCATCGGTGACAGTTCTGTTATTGGAAGATGGTCCGGTTTTTATTGCCGATGCATTTGTGAACGTGAACCCCAGCGAGGATGAGATCGTCACTATCACTAAAGATACGCTAAAGTTTGTACAACAGTCTTTTGACATCGAGCCTGTCGTAGCGCTGCTTTCACACTCAAACTTTGGCACCTATGAGGACCCGCAAGCGTTGAAAATGAAGCGAGCGGCGGCCCGTTTGAGAGCTGAGCTACCTGGCACTCAAATCGAAGGTGAGATGAACTCTTATACTGCATTAACTCCGGAACTTAGAAACAGATTGTTGAATCACTCCAACATTGAAGGGCGCGCAAATGTATTGATAATGCCAAATATGGATGCAGCCAGCATTACGCTCGGCATGATGCGTTCGCTTGCCAATGCTCGTATGATAGGCCCGTTTCTGTTAGGGCTGGAGCAGTCTGCGCACATTTTGATTCCATCCGTTTCAGCACGAGGGATCTTCAATCTTACCGCCTTGGCAGTGGCGGATATTCAGGGTAGAAAAAGATCCAGACTGGATCAGGAGGAGTCTTCAACAACCGTAAATTAATGCTAAGTGCGGGGGAGAGCGCTGCCAGCTATGTCGCGGGCAGCGCTCTGTGGCGGATCAGGATTGTGCGAGAGACTGTTCAAGTTTGTGCAGTATCTGATAACAGGGAATAACTTTTGCCACGCTGGCATTGGGCTCACGTTTTTCACGGATTGCAGCAATGAACTCCCTGTCCTGCAGTTCAATGCCATTGATGGAGACATCTACATTAGATACATCAATGGCTTCTTCGTGGCCGTTAACGAGATCATCATATCGCGCCATATATGTGCCGTTGTCACAGATGTAGCGAAAGAATGTACCCAGCGGACCGTCATTGTTAAATGACAGTGACAGCGTACAGATTTTTCCACTTTCTGTTTTTAACTGGATTGACATGTCCATGGCAATATTTAGCTCAGGATGGATAGGCCCCTGCATTGCATTTGCGGCCACCACTCTTTCGCCAGTCTGGTACTGAAACAGATCCACTGTATGGGCCGCGTGATGCCAAAGCAAATGGTCTGTCCAGCTGCGTGGTTCGCCTAATGCGTTGATATTTTTTCGTCGGAAAAAATAGGTTTGTACGTCCATCTGCTGGATATTCAGTTCACCACTTTTGATCTTGTTATGAATCCATTGGTGTGACGGGTTAAATCGCCGTGTATGGCCAACCATGCACACCAAACCGGTTTCTTGTTGCACGCGCAAGACCGCTTGAGCGTCTTCAAAGCTATCCGCCAATGGAATCTCAACTTGGACATGTTTGCCAGCTTTCATACACTGAATGGCTTGAACTGCGTGTACCTGCGTTGGGGTACACAGAATGACTGCATCCACGCCGGGTTGTGCCAGACATTCGCCTAAGTCTGCACTGACATGAGGAACACCATATTTGTCAGCGACTGCTCTGGCTTTATCCGTTTCAAAGTCGGCAATCGATACCACCTGCACACCGTCAATCAGTTTCAGTGAATCCAGGTGTTTGGAGCCGAACGCACCGGCACCAGCGAGTACTATGTTCAATGTTTACCTCCTGTTGCTGGTGTTTTCTAGCACCAGATGGCCTACCGCTGTATTAGAAGCTGGCACATGGTAAAAGCGGTGTCGGCAATTTACTTTGTCGTCCAGTGCGCCGCGCATAATTAACCACATAACAAGCTCGATGCCTTCCGATCCAGCCTCACGAACGTAGTCAATGTGCGGAACCCTGGACAGGGCATCAGCATCATCGATCAGCCTGTCAAGAAAACGATTGTCAAATTCAGCATTAATCAAGCCAGCTCTAGGGCCTTGGAGCTGATGACTCATGCCGCCGGTTCCCCAGATCTGGACGTTCAAATCCTGATCAAACGACTCTACTGCTTGGCGCAATGCCTTACCTAACTCGTAACAGCGTCGACCGCTGGGCGGCGGATACTGTACGACATTGACCGCAAACGGGATGACCTTGCACGGCCATGCAGCTGGCTGGCCAAACATCAGAGACAATGGAACCGTGAGACCGTGATCGACGTCCATGCGGTTGACCATGGTCAGATCAAAATCACTCTGAATAACTGATTGGGTAATGTGCCAGGCTAGCTCAGGATGTCCCTGAACGGTAGGTACAGGGCGACGCCCCCAGCCTTCATCCGCCGGTTCGTAGCTCTCGCCTACACCAATTGCAAACGTCGGTATAAAATCGAGGCTGAAGGCACTGGCGTGGTCATTGTAAACCAGAATAATGACATCAGGTTTTTCAGACCTGATCCATTCTTTGGAAAACTCATAGCCTGCAAATACCGGCCTCCAGTAATCATCTGTGGACTTGCCGTTGTCCAGTGCTACGCCAATTGCGGGAACATGTGACGTAGTCACACCCGCTGTAATTCTAGCCATTGTTATTCTCCTTGTAGCGATTGCCTTCGATGGATCGTCCGCCGTTGAGCATCATTAGTTTGTACTCATCCACAGACATGCCGGTCATGGTGGAGGCCGCGTCCTGAAAGCTGATGCCGTCAGTAGAGAATATTTTTGCCAGGAAATAAATGTTACCACCAGCCGCAATCATTCTGTTGTAATCACGCGTGAGAACACCTTGTTTCTGCTCTTCGGTCATGGGCCATTGGTCGATATAGGCGCGTTCGTTTTCTTTAAATTTTGCACGGTTTTCTGCTGTCATCAACGACATACAAAACTGATTCAGGTGATATCCCTTGCGGGACATATCGGCGTCGAAGATGGTGGTGCCTGGTACATCAGTGTAAGGTTTTTCCAGTGCCATTATGTATTCTCCTCGGGCCAGTACAGGCGCATAGGATTGTCAACCAGAAGCTTCTTTTGTAGCTTCGCAGATTGAGCAATCATCGGAATAAAGTCGACCAATTTGCCATCGTCTGGAATGTGATTCTTCATGTTCGGATGCGGCCAGTCGGTACCCCACAATACTCTGTCAGGGAACATTTCGACCACGCGCTTGGCAAAGGGAATAACATCTTCGTATCCATGTGGCCCACTTACAGACAGGCGCTCAGGGCAACTGACTTTGGACCAGATATTCGGGTTTTCGTGCAGCAGTTTTAGAAACAAACCAAACTCAGGCCCGTCGACAGAGCAGGTGACATCGGGTCTGCCCATGTGATCGACAACCACCGTCGTTGGCAGCGACGCAAAAAAATCGTAGTGCTCCGGCAGTTCCTTGCCTTCAAAATAGATCACAATATGCCAGCCAAGCGGTGCAATTTTGTGCGCAACTTCAAGCAAGCCATCTTTAGGTAAAGCATCAACCAGGCGCTTGACAAAGTTGAAGCGGACACCGCGCACACCGGCATCATGCAAGACTTGCAGTTCCTGATCTGTGATGCCTGGAGTTACCGTCGCTACGCCCCGTGCTTTTCCATTTGAGCGCTGCAACGCATCAATCAGTGCTCGGTTGTCCGAGCCGTGGCAGGTTGCCTGAACAATCACATTGCGCTCAAAACCCAAGTAGTCCCTAAGCGCAAAGAGTTGTTGCCATGATGCGTCGCACGGTGTGTATTTACGCTCAGGCGCAAAGGGGAATGTGTCTCCCGGGCCAAACACGTGACAGTGCGCATCAACAGCACCCTCTGGTACTTTAAAGACGGGTTTGCTTGGCGCCGCAGACCAGCACAACCAATCGGCGTCCATTACGAATTTGCTCATGATCACAAGCCTCTCTTTTTAAGCGACTCATCAAGGCGAGGATACACACGGCGTGCATTTAATTCGAAGACTTTGTTTTTATCTTCTGCAGGTATGTCCAAAGCGTCAATATAGCGTTTGGTGTCATCAAAGTAGAAACCGGTTTCTGGATCAATGCCTCTGACAGCCCCCACCATCTCTGAACCAAAGAGGATGTTGTCAATATCGATTACCTCAAAGAGTAAATCTATACCTGGCTGATGATAAACACAGGTATCAAAATAAACATTTTTCATAACATGCTCAGGCAGCGGAGGACGTTTAAGCATGTCCGCCAGTCCTCTGTAGCGGCCCCAGTGATAAGGAACTGCTCCACCACCATGCGGGATTATAAATCGCAGTTCAGGAAAATCCTTAAACAGATCACCCTCGATGAACTGCATAAAGGCGGTGGTGTCGGCATTGATGTAGTGTGCTCCGGTAGCATGGAAATTGGGATTGCATGAGCCGGACACATGGATCATAGCAGGTACATCAAGTTCAACCATCTTTTCATAGAAGGGATACCAGCTTTTGTCCGTGAGTGGCGCCGAGGTCCAATGCCCACCTGATGGATCAGGATTCAGATTGCAGCCGATAAAACCTAATTCTGTAATGCAGCGCTCAAGTTCAGCGATTGAGTCTGAAATTGGTATCCCGGGAGACTGGGGTAGCTGGCAAACCCCGATAAAATACTCTGGATAAAGTGTAACCACTCTATGAATCAGATCGTTACAGGCTGCTGTCCACTGCCGGGACACCTTGCCATCCCCAATATGATGGGCCATCGCAGATGCGCGGGGCGAAAAAATGGTCATATCTGCGCCGCGTTCGCGCAACAATTTGAGTTGGTTTTTCTCGATACTCTCTCTGATCATATCATCGCTGATATTCGGCAGATCGGCTTGCTCAGAAGAACCGTTGTTAAACAACGAGATCTGCTGCTCGCGGAAGGCCTGGTGTGGCTCAGGTGCGGTTGTATAGTGTCCGTGGCAGTCAATAATCATTGAGGGTTCTCCTTTTTGTTTTTTCTTTACTGCGATGTAATGTTATTTCGGGTTCCAGACTACTGACGGGATAAAAACAGAACCCTGCATAATCTTGCGTGCTGTTCTCAGCAACGCAGTGCGGACGATTTTTACCGAGCCATCCGGGCTGATATCTGACGTTATCTCTACGGTAAAGAATCCGGTAGGATGCTCTACGTCAATCGTTTGTGTGCCCGCCGCCAGTTCTGCGGTTGAAACGTTGTTTGCTACTGAGTCGGCAATAATACAAGCTGATGCAATACTCACTGCACCGAGGACACCTATGGCTTCATGTACGCGATGTGGAATAAAATTTCTTGTGCAGATATGGCCGCCGTTCCGGGCAGGCGCCACCAGGCACATTTTAGGAACCGTCTTCTTTTCGACATCGCCGAGGTTCATCATCCTGCCAGCTTTGAGCCTTATCGATTCGATAACGGATTTGAGTTCTTTGTCAGACTCAAGTTCATCAGGGGTTTCGTAACCCGATTTACCAAATTCTTTGGCGTCGAGGATAACAACCGGCATGCCGTTGTCGATGCAGGTGGCGCTGTGTCCATCAATCAAGTCGACAGCGTTCCCGGTTGGTAAAAGTGCTCCGCAGGATGAGCCTGCAATATCCTGGAAGTAGAGGTTAACAGGCGCTGCCGTCCCAGGTACGCCATCAATTCTGGCATCACCTTCATATTCGACTTTCCCCGCTATTGTGATCACTCTTGACACTGTAATGCTACCGGTATTAATCATGCGGATACGCACATTCGTTGCCCCGTCGCCGGCTTCCACTAAACCCATTTCAATGGCAAATGCGCCGACACCAGCAAGAAGATTACCGCAGTTCTGGGAAGCGCTGACTTCAGGTTTATCTACAGAGACCTGCATAAACAGGTAGTCTACATCGGCGTCTTCTACCGTTGATTTACTGACAATTGCAACCTTGCTGGTCAGCGGGTGCGCGCCGCCCACACCATCTATCTGTCTTGTATCTGGGGACCCCATTGCAGCAAGCAAAACCTCTTGAACCTTACACGAGTCCGTAGGCAAATCCGAAGCGAGGAAATACAAGCCTTTTGATGTGCCGCCACGCATTAACATACAAGGTATTTCAGTTTGCATGGTCTATCGATTTCCTTTCATTCTTCTTTGTATTTGCCGACGTATCTCAGGCCTTTTTCCGCCAGTCGAGTACGCATGTTGTAGATGTCCAGCCCTAACTCACCAGAAGCCAGCCTTTCGCGATTAACAGCTTCGATGGCTTCACGTTCAAGGGATTTTCGGAGTGTTTCCTCTGCTAGTAGTCGGGGTACGACTACTACGCCGTCACGGTCCGCGACTACCAGATCCCCGGGGTGGACCAGTGCGCCTGCGCACACAACAGGTACATTGACATTAGCCAATGTCGCTTTCACAGTTCCCTGTGCATATACGGCTTTGGACCAAACGGGGAAATTCATTTCTTCGAGCGTCGATACATCTCTTACACCCGCATCGATTATTAATGCGCGCACCCCGCGACATTGTAGTGATGTCGCGAGCAGGTCACCAAAATATCCATCGTTACAGGGGCTGGTGGGGGTGACAATAAGGATGTCTCCTTCTTTACACTGCTCAACAGCTACATGGATCATCCAGTTGTCACCCGGTGCTACTTCGCAAGTAACTGCGCTTCCAGCTACTGCTGCAGTATGAAATATTGGTTTCATGTATGGCAGCATCAGCCCTTTTCGGCCGAGGGCCTCGTGCACAGTTGCAACACCAAAACCGCGAATACTTTCTGCTGTCTTTCTACTGACTCTTTCAAATTCTGTAACAACGATACCCATTGTGCGGTGCCTCGGAAAATAGCTTTCAGTAATTATTCCACAATAAGTATGTCGTCCTGATTCGAATGCTGCGTGTCGCTATAAGAATAAGCTATATCCAATGGTGTCTACCTTTGCAAAGAGGTGTTTTATGGGAAAAATTAAGGAAGTACTTTTCATTGCTAAAGAAGAAATCGCCATCTGCGGCAACTGCAGAATCGAATAATTCTGAGACCCTGCTGTTTTTATTGTTTTTATGGTGGTATAGCAAATACTTATGGATGATCGCGAGATTCGATGCGGTTTGTAAAATCAGATTATGAAATACTAGTGACGCTAAAACTCGACTTTGCTCAGGTGGCCCGTGCTACTGGACAACACCTCTGCAATGTTTGCATCAAGTACAATAAAAATGGGTCAGCGAAGTCATGGCCTCGAGGAGAAAGAGTTGTGAATACGAACGCAGGCGCCACTTTAAATGAACAACGCACTCATGTACGCTGGTTTCCGATACTATTCATGGTACTGATTGGAACAACCATAAACTACCTCGACAGAGCTGTGTTTGGTATTGCCCGAGTGGGCGGAATGCAGGAAGATCTTGGTTTGAACGCCGTGCAAATAGGTTACCTGGGCGCTGCATTCAGTCTCACATACGCTTTTGCTCAGATACCAGGCGGCGTATTTCTCGACAGGTTTGGTACCAGAGTTACGTACGGACTATCGCTTTTTAGTTGGTCATTATTTACCGCCGCCCAAGGCATGGCAGGCAGTTTTGCGACGATGTTCGGCTATCGGCTCGGTATGGGCTTGTGTGAGGCGCCTTGTTTTCCGGCGAACAGCCGTATTCTCGCTACTTGGTTCCCGCAGGGAGAGCGTGCGCGTGCAAATAGTATTTATGCAGTAGGGCAATATGCAGGACTGGCGTTCCTGAGCGTACCATTGGTGTGGATCACCTCTGAGTTTGGCTGGAGGGCGCTGTTTTTGATTGCCGGATTGGGAGGCATGTTGTTTGCTTTCTACTTCTACGGCAAGTATCACGAACCAAATGATAGCAAGATTGCTAATCAGGCTGAGTTGGATCATATCGAAGCTGGTGGTGGTCTGGCTCCTAAGGTTGCGCGGGTCAAATTCAGTTTCAAAAATCTTGCCAGTGTGTTCCGGCGTCGACAGATTCTGGTGGCGTCAGCTGCTATGTTCTGTGGCAACACTGTTCTGGTGTTTTTTCTGATCGACTTTATCAACTATCTTGGTAGTGAGCGGGACATGCAGTTTCTGCAAGCCGGAATCTGGGGTGCGTTGCCATATATTGCTGCCGCACTTGGAGTACTTTGTGGCGGTCAACTCTCTGACTATCTGTTGCGTAAAACCGGATCTGCAAACATTGGTCGCAAGGTACCCATTACCCTCGGTTTCATAATGGCGTCGGTGATCGTGTTCGCAGCTTTGGTGCCCAAAGGATCCGACGGCAATGTGATTGTCATCGCGATTATGTGCGTTGCATTCTTTGGTCAAGGCATAACGAATTTGGGCTGGACAGTTATCTCTGATGTGGCTCCGAAAGAGTTAATTGGAATGAGTGGCGGAGTGTTCAATTTCATAACAAATCTTGCTGGCATACTCACCCCAATATTGATTGGCTACATTTTGTTCTACACAACAAGTTACGCTGCGGCGTTAGTCTATGTTGGATCTATGCCACTCATTGGCGCTCTTCTGTACATTTTTGTACTTGGTGATATCAAGCGCCTTTCAGTTGTTGAGTAAATTATAGAAATTGAAGATGTTGGAGTAATAAGTATGAAACTAGCAGGAAAAGGCGCGCTTGGCGTCTGGCATTGTGTTGAGCCCGGAAGTGAAGCTGAAGTAGAGCGCTGGTATACCAACGAACACTATCACGACAGAGTTGTAATTGAGGGATTTCTGCGCGCCAGAAACTATAAAAATATGACTGGCGACGGATCTCTGTATTTCAGCCGGTATGACACAGTGAGTGTTGATGATCTTTCCTGTGATGCGTATTTACACTCATTACGCAATCCAAGCCCTTGGTCTCAAAAAATATTTCCGCGTTATCACAGTACTGTACGGGGTGCTTTCGGAGTGACACATCGTTGGGGCATAGGGATAGGGGGGTATCTGCTTTCCTTGCGTCTGGATGACGGCTCAAAGGGTATTTGTCCTGAGGTAAAGCAAGAGTTGTCGGATCGTCTGCATACGCTTCAAGGTTTGGAAGGTGTAGTAGCTGTAGAAAGTTGGATGGTGAATGCAGATACATCCACCATCAAGACCAAAGAGCAGGAAATTCGAGGTCAGCAGGATCAGTATCCCTCAGCGGCCTTGCTCATCGATCTAATGGACCCGGCTGTTGCGCAAGATGTACTCAAGCATTTGCCTGTACACTGTGAAATGGCAAAGAAGGACTTGATGAAACTCACGTATCAATTGACTAAAAAAGAACTTATTCTTCCTCGCCCGCATTAATTCTCGCACAGGATTCCTGCAGGCCGCCTGGCCTGCAGGGACCCACAATAAACACTCTTTCCTCCCATCTCTTCTTATCCCAGTCCCTGTCCCGATTAGTGTGTCGGTAAACTATTCAGGGCTACCGTTAGCTGTACTGAGAAGCTGATTTTAAAAAGAAACCGACAGGATCTGTAGCTTATGGGAGCATAGGTTACAGACTGTCGGTGTCAAGACAAGCTGAGTTTGAGATTTTACAACGAAGTAAAAGGTATCAGGCTGCATCTTGCAAAACGTGATTTCGCTGCTTGAGATTTGCCGATTTACTACTGCAAGCCCTTCGCAACAGGCACACGTTGGGAGAGATAAGGTAAGATACCTGCCCGGGTATCTGGTTCGAGAACCCGGGCAAGCAAATTGGTAAAGCAGTTTTTATTACTGGAAGCGCTTGCTGATCTCCAGGCGCCATATTCTGCCGAACGGATTATGAACATTGGCATCTATAGCCAGCGAGCCATTCAGCACTATCGGAGGTTGTTTATCCGTCAGATTCTGTACGCCAAGCGTGGTATTAATGCCAGCCAGCCATGAACCGTCATCAGGTGTAGTGTATGCAAGCGTAGCGTCTAACGTCGTCCAGGAACCAACCTCCTGAGTTGGAACTTTGACGCCGGTTACAGTTGGCGTTGCATCATTTGTGTATCCTCCTTCCAGTTTGGTTGTGAGCGCAGCATTCCAGTTTTCGCTGGACCAGGACAGACGTACATTAGAGCGCAGGGAAGTCTGCCAGCCAATTCGATCCAGTACCTCAAACCAGGTGCCACCTGATATCAGTGTGCGTTCCAGCTCAAGAATTTTTGCAACGTTACCACTTACACGCCAGAGGCCCAGGTCGTTCATCCAATTGTATGACGCCTGAACATCAAGACCCGACTGATTCACCGATCCGACATTTTGCAATCCTTGGTCGTAAATAGCCACTGCCTGGCAATCCCCTGGTCCACCGGCAAATCTTGTGCCTTCCATGTTTAGAAATTTCTGAAACAACGGATGGTATGTGTTCAGCACGCCATCTGTGCATCCTGCCGGCTGTTGAATTGGTGTGATGTATGGGGCGTACAGCTGTCGGTTTGCTACAGAGTTCAAAGCAGTTGAAGGATTCGGAACTGTCTCGATACGATCTTCGTAGCGAACACTGTAGTACGTCACGCTGGAGCGGAAGCCATCAAACATTGTTGGTGTGAGATCTACACCCGCTGACCACATCTTGGCGTCTTCAGGGCCGAGATCCGGGTTTCTTCCGCCTC
This sequence comes from Pseudohongiella sp., assembly GCA_030651695.1. GTDB lineage: Bacteria > Pseudomonadota > Gammaproteobacteria > Pseudomonadales > Pseudohongiellaceae > Pseudohongiella. The sequence goes on along the minus strand of JAUSCD010000010.1, from coordinate 24,014 downwards.
GTACAAAGATGTCTGTTGTGCCAGTTGAAGGGATAGTGAGAGGAAATTCACCAGTTAGTGCCGGATTGACCTGAATAGTACCGCGCGTGAGTGTGCTGTTGACTCCCGGGTTTATCTGATCTAGTGAGGGCGCTCTGAATGCTGTGCCTGCACTGGCTCGCAGACTTATGGTGTCATTTACATCCCAGCTCATACCAATGCGGGGGTTTGTTGTTTTGCCAAAATCTGAATATTCATCGTGGCGCGCGGATATATTCAGTACCAGTTTTTGTACACCGGGCATTGAATTTGCCGTATCAATAAGTGGAACGTATACCTCACCGTAAACGGATTTAACTTCGCGATTTATGCGGGTATCACGCAGCACATAGTTTGTTTTATCGTAGAAACGTACGTCTTGATTCAACTTGTTCCAGTGCGTGCTCCAGACATACTCAGCCCCGACATTCAGTCGTGCAGTTCCACCAGGCAGCTCCCAGATTGGCCCCTCTAGACCCACACGGGTTCCGCGTTGCTTTTGTTCACCCATGCGGATTGTTGTGCCTATCAAATGCTCGGCGAGCCCTGCCTGCGGCGTGGTCAAGTACGGGTTGAACCATTCCGGGTTGTTTCCGAATTCAGCATAGTTGCGATAGCCTGCTGGGGTGCCTGCAGGGTCGGTGGTCAGCGCTGCATTATTGGCTTCCGGACGATTGATGTCTTCGCCGTCTGTGGAGCCCGAGAAAAATGATCCGCGCAACAACCACTCACCGATGTCCTGCTCCGCATCAACAAACTGGTTGATGGTAGTTTCAGATGTGGTTATCGGCCACGCTACTCCGGCGTCCGCCACGTTGTACCTGACGGTATAGGCCTGGCCTGCAGGCGCGAGACCAGGAATATAGTACGGGCTGTTTGGCGTAATATTCAGTGCCAAAGAGGTATTTCCGTCATTTCTCGTTGTTCGAACACCAAGCAGGCCGGTGTATGTCAACTGTAGTGAGTCATTGAGATCGAAGCGCACGCGAGCGAATGCTTTGGTATTATCTTCTTCACCGCGGTAAGTCGTGTAGTTGCCCGCGTCACTCAGATTCGGCTGATTGCGTAGTGCGGTAACTTCTTCCAGTGTCGGTCGACGCAGGCCAGTGACTGGGTCAGTTACCCCATTAAAGCTCGCTGGAATACCAAACATCGCCCTGTTTCTGAGTACTATTGTGCCGGGTGTGCCTGCGTACGGTGTGGTCAAACGATTATCTGCACCGCCATAAGCACGTAGATCTTGCATCAGATAGTCACGTTCATTAGTGCGCATTGCATCTACACGTTCTTCGGTGAGGCCAAACATGACGTTTGCATTTGCGAAGTTGCGACCCGCCACTATGTCAATCTGACGGCTGTCTTGTAGTCCGGATTGTCCGGACAGCTTTACATCCAAACCATCAAAATCGTTGCGCAGAATAAAGTTAACAACACCCGCAACTGCGTCGGAACCGTAGACCGATGAAACACCGTCCATTACCGCTTCTACGCGCTCGATCGCTGCAAATGGAATAGAGCCTGGGTCGGGCGCAACAGTGGATATGCCTTGACCGACAGGACGGTGGCCGTTAACCAGCATAAGCGAGGCGTTAGTACCAAGACCTCTCAGATTCAGGCCGCGTGCGCCACCACCATTGCCTCCTGAAGCGTTTGCAACTCCCGAGTTCAACTGCGACCCTTGTGGCATTTCCGTAATGATTTCTGCTGCATTTCTGACAGGGGATTCCAGTAATTCCTCTCGTGAGATACTGATAGACGGTGATCCGACAGGCGCGATGCCTCGAATACCGGTGCCGGTTGCGGTGGAGCGAACAACGATCTCTTCAATGGCCTGTTGATTCTGCGCGTACAGTGTGGGCGCGGTGGTAGCAAGAATCACTGCGCACGCCAGCGGGTGAAGGCGTATAACTTTTCGGCTTTGCTTCCCCTGAATTTTTCGAGATGGGTTTAACGGTTCAGTTATTGACTGACTCATGACTTGGCTCCGATATTATTTTAATTTAAATATGCCCCAAGGTAGTAACTTGAGTGTCCCGAGTATGTCACGAATAAAACAGCCGGCCTGCCTCAAATACTGTCAAGGGGTATAAAGTTTTTCTATATCAGATTATTTATGACCTGTGCCCAGGGTCATGAATTGTGCGTGTAAATACGGGCATTTAGTGGTTGTTGCAACCACGCATATATTAGGACAAAGAGATCTTATAAGGAGTAGGTAACACCCATCGGAATCCAAAATAAGTGGTCAAGGCTACAGCACTATGGCCGGGAATTAACCACCAAATCGGTAACGGACTTTTGCCACAAAAGTTTCAGAAATTCGCTCACTCCACGCTTCCTGTAGCAGTGTGGGAAAACTGCCGTCGAAGTCCGGATCAAGATTGCTGCCTCTTGTGTATACTAAAAACAGATCTGATAGTGGGGCTATTTCCCATTGGTACCGGGCCTGAAAGCTCAATCTGCTCACATTGAAGTCTTTGGATACTTTTGGCTGTGTAAATATCCTGTTCAACGACGCTATTCGTTGCTGATCAATTCTATAGTGTTTGTCTTCGTGTGCCTTTAAACCACTCCATTGCGTACTCATTCTGAATTGTTGGCGGGAAGTCAAAAAGTAGTTGGCATTTAAACGGAAATTCCATTCATTTGCTGTGTATGCAGTCATGAAACCCGGATCACTACGGACTAAAAGCGAGTTCCTGTCGTTGTAGGAAATCTCGTTTTCGAAGAAAAACTTGTCATTCGGTTGCCAGACTAGTCCGGCAGTCAAACCAATGTTTGATCGCTGAAGGTCTTCCTGGGTGTTGCCGGCAGACAACAGCAAACTTAACGGCCTTGACCGATCACTTTGCCAGGTTGCCTCGGCCGCAAAACGGGAAGGGATTTTGTAACTTCCGTTGCCGCGCGAAGCACGATCGTCGATACGGGGAGGATAGTAGCGGATGTCCAGCGCCAAGGTCGAGTTGTTATAGAAAGTATATTCCTGTTCTGCAAATAGCCCGGTTCTGACGGGGTGGCCAGACGTATTCCACTGATTCACTAGTCGTATGGTGCTTTCCTGAGTCCGGTAGCGCTCGAATCCAGAGCGACTGATGGTAAAGGTATAGTCCAGGGATACCTCGTCATTTCTGCGCATGAAGCCTGCATCGTTCAGTTCGATTTTTTTATCCAGATAACTGCTTGCGATGCTGTGTTTGATGCCTTGGCCAGGGCTGAAAGCTACGTCAGTGATCATGCCTGCACCAGATGTTCCATTTACATCGCTGTGGAGAAACTGAGTATCGACTGCCCATAAGCCATCAACTGAAAAATAGTGCATATCGATGGCATTAACAGTCGCTGTTGTATTCGGATGCGAGAGATGAGTTCCCATCCAGCCGATACTTTGCCGCCCGCCTCCTGAAGTATTTTCGTATAGTAGCCTGCCGATTAAAAAGTCTTTGCCATCAGCATAAATAGTCTGTTGTTGATTGTCTGCGCTCAGGCCTCTGAGGGCAGCGTCATCTTCTGCAGCGATCATCACACCATATCTGAGCGAACCAGTCTGGCCGGTAGCTTTTGCTGCGCCAATAAGGTCTGATGGCTGGTTGCGATCCGTTGCAGTGTATTGGAAATCTTGCGGAAAATCGTAGTCCGCGGAGGCGCCTATTCTGCGTGTGTTGAGCAGGGTCAGGGGTGACTGTCCTCCGATTGCCCGCGGGTGCGCGTTAAAAATTTCATTTCCCTCAAGAAAAAACGAACGTTTCTCGGAGAAGAAGGTTTCAAATGCACCAAGATTTACAACAATGTCGTCAGATTCTACCGTTCCAAAGTCCGGGTTGATTGTTGCGGAAATCTGAGTGTTTGAGTTGGGGCGCCAGTAGAGATCCGTCCCGGCCCGTGAGTCGGTGCGGCCACTTAAATTGTCATAAGACGATGAAACATATGGGTAATATATTAGCTGTGGTTTTGGAGCAATACCTTGAATATCGAATTTGGCGTAGGCGGAGAGATGCTGTGGTGCGGTGTTCGGTAGTGGTGGCCAGGACCATGTCTGGTTCAAATGCGCTACAGTTCTTTCAAAATAGAGCCCGATTTGTCTGGCCTCGTTGCCAGCAGCAGGCAGTGACATCATGGACCAAGGGATAAAAATTTCAGTTGACCAGCCATCATCAAGCTCTTGTGTTGCTGACCGCCATGGACCATCCCAATCACGCGACATTTGACGTTCCGGTAGTATGGTTCCGTCGGAAACGCTTCCGCCCAAATGTACCCGCATGTTATAGCCGTACAGCCCCCTTCCTGACGGATCCACTGAAATTCCGAACGCGTCCCGACGGACCCTTGCATCTCTTGCACTCAGACGGGCGACAAGAGTATCAGTTGGCTGATAGTTCTTGGCGGCGACATAAATCCCTTCATCATTATAGAAAGCCCTGATTTCAGTTTTGTACGCAGGTATGGCCAGTGAATCCGGATTTATTACAAGAAGCTGATCGAATACGATTGTATCGAGCCAGACAGCTTCATCGATACGACCATCAATCCGGATTTCACTAGCATCTATATCTGCCCGGAAAATGGTAGGGTTTTGCGCTTCAGACGTGACAGGGAACACAGCGAATATTGGCACAAGAAAACTACTCAAATTTCTTATTTTTTCGTGTTTCATTACGACGACTATCCCGATAAGAGATTATTGCTAAAAGTAATTCAGGATGCATTTCTCTTGTTCTAGTGGTGAGGATATTCGCCAATAGAATTGAGGTGCAATCGGACAATTATCTTTTTAGTATGGCAGTCTGTCGAATTAGAATTATGGACCGTGCTATACGGAAACGCTATTTACAAGATCAGGAGAGTCTTGCAAGATCGGTAAGAATTTTAAGGTAGTGATTTTGGACTGCGGTTGCTTTCCAGCCGCGTCGAAGCGCTACGCCAATTGGTCTGCTGGCATTCAGATTTATAGGAAGGGCGGCTAGTAACTTTGCATTAATTTCCGGTTGCATCTGGGCTGTTGAAAGCAGCGCTGCCCGATCGTTTACAAGAAGCAGTCCTCGGACGGCAACTGAAGAGCTGCACTCAATTACCTGTTTTGGCGGCTCCAATCCTTGATTGAGGAATATATTGGTAAATCGCTCCCGTGCAGGGGTGCCTTCCTTCGGCGCTATCCAGTCCAGTGTAGTTAAGTCCTCAATATTCAGTTGCTTGCGCTGAAGCAGCGGGTGGCCGGCTCTGACTACAACTGATAAAGGGGCATCAAATAAATGGTCTTGCGTAATCTCCTTGACCGGCGGGGGGTTGCGAAGTGCACCGACTATCATATCTATCCTGCTATGCAAAAGTGCATGCAGAAGTTCATCATATGGCCCATCCACAATACTTACCTGAACTTCGGGATAATGTTTTAGCAGTTCTGAGACAGAGTCCGGGATGAGCTTGGTTCTGGCAAGAGGCAGGCTGCCTATTATCAATTTTCCAGTCATCTGCCCGATTAGTTCCTGAACTTCAATCACGCCTTGATTTAATTCTGAAAATGCAATACTCGAAAGAAGTGCCATGCGTCGTGCCAGAGGTGTAGAGTCTACGCCTGAGGGCGAACGGATAAATAGCTGCACATCGCACAAGCCTTCTACATCACGTACTGCTCTGTGAACTGTGGGCTGGGCAATGCCCATTGACGTTGCTGCGTGACTGAAACTCCCGTGTTCCACGGTTGCAATGACTGCGCGAAGCTGACATACGCTGACGCGTTTATGAAATCGGTTTGGGCCTTTTCCGCGTTGTTTTTTTTGTAGCTCAGTGTCGAAAGCCTTGAGATGCTCCAAGGCTCGCTCCAGTCGCGCGATAAAGACCTCTCCTGATTTTGTCAGAAACATTCCGCTCGCAGTTCTCTCGAAAAGAGAGGCTTTCAGGGTTTCTTCAATTTTGTTCAGGCCTTGTGTCAGTGCAGACTGTGAGAGGTTGGCAGCTTCCGCTGCTTTGGTAATGCTCCCCAGTTTCGCAATGTCCAGCAGGCTATATAAATGTCGAAGATTCCGAAGCTCGCTCACATGCCCTCCCTTTTATTAGCTTTATAGCTATTTCTTATAATGCGGTGCAGGAATCGAGGGTTCGACACTGCTTGTTCTATGGGATACTTTTTTCTAACTTAACCATAAGAAATGTGTTTTTGCTACAAAATTTGTATTAATTCTAATGGGGGTGGTGTGAAATGAGTGGTCCCCCTGGGCGCACTTGCTGATGCGCTTTCTGTACTTTTTTCTACGTTAAGTATGGGGTGCGTTTGGTCATAGCCAATACTTATAGATTGGTACAGATTTCGAGGTGGCTTGAGATCGCCTCACTATGAAATAGTCAAATTTGATGTTGTAACGCACGATTGTATAAAAAGCGCTGGTCGGGGTCGCCCTGCCTGCAGCATGCCCAGCATGAGGAGTGATGACCATGAACAGACGGGATTTTATAAGCTCCAGTTTAGTGGCTGGATTGATGGGCAGTGTCCTTGCAAAACGTTCTTATGGCCAAGCGACCTCTTCGCCGACAACAGCCGGGCAGTATCCTCAGGTTCCCGGCGTTGATGCCTATTCACGCTACCTGCACTGGTTGCGGGACCCAGTCGAGATTGCGGAAGCTTGCAGAGAGTTAACCTGCGGCAGTCTCCTGTTATCGGTCGGTGAGGGAAGCGCCCATGTATCGTTGAGTAATGTCACTACGGAACTGCCACGTTTTGTAAACGCTTTGCGCAGTGAAGGAATTGAGGTACGGCAGATTCGAGGAGGCAATCAGACAGACGTTGATGCAGATGTGGAGCGTCTGGTTGGAACCATGAGTGATCTGGGTATCAGCACTTATTGGTTAGGCACCGATCGCTACGATTTCAGCAAACCTGTCATGCCTCAGCTGGATGAAATAAAACGCAAGGTTGAAAGATTTGTGGCTCTTAATGAGAGGCATGGCGCCAAAATCCAATACCACACGAGATCCGGGGCGGTTTCGGTTGGCAGTGTTGTCTGGGATCTGCTCTATATACTGGGTGAATTTGACCCCAGACACGTAGGTCTGCACTGGGACACTGGTCATATGTCCAATCACGGTGCTATGTGGGAAACCCTGCTGAGGACTGCGGCGCCATATTTGACAACTATCAGCTGGAAAGATCGCAGGCCGGTTCAGGACCCACGTATTGTGGATGAGCAGGTCAGGCATTCTATACGCGGGCTTGGCTGGGGATTCCAAGATGTTGCACTTGGTACTGGTTGGGTAGATTTTTTCCGATACGGAGAGGTTTTACGTGAGATCGGTTACACCGGGTTGATGGATCTGCAGGCTGAGTATGACGACTCGCTGGGCGGTGCGAACCATGGCAGCACAGAGCTGACCTTGCCGCGCGATGTAGTGCTCGGCGCAATCAGGAGAGATGTGCTCACCGTACGCACAGCACTGCAAGAATCGGGTAGCGGCATAGCTATCTAAGCGCTGTCGACCATAGATGCGGATTATGATCTGAACAAAATAATAAGGAGACTTACCAAAATGAAATTACGCTACACCGTGGCGCCGGCGTTGATCGCCATTACCGCAGTGGCGGCCCTCACAACAGCAATCAGAACCGCAGGTGCGGCTGAGGACTGCTGTGCGCCTGCCACCAGTGATTGGCCTGTTACGACTGGTAGTCATGCCGGCCAGGGTTACACCGCACTAACTCAGATAAGCAAATCCAACCTGAATAATCTGGGCCTGGCCTGGATGACTCAACTTTCCGCCGAACCCGTGACAGCGCCTGTGGCTGGGCCGGGCAGCGATGTAACGGCGCAACAGACCACGCCAATTGTTGTCGATGGCATCATGTATCTGAACGTTCCTGGTGGTGGAGTCGCTGCGCTTGATGGTGCTACTGGTGCAGTTAAGTGGAAGTGGGTCCCGTCGGAGGAGGCAAATGGTTTTGGTCCTACGTTCCAGCAGCGCGGTGTATCCGTAGCTGAGGGTAAAGTTTTTACATCTGCCGGTGGCAACCGTATGGTGGCGCTGGACAAAGATACCGGAGAGATTGTGTGGGCAGTGCAACCAGTAGCACCTGATGGCAGCGAGTTCGGTAACATTGCCAAAGTGCGTCCGACTTATCATGACGGGCTGGTCTACATGGGCACTAATGATGGCAGCAACCGCGGTACACTTTTTGCGCTGCGCGCCAGCGATGGTGCTTTAGTCTGGCATTTCTACAGTACTTATCCGGCAGGTACTTCGTTCACCGATGTGAACGGAATTACGTTCGACGCAGGCCATACCTTCACCACGCGTGAAACGCCAAACGACACTCCGAACGATTGTTATCTGACTGCGGGTGCTACACCATGGATGCACCCCACTATCGACGTTGAGCTTGGGTTGCTGTATCAGACATTTGGCAACGTACGTAGCTGCAACGGTTCGCAGAATGGTGAGGGTCGGCCGGGTGACAATCTGTTCGGTAGTTCGCTGGTTGCGATTGACGTGAAGACAGGAGAGTACAAGTGGCACTTTCAGATGGTCCGTCACGACATTTGGGATATGGACAACTCCCTCCCGCCGACACTAGCCGACGTGATGATTGAAGACGAGTTGAAGAAAGTCTTGTTCTACGGCAGCAAGTCAGGATTCCAGTTCACTTTGGATCGAACCAATGGCCAGCCGGCGCTTCCCATCGAATATCGTGAGGTTCCGGCAGATATTCGCCAGGCGCCTGCGCTGACACAGCCTTTCCCATTGCAGGGTTATTTCTATCCGCAGTGTGTCTCGCTGCAGAACCTTGGATCAGAGGTGCCCGGCGACCAGAACCGTATGGTGCCAAACTGGAACGGGTACCAGGCTGAGCCTGATCCGGAACGGCCCGGTCAATTGCGACTGGTGCTGAACCCATCAAATTATTTGACTCCGTCCGAGCCGTTCCTGATCGGACCGCTGCCTTATAAAGGTTGCATGTACGATGGCTCATATGACGGTTTCGTAACGATGTCGATGACCAGTCAAAATGGCGGCAACGACATGACCAATACGTCGATGAGCCCGAGGCTGAATATGCGCTATGTCGGCATGTCTTTCAGCCCTGTAGGGCACCCGCTACAGCAAGGTGGTAACGGGTTGCGCCAGATCGGAGGATACCAGACAGGCGGGTTGGCAGCGCTCAACAACTCTACCGGCGAGATGGTTTGGTACAAGCCGCTGGAACTTGATCTCTCCCGTCAGCACAACCCGTTGGTGACAGCCACTGATCTGCTTTTCCATACTCAGATGGACGGGTTCTTGGTGGGGCGCGACGCGGAGACAGGAGATGAGTTGTGGCGCTACCAGATGGGCGCTCCGAGTCAGGCAGGGACGATTTCATACGAAATCGATGGTGAGCAGTTCATCGCAACAACAAACATGGCAGGGAGACAGCCATATTCCCAGGACTTCAATGGTCAGGCAGTGTTTGCTTTCAAGATCGCAGGTAATGCGTTGTATCACGAAGGCCCGCGCTCGAACCCTGACTATGTGACCGGGAGTCAGGAAGCTCCGGCTCCCCCCCCGATTGCAACCTGGCGTCGTCCTGTTGGTAATACTGGTGAGGGTATGGTACCTGCCAATGAGATATGGATTGCGCGATCCAACGGCAATGCCAACTCGTTCGCTGATAGCACTGCAACCGGGGCCATGGTTCCTTCTGTCCGGACAGTTCCTGTCGGCACTACAGTCACATTTCGGAATCCGGGTGCAGAAACATTCCCTGATAGCCCGAATGTACTGGAGCACTGCGCTACCCAGTTCTTTGAAGGCAAATTCAACTTCAGACTGCAACCGGGAGAGACCGCAGAGTACACATTCGACAAGGAGGGTGAGTACTTCTACAACGACTGTACCGATCCGCGACCAGTTGGCAAGGTAGTTGTTACGCTCGATGCTCAGGACTTGCCGGGGGCTCTGTCTTTTGTCCCGAATGAATTGGACATGCGATCCGGGAACGGCATTTTTACAAGCGTACAGGGTCTGGTTGAGGCCAGGTTCGAACTGCCGGCTGGCTATGTGCTGGATGGAGAGGAGAGCGTGAGACTTAAAGCTCCTCTGACAACGCAGTTGTTCCTGGCAACTGCCGCTGTGATGGCTGACGACGGCAGCGCTCTTGTTCTGACTTTCGACAAGGCCTTAATCGATAGTAATATGCCCTCGGGCGACGAAGTGCCATTAACCGTCAGCGCGAATTTCATGCACCAAGGTGTGCAGAAGAAACTAACTTCGACCACATTTGTCAGAGTACTCAAGTAACACCCTGAGATTGGTGCGTGCTCAGGTGCAGTCCACTTATTAGTGGCTGCGTCTGAGCTTACCCCAAACGCCATCCGGCATTAAAGCCTCTCCTGAAAGCTTCCCCTGACCGTAGTGTCCAATTATATTGTCGCCAGGCTGGATCTGCTCATCTCTCAAAAACGGGATCTGAACTCAGAGCGGATGAATCCAGCCACAATTCCGTGTAAGAATACGTATGCATACTCAACCAATTGTGACATTTCTGCGCTAACACTTGATCCTTTTGCAAAGTAAGCATAGCCTTTAAGGTTGAAGGGCTTGTACCTCCGATAACCACAAAAAAACAGTAGTGGAGAAATCTTCCGTGAACCCAAGACTAACCCGCAGACGATTCATCAAGAGCGTCATATTCTCTGGCGCCGCCCTCTCATCAGGGGCAGGGTTTTACCTCGCGTCGGCTCAATCAAGGCAGGCTGGCGCCGTTGAACGCCTTGTTTCCCTTAACATTAACGGCCGTACCCGCCGTGTAGATGTTATGCCTCAGGAAACGCTGGCACACACGCTGCGTTACAAATTAGGCCTGACAGGTACCAAAATCGGCTGCAACCGCGGCGAATGTGGTTCCTGTACCGTGACCATTGATGATGTGACCCATTATTCATGCTCCACCCTGACTCATTCGGTCAAGGGCAAGGAAGTCGTGACGATTGAAGGTCTGCGTTCCGAGAGCGGTGCACTGCATCCGGTGCAGCAGGCGTTTATCGACGAATTGAGTCCACAGTGTGGTTTCTGCACGCCCGGCCAGATCATGTCTACCGTGGCACTGCTGAAAACCAATCCGCGCCCGACCCGCGAAGAGGCCCGCCAGGCGCTGTCTGGTAACCTGTGTCGCTGCGGAGCTTATGATCACTATCTGAACGGCGTGATGCGCGCCTCGGGGCAACTGTCATGACATATAAACTTATTGGCAAGAACTTCACTCCGCCGGATATCGAAGGCAAAGTCACCGGCGATGCGCGTTACGCAGAAGATTTCAGAAAAGAAGGCATGGTGTTTGCGCGGCTGCTGACCAGTCCGCTGCCCGCCGGCCGTATCGTCAGTATCGACTATTCAGAAGCCCTGGCGATGGAAGGCGTGGTGGGTATATTGACCACTGAAGACCTGCCGCAGCCGGCAGCGCCTGCCAACCCTTCTCTTGCGTCTGAGGAAATCACGTATCTGGGTCAGCCCATTCTGGCAATTGCTGCAGTCACTGAGCAGATTGCGGAAAACGCGCTGGAAAAAATCCGTATCGAATTTGAGCGCCGGCCGTTTGTGGTCGATCCGCTGGATACCCTCGTTGAGGGCGGTCCGAACCCCTATCCGAAAGGCAATACTCTGGTTCGTAATGCGGTAGCTGCTGCTGCGGGTACCACGCAGTCTGGCACCGACGTTGCCGAGATCAAGTGGCCGCGCGATGCTATCAATGCGTTCCGCGCTGGTCGTGATCCGGGCCCCTCAGTACCCTGGGGTAACGAGTGGGAGTTTGGCGAACTGGAAGCTGAGTTCGCTCAGTGCACGTCAATTGTGGAAGAGCCCTTTGTAACTATCGGTCAGTCTCACCACGCGCTGGAATCCCGTACAGGTATGGCGTACTGGGAAAACGGCCGCTGCTTTTTCTACGGCTCATTGCAGAGTCACACCATCGGTATAGCACCGCTGGCAGGCATGCTCGGCATCGACGCGGCAAACCTGGTGTTTATCAACGAGAACACCGGTGGTGGTTTCGGCGGCAAGATTTTCCCGTATCCCATCATGGCAGTAACAGGCCACCTGGCGCGCAAGATCAACCGTCCGGTGCAGTTGCGTATTACCCGTGAAGAAGAATTTTATATTGGTCACGCCCGCGCAGGTATGCAGGGCTGGCTCAAACTTGGTCTGAAAGCCGACGGTAAAGTTGGTGCGGTCGATATGATCGTGATCGGCGATGCCGGTTCAGGCGGTGGCGCCAGTGGTCCGGGTGCAGCGAACTTCGTATCGTTGATGCTGCAGCCTGACGCTATGCGTTTCCGCGGCGTTTCGTTGTATACGAACACGGCTCCCCGCGCTGCTCAACGTGGCCCGGGTGAAAATGAGATGGCAACGGCATTGTCACCGATTCTGGACAAGGCGATCAGACAGGCCGGGTTCGATCCGGTACAAGTGAGAATTCAGAATGCCCCTGACAGCAGCGGCACCATTGGACCACAGCGCGGTGCGCTGACCGGTTCCTGGTTCCCGCAGGCAATTGCGCAGGGCGCGGAAATGTTCAACTGGGAAGAGCGCAAGCAGCTTTCCGGTCGCCGGAATGGCACCAAGGTAACAGGTGTGGGCGTGGGCATGGGTTATCACTCAGCTGGCGCCAGCGGTTACGATGGATTGCTGCGTATTGGTACAGATGGCAAGCTCTATCTGCACACCGGCGTCGGCAACCTCGGTACTTATTCTTACGCGGCTGTGGTTCGTGCTGCCGCTGAAGTGCTCAAAGTGGATTGGGAGAATTGCGAGATTGTGCGCGGTGACAGCAGTCTGCACCTGCCTTTCAGTACGTTCCAGGCGGGCAGTAATACCATGTTCACTGAAGTACGTACCAACAACGTCGCTGCGCTTGACGCGGTGCGCAAGCTCAAACAGATTGCTGCCACTGATCTGGGCGGTGAGGCTGATGAGTTTGATATCGATGGTGAGCGTGTATTCCGTATCAGCAATCCGTCACAGGCACTGACCTATGCCCAGGCTGCTCAGCGTGCTGTGGAGTTGGGTGGTGAGTACAGTGGTGAGACCTACCCTGAAGATCTGAACCCTGTGACCAGCCGTTCCGTGCAGGCACTGGCCGGCACCGGTCTGATTGGCGTCGCCAAGGATCCTCGTCATACCGGCACAGTGCCATCTATGACCGTTGGTTTCATGGAGATCGAGCTGGACACTCTGACGGGCAAATACGAAATCGTAGATTACGCCTGTGTTGCCGATTGCGGCACCATCATTCACCCCATGGGTTTCAGCCAGAGTATGCGTGGCGGCGGCGTATGGGGAGTCGGACTGGCAGGTTATGAGCGTCTGGTGTACGACACGCAGAACGGATTGCCAGCTAACGTAGGACTTTACCAGGCCAAGATTCCAACTTACCTGGACGTGCCTTTGGTTACCCGTCACGGCGCCACAGAAGTTCCGGATCCACAGAGCCCTGTAGGCTCGCGTGGTGTAGGTGAGCCAAGTCAGGGCTGCGCATGTGCGGCCCTGGCCAGTGCGATCTCTGATGCGTTGGGCGGACACCATTTTGCGCGTGCCCCGATCACTGCAGACATGATTATCAATCAGGTCGCGCAGCTTGATCATTTCAACACCGGCAACCTAAAAACAAATACATTCTAAGGGGTAGATTATGCCAGCTTTTGACAATATGCCCGATATGGAGCTCTACCAGCCGGTGCAGATCGATGATGCGCTCGCGCTTGCAGCCCGTCTGGCTGATCGCGGATGGTTGGTTGGTGGAGGCCAGGACACTTACGGGTGGATCAAGGACCGAAACAAACGGCCAGATGCATTGATTGATCTGAACGGTATCGAATCCTTGCGTGGAATCCGGGAAATCGCAGATGGCATCGAAATAGGTGCGCTGACCACGCTGACTGAGGTTGCTACCAATCCGATCGTGCGCGAACGTTATTCATTGCTCAGTAAGGCCGCTTCAGTAGTTGCCAGCCCGCAGATCCGCAATGCCGGTACGCTGGCAGGTAACGTTGCTCAAGACGTTCGCTGCTGGTACTACCGTCGTGGTCTGGATTGCTACCGCGCCGGTGGCAATCTGTGCTACGCCGATACGCCTGAAGCTCAGAACCGCGAGCACGCAATATTCAATGCCAGCCGCTGTGTGGCTGTAACGCCAAGCGATACAGGGCCTGCACTGGTTGCTCTGGAAGCACAGATGGTGATCACCAGCCAGCGCGGACAGCGCGTTGTACCGGCTGATCGATTCTTTGTCGGCCCGGATGTGGATATCGAAAACACCACGGTGCTACGTGACGGAGAGATCCTGACCGCTGTGCGTATTCCCGCCAAGTGGGCCGGCGCTGAGTTCTACTACGAGAAGGTTGCAGACCGTAACGTATGGGACTTTGCACTGGTGAGCATTGCCGGTGCCATGCGTATCGAAGGCGGCAACATCGTTGCCTCCAGCATCGTGTGTGGCGCAGTCCAGTGCACTCCGCGTCGTCTGAGCAGCGTAGAGCGCGCCATTCAGGGACGTCCACGCAATGAAGCCACAGCCACCATGGTTGCAGGCATGGCCAGTCAGGGCGCGCGCCCGCTGAACCAGAACGCGTTCAAGATGCCGTTGATGGATAACCTGGTTACCAAACTGCTGACTGCCTGAATAAATGGGGACGGAGGAGTAAAGGGGACGGAGGAGTTTACTCCTCCGTCCCCTTTACTCCTCCGTCCCCATTTACTTAATCTTCTTCATTTGCTTATCGCAGCAGATTTCTGAGTGAGCTTTGCCGTCCGGGCACGGGCAGCCCTTTTCGTAAACCAACTCCGCTTTACATGACTCACATACAAAACGATCACCTGTTTTTCTGGACATGATATTTGTCTCCTGACCTGAATGTGTTGTTTTGTGTCCCAACGTATTGGAGTGGGAGTAGCAAACAAGGTTTCATAATCCGGGGAAAAGTTAAAATCCTGAGGTGTTTATGCTGCCTCTCAACTCAGCATTGTTTAACTCCCAATCCATTTTTGCTCATGTATACTTCCGGAAAACAAAAATCTCCAGGAGCCTCGTCATGACCCGTCCAAACAACCCCAGACTGATTGCCCGCCTGACTCAGATTGCAGCCGCCATCGTATGCATGGTGCCACTGTCTGTGGGTGCGCAGGAGCATCGGTTTGACGAATCACGTCTGGATCGTGTCAATCAGGTTCTGCAAGGTTACGTAGACAGGGGCGAAATAGCCGGCGCCGTGGCGCTGGTGCAACAAAATGGCCGCACCGTCTATGAACACGCCGTGGGCTGGGCTGACAGGGAAGCAGGCCGGGAAATGAACGTCGACAGCATGTTTCGTATTGCGTCGCAGACCAAGGCCCTGACCAGTGTGCTTATCCTGTCATTGATGGAAGAAGGCAAACTGAATCTGAATGATCCCGTGAGCCTTTATATTCCGGCGTATGCCTCGAGCACGGTGGCCGAACAGAATGGCAGTGATATCACTATCGTTCCTGCAAACAGACAAATCACCCTGCGTGATCTGCTCACGCACACCGCCGGCATCTCCTACGGCACGCAACCGCACATCGCAGATCTGTACCGCGCCCAGGGTCTGGGGCCAGCTGCCGGCAATGGCTGGTACACAGCAGATAAGGATGAACCGGTGTGTACGACCATGGAGCGACTGGCAACAGTGCCTTTTTTGAGACATCCCGGCGAAGCCTGGGTTTATGGTTACAACACAGATGTGCTGGGCTGTGTTGCTGAACGCATATCCGGTATTCCGCTGGATGAACTGATCCGCACGCGCATCACTGAACCACTGCAAATGAATGACACACATTTTTTTGTGCCCATGGAAAAACGTGAGCGTCTGGTGACTGTTTATGCAAGCGATGACGAGGGTAAAGCTGTGCGCGCACCGGAAGGCGCCAGGGGGCAGGGCAGCTACAGCGATGGCCCGCGCCGGAACTTTGCCGGTGGTGCCGGTTTGATCTCAACAGTCCGGGATTACGCCCGTTTTGTGGAAATGATCCGTGGTGGTGGCGAGGCTTTTGGTGTAAAAATATTGTCACCACGGTCAGTGGCTTTAATGACCAGCAATCAGGTTGGGGATCTGCACATCGACGGCCGTGGGTTTGGCCTGGGTTTTGAGACGACAGAACGTTATGGTGCCAATGGCATGGACTCAGCAGGATCTTACGGTTGGGGTGGGGCGTATGGCTCAATTTACCGGGTAGATCCGGAAGTCGGATTAAGTATCTTGTTGATGATCAACCAGCTGCCCAATACCAATGATATACGTGTGAAGTATCCGACGATGGTATATCAGGCGCTGGAGTAAAACTGGGGGGCGGAGAGGATGGGGACGGAGGAGTTCACTCCTCCGTCCCCATCCTCTCCGCCATCCTTTCCCCCCATTCGTTCTCGCTGCCATCCGGAATATGTGCTGTAATAGCTGCGAAATCAGGCGCAAAAAATTATGGCAAATACGACTATACCGCACGATGATGATAAAAAACTTGAACGTCTGAACCGGCAGCACGAGGCGCTATACCTTGTGGCGCGTGACTGGCGCTACTATCAAACAGATGTCAGCCGAGCAGTTCATAAAAATTACTGAAACTGTTACGCGCGCGCTTGCAATCGAACGAGTCAGTGTCTGGTACTACGACGCACAACAGCGGTCGTTGTTGTGCGGTGACCTTTTCGAAGCAACCCCGGAGCGCCATAGCGGTGGCAGCGAACTGAGTGCAGCCCACTATCCTGCTTATTTCAGTGCAATGGAAACGGAGGAAGTCATTCTTGCCGCTGATGCAATGGCTGACCTTCGCACCTGTGAATTCACAGATTCCTATCTCAGGCCTCATAACATTTTTTCCATGCTGGACGTGCCCATACACGCCGGAGGTAAACTCGCGGGCGTGCTGTGTTGTGAGCATGTGGGTGAGCTGCGGAAATTCTGTAACGATGAAATCAATACTGTGTCTCTGCTGGCCAATCTGGTTGGCGCAGCCATTGAGCACAAGGAAAGGCAGGAGAAACGCAAACGGATAGAAGAGTTGCTCCGGAATGAGCTTGCCATCTGGAATATTCTGTTCGAACAGTCAATCGACGGGATTGTTGTTCTTGAGCAGGATGGCAGCGTGTACAACATAAACAACCGTTTTGTAGAGATGCTGGGTTGTACCAGAGAAGAAGCCCGTCAAATGAAGGTGTGGGATTGGTATGTCGATTTCAAGGAGAATGAAATCGTCCCGAAACTTCTGGCTGTCGACGAATCGGGTGATCGTTTCGAGACCGTGCAGCGTCGTAAGGATGGAACACTGATTGACGTCGAAATCAGTGTCAACAGCACTGAGTACAATGGTAAGAAATTGATATTCAGCATCATCAAAGACATCACTGAACGTAAAAGGATACAGATCGAATTGCTGGAAAGTGAAGCCCGATACCGGAATATTCTGGAAACCGTTCAGGACATCATCTTCACACTCGATCAAGACGGCGCAATCTCTTCGCTTAACCCGTCATTCGAACGCATCACCGGCTGGTCCCCTGAAGAGTGGTTAGGTAAAAATTTCCTGCCTATCGTTTATGAAGGTGATCGTGAGCTCATACTGGGCATATTTCAAAAAATGTTGTCAGGTGTGCCAATCACTGCCTTTGATCTGCGTATTCTGACCAGGTCAGGGGCATACATGTCATTCGAAGCCAATGCGGTTGCGAATAAAAACGATGATTCTGTAACTATTGTCGGAGTTCTGCGGGATATTACCGATAGAAAACGGGCAGAAGAGAAGATACACCATTTAGCCATCACCGATGGCCTCACAGGCATCGCCAATCGCAGAGAGTTCACCCGGCTCCTGGAAGGCGAACTGGACAGGGTGCGCCGGTACGGCGCACCATTATCGCTTCTCATGTATGACCTGGATCACTTCAAACGCGTCAATGACACATTTGGTCATGACACCGGCGATTATGTATTGCAGACCGTTGTTCAGGTGGTAAATGAAAATCTGCGCAAAGTGGATATTCATGGACGCTGGGGTGGTGAGGAATTTATGGTGCTGTTGCCCCAGACAGATATTGGATCGGCATCAGACGTGGCGCAAAAGCTCCGGCAGGCAATTGAGCTGCACACCTTTGGCAAGGCCGGTCAGGTGACGGCAAGTTTTGGTCTGACACAAATCCAGGCTGAAGATGATGTTGTTTCGCTGACCAAGCGAGTGGATGAGGCGCTATACCTGGCAAAGCAGCGCGGCCGCAACCGTGTTGAAATTCTGCAGAGCTAATCACTATGAACGAGTAGTACAAGGCCACGCCTGGCTGCAAGGATGTACATGGAATCGCTATCGGTACTGGACATGTTCAAGATCGGTGTTGGGCCGAGCAGCTCTCACACGCTGGGCCCGTGGAACGCTGCCACACGGTTCCTGGAAACGCTAGGCAATGAAGTTGACGCAGTCCGGGCGCTGCAGATAAAACTTTACGGATCGCTTGCCAAAACCGGCGCCGGTCACGGTACCGACATTGCCCTGATGCTTGGGCTCAGTGGTGAAGATCCGGTAAGTTTCGATGTTGACGCCATCCGCCCCACTATAAAAAGTATTCGTGATAACAAGCAGCTGTTGCTTGATGCCAGCCATCGCATCGACTTTGATCCCGAACACCACATACGGTTTCTCAAAGATGAGATGCTGCCATTTCACCCCAATGGGCTCGAGTTCTGCGCCACCCTCTCAGACGGAAGCCAGCGCAATGAAATTTACTTCTCCATAGGGGGAGGGTTTGTGGCGCAGGAGAACCAGTCGCCGAATAAAACCTCGGGTTCAGTGATCTTGCCCTACCCGATTGAATCTGCACTTGACCTGTCGCGCTGGTGTAAACAGACCTCTCTGCCGATTTCCGGGGTAGTGGCAATAAATGAGAATACCTGGCGCTCTGAATCGGAGACACGTGCTGCTGTTTTAAAAATATGGGAAGTCATGAGCCAGTGTATGTATATCGGTTGTCATACCGATGGCATCCTGCCCGGCGGCCTTAAAGTCATGCGGCGTGCGTCACTGATCAACAAACGACTGCTTGAGAGCGCTGACTATGAAGACTACAGCGGATGGAGGCAGGCGATTCGGGACAATGGCTCTGGTTTTGCTTACACGCTGGACTGGGTCAGCTGTTTTGCCCTGGCGGTAAACGAACAAAACGCCGCATTCGGGCGGGTGGTGACGGCACCAACAAATGGCGCAGCCGGCGTTATCCCGGCTGTGTTGCAGTATTTGTTGGTATTCCGTGAAGGTCTGAACACGGATGCTCCGGAGGAAGATCTGATCCTGCGCTTCTTATACACGGCATCTGAAATTGGCTGCATCTTTAAAAAACGCGCCACCATTTCCGCAGCCATGGGGGGGTGTCAGGCTGAAATTGGTGTTTCCTCTGCCATGGCCGCTGCCGGCCTGACAGAATGCAGAGGTGGCACAGCAGAGCAATGCCTGATGGCTGCTGAGATCGCCATGGAGCATCACCTTGGCATGACATGCGACCCCATTGGCGGGTTGGTGCAGGTACCCTGCATAGAGCGCAACACCATGGGTGCCATCAAAGCGATTACTGCCTCCCAGCTGGCGCTGCACAGCGATCCGGCCAGCGCAAAAGTTTCGCTGGATGTCGTGGTCAAAACCATGTGGGAAACAGCACAAGACATGAGCAGCCGTTACAAGGAAACCTCTGATGGCGGACTCGCGGTTAATATCCCCATCAGTTTGAGTGAGTGCTAAGCGGCGCATTCACAAATCTGCAAAAAAACTGAGATAAATCTGCCACACCCCTGTCAAGTTACCTCCTTAAGCTGACCGCCTTACGTTGCCCCGGATACCGACATCGGAGCATTTCGTATAGTCCACGGCTTTCATCGGAGTCTAATAATATGCCCACCCAGCCCACACTCATTTGCTTCTCTAATTACCCGGATCGCACTTCAAAAACGCTACGGCTCAAGCCTTTGTCTGTCATGGTGCATCTGGCGCTTACAGGTATGTTGCTGGGCGCCGCGGCACAAGTAGCTGCTCAGCCATCCAGTAATAACACTCCGGAGATTCAGGAAGTGCTGGTTACCGGCTCCAATATCCGCCGTGCAGAAAACGACGGCACTGTGCCGGTTTCAGTCATTGGCGAAGAAGCCATGGAGGTGCGCGGAGCGCTGTTGCCTGTGGACCTGCTGACGTCACTGCCTTCTGTTGTTAATCTGCCTGAGAACGAAACCCGTCTGGGCTCTTCCGGCGCGCGCGGTGACAACGCCAACATCAACCTGCGTAATATGGGAGCGACTGCCACTCTGGTTTTGGTGAATGGTCGTCGTATGGCGATTAACCCGATGACCGCTGGTCTGTCACAGGCAGTGAACGTGAACCAATTGCCCACTCAAGGCGTTCAGCGCATAGAAGTGCTGCGCGACGGTGCGTCTTCAATTTACGGTTCAGATGCTGTTGGTGGCGTGATCAATTACATCATGAAACGTGAATTTGACGGTGTTGAAGCGTCCCTGCAGCAAGGTGGGACTGAACATGGTGGCGGTGCAAGCACTCAACTCGCGTTGACCTTCGGGTCCACCAATCTGGCAGATGGGCGTGGTCGTTTTATCGGCAGTATCGAGGCGTTGAACCGGGACAGCATCGCGCTGAGTGAGCGTGATTTCAGCCGCAGCTCATTTAACGTCGATCGCGCGCCTGAGCCGTTTAATGCGGTAGGCGGCCCCTTCGATGGGCGTTCTGCGCGTGGTTACTGGCCTACTTTCCGCGTAGGTAGCGCTACCGCCAACAACTATTTCCGACCGGTGAATGGTGTTCCGACACTGACAACCGCAGCACCGAGCCGGGTTACCAGTCCTGAATTTTTCCTCGATCTGAACCAGTTTGGTTTTGCATCTCCTGAAGTAAAACGTGGCAATGCCTATCTGGCCGGTGAGTATGATCTGAATGCCGACGTCACTGCCTATGCAGAAATGGGTTACTACATGGCGCGCTCAACCATGCAGCGTCAGCCTCTGGCTTTGAACGGCCCTACCTCTGACAAGATCATGGTGATGCCGATAGACAGCCCCTATAACCCCTATGGTTCTCGTTTCTATCATCCGGCCGGTACGCCCAACCCTGACGGCACTGCGCGAATCACAGGCACACCCAGGACCGTGGGCTTCACCCAGATGACGCTGGCAGGTCTTGCGCCAGAAGTGATCAAGACGGACTCGGATGTGTTGCGTATTGCGACAGGCCTGAAAGGCTCTATGGGTGCGACCTGGACCTGGGACGCATCGTTGTTTTACAACCAGGTAGACGGCAGTGACGCGGCTTATCCGGATGTGCGGGAAAGTCTGCTGCAGGCAGCAATCGACCGTACTGATGCCAATGCCTACAATCCGTTTGGTTATACCTTCAAAGTGCAGAACGGCGCCGTTGTTGCTGATGCGCCGTACACCAATCCGCAGGCTGTGGTGGATTCCTTCAGCGCTGTGTTTGAGCGTGAAGCACAAAGTTATATCGCCAGCGCTGATGTGAGGGCGTCTGGCACTTTGTTCAGTTGGTGGGGCGGGGACGTGATGGCAGCGGTGGGCGCTGAGCACCGACGTGAGAATCTTGAAGATGTGCGTCCGCCATTCAGTGGTGAGAATCCGGCCAGTTCAGGCCTCGATGTCACCAACAACGACTTCCTCCTGCATCCGCCACGTCCGGATGTTTTCGGTTCGCGTGAAGTCACCAGTTTCTATGCTGAGATGTTGGTGCCACTGGTCAGCGAAGATGCCGGTATACCTTTGGTCAACCGTCTGGAGCTGAACCTGTCAGCTCGCAGCGAGCGTTACAGCGACTTCGGCAGCACCACCAAACCCAAGGTAGGTCTGAACTGGAAACCGGTTGACTGGGTGATGCTGCGCGCCTCACGCAACGAGGGCTTTATGGCGCCGAGTCTGGCTGCCTTGTACACCAGCCCGCGCTGGACCATTACGGCGGGCGCAGGTGACATCGACCAGTACCGAAATCCGGCTCTGAACGAAGGTCCTTATGTAATGCGTACCTACTTCGGCGGCAACCCGGATCTGAAGCCGCAGGAATCCAAAGGTGACACCGCAGGTTTTGTTGTCGACATGCCGTTTGTGGATGGCCTGACAGTGAATGTGGACTGGTGGCGCATACGTCGCAGCAATCTGTTGGGACAACGCAGCGTTGCACAGATCAATGAAAGCGATATCGCCTTGCTGAGAGCCTATACACAACAGCAACTGGCAGCAGGCGTGCCGATAGGACAGATTGATCTGGGTAGCGGCACTGCAAATTACAAGGGTGATCCGGACATTGAACGTTTTGCCCTCACCCCTGAAGACAGAGCTGCCTTTGCCGCTTACAACGCCGGTAGTCCGGGAAACCAGGTGGCTCCGGCGGGCAGAATTTTCTCCCGCAATCAGCCGTTCCTGAACCTGTCGACCAGCGAGCACAGTGGTATCGATTTTGGTTTTCGTTATGAACTGCGTAATCTGCCAATTGGAGATATGGTTTTCAGTTCGGAGTGGGCTTATCTGAACAAGGCCGAAACCACGTTGTCGCCGGCTAACGTGGCGCCGACAGTGAACAACCTGATGTATGCTTCCGGTGCGGCAAAGGTGCGCAGCACCAGCAACGTGTTCTGGCGCAACGGCCAGTGGAATGCCGGCCTTGGCATCTATCACGTTGGCGAAACTCATGACGCCGGTGCTACAACCACGGCAGCTGTTTATGAAAGTCTGGGCCGTCCCGATCACATCGCGCCGTTCTTCACACAGGGCAGGACAGTGTACCGCCGTGTAGTTGACAGCTTTATCACGTATAACCTGTCAGTAGGTTATGAGTTTGACGGCTCAAGCTTCGCGATGCTGCGTGAAACCCGACTGCGCGTGGGCGTGATCAATCTGACTGATAAAGAGCCGCCACTTTCATCGGACAACTTTGGTTACGACCCGTCTGTCAGTCAGTCTATGATGTCAGGGCGTAGCTGGAATCTTCAGATCACGAGGAAATTCTGATGCTGCCACATTTGACGCGCCGCAGAATGTTGCTGGGCATAGCTGGTGCCGCAGGGGTCGCGGCCACGGGTTTCAGAGGTTTTGCTGCTGAAAATCCGGGTGACGACGCCCGGCGCGCTGCATACCGGGAATGGCTGGCATCATTGCCGGCCGCGCCAACGCCTGAACTGACAAAACATGGTCTGGTCGCAGAAGAATTGAAGCGCTGGAACATTATGGAAGCCAATCAGGGTGTAGCGGTGGACGCAGAGCACTTCTATGGTATTGGCAATCACGCGCTGGTCAAACATCGCAAGGATACAGGCGAGCGGGTAGGGCAGTGGTTTGGACCACGTGAGGGAGCCATTATCCATCTGAATGCTGGCTGGGTGGATGGTGAACAACTGGTTCTGGCGCATTCAAATTTCCCTCACTTGCCGATGGCGAGTTCGCTTGAGACCTACAACACTCGCACGATGCAGCCGGTGGATACATACAGCTTCGGTTTCCAGCTTGGCTCTTTGACCTGGGCAGTACGTCATCAGGGATTCTGGTGGGCGTGTTTTGCCAACTACAACGACCGCGGCACTACGCCGGGATTTGACCAGCGCTGGACGTATTTTGCCAAATTCGACGACAACTGGCAGCAACTGGAGTCGTGGCTATTTCCGCCGCAAGTAATTGCAACCTGGGGTGACAGTGCCAGCTCAGGCGGAGACTGGGGCGATGATGGCCTGCTTTATGTCACCGGTCACGACGCTGCAGAACTATATGTGCTGCGCCTGCCAAAACAAGGTGTGACGCTGGAATACGTCACCACTATCGACGTGCCTTTCGAGGGTCAGTCCTGGGCCTGGGATCGCAGCGCCGGCGGTGAGCGCATCATCTACGGCATAAGCCGTGCCCGCCAGGAAGTTATCGTCGCCCGCATCCCAGAGGTGCCATCCGCACGTTAAAGCGGCTGAAGGCAAAAACGGGCAAAAATGGGGACGGAGGAGC
>JAUSCD010000008.1 GCA_030651695.1 Pseudohongiella sp. | reverse complement strand
GCTCCTCCGTCCCCATTTTTGCCCGTTTTTTTTGTGTGATCTGGTTAACACGTGTTTATCAGTGTCAGCAAGGTTTTGTAAAATCAGCATAAAAAAAGTAGAACGAGCGGTTCAGTTTACAAATTTAAGGTATTTTTTAAGTGTTATATGCAGGTAAAAACAGGCTAAATGAATGTGTAGAAAACGTAACGTAAATTTACGCTGCTGCAAAAAAGAAAAGGGAACTGCATGCACTTCTGAAGGTCTGATTGGTAAATGGAATTTTAAAATAAAGCTTGTAGCCACAGACCGAAGTTGGATTAAACAAGGATGTTTTTTATCGTAGTGAACCATCTTTATCGTTATGACATAACGTTCTCGAGCATTACCAGATTTCTGGTTGAGAACGTTGCAGGTAGTCACTCAACAGTAAGTGGAGAATTACCATGAAAAGTAAAACTTTTAAAAGCACACTGATCAGTTCGGCGGTCGCTATAGCCATGGGTCTTTCTGCCGTACAATTACATGCCACAGAAGGACAGGCTGGCGCCCAACCCAATCCTGCGCAGCAGACCAATCCGGGCCAGAACGTACCAGGCCAGGACAATCCGCGACCGACCAACCCGGGCCAAACCAGTCCTGGCCAAATTACCGAGCCTTCAGATGGCCGGGAACTCATTGATGATGTGAATCGTGGAACGGCAAACACCCAGAGCCGGCGCGCAAATCTTGATCCCATAGATGCCGATGACTTTGTCGAGACCGCATCAGCAAAGGGGCACGCTGAAATAAGTACGGCGCGACTTGCCCTCGAAGATGGCAGTCCTGCGCTTCGTGCCTATGCGAATAAAATTATTGAGGACCACACTGCTGCCAACAGTGAACTGAAGGCGATCGCCGCTCGCGCTGATCTCGATGTGGCCGATGATGCAACGTTGATGGATCGTGCACGGGTAATGATGCTCAGCGTTCGGTCCGGCGACTCTTTTGATGCGGCATTTATCGAAAATCAGATCGAATCCCACGAAGATTCAATCGAATTGTTTGAGCGTGCCGCAATGTCCGACCATCCGCAGATCAGCGCATTTGCACGCGAAAAAATATCGACCCTCCAAGAGCATCTGAGGATGGCTCACGCGCTGAGGAATGAAGTTACCAGCCAGTAGTGGGGCTTGCGCTGGTCAATCCGTAATTCTGTCCGTTGTCTGATCACTATTTGTGTTTCAGACAGCGGATGGATTGGATGAGTAGCGCGCACTTCTGCAAGATTACAGACCCTTTTGCTCGTGTTATCACACAATTCAGCAAGCTGCTTCATTGATGCAGCTATAAAGGAGATCGCTGATGAGCACGCAAAGTGTGCGGCCCGGAAGAGAGCATGCAATGTCTCCGGAGCCTGAATATTTTTCGGAAGCATACCAATCCGCAGGCAAACTGTCTGGAAAGGTTGCGATCATTACCGGGGCGGATAGTGGTATCGGCAGAGCTGTTGCCGTGTACTATGCCAAGGAAGGTGCTGACATTGTTCTGCTTTATCTGGAAGAACATAAGGACGCGCAATTTACGCAAAAGGTAATTGAAAAAATTGGCAGAAAGGTGCTTGTCGTCGCCGGCGACGCAGCCGACAAGGAGTATTGCCGTAAGGTGATAGAGCAGACCCTATCCACGTTCGGAAGGATAGATGTCCTGGTTAATAATGCGGGAGAGCAACACCCTCAGAAGAAGCTTGAGGACATCAGCGAACAACAGTGGGAGAAGACATTTCGCACTAACATCTTCGCTATGTTTCAGCTGACCAAGGCCGCATTGCCGCATATGAAATCCGGTGCCACGATTGTCAATACGACATCGGTTACTGCGTATAAAGGCAATCCCATTCTGCTGGACTACTCTGCAAGCAAAGGCGCAATTACCTCATTTACCCGCTCACTGGCAATCAATCTCGCCAAGCGCGGTATCAGGGTAAATGCAGTTGCGCCGGGTCCGATATGGACGCCCTTGATACCCTCCACTTTCGATGACGAGCAGGTGGAGAAATTTGGTACCGACACACCTTTGGGCCGACCCGGACAACCATCCGAGCTGGGAGCAGCCTATGTCTATCTGGCCTCCAGTGATTCCAGTTTTATGACTGGACAGGTATTGCATATAAATGGCGGATCAGTTGTAAACGGTTAACTTACATAAAAAGGAGTTTGTTATGAAAAAAGAGAACGGCGCTGAGGATGCAATAAAGATACTGAAATCAGATCACAAAAAAGTAAAGGATGCCTTTAAAGAGTACGAACAACTCGGAGAAAAAGCATTTTCCAGCAAAAAGAAACTGGCCGACAAAATATGTGCCGAACTCACTATACACACGCAGGTGGAAGAAGAAATATTCTACCCGCTGTTTCGACAGAAACTCCCCAAAGAAAAACCGCTGGTCAACGAGGCAGCTGTAGAACACGCCAGTGCCAAAGAGTTGATAAGCCAGATTCAGTCGATGAGTGGAGACGACCCACTTTTTGACGCCAAAGTCAAAGTGCTGTCGGAATACATCAATCATCATGTCCGGGAGGAGGAGAAAGAGATGTTTCCTCTGATGCGCAATGCTGATGTGGATCTGAACGAGGTCGGCTCTCTGATCATGGAAAGAAAACAGCAGCTGCAATCGGCCTGAGCTCAACCTGACCCTTGGTGAGTGACATTGATGTATATCTGGCAGATTCGAGGTTAATAGGTATGGCGTCAGGTGTTTTTGTATGTCCGTGCCCTCGGGTTTCTTCTCCGCACGAAGTGGCGGTCCATGGAATCATTGGACAGGAAGTCGCAAAACTGCTCGGTCGTGAGTTTTTGGGCAATTGCCCCGAAGAGCAGATAGGTAAGGAGGGGGGGTATTACATACCGGCCGATACATTAGTGGGCAGCACAGGTGCATTCAATAATCTGGCCGAAGATAACTTTTTTGGCGGATTAGTGCGCCAGCGCTGGATGGCGACCAAAGCGATATCTCATCCGTTGTGGGGCGATGCAGCGAGCGCTCCTGAAGCATGGACACCGCTGTTTGCCGAGCTCGCCGGTGATTCAGTTCTGAGAGGCTACACCGTTTTCAGTCTTGTTGACGCAAGGCGTTGCGGCGATGAACTGCTTTTGGGCGGCGCGGTACGCCTTAAAATCCCGGAGGGTAAAGCTTGCCAGGGTCAGGTAACCGTCAACACCACGCAGGAGTTAGTCGCCGCTCTGACCAGGCTAAGCACTGCCGCGGTTGAGCGTGAGGGATTGGTTATCGAGGAAAATCTGACTGATGTGATGACGCACAGTGTTGGGCAGATCAACATTTCGGGGCTGAAGGCGAGCTACGTTGGCACGCAGAATCTCACGGCAGACAACGCGGGAAGGGATGTCTACGGTGGATCGAGCCTGATGATGGTTCGCGGTGGCTATGATGAGTTATTGCGGCTGCGTCTTGCGGAAGCATTAAAAAAGTCGATTTTGCAGGCGCTACGATTCGAGTCCGCCGCGTTCGCCAGTTTTGACGGGTTGGTGTTGTCGCGTCGCAACTACGATGTGGCGCAGGGAATGAATGCTGTCGGTGAAAAGGTATCGGGTGTGCTGGAGCAGTCGTGGCGTATCGGAGGTGCAAGCAGCGCGGAGATATTTGGTCTGCGCCGGCTATGTGAGCAGCCGGAGTTAAGCAGCGTTCGCACTACGTCCCTGGAATTATACGGCCACACCGCGCCGCCGCCCTCCGATGCAATTTCGCTCTACCAGGGAGATGACCCGGATGTTGGTTATATTGCCAAATATGTCAGAGTAGTTTCCGATGTCTGCACAAATTAGAGCAGTAGAAATAGACGTCAATAGTGCGGTTGTTGCGGGCACCATGCTGGCACCGAAAGCGGATATGCCCGGAATATTGTTTGTCCACGGCTGGGGCGGGAATCGCCAACGGGACTTGCATCGCGCCGAGCGCATGGCCGGGTTGGGATGCCAGTGTCTTACCTTTGATCTGCGTGGGCATGAACGAACCAAACAGCAGCGTGAAATTGTCAGCAGAGCTGACAACCTGCATGACGTGCTGGCGGCTTACGATTTTCTGGCGGGTCAGCCATCCATTGATGCTACCAATATCGGTGTAATCGGAACCAGCTATGGTGGCTATCTTTCAGCGTTGCTGACGACGCACAGGCCTGTGCGATGGTTGGCATTGAGAGCACCTGCACTTTATCAGGATGAAGAATGGTGTTTACCTAAAGTAGCGCTGGATCGCGCAGCGCTCATGCGCTATCGCAATACCAGACTGACAGCAAACGAAAATCTCGCTCTGAAAGCTTGTTCCGGATTCTACGGCGATGTGCTGATCGTAGAGTCTGAAACGGACGATTTTGTTCCTCATCAAACAATCTGCAATTACCGGATTTCTTTCGAAAATGCCAGCTCTATGACGCACCGGATTATACGAGGTGCCGACCACGCGCTGTCGCTTGAAAAGAGTCAGAAATCATACAGCGCAATCCTTCACGAATGGATTGCTGAGATGGTGATTGGAGCAAGAGTCCAACCGGCAGGGTGAATTCTTACGCAACGTCGAGGCCTACATGCACAAGGAGATAGCAAATGAACAAGCAGACTCTCCCAGTACAGCATCAAAATACCGGGGGTGGTCAGCAGACGAAATCTGTTGCCCCTGCGTTATTGCCTGTAGAGTACTATGCCACCCGGCAGTTACGTATTGCCATCGATTCAGTCAGCCCGGCTGTTCTCAACGGGCGGTTCGCTGCCAAGGCAGTTGTCGGAAAGCGCGTAACGGTAACAGCGATTTTGTTGGTAGATGGCCATGAAAAACTATCTGCTCAAGTTCTGTGGCGTTACATAGATGAGAGCCGGTGGAAAAAGCAAGAGCTGCATCACGTCGGCAACGATCGCTGGCAGGCAGACTTGACGGGTGACAGGGTGGGACGTGTTGAGTTTCTGGTCGAAGCCTGGATTGATCCTTATCTGAATTTGTGTGATGAACTGAAGAAAAAATATGATGCCGGGCAGGACATTTCACTAGAGCTGGAAGAAGCCCGCTATCTGCTCAAAACCGTAGCCGATAAAACATCCGCTGACAATATGTCTGCTGTTGTTGAGCTTGGGCGTCGTCTGGACAGAACCGAATTCCTTGCCGATAAGGTTTCGCTTTTGCTTTCGCAACAAAGTGCAGAGAAACTCGCTTTCGCTCAGTCGAAATCGCACCTGTTGCAAAGCAAGATCTACTTGCTTGACGTCGATCGTCGCGCGGCTGAGTTCGCCAGCTGGTATGAACTATTCCCCAGATCGGTGACTCAGGACCGCGGGCGTCCGGGCACTTTCCGCGATGTCATAGAGAGGCTGCCACAAATCAGCGCAATGGGTTTTGATGTGCTGTATTTTCCGCCGATTCATCCGATTGGTCGCACACATCGAAAAGGCGCCAACAATGCCCTGACGGCGGGCGCTGATGACCCGGGCAGTCCCTATGCCATTGGCAGTGAGGAAGGTGGCCACGATGCCATTCACCCCGAGCTTGGAACGCTGGACGACTTCCTGTTTCTGGTTGAAGCCGCCAGAAAACATCAGCTCGAGATCGCACTGGATTTTGCAGTGCAATGCTCACCGGACCATCCCTGGTTAAAACAACGTCCGGATTGGTTTTGCTGGCGTCCTGACGGCAGTGTGAAGTATGCAGAGAATCCGCCCAAAAAATATGAAGACATTGTAAATGTGGACTTTTATGCAAAAGGCGCTATACCCGATCTTTGGCTGGCATTGCGCGACATAGTGACTGCCTGGGTCAGCCGCGGCGTAAAAACATTTCGTGTCGATAACCCTCACACAAAACCGCTGCCGTTCTGGGAATGGTTGATTGCTGAAGTACGCACCGCGCACCCGGAGGTAATTTTTCTTGCTGAGGCGTTCACCCGTCCCGCCATGATGGTGCGACTGGGAAAGCTGGGTTTCAGCCAGAGCTATACCTACTTTACCTGGCGGAACACCAAACAGGAGCTTGCACAATATTTCACTGAACTGAACGGATATCCATGGAAGGATTGTTATCGCCCCAACTTTTTTGTGAACACACCAGACATCAACCCGGAGTTTCTGCACACTTCCGGACGGGCAGGTTTTCTGATCCGGGCGGCTTTGGCGACTATGGGCTCCGGTCTGTGGGGAATGTATTCGGGATTTGAGATTTGTGAGTCTGCGCCTGTGCCCGGCAAGGAGGAGTATCTCAACTCCGAAAAGTATGAGATCCGGCCCCGGGACTATCAGCAACCGGGCAACATAGTCGCGGAAATTACGCAGTTGAACAATATCCGTCGCCGTAATCCGGCGTTACAGACGCACTTGGGACTGGCAGTCTATCAAGTCTGGAACGACAACATCATTTTGTTCGGTAAACGCACCAAAGACATGTCCAACTTTATCCTGATTGCTGTGAGTCTGGACCCTTTCAACGCGCAGGAAGCTGAGTTTGAACTGCCACTTTGGGAATTCAATTTGCCAGATGATGCGGTGATGGTGGGTGAAGATCTGATGAATGGGCACAGCTGGCTGTGGTATGGCAAGCGCCAGCGAATGCGGATAGAGCCATGGCATATGCCATTTGGAATCTGGCGCCTGCGGCCGGCAAGATGAGATCCCTGCATGAAGATGATTCAGTGTTGTGTGGATAATCAACTGTATAAAAAAATAAAATGGAGGCGCCATGTCAATCATATATTCCCGCGCTATCGTAGTGTCCGCTTTGTTGAGCTCACTGATAGTTGGCTGCAATAGAGAAACCTCTCCCGGTGTGGCACCACCCGGCGCAGATACGTCAGTCACTACAGATGTGCTGGAGGCTGGCGCGCGGATTCTGCAGGATGCTTCTCCCCTCGATCCGTTTGATATTCACCTGGTGGGATTCCATCCCATGAAGTCAGATCCTTATCACCAACTGGAGGCACATCACTTCTGTCATCAGGTGAATGAGGATTTTGCCCAGTGTGTATTATTCGACGGCGATACCAACCGCTCTAACCTGAATGGGATCGAATACATTATTTCAGAGAGCCTTTTTAATACGCTGCCAGAGGAAGAAAGAATTTTTTGGCATCCGCATAATTACGAAATTCTTTCCGGCCAACTGGTGGCACCGGGAATCCCTGAAATTGCCGAAATCGAGCTGATGGCGGGAAAGATGAACAGTTATGGAAAAACCTGGCACGTCTGGCGAACGTCGCCAGCGGATTCACCCGGCGACCCGTCTGACCCGCTGCCACTGGGCGAGCCTATGCTGGGTTGGTCATTTAACCGTGACGGGGAAGCAATGCCAGGGTTGGTGGAGCGAAGAGATGCAAGGATGCAGATTGACAGCGCAGACAAGCGTGAGCGCCGACAGGAATTGCTGCCCCGGGCGCGCCCCCAGAGTGGTGTGGATGCGTTGCAGGACGCATTCCCGGCCGATACCCAAAGCATCCCGGGTGTTTCTGAAATGCCAACAGCGGCCCAGGCTGCGCATCGCGCTGTGGACAGCACACGGCCATAAGCAAGCTGGCCAACGAGCAAGCTAACGGATATATCCGGCGGACAAAGGACAAGTATGGTTAAAAGAAACCAACGCAAGGAATTTAACGAAGATCCACTGTGGTACAAAGACGCTGTGATCTATCAGGTCCATGTAAAATCTTTTTTTGATGCCAATAATGATGGCATAGGGGATTTTGCCGGCCTTATTGCCAAACTTGACTACATCGCTGATCTGGGGGTGAACACCTTGTGGTTGCTGCCCTTTTTTCCGTCACCTCAGCGCGACGATGGTTATGACATTTCTGACTATCGCCAGATTCATCCTGACTACGGAAAGATGTCCGATGTCAGGCGATTTATCGCGGAAGCACACAAGCGCAGTTTGAGGGTGATTTTTGAGCTCGTAATCAACCATACATCAG
Organism: Pseudohongiella sp.; assembly: GCA_030651695.1. Taxonomy (GTDB): domain Bacteria; phylum Pseudomonadota; class Gammaproteobacteria; order Pseudomonadales; family Pseudohongiellaceae; genus Pseudohongiella. Next base: position 211,621 of record JAUSCD010000008.1, on the reverse strand, counting down.
ATCAACACCCCTGGTTTGAACGGGCGCGGCGTGCGAAACGCGGCTCTGCAGCACGCAACTTTTACGTCTGGTCCGATGACGACAAAAAGTACGCAGATACCCGCATCATTTTTCTTGATACCGAAAAGTCCAACTGGACCTGGGATCCGGTTGCGGGCCAGTATTTCTGGCATCGTTTCTATTCACACCAACCGGATCTGAACTTCGACAACCCCCAGGTGCTGAAAGAGGTATTGGCGATCATGCGGTTCTGGCTCAATCTGGGGGTAGACGGGCTCAGGCTGGATGCGATTCCCTATTTGATAGAGCGTGATGGTACCAACAACGAGAACCTGCCCGAAACACACGTTGTTCTGAAAAAGATTCGTGCTGAATTAGACCGTCTGTATCCCGACCGTATGTTGCTTGCCGAAGCCAATCAGTGGCCAGAGGACACCCAGCTCTATTTTGGTGGTAATGAGAACAATGAAGGTGACGAGTGCCACATGGCATTTCACTTTCCACTGATGCCCCGTATGTACATGGCGCTGGCTCAGGAAGACCGTTTCCCCATAACAGATATCCTGCGACAGACGCCGGAGATTCCTGCCAATTGCCAGTGGGCAATTTTTCTGCGCAATCACGATGAATTGACGCTTGAAATGGTCACTGACAACGAACGTGATCATCTGTGGAATTACTACGCGGCTGACCGCCGTGCGCGTATCAACCTCGGTATTCGCCGACGGCTGGCACCCTTGATGGAGCGCGACCGTCGTCGCATTGAGCTGCTGCATAGTCTTCTGTTGTCCATGCCCGGGACCCCGACATTGTATTACGGCGACGAACTCGGCATGGGGGACAATATTTTCCTCGGTGACCGTGACGGCGTCCGTACGCCAATGCAGTGGTCTATAGATCGCAACGGTGGTTTTTCCAAAGCTGACCCTGCCCGCATGGTTCTGCCCCCCATTCAGGATCCTCTGTATGGTTATCACACGGTTAATGTTGAATCCCAGCTGGCTGACTCGCACTCGTTACTCAACTGGACACGACGTATGCTGATGGTGAGAAAACAGCAGAAAGCGTTTGGGCGGGGCGTGCTCAGAATGTTGGCTCCAGCGAACCGTCGCATTCTGGCTTACCTACGGGAATACAGCGGTGAGAATGGTAACCAGGAATCCATTTTATGTGTTGCCAATCTGTCTGGTGCTGCTCAACCAGTTGAGCTGGACCTTGGCGCGTTTGTCGGCAAAGTGCCCGTTGAAATGACGGGCAGTAGCGCATTTCCCCCGGTCGCGAACCTGCCTTACCAGCTTTCTTTACCGCCTTACGGGTTCTACTGGTTTTATCTGAGTGAGCCAAGTCAGATGCCAAGCTGGCATGTGGAGCCGCCGCAGCCCATGCCAGATATGTTGACGCTGGTTATCAAAAAGCAGTTGTCTGAAGTGCTTGAGTCACTTTCACGTTCAGTTCTCGAGCGCGAAATACTGCCAGCGTATCTGTCCCAGCGCCGCTGGTTTGCTGGCGCGCAGCAGGCCCCGGTGCATGTGAATGTGGCAATACCAACAAACTATGATGGGCACGCGGTCCTGCTCTGTGAGATCGAGGTAGCTACCGCAAGCGGCATGGAGCGATATCAGTTGCCGCTCGGGTTTGTCAGCGAAACGGTAGGTCATGCGCTACCGCGGCAATTGGGTCTGGCTCGTGTACGACGCGGGCGGGAAGTAGGGTTTTTGACTGATGCTTTCAGCATGAAGGAATTCCTGATTGGTGTGGTCAGGGACATGCAGGCTGGTCGGGTAATCAGGCATAGTGCAGGTTCGCTGGTTTTTTCCGGATCCCCTGCGCTCTCAGAGATGACCAATCTGCTGGATACCAACGCTGAATCCGGGACCGAGGTGGTGTGGATTGCGACTGAGCAAAGTAACAGCTCAGCGCTGATAGCGAACAGTGTCGTGCTCAAGCTGCTGCGGCAAGTACACAAAGGTATTCACCCGGAAATTGAATTGGGAGGATTCCTGACGCGTAAGGGCTTTAGCCATTGCGCTCCTTTGCTGGGCAAGATGGAGGCATTTGACGTAGAAAATGCCGGCAATGTGGCGATGGTACTTCAGGGTTACCTGGACAATCAGGGGGATGCGTGGCTGTGGACACAGGCGATATTAAAGCGCGCCATCCGGGATGTGCTGGCCGGTGGATTGTCGCGGCAGGAAAACCAGTATACGGCGTTGTCAGAACTGGAGAACTTCGCCAGAAATCTTGGCCAGCGTCTGGGCGCAATGCATATTCTGCTCGCCAGCGACCTCGATGACCCGGACTTCAAACCAGCAATAATCGACGCGGCGTATGCACAGAACCGCAGTGTTCAGGTTCTCGAACAACTTGAGCAGGCCCGGCACGTGCTCGAGCACCAGCGCGAAGTTCTTGATGCATCATCTCAACGTTTAATTGAGAAAATGCCGGAAACGCTTATGACACTGCGCGGGGACATCAGATGGCTGGCGGACGAAACGATCGGAGGCGCGCTGATACGGGTGCACGGAGATTTACATCTTGGGCAAATTCTGGTGGTGCAGGACGATGCTTACTTCATCGATTTTGAAGGCGAGCCGGATCGTCCGCTGGCTCAGCGACGAGCCAGACACAGTCCCTACAAAGACGTAGCTGGAATACTGCGTTCGTTCGACTATGCTGCAGCAACGGCGCACCAGGATTTCAGTGATGCAGACCGATCTGCGGAGGCAGAACAGGCCCGGCAGTCAGTGCTGACATCCTACCTTGAAAAATCAACCGAGATGTTTTTAGACGCTTACAGGTTGGCGACTGATGAGATGCCACACGATTGGAAATCCCGACAGGGTGGCTCGGCGGCTCTACTTCTGTTCAGTATAGAAAAGGCGTGTTATGAAATCATGTATGAAGTAGCGCATCGCCCCGGCTGGGTTGAAATTCCATTGCGTGGCCTGCTCAATCTTTCGCAGCAAGCGCAGCAATACCGGCACGGTGTTCACAATCCCAATCTCTGATGGGTATCCTCAGGTAACAGCCGCGTGTTCACACAACAAAAGACTGCGGCGCGGCACAATGATGCTGCGAGGTGAACCGACCGGAACCCCGACTCTTTGGTCCGGCCGGGTGGTGTCGATCAGACTCTGCCAATGACAACCTTGCTCAACAGGCGGTAAAACAAAATCTATATTTTCATCGTGCGAATTGACTATCAGCAGCAAAGTTGAGTCCTCACCACTGCGCTGGATTCCTGTGGGTTGCGCCCGGCCATCAAGCAACATACCCATGCAACGCAGATTAGGATCGTGCCAGTGATGTTCCTCCATTTCTTCTCCGTCCACGGCAAGCCAGGTGACATCCTTGACATCGAACTCTTTGTTGTAGTGCCCTGTCAGAAATCGACGTCGCCTCAGAATTGGATACTGATGCCGGATTCGGATCAGTTTGCGCGTGAATGCCAGCAGGCTTTTCCCTTCCTCGTCCAGTTGCCAGTCAATCCACCCAATCTCATTGTCGTGGCAATAAACGTTGTTATTGCCTTGTTGGGTACGTCCGAATTCATCGCCTGCCAGCAACATCGGTGTGCCCTGGGAGAGGAATAGCGTTGCAAGCATATTGCGTATCTGCAGCAGTCGCAGATCACGTACAGCCTTGTCATCAGTTTCACCTTCATGGCCGTGATTCCATGAATAGTTGTTGTCAGAACCGTCCTGGTTATCTTCGCCATTGGCGTCGTTGTGTTTGTGGTTGTAGGAAACGACGTCGCGTAATGTGAATCCATCATGTGCCGTTATGAAATTCACTGAAGCATCCGGGCGACGGCCCCGGTGGTTAAAAAGGTCACCCGACGCTGTCAGGCGCTTTGCCAGCGCCGGCAGCATGCCTTCGTCCCCCCGCCAATAAGATCTCACTTCGTCCCGGAAGAAGTCGTTCCATTCCGCCCATCCGGGCGGGAAACTGCCCACCTTGTGTCCATCCGGTCCGCAGTCCCAGGGCTCTGCTATCAATTTCACTTTGCTGAGGATAGGGTCCTGCCGGCACGCAACAAAAAAACCGTGGCGTTCATCAAATCCATTTTCGTGTCTTGCCAGAATCGTAGCAAGGTCAAATCGGAATCCGTCCACGCGCATTTCCGTGGCCCAGTAACGCAAAGAGTCGGTGACCATCTGCAGGACGCAGGGATGGCCCAGATCCAGCGTATTCCCGGTACCGGAGTCATTGACGTAGTATCGGGGCGAGTCCGCGGTCAGGCGATAGTAGGTAGAGTTGTCGATACCTCGCATAGACAGCGTCGGCCCCAGTTCATTGCCTTCCGCAGTATGGTTGTAAACAACATCCAGAATCACCTCCAGACCTGCGTTGTGCAAACGCGCGACCATCTCCTTGAACTCATTGAGGTCGCCGCGCGACAGGTATGACTCGTGCGGGGAGAAAAAGCAGATGCTGTTATAGCCCCAGTAATTGCTCAGACCTTTTTCGAGTAAATGCGGTTCGTGGATAAAACTGTGCACCGGCATCAGCTCTATACTGGTCACACCCAGCGAGCGGATATGCTCCAGCAGTTCATGATTTATCAGACCGGCGAAAGTGCCACGCAGATTCTCGGGGACCCGGGGATGGCGCATACTGATGCCGCGCAAATTTGTTTCATAAATAATGGTCTTGTTCCAGGGTACCCTTATTCGTGGATGGTCGCCCCAGGTAAACGCAGGATCAATTACTTTGCATTTCGGCACAAACGGAGCGCTGTCGCGTTCGTCAAAACTCAAGTCAGCGTCAGGATGTCCCAGGACGTAACCAAAAAGAGCAGGTGACCACTTCAGTGTTCCTGCCAGCTGGCGGGCGTAAGGGTCTATCAGCAACTTGTTCGGGTTGAAGCGGTGACCGGCAGCAGGCTCGTAAAGGCCGTAGACACGATAACCATACAGGGTGTTGGGATGCGCATCGGGAAGATAACCGTGCCAGATTTCATCGGTATATTCGGGTAGTTCAATACGCTCCAGTTCAATCTCGCCGGTAGGATCAAACAAACAAAGTTCGACTTTGGTGGCGTGAGCGGAAAACAATGCGAAGTTCACGCCCATCCCGTCCCAGGTCGCTCCGAGGGGGAATGGCCGGCCTTCGCTTACGCGGGTTTTAGGTCGCTGTTGTACGCGTGCTTGTGCAGTATTTCTTTTCATTTTTTGCTACTTCTTTGCCGGGTTGTTCTGCCAGGATTCTGTTTTTGATCGCCAGTTTGTCTGATAGGGACTGGCGTTTTCACAGTGGGAGATATCGCAAGTACCTGCGCCATTTCCCAGTGGCGCAGATCCTGCCCGTGCGGGCGTCCTTCAGCTTCCCAGATCTGATATGCCAGTTTTCTTACTCTGTCTTCAGTGATGCTGTTCATGAGTTGGCCTCCTGTTCGATTTTTCGGGATAGCAAAAAATTGACCGGAAAGTTCTGGAGCAGATCGGCGACAAGGATTCTGCCAGACAGAACCTCGATATCCGGACCTCCGAATGCGCTGTGCATCGTGTTGGCCTGCAGCGCCTCAGGCAGTTCAATAAACGTGTCGTGCCAGTGGTCTGCGCCGACACGAGGTGAGTTGTCGCCATCCAGCAAACAAGCGCTGCGCACAGGTGCTGCAATCACAGCAAAATCGTCCTCGAGGCAGCGTGCGAACGCTACAATATGGCCGCCTTTTTCCCCTTTGACAGGCAGCTCAAGGTAAGTGCCCAAGCTGAAAAGACGCGGATGTTTTTTCCTGGTATCGAGTGTTTTAGCAATAAGCCACTGCTTTATATGCCCGTCACGCCATTGTGCCAACAATTCCGGAAAGTCCCTTGCCTGGTTAAGCGCTTTGATACGTAAATCAAAATTCACCCGACGCCTGTTGTCCGGATCAACCAGATTGAAATCCCATAGCTCGGTGCCCTGGTATAGGTCCGGGACGCCCGGACAAGTCATTCTCAGTAGACATTGGCTCAGGCTGTTCAATGCGCCCGCCGGTGCTATTGCCAGCGCAGCTTCAGCAATGGAATCTCTCAACTGCTGTGTATCGGGTGATGTCAGCAATCGGGTAAGAAAATCCGCACAGGCCGATTCGTACGCTTGGTTGATCGCACTCCAACTGCTCTGCAGCTTGGCTTCGCGTAATGCTTTTTGTTGCCACTGTAGCAATCGCTCCAGATATATTCTCAGCCCTGCCTGATTCCGGGGATCCAGCGTCAATGGCCAGCTTCCCAGCAGGGTCTGATACAGGATTGCTTCGTCTCCCGGCGTGGGTGCCGGTCCTTCCGGTGTCAGCCGCAACAGCGGCTCAGCCATTGCCCGCCATTGCTGTAACTTTTCCGCGAACCATGACGCCCGTTCACTCAGCACCGCCAGTCGCGTTCGCACATCTTCTCCTCTCTTGCTGTCGTGGGTAGCGGTATTGAGCAGGCTATGCGGGAAACGGCGCAACCGCTGTTGACACTCGTAGTGAAAGCTTTCCACCGGTGCGCTGAAATTCTGTGCATCAAAACCCACATCGTATCTCGACAGCAGAACGCCTGCGCGATAAAACGCCGTGTCCTCCACAGACTTCGCTGCTGCCGGAGATGTCAGCTGTTGAAAGCGGGTAAGTACTTGTCTGCGCAAAGTGCGCGAGCTGCCGGGGCGCAGTTGACGCAGCGTTTCGGTGCCCAACCACTGATCTATGCGCTCAAGTGTCGGCCAGTCAGCCGCAGAAAGTGTTTCACCTGCGCATTTGACCGCGGCGCGGAAAAACAATTCATCATCGGCGGACCGGCCGCACGGCCCGACATAAGTCCGGTACACCGGAAAGTGAGCTACCAGCTCGGTCAGCGCCCTGCGTATTGAGCCCAGAGTAAGGTCACGGGTCTCCGCTTGTTCGCGGGCTATTTGTAACAAGCCCTGGGCGACTGTTTCGAAATCACCTGCCAGCGCGGTGGTGAGCAGAAGTTTTTTTGCCTCGTAGACCTCAGCCATGAAGTTGGCAGGACGCTGACTGGTCTCTTCCCAAAGCCGGGTCAAGACAGACTCACCGGCCGGATCATGCTGTAACAGAGATACCTGGTTCGAAAAATCGTATCCTGTACTCCCGGCAACGCCCCAGCCCGTCGGAATGCGCTCACACTCTCCGGTTATTTTTTCAATATATATCGGAAATGATTTTTCGGGTGTGTTGCGGTTCCGCTCAGAGAGCAATCGGCCGATCCGTCTGTTCAGCTTGCGGCAATAGGCCCTGGGATTGGCCAGGCCGTCAACGTGGTCAATACGCAGCCCATCGATCCAGCCTGCGCTGATCATGTCAAATATCTTTTCGTGAGTGGCTTCAAAAACCACCGGGTCTTCAACGCGTAGACCACAAAGTTCGTTGATATCGAAGAACCGCCTCCAGTTGATGTCGTCCGACGCTGTGCGCCAACCGGCCAATCGGTAGTGTTGTTGCTCCAGCAGTTCATGCAAACGGTTTCTGTTTTCACTGACACTCGATTCAAACGCAGTCAGACATTCGTTAATGCTGAGCATGCCACTGTCGAGATCAGCCCGGCGACGCAACTCGTTTTTTAATTCGGATGCGCGCGGGCGTGCCGCAAGGTCGTATTCCAGTTGCCCGAACTTCGCTGCGAGCGCACGCAATTCGCGCTGTGTTGACAGAGCTAGTATCGACTCGTAACTTGGCGGATAAAGCGGAAATCGGTGATCGTAGTGTGCCGCATAAAACTCGCCTGTATGTTGGTCGTAGTGAACGGTAATTTCATTATTGGCCAGCACTTCGCCGTAGTCGGTGCGTAGAAAAGGCAGCAGTATAAGACCTTTCATAAAAGGGTCGTGCGAATGCCAGTCAATGTCAAAAAATCGTGAGTATGGGCTGATTGTTCCCCACTCAAGCACATCCAGCCACCATCGATTTGCACTGCCGCCGACAGCCATATGGTTAGACACCACATCCAGAATCAAGCCCATCTGGTGTTGTTTCAATTCGCGGACCAGACGCTTTAGCGCAGGTTCGCCTCCAATCTCAGGATTGATGCAGGTGGGGTCAACAACGTCGTAACAGTGAGTCGAATCCGGGCGCGCCGTTGTTAATGGGGAGGTATAGAGGTGGGAGATCCCCAGAGAGGCGAAGTAGGGCACCAGAGGTACAGCATCGTCTAATGTAAATTCCTTGTGAAACTGAAGTCTGACAGTTGCACGTATATTCGTATCAACTCTGCCTTGCGAATCGATCATGTTTAAGTCACCCGCCTATCCGAACAAGTACACTGCCCGGTTCCATAACATGGGTCGCCCTGTTTACCCGATTGATAAACAGCGTTTCACTTCCTGAGATGTCTTTGTAAGAAGTTTCACTCCGGCCAATGTTTATATCGATGACTAGCACACGAGTTTCATCCAGTAGCCATGACGAGCGTACCGCGCAGTGACCGGTAACGACAGAGCTGCCGAAGCGTACGTTACGAAGATACGGTGTAATGTATTGGTGTCGTAAGATCAGTAATGACGAATAGAGCTCTGACCAGAAACTGCTACTGTTGTTGTGCCCGCGAACATAGGGATTCGAAGCGCTAAATGTTTCCGGAGCGTTCGGATCCGGAATATTCTGATGTGACGAGGCGAAGTGCAGAAATTTTTCGAATTCTTTTTGCCTTCCGGCCCTAACTGCCTGCGCGAGCTCAGGCGAATGGTCAGTAAAATAAAAGAATGGTTGCCGGGAACCAATTTCTTCCCCCATGAACATCATCGGAATCATGGGTGACAGCAACAAAAGCGCTGTGGCGGCCACAAGCCGGTCGGTGTCTGTCAACGTTATCAGTCGTTCACCAAAAGCGCGGTTGCCAACCTGATCATGGTTCTGCAGAAACGCAATAAACGATTTAGGGGACAGATGTCCGCTGGCCTGGCCGCGGCTGATACCCTGGTGTGTTGTTTCACCTTGATAGATAAAACCCTCGCCCAGGCAACGAGCCAGTTTTTCAGTGGTTTTGGTTGCAAAGTCTGCGTAGTATCCGTCCTCTTCACCAGTCAGTATGGTATGCAAAACGTTGTGAATATCGTCGTTCCATTGCGCGTCAAAGCCAGATTCAAGCAGCGTTGCCGAGTTGTGCTCGTTCTCCAGTATAAGGTGGACATGACGCTCAGGCGTTATGGCAGAGTGTATGCGATCAGCCAGTTCAATCAGAAAGTCTTGTTCGGATATTGCGTGAACGGCATCAAACCTTAGCCCGTCTGCACGGTAGTCAATCAGCCACATCAGAGCGTTTTCAATATAAAACGCTCTTACTTCGTTTCGGCGGAAATCTATTGCAGCTCCCCACGGGGTGGTGATGTCATCTCGAAAAAATGCACTGGCATAGTCATGCAGATAATTTCCATCCGGACCAAAGTGATTGTAGACCACATCAATAAATATCATGATGCCATGAGCATGAGCTGCATCGATAAGCGCTTTCAGATCTTCAGGTGTACCATAAGTATGATGGGGCGCAAATGGCAGCACGCCGTCGTACCCCCAATTGCGGGCACCCGGAAATTCCCCGATTGGCATCAGCTCCAGCGCCGTTATACCGAACCTTTTGAAATGCGGTAAAAGAGAACTGACGCCTTTGAATCCGTTCAGCAAGCCCACATGCACTTCGCAGATCACGCTTTCGTGCCATGGTCTGCCAATCCAGTTGTGCTCCGACCATTGCCAGGAGGAATGGTCAACTACTTTGCTGAAACTATTGATGCCGTCGTGCTGCGCGCGCGCAGCCGGGTCAGGAATGCGTCTTTGACCATCAACTATAAAGCGGTAGCCTGTGCCAGCGCCGCATGGTACTTCGCGTCGATGCCAGCCTCCATCACACGGCGCCATGGGGTAGGTGGCGCCATCGCCCAGTTCAATGGAAATCGATTCAGCATCGGGTGCCCAGAGCGAAAACAAAGTCAGATCGGGACGGATAAGCCTCGCTCCATGAATGGGTACATACATCAGACAACCTCCCTTTGGTATGCTTGCTTTGATTTTCCGCTCTTTCCTGCTCCGACAATATTACTGGACTGCATCCCTTGTGCGGGTCTCCGGTTGCCGTAGTTCAACCCTGATGGTCGGCAAAGACTCAGGGAAATTGTTGCGGATATAGGCGAGCATGTTTTCACGAAGATGGCAGCGCAGATCCCAGGACCTGGATGAGTCGGCGGCGCTCCCCAGTACTCTGACCTGCATGGCTGTTTCATTGCAGTCAGTGACCTGGACAACACAAACCCGACCATCCCAAAACTCCGGTACCTCACGGCATAAACGATTTGCTTCTTCACGAAGCGGCTCGATGGGCACAGAGTAGTCGAGCCAGAAAAATACAGCGCTAAGAAGCGAAGAGGTCTGCCTGGTCCAGTTTTCAAACGGGTGCTCTATCACCCATTGCAGAGGAACAATCAGCCTGCGGTTGTCCCATATTCTGACGACTACGTAAGTCCCGGTTATTTCTTCGACACGTCCCCACTCATTTTCCATAATGACGACGTCATCCAGCCGGATGGGTTGCGTAATTGCGATCTGAATGCCGGCGATGAGATTTCCTAATACAGGTTTTGCAGCGAACCCTAGCACCAGGCCTGCCAGCCCTGCAGATGCCAGCAGGCTGGCGCCGAACTGCCGCACTGGCGGAAAAGTTGTAAGAATGCCAGCTATCCCGAGTATCAACACGAGTACGCTAAGAGAGCGGGTCAACACCTTTGTCTGGGTCTGAATCTTCCGTGCACGCAGGTTATCACTGATATCTACCGGATTTTGCAGACTGATATATCGTTCAATAGCCCCTACTGCACGCAGTAACATCCAGGTAAAAACAGAGATGATCAGTACGCTATTGATATGTCGCAACCCGTTAATCAGAGTAGCTCCCTCGGGTGCAGAGACCCAGGCTGTTTGCATGGCAATCAGAGGGAGTAAGCAATGAATTGGCGATCTGGCAGACTCGATGAGGTCCTTGAGAAAACTCCTGACGGGCAGGTGACGCAAAAGTCGGGTCAGGAAAAGGCTGATTACATAACCTGCCAATGCCGCGACCAGAGCGGAAAAAATCGTGAGCAGGGTCTCCCGGTTTATAGTCGCCGGTAAAAAGTACGTCAATGATTCTGCCATCATAATCTAAACCCGCGCGCTCTTTATAAACTATATATAAGTGGGTTAAACCCCTGATAATTGCAATAAGGTATAGTCTTTAAATTTGCTAAACTGACACCGGAAAATATTATTTTTATGTCTGGGTGTACGGAGTTTGAGTTGGCAGGAAATGTTTGAACTTAATAAAAAATGGATGGTCGGAATAAGTAAGGATATTGATTTTTCTGTGGTGATACTCTGAAGCGTCATGGATACGCTTTTCTGGACTTGCCAGTAATGGTTTTTTGCAGTTGGTATCAAGTCACTGATCAGTAAATGGAGAATTACATGAAAATTTCAACTAGTGAAAGTTTAAATATTAAAAGCGCAATCATCAGAAATACAATGATCAGCTCAGCCATCGCATTGGCCATGAGCATGACCGCAGCAAATCTGCACGCCAATCAGGAGCCTGCATCTGGCGAGATAAATCCCCCGACAGCAGGTCAAGAGCTCGTTGATGACATTGATCGTGCTGCTGCAGACCATGATCTTGACCGAACCGATGAGGTCAAGACTGAAGTTGAAGAATTTGTCGAGACTGCCTCGGCCAAGCTGCATGCGGCGATGAATACCGCCCAGTTGGCGCTTGAGCAGGGTGTCCCCGCGCTGCACGTCTACGCGAGGAAAATCATTGAGGACCACACCGTCACCAACAATGAACTGAGGGCTGTGGCTGCCCGGATAGATATTTATTTGACCGATGATGACGCGGTGATGGACCGTGCGAGGGACATGGAGCTTAGTGTAGGTAGTGAAGAGTCTTTTGAGGATGCTTTCATCGAAAACCAGATTGCTGCGCATCAAGAGTCCATCGAACTTTTTGAGCGTGCTGCAAATTCCGGAGTACCGGAAGTCAGAGCCTATGCCCGAGGGAAGCTGCCCGCTCTGCAAGAGCATCTGCAGATGGCCAAGGCGCTCAAAACACAACTGAGTGGTGTATAACGAGACAGCCCATCCTGTGTCCGGACAGGCGGTGAATGAGGCACTCGGCGCTACAGGGCGCCAAGTTTGGCCTTGTAGTACTTTCTGTCCCGGAGTCGACCGGCATTATCGATGGCCGCCAGCAACGACTGCATGGATTCTTCCCGGTATCCGAGCTGTGAGTACGATCTGGCAATTCCCAGATGTGCTTCATGCAGATAGGGTGCCAATACGAGCGCCTGTCGGTAGTATCCGATGGCGCGCTCGTAATCCGCATCTGAAAAAGCGGATTGTGCCAGGTGAAACCAGTTGAATGGGCTTGGGTCATTCATGCGTTGCAACTGTGCATCGATTTTCTGAGCTTCTTCAAATCTGCCGGTGCTGGTCAAAAGCACCCGATAGTTTTTCAGCAATGTCAGCTTCTGACTGGCGTGTTCTATCGCGTAAACGTAAATTGATTCTGCGATATCCGGATACCCTGCGCGGCGGGTGGCAATAGCAAGGGTGTTTAGCCCGTCAGCACTGCTCGGGTGGTAGCGCAGGGACTCCCGGGCATACCAGTACGCCGTTGTGAAATCGTCACTTCGCAAAGCCTCATTCGCCACATTGCGGAAATACATGGCGAGGTATTCAAAAGGTTGCATATTGCGGATAAATCGTTCCCGATATGTCGGGTAGAAATCAATAGATACGCCTCTGGAACCAAAGATGTTATAGGTTCTATCTGGAAGGTTCGGGTTCAGCAGCAAAGTTCTCACGTGAACACCTTTTTCGACCACGGTACCGTGGAATTCAAAAACAGGCTCTGAATCCATGAGCTGGTAGGCAGTTTCAACTCCGGCCAGCCGCGCCAGAGCTGTTGTCATGATCGCTAGAGACAGGCAGTTGCCGCTCTGGCTATTGAGAGTGTCGACGGCCTTTAACGTGTCTGTGCGATAGTCGAAATTGTTGACCACTACTCCGATATAATCGGCTACCCGTTGGTAGTCAGGTACTACTGCTCTTACAGGGTCATGGAAATATTGCAGGAAGTCCGCTTGTTGCGTTTCGTCAAGCCAGTGGATTTCGTGTGGTTCTGGCATTGGCGGTTTGTTACCAAACATGCTGTCGGACACAGTCAGTATCTGGTCTGCCCGATAGTGGTCAGCAGGCGGCAGGGTCTGGCACGCAACCAGCAGGGAGGCCGTGGACATCAATATCACAGCCCGGAGTCGGGCGTTTACTATCCTCAACGACTGCATGCGTTTGAATCTCCCGGGTTTGCCATAAATGGCGGGTATCGGAGGCATCCTCAGAGTACCGTCGAATCAACCTACCTGCAACAATTCCGGCTTTGGCTTATAGTATCGCCACCACAACAACCAGAAGCTGGACCATGAGCCACAAATACACCATCACCTTCGTTTTCACTACGCTGCTGATCGATTCCATTGGTTTTGGCATCATCCTCCCTGTTATGCCGCAACTCATTATGAGCGTGTCCGGAGAAGGCTTGTCCAGCGCAGCGCGTTATGGCGGATGGCTGATGATGGTTTACGCACTGATGCAGTTCTTTTTTTCGCCCATTATGGGCAACATCTCTGACCGGTTCGGACGTCGCCCGGTGTTACTCTTGTCGCTGCTGTTGCTGGGTATCGACTATCTTGTGATGGCGTGGGCGCCGACACTGCTCTGGTTGTTTGCCGGCAGAATGGTAGCAGGTATTGCGGCGTCCACTTACAGTACCTGTTACGCGGTTATTGCCGATAGTACAGAGCCGGAAAAACGCGCGCAGACTTTTGGTTTGGTAGGTGCTGCTTTTGGTCTGGGGTTTATCATAGGCCCTGTAGTGGGTGGTTTGCTGGGCGAGTACGGCGCACGTGTCCCATTTATCGCAGCAGCCTGCCTTGCGTTTGCAAATCTTGTATTCGGCTTTTTTGTGATGCCGGAAACATTGGCTAAGGAAAATCGCAGGCCATTCGATCTGCGTCGCGCCAATCCCATGGGTACGTTGTTGGCACTGCGCAAATATCCGATGGTTATCGGCATGATCAGTGCGCTGTTTCTGTTTCTGCTCGGGCATCATGCACTACCCAGTACCTGGACGTATTACACTATTGAGAAGTTCCAGTGGAGCGAGTCACAGGTGGGGTACTCGTTTGCCTTTGTGGGAGCGCTGATGGTTTTTACGCAGGCTGTGCTGCTGCGCCGTGTGTTACCTGTGATCGGTCAGCATAAGGCAGCGTTGGCAGGTTTTGTATTCTGTATAGTTTCTTTTATCGGATATGCATTCGCCAGCAGCGGATACATGTTGTATGTGTTCATGATTCCGGGCGCACTGCAGGGGTTTGTCATGCCATCCATGCAGAGCATCATGTCGGGTCACATTCCAGCCAATTCGCAAGGCGAGTTGCAAGGCGGATTGGCCAGTATGTCAAGCCTGACCTCCATCCTCAGTCCGCCGCTGATGACGGGCACCTTTGCGTTCTTCACAGCAGCAGCCGCACCCTTGTATTTTCCCGGCGCGTCATTTCTGCTGGCTGCAATGCTGACTGTGTGCAGTATGTTGGTTTTTATGCGAGCTGAGGCACGCTGGAAGTGATAGCCTTCTATTGCATATCGGTTTCTGCCAGCTTACGGTACAAAGAGCGTATGCTGATGCCTGCTCTGAGCGCTGCTTTTTCTTTGTCTCCATCACATGCCTGCAGCAGGCGGCTCAGGTAAAGAGTCTCATTGGTTTTGAGGTCGGGCAGCTGAACTTCCTGCTGTATGGAAGGCTGGTCAATCGCAAGGCAGCTGCGAATTACACTGCCGTCGATGACATGTGTATTACTCAATACCATGGCGCGCGCAATGATGTTTCTGAGTTCCCTGATGTTCCCGACGTAGTGATGTTTCTGCAGTGCCCGTATGGCCGAGTCAGTCAATACAAAACGACCACTCTTGTCTGTTTTCTGCAAGATCGAGTTTGCCAGTAACGGGATGTCAGATTTACGGTCTTGCAGCGATGGCATGACGATAGGGAAGACATTGATACGGTAATAAAGATCCTGCCGGAACTGACCACTCCGCACCATCTCAAAAATGTTTTTGTGTGTTGCACAGACCAAACGGAAGTCAGCGCGTTTGAGCTCGCTGCTGCCCACCTGGCGATAGGTCCCTGATTCAATAAGGCGCAACAATTTCACCTGCATTTCCAGCGGTACGTCACCAATTTCATCCAGAAATAAAGTGCCGCCGTCTGCTGCCTGAATGAGGCCGGGTGAGTTGTAGCTGGCGCCGGTGAATGCTCCTTTGATATGACCGAACAGTTCGCTTTCAAACAGGGTTTCGGTCAGGCCTGAGCATTCCAGTGTCACCATGGCTTTTGTATTACGCAGACTGGCCTTGTGAATAGCCAGCGCTGCCATTTCCTTGCCGCTGCCGGACTCTCCCAGCAGCAGTACCGATGCATCTGTCGGGCCCACGCGTGTTATGTGCTCGAGCATGGTGTTAAAAGCAGGGCTGCTGCCTACCATGTCGGCAGTGCTGATTTCTGCACTGGCCAGCGGCACTGGTTTTAACAACTCCACAAAATACTTCAGACTGCCATCAGCAGCTTTGATGGGCAGCATCTCGACATCCACGTGCTCGCGGCCGCGCGGAGTCTGATGAATATGCAGTACCCGCTCCTTGCTGCCGGATTGTCTGGCTGCATGCAAAGGGCAGCTCTCGCCAGCCTGGTCGCAGGGTACGTCATAACCGTGAGAAACGCGGTAGCAACGTGGCGCCTGCTGATAGTCAATTTCCCCAAAACTTTCCAGGTAGTGACGATTGGTTGCGAGGATTTCATAGTCCGCGCTGACCAGAATCGCTGGCACATCAAAACCATTGAGTATGGCGCCAAGATCGCTTTGAACATCGGACGCAATAAGATGCATATCAGTCGCTCGGGCTCGTGTCGAAATTGGCAATTATATTGTCATTTATGTCATGGAACTGCCAGCGTAAGTTTGCAGACATTGGGCTCAGTTCTGTTGCACGTAAATAAACGCTATAAAAAACAACGGTATAACTAAAATTTATCTTTGGGGTCGGGTGGTGGCACGGCCCCTGCAATACCTTATCCGAGTTATCACTATTTTTGTGTACGCATGAGGAGAAAACGATGGAAACGACAGGATTGCCACGATTGAACGAAGCAGCCCCGGATTTTAACGCTCCAACAACCCACGGTCCGCGCTCTCTGAGCGATTACAAGGGCAAATGGCTGGTCTTGTTCTCACACCCTGCTGACTTTACCCCGGTTTGTACCACTGAGTTTATTGCTTTCGCCAAGGCTGCGCCTGAGTTCGAAAAGCTCGGTGCTGAGCTGCTGGGCTTGTCGATTGACAGCAGGCATTCACATATTGCCTGGATGCTCAACATCAAGGAAAAGTTTGGCATTGAGATTCCTTTTCCAATCATTGATGACCTGAAAATGGATGTCGCCAGGGCGTACGGCATGATTCACGCCGGAGCGTCTGACACTTCTGCTGTGCGCGCCACTTTCCTGATAGATCCACAGGGCAAACTGCGCGCCATGGTTTATTACCCGATGTCCAATGGCCGCTCGATTGCAGAGTTCCTGCGCTTGTTGGCCGCGCTGCAAACCAGTGACGCCAATAGTGTGGCAACACCCGAAGGCTGGCAACCCGGTGACAAGGTAATTGTGCCGCCAGCCAAGACCTTCGCGGAAGCCAGCCGGCGCATGCAGTCTGATGAATACGAGTGCACCGACTTTTATTTTTGCAAGAAGGCCCTGTAAGGAAGACCTCTGGAGCGGTGTTGGCCATAACCGGGTGGCACCGCTTTTTTTTTTTACTGATTAGCACGACCTTTAATCAACAGGCGAGTATCCATGCCAGACATTGATCCGTTCATTCTTGCCAGAGCGCAGTTTGCTGCCAATATAAGTTTTCATATCCTGTTCCCGGCTATCACGATGGGGCTGGGTTGGATTCTGTTGTTTTTTCGCGTGCGCTTCACCACGTCAGGTGATCCACATTGGGAAAATGCGTATCAGTTCTGGGTAAAGATTTTTGCTTTGTCATTTGCTATTGGTGTGGTCTCCGGCATCACCATGAGTTTTCAGTTTGGCACCAACTGGCCGGGTTTTATGGAAAAAACCGGGAATATTTCCGGGCCATTGCTCGGATATGAAGTACTGACGGCATTTTTCCTGGAAGCTACCTTTCTGGGTGTGATGCTGTTTGGAAAAAATCGTGTCTCCAATCGGGTGCACCTCCTGGCCTGCGCGTTGGTGGCAGTGGGTACAACACTCTCTGCGTTCTGGATTTTGAGTCTGAATTCGTGGATGCAGACGCCTACGGGTTATGTCATCCGTGATGGTGTGTTCTTTGTGGAAAGCTGGTGGGCGATTATATTTAACCCATCATTCCCATACAGGCTGGCACACATGCTGATCGCGTCCATGTTGACTGCATCGTTCCTGGTCATGGGCATCAGTGCCTGGCGCATGAAGCAGAAAGTGGATGGCCCGGCTACCCTGAAGATATTTAAGTCCGTGGCGGTGATTGCCATGGTGCTGGCACCGCTGCAGGTATTTGTCGGCGACCTTCACGGTCTCAACACGCTGGAGCACCAGCCCGCGAAAGTGGCAGCAATTGAAGGTGTTTGGGAAACCCATAGCGGTGTGGCATTTACGGTGTTCGGCTTTCCGGACGAAAAAACACGCACCACAAAGTTTGCGCTGGAAATACCTTATGCCGCGAGCTGGATATTGACCCATGATATCAATGGGGAAATCCGTGGTCTCAATGAATTTGAAGGCGAGCACCCTCCGGTAGCAATAGTTTTCTGGTCGTTCCGCGTCATGGTAGCGATTGGAATGTTGATGATTCTGGTGGCCTGGTGGGCAGGCTGGCAGCTGTTTGTGCGCAAACAGAAACCCGGTCCGCTGCTGCTGCACGCTGCCTCGTGGATGACATTTTCTGGCTGGGTAGGTGTTCTGGCAGGCTGGTACGTCACAGAAATCGGCCGGCAACCGTGGATAGTGCAGGGATTGCTCAAGTCTGCGGACGTGGTTGCAGACCACAGCAGCGGGGTAATGCTGAGCACCTTCACAGCATACATGGCGCTGTACCTGTTTATCCTGATTTCCTACATCGCGACGTTACGTTACATGGCCACCAAACCGGCCGCGTCATTGATTGCACTGGGTGAACTTCAGGGTATGTCAGTCTCACATCCAACTCATCAGCCGGCGCTGCCTGCAGGGAAGTAACACCATGGAATTCTGGTTACCTTTGTTTTTTGCTGGCGCGATGGGTTTGGCTTTGCTGGTTTATGTGGTGCTTGATGGTTATGACCTCGGCATTGGGCTGTTGTTGCCTCTGGCCAGTGATCAGGAAAAGGACCTGATGATCGCGTCGATAGGACCATTCTGGGACGCAAACGAAACCTGGATAGTGTTAGGTATCGGTATTCTGCTGATTGCCTTTCCGCAGGCTCATGGCGAGATTCTGACTGCGATGTACATACCGGTCACGATCATGCTGATGGGCCTGATCCTGCGAGGCATTGCATTCGACTTCAGGGCCAAGGCAATTGCGCGTAAAAAAGACATGTGGAACGCCATTTTTGCCGGCGGATCGCTTGTGACCGCGGCAGCTCAGGGCTGGATGCTCGGGACCTATATCACTGGCCTCAATCACTCCGGACTCAGCTATCTGTTTTCTTTCCTGATAGCACTCACCTTGCCGGCACTTTATGTCCTGTTAGGCGCCGCCTGGTTGTTGATCAAAACCGAGGGCGAGCTGTTTGACAAAGCCCTGCGCTGGGCGCGTACGGCCATTCTGCCAATGGGTCTGGCCTTGTTGCTGGTCTCCATCGCAACACCCCTGATCAGCCAGACCATTGCGGACAAATGGTTTACGTTTCCGCAAGGGCTCCGGTTGCTGCCCATCCCACTGTTGAGTTCTGTCATTTATCTGGGTTTGCTGTGGTTGTTAAAAGATCAGAAACATCTGCGTGGTGGCAGCGAATGGATGTTGTTCACCGGCTTGATTCTTCTATGTGTGTTGGCTGCGCTTGGGCTGGCGTACAGCATTCTGCCGGACATCATCATTGGCAGGATGACAATCTGGGAATCTGCGTCGAGCACCGACTCGTTGCTGTTCACCTTCTGGGGTACTGCGATCGTGCTACCGGCGATTATTGTCTACACATTTTTTGTATACCGGATTTTCCGCGGAAAAACCACAGCACTGACTTATGAATAATTCACACAAGGAGATCGACATGAGCGAGATTTTAAAACCAGAAGTGTTCCCGTTTTACGACAAACAGACATCTACGTTCTCTTATGTGGTTAAAGACCCGACGTCCAGCGCCTGCGCTGTCGTTGACTCGGTGATGAACCTTGATTACAACGCAGGGCGTATCAGTTACACGTCTGCAGACGAGATTATTGCTTACATCCGCAAACATAAACTCGACTTGCAATGGTTGATAGAAACCCATGTTCACGCTGATCACTTGTCCGCAGCACCCTATATTCAGCAGGCTCTGGGTGGAAAACTGGGCATAGGTTCTCACATCACAACCGTACAGAACGTGTTTGGAAAAGTTTTTAATGAAGGCACGGAGTTCGCCCGTGACGGCTCGCAATTTGATCATCTGTTTGAAGATGGTGACAGCTATCAGATAGGTAATCTGCAGGCGACTGCGATTCATACGCCTGGTCATACCCCTGCCTGTATGACGCATCTGATTGGTGATGCTGCATTTGTTGGCGACACCTTGTTTATGCCCGATGGTGGCACTGCGCGCGCTGATTTTCCTGGTGGCGATGCCAGAATTTTGTTTCGTTCAATAAAGAAACTGTTGAGTCTGCCGGGCGAAACACGATTGTTCATGTGCCATGACTATCAACCCAACGGCCGTGAAGTGGAGTATGAGACTACCGTCGCAGAAGAAAAAACCAGCAATATCCATGTACACGACGGTATCAGTGAAGAGGACTTTGTACGCATGCGTGAGGCTCGTGATGCCACTCTCGATATGCCGGTTCTGATTCTGCCTTCTTTGCAGGTCAATATGAGAGCAGGGCATTTTCCACCAGCAGAGGACAACAACATGGTTTACCTGAAGGTGCCTATTAACGCACTTTGATCTTTGGTTCGGGAAATAACGGAGAGCAGCTTATGAATATCACTAGAATCACCGAAGAATTTTCCGTGTCTGCGCAAATCGGTCCGGATGACATCAAGTCTCTCGCTGAGACCGGGTATAAAACCATCATCTGCAATCGCCCTGATGGGGAAGAAGTGGCACAACATGATGTTGAACTGATTCAACAGACAGCCACCCGTTACGGTATTGATGTGGTGTACATACCCGTCGTGCATAGCACTATCAGCGCAGACGAAGTGCGTCAATTTTCGGTTGCCTGGGATACCTGTGGCAAACCGGTGCTCGCGTATTGTCGCTCTGGTTTACGTTCAACGACTTTGTGGGCACTCATGCAAGTGGCCGATGGAGCGACAGTAGAGAGTGTTGTCAGCAAAGCCACCGGCGCGGGGTATGATTTCAGTCAGTTCAGCAAGCAGTTCGCATCCATCATTGCAGAGTACAATCCAAAAATCATGAATTCAAAATCCGCAGAAACATCCTATGACGTGTTGATTGTCGGCGCCGGCGCTGCCGGAATATCGGTGGCTTCCAGCCTTTTATCACGTAATAAAAAACTTCGTATGGCATTGATAGATCCGGCACATACGCATTACTACCAACCCGGATTCACCATGATAGGTGGAGGCATTTTTACACCGGAGCAGGTGCAGCGCCCGATGGCATCTTTAATACCGGACGGTGTGACCTGGATCTCCTCTGCCGTCACTGCATTTGAGCCGGATCAGAACGCTGTAGTGCTTGATGATGGTACCCGCATCAATTACCAGCGCCTGATTGTCTGTCCGGGCATCAAACTGAATTGGGACGGCATTGAAGGCTTGGCACAGACACTGGGACGCAATGGCGTAACGTCCAATTATCGGGCGGATCTGGCACCTTATACCTGGAAGCTGATCAGTAATATGGTGTCAGGTAAAGCTGTATTTACACAGCCACCGATGCCAATAAAATGTGCAGGTGCCCCGCAGAAGGCTTTGTATCTGGCGGGAGATCATTGGTATCGCAATGGCTTGACTGATAGTGTTGAAACGCATTTTTTTAATGCCGGCGCAGTGTTGTTTGGCGTAAAAGACTATGTTCCTGCCTTGCAGTCATATATCGATAAGTACAAAACAAAGGTGCACTACACACACAAACTTGTGAAAGTGGATGGGGAGCGCAAGCGGGCGTGGTTTGAAACTACGGATGCTGAAGGCATCACCAGTATGGTGGAAACCGACTTTGATATGTTGCATGTCTGCCCGCCACAGACTGCACCTGATTTTATCCGCAGCAGCCCGCTGGCTGATGCAGCCGGGTGGATCGACGTTGATCCCGCAACCCTGCAGCACAAACGCTACCCTAATATCTGGGCGCTGGGTGATGCGACCAATACCAGCAACGCTAAAACCGCTGCGGCAGTGCGTGTGCAGGCACCTGTGGTAGCGGCCAACATTATCTCTGATATCGCAGGTCAGGCTCAGTTGTGCCAATACAATGGTTATGGTTCTTGCCCGTTGACAGTGGAGCGCGGCAAAATCGTGTTGGCCGAATTTATTTATGGCGGCAAAGTAAAACCGACACTTCCGGTGTGGATGCTGGATGGCACCAAACCTACCTCAATGGCCTGGCATATGAAAAAGAGTATGCTGCCTGCGTTGTATTGGCATGGCATGCTGAAGGGACACGAGTTGATGGTGAAGCCGGTGGTTGGCTGATTCTGCCGGCCATGGCGTGTGTGCAACTCGTAATCGGCCGGCTGTCTGATACTATGCCGTGATCAAAACTTTTTTTGCGGCGGAAACTCAAATGGCATTTATAAAACTGATCAAACGTGCAGGTTTGTATGTACTTATAACTCTGGCAGGGCCTGCACTGGCATTGGCGCAGGATCAGGCTTATGTCGAATGGAGCGCTGAGACGCGCACCTCGTTGGGTTTCCGTGTCAACGCCGGCGTTGTGCGCTCAATGCTGCCTGATGGATGGACTGTGGCAGCGGTTGCAGATGCTGCTGACATGGTGAACCTGACAGTTACCTTCATGGATCGCCATGTGGTACTGGATCCGCAAGGCCAGCCGGTAGGTACCGGCAGCAGCCGTTATATGGTGATGTCAGTACAGGCGAGAAATCAGGAGACAGGTCAGTCGGGACCCATGATCATCAACGGAATTTCACCCGAAGGTGCTGGTGCCTATGAAGTCTATCAGCAAGCGGTGGACGCGCGTGCTGAACGATTCCTGACCGGAGACGGTGAGCAGAGTAGTCGGGTGCAGGAGAACTGGCAAATGGCCTCGGTCAGTGGTGACAGCGTCAGTTTCACGCTCGGTTACCAGCAGGCCGTCCCGGTCAGGCAGCAATCCACTATTGTGATCAGGTCTGGCGTGAGCACAGGATTTACGCGCACATACAAAATTGATCAGACCAGTGACCCGTTAGGTGTGCCGGGTGCACCTGACAGTCGCATAGAGTCTATGAGTTTTCGGGCGCAGGGCCCGCTGTATTCACGTCTGTTTGACGGTTCGGAAGTGTTAACCGGGATTACCTCAACACCTTGGTATCACCGTGAGATATTTATTCCCTGAGTGGTAAATGAGTAATGGGGACGGAGGAGTAATTGGGGACGGAGGAGCTTGCTCCTCCGTCCCCAATTACTCCTCCGTCCCCATTACCCTATTACCACCTGCCGCTGTCAGTCGACCCCTACCAGCTTAAACAAAAGTTCTTCGGCGTTGACCAGAACAAAGCGCACGTTGCGCCAGGCAATTTCGCCGTTGACGCGCAGCTCAGGTATTGTGAGCAGTCCACTGACGTTGTTAAACACCGCCATGCCTTGCACGCTGCGCTCGAGTCCAAACAAGGAGGCGGGATCCAGTTTGATGACGATATCTGGCTCTTCACTGATCACAGAAAGTCTGACGGAAAGCAGACCAAGCTCGCCGGCATCTACAAACAGGTGCAGATCACCGGTTTCAGGTCGGAATGTGGCAGGTAAGCCATCTGTGCGGCCGGCCACACTCATATTGATATCAACCAGATGTCTGCTCAGCAGCGAGCCACTGGTGTAATTGATCAGCGGAAATGGATCCATGCCCTGTAATACATACAGTGGCGGCAGTGCTGCAATGGCATCCACAACCTGCATGCCATTGCCCATGACCCGGCCGAATACAGTGAAACCACCATTATTGGTGTCCAGTCCGCTGTTATTGCCCAAATTGATAAACCATTGGCTGTTTGCACTGTCCGGATCACCACCGACCTTGGCCATGGCGATAGTGCCGCGCTGGTTGGATACTCTGAATTCGTTTTGAATATTGCCCCGCGACGGAATTGGCGTAAATGTCATGCTAGCTTCGTCATAAGTCAGCCAACCGCCCTGAATCACAAAGCCCGGGACCAGCCGGTGTACCACTGTTCCGTTGTATTGCTCACTCTCGACATAATTGAGGAAGTTGCGCACGGTCCCCGGTGTTGTCTCATCAAGCATTTCGATGAAGAACTCACCCAGAGGTGTATTGACGCGCACGACCGTGCCGGCCCATGCAGACAGCGGAAAAAGCACGAGGGCGCAGAGAAGTATTGGAAGACGGGAATAAAAGCGAAAAAGCATTTTTTGAGCAACCCTGAAACACTAAAAGTGGAGGGCATACTACAAGAGAGGGATTGAGGGATCAAATGGGGACGGAGGAGCTTGCTCCTCCGTCCCCCTCAAACTCTACAAGCGGGCTTTGCCTAAATGACTTACAAAAAACGGCTTCCACTTTTCGCGCTCTGATACCGGTATGGCGGTGTGACCACCGGGATTGATGTGCATGGCTTTTTCGGTGGAGCCAAACGCGTCAAACAGATCTATACCGTTCTGCAAAGTCATCAGAGTATCACTGCGCTGGTACACAAAAATCAGCGGCACCGTGATGCTGCGTGCATCATCTCCCCAACCAACAGGCACTGTGCTGCCTTCGGGAAACAGTCCAAACAAACCAAATACTGCCGCTTTAAAGCGGGAGTCTGCGGCAACCAGCGGCACACCAAAACGGGTGCCCATGGATACGCCCCAGTATCCGATCGGGCCTTCGCCGACGTAGCTCAGTTTTTGTACCGCGTCGATGGCTGCCATGGATTCTGCAGTCATGTTTTCTTCTGCACGATCACGACGCTCGGCTTCGTTTGCTGCTGCACGGTCTCCATGTCCGAAGCCATCAATGGCCATTACAGCGTAATGTTCATTGCTGACAAGATCGCGGGCCATTCTCAGGATGTTACTGACACGTTTGTGCTGTCGCCCGCCATGTCCGAATACCACCAGAGGACGCGTGCCCTCAGCGCCTTCCGGTGTCCATAAAATGCCGGGCACAATGACGCCATCCACTTCGATATCAAAGCGGGTTTCCTTGATGCCGGCCTCAATATTTTCAGAGATGACTTTTAATTCGCCGGTGCTGGACTGTGCAGAGGCATCAGATGCAAAAAAACTGCTCATTGCTGTACCTATTCCGAGCAGGAGTGCCAGTAAAAAACCAGTGCGTTTTCTGCCGCTGCTGACGCAAGCCTGATCCTTGCGCGGAGAATTGAATTGCTCGTACGGTGATACCCTTAACATGGTCATCTATCGGTGCTCCTGCACTGCTTTTGCAATTGATAAAAATGTTTGTTGTGTTGATATAAACCACTTAGTCCATGTTCTGGCGATGTAATGCGTTACCACCATCCTGTTGGCTTGCGTAACGTGCCATAAACAAGCGCTCCTCTTTGTGGGGATCATCAACCGCCGTGCTGGGAACATCAAACAGCATGGTGTTGCGCCGTTCCAGATCATAGGCAGCCCAGGCAGGTACACTGCTATTGTTTGGATTGCCGCTGCGTGCAAAGGCCAGCCAGCTATTGGCCATGCTGTCAGCCATCGCTCGTGTCTGTTCCGTGTCCGGTCCCGTCATCTGGGCTCCGGCGGCAACGTTGTCGAACATAAATGGCAGGTCAAGGGAGTGTTGGGACACCCGGCGCCCGCCCTCAACAGGCTGTCGCCACATTAAACGGTATACGTAAGTATTGTCGGTGCTGCCTGCATGAACCCGTTGTTCAGCCATAATGGTCTGATCGCGCACATAACCGCGGGCGGACACAATCGTAAAAAACACTTCTGAAGGATTGGCCTGCGGGCGTGAAGCCTGGAAAATTTCCCATGCTTCATCAACATCACCTTCGTCCAGAAAACCATTCAGGCGTTCTTTGGCCTCTGCAACACTCATGTCAAAAATGCCGGGAATGGTGCCCATCTGGTTGGACAGTTCAGTGCGTGTAGTGCCCAGCATCATGGGTATGCGGCTGGATATGGTCGGCGCATCCGGCAGCCATGGGTGAGCAATAAATGTTTTGTTGTCCAGTACGGGCGAGAAACGTGCACCTGCGGCAGCAATCACTTTGCGCTGTGCGGCGGACAGTGTTTCGATGTCGATCTGTTGTAATTGCCTTGCATTGGCCGCACTGATACCAAGCTCGGACAAAAGAGAGCGGGTGAGTTCATCGGCCCGCTCGACGCTCTGTAATTTCAGGTGTGAACCGCTTTGCACGACTCCTTTTTGGAACAGGCTTTGTGCATCCTGTCCCGCATAACACAGACTGACTTTGCGGCCACCGCCGGACTGACCATAAATCATGACGTTGTCAGGGTCGCCGCCAAAGCCTGCAATATTTTCTTTGACCCAGTTCATGGCGCGGATCAGATCCAGATAACCGACATTG
The DNA here is from genome assembly GCA_030651695.1 of Pseudohongiella sp. Lineage (GTDB taxonomy): Bacteria > Pseudomonadota > Gammaproteobacteria > Pseudomonadales > Pseudohongiellaceae > Pseudohongiella. The sequence goes on along the minus strand of JAUSCD010000008.1, from coordinate 185,699 downwards.
CCGGATTGCTCAAACTCCTCACCCAGTATATTGCCCAGATGGCAGTGTCCAAAAACATTCAGCCGGTGGTTGATGGTGGCCACTACAACATCACCACGGCGTGCCATGCGGGTGCCTTCATACAGCGGACTGGAGCCTGAACCGGCTTCAAATCCGCCTCCGTGAAACCATAACAATACCGGACGTTTGGCCTGATCCAGCCCGGGAGTCCATACGTTGATGCGCAGACAATCGTCGGTCATCGGTTCTGAGCTGGCCAGCCGCGTACGAGCTTGCGGGCTCTGGTCGCCGTAATCAAACGCGTCCTGAATTCCCGCCCAGGGAGTCGGCGCTACCGGTGGCATAAAGCGTGGCGCCTGACCGTAGCGCATGCCTTTAAAGACATTGATGCCTGCTTCGTTCAGTCGGCCTCTGACGCTGCCCTGAGCAGTTTCCACTACGGGTTCCGTGTTGGCGAATACCAGCCGTGGTGCGAGTACGCCTGCGGCGGTAACAATAAAGCTGCGTGCAATAAACTGTCTGCGATCCATAGCGGTGTTTTTCATGATCGGTGGGCCCCTGATCTGATGAGTATTGTCTAACGTGCTTTTTATGTTCCGAATATTGGAACAAAGTTCTATTATCTTTGGCTAAGCTAGCAGATTGGGTGATTAGTGCTCAAGCGCCTTACTGCGAACGGTTGGAAATTGTCGATGTAATACGGATGTGGCTGTTCTACTATATGGAACGTCGCCTGCTGATTGTGCAGGTTTCAATGAACTGACTACCAGAGTTGCGCGCAACACAGATGAGGAACCGATGTGGATAGCACTTTGCTGAAAGGGCTGACTTTACTCGAGTTGCTGACACAGTCACCGGTTCCCGTTGGTGTATCTGCGCTGGCAACGAAGCTGGCCCTGCCCAAAAGCAATGTCCATCGCACGTTAGGAACGCTGGTTAGTGCAGGTTATGTTCGCCGTCTGGAAAATGGAACTTATGAGGCCAGTCTGAAAGTCTGGGAGTTGGGTATGCAGGTGATGAAGCGCAACCAACTCCGGCGCGCCGCGATCGCATTTATGCATGCTCTGCAAGGGGTCACAACGGAGACAGTTACTCTGGTAGCGCCCGACGGCGATGACTGCCTGTATATTCATCAGATGGAAGCTTCTGCGCCACTGCGTATCAGCACTGCAGCAGGGGAGCGCGCACCTGCTGTGATGACCATATCCGGTCGTGTGATGATGGCGTTTTATGCGGATGCTGCGCAGCGTGCGCAACGTCTTTACGACGCTGTTTCCCCGCGTCCGCCGTTCGGCCTGGAAACCCTGCTCAGTGATTTGAAGACTATTCGACAAAATGGCTACGCAATGTCGGGTAGTCATTGGAGGCCCGGGATAAACAGCATGGCCGGTGTTATCTGTGGTCCGGACGGGGTGCCGGTGGGGGCTATTGCCGTGGCGGGGTCAAAAGAAAGATTTACCGACGAGAAGATGCAAGAGCTGGTGCAACCATTGCTGAGCGCATGCGCCAATGTGAGCCGGGCGCTGGGTGGGTGATGGGGACGGAGGAGCACAGGAGTAAAGGGGGACGGAGGAGCTTGCTCCTCCGTCCCCCTTTACTCCTGTGCTCCTCCGTCCCCATGCTTCTTCAGAACGTAAACTGCGCCTTCATCCACAGCGTACGGCCAGGCTCATTCACACGTGCGATCTGGGTGTAACCTGCTACATCTGTGCCGGCGCGGCTGATGTGTTCGGCATAGGTTTTATCAAGCGCATTGTCGACACCTGCCGTCACCATCCAGCGTGCTGCCGGCTTCCAGCCCGCATTGATGGACAGCACGTTGGCGCTGTTGGTAGCGCTGAAATCCTGACCAGCTATATTGCCGCGGCCTATGTCTACCCGGTCCTGGCTTCCAATGGCGCGCAGCAAGGTACCAAATGACCACGTCTGGTTGTCGTAATGCACACCGAGCCGGGCTTCCAGCGGAGGTAACTGAGCCAGCGTGCGGTTGTCAGTTTTGTTTTCGCCGCGCACTGATGCCAGCGTCAGTTCTGCGCGCCAGTTGTCGGCAAATCCGTAGGTGAAATCCGCTTCCGCACCCCAGCTGCGGGCGTCCACATTGCGTGCGATGGTTGCTACACGAGTCATACCCATCATGGCAGCTGGTTTTCTGAATGCAGAGTCAATCAGGATGTAGTCTTTAATCTCGTTATAAAACACCGAGAAGCTGCCGCGCAGATTGCCACGGTTGTAGATATAACCAGCATCAAGCTGAGTGAGTTTTTCCGGATCAGTGCTGTTAAACGCGCTGGTGGTCGCAGCACTTTCCTTGCTGATCAGTTCCCAGTAGTCGGGGAAGCGTTCATTGTGCCCAACGCCTACATAAACTGTACCCGGCATATCACCGAGCTGGGACTCCAGACGCACGAAGGCACTGGTCAAGGTATCGTCACGCTTCATACCGGTTGTTGGGTTAGGCAATGTCATCATATGAGTCAGCATCACCATGGAACGATGGTCTTTGGCGCTCCAGCGATCTGCGCGAACGCCGGCACTCAGCGTCTGGGTGGTGTTGTAATCCCAGCTGACTTCGGTAAAGGCCCCAGTCTGGCTGAATTCCGCATCGCGTTTGCGCAGCAGATTTCTGTAATCAGTCATCGCCATGTTCATGCTGCTACGATCGCTGTGTTTGTTGCCCTGTGCATCCATGCCCATTACCCAGGTCAGGCCCGCAAAAGGTTGCAAGGTCACGGCAAATTTTCCGCCGCGAGTCTCTCTGTCCGGGTTCATGGCGCGCTCGGTTACGCCTGCAGGGCGAGTTCGTAATGAGTAGTTGTCCATCACGTGATCGATGTATTGGTAGTAGTACTGAAATTCGATATTACTGACCAGCGTACTGACGTTATCGATGCTGCCTTTAAATCCGTAGTGCTCGCGCTCGAACAGACTGCCATCCATACCGCGGTCAGCGTATGCGGCTTCGCCGTCGCTGCGCCCGGCGGTGATTTCATAAAACTGTGTATCAGTTGGTGTCCACGCCGCAGATAGCTGTGTGCTCCAGCGTTGATAGTTGGAATGTACTTCGGTGCCATCACCATCTTTATAGTTATTTTGGGCGGCGTTGGTTCCTATTGCGCGAACAGTGAACTCAGGGGTTTTATAACTGGCATCCAGCACTTCGTCGTGACGGCCAAAGCTGGCACCCAGTGCGCTGGTATGTATGGCTACTGTTGGTTCAGTCACACGTGTGCGGTTACGCTCGAACTTGACCACGCCGGCAGCGTTGCCGGGGCCATGTTGTACACTTTGTGGGCCTTTGATGACTTGGATGCTTTCGAATGCTTCCGGGAAAATATAGGCAGTAGGTGGATCCATGCGATGACCGCAACCACCAAGTACAGACTCCCCGTCAACCTGAAGCGACAGGCGTGAACCTGCCATACCTCTGAACACTGGGTCACCATCAGCGCCACCTTTACGAATCACTGAAAAACCGGGAATGGTTTTCAGAAAATCCGCACCATCATGGGCTGGAAGTGGCTGGCGCGGTTTGCGCGGATCGGTTTCCACCAGTAGTGGCTCGGACATGCGCACGGTGGTGACAACCATCTCGTCGATCACTTCCTGCGCTTGCAGCGAATTCATGCCTGCTTGTGAAAGCAATGCAGCGATACTGGCCGCCAGTAACTTTTTTCTGGTACTTATCATGGTCAATCTCCCCTGAGTGATGTTGTCCGCATCGCATTCTGAGAAAGTGCGGTATCTGACATATATACTAGGGGAAAACCGGATACCCACAATGCGACACACTGTCGCACTCCAGGCGGGATCGGCAAAGAATAAAAAAGGGGACGCAGGAGCAAGCTCCTCCGTCCCCTTTTTTAAGAATTGCGTGTTACTGGCTTTCCTGGAACTCCACGTGAATCTCCAGGTCGATGTCGTCGCCAACACCAAAAGCCACCAGATTATCCAGGCCATAGACTGAGCGCTTGAAACTGGTGGTTGCAGAGAAGCCGAGGGTGTAACGACGGGTCAGGAAGTTACGGCCACCACCGTTAAAGTTCACGGTCAGCGTGATTGGTGCGGTTACGCCCAGCAGCGTCAGATCGCCTTCAAACACAAACGTGTCTTCATCGATCGCCTCAACAAATGAGGTGGTTCTGAAGACTGCTTGTGGAAAGGCTTCCACATTGAACCAGCTGCCACCACGAAGATCGTCTGCAAATGCAGCGTTGTTCACATCCAGCGAGGAGGTGTTAACGATCACTTCAAGGCTGGAGTTCTCAACATTCGCCGGATCAAAATCCAGTGACGCATCAAACTCGTTAAAACGGCCGATGTAACTTGAGAAACCGAGGTGGTTGATTTTCCACAGCAGTGTGGCGTGGTCTTTATCCAACACGTAAGCGCCACCGCGAAGATCCTGCACACTGGTTTCGAAACCCGGCGTGAGAATACGATCACATGACACCAGCAGTGCGGCGCAAGCCACAATTACCGAGAACCGACGATACTTAACAATAAAATTGGAAAACATTTACATGTCCTATACGAAACGTGATCTGTTGAACTACTTCATCACAGCATAGACGTCTACCGATACGACTACGTCGTTCGGAATCGCCGATGTGTTTGCGAAGTAACCTTGACCTACACCAAAATCCAGACGCTTCAGAGTCACTTCACTGGTCAGACGGAAACGCATGCCTTCGATATCCAGTTTAAATGGGAAGCTGATCGGCTGGGTTACATCACGGATGGTGACTGAGCCAGCTGCCGTAAAGGAGTTCAGTGAATCCAGCGTACACTTGTCCGCCACAAAACGTGCTGTCGGGAACTGGTCAACATCGAACAGTTCGATATCCAGCATGTAACTCAATGTTTCCTCGTCGCCGACATCGATGTCGGCAATAGGGATATTCACTTCGAATTTGCAGTTTGACGGGCTCAGCGGATCGATCTCGAAAGTCGCTGTGACATTCTTGAATTCACCCTGATACGGCGTGTCTGAGTACGAATACTTGAAAATCACGCTGGAGCCTTCCGGATCCATGACCCAGGTGGCTGCCTGCGCAGACACACTGGAGGCCAACAGCAGCGGCGCAAGCGCCGCTTTAGCAAAGAAATTACGCATACTACAACTCCTCGGTTCTAATCACGGTAAGGCGAATCAGGGTAAAGCTCATTACGGAAGTGCGTACACCACCAGTTCGGAAGCCGAACCGCGTGCACTCACCACCATGCCAATATACTGCTTGCCATTGTGTTCGTAAGTAAATGGCTGTCCGGTCTGAGTGCCGGGCATTTCAATTTCGGCTACGATTTCACCAGTCTGCTTGTCATGTGCGCGCAGCATCGGGCCACCACCAACGCCTTCGCCGGCAAACAGCAGGGTTTTGGTCAACAGCAGGCCGGATTTGGTTTCTACGCCGGTTCTGGGCAGCTCAATGCCAGCCAGGGCAGGGTTGCTGGCGATTGCTGCCGGGGTATCGGCATTGGCAATCATCCACTGGTGATCACCGCTGTTCATATCGATCGCTGTGATACGGCCATAAGGCGGCTTCACAATCGGCAGGCCCATGGCGCGCGGAACACGCACACCCAAGGCCATGCTGTAGTCGACATCCGAGTTTTCATCTTTGGCAACTGACAGCACTGCAACTGTTGTTCTGGACGGCACGTACAGCATGCCGGTGTCCGGATCCATCGCAGCACCTTCCCAGTTTGCGCCACCGGTGGCAGACGGCAGGCTCAGCGTGCCGGTTGTACCATCAGGTGCATCTGCCAGAGAAGGCGGTGAATACAGGTTAGTGCCAAGACGGAAAGGCTTGATCGCTTCCAGTGCTGCAGCGCGCAGCTCAGGCGTGAAATCGATCAGGTCGTCTTCGGTAATACCCTGGCGATCAAAGCCGGCAGGCCTGGTCGGGAAAGGTTGAGTCGGGGAGTACCACTCACCAGGAACATCGCCAGCGGGAACCGGCAGTTCTTCGATGTCCCAGATGGGTTCGCCGGTTGCGCGGTCGAAGGTGTACACAAACGACTGTTTGGTGACCTGCATGACAATCTTTCGACCATTAGGCAGATCCGCCAGAATCGGAGCGGCGGGGTTGTCCCAGTCCCAGATGTCGTGATGGATCAGCTGGTAGTGCCACTTGCGCTCACCGGTTTTCACATCCACGGCTACTACGCTATTGGTGTAAAGGTTGTCGCCCGGGCGGTCTCCGCCGTAGCGGTCGCCAGTGGCTGATTCAACAGGCAGATACACCAGGCCAAGCTCGGGGTCACCAGACATTGGTGCCCATACGCCGGCGTTACCAGAAATTTCCGCGCCATCGCCCAGCCAGGTCTCGCTGCCGGGTTCGCCGCGTTCAGGAATGGTTTTGAAGGTCCACAGATGCTCGCCGGTGTGAGCACTATAAGCGCGCACATCACCTTTGACGTTGTATTTTGATGGTGGACGCATGGATACCGCCATGGCCGGACCAACAACAATCACATCATCCATAACAAATGGCGGCATGGAGGAGCCGATGTCGAGATCTTCACGGCCAAGGCCCAGACGCAGGCCCTGTTGCATATCAATGATGCCGTTTTCCCCGAATTCAGGATCTGGCAGGCCGGTAGCGGCATCCAGAGACACCAGGAAGAAGCCCGGAGTGATAGTGATTACACGGCGTTTGTCGCCATCGCGCCAGAACGCCACGCCACGGCCTGAGCCCTTGCGCGGCGCCGCATCAAAGCGTGCACCTTCATTGGCCTGCCACTGCCACAGCATCTCACCGGTGACAGCATCAATAGCCACGATGTCACGCTGAGCGCCTACAGTGGTGTACAACACACCATCGACTTCCAGTGGCGTAAAAGTTGCACCGAACTCAGGCTGGGAGCCAAAGCTATCAGTGGGAAAGCGCCAGGCAATCTGCAATGAGCTGACATTGTCAGCATTGATCTGGTCAAGTGGTGAATAGCGCTGGGCGGCCATATTGCCGTTGTAATCAGGCCAGTCTCCCATTGAGACATCGGTGCCTGACTGGCTGAAAGCCATAGGGGCACTCATGAGGGTACCGGCACTTACAATAAGCGCCGACAACAAACGTTTGCTTTTTATCATTCTTCTCTCCCCGGATTCAGGTCTTTATTTCTTGCTCAATAGGCAGCCGACTCGGCCTCGTTCTCCGGCCACTAAGCTCGCAGCGATTGGATTTGAGGGGGTGTGATGGTAGTCAAAAATCGGACGACCGAAGAATAAGCCATCCCTACTCTGTAATCAAGTTGACACACCTATAGCCCCTTGCCGTACGAGACGGAACGCACAGTCCATTCGATAAAAAGAGATTACAGTTCCGGGCCTTAACCGGACCTGAATCGCACCGTGAGCCGCGACCAGCCGGTTCAGACATGAAGACCTGGCAAAGGTTGTCTTTGTCTCAGGTAAGTGCACAATGTCAGCCAGACTCAGGAGGAGAAGTGACTATGCGTCCGTTGTATCCATTGAAGGTAGTGATTTTTCTGTCTATTGTCTCGCTCGGTGCCTGCGCTGCAGTGTCGGAGCAGAATCAGCAGACCCGCCCCGAGGCCTTGAGTCAGGCGGAAACCGGGCCGTTGGCAGGTACGGGAATTCAGCCCAACGTAGTGGCGTATAGCGACAGTGAAGCCGAGACCGGATTTGACGACCCCTTGATACGTCTGAACCGTGCCATATTTGCCTTTAATGATGTGTCCTACCGGTACGTTCTCATCCCTGCGGCCCGTACTTACCAGAAAGCCCCGGTTCCCATTCGCACCGGCATCGGCAATTTTTTCGACAATATCAAATCCCCCATTTCCATTGTGAATCATCTGCTGCAGCTTAACGGCCGTGAAGCGGGCAGAGAAACAGCGCGGTTTCTGATCAACTCCACAGTGGGTATCGTGGGCATTATGGATCCTGCCACCAGCAGCTTTGATATTGCGCGCAATCAAACCGGCATGCGTCAGACCCTGACTCAGTATGGCGCCGGTTATGGGGCTTATCTGGTGCTGCCTTTTATAGGGCCTTCCAATATCCGGGATGGCAGTTCCGTATTTTTTGACAGTCTGCTGAATCCGCTGGGTTATATGGACAACCCGGAATCAACGGTGATTCGGGTGTTTGACAATTTCCAGGAGTTCTCGCCCACAGCAGAGGGCTATCTGACACTGCGTGCGGAAAGTGAAGATCCCTATATATTCATGAGAAATCTTCATCTGCAAGGGAGATTGCGGGATGCCCAGTACAGACAGCAATAAAACCATGATTGATACCTTGTTGGGCAAGTCTGTTGATCTGTTATTGAGCTGGCCTAAAACCGTATTGACCGCTTTCCTGATTATCACTGCGGCTGTTGGTTCACAGGCACCAAACTTCAGCATTGATGCTTCACCGGACACGCTGCTGACTCGCGACAATGAACTCTATGTGCAGACACAGTTGGTTGGTCAGCGTTTTGCACCACAGGAATTTTTGCTGGTTACCTTTGAGCCGCTGAATTATCCGGTTATCTCCGAACAGTCTTTTGCTGCACTGTCGCGCCTGAGCGATGAGTTGTTGGCACTTGACCGTGTTGAATCTGTGCGATCCATTTTAAATGTCCCGGTTTTTTCTCAAAGTCAGAATCTGCTCTCAGGCAATGTGGATTTGACCCAGCTTACTATTGAAGCCGGAAGTTTTAATCTTGCAGCGCTGGAGGAAGAGTTCAGCGGTCACCCGATTTACGAAAATCTGTTGGTCAATGAAGATCTGACAGCTGCAGCCTTGCAGGTGTTGTTCCGCAGCAATCCAGAGTTGAGTGAGCTGAACTCGCAGATGACGGATCTGAACGTGCGGTATCAGCAGGGTAATTATTCTGCTGAAGATGAGCAGGAAATGAAGCGGCTCGAGGCTGCTGTTGAACCGCTGCAGACTGAACTCTCGCAAGCGCGCACCCAGGAGATCGAACAGATTCGGCAGATATTGCAAAACTACAATACCGAAGCTGATATTCATCTTGGCGGCGTTCATGTGCTCGCTTATCAATTGATCCAGATTATCGTCAACGATCTGGTGGTGTTCGGCAGCGCCATGGCGCTCGGCATTTGTCTGATGCTGCTGGTGCTTTTCCGGGCGCTGCGTTGGGTGCTGATTCCTGTTGTGTGCTGTTCTATCAGCGTACTGACCACCATCGGTCTGTTTGCCATGCTGGGCATGAAAGCAACCGTCATTTCATCCAATTTTATAGCCTTGCAGCTGATACTCACGCTGGCCATTGTGATTCACCTGATCGTGCAGTATCGCGAACTGGCCAACGCATCTGATACCAAATCAGACAGCGAACAGAATCAGCGAAGTCTTATTCGTGAAACGCTGATGCGCAAAGTCGGACCATGTTTTTTTGCTGGCATAACCACTTCCGTGGGTTTTGGCTCGCTGGTCTTCAGTGGTCTGCAACCGGTCATCAGTTTTGGCTGGATGATGATCATCGCGATGTTCGTATCCATTGCCGTCAGCCTGATTGTTTTTCCTGTCGTACTCGAGCTGCTGGCAAAAAAGCGGGAGAAGCCGGAACTCGGTTTTGCCAACGCAATAGTGGCAGGATTCAGCCGTTTTGCATTAAAGCGAACCGGTATTATCACAGTATTGAGTCTGGCACTGGCGGCGTTCAGTCTGAGTGGAATACTGTGGCTGACGGTGGAAAACAGTTTTATAAACTATTTTCGCGCGTCAACACAGGTACATCAGGAACTGGCTTATATTGACAGGGAGTTTGGTGGCTCCACACCACTGGATCTGATCTACACGCCGCCACAGCGTCCGGGTAATCCTGATCTGATCATGTCTGCTGAAACGGTGCAGAGACTTCAGCTCATACAACACCGCATCGGCGAACATGAGGCGACGGGTCGCATTCTTTCAGCGGTCAATCTGACTGATCTTGCGCGCGAACTTAACAACAACGCGCCATTGACTGAGTACGAGCTGACTGCCGTGTACTGGATGATGGATGAAACTTTCCGGGAAGATCTGCTGGGCGCTTTTCTTGATGAGGAGACCGGGCAGATTCGTATGAACATCTGGATTCAGGATCTGACAGAAGGATTAAACCGGCAACAGTTGCTCGACGACATTCGCACGGATCTGGCTGAGAGCGGAGTTGATGAATCAGACTATCAGCTGACCAACCTGTTTGTACTGTATCAGGACATCATGCAGCAACTGTACACGTCACAGATTCTCACGATGGGGATTGTGTTTGCAGTATTGCTGTTAACGTTTCTGGTGATCTTCCGCTCGTTCCGTGTGGCGATTGCAGCCATTGTTCCCAATATACTTTCGACACTGGCTATTCTGGGCACCATGGGCTGGCTGGGAATTCCGCTGGATCTGATGACAATAACAATTGCGGCGATAGCGATGGGCATCGCAGTGGATGACACCATTCACTTTATCCACCGTTATCTGGAAGAGCGTAAACAGCATAGCTACGCTGATGCCATCAGGCGCACACACGGCAGTGTGGGGATAGCTATTCTGTACACCTCGTTGCTGATTGTGGCTGGCTTTTCGATATTGGCATTTTCGGACTTTGTACCCAGTATTCTGTTTGGTCTGCTGACAGCGCTGGCGATGATTCTGGCGCTGCTGACCGGCCTGTGCCTGCTTCCAGTACTGCTGAAAGCGCTGGTTGAGCCGGCGCTGGCAAAACGCTAAGACTTAATTATAATCAGGTTGCACGTTCTTAAAAGCTGCCCGCCAGGTACGCGTATGAACGTTAGACCAAAAACAACACAGTTTTTTTCTGACATGCTGCGTCGCCCGCTGTTGTGGGCTGCGTTATGTTCTATTGTTTTACATTTGCCCGTGCTGGCGCTGCTGTCGCTGCAGATGTCCCGGAATGAGCAGCCCATGGAAGAGGGCATGTTACTGACGCTCCTGCCATCCACCGAATCTGACTCGCCCGATGAGAGTCAGCCGGGCGTTGCGACGATGCCAGACGTTGCGGATATGAAAAGCGCTGCGTCGCTACAACGCGCTGAGACAGAGCAGGGCCCGCAGCCGTCACCCCTTGCTGAGCCGGATCAGGGGCAACCTGGTCAGGAGCGTTTTGTTAACCCCGGGGCACGGGCAATCGTACAGACCCTGACAGGCAGCTCTATGCCTGCTGCTACCGAACCTATGTCTGCTGTTACCGAAATAATTGAATCTCTGCAAACACCGCTTACCACAACTGCTGAAATCAGCACATCGCTTCCGCCTCCCGTCCCTGCAATAGCGCCTGCTTTCCTGCCAATGACAGAGCCGGCTGTCAGTGAGATGCGCTCAGCGATACAACATCTGCTTGACCGTATAAATCAGTCCGGCGTGGAATCAGGTTTATTGTCATTGAATCAACTTACGTCGCAGTTGCCGGGATTGTCTGAGGCAGATCAGGTGAGCGCTGTGGCTGTGCCGGTCGATGCTCTCACAGGTTTGCAACAGATCAACGTTACGGTCACGCGGCGGATCAATGGCAGGCCGTTTCAGTTGAGTGCGCGTTTGCAGGAGCGGGCGCTGTCGCACTACGCCAAGTTTGTCAATCGTTGGGACGATAACGTGATGTTGTCCAACGACCGCATAGAGGGCAGGTTCCATGCCAATTCCGAAGTAAACTTTGAAGTCGCAGCTCATGCCAGACCGCAGTTTGCAGGTGAGGTGACGATTGCCAGTCGTCAGTCAGTGGCCTCACGAGTACGCCAGTCAACGATGTTTGCCAACGGCATACGCACGGGCACCGGACGTATTGCAGTGCCCCGTGAGAGTCTGCCGGCGTCATGGTACGACTCCGGAGCAACAGTGGTGGAGTTGGGATCGGATGCCCGGCTGGAATTTCAAGGCAGTGACGGAGTGTTATTGACTGACATCGGGAACAATCAAAAAACGCAGCTGCAGATTCCGGCCGCCGGGCTGGTAATTATTGGTGAGGGGCGCAAGCGAATTGAGGTGTCAGGGACGGTTACGGGACGGGTGTTGGTGTACTCCCCCAGACAGGTGCTGATTACCGGTAATCTGGTTTACGCAGACAGCACAGCGGACTCTGCCGACACGCTGGCGCTGATCAGCGATGGCAGCATAGAAATAGCTCCGGTTTCGGTCACGGGCAACGGAGACTTGCAGATACATGGCGCATTGTTTGCCCGCCAACGGTTCAGTGTGCGCCGCTTCAGAGACCGGCATCAAGGCACACTGCATGTGTATGGTTCATTGGTGGCAGGTTCTGTGTCAGCCACCGAACCACGCTTCTATACCCATATCAGGTATGACCCGCGTTTTAATTACAGTCGGCCGCCAGCCTTCCCTTCAGCCGGGCTGTTTGATCTGCTGGAGTGGGATCAGCACTGGGGTGCTGTTAACGACGCTGACGCGCAGCTTGCAGACGTTGCTGACAACGCTGCGATTGCGGTGCCCTGATAATACAAACCTCGAGAATAGATTCTGCTTCGTCGCGCTCTTCGTCGAACCAATGTTGCTCGGCCTGATTCAGGTAAGCTGTTTCCAGATTGCTTACAAAAACTTCCCGGTTTTCCGTCTGCAGGCCACGGGCAAGATACTCTTCATATAGCGAAATCGTGCGCCGCCAGTTGCTGTCCTGCCAGTACTGTCGCCCATGAGTGACATAGTATTGTTCGAGTGCATTGATGCAGAAACCGGATTCGGCGCAGTCGGCAGGAAAGCGCTCAATGAGGCCGCGCGCCTGCGCAAACTGAGCGCTGCTCAGTAGCGATAAAACCCGCGTGTGGAGAGCGCGGTAGGCCAGATCGCGAATAACATCCACATTCATGACTGCTGTATCCACTTGCTGCAGCACATCAAATGCCAGTGTCACAGCCGCGTCAGTGTCGTTGCCCCGACCGATCCTCCACTCGGCGCGCTCAGCCTGAAGCAATAGCAGAGGCACAGCAGAAACCGGATCGCTGAACAGGTCGGAGGCAACAACATTGGCAAATCCGGCAAGAAACGGATCTATCCGCGCCATCAACCGATCGAATAATAAAACGTCATTCTGGTTGCGCAGGAACTCCGCTTCTCTGTAGTAGTACACCAGCCGATTGTGCTGGGCATCCGGTATTGCCGATTGTAGTAGACCTCTGAATTCAGCCAGGCGCAGTCGGTCCGCGTAATCCATGCGCGCTTCAGTGGTGTGCTGACTCCAGAGGCTTTCATACCCCAGTCCCGCGACGCTGACGACGCGGCGCTGTTCGTAGTCAGCAAAGCTTGGGACCACCAGACGTCTCGATCTGAACCATTCGTCAGCGCTGCGATCAAAAAATGCCTGATTGCGCACTACATCAAAACCGTCGGCAGCCGTGGTTTCGACATCGGCTACACGTCCGTCGGGTAGCGTCACTTGCACAAAAGCGTGAGATGGCATGATCACGCCAGCGGTAGTCAGGCCCGCAGTTTCAGCCAGCACCAGATACAACAGGGCGGAACTGATGCAGTTGTAGACACCGCTTCTCAGCAGCTCACTGAGTTGGCTTTGATCTTCGTCGTAGCCGGCCAGCGGAGTGCTTTCATCGACGCGTAAAAAATAGTGATGCATGCGCTGCAGAAGTGCAGCTCCGCGTCCGCGTTCATCCGGGATATGCAGGATATCGTCATGCCGCTCAAAAAATGCGTCAATCTTTGCCTGAAAGTCTTGCACTTGTTGCCGGTTACGGACGTCACCCGAAGCCAACAAGTACAAAGACAACAGATCATTTGCAGTGAATACATCTTCGCTGATAAAGCGCTCGAGCAGGGTTTGCTCAAAGTCTGTCATTGGGGACCAGCTCAACTGCCCGGGCGCCGCAAAGCCAGTGCGGTCAATTGAATCCGGACCTGTCTGCGAGGCGAGGAGCGGTGAAGGCTCGTTGATCTGGCTCCACGCCAGGGAGGTGCTGAGCAGAATCCACAGAGCCAGCAGCGATGCAGCCAGTGATGTGTTGGAGCAACAAGTGTTGATCACAGTGTTATAAGCTGACTGGAGATAAGCGCGGGGCAGCTTCATATTGGTGCAACCAGCCTCCCTTGATATTTTGGATCTAGCCTACAGACAGGCATCTGATTTCTCAAGAGCGAATCGGTAGTCATGCAATATAAGTCATCTGACTCATGTTTTGCGTAGTGCCTGAGTCATCTTACGCAGTTCATATCCTGACTGTGTCAATACGCGTAGTCATGTCAATGCGCTAAGTAAGCCGGCGTATATTTATATTTTTTCATGAAGCGTAACTTATCACTATTTATGTAATTTTTGTTTTTAAATAATTGGTTTTTTATAGTTTGTAAGTTGCTATAAAATAAGGCAAAAAGCGTGGTTAATTGTGCTTCTTATGTGTGCCTTTTGATTTTGTTGTGCACTATTAAGTGACAGCATTTTTCTAAAAAAAATCCCTCATTCGCTCTAAGCTTCTGATAAATATTGTAACGCCTGACGTGGCACACAACTTGCTCAGGCACCTCGACTGCGTTTTGTTTGTGCATCGGGTGTTCGCGGTGCACTCATTTCGGAACGCCAACTAACAACGGGTGAAGTACCGGGGGTAAGACTACTGATGAATACCAAGTCACTGAGTTCATTTCGACGCCGACGTCTGCATTATGCGATCGCTGTTCTGGCAGGAGTTTCTGCTATGCCTGTGCTACATGCCCAGGACGCACCAGCAATCGAAGAACTGGTTGTAACAGGCAGCCGCATGCAACGTGCCGACAACGCTACTTCACCCCAGCCGCTGTCTGTCATCAGCGCTGACGATCTGACAAGTTCGGCATCTATCGATATTGGCGAGATTCTTAACGAGAACCCTGCATTATTGTCGTCAGTCACCAGTACCGACTCGATCGGCGGAGCGGCGCAAAACAACGGCCGCGCAGGTAACGTGGGCGGTAGTGCCCTTAACCTGCGTGCGCTGGGTTCACAACGCACACTGACACTGGTGAACGGACGTCGTCACGTATCCGGTATTGAAGGCACATCGTCTGTTGACGTTTCCACCATTCCTTCTGCACTGATCGAACGTGTTGAAGTACTGACCGGTGGCGCTTCCGCAGTATATGGTGCTGACGCGGTGACCGGCGTAGTGAACTTTGTTCTGAAAAACGATTTTGAAGGTGTTGATATCGATTTTCGCACAGGAATTTCCGGCGAAGGCGATGCAGGTACTACCAGCGTCCGTGCTCTGATGGGTCGTAACCTCGATGATGGTCGGGGTAACATCAATCTGTCGCTGCAACACGACTACACTGAAGGCCTGCGTGCCGGCGATCGTGACTTCCTGGCGAACGCCGGTCGATACACCAGTGATGTAAATCCGCTCTTGCGTTTTCAGAAGGGTGATATCAATCCAACCACAATGCCTAACCTGGCGGCTTTCTACAACTTCCAGAACACCAAACAGTATCCCTTTGGTCTGAGAATTCCAACGCCGACAGCATTTGCTACCAACTACTCGCGCGCTTTTGGTTCGGCGCCGACGCTGACCGCGGCAGAAACGGCGCTACTTGGTCGCATCAATGGCTTGCCCCCGCGCGCATTGCTGCCGGGTCGCACATTTAATATTACCTCACCTTATGGTGTGATCGCGTTAGGTGACTTTGGTACTCGCGTGCCGCTCGGGTCAGAGCCGGATCTTAATGGCAACGGTGTGTCAGACTGTCTTGACAGTTTCACCGGCTATAACTCCAGCCTTAATGGAGCCGCCTCATTTGGTGCCGCCGGAGGATGCTGGGTCGTTGATGAAAACGGCAATCTGACTACACATAACGACGGTCTGGTAGCGGGTAACTTCAACCAGTTTGGTGCCGCGCAGACTTACATTGCGCCCAATCGCCCGTTTGTGATCCCTGAAGACAGCAAGTTTGCAGTCAACCTGAACGGCCACTATGAGTTGGCTCCCAATATGGAGCTGTTCGCTGAATCCAAGTACGTCTACCATGAAGTGACCTTTGGTGGTGGCGGTAACCAGGCTACCGATTTGCTTTATGGTGCACCCGATAACCCCTTCCTGCCGGCGCAGCTGGCCGGTTTTGCAACCAACCCAGGTGTGAGTTTTGTGGGTCCGGGTGGTCTGTATATCTCACGTGACTCTGATGACTGGGGTAATAATGAGTCGCGCAACGAGCGCCACACTTACCGTCTGGTAACTGGTCTGCGCGGGACATTGGATACCTTGGGACTGGACTATGAAGTGTCAGCCAACTATGGCCGTTTCGATCGTAAGCTGGAAGCGCCGAACGTGCCCATCACCGACCGGTTCTTCGCAGCGATCGATGTAGTAACTGATCCGGCAACTGGCCAGCCGGTATGTCGGTCGGATCTCAACCCGACTGCCTATCCGTACACTACGCCGTTTAATTTCCCGGCCTATTTAGGTGGTCGCGCCTACTCGCCATTTTTCACTTTCGCGCCCGGCGATGGTCAGTGTCAGCCAGCAAATATCTGGGGTGGTAAAAACTCCATCAGCCAGGAAGCCATTGATTTCTTTTCATACACCCGCACAGTTGAAGAAACTATCGAACAGTCCGTACTCAGCGGTTTTGTCACTGGCAACAGCAGCGAGTGGTTCACGCTTCCTGCCGGCCCGATTTCATTTGCGGCCGGTGCTGAATGGCGCGAAGAGAAAAGCTCACAGTCTTTTGACAACTTTGATAAAGGTATCGCTCTGGTCAGTGGTGTAACACCTCAGGGCCGATCATTCAGTGCCGGCGATTGGGTAGGTAATGTCAGCAACGCCAAGAGCCTTGGTGGCTCACCGGGTAACCGGTTGCTGGATACAAGTTCGAAGTATGATGTGTGGGATGTGTTTGCTGAAATAGAATTGCCACTGCTCTCTGGTGTGTTCCTTGCTGAATCATTGGTAGTTGATGCCGCATTCCGTCGGGCTGACTACTCAACTTTCGGATCGAGCGATACCTACAAGTTTGGTGGTGTATGGGCCCCAATCGAAGACTTCCGTATCCGCGCAAATTACAGTCAGGCGGTACGTGTACCTAACCTGTTCGAGCTGTACTCTCCCGAGCAAGGTCAGAACTTCCGCCCGGCTGACCCCTGTGACGTATCGCAACTGAGCAGCGCGCCGAATCCGGCGCTGCGACAGGCAAACTGCGTAGCAGACCTGACCGCCAAAGGTGTGTTGCAAAGCACCATATTCGATGCCAACGGCAACTACAAGTTCGTTGACCCGCTGTCAGCAGGCTTCCCCGGTGTAGTGGGCGGTAACCCCAATCTGCGCCAGGAAACGGCCATCACTGAGACTGTCGGTTTTGTTTACGAGCCAAGCTTTCTGCAGGGTTTCATGATCAGCATGGACTACTGGGCAATCGACATCGAGGATGCTATCTCCGAAATCTCATCACAGAATATCGTGGACAGCTGTTATGACGCTCCTACGATCCAGAACGACTTCTGTGCACTGCTTGACCGTAACCGCGTGCCGACTTCAGCGCAGTCAGGTGGTTTCACTTTCCTGCGCCAGACACAGCTTAACTTCGGAGAGGCGGTTGCTGAAGGTGTGGATCTCAACCTGAACTATCGTTTTGAAGTTGCCGGCTACCGTATGAGCGCAGGTGGTTCGGTCACCAAGCAACTCAAACTGAACTTTGTCGAACCAGCCAGTCCCGGCGAAGAAGCGGTAATCGACGACGATCTGCTTGAAATGCGCCGTCCGGAATGGTCGGGCCAGATGTCCCTCAACGTGGCAAAAGGTCCGCTCAGCGTCAGTCTGCGTTCACAGTACCTGAGTAAAATGGTTCTGAGTGGCGCAATAGAAACCGCAGTGCAGAACTTTGGTCCGGATATCTTCACCAAAGACTTCTACACACACAATCTGTCAGGTAACTATGATTTCAGTGACACAGTGCGTTTCTATGGTGGTATCAGCAACATCACTGATGAGAAACCCTACATCACTGAGCGTGCGTACCCGGTGAGCCCTGTTGGACGGGCATACTTTGTAGGTATCAATGTGACGCTGTAGTGGCGGGCTGAACGCGCTTCAAAAAGTAAGATAAATAAAAATATCCACCAGCATTACGTGTCTGCGTAACGCTGGTGGTTTTTTTTCGCCCTGATTAATTCTCCATCTGAGTTATTGTGCGTACCGCAATACGTTCCGGCCTTCTTATGTGTGCGTACTGTTCCTTTTGTGCTACGTGATGCGGCGTATTTCTATAATTTATTATGGTGCGTAGATTAATGCTATTTGTGCCGGATTGTTTTAAAACAAAAGGTAAATAAAAGTTCGTAAGATATTATTATATAACAGTAAATATCTTCCTCGTGTGCTCCTATTAAGTGCCTTTTAGTGCTTTCCTGCGCTGCAAAGTGACACCATTTTAGTAATAAAATTCCCTTCATTTGTATAAGTTCTTGATAAATATTATTTACGCAATATGGCACAGATGTTGCTCCTGACTATTGCGGTGCTTTGTTTGTGCATAGAAATATATTTAGTGCCTTCAAAAAAAACACCAAACACGATGACTTTAAAAAGTCTGCAAAGAAAATTAATAGCGGGAGCCGTAACAGGCTGGTCAACCAGACACGTACCGGGGGTAATATTTCTGATGAATACCAAGTCACTGAGTTCATTTCGACGTCGACGATTAAGTTTTGCTGTTGCGCTTCTGGCATCCGCCTCGGCCGTGCCCACTGTGTATGGTCAGGCCTTGGGTGAACCAACACTGGAAGAAGTTGTGGTTACCGGCAGTCGCCTGCAGCGTGATCCGAATATGACATCGGCGCAACCTGTCCAGACTATCGACGCGGAGACCATCGGGAATTCGGCGGTTACCGATCTTGCGGATCTGCTGACGGAAAATCCCGCGCTGATGGCGTCCTCCATCAGTTCGAATAACTCCTCTACCGGTAACACCGGTCGCTCGGGCAACGTCGGCGGCAGTGCGCTCAATCTGCGCAGTCTTGGCTCCAACCGCACGCTGACACTGGTTAATGGTCGCCGTCACGTGTCCGGAATCGAAGGTACTTCTTCTGTAGACGTTACCACTATTCCTTCTGGCTTGATTGAGCGCGTTGAAGTGCTGACCGGTGGCGCATCGGCAGTGTATGGTGCAGACGCGGTTACCGGAGTTGTGAACTTTGTGCTCAAGGAGGATTTTGAAGGAGTGCAGTTCTCGGCCAGAGGCGGCATATCCGGAGAAGGCGACGGTGAAAACTACGGGTTGGAAGCGCTGTTCGGCCGAAACTTCGATGACGGTCGTGGCAACGTGACGGTGGCCGTGCAACATGATTCATTTAGTGGTTTGAAATCTGATCAACGCGGCCGGCATGCGGAAGGTGGTAACTGGACTTCTGGTGCAAACCCGATGCGCAGATTTCAGCAGGGCGATATTGACGCTGCAACCATGCCCAACCTGGCGCGCTTCTATAACTACACAAATACCCGTCGATTCCCTTGGGGGATGCCAATTCCGACGAACACCGGGTTCAACACCCAGTTCACGAGTGCATTCGGCGCAGCGCCCAATCTGACACAGGCGGAGCGGGATTTGCTGGATCGTCCCAATCAGGTCACTCCACTCACTTTGGCGCCCGGCTACGTCTTTAACATTACCTCTCCTTATGGTGTGGTGGGTTATGGCGCAATTACCTCTAACACTCAGCGCAACCTGGCTACCTCACCTGACCTTGACGGTAATGGCGTTGCAGACTGTCTGCAAAGCTGGACCGGGTTCAATTCTCCGGCCTTTGGTGGTGGTGGGTGCTGGTATATCGACGCCGCGGGGAATCTGATTCCTTATCAGGACGGACTTGTTATCGACGGCGATAACCAGTACGGAGCAACACAAAGTTTTCGTGGTGTGGTCAACCCTTCGTATCTGATGCCAGAGGATGCAAAGGTCAGTATCAACCTGACGTCAAAATATGACGTCAATGACAATATGAGATTCTTTGGCGAAGCCAAGTACGTACGCCATGAAGTCACCTCGGGTGGCGGCGTTCTGTTCTCGACCGACTTGCTCTACTCAGCTCCCGACAACCCGTTTATCCCTGCTGCGCTGCAGCCCTATGCCCGGCAGCCCACCAATGGCTGGTATGGTCCCGGCATCTACACCAGCCGTGATTCCGAAGACTACGGCAACGCCATGCGGGAAAACAAACGCGATACCTATCGTTTTGTGGGAGGGGTGAGCGGGACAATTGATCGATGGGAACTCAATTACGAACTCTCTGCCAACTATGGCGAGTTCCGGCGCACCGCCATCGAACATGACACGGTTATTATCGACAGGTTCTTTGCTTCTCTTGACGTTGTAACCAATCCTGCAACAGGTCAGCCTGTGTGCCGTTCGGATCTGGACCCGACTGCCTACGCGCCAACATCGCCATGGAACTTCCCGCGATATCTGGGGCAGACAGCGCGTACTCCGTTTTTCACCTTCAGCCCCGGTGATGGGCAATGTGTACCGGCAAATGTCTTCGGCGGCCATGGCGGTTTGGACGCAGCATCTGAGTTCTTTACGTACGATCGGCCGGTCAAAGAAAAAATCTCACAGAGTGTGGTCGGTGGTTTTGTCAGTGGCACCTCGGCGCCCTGGTTCGAACTACCGGCAGGTTCAATTGCTTTTGCTGCCGGTTTTGAATGGCGCGAAGAGACTTCAAAGCAAAACTGGCACGAATACGACCGCGGGATTATCCAGGTGGCCGGTGTCACACAATACGGTGTTGCCTACAAACCGGGTGACTGGGTTGGCGATGTGACTACGGGTGGCTTCGCCAACAGTGCAAAGAGCCTGGGGAGCAGCCCAAGCAATCTGCTGAAAAATGGTAGTGGCCAGTACGATGTTCTGGATTTCTATGCCGAGACATCAATCCCGCTGCTAAACGGTGTGTTCATGGTGGAGGAGTTGACACTTGACGCAGCTGTGCGCAGCTCCGACTACTCAACCTTCGGCAAAAGCACTACCTGGGGCGCTGGTCTGGTCTGGATGCCGGTGGACGATATTCGGTTCCGTTACAGCATCAATGAAGCGGTACGGGTGCCAAATATTTATGAGCTGTTTGCGCCTATTCAGGGTGCCACTTTCAATCCCCGTGATCCGTGCTCTGTCGAGAATATAAAGGCAGCTCCGAACCCCGGGATCCGTCAGACCAACTGTGTGGCTTCGTTGCAGTCTTACAACGTTCCTCTGCAGGGTGGTGGTAATCCGATATTCGACGAGTCCGGAAATTACTCGTGGATCAATCCACTGACAGCTTCTTTTTCTGGTGAGACCGGTGGCAATCTTAATCTGCTGCCGGAAACCGGCACCACGGAGACCTTTGGTGTGGTAGTGCAGCCACGGTTTATTCCGGGGCTTTCTCTGACAGTGGATTACTGGGATATCGAGATAATGGGCTCAATCGAGACTATCGCTGCTCAGGATATCGTGAATGGTTGTTACGACGCAGCCACGCTGAACAATCCTTTCTGTGCCTTGCTTCGCCGTCAGAATAGCGCGGCAAGCCCGCAAGTAGGTGGTTTTTCCTACCTGCTGCAGGGATTGGCTAACATGAGCAGCGTCAAAGCGCGCGGTATCGACATGACCGCTGGCTATCGCTTTGATCTTGGCCCGGTGAGGATGGGGCTGAACGGCACCGTTACCAAGTTGAAACAGCATGACGTCATCGAACCGGCCAACCCGGGCCAGGTCCCCAGAGTGAACGTAGGTCTGGGTGAGCTCAATCGTCCGGAGTGGGGTGGCCAGTTCTCGATGAACGCAGCGTACAACGACTTCTCACTGAACTGGAGAACACGCTGGCAGGGTGAGCAAGTCATGACCGGACAGATTGAGACTGCGAGACAGAACTATGGTGATATGGTTTTCAGCAAAGACTTTTTCTCTCACAACCTGTCTGCCCGCTATGGTTATAGCGACTCATTGAGCGTGTTTGGAGGCGTCGGTAACGTGACGAATGAACAGCCTTATGTCACGTCAAGCTCCACGCCAGTAACAATGATGGGCCGGTCTTACTATGTCGGTGTGGATATGACTTTCTGACAAAACCCACTGACATAACCCTCTGAAAACCGGCGCGCCGTCTTTTGCTATGAGTAGTTTGACGAATAGGCGGCGCGTCATAGTTTGATTAGTCTGATGCATTAACACGCACCAAGAATTTGAGTCAGCTGATATAGGACGAACACATGTTTAAGTTCAAAACCAGAGGCCTGCTGCCCGCAATACTGGCCTTGAGTCTCGCCGGGCCGCTTTCCGCGCAGGAAGAAGAGGAAGAAAGACCGCCGCAACGCGTCGAGTTTCCGGCAGAATTGAACGACAGGCTGTCGCTGCTTAGCGACGATCAGCTCGAGTATCTGAGTACACCCTCCAACACACGGCGTTATGCCAGAACCACAGAGCTTCTTCTGGAAGCCATAGGCAAGCGTACGCCGCAGGAAGTTGTTGAATATGTGGAGGCGATGCGCTGGGTTGCCGATCAACAGAAATTCGTCGAAGGACGTGATCAGG
Organism: Pseudohongiella sp.; assembly: GCA_030651695.1. Lineage (GTDB taxonomy): Bacteria > Pseudomonadota > Gammaproteobacteria > Pseudomonadales > Pseudohongiellaceae > Pseudohongiella. Next base: position 163,240 of record JAUSCD010000008.1, on the reverse strand, counting down.
CGTCAATTCCCCTAAACACAGCAGATCCTGATTTTAATGCCTGGATGACACGCCGGCCAAGCAGCTTTGACCCCGACCGGGAGCCCGGCCCGGTGCGTTTGCCCAGTGGTGTTCCAACTTTTGCCGGAGCCCCTCTGGCGCTGACGGTAGAGGATCTGATTGCAGGCAAAGTTGATGTGGCGATTGTGGGCGCTCCACTGAATATGGGTTCCGGGTGGCGTGATGCTGACCACGGCCCGCTGGTGATGCGTATGCAGGGCGGTATGGCTGGTAACGACCAGTACACCCAGGTCAATGCCAACAGCGAACTGAACATAGTCGATTACGGCGATATCGCCATCGATAATGATAATACCGAGCGCAGTATGCAGCACGTGCGCGCAGTCGTGCGTGAGATCACAGAAACCGGCGCCATCCCATTCATCATCGGTGGTGACCATTCTCTTGAGTACCCGAACGTTGCCGGTCTGGTCGATGTAGTCGGCAAAGGCAATCTGTCAGTCATTCACTTTGATGCGCACTACGACGTCGGTCGTGGCGGCGTACATGGCATCACCCACGGTTCACCCATTTATCGTCTTTTGAAAGACGGCCACATCGAAGGCAAAGACTACATACAGGTTGGTCTGAGATCGGGTAGCCCGAATGAAGAGGTTTACAAATGGTTGCAGGAGGAAGGGTTTCGTTACCACTCCATGGCTGAGGTTGAGCGTTTTGGTTGGGACTGGGTGATGGAGCGTGTACTGGCAGAAGCCAAAGAAGGAGATCGCAAACTCTACATCTCCTTTGACGTTGACGTGCTTGATCCCAGCTACATCGTTGGTACGGGAACGCCAGTGTCCGGAGGTATGACACCTCGTGAAGCAATCCCCATCATGCGTCGTCTGTGCGCGGAAGCCAATGTCGTGGGTATCGATATGGTTGAAGTGGCGCCTGCCCTTGACCCGACCTATACCACTGCACTGCACAGTGCCGCGATCGCGAAAGCTTGTCTGACCGGTCTCGCAATGCGAAAGCTGGGACTGACCGATCCTCACTACCTGAATCCAACGACATTGGATCATGGGCAGGATGATTATCAGAGCCGATGGGTAGAGGAAAACCAGTAGCAGCTGACCTGCAAGGATAAGTAGTCATGAAAAACAAGTTAGTGTTAACCCTGGGTGCGGTGCTGTTGTCCGGTCAGGCGATGGCGGTGGATTTTCCATCGGCCATCACACAAAAGTTCAGTGCGCTTTCAGCTGAGCAGCGGTCTTTTCTCGACAGCGACGCTCCGCTCAGGCTGTTTAACGAGCGGCAACTGAATGAAGCATTTGAAATCCGAACACCTTCGCAGATCGTGACCTACGTCAGCGATATGATGAGTGTGTTAGCCGGGCTGGCCTACGATCCGGCCAATGATATGGGCGCAATCCCGCTGAATACTGAAGCTACAACCTTCAACAACCTTATTCGCCAGCCAGCGGCACTGTGGACAATGCGTCGCAGTCCGGGGCCTTTCAGCGTGCATCGTTATATTCGTCCGAGCTCAGGTATCCCCACGTTTGCCGGGGCTCCGGTGGCGATCAATCACGACGACCTGGTAGCAGGCAAAGTTGAAGTGGCGTTTGCAGGTGTGCCGCAAAGTCTGAGCAGCGGAAATCGTGACGCGCGCAATGCCCCGCGTAGTGTGCGTGGTTCGCACGGGATGGCCGACCGTAATCTGTATCTGCTGGTTGACCCTGCTGCGACACTGAATCTTGCTGATTTTGGTGATATCAATGTGGACCGCATGGCCATCGAGCGCAGCGTTGACTTCATTACGCAGGAAGTAAAAGACATCGCAGACACCGGAGCCAGACCATTTCTGATTGGCGGTGACCACAGTGTCATGTACTCAGCTGTCAAAGGTGTGCAAAGCTCGCGGGATGCCGGAATCGCAGTTGTTCAACTGGGTGCGCATTCTGATACCAAACGCACTGGCGCTCATACGCTGTCCGATCAGGACGCCGCTTACCGTCTTCTGGTTGAGGGCATCGTAGATGGTCCGGATCTGATTCAGGTGGGTTTAAACGGGCCGCAACTCACAGAACAGAATCTGCTCTGGCTGCGTGAGCAAGGGGTCAAATACCACACGATGGCCGAGGTTGAGCGCAGAGGCTGGGGCAGTGTGCTGACCAGAGTGGTTGACGAGGCCAAGGCGACACGCAAACCCGTTTTCATCTCTCTCGACGTCAGCGTTATGGATACCGCGCAAATGACGGCGGCCGGTCGTGCTGTGCCAGGTGGACTGACGATGCGCGAAGTTATGCCCTTGCTCAGACGCCTGTGTGCAGAGACCGAAATTGCCGGTTTTGAACTCGCCGATATGGCCCCTATGCTGGATTTCACGTATGTCTCTGCATTAAACGCCAACTATCTGATGAACGCCTGTCTGGCAGGAATTGCGTTGCGTAAGGAAGGAATCACCGAGGCGAACTATCTGTCGCCGCTTGCGCTGGATCATGGTCAGTGAGGGCTCTATGAAACATTACGCAAGTCTTATGGCCGCAATGATGTTGGTAGCCGTTTCTTCGTTTGCTCAGGAGCAGAACGGGGAGCGTGAACCAATTGAGTTCCCGCCTGAATTACAGGGCCGGCTTACAGGCCTGTCAGCGGAACAGCTTGATTATCTGAACCGCGAAACCCGTAACCGCGACAATCTGTTTGAAGCGCTTGAGAAGCGCACGGCGGAGGAAGTTGTGGCTTACGTCGATGCGCTGATGTGGATGGCCGATCAACGAAAATTCAGGGAAGGTCGTGATCTCGATAATATTCCGATGAATACAAACGATCCGGACTTTAATGCGTGGGTGACCTTGCGCCCCGGCTCATTCAACCCGTCTCGCGAGGCAGGCCCGCTGGATCTGGGTCGTTATGCCGGTGGTTTTGGTGGTGGTTTGTCAACGTTCGCAGGCGCGCCCATCGCACTGACTCCGGAAGATCTGATTGCCGGAAAAGTTGATGTGGCAATTGTGGGCGCGCCTCTGAACATGGGCTCTGGCTGGAGAGATGCAGATCATGGCCCGCTTGCGCTGCGAAGTATGTATGGCATGTCCGGCAATGATCAGTATGTGCAGGTCAACCCCAGCGCCGAACTCAATATCGTTGATTACGGGGATATCGCAATCGACAACAACAGCACTGAGCGCAGCACACAGGAAGTGCGCAGAGTTGTTTACGAGATTCTTGAAGCGGGTGCCATGCCGGTCATCATCGGCGGCGACCACTCGCTGGCTTATCCTGATGTGGCAGCCATGGTCGACTTTTATGGCAAGGGCAAGGTTGCTGTGGTTCACTTCGATGCGCATTACGACGTGGGGCGCGATCGCACTCATTTGATAGATCACGGTCAGCCTGTGCATCGCCTGATGGTAGAGGGGCTGATCGAAGGCAAGGACTACATCCAGGTCGGCCTGCGCTCCGGCAGCCCGGATGAAGAAACTTACAAATGGCTGCAGGAGGAGGGGTTCCGGTATCACTCGATGGCCGAAGTAGAACGATTCGGCTGGGACTGGGTTATGGAACGGGTTTTGAAGGAAGCGCGTGCCGATACCGATCAGGAGAAGGTGCTTTTTATCTCCTTTGATGTCGACATCCTGGATCCGGTTTATACAGGCGGTACAGGAACGCCGGTGTCAGGTGGTATTACTCCCCGCGAAGCAATTCCGATAGTGCGCCGTCTATGCGCTGAAAGTGATGTCCGTGGTTTTGAACTGGTTGAGGTGGCGCCGGCTCTGGATCCGACCTACAAAACCACGCTTCACAGCGCCGCGATTGTAAAAGCCTGTCTGACTGGCGTGGCGATGCGCAAAAAAGGTTTGACCGATCCGCACTACCTCAATCCGACCACGTTGGATCACGGGCAAGATGACTACCAGCGGCAATATGTGGAAGGGTTACAGTAAACGTAAGGGTCTACAGATGAATGTAAGAACATTAGTAACGGCGATGGCGTGCTCAGTTCTGCTGGCAGCCTGTTCCGGAACACAGCCGCGGTCGCAACCGACAGCCTTGGTGAGCAACACTGCAGACCTGCAGTCAAGGCTGGCTCTGCTTGATGAAGCACAGCGTGAGTTCCTTTTCAGTGAAGAACCTCTGCGTCTTTTTGCGTCAGCGTCGAGGCTGACGGATGAGCTGATGAGACGCAACCCTGAACAGAATCTTGTGTTTGTCTCGGACATGATGAGCACCGTTTCTGTGCTGGCCTGGCGTCCCGGCATAGATATGGGCGAGATAGTACTGAACAGGGAAAATGAGGGATTCAACAGCGCTACCACACTGCGTCCTGCTGCCCTTTGGACACGACGACGGGATTTTGGCCCGGTAAACGTATCGCGTTATATCGGTGGAGGCGGTGTGCCGACGTTTGCAGGTGCACCGGTGGCGGTTTTCCCGGAAGATCTGATTGCCGGCAAAGTCGATGTCGCTATTGCCGGTGTTCCTCAGAGTATGAGCAGTGGCACCCGCGATTCTGATAATGGTCCCAAAGCGATGCGGCTGATGCACGGCATTGCCGACCGCAATCTGTTTACACTTCAAGACCCACATGCAGTGCTGAACATTGTTGACTACGGCAACTTTAATGTCGACCGCATGCTGAAAGACCGCACCATTGAACATATCAGCGCGATGGTAAGCAGTATCGTGGAGACGGGGACAATACCTTTTCTGATCGGTGGCGATTTCTCTGTAAGTTATTCCTCGATTAAAGCCATCAGCAGTCAGTACAAAAGCGGTGTCACAGTTGTGCATCTGGGTGCGCACTTCAATGGCGAGCCCGTTGGTGCCCACCAGGTTTCAGATCGCGATGTTATTTATAAATTGATCACTGAAAACAAACTTGCAGGTGGCAACCTGATACAGGTTGGCCTGCGCGGGCCGCAGGCAGGGAGGCAGGAACTACAGTGGCTGCGACAGCAAGGTGTCAAATACCACACAATGGCGGAGGTCGAACGCAGGGGCTGGGACGCCGTGGCGACCAGGGTTTTACGTGAAGCCAGCCAGTCAGGGCTTCCGGTCTATATCAGTTTTGATGTGTCCGTACTTGATATTTCGCAGTTGCCAGCGGCCGGACGCGCAGTTCCCGGTGGTCTGACAATGCGCGAAGTATTGCCATTGGTACGTCGCCTGTGTGCTGAAAATCCTGTAGCCGGTTTCGAGATTCTTGATTTGGCTCCGATGCTTGATATCACCTACACCAGCGCCCTGAATGCGAATTATGTAATGAATGCGTGTCTGGCCGGGGTAGCGTTGTACAAGTCAGGGGTAGCCAGCGACACGGACTACCTTGCTCCGTTGACACTCGACCATGGCTCTAACTAACTTCGGATTTAAAACATGACTGATAAAACGTTTTCTCCGGCGAGTTTCATCAAGGAACCTTTAACAATATTCTCGATAGTCGCGGTGCTGATTTTTGTACTGGATATGCTCAGGCCAGATCAGCCTGAGCAGGTCTTTGAGGCCGGGCAGTCGGCATCGGGTATGTCCAATCTTGCGCGCATTGAAGTCAATGAGCCTCTGCTGGTCGCATTACAAGAGGAGTTCAGTTGGCTGGCTGGCCGTCAGCCAAGTGCTGAGGAAACTGAACAGATCGTTGCTGAGTGGTTAGAAGAGGAAATCATCTTCCGTCATACCCTGATCACCGAACAGCATCTTAACGACGGCAAGGTGCGCGAGCACATGATCGAAAAAATCAGTCTGTTATGGGCAGGCCTACCGGACGATCCTACCGATGAGCAGGTACTGCAGCATTATATGGACAATATTGCGTTCTACTACTCTGAACCCAAAGCATCATTTGTGCAGCTGTATTTTAATCAGTTGCCGGAGAACAGTGAAAATATTCCGGCCCGTCTTAATGCAGGAGAGACGATACCAGGGGATGCCTACTGGTTGGGTAACAGCATAGACAGTTACGCCGAGAGTGTACTGCGGACAAATTTCGGTGGGGACTTCTATGAAGCTCTGAAAGTTGCGCCGTTGGGAAGCTGGATAGGCCCGCTTACTTCACCGCGCGGATATCACTATGTATCGGTAAGTGAAGTAACTGCGGCGCTTCCGCTCAGATTTGAAGACATATATTCACGTGTCAGAACAAGCTGGACCGGCGCTGAACAGCGTCGTCGTATCAGCGAGCAGGTGGAGGTAATCCGCCCGCAGTTTGATGTTGTGTACGAGGTGGATGTCAATGTCAAAGATTAGGTCCGGCTACTGCAGAATCGCTGTCTTGTTCGTTATTGTGTGGATTCTGCAGGGTGCCCAGACAGCCAGTGCGCATTACCTGGATATTGCCCAGTTTACTTTCTATGAAAGTGAAGAGGCCGGCCGTTTCCGTTTACGTGTAGATAATCTTCCCCAAAGTTCCAATCCCGTGCAGCCGGTGCAATGGCCGCAGGGCTGCGAATTGTTGAGTCGCCAGCAGAGCAGTCCGGGTTTTCTGCCCAGTGTAGAGTTTGAGATTGGTTGTGCAGGCGGCACACAGGGTGTAATCAGTACGCAGTGGGGGCGTGACGGTGGCCGTGTGGTATTCGAATACCGGGACGGCACCAGCAGTTCTATGATGCTGACCGGCGCACGTTCCGGCATCACGCTGGCGCTACCCGACTTTGATGAAGAGATTGTCGCACGCTCTGCGGCCAGCACAGCATGGCTGTACCTGACTTTAGGTACCGAGCACGTTCTGATCGGCTGGGATCATCTCGCGTTTGTATTCTGTCTGGCAATGTTGGCGTCAGGTGTATCCTTACTTTGGCTGATCACCGCATTTACGGTCGGACATTCTTTGTCACTGGCGTTATCGTTCTTTGGAATCGTCAGTGTTCCTATTGGTCCGGTTGAAGCTGTGATTGCGCTGTCGGTGGTGTTTATGGCGCGAGAGGCCATTTTCTACAACCGTTTCTCGACAAATGCAGTAACCAACGAAGGCAGTCTGAAAAGTCAGCGCGGGAAGATGGCACTGACGGCAGCGTTTGGTCTGATTCACGGACTGGGATTTGCATCGGTGCTGGGTGAGTTAGGTGTTTCTCCCTCAGATACTGTTATCGCCCTGGCGTTTTTCAACATAGGCGTTGAAGTCGGACAGGTATTGTTTGTGCTCGCTGTGCTGGCATTTGTCAGGCTTTGCCGCACCATCCGCTTTGATATGTATTTCATCCGCGCTGCGTTGGGAGTTGTTGGGGGGCTGGGAGTGTTCTGGACAGTCGAGCGGGTGCTTGGTGTCTGAGTCATCCGTTTCGACTACGTCATTTTGCGTAATACGTGAAATGACGTAGTTCCGGCAGTCAATCACCGACTTGTTACCCCATGCCCCGATTCGCCACAATCCAGACTAAATTGGTGTGAGCGGATCATTGAAAAGTTTGTTCCTTGTGCCTCATTCATGCGTCCCATTCTGTACATCAAAGAAATTTTCAGGAGTGAAATATGAGCAGTAGAAAAATGGTGTCTCAGTTGGTCAGAAAAGCCGGCGTTTGTTTGCTGGGATTGACTGCGTTCAGTCACATGGTTATTGCCCAGGACACCATCAAAGTAGGTGTGCTCCACTCCCTGTCCGGAACGATGGCTATCAGCGAAACGACGCTGAAAGACACCGTGCTGATGATGATTGATGAGCAGAACAAAAAAGGCGGTGTGCTGGGCAGGCAGCTGCAGGCAGTAGTGGTTGATCCCGCGTCAGACTGGCCTTTGTTTGCGGAAAAAACCCGCGAATTGTTATCGCAGGAAAAAGTGGATGTGATTTTTGGTGCCTGGACGTCAGTGTCACGTAAGTCCATGCTGCCAGTGCTCGAAGAATTGAACGGTCTTTTGTTCTACCCTGTACAGTATGAGGGCGAAGAGTCTTCGAAAAATATTTTCTACACCGGAGCAGCACCAAATACGCAGGCAATTCCGGCTGTGGATTACCTGATGAATGATCTCGGCATAGAGCGTTGGGTGCTGGCAGGTACAGACTATGTATACCCGCGCACTACCAACCGTATTCTGGAAGCCTACCTCAAATCCCATGGTGTAGCCGACGCCGACATCATGATCAATTACACTCCGTTCAGTCACTCCGACTGGCAGAGCATCGTGGCTGAAATCCAGCGTTTTGGTAACGCCGGCAAAGCCACTGCAGTGGTGTCCACAATCAACGGCGATGCCAACGTTCCTTTCTACCGCGAGCTCGCCAATCAGGGCGTTTCCGCACAAGATATTCCGGTGATTGCTTTCTCTGTTGGTGAAGAAGAGCTTTCGGGCATTGATACCCGGCCACTGGTTGGCCACATGGCAGCCTGGAATTATTTCCAGAGCGTCGAAACGCCCGAGAACGCCGAATTTATTCAGAAGTGGCACAGCTTTATCGGCAATACCAATCGTGTGACAAATGACCCTATGGAAGCGACCTACATCGGCTTCAACATGTGGGTAAAAGCAGTTGAGAAAGCCGGCGCCACTGATGTAGATGCGGTAGAGCAGGCGATGATTGGTATGGAGACACCTAATCTGACTGGTGGCATTGCGGTGATGGGCAAAAACCACCACATTTCCAAACCGGTGCTGATTGGTGAAATCCAGGCCAATGGGCAGTTTGAGGTCGTGTGGGAAACCGAAGGTCTGATTGAAGGGGATGCCTGGTCTGACTTTCTGGATGGATCAAAAGATCTTGAGGCGGACTGGACCGCTCCGATCCGCTGTGGCAACTACAACACTGTGACTGGTGTGTGCTCGGGCCAATCATACTGATTGCGCCTCACTGAAGTTGATTGACCCGATTGGAGCAGGACTGTGAGACGTGTCTGGAGAAGTTTGTTTGCAATAACGCTGGGAGCCTGTTTAGTCTCAGCGGTTTATGGTCAGACAGATGTGCAGACAGACGATCCTGCACCGCTTGTGGAGGCTGCTGGGGCTGAGTCGGAGATTCAGCCAGGGCCTGTGCCAGAACCTGCGCCAGAGCAACCCGGGCTCGATGCTCTGCTACTGCAATTGACTGAGGCCAGTCTGGGAGAAGCCGCTGCGCTGATCCCGCGTCTGGAAGAACAGGGCGGCCGTGAAGTGCTGCCGCTGTTTAGCGCCATGCTCGCCAACGAGCTGGTGTTTGATCCTGAAACCCGTCTGCTTTACGTCCGCACTGAAGCTGCCAATGCAATGTCAGTACGCGACGTGTTCAGCGGAGAACCTGCCGCAGAAACACTCAATATTGATTCGCTGCAACGCATTCGTCTGAATAACCGGCTGCGTGTATTGCTGCGTGATGGCATCGCGCGTATCAGTCTGTTTGAAGGCACTGACAGACAGCGCGAAGCCGCAGCCCTGAACATGCTCAGTGATCTGAATGAGTCCAACCTGGCTCTGCTACGCGAAGCGCTCGCCGACGAGGAGGACGGTTCCGTACGTGCGATGATAGAGGTCGGCATAGCCATGAATTTGCTGGTGATGCAGACAACACAAGAGCAGCGTATCCAGGCAGTAGAAGTTTTGCGTGGCCGTCTTGAAAACCCTGTGCGTAATCTGCTCGCGAGTTTGCAGGATCCTTCCGGTCGTAATGAACAAGACCCGCTTGTGCTTGAGGCAATCGACGAAGCGCTGGAATCTATACAGACCCGCATCAAGTTTTTCCGGTTTGTTGAGGAGTTGTTTTATGGGCTGAGTCTGGGATCAGTGTTGCTGCTCGCCGCCATTGGCCTTGCTGTCACTTTTGGTGTGATGGGTGTTATCAATATGGCACATGGTGAAATGCTGATGCTTGGCGCGTACACTACTTATGTAGTCCAGATGCTGATGCCCAACTTCATCAATTACTCATTGTGGGTAGCGATCCCTGCAGCGTTTATGGTGGCTGCGCTGGTGGGTATGCTGATACAGCGCTTTGTTATCCGATATCTCAACGGGCGGCCGCTGGAGACGCTGCTGGCGACTTTTGGTATCAGTCTGATTCTGCAACAACTGGTGCGCACGATTTTTTCTCCGCTCAATCGCCTTGTGGTATCACCGGACTGGATGAGCGGCACCTGGCAGATCAACCCGGTACTGTCATTCACCAATAATCGTTTATATATTCTGATTTTTTCGCTGATGGTGTTTTTTGCACTGTTGATGATCCTGAAAAAGACCTCACTCGGTTTGCAGGTGCGTGCAGTATCACAGAATCGCAATATGGCTAAAGCCATGGGTATCCGCACCGACTGGGTTGATGCCATGACGTTTGGATTGGGTTCTGGTATTGCCGGCATCGCCGGAGTTGCATTGAGTCAGCTCACTAACGTTGGGCCGAATCTCGGACAGGCCTACATCATTGATTCATTTATGGTGGTGGTGTTTGGTGGCGTGGGTAATCTGTTTGGTACCCTGGTGGGTGCTTTCACACTGGGTATATCCACCAAATTCCTGGAGCCGGTGACAGGTGCTGTGCTGGCAAAAATTATCACACTGGTTTTCATCATTCTGTTTATTCAGTTCCGGCCTAAAGGTCTGTTTCCACAAAAAGGCAGGGCTGCAGAATGAAAAGGTCATTAAGCAGTTTACTGAACACCTGGGCCGAAGTCAGACGTGGGGGCAACACGATCACGGTGTTTGTTGCCGTGCTGTTTATCCTGACTGTGCTGGCTTCGTTTTCCAATCTGATGCTGCCAGTGGATTCGGCTTTCCACGTCAGCACTTATACAATCACCTTGCTTGGCAAGTATTTGTGTTATGCCATGCTGGCTTTGGCCGTGGATGTGATCTGGGGCTACTGCGGAATTCTGAGCTTGGGTCACGGCGCTTTTTTTGCGCTCGGTGGTTATGCCATGGGTATGTATCTGATGCGCCAGATTGGTGATCGTGGCGTGTATGGCAATGCCGGGTTGCCGGATTTTATGGTGTTCCTGAACTGGGATTCCTTGCCCTGGTTCTGGCTGGGAATGGATCAGTTCTGGTTTGCCATGCTGATGGTGATGGTGGTGCCGGGTCTGCTGGCTTTTGTGTTCGGCTGGCTGGCATTCCGTTCGCGGGTGACCGGCGTGTATTTGTCCATCATGACACAGGCGCTGACCTACGCCCTGATGCTGGCTTTTTTCCGCAATGAAATGGGTTTTGGCGGCAACAACGGCATGACCGATTTCAAAGAACTGCTTGGATTCAGCCTGAGCGCGGATACCACGCGGGTGTCACTGTTTATGATTACCGCGCTGTTGCTCGGTATTGCTTTTGTATGTAGTCAACTGATCATGAAATCACGACTCGGGCGCGTCATTGTGGCAGTGCGCGACAGCGAAGCACGTGCGCGTTTTCTGGGCTATCGCACGGAGAACTACAAGGTGTGGTTGTTTGTCTACTCCGCATTGATTGCTGCCATTGCCGGTGCTTTATATGTGCCGCAGGTAGGCATTATCAACCCTGGTGAATTCAGCCCGATCAACTCGATTGAAGTGGTGGTGTGGGTGGCGGTGGGTGGACGCGGCACGCTCTATGGCGCAGCAGTCGGCGCCATCCTTGTGAGTTATGCCAAAACGCGTTTTACCGCGCTGGTGCCGGAAAGCTGGATTTTTATGCTGGGGGCGCTGTTTGTGATTGTGACCATCTTCCTGCCCAAAGGCCTCGCAGGTTTGATCCGGGGTAAAGCAGGGTCTGAAGACCCCGGATCGGATCCGGGCGCATCAGACAGTAGAGGATCACACCGCAGCGGTGCAACACCAGCGGAGAGCCGCTCATGAGCATGAGTCCGTTCTCCATGCCAGTGTCCTGGCCAAAACTGTCGCGCTCTTCACCACCGAAACCGGATGTGTCTCACAACGTCATTCTGTATATCGAAGATCTGTCGGTCAGTTTTGATGGCTTCAAGGCGCTGAATAATCTGAGTCTGTATATCAATGATGGCGAACTGCGCTGTCTGATCGGCGCCAATGGTGCCGGGAAAACCACATTGATGGACGTTATCACGGGCAAAACCAGGTGTGATAGCGGTCAGGTCTGGTTTGGTCAGACCATTGACCTGCTTAAACATGACGAGGCTGCCATCGCGCGTCTCGGTATCGGACGCAAGTTTCAAAAACCCACTGTATTTGAAGCGCTGACTGTGTTTGAAAATCTGGAACTGTCGTTGCGCAGTGCCAAAGGGGTGTGGTCTACCTTGTTTGCCCGCATTGACGGAGAGCAGCGTGATCTGATTGATCAGGTGTTGCAGACAATCGGCCTGACACACGAACGCCTGCGTCCGGCCGGAGTGTTGTCACACGGGCAAAAACAGTGGCTGGAAATAGGCATGCTGCTGGTGTCACAGCCACGTGTGATGTTAATTGATGAGCCGGTGGCCGGTATGACAGCGCAGGAGACTGAGCATACAGCCGAACTGCTGACCTCATTGGCCGGTGAGCGCACGGTGATTGTGGTGGAACATGATATGGAGTTTGTGCGCAGTATCGCGCGCACAGTCACAGTGTTGCATCAGGGTTCTGTGCTGGCTGAGGGCACAATGGATCAGATTCAGAGCAATCCCGACGTGATACAGGTTTATCTGGGGGAGACGCCATGATAAAAATCGAAAAGCTCAATCAACGTTATGGCGGCTCTCAAATTCTGTGGGATGTTGATCTTGAGATAAAACAAGGTTCATGCACCTGCATCATGGGTCGCAATGGTGTGGGCAAAACAACGTTGCTCAAGTGTCTGATGGGTTTGTTGCCGCTGCAAAGCGGCGCCATCTATCTGGACAACAAACCGATCCAAAGTCTGCCTGCACATCAGCGTGCACGCGCCGGGATCGGATTCGTGCCGCAGGGCAGGGATATTTTTCCCATGCTCAGTGTGGAAGAAAACCTGCTCACCGGATTGCCTTGTCGTAAAGACGGGCTCAAAACCATTCCTGACAGAATATTTGAATTGTTTCCGGTACTGGCAGAGATGTTGCATCGTCGTGGTGGAGATCTGTCTGGAGGGCAGCAGCAACAGCTCGCAATAGGGCGTGCGCTGGTGACAGATCCGCAAGTGTTAGTACTGGATGAACCAAATGAGGGCATCCAGCCTAATATCGTGAGCCAAATTGGGGATGTAATCATGAAATTGAACAGTGAAGGCCTTACGGTCATTCTGGTAGAGCAGAAACTCGGGTTTGCACGCCGTGTTGGCAGCGAGTTTCGTCTGATGGAGAAAGGTCGTGTGGTGGCCAGTGACGTCATGAGCGGGCTGAGTGAAGAGCTGATCAAACGCCATCTCGCCGTTTGAGGGCGGGGCCCATGATTTCCACAGATACTTTACCCGCGCCCGCCGAAGCCAGTCATTGGCGCGCCTCGCTGCAGTTGCGTTTTGCTCAGTCAAACCGTGGTTGCCGGTTGATGCATAGCGCGCATCAGGGCCCTCTGTATGTGCAGAAACCTTTTTATCCCGAAGGCTCAGATCTGGCGCACGTTTATCTGCTGCATCCCCCCGGGGGCCTGGTCTCCGGCGACAGATTGAGTATTGATATCCGGCTTGAAAAGGATGCCCGCGTACTGGTGACCACACCTGGTGCAGGGCGGGTTTACCGCGCGCGTAGTGATCGCACATTGCAGCAGCAGTGCACTACCTTGGTGCTGGAAAACGATGCGGTCATGGAGTATTTGCCTCAGGAGAATATTATTTATCCTTCGGCTTCAGCCAGACTGGATACAAAAATAGAGATGGCGCCAGGTAGCCGATTTATCGGTTGGGAAATCTGTTGTCTTGGGTTGCCAGCAAGTGATCTGCGTTTTTCCGACGGCGAACTCAGTCAGCGATTGAGCATTTCCGCCGGTTCCAGACCTCTGCTGGTCGAGCGTTTTGAGCTTAATGATCTTAATCGTGAACTGTATGAATCGGCAGTGGGTCTGCGGGGGCAGCCGGTAACCGCCCTGATGGTAGCCGGCCCGTTTGATGAGGAACAGCGCTCAGAGCCAGTCATGGAGCATCTTCTTGAGACGCTGCGTGCTGTGATCGCTGTATACCAGTCCTATGTAAATTTTAAGCAGACATCGCTGTGCGCTGTCACTGTGCTGAATGGATTTGTTGTTGCACGTTATCTCGGCAGTAACGCCGATGAAGCCAAACGACTGTTTATCAGCTTGTGGCAAGTACTGAGGCCACAGCTGACCGGGCGCGAAGCCTGTGCCCCGCGCATCTGGGCAACGTGACAGTGGCAGGTTTTGTGCATGGTTGTAGTCAACAGGAATTGGATTTAATCGCGGACCGATAAAATATGGAATTATTACCCAGAGAAAAAGACAAGCTGCTGTTATTCACAGCTGCTCTGCTTGCCGAGCGTCGGCTGGCTCGCGGTCTGAAGCTGAATTATCCGGAAGCTGTGGCGCTTATTTCAATGGCAATCATGGAAGGTGCCCGTGATGGCAAAACTGTGGCCCAGCTGATGAGCGAGGGTAAACAGGTGCTGCGTGCAGACCAGGTCATGGATGGAATTCCCGAGCTGATTCCCGAAGTCCAGGTAGAAGCCACATTTCCGGATGGCACCAAATTGGTCACCGTTCACAATCCGATCAATTGACCTGCTGATTTTAAACACGGTGCCACTCACACACAGAGATGACTATAAATGAGCGCGAACACCGTAAGCACTGCCGGTTTTATCCCCGGTGAAATTATCACCGACGGCCCGGACATAGAGATTAACGTTGGCAGAAAAACCATCTCAGTGCTGGTAGAAAATACCGGCGACCGGCCTGTGCAGATTGGTTCACATTATCACTTCGCAGAAGTGAACCCTGCACTGCGTTTTGATCGTGCAAGCGCGCGTGGTTTTCATCTGAATATAGCCGCCGGCACTGCTGTCAGGTTTGAGCCGGGCCAAAGCCGTCAGGTAGAGCTGGTGGCTTACGCAGGAGCCAGGCAGGTATTTGGTTTCCGTGGCGAAGTGATGGGCGCGCTGGACTGACAATTAAACCGGAGGTTCATCGGATCTTCGTGGGAGAACGGCATTGGCAACAATTGATCGCGTAACTTATGCACAGATGTTCGGCCCGACGGTCGGTGATCGTGTCCGGCTGGCCGACACCGACTTGTGGGTACAGGTTGAAAAGGACTTCACACGCTACGGTGACGAAGTCAAATTTGGTGGCGGCAAAGTTATTCGCGACGGCATGGGCCAGAGCCAGCGTGGCGACATTGATAGCATGGATCTGGTGATTACCAACGCACTGATCATTGATCATTGGGGTATCGTTAAAGCCGACGTTGGTATCAAGCACGGACGCATCCGGAAAATAGGTAAAGCCGGTAATCCTGATGTGCAGGAAGGTGTGGATATCATCATTGGTCCCGGCACAGAAATTATCGCCGGGGAGGGCGCAATCCTGACTGCTGGCGGAATTGATTCGCACATCCATTTCATTTGCCCGCAACAGATCGAAGAAGCCCTGATGTCGGGTGTCACCACGATGCTGGGTGGGGGCACTGGTCCGGCAACAGGGACCAAGGCAACCACGTGCACCCCGGGTATCTGGTACATGCAGCGAATGCTGCAGGCGACTGATCAGCTGCCGATGAATTTTGGTTTTCTCGGTAAAGGCAACGGCAGTTTGCCCGACCCTTTGATCGAACAACTGCGGGCTGGCGCCTTCGGACTCAAGCTACATGAGGACTGGGGAACAACACCGGCATCCATCAACAACTGTCTGAACGTCGCAGAGGATTTTGACGTTCAGATTGCCATTCACACAGACACGCTCAATGAGTCAGGATTTGTGGATGACACCATCGATGCCTTTAAAGGACGTGCCATTCACACCTACCACACTGAAGGTGCGGGAGGGGGGCATGCGCCAGACATTATCAAGGCCTGCTCGTTGCCAAATGTATTGCCATCTTCGACAAATCCGACGCGGCCGTACACCGTCAACACAGTTGACGAGCATCTGGACATGTTGATGGTCTGTCATCATCTGGATGCTTCCATACCGGAAGATGTGGCGTTTGCTGATTCGCGTATACGCAAAGAAACTATTGCAGCTGAAGACATTCTTCATGATCTGGGCGCTTTCAGTATGATTGCCTCGGACTCCCAGGCCATGGGCCGTGTTGGCGAAGTGATCACCCGTACCTGGCAGACCGCACATAAAATGAAAGTGCAACGTGGCGCTTTGAGCGACCCGGATGCTGCCGGAAAAAACAGTCCTGCAGATAATTTCCGTGTCCGGCGTTATATCGCCAAGTACACCATCAACCCGGCTATCACCCATGGCATTGCACACGAAGTGGGTTCAATTGAAGTGGGTAAGCTGGCTGACCTGGTGCTGTGGAAGCCAGCGTTTTTTGGCATCAAACCGTCGCTGATTATCAAGTCCGGAATGATCGCCGCTGCGCCGATGGGCGATCCCAATGCATCAATTCCGACGCCACAGCCTGTGCATTATCGCCCTATGTTTGGTGCCTACGGTGCCGCAGCGGCTGCTTTGTCAGTGACCTTTACCAGTCAACTTGCTCTGGAGTCAGGCACATTGCCCACCCTTGGGTTGACCCGTCGCTTCAGTGCCTGTCGCAATACGCGCAACATCCGCAAACACGACATGCTGTTGAACAATTGGTTGCCACATATTGAAGTGGATGCACAAACTTACGAGGTGCGTGCCAATGGTGAGTTGCTGACATGTGAGCCAGCCAGTGTTTTGCCGCTTGCACAACGATATAGCTTGTTTTAAAGCCTGAATAGAAAGGAATGTCAGCATGCTGGAAGTGTACGAGCGACTGGGCACGCGGGGTAATTACCCGATTGATACACGGGTTATCCTCACGCATGAGCAGCGTGACCGGGGGCGTCTGCGTGTATTTTCTCCCGAGGGTATAGAGGTAAGAATTTTTCTGGCCCGTGGAACGCCGCTGTTGGTAGGTGAAACACTGCGCACCCATTGTGGTCGCTACGTACTGATTGAAGGTGCCATTGAACCGGTTGCCGTTGCGCGTTGTGATGACTGGCTCACGTTTGCACGTGCCTGTTATCACCTTGGAAATCGTCACGTCAAGGTTCAGGTCGGAGAGCGGCTGTTGCGCATACTGCCTGACCATGTGCTCGAGGAAATGTTGCAACAGCTTGGATTGGTGATTGAACACTCCCGGCATGTTTTTGTTCCGGAGTCCGGTGCATACGCAGGCGGTAGCCACGGACACGGACATGGTTCTCATGAGCATGCCTCTGCACTGATGCCGGCAAGCAAACCAGGATCTGGTGCGAGGGAGAATGGCCGCGCCGTTCTGAGCGCTATCGACAGTCTGGAGCTGGTTTCCCCCGCCATAGACAAAGGGCGCCATGAACACCACTGAACATGCTTTGCTCAGACTGATGCATTTAAGCAGCCCGGGGCTGCCGGTAGGTGCTTACGCTTTTTCGCATGGACTGGAGTTCGCCATCGACACAGGTTGGTTGCGCACTGATGAAGACGTCAGCCATTGGTTGGAAATGCAGCTGTTTTTTGCGCTGGCGCGTCTGGATATTCCGGTGCTGATGCGACTGCACCAAGCCATACAGGATAACAATGTCGCGCAAGCCCAATGGTGGAATGACTACGTTTTAGCCAGTCGTGAGACGCGGGAATTACAATTGACCGATACCGCAACAGGACTGGCGCTGCAGCGTCTATTGCCTAGCTTGTCGGTGTCGTCATTAATTTCAGTGCCGCCTTTGAGTTTTGTCACCTGTTATGCGCAGGCAGCTGTCAGTTGGCAGATCGGTGTGGATATGGCAGCGCTGGGATATTGCTGGGCCTGGCTGGAAAATCAGGTGAATGCTGCCACCAAGCTGGTACCACTTGGACAGACCCAGGCACAGAAATTGTTGCACACATTACAGGAAAAAATACCGCTGGCCATTACACAGGCCAAAAGTCTGGCAGATGATGAACTGGGCATGAGTTTGCCCGCTCTGAGCCTGGCCAGCATGTACCACGAAACTCAATATACGCGATTGTTCCGCTCGTAGGAGTTGGTATCTACCGCATAGCTGGCAGATGGGAGGATTTGAAATGTTGTCAAAAAAACCTGTGCAAACACTCAGAATCGGTGTGGGTGGTCCGGTTGGTTCCGGCAAAACTGCTTTGTTGCGTGCGCTTTGCACTGCCATGCGGGAACACTACGATATTGCCGTAGTGACCAACGATATCTACACAAAAGAGGATGCCAACTTTCTGACCAAACACGAGGCACTCAGCGCAGACCGGATTATCGGTGTTGAAACCGGTGGCTGTCCGCATACTGCAATTCGTGAAGACGCATCGATGAATCTGGCAGCAATCGATGAGCTGCTACGCCGGCATGGTCCGGTGGAAATGATATTTGTGGAAAGCGGTGGAGATAATCTCAGCGCCACGTTCAGCCCCGAGCTTTCCGACCTTACACTGTACGTAATCGATGTATCTGCCGGTGACAAGATTCCACGCAAAGGCGGTCCCGGTATCACGAAGTCTGATCTGTTGATTATCAATAAAACCGACCTGGCTCCCTTGGTAGGTGCATCGTTGGAAGTCATGCGCGAAGATGCTGCCCGTATGCGCGGTGAGCGCCCGTTTGTGTTCAGCAACCTGAAAACGGGGCAAGGCCTCGATCAGATTATCGATTTTATAGTTGAGTACGGCATGTTGCCGGAGCGTCTCAGTGGCTCGGCATTGGTCAACATGATGGCTGGTGTCACTGCGGCCGGTGCTGGCTTCGCCCGTACAGAGATGCATGCTGAGGCCAATGTTGCCGAAGGAAGAGGTGCCTGATGAAAAAATTTTCCAAGCTGGTAGTGGCTGCGGCTGCTTCTTTGTCCGCTGCAACACTGCAAGCCCATGAAGGTCATGCCATAGTCGGTAGTATAGCGCACGATCTGGAGCACGCCGGCTGGCTGGCCGGTGCTCTTGTACTTGGGTCTGTTTTGATATTGCTGGTGTTCAGTGTGTCAGTACGATACGCAGACAAACATATGTCAGAGAAAAATCGCCGCGATTAAGCGGCGTTGCTCTACCGGCATTTAATGGTTTAATCCCGTTCGAGAATACTGAGCGCTATACGCGCAGCAGCTGTGCGATTCTGCACACTCAGTTTCTTGAAAATCTGCTCCAGATGTTTGTTCACCGTACGTGGGCTCATCTGAAGAATCTGTGCCGCTTCCCAGTTTGTTTTACCTTGGCTGATCCAGGCCAGTACTTCTGATTCTCGTTTGGTCAGATTGAGTTTCTCACGCAGTAGTTCCTCGCCGGTAGTTTCCGCCGCCTCTGATAAACGCAGCAGTTTTTCGTCCTCGCTGATGTGGCGTATAAACGTTACGCTCAGACGTTTTTCCTGCTCTGAGGCGCCTGCGCCGGAGATGACTGTCAGTGACAACATCTGATCGGCTTCACGCTGCGCGGGTGGTGAAAGCCAGTTATTGAGTGCAGTTGCCAGGGACGTCATCTGCCACTCCTCACTGGCTCCTGCGCGTGCAAACAACGATAAAGTTTGTGGTGTCGCCCACAAGATCCTGCCTTGTCTGCTGACAGAGAACAGGTGCTGGCCGGCAGAATCCAGCGCGTTGTAGGCGCTGCTGGTCAACCGCGCATTGTTCAGATGCACACTCATGCGTGCCAGCAATTCTTCCGGTTTGATGGGTTTGGTGAGGTAGTCGACCCCGCCAGCTTCCAGGCCTTTAACGATACTGGCGGAATCGGTTAATCCGGTCATGAATATCACGGGAATTGCCGCCAGCTCAGGGATGCCCCGCAGTTCGCGACAGGTTTCAAACCCGTCTTTGTTTGGCATCAGCGCGTCCATCAATATCATGTCAGGGCGGATGCGCCGAGCGATGGTCAGTGCCTGACGGCCTTCAAGCGCGACCAGTACGTTGTAACCGGCCTCCTCCAGCGTATCGTTGACAAAACTCAATGACTCAGGGGAATCATCCACTACCAGTACAACATTGGAATGTGATTTTTTGCTCATGATCCGGAAACGCCCGTGTTATCGCCTGTATCAGGCGTGTCTGAAAGTTGGGTTTTTGCCTGTTGAAAACTACGTACTATTTGATTGAATTGCATAACATCAAGAAGACTTTTCAAGTAACGGCGTGCAGGCTCATTGATCAGCCCTTTTTGAGTCATTTCATCCAGCTTGTTCTGAACACCGCGTTTGTAACCAAGCTCCGCGCACGCTACCAACTCGCGCGCCAGGTCGTTGTTCGACAGAGCTGTCAGATCAGTTAGTGGAATAAGGACTTTGGATTCTGAGTCATCATCATCCGGTTTTTTGTGCAGCCATTGCAAAGTCAACAGGCTGCCAATTTTGTCCAGCAGTTGCTGATGGTTAATGGGTTTCACCAGATAGGCATTGTGATCGCTGAGGGTTTGAAGATTGCGGTGACGCTCCTGGGCATCAGCGGAAATCATGATAATCGGCTGCTGGAAGCCCAGATCGCGTAACCGACTCGCCAGTGCCAGGCCATCCATGCCAGGCATGCTGACATCAAGCAGGAAAATATCCGGCGTCATAGTTTTGACGACTTCCAGACAATCAAAGGCGTCAGGTGATTCAAACAGGGTAAAACCAAGTGGCGGTAATAATTCCGCCATCAGGCCGCGATGGATGGGATCGTCATCGACCACCATGACGACTTTGCGTGCACCGGCATATCCTTCGATATGGCGCTGGGGCGGTGTCAGAATCAACGGCTCGGTGACACGCGACATCATCAGACTGACTTTAAAACAACTGCCTGTGCCGGGGGTGCTGGTGATATCCAGTTCTCCACCCATAATATCGGTTAGCAGACGCACGATGGTCAGGCCCAGGCCTGTGCCGGGCACGTTGGGTGCATCGGGGCCGCGCACACGTTCAAACGGGTCCAGTATCCGTTGCATGTCTTTTTCATTGATGCCTACACCAGTATCAACCACGGAAAATTCCGCGACCTGATTACGATAACGAACGTGGAATTCGACGCTGCCCTGCTGAGTGTATTTGATTGCGTTGGATAACAGGTTGATCAGAATCTGGCGTAAACGTTTTTCATCTGTGGTCACAACCTCAGGTAATTTGTTGTGCACATGACAGGTAAACAGAATATCTTTTTCCATCGCCATGGTGCGGAACATCTGAATCATCTGCTCAATGAGTTCTGGCAACTTGACATGGTTGCGGTAAATTTCCAGTCTGCCGGCTTCAATTTTTGAAATGTCCAGCAGGCCTTCGATCAATCCGGCGAGGTGTTCACCGCTGCGTTTGATGATCTGAATGGCCTCGCGATTGCGCAGCGGAATTTCTTCACGCTGTGTAAGGAGTTGTGCGTACCCCAGAATGGCCTGTAGTGGTGTGCGCAGTTCGTGACTGATGCCAGACAGGTAGCGACTTTTTGCTTCATTGGCGCGCTCTGCCAGATCCTTGGCGCGTTGCAGTTGCTCGTCAGTGTGACTGTGCGCTTCGATTTCCTGCATCAGGCGGCTGGTCTGGCGTGTTGATTCCTGTTGTGCAACTTCCCGGCTTTCACTCGCCAGCAAGTACAGCCAGCAGATCACACCGAGAATAATCAACATGACAAAGAACAACATGGTCAGTGCTTGTTGCAGCAGTGCAATCTCACTGCCGGTATCAGGTAGCATCTGATAGTAGACCAGACCCAGCAATGATGCGCTGATAGCATTGGCAGTACCAAATAGTGTAAAAAAGCGCACCATACGCCGGCCAACAGGTTGGAAAAATGCAGTGTGCAGCCAGGGTTTTAACCAGTTCTCCAGTTGATTAGCCAGACGCCCGTTGGGTTTGCAGCTGTCCATACAGCGCGAGTCAAGAGAGCAGCATAATGAGCAGATGGCGCCCTGATAGGCAGGGCAGTAAGCCATATCCTGGCGTTCGAACGGGTTCTCACAGATGCAGCACTGCAGATTTTCGTTATTGGTTTGAGTCTGCAGCAGTTCAATTATTTCGGGTGACTGACGCGCAAGGTAAAAGCGGCCTCGCGTCAGTACGGCGATGAGGGGTACCGTAACAAAACACATGCCGAGACTGATAAAGTGGGCGAGGTGGCGCGCAGTTTCACCAAACAGTCCCAGATAACATAAAACTCCGGTCACCGATGCCAGTAAAACAGACACTGTGCCAACCGGGTTGATGTCGTAAAGATGAGCGCGTTTGAATTCAACAAATGAAGGGCTGAGCTTTAATGGCTTGTTGATCATCAGATCCGCTGACAAAGAGCCCAGCCAGCTTAGCGTCACAATCGAGAACAGGCCGAGAATGGCTTCCAGCGCGCGATATAGTCCTAATTCCATCAGCAATAATGCGATTGCTACGTTAAACACCAGCCACACCACACGCCCGGGATGACTGTGTGTCAGCCGTGAAAAAAAGTTTGACCAGGCAATAGAGCCGGCATAGGCGTTGGTGACGTTGATCTTCATTTGCGAGATCACCACCATCAGGCCAGCGAGGACTAAAGACAGGGTAGGTGAGCTACTGATGTAGTTGAACACCATCTGATACATATAGGTTGGATCGGCCGCGCGCTCCGGGCTGTCACCCGCAGTGATGGCCAGATAGGCAAGAAAGGAACCCAGCAGCATTTTGATAATGCCTATCAGAATCCAGCCCGGCCCGGCCAGTGTTAACCAGAACCACCAGCGTCTGGAATTCTCTTTGGTTTTTTCCGGCATAAAACGCAGGTAATCCACTTGCTCGCCAATCTGTGCCACCAGAGCAAACAGGATAGCGGCGGAGGCCCCGAACAGCGCGAGGTTAAAACCACCCATGCCTTCACCTGCTGAAGCAGGCATATAGGCAGTCCAGTCATCCACGCGGGCGAACTCGAACCAGGCGACGACTGCCAGCGCTGTACATTGCAGAGTGAGCCAGAACGTCTGGGTACCAACCTGGAATTTTGAGATCAGAGTGATGCCGTGGGTCACGATCGGAATGACCGCTATCGCGCAAATGATATAACCCAGCCACAATGGTATGCCGAGCAGTGCACGCAGCGCCGCCGCAAGAATGGCACCCTCGATTGCAAAAAAGATAAAAGTGAACGAAGCGTAAATCAGCGAAGTGATGGTGGAGCCCAGATAACCAAAACCCGCGCCACGTGTCAGCAGATCGATATCCAGGCCGTATTTGGCCGCGTTATAGGCAATCGGAAAGCCGGTGACAATAATGACCAGCCCCACCGCCAGCATGGCTGCGATGGCGTTGACCGCACCGTAACTGAGCGTGATGGTGGCTGCAATCGCTTCCAGAGCCAGAAACGCAGTAGCACCCAGTGCCGTTTTGGCCACATGATCGATGCTCCAGCGGCGTGCTTTGACAGCGGTAAAACGCAGCGCGTAGTCCTCCAGCGTCTCGTTGCCTACCCAGACGTTGTACTTGCGTCGTACGCGGAAGATCTGTTGTGTCGCTTTCATCCAGCCGTGGTCCACAACCCGCCATGACCACAATCCGGTGCTTCATGACAGATCAAAGTGTTCGCACACGCCGACGTATGCTGCCTGCTTTTGGCGCGCTCGCAAAACCAACGCCCACTTACAGGGCGTGAAGGCATAAAAATGCTGAAAAAACAGAGGTTTTTACAGAGCTTTATGTCTCAGCAGGGGATGTAGCAAGATTTGTACCGGGGGAGGAGCTCCCCTCCGTTTATGGTAAACAGAGGGGAGGTGGATTTCAGGGAGCTACCTGCTTGACCCTGGCTGCTCCAAGTATTTCAGTCAGCCCGGCCACAGCCCCGCCGATATTAGCCAGTTCGGCAGGCACAATCATGGTGTTGTTGGTCTTGGCAAGATTACCGAACTCTTTTACGTACTGCTCGGCGACGCGCAGATTGACGGCGTCTTTACCGCCGGGTTCCTGAATCGCCGCCGCGATCAGCCTGAGTCCGGCAGCGGTTGCTTCGGCGATCAACTCAATCTCTCTGGCGCGTCCCTCAGCTTCATTGATCTGGCGCATTTTGTCGCCTTCAGAGTGATTGATGACTTCCTGCTTCTGGCCTTCGGATACGTTGATCATGGCCTGGCGCTCACCTTCGGACTTGGCAATAGCAGCGCGACGCTCGCGCTCGGCCCTCATTTGCTGCTCCAGCGCATCCTTGATGCTCGCGGGTAGCTCAATGTCGGAAATCTCGTAACGCAGCACCTTGATGCCCCAGGGAGTCGCTGCCTCATCCAGTGCCATCACCACGTCTTCATTGATCTTGGCGCGTTCTTCAAAGGTCTTGTCCAGATCAGTCTGGCCGATGACAGAGCGCATGGTGGTCTGGGCAAGCTGGCTGGCGGCGTAACGGTAATTGTTGATGCCGTAACTGGCTTTGTGCGCATCAACCACCTGCATGTACAGCACGCCGTTAATACCTACCTGAATATTGTCTTTGGTGACACAGTTCTGGCGCTCGACGTCGATCACTTCTTCTTTCAAAGTGTGTTGATAAGCGACCTTGTCGATAAACGGAATCAGGAGATGAAACCCCGAGTCCAGTGTGCGGGAATATTTGCCGAGGCGCTCGATCACATAGTTGGAACGCTGCGGCACAATACGTGCTGATTTGGCGATGGTGACTACCGCAACAAGTGCAAAACCAATTGCCAATATATTGCCGATGCTAAGTTCTTCCATGTTATTCCCCTGTTATGAATCCATTGTCTTCATAGTATTTTGTAGTATATGAGTTAGCCAATTTCCGGCTTTTTCCGTGAAACGGTCAGCTCGATTCCATTGTTGCTGCTGACCCAGACGGTGTCTCCCGACTTCAGGTCTTCATCCGAGAATGCCGTCCAGCGCACGCCATTTAAAGTAATCCGGCCGCTGCCCTGAGCAAAATCGTCTACTACGATGCCGCGGGCGCCAATATCGTGCTGGAAGTCGCCCTGACCTTCACTCCTGTCGGCAGTATATCCTTTGAACCACAGCTTTAACTTGCCACGAGCCAGAAACAGCGACAATAAGCTGATGACCCCAAACACGGTAAACTGGGCAGTCATTGACTCTATGATTCCCAGCTGTAACAACACCCCGACAACCACGGCCGCAATGCCGAAAAACACTGCGATTACGCTGGTCATCAATAGTTCTGAAATAATCAGTATGATTCCCAGCACTATCCACAACAATGTTGCACTCATGCCCAATCTCCCTGTTTCCGGCCTGCCGGACTCAATGTCTGCTGTTCACAGTAAAACATTCGTATCGGTGCGGTAAAGCTAAACCCTGTTTTTACAGACCAGGTTTATACCTGCTGCGACCAGACGGATCAAAAAAAAGCCCCGCCCGGTACAAGACGGGGCGGGGCTTTCAGTCAGAGCCTCCGGAAAGGCTCTGGTATTTCAACTGATCAGAAACGCTTGGTCAGGCCCACTTCGAAAGTACGGCCCAGCGGGCTGCCGATACGTGGGTCGTAACCCATTTCCTGGCGTGATGCTGGTGGCATTTCGTCTGCGATGTTCACCACAGAAGCGTTAACTGTTGCGTCCCAACGTGGCAGATCCAGCGTGTAGTGGAAATCAAAGGAGATCCAGTCTTCACCGAATACGCCGTAGGTTGATGGACCAAACGGAGTGTTGGTGCCAGGCTGACGACCAGCTGGTGTCAGAGCTGCATCACCTACACGGTCGCCGGCAGCAGTGAAGAAACGGTCATCTTTCACGCCTTTGACATACTGTGCAGTCAGACGATAGTTGTGATCGCCTTCAGAGTAGTTAGTGGTGAAGTTGCCGCGCCATTCAGATACTGCGTTAGCAATGGTAGCAAAGTTCAGGAAGCCCAGACGGCTTGCGCCCGGAGCAATCTGGAAACCATCCAGAATTGTCGGGGTGAGCTCGAACTTCTGGATTTTGGTTGCAGTTGCGCTGAAAGTCAGATCACCACGGAAAGCCGGGAGGCTGTAGGAGGTCTGAACATCAAAGCCTGCAGTGGTCTGGCCAGGGCCATTACCGTAGTCAGTGCGGACCTGTGCAAAATCGTTTGCATTGGTTACGCCCTGTACACAGGTGCCGTTGAATACAACACGGCCAGCCAGTGGGTGTGAGCAGTTAGCCAGCGCCGAACCGTTGGTCGGGATGGTGGCAGAGCCCGTCGGAGAAATGCTGAATACAGCACTTGCTATCTGGTTGGCTGATGCCAGCAGGCCAAGTTCGTTTTCAGTTTCGATGTTGAAGTAGTCAACAATGAAGCGGAAGTTACTGCCAGCCGTGAAACCTTCTGACTGCCAGATTGCGCCTGAGCTCCATACCACAGCTTCTTCTGGCTGGATGCCGGACTGGGTTACAGTCTGTGCACCACGCCAGTTGCCGCCAGCGATCGTGTAGCTGTTGGTGCCGTTGGCAACTTCGCCGGGAACAACGCCCGCGCCAGGTGCCTGATAGTTGGTGCCGTACGAGCCACGGAATGACAGATTGTCAGTCAATGTGTACTGACCGGAAACCTTGTATACGGTCGCATCCAGGCCGCCTGTGAACTCTTCATAACGAACAGCTGCGGACAGGAACAGTGAATCAAACAAAGGCACACTTACTTCGCCGAATACTGAAGTCTGATCCTGCGTTGTGTAATCAGGCACGTTGGTTCCGAAGAACTGGAACGGGCCCGGGCCGTCAGGAGTACAACCGTTGTACAGCGGGTCGGTCGGGTTGCGTGGCACCTGGCCTTCTGAAGCAGGGTTCTGGCAAGGAGTAGAACCGTTGTACAACGGATCTTCTACAGTTTCCTGGTTTTCAGTAGTACGGTACTGAGCACCCAGTGCCCAACCTACTGTGCCGCCTGGCAACTGGATTGGCGTTTCGCCGCTGAATACTGCGTCGAAGGTCAGGTTCCAGTTGACTGAGCGGGTAGCGCGTTCGTTGAACATCCACGCAATCAGTTCGTCGGAGTTTTCGGCGCCGGGAACATAGCTGGGGTTAGCCAGGCCATATACTGGCTGAGAAGCAAAGTTGGATGCAAAGGGGTTGTACCACATGCAGCCTGCAGTGCCTGCCATGGCAGGGTTCTGGATACCAAAACGGTTCGGATCAAGATCTGTCGCGTTACAGTTTGGACCACCCAGACCGTTCAGCGCTTGCTGGGTTCGGTACAGGATCATGTCCGGGCTGTCGGCATACAGGTTCGACTGGTTATAAGTTGCAGCGATGTCATAAGAGATGCCATTGCTGAACTCACCGTCAAAACCTGAGGACAGGTGTGCGAACTTGTTGCGGATCTTGCTGGGTGTGCTGTACTTGCCACTTTCAGCAAAGGTGTCCAGGCCACCGTGCGCAAATGCACGGTAAGTTACAGGTGTGAAACCGGCAGTCTGAGCGTACGCAGGGTTATTGATCCAGCCGGTACGGCGGACAAAGTCATTCACGTAAGGGTTAGCCATTGGAACGTAGAGCTGGTGAGTCGCACCGGCTGCACGAGCAGGGCCGCGGATTACCGGCTGTGAAGGCGAGCCATACTGGTACGGTGTGTCTACCATGGAGTAGGCGGCGCGTACGTAGAAGTCCATACGATCATGTACAGAAGTCTTGAACTGGGTATACAGACGATAGATGTCGTTATCGGATACCAGGTTGTAGTACGGGATATAGTTGTAGTAGCAGGTTGTGTTGCCAACAGCCGGGGAGAATACACCGCCTACAGCTTCACAGGATGACTGGGTGAAGTCAGGTACAACAACGCCCGGGGAGGTCAGTGGAGCACCCCATTCACCATTGGCAGTGTTGTTCGGGATTGCCGGCAGAGCACCACGTGGCTGCCAGGATGCCAGGTTGGTCAGGTTTGACCAGGGTGCAGGGTTCACACCATATGGCAGATCGGTGAATGAGCGCTCTTTGGCGTCCAGACGTGAACGATGTTCCCACTGTGCAGCCCAGATAAAGTCAGACTGGTCGCCGCTGAGGCCACCGATGATGCCGAGAGTGTAGTCACCGTCGGAGCCGTCGATTGCTTTGTAGGAAGACTGTACTTCAACGCCGTCGAAACTGTCACGGCTGATGAAGTTAACAACACCACCGGTTGCGTCCGCCCCGTAAGTTACGGCGGCGCCGTCCTTCAGGATTTCAGTACGCGACAGGGCGATGGATGGGATAACGGAAGTGTTCTGGGTGACACGTCGGCCATTGAACAGGGACAGAGTTTTGTCCGCGCCGATACCACGCAGGTTGTAGCTTACGCTACCGGTCAGGCCAGCGCCGCCGAAGTAGTAGGATTCACCGGATGTGGCACCGGAGATACTCAGGCTTTTTGCGAAGTCGAGAGCGGATGGTGAGCCAGACAGCTTCAGGTCTTCCTGAGTATATACTTCCACTGGCAATGCTGCGTCTACAGGTGTACCGCGAATCAAGGAACCTGTAACAACAACCTCTTCTATTTCAGGAGCTTGCTGAGCAAACACCATTACGGGCGCAACCAGAGTCACGCAAGCTATACTCCGATACAGTTCTTTTAATTTCATCGGGTTTCCCCCCCTTATAATACTTATTGTTACTGCAGTTAAGTTAATCGTCTGTTTTTTTTGGGACACAAATTTTGCGTACAAAAAAAGCAAAGCCGACACTTGCCGGTATGCAGTACCCCGTTTGCTATGGCGGTAATAGTAAAACTCGTCTCTATCACTCGCGCCCGATTGAACCTGATGCTGAGTGCTCGGCATCTAAGTCTGCTC
This sequence comes from Pseudohongiella sp., assembly GCA_030651695.1. Lineage (GTDB taxonomy): Bacteria > Pseudomonadota > Gammaproteobacteria > Pseudomonadales > Pseudohongiellaceae > Pseudohongiella. The sequence goes on along the minus strand of JAUSCD010000008.1, from coordinate 134,682 downwards.
TCCCGGCGCTTTCAGGGGCTGGATGCAGCCCTGCGTGCTCGTTCTTTGCTTGTTTTTATATTGTCTAACTTACTAACGTGGATCAGATCAGACGATGTTACAAATTCCCGATAACCCGGGAAGTGTTACCAATCTGCACAGAATGATCAGTTTGTTACTTTTCATAACACTTTGTTTTGACATCACTTTCTGTACGACCGATCGCTCGGCAGCATAAACCAGTTGTTTCAATTGAGTCAATTTTTGTTGCAATTAAGTGTCGAATTACGGGCTTTGTAGACGACAAGTTAACGGCAGGGCTATTCTGGTCAGGCTGCCGGACCGCACATTCACAACAAAATAGTAAACAAATAATTCAGAGGGATCGTCAGTCATGGGAACACAAACCGTTCTTGTCGGCACTCGCAAAGGCGCCTGGGTATTGGAAGGCAAAGGAGGGCGGGGAACCCGCGAGCTGAAAGGCCCTATGCATCTGGGTTCAGTAGTCAGTCATTATGTGGCTGATCCGCGCAAACCCTCTTATCAGCTGATGTCTGTTGGCAGCGGCCATCTGGGGCCGTCGATATTTATCTCCTGCGATGCAGGTGTCAGCTGGAGCGAGGCCCCGAAGCCCCCGGCGTTTGCCCCGGTAGCAACTGAAACAGGAGAGGGGCGCACGGTGGATCATGTGTTCTGGTTGACGCCGGGGCATGACAGCGCGCCGGATGTCTGGTATGCGGGCACCTCGCCGCAGGGTTTGTTTCGCTCCGACGATGCCGGCAATACCTGGCAGGAAGTTACCGGTTTGAATCACCATGCGGACTTCTATCAGTGGCGCGGTGGCGACAAGGATGGCACACCAGACGGCCCCAAGCTGCACTCAATCATTGTCGATCCTTCCAACTACAAACATCTTATTGTAGGGATGTCGGGCGGCGGTATCTTCGAGAGTTTTGACGAGGGCGGCACCTGGAAACCCCTGAACAAGGGTGTGGCAATGGACTTTTATCCGCCAAAAGATGATGGCAGTGAGTACGAATACGGGCACGATCCTCATTGCATTGTGATGCATCCGTTATACAACAACCGGCTTTATCACCAGAACCACTGTGGTCTGTATCGCATGGACCGCGACGTCAGCGATGTCTGGCAGCGTATCGGCGACAACATGCCCAAGGACGTTGGTGATATCGGTTTCCCGATACTGGTGCATCCGACTGACCCTGATTGCATCTGGGTCTTCCCGATGGATGGATCTGGTTTATGGCCTCGCACCAGCCCTGATGGAAAGCCTGCTGTCTATTGCAGTCGTGATGGTGGCGCCAGTTTTGCGCGCCAGCACAACGGTTTTCCGACCAGCCAGGCGTGGTGGACAGTCAAGCGCCAGTGTATGGCGGTCGATGGGTCCTCTCCAGCGTCGCTGTTTCTGGGCAATACGCAGGGACAGGTATGGGCCAGTTATGATGAAGGCAACAACTGGCAATGCCTGGCCAGTGATCTGCCTCATATCTATTCTATCGAAGTGGTGCCAGGGTCATGATCCGGGTGGTGTTGCCAACCCAGGTTGATTCCTACACCCGGGGCGAGCGCGAACAGGAGTTTGCTGCCGGCGGCCTGTGTACGCTTGCTGATCTTATGTGGCAGCTCGAACAGCGTTTCCCGGGCATAAGATTCAGGCTGGTCGACGAACAGGGGGCTATCCGGCGCCATATTGCCATGTTCGTCGGGGAATGCATGGTGCATACATTGGACGCAGTTATTTCCGACAATGACAGAGTTCAGATTGTAGGTGCGCTCAGCGGCGGGTAAGCTTGATGCTCTGACTATGAAGGTCAGCCCTTGAGTGACCACGTATTAAAAAGCCCATGATGCACAGCAGTAACGTCGTGGCCTTAGATGGAGCATAAAAATGAGACATACCGGTATAGCTGAATTTCTGCAATTTAATCGCCACTGCCTGCTGGTATGCAGCCTTGCTGCCGCGACGCTGGCTTTGCCGGCGCATGTGATTGCCCAGTCAGCAGAGCTGCCAGGATTTGAAACGGCCAGTGCGGCATCCGTCGGCTTGTCAGCGGCCGCACTGGGCGCCGTAACAGCAGCCCTGCAGGCTCAGATTGATGCCGGCGATGTTCCGGGCGTTGTGGCAGCCGTGATGAAGGACGGCAAGCTGGTCTACTCTCAGGCGCTAGGCTACAAACACATTGAATCGCAACAGCCTATGACTGCAGATGCGCTGTTTCGCACCTACTCAATGACGCGGCCTGTTACTGCGCTGGGTATTCTGATTCTTCAGGACCAGGGACTGCTGAGCGTCAATGATCCTGTGCAAAAGTACCTGCCGCAATTTGCAGCACAAAAAGTTTTTCAGGATTCGAACAATACCGATGTGCAAGAAGTTCGCGACCGTAATGGTGACATCACTATTGCACAATTGCTCACCCATACCTCGGGCATAGGTGATCGCAACAGCGCTTTTTACCGCGCCAATGCCGTGCATGGTTACGACCAGACTCTGGAACAGGTGGTAAATAATGTCGCGGCACTGCCTTTGTTCGAAGACCCCGGTACAGTTTACCGCTACGGCATGCATTCAGAGATACTGGGTCGCATAATCGAGGTCGTCTCTGGTCAGGATGTTCTGAGCTTTTATGAGCAGGAAATATTTGAGCCACTGGGTATGACGGACACTGTATTTTTTGTTGACGAAAGTCGTCGTGAACGTCTGGCCACGGTCTATCGCCCGGGCGCGGACGGCCAATTACGGCCACACGAAATGGAAACCATCCCGGTTACAGAAGAGCGTGCCTTAAAAAGCAGTGGTGTAGGTTTGGTGTCGTCAACTGCCGATTTCCTGCGCTTCTCGCAGCTGTTTCTGGACAATGGTATGGCAGGCGGGCAGCGTGTGCTGAGTGAAGAGGGTGTGCGTCAGGCGGCAGAAAATGCCGTGCCTGACGCATTGATGCCAATCGGCAGCAACGGTTACTGGGCGGGTTCGGGCTGGAGTCTGGGTGGTTTTGCTGTGGCACTTGACCCCGCTACTTATAATCACAAGGTCAATGAAGGCGAATATTGGTGGGACGGGTCTGCGGGTACGCGCTTCTGGATAGACCCGCATGAAAATATGATCACCATCATCATGGCGCAGGTCTCACCGGCCGGTGGTAATGGCTTTCGTGAACGCTTCAAGACTATGGTTTACGAAGCGCTGGAATAGACCGGATCAGCATTGAGTGGTTCGGTATCAGGTTCTGCCCAGTCCTGATACCGGCACTTGCCAGTACACAATGTCCTGGCCTACCCGATCAGCGAGTTGGCTGGTGACAGACTCCACCTCGTCGGTCTCCAGGATGATCTGGAACTGTATACGTTTGCGTCTGCCTGCCACCTGCTCAGTCACCGACATGTAGAGGGCGCTACCATGTCCATAAGCAGCCAGAGACGTGAACCCGTCTACACCCGGGTGCTCGAGTAAATAATCCACCATGTCCTCTTCGAGTGCCGGGGAGGTGCTCAGCATCAGCATGGTTTTCATTAATGAGTTCCTGTTTCTATCGCGGTTGGATGGCTGGAGTGTTGTACCGGTTGATGGAATCGTCGATAGGTAATGGGTAGTAGAAACAATGTCAACAAAGTTGAGCTGATCAAGCCGCCAATCACCACAATTGCCAGCGGTTTCTGTATTTCCGAGCCCGGTCCTGTAGCCAGTAGTAGTGGCATCAGGCCAATGGCGCAAATAGTTGCTGTCATCATTACCGGGCGCAGCCGCCGCATCGAGCCTTCCTGCACCACATGGGCAATGTCCAGACCTTTCTCCGCCAGTTGATTAAAGTGAGACATCATCACAACACCGTTGAGTACCGCTACCCCGAGTAGTGCTATAAAACCTACCGAGGCCGGTACTGACAAAAACTCACCGGTCAGCCACAGTGCAATCAAGCCCCCGGTCATGGCAAAAGGGATGTTGGACAAAATAATCAGCGTTTGTTTAATGGAATGGAATGTCATGAACAAAACCAGTGCTATCAACAACAACGCCACCGGTATCACCAGACTGAGTCTTGCCGCGGCCCGCTGTTGGTTTTCAAACTCACCACCCCATTCCAGTGTGTACCCTGAAGGCAGTTCAATCTGTTCAGCTATTCTGCTACGCGCTTCATCGACGAAACCTACCAGGTCCCTGCCTTCAACATTGGTGCGTATGACTGCAAAGCGTTGACCGTTTTCGCGGTTGATCGCAACCGGGCCTTCGATGCGCCGGATATCAGCAAGATCTGCCAATGATACAAAACCGCCACCGGGCAGATTGATCAGGTTACTATTCATCAGGGCCAGGCCATCCCCGCGCACTTTGTCAAAGCGTATCATCAATGCAATACGCGCACCGTCTTCGATCACGGTGCCTGTCTGCAGACCTTCAATTTCCGCACGCAGTCGTCGTTGCAACTGATCCGCGTTGATACCGAACTGGCCGGCACGCTGCCGGTCAATGCTGACCTGAAGATACTGGGCGCCTTCATTAAGAGTGGCAGTAGTGTCAATGGCACCCGACACTCCTGACACTGTGTCGGAGATCCGCTGCGCAAGCGCATTGAGTGCGTCCATATCCGGACCGAACAGTTTGATGGCGACATCGCCACGCGAACCGGTAAGCATTTCTGAGATCCGCATATCAATCGGCATGGTAAAGCCATAGTTGATTCCAACAAACTGATCCATCACTGACCTCAGTCGAGTTTCCAACTCTGCTTTGGTTCTGACTTCCCATTCGTTATGTGGTTTCAGATGCAGAAACATATCAGTTTCGTTGAGACCCATCGGGTCCAGGCCAATTTCATCAGAACCGGTACGCGAGACTATGCGCAAAATTTCGGATACCTGTTTGATCAGTTCCTTTTCAACTTGCTGCACCAGATGTGTTGAGGTTTCCAGATTGACAGAGGGAATCATTTCCAGCTGAATGATGATGTCGCCTTCATCCATCGTAGGCATGAAGGTTTTGCCAACCAAAGGGTATATCGCCACAGTTACAGCGAGCAAGCCGGCGGCCACCGCCAATACATAGATGGGTCTGGCAAGCGCCTTGACTAAAAGCGGTTGATAGATTTTGAGCAGGTTTCTGGCCAGCCAAGGCTCCTCGTGGCCTTCAGCCTTGATCAGGAAGGATGCTATCACCGGTATCACGGTCAGTGACAACACCAAAGAGCCAATCAATGCGAATACAATAGTCATGGTTACCGGGCCGAACAGCTTGCCTTCCAGACCTTCCAGAGTGAGTAAGGGCAGGAACACAATAATAATAATCAGAATGCCTGCGGTCACTGGTGCAGCAACATCCTTGACTGCGCGGTAAATAATATGAAGACGTGGCAATCGGGTGCTTTTTCTGTGACGGCTCATGGACGACACGATATTTTCCACCACCACTATGGCGGAATCCACCAGCATGCCGATGGCTATCACCAAGCCACCGAGGCTCATCAGATTTGCACTCATGGACATGCTGTTCATCAGCAAAAATGTTACCAATGCCGATAGCGGCAGAATCAGGGCTGCGGTGATCGCAGCACGTATATTGCCGAGGAATAACACCAGTAGCACAATTACCAGCACCACAGCCTCAATCAGCGCCATGGAAACTGTGTTGACAGCACCTTCTATCAATACACTTCGGTCATAAAAAATATCCGTGTGTGTGCCCGCCGGCAAGGTGGCTTCAATGTCAGCCAGTTTGTTTTTGACACCAGTGACCACTTCGCGTGCGTTAGCGCCAGCCAGACCAATGATCAGTGCCTGTACCGCTTCCGAGTTTCCGTCTGCAGTCACTGAGCCATAACGTTCCAGCGACCCAATGCCGACGCTTGCAATCTGTGCCAATGGCACATGAGAGCCATTGGCAGTGCTGACCTGAATGTTTCCGATATCCGATATCTGACCAATGGCACCAGCCACCCGGATCAGCATGGCTTCTTCACCCTGATTGATGCGGCCTGCTCCGTCATTTTTATTGTTCAGTTCCAGTGCTTCAATCAAGGCGTCAGTGTCGACATTAAGCTGGGCCATGGCAGCAGTATCGGGTGTCACTTCATAGGTGCGCACAAAACCACCGAGTGCGTTTACGTCCGCCACACCGGGCACGGTGCGCAGGGCCGGGCGTATGACCCAGTCCACCAGATAACGCTTCTGTTCCAGTGTCAGCGTGTCGCTTTCGATGGTGAACATAAACATGTCACCCAAAGGAGTGCTCATTGGCGCCAGCCCGCCACTAATATCACCGGGCAGATTTTCCCAGACATTTGTGATGCGTTCGCTGACCTGCTGGCGCGCCCAGTAAATATCAGTGCCTTCTTCAAAATCCAGTGTGATTGAGCTCAGCGCATACTTGGAAATGGACCGCAGTATGGTTTTGCGTGGTATACCTAACAGCTCAACTTCAATAGGCTGGGTGATCAGGGACTCGACTTCCTCGGGTGTCATGCCGGGTGCCTTGATGATGATTTTCACCTGCGTGGGTGAGATATCCGGAAAAGCATCAATGGGCAGCTGCAGCAGCGCGCGCGTGCCAAAGCCTGCCAGTAGCAGGGCCAACAGGCCGGTCAGCAACCGTTGGCTGAGAGAAAGCTGAACCAGTTTCGCCAGCATTATTCTGTTCCCCCCAGTCCCATCTGTATGCCTTTAAGTACAGCAGCACCCTGAACTACCACTTCTTCGCCAGCGCGCAGACCTTCTGTCGAAATGTAATGACGACCTGATGGCGTCAGTTGCAGCACTCTGGCTTCAGCCCCGTTTGAATTGCGCACATAGACGGTGGTTTCTTCACCAGCATGCACAACTGCATCAGCCGGCACGCGCACCCCTCGTTCTGCCGGCGGCAGAATCAGAGTCAAAATCTGCCCCGGCAGCACGGCCGCATCGCTGCCAGCATCGAATTCAGCCAGAATGCCCACAGTCTGGCTGGCACTATCAATTTGTCTGTCAAGCTGCCGTAACGTGATTGTTGCCGCACTGTCTGCCATCGTCAGGCTGCTGCCTGTGCGCAGGCTGACAGTGAGACGCGCAGGTATACGGGCGCTGATCCAGAGCTGGTTGTCGTCGCGCATTGCCAGCAGAGCATCACCGTCACTGACTTTTGCGCCAGCCTGTACAAGCCGCTGGGTGATAATTCCCGCGCGGGGTGCCCTTATTTGATACTGTCCAAGTGTGATGTTGCCGCTTTTCAACTGGTTCAGGTCATTGGTGTCGAAGCCTGCTGAAACAAGTCGGCGACGCGCACTGGATTCAGCGACAGCCGTCAGCTGCCGGTCTCGGTTGCTGACTTGCAAACGTTGTTCAGAAATAATGCCTTCATCGAACAGGCGCTGATCGCGCGCCAGCGCAGCATCGGCGTGGCTCTGGGCAATCGCAGCGTCCATAAAAATCTGCTGAGCTGCCAGCAGATCTTCACTGCGCAGGGTAGCAAGCAACTGACCCGCGCTGACCTCGGCGCCGGTTTCCACATGCCAGCTCTGCAGTTGGCCTTCAAACATCGCATTAAGCGTGCCCGACACATCCGGCGGGGTGATCACCGTGGCCGGCACCCTGTCGCCATCACTGTCGGCAACTGCCTGAACAGGGGCAAATATAATCGCCATCCGTTGCAGATCATCGGTCGTCAGTGTGATTGATTCTTGTGCCTGTGCCAGATTGCCCAGAGTGGCAGGAGTGATCACAATGGGCATCATCACGGCCAGCACCAGCGGTTTTAGAATCTTCATGGCAGTACTCCAATAATCTGGTTGTATTCGGAAATCAGATGTTGCTGGCGCTGCAGCTGCAGCTGATGTTCAAGGGCACTTTCCTGCACACGCTGCATGGCCATGATGACGTGTGTGAGATCGGTTTCGCCAACAGCAAATGCTGTTTGTGCCATCTGCCACTGTTGTTTACTGACTGCATTCTGGCGCTCAGTCAACGGAAGCGCCTGCTCAAGTGTGAACAGCTCATGCTCCACCTCGTGTAGCTGCGCTGTTAATGCGCGCAAGTCCTGCAGTCTGGCGAGTTCAGTGTCAGTTCTGGCCGCCCGTGCATCCGTGCTGCCGGCTGCAACTACCGCACGATTGGTTATGGGAATCGACACACTGACGCCAACACTTTCCATGTAATTCTGTTGCCAGTCACCCCGTTCACGACGCACACCCAGGCTCACGCTCGGGCTGCCTTTGGCATGACGCTCGGCTTCAGCGATATTGCTTTCGCTGATTATGATTTCACTCTGGCGCAATGCCAGCAGCGGATGATCAGGCTGAATATCTTCCTGCGTTGCTCGTGTTTCCTGGTGGGCATCAGCAGGGCGAACCGGGAGTCCGGTCAGCACTTGCCACGTGCGTTCAGCATCGACCTGCGCCGCACTCGCGCGGAGCACCAGACGTCCGTGTTGAAGCCAAAGACTTTCAGCCTGAAGCACATCCAGGGCAGATGCTGCACCGGCGCTTTGCAGGCGGCGTGTAGTTTCAAGCAACTGCATGGCATCCTGTTGTGCCTGGCGGGCGGCTGCCAGCTGCAGATCAGCCAGCTCAAGTTCGGCCAGATTGCTGCGCACACGGCCGGCAACCAGCCACCGTAGGTAATTTTGCAAGGCGGTACTACGCTGTTCATAGGCTGTGCCGCGAGCGCGGGCGTTACGGCGTTCACCTGGTCGCCACAGATTAACCGTAAGACCGCTTTCCAGTTCTCGCTGTCCGCGATCGCTCCGCAGCCGGTCATCAATGACAGAGGTTTGCCAGGCAGGTGTGCCTACAATCCAGCGTTCAGCCACAGATGCAACGCTGTCTGCCTGATTGCGGGCAGAATGTCTGAGCAGATCTTCCGGAGCCTGTTTCAGTGCTTCCTCAAATGCGTCAGCAAAGTGAATGCCGGAACTTTTTTGCAAAGGTGGATGCTCCGGCGGATGTTCAGCCGCCCGCAAGGTGGATTGACTACAGGACAGTGCTGTCGCCAGAGCCAGCGTCAGGCAATGCAGTTTGTAAAATCGCCCAGTCACGTTCAGTTTCTCCAAAGACGTCATCAGGCGACAAGAATAGGTTTTAAGATGTCGAAATTTTGTCGAAAAGCCGGCACCATGAGTTAAATAACGCAATTCGCCGGTTGAGTCGGCCATGCTGGGGTACTGTTATGTCTGTTGACAAAATTTTTGCATAACGCCGTCCATACTGGGTCTGGCAACCTGAGGTGGAATTGGGTTATATGAATATTCTGGTGATAGAAGATAATCGCGATATCGCTGCCAATATAGCGGACTACCTTGAGCCGCTCGGGCACACCCTAGACTTTGCCGCTACCGGTACGGCTGGGCTTATGCTGGCTACTGCTCATCTGAATAGCCAGACAAGGGCAGCAGGATTTGATGTCATAGTGATGGATGTAATGCTACCCGGCATAAGTGGTTTAGAGCTGTGCCAGCAGCTGCGTCAGCAATGGGGTGTCACCACGCCGGTACTGATGTTGACTGCGCGTGATCAGCTGGACGATAAGCTGGAGGGATTTGCAGCAGGTGCAGATGACTATCTGGTGAAACCGTTCTCGATAAGGGAGCTGGAAGCCAGACTGATGGCACTGGTCAAACGCGGTTCGCAACGTTCAGCTGCGGCTGCACTTGAGGTGGAAGATCTGGTTTACACGCCCGACAAACGCCAAGCTCAGCGTCAGGGTGTGATGCTGGAGCTGAACCCGGTACAGCGTCGTCTGCTGGAGTCGCTGATGCGTAACTCGAACAGAGTGGTGACACGTGAGGAGCTGGAGCAGCATGTCTGGGGCGACAGTCCTCCGGACAATGATATTCTGCGTACTCACATTTACGCCTTGCGTATGATAGTAGACAAACCTTTTTCCGAAAAACTGATTCATACCGTACACGGTATAGGTTATCGCTTGTGCGCGCAGAGAGAAGTCCGATGATCAGGCAGTTGAGTCTGCGTGCAAGAGTCATGCTGGCAATTGTGTTGCTGGTAACGGTGATCAGCACATTATTTGTGGGGGTTATCTGGGAGATCAAAGTCAGACTTGAGGCGGTGGCGTTCGGGCATATGGTGTCCGATCAACTCACATTGATCATGGAATCACCCGGCGGTCCTGCTCAGTTTGATGACAGTCTGTTGAGCGACTGGCATTTATATTACGGTCCGGGATTGGAGGCTATGCCAGCGCAGTTTGCCTCATTGTCTGAAGGTTCACATCACAGTGTCCGGGTGTCCGATCGATATTTTCAGGTTGAGGTGCGCTACTCTGCGGCGGGACCTGTAGTGCTCAGTCAGGATATATCCGAGTGGGAGCAACAGGAACACTGGCTGCTGCGGCTATTGGCAGCGGGTGTGCTATTGGTGTTGGTAGTCGCAATTTTTGCAGGGTACTGGGCCTCGCTGGCAGTATTGTCACCGTTGCAGGCGCTGACGAAAAAACTCTCTGCTATACGACCGGATCAACGCGGGGTGCGTGTGGCATCCGGCCCCTATGGCAATGAAGTGGCGCGTATTGCCCACGCTTTTGATCTGTATCTGGAGCGTCTTGATCGTTTTGTTGAGCGCGAAAAATATTTTGCGGTAGCTGCCAGTCATGAATTGCGCACGCCATTGTCGGTAGTCATGGGAGCGGTGGAAGTGCTGGAATCGCAGGCCTCCGGTCAGTCGGTATCTTTTCAGCGCACTTTACAGCGCATCTCACGCGCTTGCCAAGATATGTTAGGTTTCATTGAAGTCAGTCTGCTGTTGTCTCGAGAGGAAGCGCGCCCGGTGCAGATTGCTCAGCGCACTCAGCTCAGTCGTGTGATTAACCGCCTGGCAGAAGATCACGACGCGCAGCTCAAAGTGCACAACATTGAGTTGCATCAGCAGCTGCAGACTGAACTGTGGCTTGATCAAAGTGCAAGTATTGTACAAATGGTGTTAAGCAATCTGTTGCGAAACGCAATTGAACACACTACGGATGGTCAAATCTCTATCCGTTTGCAAGGCAGTTGCCTGTCTATAGAAGATACCGGAGAAGGTATCGCTGCTGATCAGCTGGCGCGGGTGTTTGAGCGCAGTTACTCCACCAAGCATCAAGGCACCGGTATGGGGCTGGATCTTGTTCGCCGCTTATGTGAACGCTTCAATTGGAAAATCAACCTGAGCAGCGAACCGGGTCAGGGTACACGGGTTGAAATTGATTTTGGTGTGCAGCCCGGAAGCACAGACTGATTTCTCTGACTGTTAATGCTCGTCATCTGCGATGCCCGAAAAATGGCCTCGTGTCAGTGCGGCAAGATCGGATGGGGCCAGTTCAATCTCCAGCCCGCGTTTTCCTGCGCTGACAAAAATGGTCGTGAACCGCGTAGCAGACTCATCGATAAAAGTGCGCAATGACTTTTTTTGTCCCAATGGACTGACGCCACCCAGAACGTAGCCGCTGCTGCGTTGTACGTCCGCTGCCGCTGCCATTGCCGCTTTTTTGGCGCCGGCGGCTTTAGCAATCTGTTTCATGTTCAGCATGGCGCTAACCGGCACAACGCCAACTATCAGCTCTTTGGATTCGAGCGCTACAACCAGCGTTTTAAAAACACGCTCCGGCGCCACACCCATTTTTTCTGCTGCCTCCAGTCCATAGGATTCGTGGGCCGTGTCGTGGCTATATTCGTGAATAACATGTTTTATGCCGGCTTTGCGGGCGATATTGACGGCGGGTGTCATGATCAGTGCGCGTTCCTTGATTTATGGTCATCGAGCCATGGTTCAAGCAAGTCAATGGGGAGTGGTTTTGAAAACAGGAAGCCCTGACCTTGTTCACAACCAATCTCCCGCAGAAAGTCTGCCTGCGCCTGAGTCTCGACACCCTCTGCAATGGTAACCATACCAAGGGTGTGGCCGAGACTGACAATAGCGCGTGTAATGGCTGCTGCGTCAGGGTCGTCCGGCAATGCGCTGACAAAAGATTGGTCTATCTTCAGGCGTTGTGCCGGGAATTGCCGCAAATAGGACAAGCTCGAGTATCCGGTGCCAAAATCGTCAATGGCAAACTGCACGTTGAGTTCTATCAGACGTGCAAGGGTATTCCTGACATGATTCATGCCCATCATTACCACGCTTTCAGTTAATTCCAGCTCCAGCGCGTCGGGCGGCAGGTTGTGTGACTCGATGGCGTGAATGACGTGATCAACAAAGTTCGGCTGTCTGAATTGCAGTGCTGAGACGTTGACCGCGACAGGGCAGTCAAGTAAACCCTGACGCCGCCAAATCGCAGCCTGTCGACATGATTCCTGCAAAGTCCACGCGCCAATAGGCAGGATAAGACCAGTGTCTTCTGCCAAGGGGATGAACTCGCCCGGAGACACCAGTGTCTTGTCGTTGCGTTGCCAGCGAAGCAGTGCTTCCAGTCCGACCAGAGTGTTGTCCCTAAGGTTGAACTGCGGTTGATAATGAAGCCGCAGTTGTTGTTTGCTGACGGCGTTGTGCAGATCGTGGAGCAATTGAAGACGCTGACCGGCATCAGTGCCCTGTTCGTCACGTACAAAATGGAACTGGTTCCGGCCTGCCTGTTTGGCCGACAGCATGGCCATATCTGCCAGTCTGAGCAGGTCTTCTGCACTTTTGCTGTGCTCGGGATAAAGCGCGATACCCACACTGGCTGTGAGAATGACATCGTGACTATTCACCATGATAGGGCAGGCAATTTCGCTCACAAGGCGGCTTGCCATTTGTGTTGCCTGATCCACTGAGTGAAGCAAGGGCAACAACACGACAAACTCGTCACCACCGACCCTGCTTGCGCTGTCATCCCGGCTTAAAACGCGTCTGATGCGCAGAGCTGTTTCTTTCAGAACAATATCTCCGCAGTCATGGCCAAGTGAATCATTCACCAGTTTGAATTTATCCAGATCAATAAAGAGAATCGCAAGTGATTGTTTGTTTTGCTCTGCGTTGATGATGGCGTTTCTGATGCGTTCAACCAGCATGATACGGTTGGGCAGATCTGTCAGACTGTCATGGCTGGCCAGATGCTCGATACGAAGCATAGATTCACGCCGGGTGATATTTTCTTCGGCACGCCGCGCTTGCAGAATAAGCTGGTAAACACGTCGTTGCTGCAGCCATAACATGACAAGTGTCGCTGCCATGGCAGTGAGAGCTACAAAAACGATCAGGCTTACCCAATAGGCAAGTTCCGTGACGCCTGCCAGCGCCTCAGCCCGATCAACTTTACTGACAATTACCCAGTCGGTGTTATCAACCGGTGCGTAGGCGCCAAGAACATCGACATTGCGATAGTCCACTCCACGCTTCCAGTTGGTTGCCCTTGTTCGCGCCGCCTCGGCAGCAACCAGATGCGGATGGGTGATTGTTATTGCCGGGATAGACGAGTAGGTATGGTCGCGAGAAGGAGTCAGGTAAACCAGTTCACCCTGATACTGTTGTACCAGCATGGTTTCAGCGCTTTGACTTGCCCCCGGCCATTCCAGAATCAGAGGAAACAGTGTCTGCTCCGGATCGGTACGCAGAATCAGGTACGCAATTGCATCTTGCTGACTTGCCTCTGTCGGAGCAACAGTACGCAGGTCGAGCATCAGTAGAAAGTCGAGCACGGGTCTGCCCAGTTCGTTTTGGTACAGACTTGTATGGCGGACACCTTGATTGGATGGGCCGGACAACAGTTCTGTAATGCGTTGGCCCGGCACGATCTCCTGGCCGGCCATCAGCACTGGCTGCAATTGTGCATCCGTCAGCAGTAACGCGCTGTAGCCGCTTGCATTGACGACGGTTTGCAATGTTGTTTGTGCCTCGACAGCAGCTTCGGTGTCGCCTTGCAAACTGTAGTACACGGATTCCAGAAAGAAACGGTTGCTCGCCATAGCGGCTGCATCTGACAACCGGTGTTGATGCCAGTGTTCAACCTGATTCGCCTGAAGTTGAGCGATTGCCTGTAAGTTATTGCCTATGTTGCGCTCTTGCGCCGGGCCGTAGATGCGGACAATTGCAATGCCGATCAGCGGCACCAGTAATAACATGCTGCCGGCTACCAGCAGACTGCGTCGCTGACTGCGCCGGGCGCCAATGGATGCCTCATTCAGCTCCAGCACAAGTTGGTTACGTAACAGCCTGTGCAAAAGCAGGCTGGTGACCAACACAAAACCGAGCCCCTTGGCGAGTTCGGCCCGGGCTTGCACAGACGGATCCTCTGCTACAAATACAAGCAGATACCCCGACAGCAAAATCCATGCGCCGGCGAATACGGCGTAGAGTAGTGCAAGCACCAGAGGGCTGACACTGGAGATGGTGTCGTCGGTGTTATGTTGAACGGATTTGTCCATGTGTTACCACGCCCCGGTCTTGTTGGAGGTACCAATGTGCTGCATCAGTCCTCAACGCGGAGGTTCAATAAGCTGACGCATATCGCCCAGGCCTTCCACACCAATGCGCACCACGTCACCGGGCTGCAGATACTGTGGCGGGGTCATGCCATCACCGACGCCTTCCGGAGTGCCGGTATAAATCAGATCGCCGGGCATCAAAGTCATGAACTGGCTGAGGTAGCTCACAATCTCGGCGACACCGAATACCATCTGACTGGTGTTGCCTTGCTGGCGCATTTCGCCATTGATTTCTGACCACACTGCAAGGTTTTGTACGTCATCAATACTGCTGCGGGTGACAAGATAGGGGCCAAAAGGTGCAAAGGTGTCGGCGCTTTTACCTTTTACAAACTGACCGCCACGTTCCCGCTGGAAGGCCCGCTCTGAGACATCATTGCCGGTGCTGTAACCTGCGACGTAATCCAGCGCATCAGCTGCGCTGACGTATTGGGCTTTTTTGCCAATGACCACAACCAGCTCCGCTTCATAATCCAGTTTGGTGACGCCCCGGGGTTGCACAACCGGTTCAAACGGGCCGGAGATCGCTGTCACTGATTTCATAAAAACCAGCGGCTCTGTTGGCAGCTCAACAGCCATCTCAGCTGCGTGGTCGACATAGTTAAAACCTATGGCAATAATTTTCTGCACGCCCGTCACGGGTTCTGCCAGACGCGGATTACCGCTGACGATGGGCAAAGAGCTCAGCGCAATGCCTGCGAGGCGAGCCAGACTTTCGTCTGATAACTGATCTGGTGTGATGTCGCTGATATGCGCTGACAAATCCCGGATCTGGTTCTGGGCATCAAGCAAGCCCGGTTTTTCCTGACCGATCGGACCGTACCTGACCAGCGTCAATTCAGTGGCGAATGCCGGGCCGGCGGCCAACGAACCCGTCAGCAAAAGGCAGGCGAAATAACGTACAAGCGGTTTGGCAGACAGATTTAGATGTGGCATGGGTCATACTCATTCTTTGTTATTGTCGGGACGGGATCGAGTATAACCCTGTGGGACCTTACTGGCACCAGAGGTTTATTCGGGGGCACAGGTAAATGGCAGAAAACGGGTAGGTTTTTACCGTATACGACCACAGTTGATGTGAGTAAACTGAGCGCATCTGACGTGTCGTGGCTGCTCTTGTACAGGGCTGCAGATGCCTGACTGCAGAAACATTAATAAATCATTACGGAAAAACAACATCATGCGCGTTCACAAACCCCTGTTACTTGCTGCCACTTTGATGGTTTCTTCTGTGCTGGGACAACCATCATTGGCCCAGAATGCTGAGCCGGCTTCGACCCTGATCATCAACGTCAATGGCTACACCATGAACAGCAACCGGGAGTTGGTAAAGTTCAGCGCGCTGCAATTCACGGGTGACACGATTGATCAGGTGTTTACGGCTGCAGACCCATTACCGGTTGATGATGAACTGGCAGTTATCGACGGCGAAGGTAAAACCCTGTTGCCCGGCCTTATTGACGCCCACGGTCATATCCTGAATTACGGTCTTAGCCTGTTGCGTGTAGATATGACTGGCACCCGCTCGGAAGCTGAAGCAGTGCAACGCGTGGTTGAATTCCAGCAAGCCAATCCGGGTCTGCAGTGGATTCAGGGGCGGGGATGGAATCAGGTGCTGTGGGACAGCAACGAATTTCCGTCAGCGGCGGCTTTGGAAGCGGCTAACTCTGATGTGCCCATGTGGTTCAGCCGTATTGATGGTCACGCAGGCTGGGCCAATCGCGCGGCCATTGAGCTGGCTGGTGTGGACGCCACCACACAGGATCCTGATGGCGGCATGATCATGCGGGACTCAGAGGGTCGCCCAACGGGTACCTTTGTGAACAACGCCATGCGTTATATCACCCAGCATATTCCGCAGCCCAGTCTGGACGATCAGAAGCTCGCGCTGCGCCGGGCAATGGAAGCACTGGCAGCAGAGGGTCTGACCAGTGTGCATGATGCCAGTGTCAACAGTACAACCTTGCAGGCCTATAAAGAGTTATTGGCGCAAGGCCCTCTGCCGATTCGTGTTTATGCCATGCTGGCAGGGCTTGATCCGATGCTGGGGATGCGGCTTGCAGAAGGGCATTTCCTGAGCGATGACGGAACATTCTCTGTGCGTAGCGTAAAGATCTCTGCAGACGGAGCGCTTGGCAGCCGGGGTGCTTATCTTAATGAAGACTACACTGACATGCCCGGACATCGCGGCCTGTTGCAGATTACGCCTGAGCGCCTGACGCAGCTGATGAATCAGTCCATGGAAGCGGGTTTTCAGGTCAACGTGCACGCTATTGGTGATGGCGCCAACATGATTGTGATGGATAATTTTGAGGCGCTGATTCAGAACACTGACACCCGCGCACTCCGTCATCGCATTGAACACGCACAGATTCTGCGATACGAAGACATTCTGCGTTTCAGCGAACTCGGTGTGATTCCATCCATGCAAGGCATGCATGCCACCAGTGATAAAAACATGGCTCAGGATCGTATCGGAGATGTGCGTATCCACGGCGCTTACGCCTGGCGCAAACTGCTGGATAGCGGTGCCATTATTGCCAACGGGTCAGACTTCCCGGTCGAACCTGCGAATCCCTTCTTTGGTCTTCACGCTTCGATTACCCGTCAGGATCATAACAATGAACCACCAGGCGGCTGGTTCCCTGAGGAACGTATGACACATGAAGAAGCGCTGCTGAGTTTTACACTGGATGCGGCGTTTGCTGCACATCAGGAAAACGAACTGGGTACGCTTGAGCCCGGGAAAAAAGCCGATTTTATTCTGATTGAGCAGGATATCTTTGAAATCGAGCCAACAGAAATCTGGAAAACTGAAGTTGCTGAAACCTGGGTAGGTGGTCGTCTGGTGTTTGATTCCGCGGCATCAGCACAATGAGTGTTGAACGCAGCAACAACAAAATCAGTCGTCGTCATTTTCTGGGCAGTACGCTAAAAACTGGTGGAGCTCTGATGCTGGGCGCTGCTGCTCTGTCATCCAGACTGGCAATCGCACAAGATGCTGTGTCCAGTCAGTTCAGTCAGAATCTTTCAGGTGAGGACTACTGGCAGATGGTGCGTGAACAGTTTTCTTTCCCGGAAAATACTGTGCCCATGAATGCCGCCAATCTGTGCCCGTCGTTTCGTACAGTAGCGGAGCAGGTGACACAGTTGACGGCGGATATTGATCAGGATTGTTCTTTTAACAATCGTGGCAAGTTTGCTGTTTTGCTGGAGGATGCCCGTGCTTTGGTCGCAGCGCAACTGAATGTCAGCGCGGATGAGGTAGCACTGGTGCGAAATACCAGCGAAGCCAACAACATCGTCAACAGTGGACTGGATTTGACCGTTGGTGATGAAGTGATTATCTGGGATGAAAATCATCCCACCAATCACGTTGCCTGGGATGTGCGGGCAGCGCGTTATGGTTTTAGTGTCATCAAAGTAGCTACACCTGCGAATTTGCAAAACCCCGAGCAGCTGCTGCAGGCCTTTGTATCGCAATTTACCGATAAAACGCGCGTGCTTGCTGTGACTCATGTGTCCAATGTCAGTGGCATCAAGCTGCCTTTAGCCGAGCTGGTTCAAGCAGCGAAAACACGTGGAATTTTTGTACACGTTGACGGCGCACAAACCTGGGGGGCGATGGAGCTGGATTTAAAAGCGCTGGATGTGGATTCGTTTACAGCCAGTGCACACAAATGGTTTATGGGGCCGAAGGAAACGGGTTTGCTTTATGTAAAGTCAGACAATATTGCGCGGATATGGCCTGGAGTTGTTGCATCCGGCTGGGGTAATGGGCCGGAGACCCGTCTTGTTGGTGCCCGTAAGTTTGAATCACTCGGCCAGCGCGATGATGCGGCGTTAGCCGCGTTGGGTGTGGCAGCTCGTATTCACAATAGCATTGGCGCTGTCCGTATTGAGCAACGCATTGTCCGATTGTCGCAATATTTGAAGCAAGGCGTTGTTGATCTCGGCTTGCCTCTGGTGACGCCGATGGATGAATCACTCAGCTTTGGTGTGGTAATTGTGCAGGTACCGGCGGGGCAGGGTGGCACACTTTCCAATCGTTTGTATGATGAGTTTGGAATTGCAGGCGCAGGTACCGGAGGTTTGCGTCTATGTCCGGGTATCTACAACACTGTTTCGCATGTCGACAGGGCTTTAGCCGGAATCAAAGAACTGATGGCTTGAGCCGGCAGGAATCAGGGAAACAATAAATGTTGTTGGAAGCAGTGTGGATCGGGTTTGCGTTTAGTATTGGTTTGCTGGTTCGCGCTGTGGGCTTGCCGCCGCTTGTGGGATATCTCGCAGCAGGGTTTGCGATTTCGACTTTTTCTGCCGACATGGGCATGCCGTCAGAAGCGGGCGAGGTGCTGGATCACGTAGCACATCTGGGCGTGCTGCTACTTCTGTTTACCGTTGGATTGAAGCTTAACCTGGCCAATTTGTTCAAAGCCGAAGTCATCGGCGGTGGTCTGATTCATTTTCTGATTTCTGTAGTGTTACTGGCGCCGGCATTATTTTTGGTATTCGGCGTCGACACGTACACCGCTATCATGCTCGCGGTGGCGTTGGCATTTTCCAGCACGGTACTGGCAGCAAAAATACTGGAAACCAAACGTGAGCTGCGATCTTTCCATGGTCGCGTTGCGATTGGTATTTTGATTATCCAGGATCTGATAGCACTCGTCGTTGTGAGTATTGCTGCAGGCAGCACGCCGTCCTGGTGGGCTTTGCTGGTATTTACGTTGCCATTGTTACGGCCTTTGATCTACAAACTACTCGATATGAGTGGCCACGATGAACTCCAATTGTTGTTCGGACTGTTGCTGGCGCTGGTTGTTGGTGGATATGGATTCGAGCTGGTTGGGCTGAGTTCCGAGCTGGGCGCTCTGGTGCTGGGAGCATTGCTTGCCAAGCACCAAAAGGCCGGCGAGCTGTCCAAAACGCTTTGGGGCATCAAAGAGTTTTTCCTCGTAGGGTTCTTCCTGCAGATTGGGATCGGTGGCTTGCCTGATGTTGATGCCTGGGTGTTTTCTCTGGTTATGGTAGCCCTGCTGCCACTGAAAGCCATTGTATTTTTTGCGCTGCTGGTTTTGTTCCGGTTGCGTGCGCGAAGCGCGTTTCTCTCCAGTCTAAGCCTGACCAACTACAGCGAGTTTGGTTTGATTGTTGCCAGTATTGTGCTACCTGACTGGCTGGTACCGCTGGCATTAACGGCTGCTTTGTCATTCCTGGTAAGTGCCCCGCTGAACCGGTTCGCACATCCCCTGTATGAAAAACTGGCGCACAAGCTGATTCCATTTGAACGCAATATCCGTCACCCGGATGAACAGCCAGTGTCTTTGGGTGATGCCGAAGTCCTGATTATGGGCTTGGGGCGTACCGGTACAGCAGCCTATGACCACCTGAAAGAAAAATGCCGACTGGTTGGACTGGACTCCGATCCGGCGCGTGTCGAGATGCACAATCAGCTCGGACACAACGTGTTTTTTGCTGATGCGGAAGATCAGGTGTTCTGGCAGAACCTCGATGTCACTGGGGTCAAGGCGGTAATTCTGACATTGAATGAGATGGAGGCAAAAATTATTGCTACACAGAAGTTGCGTAAAAGCGGGTTTGCGGGACTGATAGTGTCGCATAGCATGCACAGCGATGAAGCGAAGAAAATCATCGCTGCAGGCGCTGACCAGACATATCTGACAATGTCAGAGGCGGGCGTGGGTCTGGCCGAGCACGTCTATCAGGCTGGTTTCATTTCGCCCGACAAACCTTGATTACGCAGATTTCAACGCCACTTCAAGCAGACCATCACGGCGCAAAACGCTGTGGTTAACGGCAAAACCTTTCATCATTGAGGTCATGCGCGCCTGAGGCCGGGGAAACGAAGGCAGGTTGCCATGTGTTCCGGGTCTCACTGAAATCTGGTCTCGCGCCAGAATGCCGTATTCACGATTCAGTACGTTGGTTTCAGGTTTAAGCAGGATATATGCATGGCCTAACGTCTGCGGGCCGACGAAAGGTGCTATTGCGTCCGCAAAAGCTTTTAGCGCCAGGTCATCCAGATAATTGAAATAATCCCAGAACAGGCACAAATCAAATTGGGTGCCGGGTTCAAATTTCATCGCTGACTGAAAACGTTCCAGCCAGGCGTTTTGCATTGCATCGTCTTGTTCCGCCTTATTGACCATCTGGCCAAACGGCGTTTTCGACCTGATTGAAGGTGGAACGTTGAGCGCGTCAGGTATGCCCGCAAAATGCAGCCGGCAACGCCGATTGCCAAAATATTCCACTGTTTCGTGGACACCAAAACCCATGTCAAACACCATTAGTTGAGACGCGCCAGCCTGTCTGTCGAGCAGATCGGGCATCAGGCGCGTAGGCAACGTCTCCATGGATGACATGTTCAGTTTTTCTGCTGCGTTCACGACGGATTACTAAGCAGGTTTATCAGTCGGTGCTTTGTAGGCGGTACCGCTGCTGTTGGCGTGAGAGGGATCGATATCAATTGTGCCTTTGAAGCGGGCACCCTCTTCCAGAGTCATTTTTGGTGTAACAATAGTGCCTTTGATATTGCTGGTGCTCGATACCAGTACTTTTTCCTTGCCAGTGATATCGCCATTTACTTCGCCGTCAATCCGGATGGTACGCGCAGTGATGTTGGCGTGTACTTTGCCAGTTTTTCCGACGGTCACCTCATGCGAAGCAAGGCTTACGGAGCCTTCAACACTGCCTTCGATCAGCAGGTTTTCCTCACCACTGATATCGCCTTTTACCCGGATGGTTGCGCCAAGCACTGCAGATTTGCCGCCGCTGCTGGCAGCCGGGGCTTTATAACTACCGCTGAAACCACTGTCTGCTGCTGGCGCTGACGGGGCTGGTGTTTCAATTTTTTCAGGTTGTTTGTCTTTGTTTCTGTCAAACATGATATTCACCGCTTCTGTTGTGACTATGAAATGTCTTGTTTATTGATCTTGGATTCTTGGGCCAGCCTTGCGTTATGCTCTCGAATGTAGCAAGGAAGCTGTGCAATGACAACGGCTTAAAGGAAGTTTCCTGAATTTTGTTTACCCTGAAAGTAGAAAGCTGGCAATTTTCAATTCGGGAATTATCCGTCAGTGCTGTTACATGGCACACACTTTGACAATCATTCTTGGAATAGTTCAATAAGTCTGATGACAAAGCAAGTTCGCCTGCACTAGGATGAGTGCACGCCGATAATAATAGAATGGCGGGAGAGATTATGCGCCGTTCACGCGCGGTCAAACTTATAATACTGATGGCATTTCTTGCAGCGGTGGGCCCATTGCTTGCCGCCATATTTATTGCTCAGCGCCAGGGGCTGGATGCCGAGCTGGAGCGCGTATCGTCCTATAGCAGGGTGGTGGTCAACCGGTCTGATCGTGCGGTTGAGCAGATGCTGCAGGCGATCGATGGCCTTGAAACACTTCACAGCGAACTTGGGGGTGATGCCTGCGCCCCGGCCATGCTGAACAAAATGCGTGGGCTCGGCATCAGCATGGAATACATGAAAGTGGCCGGATTTGTCCGTGATGGTCGTATGTATTGTTCTACACTGGGAGTGCACGAAGAAGGGCTTGATATTGGTTCTGTCGATGTTCAAACCAGCAACGGCACGCGTCTTCGTTATACGCCTCCTGTTATACCTGCCGGTACCGGGCAGGCTGCTCTTGATGTACCTTACGTTTCGCTGGAACGAGCCGGCTTTGTGGCCATGGCGCATCGCACACAGGCGGTTGATCTGGTAGTGGATCAGGAAGGCGTATTGTTTGCCACATTTGATCCGACCACTAATGAAATCAGGACCAGTAACGCTCCGATCGATGCATCCTGGGTGTCCAGCACTGTCGGGACCACACAGGCGGCGTTTGTTGCCGACGGTTATGTGGTAGGAGTTGTGCGCTCCGGCCAGGTTCAGTTCACGGGCGCCATTGCTGCAGTGCCTGTTCGTTATCTGAATGAGCGTATCCAGGAATTTATTTTACTTCTGCTGCCAATTTCGCTGATCGCGGGCGCCGGATTGTCGGCTTCATTTTTCTACCTCGCCCGGCAACAATCGTCGCTGGTGACCCAGATAAGGATGGGATTAAAGCGGGATGAATTTTTCCTGGTGTATCAGCCCGTCGTCGATATCAGTGATGGACGCTGGCTGGGGGCAGAAGCGCTGCTGCGCTGGAAGCGTCGCGATGGTGAAATTGTGATGCCTGACTCGTTCATAGCTGCTGCAGAGCAAAGCGGAGCCATCAGTCAGCTGACCAGACGTGTGATAGAGCTGGTGGAGCGCGATATGAGCGCACTACTGGTTGCTGTTCCGGATTTTTTTATCGCCATCAATTTGTCAGCGCGCGATCTCCAGTCTGAGCGAACCCTGGATTTATTACTGAACCTGAAACGCAATTCAGGCGCCAATTCCGGACAGCTGGTGGTGGAGATAACCGAACGTATGCTGGTGGATCCGGAGCAGGCTGCGCGCTCTATCCAGACTATACGCTCGCGCGGAATACATGTGGCGATTGATGATTTCGGAACCGGCTATTGCAGCTTGTCATATCTTGAAACAATGTCATTTGATGCACTCAAGATTGACCGTCTTTTTGTCGAGGCGATTGATAAAGAGGCGGCCACCAGTCCGGTTGTTCTGCATATTATTGAAATGGCAAAAACGTTAGGATTAAAAATTGTCGCTGAAGGCGTGGAAACCCAGGCACAGGCACAGTATCTGCTGGACCACGGTGTAGACTTTGCGCAAGGTTGGTTGTACTGCAAACCCTTGTCAGCCGAGCATCTGATCCGGCAGTTTGCTATCTCCGGTGACTAAGACCGGTTACCGGTGTCAGACCTGCTTTTTACCTTGTACATCTGGCCATCTGCATGGCGCATCAAGCTGTGCATATCTTTGCCGTGCTCAGGGTACAGAGCTGACCCGATACTAAGGCCAATGCTTGTCCGGTGAGATTCCAGATGAAACTCATCCATTAACGAGGATCTGATTTTGTCAGACACTTTGCTGACGTGGCTCTGGTGCGTGACGTTTTCCAGCAGAATTACAAATTCGTCACCACTTAAACGAGCGACCGTATCACATTCGCGCAGACAGCCTTCCAATCTGCGGGCAACCTGACTTAACAATAAATCTCCGATAGCGTGACCAAATTTGTCATTTACCTCCTTGAATCGATCCAGATCGATATAGAGCAGAGACAACATCGCATTTCTTCGGCGGGCACGCGCCAGGGCCAGCCGCATACGATCTTCAAATAAAGAACGATTGGGAAGCCCTGTCAGGCTGTCGTAGAGCGCCAGATGATGCAGGCGGGTCATCATTTGATGACGTTCCACTGCCGCAGCAATCTGGGCGCTGACAAAATGCAGCAGTTCCATCTCAGGTTCGCTGAAGTTTTGATGGCCATCGTTACGGCTGGCAAGCACAGCGCCCAAGGCTTGAGTTTGCGCTTTGAGCGGAACACCAATCCAGTTGGCAATGCCTGTCGGGTCAGCCTGAATATGAGTCATCAGGCTGGTGTTAGTGGCCAGAATATGATGTGCCAGTTGATGGCGGGGATCCACCGTTTCCCGTGTGTCATGCGTTGCTGGGTAGGTATAGGCAACTACGCTCGAAGCACCGGCCTCAGGAAGATGACCGTGGTTGTATAAAGTTATACTGAAACTGTCCACGGGTATCAGCCCGACCACGATTTTGCGAATCAAATCGAACAGTTCTTGCAAGTCCTGAGTGGAATGGGCCGCTTCGGATATGGCGAAGGTCGCTCTTTGTCTGGCTTCTGCACGAATTCTGCCACTGATATCGCGTGCAACAGCAACACGTAGTTTGTCTTCCTCCGCCCAGCGAGCTGACCACATGATGTGGGCAATACTGCCATCCTTGC
Source organism: Pseudohongiella sp. (assembly GCA_030651695.1). Classification (GTDB taxonomy): domain Bacteria; phylum Pseudomonadota; class Gammaproteobacteria; order Pseudomonadales; family Pseudohongiellaceae; genus Pseudohongiella. The sequence goes on along the minus strand of JAUSCD010000008.1, from coordinate 110,442 downwards.
GTATGTACCTGTTTTCAAAATAGGGAAGAGGCTCGCCTTGCATTACCTCATTGGCTTTCCGGAGTGTGATTTCCAGATCATCCGGATGCAGCATATCGGTCATCTGGCGACCAACCATTTCTTCCTGGGAATAACCAAAGACTTTTTCACAGCCAGCACTGACGTAAACAAATCTGCCCGCCTCATCGACAACACAGATCGTATCGAGCAGCAGATCTATGTAATTACTGAGTGGGCCAAACGTTGCAACGGTCATGCAGTGTTCCGGATTTGAATCATACTTGCGGTAAGATAGCGCAAAGTCTTCTCTGAGTAATCTGTCATGCAACAACTTTACCCCGAAATTGAACCATTCAGCGCTGAATTCATCAAGGTATCCGATCTGCACACGCTCTATGTTGAGCAGGCTGGCAATCCTGATGGCAAACCTGTGGTTTTTCTGCATGGCGGGCCTGGGGGCGGCATTATGGCGCAGTATCGCCGATATTTTGATCCCCGTAAGTGGCGTATTGTGCTTTTCGACCAACGCGGATGCGGTCGCAGCACACCCTTTGCCGAGTTGCAGGACAATACGACCTGGGATCTGGTCGCCGATATCGAACGCATACGACAACATCTGGGGATCAACAAGTGGTCAGTGTTTGGTGGTTCCTGGGGATCGACTCTGGCATTAACCTACGCCACCAGCCACCCTGACAAATGCACGGAACTGTTCCTGCGCGGCATATTCCTGTTGCGCAAAAAGGAGATAGACTGGTTTTATCAGCAAGGCTGTTCAAAGCTGTTCCCTGATCTTTGGGAGTCCTATGTTGCGCCCATCCCTGAAGCAGAGCGCCATGATTTTGTTGCGGCCTATTATCGCCGGCTGACCAGTGATGACATCAATGTGCGCAAGCAGGCTGCCAAAGCCTGGTCTGTGTGGGAAGGTTCCACGTCGAAGCTGTCTTATGACGCCGTCGCCGCTGCCCGTTTTGGCGACGATGAGTTTGCGGATGCATTCGCACGTATAGAATGCCATTACTTCATCAATAAAGGCTTTTTCAGCGATGATGATTATCTGCTCAAACAGGTGCAGAAAATCCGCCATATACCAACTGTGGTCGTTCACGGGCGTTACGATGTTGTGTGTCCGGTCGAAAATGCCTGGGAGCTGAAGCGGGAGTTTCCAGAGGCAGAGCTGCATATCATTGCTGATGCCGGCCACGCCCTTTCAGAAACCGGTATCAGCGCCAGACTCATCGAGTACACTGACCGCTGGTCGGATTGAACCCGGAAGCTCGTAGAATTGGATCTTGTTGGATACCTGGCGGAACATCACCGAATGACAGAAATAACTCAGCGTTTGCCTGCAGTCATTATAGGCGGAGGGCCTGCCGGTTTGATGGCGGCCAGTACATTGTTGCAGTCTGGTATTCCGGTGTCGGTTTACGATGCCATGCCATCGTTGGGCCGCAAGTTTCTGCGCGCCGGAGTTGGTGGCCTTAATCTGACTCATAGCGAGCCGTTCAGCAGCTTTCTGCACCGCTATCACCCCGAAGATCGGCCGGGTGAGTGGATCGGTGAGTTCGGACCTGAAAGTCTTGTGTCCTGGGCGGCGGAATTGGGAATAGATACCTTTACCGGAAGTTCCGGCCGGGTGTTTCCTGTTCAGAAAAAGGCCTCACCGTTATTGCGAGCCTGGCTGCAACAGTTGCAGTCGCAGGGGGCGCAGTTTTTTACCCGCCATCGTTGGCTGGGGTGGCGGGCAGATACTGGTGACGACGGGATTTCGACACAGGTCCATCGATTTTTAACTCCTGACGGCGAAATTGAAGTACAAAGCATTGTCACGGTTCTTGCTCTTGGCGGCGGCAGTTGGGCGCGCCTCGGTTCTGATGGCAACTGGCTGACAATGCTTATGTTAAAAGGCGTCAAGTGTGAGCCATTTGTGGCATCCAACTGCGGTTTTGACGTCAGCTGGTCCGCCCATGTGCAGGAAAATTTTGCCGGAGCGCCACTGAAGTCTGTCCTGCTGCGTGTGCAGGACGGAGACTGCTGTCTTTTTAGTCAGCGCGGTGAGGCACTGGTCAGCCGGCATGGCATTCAGGGCGGTCTGGTCTATGGTGCATCACGGCTGATTCAGCAGGAAATCGCGCAAAAGGGGCAGGCGACACTAAATTGGGATCTGCTGCCTGACATTCCTGCTGAAACCATTTTGCAGAAACTGTCATCAACTCGCGGTAAAGAGTCCCGTAGCAATTTTCTGCGTAAACGGTTGGGGCTGAGTGGTCTGAAAGTAGCGCTATTGTATGAATTGATGCCTGCTGCCCTGGATTCGCCAGAGCAGCTAACCCGGGCGATCAAGGCTTTGCCGCTGGTGGTGACAAAAGCCCGGCCTCTGGACGAGGCGATCAGCACAGCAGGCGGCATCAGCCTGGGGGAAGTTGACGGGCATCTGATGCTCAAGCGTTTTGAGGGCGTTTTCTGCGCAGGAGAAATGCTGGGCTGGGATGCACCTACGGGCGGCTATCTACTGACTGCCTGCTTTGCCAGCGGGCGGCGTGCTGGCACCGGTGCGGCAACCTACCTGGCCCGCCAATCACAGTGAGAAACTGAATTATCTTTTGTGGTGGTGTTGCCAGCCATCCTGTTGATGCAGACAATGTGAACCAATTCACAAAACATATCTTATTTTCGTATAAACAAATACAGGAACCAAGCGCTGGAAATCCAGCGGAACGAACTTATGACTCTGGATCTGACTACCCTGACCCTGGTAATGATGGCGCTGGCTTTGTCATCTACGCTGGTTTTTTTACTGATCTGGCTGATTAACCGTCAAATGCCGGGGGTATTGCTGTGGTTTATCAGCAGCTGTCTGATGCTGGGCTCTGTCATTACCAATCTGCTGAGTACTCTGGTTGAATTGCCACCGGGTGTGGGTGCTGTCGTCAGCAACTCGTTGAGTTTAAGCGGTGGCATACTGATTCTTGAGGGCGCCCTGCGTTTCCGCGGCTGGACGTCAGCCCGGCGTTGGCAGCTAGTTCTGTGTCTTATTCCTGTATTTGTGTTCTTGTCGTGGCTCAATCGCTTTGATGCCCCGGCACGTTATATGGTTCATGACACCATCATGTTGGTCATAAGTCTGGGGTCAGCGACTGCGCTGCTGTGGAAGCCAACCGATCTGGAAGAGTTCTGGACCCATCTGATGGCTGCTACGGGCAATCTGTTCATGGCTGTTGTTGCCGGTGGTCGGGCAGGAGTCGCGATATTCAACAGTGATTCGGTCGCTGCGGGGTTGTCATCAACGGGGACCCAGTGGTACCTGTTTGCTGCCATTATGTTTTACATGAGCTGGACGTTTGGGCTGAGTGTGGCATGTTATTCCCGATCGCGTCGGGAAGTTATGCAGTTGGCGCGAGAAGATGATCTGACTGGCCTGCCCAATCGCCGCAGTCTCGATGAACGGCTTGCAATGGCGATGGCGGACGCACGTCGCAGTCGCGAAGGTTTTGCCGTCATCATGATGGACGTGAATGGTTTCAAACGTGTCAACGATGAGCTTGGCCACCGCGCGGGAGATGAGTTGCTGATTGAGCTGGCGGCCAGGCTCCGGCATGCATTGCGTGAAGTTGATTATGCCGGTCGTCTGGGCGGAGATGAGTTCCTGATCATAGTGCGCGGTGATGTAGCCCTGAAAGGATTGGATATGCTGGTTGAACGCCTGCATAACTATCTGGAAGGGGCAATGGAGCTGCGCGATGGTCGCGTCGATGTAAAAATAAGTATGGGCATTGCTGAGTGGGTAAAAGACAGCGATACCATCGACGGTCTGTTGCGCATGGCTGATGCTCGTATGTATCAGCAAAAGCATGCAAAAGAACGCGTTTCCGACCCGGTACGAAAGCTGGACGCAAGTCCGTTGCTGAACTAGTATTCCAGCCCATAGAGTCAAAAATAACAACAATCCATTCACGGAGTTTCTTTATGAAATCACCCTGGCGCCTGTTCCTGTTGGGCTGGCTTATCATTCTCTCAGGTTCGTTGCTTGCTCACCTGATTCAGACCTCGGGCGATGTGGAAATCAAAGATGTACGTTTCACTGGCAATAACGGCCAGACGCTGAGTGCACTTCTGTATATTCCTCCCAATGCCAGTGCCCGCACTCCCGCACCGGGCATTCTGGCTGTTCATGGTTACATCAATTCTCGCGAAGTGCAGGCACCGTTCGCAATTGAGCTGGCGCGACGAGGTTACGTGGTGCTGGCGCTGGACCAGAGCGGCCATGGTTATTCTGATGGTCCGGCGTTCTCCAATGGTTTCGGAGGCCCGGCGGCGCTGCGTTATCTGCGCAGTCTGGACATTGTCGATAATGAGAATATAGGGCTGGAAGGCCACTCTATGGGCGGCTGGACTGTGCTGGCAGCTGCAGCGGCAATGCCTGATGCCTACAGATCGATGGTGTTGCAGGGCTCCAGTACCGGTAGTGGCATGGCAGCCCCCGGCACGCCCGAATGGCCACGCAACGTCTCAGTGGTTTTTGCCCAGTTTGATGAGTTTGCTCCATTGATGTGGGAGGTCCCGCGAGGCAGTGAGATTGCAGATAGCGGCAAACTGAAGACTTTGTTCGGAACAGACTCCCGCGTTGATACAGGTCGTGTTTATGGCAGTATCGAGCAAGGAAATGCGCGGGTGCTGCACAATCCGCCAGTGACGCATCCCGGCAATCACATCTCGCATACCGCTGTGCAGCACACCATTGACTGGTTTGCACAAACGCTGGATCACGACCCTATTGAGGGGCCTTCATCGCGCAATCGTCAGGGGCAGATCTGGTTTTTTAAAGAGCTTGGCACCCTTGCTGCGTTTGTTGGTTTTATCGTGATGATACTGGGCGCCATCCGTGGGTTGCTCACGACGTCAACATTTTCCCCATTGGCACAGCCTGCAAACAGTGCGGCGTGGCCCGTGCGTAATACACGCTGGTGGTTGCTGGCAGTTATCAGCGCAATCATTCCGGTGGTCACCTTTTACCCATTTATGCGAATGGGTGCCGGACTGCTGAGTGCATCGTCGTTCCTTCCCCAGGGAATCAGCAACCAGGTCATGTTCTGGGCGGTAGCCAATGCGCTTATTCTGACCGGGTTGGGTTTTGTGGTGAAGGCAGAGAAAGTTGGTTTTTCTGTAATCAGCTTGCGCAGCAGGGGAGTGCTGGCACTGTTGTTTGCATTGAGTACGGTGTTGATCGGTTATTCGTCACTGCTGTTGGCAGATTACTTTTTTAAAGTGGATTTCCGTTTCTGGTTTGTTGGATTGAAGCTGCTGAGTCTGGATCAGTTCCAGACCATGCTGGTGTATCTGATTCCGTTTACGTTGTTTTTTATACTGTCGCTGCGCGCGCTGCACGGTGGCTTGTCGGTGGCAGGTGACAGTCGTCGCAATCAGTATGTGAGTAATGCGTCAGTTATGGCAGGCGGCTTTGTTGTGTTCCTGTTAGCACAGTATGGCAGTCTGTTTATAGGCGGTCGCTTGCTTACACCGGCTGAGCCTTTAAACACAATTGTCATGATTCAGTTTGCGCCGTTGTTGTTGATGGTGTCGGTGATCAGCACGTGTGCGTGGCGGCATACGGGATCTTATCTGCCGGGGGCTTTGATCAACGGTATGTGGGTGAGCTGGTACATTGTGGCGGGACAGGCTTCCCAGGCGGTTTGATTTTTATCGGTTAGTTGCGATGCAAGTGAGTGTTTGGATTGATTCGGGTGTGGGCGCAAGGGAAGCGCAGGAGGACGCCGGACCGGCCGCATCCTCTGAGCAGCCGACCGGTGCTGCGCAACTCAACCTCGCGGCTTTGCCGCTCGGGATTCGGACAATGCTCGCACTTTTTCGGTCGGCTCTCATAGGATAAGCGCGGCCTGATTGGTCCGGCATCCTCCTGCGCTTCCCTTGCTCACTCCGGATCGGGGTTTGTGAGTGGGTGGAGCGCGAAGGGTAGTTGGATCTGTTGCTTGTGCATGGAGCGCATTATCGACGGCGGCATTGTTGTGCCACACAAGTCGAACACGGACAGGTGCCGCTTATCCCACCCAAAGTTGAATCGAGAGCGTTGGGGAGGCACAGCCGTGGCCGACCAATCAGGCCGCGCTTATCCTCTGCATTAGCGCCCGAAATAGCGCGAGCACTGTCTGAGTTCGCAAGGAGCGTAGCGACTGAGGACGAGTTGCGCAGCGCCGGGCGCTGATGCAGAGGATGCGGCCGGTCGGCCACGGCTGTGCCTTCCCAACGCGGCCACTGTAAACAAACAATCACTCCCCAGGATTGTATCGTCGCTGGGCCCGTGCGTTTACATCCTCCGGATAAAACGCTACTTTCTTGAACTCACGGTCTACATAGCGCTGAGCCTGATCAGAAAAGTGCGGCGATGCCGGATCGCTACTCTGACCGCCCGCCAGAATTGAGATTGCTTCTACCCGCTCACCAAACTCAACAACAGCCACAAAACTGTTGCCCGAGTTACCATAGATACGGTTAGTGCCCGGGAACGCACGCGCCCCAAACGACGCCAACGCACCCCAGCGTGACGACGCCATTGCAACCGGCAGACTCGGGGCATTGTCACTGTACGGATGGTTTATATCACCCGTGATGCGCTGGAACCGGTTCACCTCAGCCCACGGCGTGCTCCAGGTGCCGAAGCTTTCGTTTAATTGAGCCATTGTTTCACTAAGTACTCGCAGTTTGTCCACTGCCGGTGCGTCCGTGCCTAACCAGTTGATTTGCTCCAGCTGTGTCATACCCGCTGGCGTTTCGATACGCTGGGCTGCGTTCATGCCGTAAAAATGTGCGAGAGTCATGGCCACAGAATCTGCGCTGACTTTAAAGTTCCAGCCGCGCAGTGCTTCAATCGGCTGCTCAAGATCCGGCCAGTCAGTTTCCAGTTCGTCAAACGCGCTCACCAATCCAGGAATCATTTGCTCAAAAGCCTTCAGTGTCGGGTCGTAGGCCAGATCCAGCAAGCTGTTGATGTCGAGTCCGGAAGTGCCGGACAACAGTTCAACGGAATTCAACTGCCGGAAGTTTTCAGCATCTGGCGCCATATAGCGTGGATAGTTATCCGGATTAGGACTGTATTCACCTGATACCGTGAAAGGTGTGGCATTGCTGTTCTGAATCCAGCCGTTGGGCGGGTTGACTATCATCACGGTTTCATCAACTTCATGTACACCCTGCCAGTCAGTTGCAGGATTGCTACCGTCAACGGGTTGTGAGTAATTGAACCGGGGATCTCGTCTGGGCATAAAATTGCCGTGGAAATAGGCAATATTGCCTTCCGCGTCGGCGAATACCGTGTTGTTGGACGAGTTGGTGCGGATATCCATCATCTCGCGGAACTCACTGTAGTTGGCAGTTTTCATGCGCTGGTAGGATTGGCGCAGTGCGTCAACAGGATTCCAGTTGATGCGGGTCACTACCCATTGTCCATCCAGCATGTGAGTGATCGGGCCTTGGTGAGTACGGTAAATCGGAAATGTCCGCTCAGCATATTGGGGGGCGCTGTTGCTGTCATTGGTCGGGCTGTCAGTCCGGTAACGCAGCGTGACTTCAGATACGTCAACTGAACGCAGTTCATCGCCGTAGTGGTATTTGAGTTCGCCGTTGTCATTCACGACCTGATGTACAAACTCGTCCATAAAATCTGCGAACGTACTGGTGTGCATCCAGCCTGTGGTTTCGTTAAAACCCTGGTAAATGAAGAACTGGCCCCAGGTCGCAGCGCCATAAGCGTTCAGGCCTTCTTCGCTGACCAGTTGATATTCTCCACGGAAAAAGAAGCTGGTGTGTGGATTGATTAGCAGCAGCGCATTGCCGCTTGCACTCATTTCGCCGTTCACAGCAATTCCATTGGAACCTGCCGGTTCATCAAAAATAGTTTCAGCAAGTGGGGCTGGTGCCACACTGGCAATAACTGGTTGTTGATTAAGGTTCACTGTGGAAGCCACAGGCAGATTGCCAATGTGTGCCTGCGCCTGTGAGTACAGGGCTTCTATGCCGGCCGTTGGTATGGCTTCAATGTCGCCGCCAATGGAGCCCTCAAAAAAGTAAAACGGCATCCAGTTTTCAAAGCGCGTCAGCAACCTGGGTTGTACCAGCGGGTTGGAAGCGAGATAGAAATTCAGGCCGTCAGCAAAGGCGTCACACAACTCTTGCAACCAGACTGGCGCAGCTTCATAGGCAGCTCGGGCTTCATCTTCGCTCATGTACAGACGTGCGCGCAGATCGCTGTAGAGAGCACTTTCGCCTTCCACTTCAGCCAGCCGGCCAATAGCCCAGGTGTAGTTGCGTTCTATCCGCGGGAAATCATCTTCGGCTTGTGCGTAAAGGAAACCGAAGACTACATCGGCATCGGTTTTTGCATAGATATGAGCGACACCAAAATCATCGCGCACAATTTCTACGCGCTGGGCGATTTGCTGCAGTCGTTGAGTCTCTGCCTGAATCTGTTGTTCCGAGATAATTTCAGAATTGGTGTTGTCTGTTTCCACGGATGGCGAGCACGCGGCCAAAGTGACAAAAGCGAGTGGCAGCAGCGCAGGGCGCAGGTACAGTCTGATTGTGGCATTTAGTCTGAGAGATAAAGCAGTGGTGTGGTTCATTGGGATTCCCCGTCAGCAGATAATTTTTCAGTGGCATACCACGCAGCAAAACCAAGCACGATAATAGCCAGTGCTATTCCGGCTTCCTGTGGCCTGTTGATAACAATAAAACTCAAGGTCCAGATAACAATGCTGCTGTAAATCAATGGTGGCAGCGGATATAACCATGTGCGATAGCCGTTGTCGTCGCCTTTTGCCTGCACGTCCGCGCCCTTTTTATAACGCAGTACAAATACACCTAACACTGTTGCAAGTGAACTGAGTCCCAGAATAAATCCCGAAAAAACCAGGATTGATTCAAAAGTGGACGTCAGAATAAAAATCAGCGTGAGTGCGCCCTGCGTGTAAATCGCTGTTCGGGGAACACCGCCTTTATTGTGCACAGAAAGTTTGCGGAACAACCTGAAGTCTTCGCCCATCACCTGCAACACTCGCGGACCGGCCATCAACATGGCGGATACGGTAGAAACAAGCAACAGTGACAACACGCCACCCATCATCAAGGCGCCGGTTTCGCCAAACGTTTCCTGGGCAACAATGACGCCAATTTCAAGTTTGCCTTCCAGCATCTCCATGGGTACGGCGTACAGAAAAGCAGCATTGAGTGCCAGATACAACAGAATGACAACCGATGTGCCAACAATCAGGACTACGGGAACGGATCGCCCGGGGTTGTCAATTTCTCCGGTAATATACGTGGCAGCATTCCAGCCGGTATAGGCATAGTTAACATAAATCAGCGAGACTGCAAAAGCACTGCTGGTGAGCAGTGCGCCGTCACCTCTTACTGGCAGCAGGTTGACGGTTTGTGGTGCATCTACACTGAGACCAACCAGTACAACAAATGCGATGATCAGTCCGATTTTGATCAGCGTAAACCAGTTCTGCAAGCCGCCGCTGGCTTTGTGATTGCGTCCATGCACCAGGGTCACCACAGTAACCAGCAGCAGCGCCGCCAACACCCGGTTGATATCAATAATATTAACAAGAGCGGAGTCGAGGTAAGCGGCGAAGGTCATAGCTGCCAATGCTGTTGGTGCCGCAAAACCCACCGTCAATGATACCCAGCCCGAAACAAAGCCCACAGAAGGGTGATACAGCTGACTTAGGAAATTGTATTCGCCGCCGGAGCGGGGTAAGCGGCTGGCCAGTTCGGCGTAAGTCAGCGCCCCACAAAGCGCGGCGATACCACCCACCAGCCAAAGCATTAACAGTACAAAACTGGATTTGATATCGATAATCTGGAAACCGATGCTGGTAAATACACCGGTTCCTATCATGTTGGCAATAACCACGGCAATGGCGGTAGCGGGTGTATACGAACCGGCTTTGTACATAAAAAACAGATCCTGATTATTATTTTTGTGACTGCAGCAGCGTTTGTGAAACAGCCTGTCAGTCGTCGGCCGGTGGCTCATCCTCAATCAGAAGCTCGTACAGTTCGACCTGTTCCTGACTGACACCGTCACGCCAGACAATACTGTCTTTGCCAATTTTACGCAGACCGGCATTGCGAAGCACTGCGCCAGATGCCGGATTGCGTTTCAGGTGACTGGCGTAAAACCGCGTTACACCGAGTTCCGCTATGCCGAATCCTATCAGAGCTTCCACCGCTTCGGTGCAATAACCTTCGCCCTGAAAAGGTACGCCTATCCAGTACCCGATTTCTGCTTCACGATCCTGGCGGTTAAACAAGCCTACAGTGCCGATCGTTTCGTCTTTGTTGCGCAGGGTGACGGCAAAAGTGACTGAACTGCCATTCTGCCACGCCATGGGTTGTTGCTGAATCCAGCGTTCGGCTTCGCCCTCGGGGTATGGATGGGGAATAGTGCGGGTCATTTCTGCGACGTCGCGCTCACCGGCCAGCTTCTTTATGCGGGGAGCGTCATCCAGCCGGTAGGGGCGCAAGCGCAGCCGTTCGGTGGCCAATGTGGGTTGTTCTTCAACAGCTGAAGTGTGGCTGATCGTCATAAGGCTGAATCACTCGTGTTTCAGGATTTTCGCCTATCATACGCCATGATCAGCCGTCTGACTGCTTTCTTGGTGTTTGAATCAGTGATCCGGTAGACCTTTCTGCACAAGTTTGCCAGTATCACACTCATCGCAAAACATTGGTGGAGTCGCCATGAGTGCATTAACAACCGTCAGTCAGCAGAAACACTTTGAAGGTAAGCAGATACGTATTGAGCACGAGTCCGAAGTGTTGCAATGCACGATGCGATTTTCGGTGTTCCTGCCGCCGAAAGCCTCTGTAGAGCATCCTGTCCCGGCACTGTACTGGCTCACCGGGTTAACAGGTACGGATGAAAATTTCAGCACCAAATCCGGTGCCCAGCGTGTTGCCGCCGAGTTGGGCATAGCGCTGGTTATTCCGGATACCAGCCCGCGTGGTGATCAGGTGCCCAATGATCAGGCCTACGATCTGGGTCAGGGCGCCAGCTTCTATCTGAATGCAACCCTGGCTCCCTGGGATAAGCACTTCCGGATGTTTGACTACATCAGCGCCGAGCTTCCCGCTTTTATAGAAAGAAATTTTCCGGTGACAAACAAGCGGTCTATCAGTGGACATTCAATGGGGGGACATGGCGCTTTGATGCTTGCCGCCAGACTGCCTGAGCGCTTTGTATCGGTGTCAGCTTTTGCACCCATCGCCAATCCGGTCAATTGCCCCTGGGGGCAGAAAGCGTTTTCCGCCTATTTGGGAGAGGATCAGCAAAGCTGGAAGCAATACGACAGCGTTGAGTTGATAAAAGCGCGCGGGTTGTCATTGCCATTATTGGTGGATACGGGTACAGCAGATGAGTTTCTGCACACACAATTAAACACCGAAGCTTTAATTGCCGTAGCTTCCGGATTGCCTGATGCACGTGTGCGTTATCAGGATGGTTATGATCACAGTTATTATTTTGTGTCGACATTTATGGAGGAGCATTTGCGCTTCCATGCGCAGTTTTTACTTGCGTGATTTTTAAACGCCGGCATCAAACCGGCTGAATAAACCTGTCAGGAGTTCAAGTATGAAAACACGTGCCGCCGTTGCCTTTGCTGCCGGTAAACCTCTGGAAATTATCGAAGTGGATCTGGAGGGCCCGAAAGCGGGCGAGGTTCTGGTTGAGTTAAAAGCAACAGGGATTTGTCATACAGACGCATTCACGCTGTCGGGTGATGATCCTGAAGGGGCGTTTCCAGCGATTCTGGGGCATGAAGGAGCTGGTGTTGTAGTTGATGTAGGGCCGGGGGTGAAGTCGCTAAAAAAAGGCGATACTGTTATCCCTCTGTACACGCCCGAGTGCCGCGAGTGTGAGTATTGTCTGCATCCTAAAACCAATTTGTGTCAGGCCATCCGCAGCACTCAAGGTCGTGGTCTGATGCCAGACGGTACCAGCCGGTTTTCGTTGGATGGCGAGCCTATACTACATTACATGGGGTGTTCGACGTTTTCCAATTACACGGTATTGCCGGAAATTGCCTTGGCTAAAATTCGTCCGGATGCGCCGCTGGATAAAGTCTGTTATATCGGGTGCGGCGTCACGACAGGTGTTGGCGCAGTAATTTTTGATGCCAAAGTTGAACCCGGATCGCGCGTAGTGGTGTTTGGTTTGGGTGGTATTGGTCTGAATGTAATACAAGCGGCACGTCTGGTTGGCGCGCGGCAGATTATTGGTGTTGATATCAATCCGTCAAAAGTGGAGCTTGCGCGCAAGTTTGGTATGACTGATTTCATTAATCCGAAGGAAGTGCACGACGTGGTGGAAGCCATTGTTGAGCTGACCAAAGGCGGGGCTGATTACACCTTTGAGTGTATTGGGAATGTTACCACTATGCGTCAGGCGCTGGAGGCATGTCACAAAGGTTGGGGTGAATCGATCATTATTGGTGTGGCGGGTGCTGGCAAAGAAATTTCGACGCGGCCGTTCCAGTTGGTGACTGGGCGTGTGTGGCGCGGCAGTGCATTTGGTGGTGCGCGTGGGCGTACGGATGTGCCGACCATTGTTGATATGTATATGGAGGGGCGTTTGAACATTGATGATTTGATTACGCATACGATGCCATTGGATAAGATCAATGATGCGTTTGATCTGATGCATGAGGGCAAGTCAATCCGGAGTGTTGTGCTGTATTAATCTGGAAAACCGGACTAAATGGTGTGGCCGCAACGGGAGCGGGTTACCGTGCCAGACCGGCCGCATCATTTGCGGGGGCGCCCGGCGGTGCGCAACTCACCCTCACGGCTGCGCCGCTCGGAGTTCGAACAGTGCTCCCGCTTTTTCGGGCGCCCCCGCAAATGATAAGCGCGGCCTGATTGGTCTGGCACGGTAACCCGCTCCCGTTGCTCACTCCGGATTTGGCTTAGGTGAGCCATCCGGTCCAGATTCTTGCGATGGCGTCACGTGCAATCAGAAATCCTGCGATGCCGAGTACCCAGCCCAGTGCGGATTCTGCGTTTTTTGTGATCCAGCTGTCGACTTTTATGAGCACGGGCCGGATTCTTTCTGCCATCAGCAGGCGCATGGATAGTAGTGCCATGGCGGGAAGAATCATGAGCAGGCAGTATGCTGACATCAATGCAATGACTGTCATCCAGTTGAGATTGGCGCTGGTGATCATGGCGATAGCGCCGAGGTAGGGCAGCATGGTCGCAACTTCGGCCATCGCAGCAATCAATGCAAGTCCGATAAGAAATCGCGGGGAAGTGCCCGCATTTGCAGCCCTGGTTTTCCAGCGCTCAATACGCTCGGTGGCGCCGGGCTTGCTGCTGTCAAAACGGAAACTGATTGCAAACAAGCCGATGCCAATAGCCAGTTGCGCAACAAGTATCAGAAGTGAAATCAGTGAGTTTGTCGCTGGCTCATCACCAGTCACAGCCGGCCCGTCCGTACTCATCAGCAGCTCTGCACCCAGCAGGATGGCGAGTCCCACCAGCAGATAGAAACCAGCAATCGTGACCAGGTAGATCATCATGCCGGATACCCGCACGTCCCGGTGATCCAGCAGCAACCACACCGGAATCAGCAAGGTACCGATGCTGGTGCTGTCGATAAGTGCCAGCCCGATCAGGCTGATGAGTAGTTCAGTGCTCAAGCTCGAGTCCGTCCGAAACACAATTCAGACAGACTTTAGCACGTAATAAACAAAGAAGTTCAGCCCACCACCGCGTCCTGCCAACCCACCGATCAGAGTGAGCAACGGGCGTGGGGAGCCGTGCCAGACCAATCAGGCCGCGCTCATCATTTGAGGGGCCGCCCGAAAAAGCGGGAGGACTGTGCGAGTCCTGAGCGGCGCAGCCGCGAAGTCGAGTTCCGCACCGCCGGGCGCCCCCTCAAATGATGCGGCCGGTCTGGCACCACCCGGTCTTCCCGTCGCGACCCCACTGGACTTACAAAACACCCGGTGCAAACAAAGCGCACCGGGCGCCATCAATCAATGCTGCGGAAAGTTCTGCGGAATCAAACGCGGAACAAACTTTGTCATGCCCATCACCGGCCCGACCTCACCCGCATAAACATTACCATCACGGTCAACCGCAACGCCTTCACCCATCGCACCGATACCACCCATGCCGGTAGGCCGCTCAGAGTTATGCTCAGGAATGAAATACCACACATCCCCCGTACGTGCGCTACCCACACGCAGGCCCTTACGCCAGCCCGGGTTGTAGTTCGCATCAGACTCAGAATCGATGGCATACAGCACATCATTCTCATCGATGTACATACCGCTTATACGGCTGAACTGATACCAGGTATCTTGGTGGTTGCCGTCCTGATCAAAAATCTGGATTCGGCGGTTACCACGGTCAGACACAAACAACCGACCCTGAGAATCCATCGCCAGGGCATGAGGAGAACGCATTTCACCATTCTCAAAACCCCACTCACCCCAGCTCTTCACAAAGGTGCCATCTGGCGCATACTTGGAAATACGGCTGAAAGCGCCTTCACCGGCTTCATCCATAAACTGACCGCTATGGCTTTCAGCCACAAAAATATGTCCGTCAGGCGCTACCAGCACAGCATTGGGTTCGTTCAGATGAGTAGGTGGATTGCCCGCTACACCGGGTGTGCCCAGTGTCAGCAGCACTTCACCCTGAGGGCTGAACTTGACCACCTGATGTCCGCCCATAAACACATTGGGGTTTGCGGTGATTTCCTGTTGATTGGGCGCGCGCGCGTCAGTCACCCAGATATTCCCTTCATGATCTACGCTCAGACCGTGAGGCCAGGTGATCAGTCCGGCACCAAAACTCTGGACCACATTGCCTTGCGGGTCCAGTTTGACGATGGGGTCAACATTTGAGCCAGCACAAGAGTTGGCCCCGCAGCGGTCGCCCGCCCAGATATGGATGCCATCAACGTCAACGTGCACGCCACTGACCGAACCCCAACTGCGTCCATCGGGCAGTGTGCCCCAGTCGCGCACTGTTTCATAAGGGTTTGGCAGGTTATTAACGGGCGGCACATCGGCGTGTTCGGCCGGACCAACAGCGCCGCGCTGGGCCAGTGCATTACCGGATGCCATAGCCAGCATCACGCCGGAAAACATCATGCCGAGGGTGAAGGCGCGGTGGCCGGTCTTAACGGTCTTTTTCATCATCAGGAACCTCTTTTTGTAGTAGTCCGAAACTTCCTGCGCGGCGCAGACGCCAGCCAACAGAATGCGAGAAAATGTACTGAGCAGCCGGCCTTGTCAAGATAAACCGGATAGCTGGAAACTGGTATGAGCTGACCCCATATAAAGATACAACTGATTTACAGTTGCCGGAGCCTTGATATGAGCGATAGTCCAATAACCTTGAGTTGCCCGCATTGTCACCGTAAAAACCGTATGCCGGCCGCGCGTCTGACCGATGCCGGGAAATGCGGTGCCTGCAAAATGCCTTTGTTTGAGGGCCGTCCGCTGGATCTGACTGATAATAATTTTACCGCGCACAGTTCAGCCGATCTGCCCTTGGTGGTTGATTTCTGGGCGCCGTGGTGTGGCCCATGTCGTCAGTTTGCACCGGTATTTGAATCTGCAGCAAAGCAGATGGAGCCCGCTGTGCGACTTGGCAAGGTTAATACGGAAGAGCAAACCGCACTGGCACAGCGTTTTGCAATCCGTAGTATTCCCACGCTGATGATTTTTAAACAGGGGCGTGAAATTGCCAGAATGTCAGGAGCTTTGCCTCCGGAGCAGTTCAGACAGTGGGTAGCGCAGTCGCTGCGATAGGTTTAGAGGGCAGACAGGACAGATTGGCACAAATGAAAAAGCGTGGAGGGTTAGACCACGCTTTTCAGGTTTGAATCCGGCCGTAAAATGAGGCCGTGATCGATCAGACTTACAGAGCGGTCTGGAGTATAGACAGCATGCGGCCCCAGGCACGCTCAGCCAGCTCTTCGTGATAAATCGGGAAGTCGGGCACACACCAGCCGTGCATGGCGTCGTAAACTTCGATTTCCGCTTCCACACCCGCGCCGTCAAAGGCGGCACGTAACACGTTTTTGCTTTCCGGATCGCGTTCATCATCGTTCTGCGCAATCGCAATCAGCATGTGCGCTTTCATGTTCGGGATACCCAGATGCGGGCTGTCCGCATTTGCAGTGTTGAGACCACCGCCGTGGAATGAACCGCCAGCGCCGATACGATCAGGCAGAGCGGCTGCGGTGCGCATGACAATCGGGCCGCCCATGCAGTAACCCATGGTGCCGATTTTGCGGTTGGTATCCACCGGCGCTTGCTGGTCCAGCCAGGCCACAAAGGTGCGTGCGTCGGTGACATGAGTCTGTGCGTTGAGGGCGCCAGCCATCGGCATCACGATGCTGCGGATATCCGGATCCTGGAAACTGGCACCATCAGGCACCACCGGCGACGGCGCGCTGCGGTAAAACGGGTTAACTACCAATACGGAGTAGCCGGCCTGCGCCATGCGTTTGCCCATGGCACGGAAAGCGGGGCGCAGACCCAGAATATCGGGCCAGATCAGCACAGCAGGATGACGGCCACTGGCAGGGTGCACAAAATAACAGTCGGCTACACCGTCAGGGGTCTGAATGGTGACATCAGTCTCAACCACATCCTGGGCATTCGCAACGGGCGGCAGCATCAGCGCCAGTGCGGCACCCGCAGTCAGAGTATTAAACTGACGGCGGGTGAAATGGCCGCTTTTTTTCAGGAATTCCTGGTCTTCTTCGAAGGTATGCTGGTCACACATGGCTGTTCTCCTGTTATTTGGTTTGAAGCGTTATTTTTTATCCGGAGCAGAATTCTGGCAGGCGGATCATGCTATCCGAATCAATTCATACGCGCAAAGGCTCTGCTGTAGTTCACACTCCGGCCGCGACAACTTGACCCTTTGGAATCACAAAGTCATAGTTTGAGCATCGGTGAAGAGTTGGAAAGGGAGACGCACTAATGAAGAGACTTCTGTATATCGTGCTGGCGGTGCTGGTTGTGGTTGTGGGCGGGATGATTTATCTGCTCAATAATCTGGACGGTCTGGTCAAACGGGCGATTGAAGTAGCGGGCACCAATGCGCTCGCCACCGATGTGCGTGTCAGCTCGGTTAACATCGATCTGGCGAATGGTTCAGCAACTTTGTCCGGCTTCAGCATTGCCAACCCGCCCGGATTCTCGAACGCAGACATGGTGCGTTTTGACGAGCTTTATCTGGCATTCGATCTGAGCAGTCTGAACACCGACGTAATCCGCATTAACAGCATCCGCACGGTGAACCCCTACGTTCTGTATGAAATGCAGGGCACACGTTCAAATCTGGATGTGGTTCGTGAGCGATTTCCTGCACAACCCGCGCCGACGCAGTCAGCTGACGGCGCTGCTCAGCCGGTGATTGCGATCAATGAGGTCAACATAACCGGTATCCAGGGGAGTTTGCAGTCTGATTTGTTGCCCAATCCGGTCAGCGTGAATCTGGGTGACGGAACGCTGCGGATCAGTTGCTTAACCGCTTGATTCCACAATCTACAGATCCTCAAGGCTAGATCGTTATTCGACGACTTCGAAATAAAGTACACGCAATAGGAGGCGCCATATTTTTCCATGGCCCCTCCATATTGATCCGTGCTTCAAAACGGCCCTTACGTTAACTGCGCGGCTTCGCCCGCGCCGTTGCCACCGCCTGCAACGGATCTTCCGGCCATGGATGTTTGGGATAACGGCCGCGCAGATCCTTGCGCACTTCAAAGTAACTGCTGGCCCAGAATCCGGCCAGATCGCGCGTGATCTGTACCGGCCGGCGCGCCGGCGACAGCAGGTGAATAAGTAAGGGTATACGTCCGTCGACAATTGCCGGCGTTTGAGTCTGGCCAAACATTTCCTGTAGTTTCACCGCCAGCACAGGTTCCTCACCTGAATAATCAATTCTGATATCGAAACCGCTGGGCACCCGCATGTGTGTGGGCGCGAGTTTTGGCAGAGCCTGTTGCAGGCGCCAGTCCAGACTTTCCAGTATCAGCTTTGCCAGCGGTAAACGCTCAATCTGATCCAGCCGGTGCAGGCCGCCAATATGGGGGCCAAGCCAGTGTTCAAGCGTCAACAGCAATGCCGGCTCTGAAACATCCGGCCACGCGTTATCACCAGATTGCCCCAGAGTTTTGTGTAACAGGCGAAGTCTGCCCAGCAGTTGCTGGTCTTCTTCGGTCCAATTGAAACTGCCGCGGGCCTTGAGCGCGGAGATCAAAGCCTGTTGCACCAACTCTTTTGGCAGCCCGGCTGTGCCTTTGTTTTGAGCGCGGCGCTCCAGCACCAGCTCATAGTCGCCCAGCTTGAGTAGCCGTGTTTGTTCTGCCACCAGCCGCCCCAGTTTGTCGTCCCAGCGGGCGTGATCCAGCCAGTGTTGTGAGGCGGGGAAGTGGCTGGCAATAACCTCACGGCTGAGCGCGGCCGCAGAAAAAATCCGGGCCTGACTGGCCTGGGCATCAAGCTCAACAGCAATCAAAAACTCTGCAGAAGCCAGCGCGCTGGTTTCCGGCACACTGGCCTGCCCGCCGCTGATGAGTTTGAACTGCCCGCCGCCTTGGGAAACCGCAAGGCGATCGGGATAGGCGCTGAGTAGCAGATGCCCGAGATCGTCGATGACGGTTTGCTGATGAATATCCAACGAACAATCCAGGCGCTGAGCCCACTGTTTCGCCGCTTGCTGCCAGCGGTAGTGTTGCGGGTTTTCGCGCGAGTTGCCACCAGAGCCGCGACCCGCGCTGGCCAGCAAATGGCTTAAATCGATATCGCTGGCGCCGGGTTGTTCTTCCAGCCAGGCAGCCAGCCAACACGCCAGCGGCAGGCGCTGCGGATGACGTCGCGTCTGTTCCATCATCACGGCAAGGCGCGGATGTGTGGGCCAGCGTGCGCTTTGATTGCCCAGCCTGGTCAGTTTGTTATCGCTGCCAGTCAGTCCCAGCACGCGCAGCAATTGTCGGCCGGCCATTACGGCAGCGGCCGGCGGGGGATCTATCCATTTTAGTGAGCCGGGTTCAGTTACCCCCCAGCGCGTCAGCTCAAACATCAGTTGTGATAAATCCGACTGCAGCATTTCCGGTTCGCGGTGTGCAGCCAGCACTGCAGCTTCTGACCAGGCTCGATAACAGAAACCCTCTGCCTCACGTCCGGCACGGCCGCGGCGTTGATCCGCACTGGCGCGATTGACACGGCGCGTCTCCAGCCGACTAAGCCCGGTGCGTGGCTGATACACCGGCACACGTTCACGACCGGCATCAATCACAATACGAACGCCGGGCACGGTGACACTGGATTCGGCAATAGCGGTGGACAGAATGATACGCCGTCGACTGTCGGGCGCCGGTTTTAGGACTTGTTGCTGAGCGGCCAGCGGCATCTGACCGTGCAGCGGACACAGTTCAATGTTGCCACCCAGCCCTGATCTCAGCTGCTGCTCCAGGCGTCTGATTTCGCCCTGACCCGGCAGGAACACCAGAATATGACCCTCATGGGCAGCCAGCGCCTCGCGTACGATGCCGGCCAAATGCACTTCCGGGTATTCACGCTGCGCTCCCGCCCGCGCCGGGCCGGCAGCGCGGTAGTAGGTACTCACAGGCCAGCTGCGCCCCGGGCAATCTATCAACGGGGTGTTTTCACCGAGCACAGATAACAACGCCTTGGTGTCCAGCGTAGCCGACATCACCAGGATTTTTATATCGTCACGCAGCCCGTGTTGAATATCCAGTGCCAGCGCCAATCCGATATCAGCGTCCAGGCTACGTTCGTGGAATTCATCAAAAATCAGACCGGCCACGCCGGGCAGTTCAGGATCATCCTGCATCATGCGCGTCAGAATGCCTTGGGTCAGCACTTCCAGTCGGGTTGAGTCACTGACGCGAGACTCGCCACGCACACGGTAACCCACGGTTTGGCCAACGGACTCGCCAAGTTGCTCGGCCATAAAACCTGCCGCAAGACGGGCCGCAACACGTCGGGGCTCGAGCAGCAACCAGCGTTGACCCGGCGGAGTATTTTCCAGCAGCGCCAGCGGCACCCGGGTGGTTTTGCCGGCGCCAGGTTGTGCTACCAGCAGAGTACGGTTGTGGTGGCGCAGCGCCTTCCGAATGTCAGGTAACACCGCATCAATGGGCAGCACAAACTTTGTCATTGGTTTTGCCTGCAAAAAAGCGTCTGTGTGAACTCGCCTTCAGAAACCAAAAGACTCACCCATTCCCATCAGAGTCGCAACGCCGAGTGCCGCAAAAATAAGCGCAGCGATTTTATGAATCAGGCCAATTGGCAGTTTATGAGCGAACCTGTCACCGACGTATACCGCTGGCACATTGGCAATCATCATACCCAAGGTGGTGCCAACAACTACCCAGAACAGGTTTTGGTACTGAGCAGCCAGCGCTACCGTTGCGATCTGGGTTTTGTCGCCGATTTCAGCAATAAAAAAGGTGATAAAGGTAGTGCCGAATACACCAAAACGGGTTGCGACAGCTTTGGCTTCGTCCAGCTCGTCGGGTTTAAGCATCCACACAGCCATCGCCAGAAAAGAAATGCCGAGTACCCAGCGTAGCGTTTCCGGGCTCATCATGGTGGTCAGCCAGGTGCCCAACAAGCCCGCAAAAGCATGATTAGCCAGCGTCGCCAGTAAAATGGCAAGAATAATGGGAGCGGGTTTTTTATAGCGGGCCGCCAGCAGGAATGCCAGCAGCTGTGTGCGGTCACCCATTTCAGCGAGTGCAACCAGGCCGGTTGAAACTAAAAATGCATCCATCAAGAATTCTCCCCGGCCGAAACACAATTGACCATACACACCCCGGCCAGCGCAGGCGAATATGGTCAAAGGTCTTGCCAGGCCGGGTGGGCTGCCAGCGCCATGGTCCTGGAACCCCGAAGGTCTCAGAAACCAAGTATGTTGACGCGGGCTCTGCCAGAATCGGTGTTCACCGTCTGCAGTCAGCTACTCCCCAATGACGGTGGCGATTCTAGTCCAGTTGCCGGCAGGCGGCAAGGTCACTGAGCAGGCACTTCCCGGGCAGCAGCAAAATCAATAAACCAGTCAATGGAGCCGGGGTTGGACATTGAATCGCGGTTCACCGCTTTTTTAACGTCGTGACCCAGCAGAATTTTCTTGACGGGTATTTCCAGTTTTTTGCCGGACAAGGTGCGGGGCACCTCAGGGATAGCAAAAATGCCATCAGGGACATGGCGCGCCGACAGTTTGGTGCGGATGGCATCATTGATCGCCAGGCGCAGGGCATCAGGAACCCCGGTGTGCAGCACATCGATTTCAGTTTTAGGGTTTTTGTTCAGAGAAGCTTTGCCTGCAATAATGCCAGACGGCGCAGGACCTTTAGGGCTGGTTTCAGCAGCAAAGGCCGGATCACGCAGCACAATAAACAAAGCCATAAATGAATCACGTTTCAGGTACTCGAGATCCACTACCAGAGAATCGAGTACATCACCAAACTCTTCCACCACACGATAAATTTCACTGGTGCCCATGCGGATGCCATGGCGGTTGATGGTGGAGTCAGAACGTCCGTAGATGATGCCGGTAATGGTCTCGGGACGCGGGATCAAACGCAGCCAGTCACCATGGCACCAGACGCCGGGGAACTGTTCAAAGTAACTGCTGAAATAACGTGAGCCATCGTCGTCACCCCAGAAGAACAGGGGCATGGAAGGCATGGGTTGGGTCACTACCAATTCACCCACTTCATCGATCACCGATTGGCCCTGATCATTAAAAGCATGTGTCGCAATACCCAGTTCGCGGCACTGCATCTCGCCGGAATAAATCGGCAATATGGAACTGGTGGTGAGAAAACAGGCGCCGGGATCAGTGCCGCCTGAGATACAGCCAAGACGCACATCCTGTTTGACGTTGCTGTATACCCATTCATAACCTTCTTCCGGTAGCGGTGAGCCGGTGCAGCCAACCGAGCGCAGTTCAGACAAATCAAATTGTTCACCCGGTTTGATGCCTGTTTTCCCGCACAACGCGATAAACGCAGGACTGGTGCCAAAGGAATTGGCTTTTTCTCTTTCTGCAAATTTCCATAAAGTGCTGGTGTCGGGATAACCGGGATTGCCATCGAACATCAATACGGTCACGCCATTGATCAGACCGTTTAATGTGGAGTTCCACATAATCCAGTTGGTTGAAGAGAACCAGAACGTTTTATCGCCCGGTTTGGCATCGCCGTGCAGCAGTCCGGCTTTGAAAGTCTGAATCACCACACCACCATGACCATGCACAATAGGTTTTGGCATACCGGTGGTGCCGGACGAATACACTATCCATAAGGGATGTGAAAACGGCACGGCAACAAACTGTGGTTCTTGCGGGTTGGCAATAGCCTTCGTGAAAGTTATGGCGCGAACAGGTCTGTCAATATCAGCAAGATCGAGCTCGGAATCAGCATCAAGATAGGACAGGAAAATAACGGACTCCACACTCGGTAAATGCTGCACAAGTTCACGTGCAACATCACGGCGATCGAAGTCACGGGCACCATAGCGGTATCCATCAATAACAAATAAAACTTTGGGTGCAATTTGCCGGAAACGATCAAGCACACCCACAGCGCCCATATCAGGCGCGGCACACGACCAGATGCCACCCAGGCTGGTGACGGCCAGCATGGCTGCTGCAGTTTCAGGAATATTAGGCATATAGGCGGCGGCACGGTCACCTGTCTGCAGGCCCAACTCTTTTAAGGTGGCTGCAATTGATCCGACTTGCTGACGCAGTTCGCCCCAACTGATTTCAGTGCGACCACGAACTTCCGATTCGGCGATCAGGGCAGGTGAATTTTTGTTTTTATGTTTATTGGCAAAGGCCAGAGCATGTTCGGCATAGTTCAGCGTGGCACCTTCGAACCAGCGCGCGCCGGGCATTTTTCTTTCCAGCAGAACCTGCTGATAAGGGCTGTGTGCAATCACATCAGCAAACTGCCAGATGCTTTCCCAGAACGCTTCAATCTCGGTGGTGGACCAAGTCCACAAATCATCGTAACTGGAAAACGTCAGACCCTTGTTTTGTTTGAGCCACTGTTGATAGCGGGTGATACCTGCTTCTGCAATACGCTGCGCTGACGGGCGCCATAAAACGCTGGCTTCACTCATGCCAAATCCTTGTTGTTTTATTTATTCAGGTAAAAAATCTATGACTTCTCGTTAAACATCGCAATACGACCACCATCCACCACCAGGTCGTGGCAATTGATATAACTGCCTTCGTCACTGGCCAGAAAAAGTGCAGCATAAGCGATATCGTCTGCTAATCCGGAACGCGGAGTGGGGGTGGCGTTCGCAAGATTATTTTGCAACTTCGCCATCTTCTGAGAGTTTTCATCATCAGTCAGAGATTGTGCGCGGGCAGATCCGCCCCAGAAGATCGGCGTCGCAATGGCGCCAGGTGAAATTGCATTCACACGAATATTCCATGGGCCCAGTTCAACACCTGCCAGACGTGTCATATGAGACACAGTTGCTTTGGCGCCGGAGTACAAATATCCACCTTGCTGGATTCTATGAGCTGCAATGCTGGCATTGTTGATGATGCTGCCGCCACCGGACTCTTTCATTACCCGGGCAGCATGTTTCATGCCAAACACAGCGCTGCCAACCAACAGGCGCATAACCCGGTCAAACTCTTCTTCAGTGACGGATTCAACCGAACTGCGTTCGCCGGCGCCGGCATTGTTAAACAGGCAATCCAGGCGGCCGAAGCGCTGGACCGTTGCGTCTACCATAGCGCCAACTTCCTGTTCGTGAATCACATTGACTGCGTGAAACATAAAGCGGTCGCCGTACAGTGCTTTTAATTCCTGTGCCAGCGCTTCACCGCGTTCCTGCGAGCGTCCGGCGATGACCAGTTTTGCGCCGTGTGCGGCAAATACCCTGGCGGTAGCTTCGCCGATGCCGCTGGTGGCGCCGGTAATAATCGCCACTTTATCCTGCATACGGGCTGACTGGATGTGAATACTCATACAAACTCCTTTTGATTATTTTTGTTTAATTTGTATTTACGTTGTTTTGCTGTCGTTCGCCTGACAATGGCACCCCACTGAACTCCCGGGTAGCAGGCGTTCTGCCGGCTGCGATTTGCAGGGGTTGCAAAATATCGTATTCCACCAGATTGTAAATCGAGCGCATATGCGGCCCGCGCTCAGGAGCAGGATTGCTGTCGGAGGTAATCACAATCACCAGATCAAATTCTTTCACCACAAAAATGAACTGCCCGCCATAGCCCCAGGCCAATGGCACTTGCAGATCCGCCATATCGCGCAACCACCAGCCATAACCGTAGTGCCGGCCTTCACCGCGTGGTGAATCTGCATGCGGCTGGTATGATTCGCGCACCCAGTCCACACTCAGAATACGTTTGCCTTCGTGCAGGCCACCGTTCAGATACATCTCTCCAATCGCCAGCATTTGGCGCGGTGTTATTTCCATATCGTTGCCGCCAAAATATACGCCCTGCGGGTCGCGGCTCCAGTACGCCATACGAAATCCCATCGGGCTGGCCAGATATTGCTGCGCAAACGCTTTGGTGTCCATGCCGCTGGCGCGCGCCACGATGGCAGACAACAAGTGTGTGGTGCCGGTGCTGTAAATCATGTCGGTGCCGGGCTCGGCCACTTTCGGGCTTTTCAAGGCAGCATCCACCCAGTTGCGGCTGGCGACCCAACGGCCATAATTGCGCCCTGAGGTGCTGGCGAGTCCGCCCTGCATGGTCAGCAGGTTACGCACAGTGATGCTGCGAACCGAATCTTCAAGGTCGGTACCGACGTATTCGGGAAAAAAATCCACAATCGGTTGATTGATGTCTTGAATATGGCCGTTCTGAACGGCCAGGCCTACCAGCGCAGAAATAATACTTTTGGAAGCGGATTTCAGATTCGCGGGCTGGCTGGCATTTCTGCCAGCGAAGTACTGCTCATAAATGGTCTCACCCTGATGGCTGATCAGCAGGCTGTGCAGACGCGGCATCTGTTGTGTGCGCTGTTGCAGGCGTTCGGGGTCCAGGCCTGTTGGTAAGGTCTTTTGAGCGTAAGCCGGGCTTACAAACATCTGGCTTATCAACACTGAGCCGACAGCCACCGCAAATATCAAGGTCCGCAGTGTGGCAATTCTATTGATCAGGGTTCTGGTTGAAGTCATGAACACGGTTACCTGTTTGTCACTCTGTCATCCTGCTTGATGAACGTTAGACACCAATTTTGTATGCACATTCATTGCTTGTACGTTGGGCTGTAGCTAACTGGTCTGCTACTTGCATTAAACCATGTTCAAGGCTCTCTGATAAGGAAGCTATTAATACTCGATATTTGAATAGAAACAGCAGGATGCAGGGTTGCAAGCATTGTATGCAAGCACCAGAACGCAGTATGGATGATCACATGAGCACCGCAAAAGCAGGCCCGCAGACCGCCACAGATTACCTGATTGCATCAAAACGGTGCGAAAAGCAGGACCTTGAGCATTTTCTTGCTTTGGGTGATCTGGTCGCCACTATCAGTAACCTGGTGCATAACCTGCAGCGCGAGCGCGGCGCATCGAATCTTTATCTGGCTTCAGGCGGAGCACGCTTTGTGCGCGAGCGTCAGCAGCTTTGCTGCGCAACCGACGCCGCCATCACGGATTTTTATGAGCGGCTGCAACAGGTTGAAACGTCGATTCATCGTGTGCATGGCGGGATGCGGCTGTTTAACCGCATAGCGTTTGTACTGCACAGCCTTAAGGACCTTGCGAGCCTGCGTGAGCAAATCGTTGCCCGCAGTGTTGCGCTTGAACAGGCGACCCAGCTCTATAACAACCTCGTGCAGAGTCTGCTGGCGATTGTATTTGAGACCGCAGACGCTGCCATTGATCCGATTATTTCTGCCAGTCTGGTGGCGTTGTTTAATTTTATGCAGGGCAAGGAGCTTGCAGGGCAGGAGCGCGCAGCCGGAGCCAGCGGTTTTGCGCGCGGACATTTTGAAGATGGCCATATAGAACATATCAACCATCTGATTGACGGCCAGCAGCGCTGTCTGGAAGTGTTTGAGAGTTTTGCGGGCGCTGAGTGTGCACAGCGCTGGGCAGATACTCAGGCCCATATTCCACTGGCGGAAATAGAACAACTGCGTGGACAGATGACGCAAAAGCGCGCGGGAGATTCTCGGCCGGATGCCAGCGGGCGCTTGTGTATAAAAGCCGATCCGGAGTTGGCGAATCGCTGGTTTGTGCTGACAACCACACGTATCGATGCGATGAAGGAAGTTGAAGAGGGGCTTGCACAGCATCTGCGCATTTTGTGTGAGGCACGTTTGCAGGCTGCACAGGAACGATTGACTCATCACGAAAGTCTGATCAGATTGTTAGAGCAGGACAATGAGCTGCCGCTGCTGTCCCCTCTGAGGATTTCATCAGCACAACAGGCTTCGCGGACTCACGCGGTAGCCGACCGGCCGGATGGACGATCCCTGATGGAACTATTGCAGTTTCAGGCGCAGCGTTTGCAGCACATGAGCGAAGAACTCAATGCCGCAAAAACCGCGCTGGAGGAACGTAAACTTATAGAACGTGCCAAGTTACTGCTTATGAAGCACCGCTCACTTTCTGAAGAGCAGGCGCATCGACTACTGCGTCAGATGGCGATGAACCAGAGCCGCCGACTGGCTGAGGTCGCTCGTTCTGTGCTTGAGATGGCGGATGTCTGGGGCTGATCTGCTCCAGCTTGCGTTGTTTTTCGTACAGGAAACGCAGTACCTCCTGACGATAATGGTTGTACCGCAGATCATCGGCCAGCGCGATGCGATCACGCGGGCGCGGCAGGTCTATATGAAGAATTTCACCGATGGTTGCGCTCGGGCCATTGGTCATCATTACAATTCGATCTGACAACAATACGGCTTCATCGACATCATGTGTAATCATCATCACGGTATTTTTTAAATTGCTGTGAATACGCATGACTTCGTCTTGCAAATGCGCGCGCGTTAGCGCATCCAGCGCACCAAACGGTTCATCCAACAACAATACTTTGGGCTGCATGGCCAATGCGCGGGCAATACCCACACGCTGTTTCATACCGCCGGAGATTTCCGATGGCCGCTTGTTCAGGGCATGCAGCATGTTGACCAGCTCAAGATTATAGAGAACCCACTCGTGTCTCTCGGCAGTGCTTTTGCTTCTGCCAGCTACTTTGTTGACAGCCAATGCAACATTCTCATAAACGGTCAGCCATGGCAGTAGCGAGTGGTTCTGGAAAACCAGTGCGCGATCCGGGCCAGGGGTATTCACTTCCTTGCGATCCAGAATAACCACGCCGGCGGACTGCTCAATCAAACCGGCAACAATATTCAGTACAGTGGATTTACCGCAGCCGGAGTGACCGATAATGGAAATGTATTCACCCTGATCAATATGCAGATTGATGTTGCTTAGCACGTGTGACCGCACGTTGCCCTTCTCAAAAGTCTTATCAACATTTTCAATAGAAAGATAATGTGAGCTCATAATAACTTCTCCTTGTGTTCTGGCCTGGTTTAAAACCTGGCTCAGGAAGCTGACGTGCCGCGTGTCACAATATTTCCCAACATGGCTACCATCCTGTCCAGAAAATAGCCGACCAATCCCACATAAACCAGGGCCAGAATAATGTCGCTGATAAGTGAAGCATTCCAGGCATCCCAGATAAAGAATCCAATACCCACTCCGCCAATCAACATTTCTGCGGCAACAATCGCCAGCCATGACAAGCCAACACCAATACGCAGTCCTGAAAATATATACGGCGCTGCCGCTGGCAACATGATTTTGTAAAAGTACTCGATACCGTTCAATCTCAGAACCCGGGCAACATTGCGATAATCTTCCGGAATATTGCGAATGCCAACCGAGGTATTGATGATGATTGGCCAGATAGACGTGATAAAAATAACAAAAATCGCCGAGGGGTTACTATCCTGAAATCCTGCCAGTGAAATCGGTAACCATGCCAGCGGTGGAACGGTGCGCAGCACCTGAAAAACAGGGTCCAGACCACGCATCGCCCAGGTTGATTGGCCCACCAGTACGCCCAGCGCAACACCCACAACCACGGCAAAACTGTAACCAACTGCGACCCGCTCAAGACTGGCAAGAATCTGCCAGCCCATGCCGACATCATTACCTCCGTTGTCGTAGAAGGGATCCAGAATGAGTTCCCAGGTGTCACTGATTACCTGACTGGGCGGTGGTAGTGTTGCACCCGTCCCTGAGCACAACAGTTCCCACACTCCCAACAAGAGACACAGTATCACCACAGGCGGCAGAAAGTTCTGTAGCAGGTATGTTTTGAATCGCTGCCACATTGTGTGAGCGTGGTTAATGCCAAAACGATTCAGCACACTGACATTCTCAGCAGCAGTAGTTGACAGGGTTTTCATAACTTCACTCCAAATGCATTACGCCAGACGTTTGATCGCGAGGCTGTCGAGATAAGCTTGCGGGTTCTCAGGATCAAACACCGTGCCATCAAAAAAGGTTTCAATCCCGCGCGAAGTGCCGGAAGGAATTTGCATTTCACTGACGCCAAGCTCCAGTGCTGCCAATCGCCACAAATCTTCGCGATTCACTTTGTCGACAAGTGCCGCGGTATCGGTGGATGCAGGCAAATAACCCCATCGGATATTTTCAGTCAGGAACCATCTGTCGTGGCTCTTGAATGGATAGGATGCATGGTCATCCCAGAAGCGCATTTTGTGCGGGCTATCGCTGACAATACGACCGGTACCGTAGTCGTAGTGGCCACGCATGCGTTCCACAAGATCGCCTACAGGCGCGTTGATCCATCGTCGTCGTGCACAAATCTCCGCAACCTCTGCGATGTTCTCGGGTTGGTCGCAATAGATCTGTGCTTCCTGAATGGCTTTCAGCAGGGCTTTGGTCGCGTTGGGATTCTGATCCACATAGTCCGCGCGCATCGCAAACGCTTTCTCCGGATGGTTGTGCCAGATTTCACCGGTAGTGACTGCGGTATAACCGATCTTCTGGTTGATCAGTTGGGCGTTCCATGGCGCGCCAACACAGAATGTATCCATGCTCCCCACCTTCATGTTTGCCACCATCTGCGGCGGCGGTACGGTGATGGTCGCAATATCGCTGTCCGGATTGATGCCGCCGGCCGCCAGCCAGTAACGCATCCACAAGTCGTGTGTGCCACCGGGGAAAGTCACCGCTGCGCGTATTTCTTTGCCGCCGGCCCTTTTGGCGGCGATGGCTTTGGCAAATTCGGTGGTATCAGTACCTACTTTTAGATCCAGATATTCATTGGAGACGGATATACCCTGGCCCGCAACATTCAAACGCCCAAGGATGTACATCGGAGTAGGGATGTTGTTGGTGGTAATTGCCCCCACAGTCATCAGGTAGGGCATAGGCGTAAGAATATGCGAACCATCAATGCCGTTTCGCGCGGAGCCCAGGACCAGATTGTCGCGTGTTGTACCCCATGACGATTGTTTCTCAACGCTAACATCGGTCATGCCGTGTTTGGCAAAAAAACCTTTTTCAACGGCGACAAACAAAGGTGCCGCATCAGTCAGTGCGATAAACCCAAGTTTGGCACTGCGCGTTTCCAGCGCGACACCCGCCCCAAATGCGCGACTGGACATGCCCGGAAGCAGGCCACTGCCCAAAGCTGCAACACCGGCAAGCCCGGCGGCGGTTTTAAGAAAGTCCCTGCGTTTGAGCACGGCAACCTGTGACTGCTCGCTGGCCGGTGTAAATTGTGAATCCTTGCGTGTGGCCATGTTGACTCCTCCGGATCGCTCAAAAAAAAACGCCCACTCGCGGTTCGGAAAAAATTCCTGATCACGAAGTGGACGCCATTGCCCTAAAGACTGTTCCGAGTGCCCATCGTTGGGTTCAGAACAAATCGGTTCAAGGGGAGAAATGCATGATCTGTGCCATCGGGCTCAGCATCGCTGTCAAAAGCATGTGAGTCCCTATATACGGCGCATGAAGTGGAGCAATTGGCCAGGCGTCGAACGCCTGGGTAGTGTGGTGCAATAAAGTCACGCGGCGCCTTATTTCAGTGCGGGGCGCACAAAAAGAAGGCAGCGCTGTGGCTTAATACCGGCTAAAAATACGTGTTATGACTGAGCGCACAAGCAATTGACGGTATGGCACAGGATTTGCTTTGGTTTAAGCAAGACATAATACACCGGTTTGACCACCACCAACGAAGGTGCCGGTCAACACAGAATACAGACAGCAAGGGCAAAGGCGCTCACCACACGATGACATCGTGCAGGTAGCGCCTTTTTTAATGCCGGAATTTTGAACCATGGTTTTGGTTGGTTCGCTGTCTGTTGAGTGCCCAAGGAGAAATACAGATGAAAGAGTTACAACTGCTGATCGTCGGAAACGGCATGGTAGGGCAGCGTCTTCTGGAAGAACTGTCGCGCATGAATCATGTGTACAAAATTACCGTGTTCTGCGAAGAAAGCCGCGCTGCTTATGATCGTGTACAGCTGAGCAGCTATTTCTCCGGGGCAACAGCAGACGAGTTGTCACTGGTGGCACCGGGATTTTTTGAGCAAAATAACATCCGCTTTTTACATGGCGAGTCAGTTCAGTCCATAGACCGGCTGCACAAGTCGGTTGTTGGCACACAGGGCACGGTTGTTGAGTACGATGCCCTTGTTCTGGCCACGGGCTCCTACCCGTTTGTACCTCCGGTGCCTGGCCATGACAGAACAGGTTGTCATGTCTATCGCACATTGGATGATCTTGATGCAATCCGTAGAGATGCCGCTGATTGTCGAAGTGGTGTTGTCATTGGCGGTGGCCTGTTGGGTCTGGAGGCTGCAAAAGCACTAACCGACCTTGGTTTACAAACTCATGTAGTGGAATTCGCCCCGCAGTTGATGGCCGTGCAACTGGATCAGCAGGGC
Organism: Pseudohongiella sp.; assembly: GCA_030651695.1. GTDB lineage: Bacteria > Pseudomonadota > Gammaproteobacteria > Pseudomonadales > Pseudohongiellaceae > Pseudohongiella. The sequence goes on along the minus strand of JAUSCD010000008.1, from coordinate 79,436 downwards.
GGCGCAATATTGCGTAACAAGATTGCTGCACTGGGTGTCCGGGTTCACACCGGAAAATCCACCCAGAAAATAATCGATGGCGACCAGTGCCGCCACAAACTGGTGTTTACAGACGGCGAGCTGGAGGCCGATCTGATTCTGTTTTCCGCCGGTATACGTCCCCGTGATGCGCTGGCGCGCGAAGCCGGGTTGGCTGTTGGCGAGCGCGGAGGTGTCATCGTGGATGACAATCTGCGAACCTCTGATCCTGATATCTATGCTATCGGCGAAGTGGCTTTGTGGCAGAACAGAATATTCGGTCTGGTTGCGCCCGGGTATGACATGGCGCGCAAACTGGCTTCCCGGCTGTGTAAGCAAACCGCTGAAGCATTCACCGGCGCAGACATGAGCACCAAGTTAAAATTGATGGGCGTTGAAGTCGGCTCCATAGGTGATGCACATGCACGCACACCCGGTGCCAAAACCTGTGTGTATGAAGATGGTATAAAAGGCATCTACAAAAAACTGATCGTCAGTGACGATGGCAAAAACCTGCTGGGTGCTTTGTTGGTTGGCGATACCAGTGACTACGACACCCTGTTGCAATACATGATAAATGCATTGCCATTACCCGAGGCCCCGAGCAGCCTGATTCTGCCATCATCCGACGGCAAACCCATGTTGGGCGTAGATGCTTTGCCCGCCACGGCACAAATCTGCTCCTGCAACAACGTCAGTAAGTCCGGTATCTGCCAGGCCATTACCAACGGTTGCACAACGATTGGGTCGTTGAAAAAAGAAACACGCGCGGCTTCCACCTGTGGCGGTTGCGCCAGTCTGGTGAAGCAGGTTCTGGATGCAGAGTTGAAGCGCCAGGGCATTGCAGTCAACGATCACATCTGTGAACACTTTGCCTACACCCGTCAGGGTCTCTATCACCTTGTGAGACTCAACAAAATCCGCAGTTTTGAGCAACTGCTCGAGCAGTACGGCAGAGGCCTGGGGTGTGAAATATGCAAACCTGCAACAGCCTCCATCTTTGCATCTTGCTGGAACGATTTTGTGCTTGATCCTAAGCTTGTCGGACTGCAAGACACCAACGACAACTTCCTTGCCAATCTGCAGAAAGACGGCAGTTACTCCGTTGTGCCACGTATTCCCGGTGGCGAAATTACCCCGCAAAAATTGGAAGTTCTGGCGCAAGTTGCGCAGCAATATGATTTGTACACAAAAATAACCGGTGGCCAGCGTATTGATCTGTTTGGTGCACGTGTAGATCAGCTGCCAATGATCTGGCGCGATCTTGTAGATGCCGGTTTTGAATCAGGGCATGCCTACGGCAAGGCATTGCGCACTGTGAAATCCTGTGTCGGTTCGACCTGGTGTCGCTATGGTGTGCAGGATTCAGTGAGCATGGCCATTTATGTTGAAGAGCGCTACCGCGGTCTGCGCTCTCCACACAAACTCAAAATGGCGGTTTCGGGTTGCACGCGAGAATGTGCCGAAGCGCAAAGTAAAGACGTCGGAATTATTGCCACTGAAAAAGGCTGGAATCTATATGTGTGCGGTAACGGCGGTATGCGTCCGCGCCACGCCGAACTGTTTGCATCTGACCTGGACGATGCGACTCTTATTCGTTACATCGACCGCTTCCTGATGTTCTACATCGCCACTGCGGATCGTCTGCAGCGTACATCTGTGTGGCGCGACAACATGGAGGGTGGTCTGGCATATCTTCAGGATGTGATTATCAACGACTCGCTTGGTCTGGCAGAGGAACTGGAGGCGCAACTGCAGTCGCTGGTAGACACCTATGCCTGCGAGTGGAAACGCACCATCGAAGATCCCGAAGTACTTAAACGTTTCAGACCATTTGTAAACGATGATCTTCCGGACGAGCAGATTGTGTATGTGCGCGAACGAGGGCAAAAACGCCCGGCCCGTGCCGAAGAAAAAGAATTATCACTCATCGAACAGGGAGCGCCGGTCTGATGCAGTTACAAGGAATCTTCACAAACGCAAAATGGCATGACATCTGCGCGCTGGACGATATCGTTGCAGGCACTGGCGTAGCGGCCCGTTTAAATGGTGAACAACTTGCTGTTTTTAACACGGGCAATGGAATATTTGCCCTTGGAAATCTTGATCCATTCAGCGGCGCCAATGTGCTTGCGCGTGGTTTGCTTGGTGATATTGCAGGTGTGCTGGTGGTGGCTTCACCGGTTTACAAACAGCATTTTTGTCTTCAGACCGGCCGATGCCTTGAAGATCCCGAAATCAGCGTCCCTGCATATCAAGTTCGTGTATGTGAAATCACCAATCGCATTCTGATCAGGGCCTACACTGAATGAATCGTTCCCGACCACATCTGCTGATTGTTGGCAATGGCATGGCAACCAATCGGCTACTGACACAGTTACAACTGCTGGCACCGGACAGTTTTCGTATCACGGTGATCGGTCAGGAAAAAGTTCCGGCCTACAACCGTATTCTGCTGACACCATGGCTTAACGGTGAGATCAGCACTGAAGAGCTGCGCCTGCAGGATACTGAGTGGTACACGCGACAAGAGATCAATATGCATCTTGGCGATGGAGCAGCCGGGATAGATGTAAAGGAGAAAAAACTGCGCTGTGAATCAGGCAGGGAATTCGATTGGGATCTGTTGGTATTGGCAACAGGTTCCCAGGCGTTGATACCACCGGTACCGGGTCATGATCTTGAAGGCGTCATGTGTCTTCGTACACAGAATGATGCTGCGGTGCTGCGCCGGCGCTGCTCGGGCGGTCGTGTTAAAAGCGAAATAGCCGTAGTCGGAGGTGGAGTGTTAGGACTGGAAGCTGCATGCGCGATTAATGCCATGGGTTTGCCAGTCACTGTGATACACAGGGACGGCTGGCTGATGAACCGCCAACTTGATAAAGAGGCTGGCGAGCAGCTGGCTGACGCTATCCGGGCGCGAGGCATAAAGGTCTACACCGGTGTCAATTGCACAAAATTTATTGCAAGCAAGAAAATGCCGTCAGTTCTGCGTGGTGTTGAATTGTTACCGCTTGACAATTCCGCTCCAGATACCTTGCCGCAACAATTACCCTGTCATACTGCTGTGTTGGCTATCGGCATCAAGCCTGAAATATCGCTGGCAAAAGCAGCTGGCCTGACATGCGAACGCGCCATTGTTGTTGATGAATGGATGCGGACCTCAGCAGAAAACATCTTTGCTCTGGGTGAGTGCTGTCAGATCAATCGCGAGATGTTTGGGCTGGTTGCGCCGGTTTATCAGCAGGCAGATGTGCTGGCCTCACTTCTGGCAGATGGTAAATGGCAGCGCGCCAACCCTGCACAGTGTTGCTACAAAACAAAAACGCTGGCGACGCGACTGAAAGTGGCAGGACTTGATGTCTATTCGGTAGGTCTGATACCGGACAACATATCGAGATCACTGATATGGCGTGACAGATCACAGGGCCACTACCGCAGGATGTGGTTACACAACAATCAGGTTGTTGCAGCTGTGGCAATGGGCGATACAGACGGCGTCAGTGAGTACGCCAGTTTAATCGACCAACACACGCAATGCAGCGATCCGATCTCTTTGCTGCTCGGCGGACAGTTACCCGCCGACCAGCAACCTGGTCGAAAAACATCGGGCAGGGATGTAGCAGCATGAGCGAGTCGACACTGATCACACTCAATGAGTCTGATGTATCTGTTAACCCGGCAGAGGTAAAAACCACTTGCGCGTATTGTGGCGTGGGCTGTGGTTTTGTTGTGAGTGAGGGTGCCAAAAAAGAAGACGCGAGAGAGTTGCAGGCAGATAAAGATCACCCCGCAAACAAAGGACGTTTCTGTGTCAAAGGCAGCTCTCAGTTAGACACTATTGGTCTGGACAATCGCCTGTTGTATCCGCGAGTTGATGGCAGACAGGTGAGCTGGGATGAGGCGCTGGATGAAACCGCAAGACGCCTGCGCGATACGATCGCTGAACACGGTCCTGACTCGGTGGCGTTCTATGTCTCCGGTCAACTGTTGACCGAGGATTACTATGTCGCCAACAAGCTGATGAAGGGATTTATCGGCAGCGCCAACATAGATACCAACAGCCGTCTATGTATGTCGACAGCAGTGGCTGCTCATAAACGTGTGCTGGGCAGCGACAGTGTCCCTGGCTGTTATGAAGATCTTGAGAGCGCCGACCTGATTGTAATCACTGGCTCCAATATGGCGTGGACACACCCAGTGGTCTACCAGCGCATCATGGCCGCAAAAGCTGCGCGTCCTCATATGAAACTGGTTGTGATCGATCCACGCAAAACAGTAACGGCGGAATCAGCGGATTTGCATCTGCAGCTAAAGCCCGGCACTGATGCTTTTCTGTTTGATGGTTTGTTTGCCCATCTTGTCCGCACAGCGGCGCTGGATATCGAATTTATTGAGCAGTGCACCAAGGGGTTCAATGACGTCGCCGGCAACAGTCTGAAAAGAAGCCCCTCCGGCAGAGTCGTCGCAGAGCGCTGCGGATTGCCCGAAAAGCAAGTGAGTGAATTCTTCCACCTCTTTGCCGCAACTGAAAAAACAGTAACGGTGTTCTCACAGGGCATCAATCAGTCAGCCAACGGCGTCGAAAAAGCCAGCGCAATACTGCACTGCCACCTGGCAACCGGTAGAATTGGTAAACCTGGCGCTTCCCCTTTTTCTATTACCGGACAACCGAATGCCATGGGCGGGCGGGAAGTTGGAGGTCTTGCCAATCAGCTGGCGGCTCATATGGACCTGGAGAATGCACAGCACAGGGACATCGTGCAAGGTTTCTGGGGTAGCGTACACATCGCTCAGCGCCCTGGCCTGAAAGCAGTGGATCTGTTCGAGGCGATTCATAACGGAAAGGTGAAATTTGTCTGGATTATGGCCACCAATCCGGTGGTGTCATTGCCGGATGCAGGCCGTGTAAGTGAAGCATTAAAAAAATGCGAGTGTGTAGTGGTATCAGACTGTGTTGCCGATACCGACACGCTGCGACTGGCTCATATCAAATTGCCTGCCGCCGGGTGGGGTGAGAAAGACGGCACGGTGACCAACTCCGAGCGGTGCATCTCAAGGCAGCGCGCCTTCCTGCCGCTACCCGCTGATGTAAAACCAGACTGGTGGATTATTTGCAGAATCGCTGAGCGTCTTGGTTTTGGAAAGCAGTTTGCCTATCAAATGCCAGCAGATATTTTTATAGAACATGCCAAGCTGTCGGCTTTTAAAAACGACGGCAGCCGCGACTTCGATATTGGTGGGCTTGCAAGCCTCAGTCATCAGGACTACAACGAACTCGGGCCAACTTACTGGCCGATCCGGGCAGGGCAGTCTACCGGTAGCACGAGGTTGTTTGCAGACGGAAAATTCTTTACCGACGATGGCCGCGCACGCTTTGTAGAAACCGGGCTGCAGGGCCCAGTGATCGAAAACACCTTGCAGTTTCCACTGATATTGAACACAGGCCGTATTCGTGATCAGTGGCATACCATGACCCGCACAGGCCGCAGCGCAAAACTGCAACAGCATCGCACCGAAGTGTTTGCAGAGTTCCATCCTGAGGATTTAAAGAAATACGGCATTCAGAATGATCAACTGGTTAGTCTGATCAGTCCTCTTGGCCGTTGTGTAATGCGTGCCAGCGTCAATGCCGGACAAAGTCCGGGAGCGGTATTTGCACCCATTCACTGGAACGACTGCTTCACGTCGGCCGGGCGCATTGACAGCCTGATTCCGGCAGTGTGTGACCCTGTTTCAGGTCAGCCGGCGTTTAAACAAACCGCTGTGAAAGCTGAAGCCCTGCTCAGCGAATGGCAGGCGTTGTTGATCTCCCGTGAACGTTTGAGTTTGCCGGCAAATCACTACTGGAACTACCGGCTTCTGGACGGTCTTCATGTCTACAACATTGAAGGCAAAGAGCACTTTGATCTGGCGCATATAAAGCGTCAACTCACTGATGAAAACTACAAAATTGCCGAGCTTACAGACAGCGACAGTAACTCTGCCCGAGTGATTGCATATAACAAAAAAACAGTTTTTGCAGGTTTGTTTGTGTGGCCCGGATCTGAGTCTGGCAACACACACAAACCGGATGAAAACTGGTTGCTTTCCGAGTTTAGAACTCAATCTGCAGAAAACAAATTTATACCTGTGCGCATGTTGGCACTGGGCAGAGCTGTGCATGGAAACGTCGAGGGCGCATTGATATGCACTTGCCATCAGGTGCGTGAAGCTGCAATTCAGAGTGCTATCAGCAATGGTTGTTGCAGTGTGGAGACTATAGGGCAATGCACTCGGGCAGGGACGCAATGTGGGTCGTGTGTGCCGGAGCTACGCAAGCTGATCCAAACTGCCGGTCTGGCGACACAGCAGTTGCCATTTTCAGCAGACAGTCAGGTCGCGCCAGACAATTTTATGCAGGAGGAAAGCGTATGCTAAAAATCATATTGATGGGTGCGCTGCAAAGCAGCGCAAATATTTCTGCAAATCTGCTCACGCATTTTCCACTGACGAGAATCTGGGGCGCCGGCACGGGCAACAACACTATAAATTCCGCTGGCATTGCCAGGTCAGATAGCCGCAATAAAAAACCAGCAGGTAAAGTCTGGCTGGTGGGTGCCGGTCCTGGCGATCCGGAATTGGTCAGTGTAAAAGCCTTGAGAGTGATCAGGTCGGCAGATGTCTTGGTTTACGACCGTCTGGTCTGTCCTGAGTTGATTGCAGAGAGCCCTCGTGACGCTATCAGAATCGATGTCGGCAAACGTCCAGGTCATCACCCGGTCCCGCAAGGCAGGATTGAAGAGATTCTTTGCGCGCACGCAGCGCAAGGGCGCACAGTGGTGCGATTAAAGGGCGGTGATCCGTTTATTTTCGGGCGCGGTGGTGAGGAAATGCTGAGCATAAAATCAGCCGGCATTGCCGTTGAAATTATCCCCGGTATTACAGCGGCCGCAGCATGCGCAGCCACCAGTGGATTTCCACTGACACATCGAGATATTGCAGACAAAGTGACCCTGGTGACGGCGCACTATAAAGACGAGCGAGACCGCACGGATTGGCGCGCACTGGCATCCGATGGGTCGGGTACTCTGGTCTTTTACATGGGCCTGTCATCAGCAAATTCGATTCAGCAACAACTGATTAAAAACGGACTGGATCCGCAAACCCCTGCCGCACTGGTGGAGAACGGCAGCACAGCGGTTCAGCGAACGGTTTATTGTTCGCTGAATACCTTGTCGGAGACAGTCATAGAAAAACAACTCATATCACCCTGTTTGATTGTCGTGGGCAAAGTTGTAGCACTGGCCGGGTCCACGGGAGAAACATTGCAACAGTCTCAGTTGCTAAACAAAAAAAGGATTAACTACAGCATCTAAACCGGAACGATCAAAGGGATAAGATATGAGCAGAAGTACACCGTTATGTTTGATGGGATCAGTTGCTATTCTAAGTGTTACCGGTTTTACCGCCGGACAGCTGCAGGCAGCGGAAGAGCAAACACTGGCGCAGGCCTTGTCCGCTGGCAAAACCACTGTCAACTTCCGTCTCAGAAGTGAACAGGTCGACGACGATCTGTTTACCCGGTCGGCACATGCTGGCACATTGCGCTCGCGGTTAACCTACAACAGCGGCGCCTGGCAGGGATGGGACGTTAATCTTGAGCTGGATCACGTCGCTCATGTCACGGACGACAAATTCAATTCAACGAGAAATTTCAAAATCAACCGGCCGCAGATTCCTGATCCGGATGGCGCGGATTTGAATCAGGCCAATCTGCGTTACCGACAGGGCGCAGCAACATTTGTAGTGGGTCGTCAGCGACTGCTGCGTGACAACCAGCGTTTTGTGGGTGGGGTGGCATGGCGGCAGAACGAGCAGACCTATGATGCCGCGAGTTTCGGCTACAAAGTGTCGGACTCCGTGCAGATCGACTATGCCTGGATCAACAGCACCCGTCGTATTTTTGGCCCGGAGGCCGGGAACCCGCCACCGTCTTTGGACAGCAATCATCACCTGCTGAACGCTGTCTGGCAGATCAATACGGGTCTTCGCATGGGCGCATATTTGTACGCGTTGGAGTTTGATGACGCGGCGTTGCTGTCATCAGGCACAGCAGGTGCTTATTTGCAGGGCACATCCGCACAAGAAGGTTTTGCTCTGGACTACAGACTTGAGGCTGCCCGACAGCAGGACAACAAAAATAATCCGCGTAACTACAGCGCGAACTATGTTCACGGTACGCTCGGCGCGACGTTCGGGCCAACCAGGATTGCGGTAGCATACGAAGTCCTTGGTGCGGATGGTTCAGCCAATGTTGCGATGCAGACTCCCTTGGCCACCCTGCACGCGTTTCAGGGCTGGGCGGACAAATTTCTGACAACTCCCGCAAACGGCATGCGCGATACCTACATCAGCGCACAACACAAAGTTGGTAACGTCGATCTGATGGTAGTGTGGCATGACTACGAGGCTGATCGCGGTGCCGTCAGCTACGGCAGTGAATGGAATCTGCAGGCCAGTACCGGCATCAACGCCAATGTCACGCTGACATTGAAGTATGCAGACTATCAGGCTGACAATTTCGGCACAGACGCGAAAAAACTCTGGTTGATGGCCGAGGCCCGCTTCTGATGGAAATGCGGCTGCCAATGTCCACGCCGTACACACTTATTGTGCTTTGTGGTGGGCAGGGCAGCCGGTTGGGTGGCGCTGACAAGGGTTTGCTGCGCATTGACGGGCAGCAATTTGCTCAGCGATTGATCAATCGAATCGCCGGGCCGATAGACAGCAGTAACCGCAGGCCAGCTGTTCTGATCAGTGCAAATCGACATCGTGAGCAATATGAAGCGCTGGGTTATCCCGTAATTCCCGATCTGCGTTCGGGTTTTCAAGGGCCATTGGCAGGCATTGAGGCTTGTCTGCAGTGCGTAACAGACGGGCCGGTCGTGATCGTCCCCGCTGATATGCCAGACCTGCCTGCGGATCTGGCGTGCCGATTGCTTGCCCCCCTGACGCTTCAGTCTATTGTGATTGCACATGACGGGGAGCAATTGCAGCCACTTTGTATGGCCATGTACCCACAGCAATGGCACGAGTCTCTTACAACCTGGCTGGACCACGGGGGCCGCGGTGTGCATCGATGGCTATCGGATAAACCGGTATTGCAGGCGCATTTTCTCGACGCCTCTGAGTTCAGTAACATCAACGAAAAGAGTGACCTGCGAAGGGTAAACGGACAAATAGTTCAAATTGATGCGCAGTCAACGCTAATCGGTTACGATCGGCGTCATGACCACTATAGCTGCCAATGACGCCTTCCAAATTACGCTCTGGCGTGCCGAATTCGCTGACCCGGCGATGGAACAGGCGTACCAGAAGCATATGCAGGAGGAAACCGCGCGTTTTCTCCGCGTCTCACTTTGTATATGGGCTGTTCTTGAAGTTCTGTTTGGTTTGCCCGACTGGACAATACTGGGTGCCAGCGAAGGTTTTTATGTTCTGAGCTCATTCCGTATTGGTCATGCCATTCTGTTACTCTGGTTATCCTGGCAATTGTCGAAAAAACCGCACTGGGCCAGCCTTGGCTGGCCTGTGACCATCGTCGCTATTCTGGGATACCCGCTTTACTTTATTTATCCGCTATACGTGCCTGAAAGCGGCGCACTGGGATTTGCCATCATCCTTCTGCTGCTGCTCAGCATGTATGTGTTTATCCCGAATCGGGTGATGTTGATCAATCTGATTGCTCTGGTGGGAATCCTGGCAGTTGTTTCGGCGCAAATGCTGCAGGGCGCAAATTGGCTGAGCGTAGCTGTAACCATCATGTTTCTGTTGTGGCCGGCCGTGCTTGGATACGCTGCGGCAATCCGGATCAATACAGGTAGCCGGCGTGCATACGTGCTCTGGCAGCAGTCTGAACAGGCAAACCAGCGGCTTGAGGTGGAGATTGCGCGCGGTAAAGAGCTCGAAGCCGAGCTGCAGCGCCAGGCGCTCACCGACCCGTTGACCGGGCTGAGCAACCGCCGCCACTACGAAATGTTGTTCAAACGTGAACACGAGCGCTGTCGCCGGCATGGGTCAGTGATGACACTGGGCATGATAGACCTCGATCATTTCAAGCGAATCAACGATAATTACGGCCACGATGTGGGTGATCAGGTTTTGAAGTTTGTGGCCGAAGTCATGCAACGTCCATTACGACATAGCGATATCCTGGGCCGTTTCGGCGGCGAGGAGTTTATCCTGATATTGCCTGACACCTCATTGCAGCAGGCAGAGGCAATAGCCGAGCGTATGCGCCAGGCCCTCGAAGACGATGGGCTGATACAGGGCGATGCGCTGATCAAGGTGACTGCAACGTTCGGGCTGACACAAGTCAGAGCCGATGATCCTGAATTACAAGACAGTGTGCGTCGCGCTGATGAAGCCCTCTACCAAGGCAAACGCAGCGGGCGCAACAAGGTCACGCTGGCTGAGGCGGCCTGAGATTGTGACCAGAGCTGGAACCGAAACTGAACCAAGTATTACAGAACAGGTAGTAAAGAATTATGCGCCTCGACAAATATATAAGCCACGCCACCGAATATTCCCGCGCTCAGGTTAAAAAGCTGCTTCGGGACAAACGGGTTTCGATAGGAACTGCTCCTGAGACCGCAACGCTGATCAAAAAAGCCGATCATGAAGTCAGTGAACAGGATGTTGTTCTGCTTGACGGTGTTGTTATAGAGATTCCTTCTACATCCTACCTGATGCTTCATAAACCAGCTGGTTATGTCTGTGCAAACACAGATAGTGAAAACCCCACAGTGCTTGACCTGATCGGGAATGCGCCGGCAGATCTTTCAATTGCCGGTCGTCTTGACAAAGATACAACAGGCTTGGTGTTGCTCAGCAATGATGGCAAATGGGTTCACCGCATTATCAGTCCGCGTCGTGAATGCCCCAAGATTTATCATGCTGAGCTGGATCAACCGATCAATGATGAAGTCATCAAACAATTTGCCAGCGGTTTTTTTCTGAAAGGTGATATCAAGGAAACCAAACCTGCAGTACTGGAAGTGCTGGCTGGAAATACTGTGTCGGTCATGATATCCGAAGGTCGTTACCATCAGGTTAAACGTATGTTTGCTGCTTGCGGGTTTCATGTGGTGGCCTTGCACAGGGTGAGCATTGCCGGTATCACACTGGACGCTGATCTGGAGCCTGGGCAATACAGGACACTGACAGATGCCGAGGTAAACAGCATCGGTTTGCAGGAGAATGTATGAAAGATCACTGCCAGGCATTGGTGCTGGAGATTCTGACAACTGCATCAGAAGGCAAAACGCTTTGGGTGATGGATGAGAACCCACCGATTGATGAGTTGTTAAAACTCAATGGCACTCAGAGCATCGAAGTGATCAGCAATCGATACGACACCAGCAACCAGATGGGACAGCTAGGGATAAAAACACTCCTGAGCGATTTCGATTTTTCTGAGCTGCCGCAGTATCAGAGAATTGTATACCGCATTTCCAAAGAAAAAATGCTGACGCATCATGTCATCAATCAGGCCTTGCGACATCTGACCGATGATGGTGTTTTTTTTATGATCGGTGAAAAAACCGATGGCATGAAATCCATCACACGACAAGCTGCAGAAGTCTATGAGCAGGATGTTTCTGCACGCAAATTTGGCAATGCGTATCTGGGTCAATTTGTGCGACCACAGCAATCGTTACTGGATCAGAAATCATTGCCGACAGCCAACTACACAGAGCTGCGTCTGATCAGGAATCCTGTCATCAATTTTTATTCCAAACCGGGTGTTTTCGGATGGGAGAAAGTCGATAAAGGAAGCCAGTTGCTGGTGAGTTGCCTGCCTCCCGTTATTCAATACATGAAAGGAGTCGAGAGTGTGCTCGACCTCGGTTGTGGCTGGGGTTATCTGATGCTGGCAACCAAGGACATAGATATTCCGGTGCGGGTGGCAACGGACAACAATGTGCCCGCCATCGATGCAGCAAAGAAGAATTTTTCAGAAGCCGGGCTCAAGGTGGACTGTGTGCTGGACGATTGTGGCAGCCAGATCAAACAACGTTTTGATTTGATTTTGTGTAATCCGCCATTCCATCAGGGTTTTCAGATCAGTGATGCACTGACCGATAAATTTCTGAAAAGCGCTACCAGAATGAGTCGTCGCAGTACCCGGGTGATTTTTGTGGTGAACCAGTTCATACCATTACAAAAACTGGCAGAGGCTTACTTCAAGGAAAGCAGACTGCTGGCAGCCAGTGATGGTTTTAATGTGTTTGAGCTGCGGCCCTGATTGGGCGCAGTGGCCAATCAGAGCCGCACTATTGTCAGTTCAAGCGCCGCAGGACTGATAAGTCAGTTTTTGCTGGCAGTCCTTGATCAGCACCCCGTTTGCCTCAGCAGTCAAGGTGAGAACATCGCGCATCCATTGAGGCATGGCAGGGTGCAGGCGGTAATAGACCCATTGCCCTTGTCGACGATCGGAGAGAACGCCGGATTTACGAAGTTGTGCCAGGTGTCGTGATACTTTGGGCTGATTCTCTCCCAGCGCTTCGGTCAGGTCGCAGACACAAAGCTCGTTGCTGCGCTCGAGCAATAGCAAGGTTTTCAGTCGCAACTCATCAGACAAACTTTTGTAAAAACTGGCAGCCGTCAGCGGTGAATGTTGTTGGCGTGCCTTGCTGTTGACCTCGACGAACATTCGGATGCGTTCTTCAATAGCACCTAGTGAGCGTGCAAAACCACCGGGGCGGGGATCGGCTTTCGGATCGCTGAATCCCCAGTCCAGAACGTGGCCGCTGCCGGGCCAGTATGGGCAGCGTTGATGCGCGTTGTCACACAAGGCAATCACAAAATCGAAGTGCTGGCCTGTGTAACTTTCAACCGCCTTGCTGGTGAGTCCGGCACTGCTGATGCCTGCCGCCGACAGAGTCTCAATGGTGCGCGGATCAACGCCTTCGGGATGTGTGCCGGCACTGAACGCGTCAAAAAGTTTATTGCCGTGGTGGCGCAGCAGGGCCTCTGCCATTTGCGAACGCGCTGAGTTACCGGTGCAAAGAAACAGAACACGTAGTTTTTGCTGAGCCATTTAAGCGGTGACCTTCAGAAGCGCAGGAATCGCGCGGAGCAGAATGTGCATTGTTTGATGTCCTGCAGGCCAGCGTTACCGCGAGCTCTCGGTGACAGCCCAGTCAATCAGTTCACGCGCCAGTCTGTCCGCTGCGACCCCCAGCGCGACCACAGAGGCATTGGCTGAGCTACCGTTGAGTGGTTCGCGGCTCTCAAAGCGTCGCGCGGCAATGATCTGGCGGCCAGAGGTGTTAACCAGTTGCGCATCAAAACGGATGACAGCAATCATGCGACCATCGATGTTTTCTGTATGCATGGCGCGCATCATGCCGTTGATAGATCGCTCTGCCTGTAACACGGTGCTGTCGGTACTCAGACTGCCAAAACGGCCGTCGCGCCAGAAGGCATCCAGCAACCAGTCTCGCCAGAGCTGGGGTAACGGAGCAGCCCAGCGCGATGCTGGCCAGGCCTGGAAGATGTTGTTGTCCAGTATCAACAGGCGACTGCCGCTTAACGCGTCGCTGGTGTCTGGTGTCAGCAGGCGCAATCCGCCCGGGATAGTGCTGCCCTGGTTACTGCTGATGGAAGAAGCAGGTAGCTGGAACAGGTCAACCGGTTCCCTTGCAGGCAATACGCTGCAGGCGCTGATCAGCAGACTGGCAACAATCGCTGCCACGTTTTTTACTGTCAGACTGCGTGTGACACGACCGGTGATAATCTTCATGGTTGATAGTCCCTGATGTTGTCGCCACCGATCAGGAATCCTGCGGGGTCTTCACTCAAACGATTGATAAGCAGATTGAGGCTGTGCAAAGCGCCGCGCAGTTCACGCATGGCGGGGTCTATCTCCGCTACGCCCCGCATGCCCTGATTCAACGCACCCCGGTTTTCCTGCACCAGCTCTTCAATCTGCAAGCTGACACGCTCCAGATTCCCGAGTGTATTGGCCGCATGTGTGAGAATCGGCTCACTGTGGCTGAGTATCTGGTCTTCGATGGTATTAACAAAGCGGCTCATGTCATTGCCTGCAGTGACAAGACTCTGCAGTCCGGCCCGCAATACGGCCTGCTCCTCTGCCAGTGCGGTGGTGACAGTATCCAGATTGGTGAGCACACGTGTGACGTAGGCCGCATTTTCCTCGGATAACAGCCGGTTGGCGCTTTCTACCAGACTGGTGACGTTTACCAGCAACTCTTCGCTGCTCAGACGCAGCTGTGTCAGCGGGGACGGCTGCGCTTCTATCACCGGGATAGTCGCGTCGCCACCCAGAAACGGGCTTTCCGGAGTGCCCTGACTCAACTCTATGCTGGAGGCGCCCGTGATATTCAACAACGCCAGACGCGCGCTGGTGTCTGTTTTAACCGGGGTGCTGGCTGACAAGCGCACACGCGCCCATACTTGTCGCGGATCCTGCGGGTCAAGGGTCAAACGCTCAACATCGCCCACCCGGATGCCACTGTACTGGACTGCACTGCCTACACTCAGTCCGGACACCGGCTCTTTGAACAGAATATCGTAACGCTTGAGTTCTCCGTCGCCGCCGGAGCGCGACATCCACAGCACAAAGGCCAGCAGAGCTGCGCCTGCAAGCAGCGAAAAGAATCCGATCAGAATATGATGGGCACGCGTTTCCATTGTTTATCCGTTAGCCTTTGCGGGTATCAGGGTCAAGTCTCAAGTGCGGATGCTACGCTGGCTGCAGCCCGACCCCTTGGTCCGTGAAAGTAAGATTGTATCCATGAATCAGGATCGGCCGCGACCACATCCAGCGAATCTACGATTAATACCTTTTTCTGCGATAGCACCGCCACGCGGTCACAGGCGGTGTAAAGAGTGTCCAGGTCGTGTGTCACCAGAAACACGGTCAGGTTAAACGCATCACGTAAGGTCATTAACAACTGGTCAAAAGCCGCGGCGCCAATCGGGTCCAGGCCGGCAGTCGGCTCATCCAGAAACAGGATATCAGGATCCAGCGCAAGTGCACGCGCCAGCGCCGCCCGTTTCACCATGCCGCCTGACAGATCGGACGGGAACAACGCGCCCGCTTCCGCCGGTAACCCAGCCAATGCCAGCTTGACGTTGGCAATTTCGCTGGCCTGGTTACGAGACAGCCCGGCATGCTCAATCAGGGGCAAAGCAATATTCTCCAGCACGGTGAGTGAGGAAAACAACGCGCCTTGCTGAAACAGAACACCAATTCGTCGCTCCAGCGCAGAGCGTTTGTCAGTGCTGAGGGTGAGCAGGTTTTCGCCAAAAACGTTAACCTCGCCGGCCGCTGGCCGCAACAGGCCCACAATCGAACGCAGCAGCACCGACTTGCCGGTACCAGAGCCGCCGACCACACCAAGAATTTCCCCGCGCCGGACATCCAGATCCAGATCCTTATGGACAACATTGCTGCCGAATTGATTGCATAGGGCACGTACCTGAATTACGACCTCAGTCACCATCCCATCTCCATAAAAAACAGTGCAGCAACTGCGTCGATCAGGATGACAACAAAAATACACTGCACCACGCTTGAAGTAGTGCGTTCGCCCACTGACTCGGCGCTGCCGCCAACCTTGAAACCTTCCAGGCAACCGATCAGCGCAATCAGCACGGCAAACACCGGTGCTTTACTCAGCCCGAGCCAGAAATGAATCAGCGGCACCTGCTGCACAATGCCCATAAAACGGGCGAGACTGATGTCCAGAGACAGCACGGCAACCATTGCACCTCCGGCAATCCCTGACAAAATGGCGACAAAGGTCAGCAATGGCAGGGTGATCAGCAAGGCCAGCAAGCGGGGAACCACCAGCAACTCGATGGGGCTCAGGCCCTGAACTTTCAGTGCGTCCAGCTCTTCGTTAACCTTCATGGAACCTATCTGAGCGGTGAAGGCACTGGCTGTGCGTCCTGCCAGCAATATGGCAGCCAGCAATACGCCAAGTTCGCGCATAAAGGCGTAGGCCACCAGATCGACGGTGTAAATGGTGGCACCGAACTGCGTCAGTACTGTGGCACCGAGGAAGGCCACCACAGCGCCCACCAGAAAGTTCAGCAGAGCCACAATGGGGACTGCATTCAAACCCGCCTGTTGCATTTGCGCCACCAGAGCAGTCCAGCGCCAGCGCCAGGGTCGCGGAAGCAGACCGATCAATGTCACAAGAGTCAGACCCGTAAATCCCAAGAACTGTGTAAATTGACTCCATCCGCTGTGAACCCAAAGACCAAGCCGCTCCAGTCCATCACCCCAGCGATAAGTCGAAGGAGGGGCCGGTTCCCGATCGAGCATTGAGTCAGCAACAGCTTGCAGCAGTGCACGTCGTTCGTCGGTGAGCCCGGTGGCATCAGGAATTAACGTTGCAAGAGCCTCTGCGCCCAGCAGTTTGACCAACAGGGTGGCGCCGGCGGTGTCCAGATTCAGCAGACCGCTGGCATCCAGTGAACGCGGCGTTTCTGACGGTTTTTGGGCCCGTCGGCAAAGTTCCTGATAGTTGACTAAAGTCCAGTCACCGAGCAGACAGAGCTTTGGCCATACCGCTTCATCTGTCGAAGCTGTCGACGGGCTTTGCGGTGCAGATTGCAGCAGTAAAGGTGATGTCATTGCGGGGTCATGGCGGACATTGCTCCGGTGCAAATCAATTGAGCAAAGAAGTTGGCGATTACGCAGATACTACTGTGAGCACCACGCCGGTATCAAGCTGATCCCGGTGCTCCGGTCAGCAGACGCTTCATCGCAAGCAGCAAGTCTGCTTTTTTGTAGGGTTTGTTGAGCATAATGGCATGTGCCATCAGCTCCAGCTCTGTCTCCTCTACATGGCCAAGGCCTGTCGTGAGAATAACCGGCAGCGCAGGGTAGATATTTCGCGCATAAAGGATGAGGGACATACCATTTTCGCGCGGCATCGAATAGTCAGTGATCAGCAAATCAAAAGCCGATGCCTCCAGCGCCTGTTTAGCGTCAGCTGCACTCTTGACCGAAGTCACTTTATATCCGGCGCTTTCAAGCAATCCCCGACTTGTCTGGAGAATCATGGGTTCATCATCAACCAACAGAATGGATGTCTGCGCAGGGGATTTGACCTGGTCAGCCAATTCACTGCGGACCTCCGGCTGGGCAGTGGAGCTTTGTTCGTCAGTAGCATCACTGGCGGCAGCAACTGCACATAGCGGCAAATAAACCACAAATTCGCTGTATTGCCCAACCTGCGACTCGACATTAATCCCGCCTTCAAGCGAGGTGATAATGCCGTGACAGCTGGCGAGTCCAAGCCCGGTCCCTTGTCCGGGTTCGCGGGTGGTAAAAAATGGCTCAAACAACCTCGGCAAATTCCGGGTTTCGATGCCAGTGCCGTCGTCCCGAATGGTGATGGTGACAAAATCACGGCTGGCGTCAAGATCCGGCAGACTCAACAGACGCGGATCGCCGGCGGGCACTTTGCAGAGCCTGACTTCAACATTCCCGCTTCCTTTCGGTTTGATCGCCAGCACAGCATTGCCAACCAGATTCATCATCACTTGCTGAATCTCTGCGGCACTGCCGACAATCACTGCGTTATCGATGTAGCTGATCCGGAAATGCACCTTGGCGGGAGCTTGTGCCCGTAACAGTGGCTCCATCTCGTGGATCAGCGCTACCAGATCCAGCACTCTGCGCTCGGGCACAGCCTGTCGGCTGAAGGTCAGCAACTGCCGCACGATGTCCCTGCCGCGTTCTGCCGAGAGCAGAATCTGATCAAGGCTGTCGCGTGTTTGTTTGTCCGGGCTGCGTTCCCGCAGACTTTCAGACAAGGCCACCATGATCATCAGGATATTGTTAAAATCGTGCGCGACCCCGCTGGCCAGAGTGCCTACTGCCTGCAGTTTTTCGTTTTGCCGCTGACTGCGCAAAGCCTTCTGACTCAACAGTAGCGCGGCCTCCATACGACTGATCAACAGACCCGAAGCTGCCGTAATCACCGCCGCTGTAAATCCGAAATTCAGCACTATGATCAACCAGCTTTGCAGGCTGGAAAGACCGGCGGCATCCGCGATGATCAGATCAGGGAAATACACCAGACCTGATACAAACAGCGCAAGCATGCTGACCGGTACGCTCATGATTGCTGTACGCAGGCCCAGCAGAAGCGCAGCAAACAGTGGAATCGCCAATAAGTAATTGAGGCTGACAATGCCGATCTCTGCGAACAACCAGACCCAGAAAACAAAAAAGACCAGTAACGAAAGCTGAGCGCGCCTGGTGTAAGACAGCGGGCGGTAGAAGGTCACAAACGACAGTGCAGACAAGGCAATAGCGTCTACTGCCAGAATCAAATTACGGTTTGGCAGCGGAAACAGGGCCATTAAAACCATGGTCACCACGCCTGATAGTAAGGTAGCCAGCATTAACATACGCAATATACTGGTACGCCATAACAGCAGACTGGCATTTTCTTCGGCGGGTAAAAGTAACAAAGACTTGAACCAGCGCTTGATGTTTTGTTGGAACATCGGTTGCACCTGCGTGATAGCTATGATCAATATACGCTCTGAGTCAGAAGTCGGATACCTTGATTGCCATGAATTTCGAGCTTTTTAAAAATGACGGGCAAGACCCGTTGCAGCAGTTGCGCATCGGCCCAGGGGCGCTCTGCCTGAATGAATTTCTGATACTAGATGATGCAGCGATTATCAGCGCAGTTCAGCAGGTGACCGCGATTTCTCCGTTCCGGCATCTGATTACACCGGGCGGTAAAAAAATGTCTGTTGCTATGAGCAATTGCGGATCGTTGGGATGGGTGTCGGATCGCGCTGGATATCGCTATCAGGCGCAGGATCCGCTCACGAACAGAGCGTGGCCGGTTATGCCGGCACTTCTGCTACGCCTTGCCCAAAAAGCAGCCCTGCAGGCAGGATATGAAAACTTTCAACCGAATGTTTGTCTGATCAATCGTTATGAAACCGGAGCGCGTATGGGTCTGCATCAGGATAGAGATGAGCGCAATCTTACCGCTCCGATTGTGTCGTTTTCTCTGGGCCTGCCAGCAACATTTATCTGGGGTGGCCTTGAGCGTACAGGCAAAACCCGGCGCTTTGTGCTGAAACACGGCGATGTGGTGGTTTGGGGTGGCCCTGACCGTTTGCGGTTTCATGGTGTCGCGCCGCTCAAGTCAGGACATCACGAGCTCACCGGCGCATGCAGGATCAATATAACCTTCAGACAGACGGGGACCTGAAGCGCTTCAGCCGCAGCGCATTGCCGAGCACAAATACGCTGGACATTGCCATGGCGCCAGCCGCCAGCACGGGAGACAGCAATGTGCCGTTAAGCGGGTACAGCAGGCCGGCAGCGACAGGAATCAAACAGACATTGTAGGCAAATGCCCAGAACAGGTTCTGTTTAATATTAAGAATTGTTGCCTGGCTGATGGCAAGTGCGTTTACCACAGCGAGCAGATCGCCGCTCATCAGAACCACATCGGCCGATTCAATCGCGATATCGGTTCCGGTTCCCACAGCAATTCCGGTGTCAGCTTCTGCCAGTGCCGGAGCATCGTTAATACCATCACCCACAAAAGCAAGATTACCAAAGCGTTCACGCAGCGATCGCACTGCCTGCACTTTGCCGTCCGGCATCACTTCAGCAACAACTTCGTCGATGCCCAGTTGCTGCGCAATCGCGGCAGCCGTTTTTTTGTTATCGCCTGTAATCATAGCGACTTTCAAACCCAATTTATGAAATGCGCGGATTGCTGCCGGAGTTGTTTCTTTGAGGGTATCGGCGACGGCTATCACTGCCGCCAGTTTGCCGTCGATCATCGCATACAGGGGAGACTTGCCGGATTCAGCCAGTTTTTCTGCGGTATCTTTGATGGATGACAGTGAAATATTTTTCTGTTCCAGCAGCCGGTCAGCACCCACAAAAATTTCCCTGCCATCAATTACAGCGTAAACGCCCAAGCCCGGAAGCGCGGCAAACGAGTCGGGTTTGCGTAAGGGAAGATTTTTTTGTCGTGCGGCAAGCACAATGGCTTCAGCGACAGGATGCTCCGAGGATTGTTCAACGGATGCGATGAGAGCCAGTGTTTCCCTGCTATCAAATCCATCCTGAACAATAAAATCAGTAAGCGTCGGTTCACCCCTGGTCAATGTGCCGGTTTTGTCGAGCGCAATGATTCGGGCATCGCGTAAGGACTGCAGCGCCTGACCTTTCCTGAACAGTACGCCAAGCTCTGCTGCACGACCGGTGCCTACCATAATGGAAGTTGGTGTCGCCAGGCCCATGGCGCAAGGGCAGGCGATAATCAAGACTGCAACGCCATTGACAATCGCAAACGTCAAGGCAGGATCTGGTCCGAATATCAGCCAGACCATAACAGTCACCAATGCCACGCCCATAACCACAGGCACAAACACAGCAGTCACACGATCAACCAATGCTTGAATGGGCAACTTGGCACCTTGTGCCTGCTCCACCATCTGGATAATGCGTGCCAGTACAGTGTCGTTACCTACTTTACTGGCGCGGGCAACCAGAGAGCCTTGTTTGTTGATGGTGCCCCCAACAAGTTCGCTGTCGGGTTTTTTTTCAACCGGCAATGGTTCTCCGGTGAGCATGGATTCATCAACAAAGCTACTGCCACTGACAACGATTGCATCCACCGGAATGCGCTCACCCGGGCGGACATGCACAAGCTCTCCGATCTGCAGTTCTTCGATAGCGACATCAAAAGTTTCGCCGTTGCGTTCAACGCGGGCGGACTTGGCCTGCAGGCTAAGAAGCCGTTGAATGGCCTGGCCGGTACGCCCTTTTGCGCGCGCCTCCAGAAATCGCCCCATCAATATCAGCGTCACAATAACTGCGGCTGCTTCGTAATAAACGTGCTGTGTCCCTGCCGGCAGAATATCGCCGGCAAAGGTCGCAACCACGGAAAAACTCCAGGCCGCCAGAGTGCCCATTGCGACCAATGAATTCATGTCCGGGTTCAATCGGAAAAGCGCAGGGATTCCTTTGCTGAGAAAGCGACGGCCGGGACCAAACAAAACCAGTGAACTTAATACAAACTGTATGCCCCAGTTGCTTGACTGTGCAAGGTTTGACATCAGCCAGTGATGAAATGAGGGAAAGAGATGTGTGCCCATTTCCAGAACTAAAATCGGCGACGTCAGTACTGCTGACAGTATCAGTGATTTTTTGAGATCCTGCTGTTCATCATCCTTGCGCTCCTGTTGCTGGTCCCGGTTTTGGCTTAACACTCCGGCGTCATACCCGGCTTTTTCTATCGCTGCTATCAATTCAGATATCTGAGTCTGTCCGTCCGCGGTCTCCACGTGCGCCTGCTCACTGGCCAGATTCACACTGGCCGAGATAACACCAGGCACTGCCTTCAGGGCTTTCTCTGTGCGTGCTACACAGGAAGCGCAGGTCATACCTCTGATCGAAAGATCAATCCGATTATTGAACTCACTCATTTCATATCGCCGTTGATATCAGGTTCCGCCAGTTTTTCCAGAATCACACAATGCGGGTCATCGTCCCCCGCGCACTGAGCAATCATCTCTTTCAACATCGTTTGCATGTTTGCCAACTGCTGCATTCGTTGTTCCAGGAGTACCAGTTGCTCTTGCGCCAGCGCTTTGACTTC
Organism: Pseudohongiella sp.; assembly: GCA_030651695.1. Classification (GTDB taxonomy): domain Bacteria; phylum Pseudomonadota; class Gammaproteobacteria; order Pseudomonadales; family Pseudohongiellaceae; genus Pseudohongiella. Next base: position 57,744 of record JAUSCD010000008.1, on the reverse strand, counting down.
TCTGCTGGCGCGGTGAGGATCGTCTTTCAAGGCCAGCAGGCTGGATACCTGAGCAATTGAAAAACCCAGTACGCGGGCATGATGAATAAAACTCAGCTGCCCGATGCTTTGCTGGTTGTACTGACGATAGCCGGCATCGGTGCGAACGGCCGGCTTCATGAGCCCGATGTCCTCATAGTGCCGGATGGTTTTGGCACTGAGACCGCTTAATCGTGCGGCTTCACTGATATTCATGAATGGGGTGCTCATATTGGTCACCGTTTCATCAAACTGCAGGCGGATATCCGGCCTGAGTCATCAATTGCCGGATTTCGGCATCTGCAAGTCGGGAATGAACTGACACTGTCTTGCTGTTCAGGTCGGTCGTAACGGTGGCATTTGCGTCCTGCGACATTATGGCTGCTGTGATGGTTTTCACACAGTGTCCGCAACTCATATCAGGTACAGTGAAGTCAGTCATGGTCTATCTCCGGGAATGCCGTGGTAAATGGACACTATTTATTGAGTACGGGACTAGTGTGAACCTTCCTGCAGGGTTAAGGTCAAGGACCAAAGCGACTTTTCCACCAGGATGGTGCATTGACCTGAAGTAATTAGGGATTACACTGAAACAAAGATCAGGGGGAGTCAGTCCATGCGTTATCTGATAGCGATCATATTGCCGCCGTTGGCTGTTTTACTGTGTGGCAAACCTCTTCAGGCGATACTGAATATCTTCCTGACGCTGATTTTCTGGGTTCCGGGCATGGTTCATGCGCTTCTGGTGGTGCACAGCCATCTGGAAGACAAACGCGCGAATCGGATTATAAAAGCCATGAAGGAGCGCAACTAATGTATCTGCCAACAGGATTCCGGTTTTTTGCAGTAGTGGTTTGTGCCGTGCTGATCAGTGCTTGCTCCTCAGCTTATTACGGAGTTATGGAGCAGTTTGGCTTGCACAAGCGGGATATTCTGGTCAATCGCATAGAAGATGCCCAAAAGGCACAGCAGGATGGTCAGGAACAGTTCAAGGATGCGCTGGAGCAGTTCCGCAGTGTGGTCAACTTTGATGGTGGTCAACTGCAACAGATCTACAACCGACTGGATCGGGAGTTCATCGCTACTGAGGCTGCCGCTACCAATATCCGGGATCGTATCCGCGCCGTGGAGTCAGTGGCTGAAGACCTGTTTGATGAATGGGATGACGAGCTTGGTCTGTACACCAATCAGAACCTGCGTCGCGACAGCGAGCAACAGTTACGCGCCACACGTGAGCGTTATGCCCGCCTGATTCAGGCCATGCGTCGCGCAGAGGCAACTCTTGATCCGGTGCTGGATAATCTGCGCGACAATGTGTTGTATCTGAAACACAATCTGAACGCTCAGGCGGTCGCATCCTTGCGCGGTGAACTGGCAACCATCAATTCCGATGTCGACAGATTGATAGCTGCGATGCAGGCAGCGATAGCAGAATCTGATCGTTTTATTGCCGAGATGCGTCAGTCCTGATTAACTCAGGTCAGCAGCCCCAGCAATGCCTCTTTATCCATAGGCATGCCCACTGCGCCGGTATCGCTGAACAATGAATCGGCCAGTGCCTGTTTCTGTTGTTGCAGCAACTGAATGCGCTCTTCGATAGTGTCGGCGGCCACCAGCTTGTACACAAACACAGGCTTGTCCTGCCCGATGCGATAGGCGCGGTCAGTGGCCTGATTCTCCACCGCCGGGTTCCACCACGGATCAACATGGATCACCACATCCGCTGCGGTCAGATTCAATCCGCTGCCGCCGGCTTTTAAGCTGACCAGAAACACCCGAACCTCACCTTGCTGGAACTGATCGATCACCTGCTGACGGTTTCGTGTCTGCCCGGTGAGTTTTGAGTAGGTAATATTCTGACTGATCAGATCCTGCTCAATCAGCGCAAGCACTTCGGTGAATTGTGAGAACAACAGAATATTCCGGCCTTCCTCCAGCAACAGGGGAATATTTTCTGACAACCAGTTCAGTTTGGCGCTTTCATTGATGTCTGCTGCTTTTTCCAGTTTGACCAACCGGGGATCAATACAGGCCTGACGCAGTTTCAGCAGTGCGTCCAGAAACTCGATGTGGCTGCGGGCCATGCCCTTTTGCGCAATCAGATCGCGAATACGTTTTTCCATGCTGATGCGAATGCCTTCATATAACGTGCGCTGTTTTCCTTCCAGCTCGACGTACTGCAGGATTTCTGTTTTAGGGGGTAAATCCTGGGCCACATCCGATTTGCTGCGACGCAACATGAATGGCGCAATACGACGTGCAAGTTCAGTCTGGCGGTCGCGGTCACCTTGTTCTTCGATCGGGAAGCGGTATTGTTTGTTAAACGACTTACGCCCGCCCAGCAAACCCGGCAGGGCAAAATCCATCAATGCCCACAACTCGCCAAGATGGTTCTCAAGTGGTGTTCCGCTCAAACATAGCCGGGTGTCACATTTAATGATTCGCACATCGGCAGAAATGCGGGTGCCCGGGTTTTTGATCAATTGTGCTTCGTCCAGAATCAGTAGACTGAACGAGAAATCACTATAGAGTTTGATATCGCGAGGCAACAAGGGATAGGTGGTGATCACCAGATCATTGTCCGCAATCTGTTCAAAAGTGGCTTTGCGTTTTGAACCATGAATCAGGCACACCCGCAGGTCCGGCGTGAAACGGGTGGCTTCGTGCAACCAGTTACTGGTCAGACTGGTCGGGCAAACCAGCAGGGCAGGTTTATTCAGTTGTCCGCTGTTTTTTAAATGCAACAGCAGCGCCAGAGTTTGCAGGGTCTTGCCCAAACCCATATCGTCCGCCAGAATTCCGCCGAATCCAAAACGCTGCAAAAACATCAGCCAGTTCAGCCCTTGTTGCTGATAGGGGCGCAGCTCTGCATTCAATTGCACAGGCGGCTCGACAACAGTCAGACCCTTGAAGTCCTGCAATTGTGTGATCAGGGAGCGGGTGAGCGGCGCTTTGCGCGTGTTCAGGTCCGGATTGTCCTGTGACAGCGCATCGGAAAACTGCATGGCCTGAAACGCGGGCAATTGCGCGGGTTTATCGAGCTGTCCGCGCTGGTAGAGTTCCTCTATCAGACTGCGCAGCGTTTGTAGCGGGCGGGTATCCACACGCACCCACTCGCCATCAAACGGCAGCACCAGTTCGTCGGGAGTATCGGCTTCAAGCCAGGCTTCCACGGCGTCCAGAGTGGACAGCTTTTTACCACCATTCTGCAGCGACAACTCAAAGTCAAACCAGTGTCTGGATTCCGGGTTTTCAGAGTCATTCAGCGAAATATCAAATGCAGCCGACGACACTGGCATGTCGTAATCGGCATGGACAGACAGCACCCAGCCTTCTTTCTGAAGTGCGGGCAGATGTGTGTCCAGCACGGTTTGCCAGAGCTGCAGCAGTTGCCCGCCATCGACAAAAGGGGGCGTCCACACGTGCTGCCATTTGCCCAACTGCTCGCGCAGCACCAGCCCGGTGCCAAGCAGGGTCTCAAAAAACTCCCGTTCCAACTCGATGTTGCGCTGTACCCGGTATTGCCGGCCCTGATGTTCGGCCAGAAACACCGGGTCGGCGTCGTCCAGATGGTGCACGTGTACTGGCAGGCCCTGATAATCAAACACCAGTTGCAGGCCTGGCAGTCTCACGCCTTTATTGTCAGTGACGCTGAGCATGATCAGATGCGCTGCGGGGGTGTCACATTCGATGAGTTCGTTTTCATCAGGCAGCGGCAACTGGTCGCGACGCAGAGTATGGCGGAGGGTTTTGGCAACGTCCTTCATATCCGCGCGTGGTACGGCTGGCATATTCATCAGGTGTTCAAGTCTGCCGCCATCAATGGTGCTGACGATCTCACCTATGCAGTTGGTTGCCAGATCGAGATACGAAGGCGGTTCAAGCGGAAGCAGCTGCCATTGTTCAAGTCCTTTCAGAGTGGCCTTGAGTTTAAATGTGTCATCGGCCTCCTGCCACGTCCAGGTCATGGGCCGGGGTTCAGCAGGCAGGATAAATTGACCGCTACCAGCCCGCCGGAGACGCTTGCTGGCGAGCATATTCTGCAGAGCCAGTGCGCCAGATTCCGCGCTCAACTGAAATCCCCATTGTGTATGCCAGCCGCGAAGCAGGTTCAGAATGCTGACATCTTCAGCTTTGAAGAAATCAGGAGCATTACTTTCAAGATTGGCATAGTCAGGCCGGTACTGATGTAACTGACTCCACTCACCATTGAGTTTAAGGTAGGCCTTTTGCAGGGTAACGCGTATCTGCTCGCAATTGATGCCGGCGCCTTCAGTATCAAGGTTATAAAGCAGATAGTGGCTCCCGGGCGACAGTTCAGAGTGGGGCTGTTTTTTAGCCGTCGGCATGTCAGAAAGCCACTGCCTGAGTTGAGCCGAGCCATCTTCCTGACGATGCGGGCTTGGCGCCAGTCGCCGGTCGCTGCTTAAAAACCACAACCATTTAAGCGCGGCTGCCACGCCATGTTTGCAATCGAATCCCACCGGGCAGCTGCAGTCTGCTGATAGCAGGTTGTGGGCGCCGGACAATACCACTTGATAGGGTTTGGGTTCCTTGCCCTGCACTTCCGCAACAATGCGGTCGGAATCCGGATCAGGATTAAGCAGCTTGACACGGTTCTGCTGATAATAGGCTTCACCGCGCTTGAAGCTGGCGGTGCCGGCCATGTAAATAATGTCTTTGATGGAGAATTTAATCACGAGTTTTTAGCGAGTCCCGACTGCAAGGAACTGACCAGCATAGTGCGCTGGAGAGCTCCCGACAAGTCGCGATTTAATATTGTGCAGAGTTTACTGTTCCGGAGTATCCATCAGATTCCCGTTAAACCCGGAGTTTCTACAAATCCAGCCACTTCATAAAATCTGTCGAGGCTTTGATCAGTCGTGCGCGCGGAGTCTCCAGCAAGGCCGCGTGAGCGCCGCCAGCCAGCACCACCCATTGCTTGTTGGCATCAGGGATTTTAACGAACAGGCGGGCATGAGCATCGGTATTGGCAAGCGGATCGAACTCGGCCTGCAACAACAAAACCGGGATCGCCAATTCAGCGCCATCCAGCGCATTCCACTGATGCAACTGGTTCCAGTCCGATCGGACCGGATCAGCTGCCAGCGCTGCTGCGACAAAGGCATCAACGGCATTCTGGCTGATGGCGCCTTCGACAATAAAGTCAGATGCTGCAGCTTCAGCCGTAGTGGCGCGCCGTGGCGGCTCACCAGCGGTTGTATCGGCAGCAACAACGGCATCGGGGTCGGTAGGGTACCCGAATAGGGTCACGGAGCGGAAAACTTCCGGGTACCTCTGCGCCGCCAGTTGGGCCACCATGGAGCCGTACGACCAGCCCCAGACGTGGGTTTTCTGCCCATTACGCTCTTGCAGCCAGTCCAGCACAATTGCCAGATCCTGGGCTGCGCGGTCAGGCGTATTCCAGCCCGTGCTGTCACGCGGAGTGCCGCCATAACCGCGTGCATCCAACGCCCAGACGCTGAAACCCATGGCATTAAATCCATCCATTAACGACAGGTCTTCGCCAGGTACTTGCAGATCAAAATCCGGCAGTGAGCTCCAGGTGCGCCCGTGGTGCAGCAAAATGTGACCTATAGGATCGGGGATGGACTTCTCCCACAAGGCCATGGGATGGCCGTCTGCGTCCACGTTGTGTCTGATGAGTTCCGCTGCTTGCGCAAGTGATGACTGAAGCAGGGTGAAAAACAGCAGACTGATGAGCAGAAGGCGGTGTAATGGTGAGAATGGTTTCATTTGAGTTGTCTCGTTTTACTTGCTCTGTGGAGGGACAGGCTACGGGCATAGTGAACTAAATGCAGTTTGTATTACTAACAGAAATATCAACTTTGGTAGACATGGGTTGTGCACTTATCCAGATATAAAACACTCGTCCTCTGAATTCGAAATTGAGGAACCAGTCTGCTTTGGTTTTAGACCGCTGCCTGCAATTTCTGGAATATCGGTCGATGATGAACTGATAAATCAACTTCGCGATAGCCTGAGCGCCTAAAACCGGGTGTAAAAAATTATCACGTCACTTTACCCGCACTTCCCACGCGTGAAAATTCAGGCTTGCGCCAGGCTTCTGATGTCATGATTGCTGCAAGTGCCTCAACGCTATGCCAGATATCTTCAAAGCGTAGATACAAAGGGCTGAATCCGATACGCAGAATGTCCGGCGCTCTGAAATCGGCGATAACACCCTGCGCAATCAGAGCCTGACATATTTCAAAGGCGTGGGGATGATGATAAGCAAGCTGGGCACCGCGCTCACTTCGGTCTGCCGGAAAGCCGGATTTTAAAACGGACAGGCAGGGCTGCTGTGTTAGCAATCTGATAAACAATTCACTCAGTGCCTGAGACTTCTCGCGTAGCTGCTGCATACTGACGCCGTTAAATACATCCAACGCTGCATCCAGCACACTCATTGAAATGACAGGTGGTGTGCCACATAAGAACTTTTCTATGCCGTCTGCGCCTGTGTAATCCGGTGAGAACTCAAAAGGCGCCTTATGTCCCATCCAGCCGCTGAGTGGTTGGTTTATCTTTTCCAGATGGCGCTTGGCTGCATAAATAAAAGCCGGTGCACCGGGGCCACCATTCAGATATTTGTAGGTGCAACCTACAGCAAAGTCTGCATCACACCGATCAAGCTCCAGCGGCAGCACGCCTGCACTATGCGCCAGATCCCAGATCACCAGAATGCCTTTGGCATGCGCAAGCTCGGTCAGCGTCTGCATATCATGGATACGTCCGCTGCGGAAATTGACATGAGTGAGCATCAGCACCGCAACTGACTCGTTCAGATTGGCAGCGATATCTTCCGGATCCACCATCAAAAGCTGACAGCGTTTTGCGCCCAGCAACTGTTCAAGGCCTTGGGCGATATACAGATCGGTCGGGAAATTATCACGCTGAGATAAAACAACAGAGCGGTCAGGCTGCATCATCAGTGCTGCACTCAGCACTTTAAAAAGGTTCACCGAAATTGAGTCACAGCAAATCGTTTGACCTGGCGCGGCACCGATCAGCCGCGCAATCTTTTCACCTACGGTCACTGGCAAATCAATCCAGCCGTGGCTGTTCCAGCTTTTGATCAGATCGCGGCCCCATTGTATTGCGACAACCTCCTGCGCACGCTGGCGCGCAGCATGAGGCAGGCAGCCCAGCGAATTGCCATCCAGATAAATGATGTCTGCCGGGAGATCAAATTCTGCCCGCTTATGTGCAAGCGCATCATGGTAATCCATGTCGCGAACGTCATTCAGGCTGATCGGTTTGCCAGTGCTCATGGGCGGAGCATCATGGCTGTAACATTTCTTGCAGTGTGCTCAGCAAAGTGCGGAACGCTTCTGTGCCCGGATGTACCCAGTCAAAATGACCGCCTCCCACCATCACAGTGCGGGCGCCTTCGAGAGTCGCTTGTGCAACAGGGACAATTTCATCAGCGCTGCCGTGCAACAACACAGTGTTCGGATGCGGCGTTTTTTCTGCCGGATTTGCTGCGTGGTATTCATCAGCCCGGTTTTCGAAACTGCCACCCATAAACGCGGGTACTACCGTCTGACAGCTGTTATCACCCTGCGCATATTCGATGATGTCAGTGACGGCGGCCAACCCCACAACGCCTTTGAGTGTCGGATCTGCAGCCCCCGCCAGCAAGGCCAGATGACCGCCGGCCGAGTGGCCCATCACAATTACCGGAATATCCGGGAACTCTGGAGCGGGATGCACGTGTGCAATGCCGGCTTTGATGTCTTCAAAGGTCCACGGCCAGCCGCCACCATTGTCACCGGTGCGGCGATATTCCAGCGACCACACCGCATAACCGGCCTGCGCCAGGGCGGTGCTGAGCGCGTAGGTGTGACGCACGTCGTAGGCGTCCAGCCAGCAACCACCGTGAATGAACACAATCTGCGCCGGCGGGCGGCGCTCGTTAACGGGCAGCCACAACAGGCCAAATTGCAGCAGATCATTGCCGTAGGGGATCATGGCAGCGGGGGTTGAGTAGTTCAGGGCGGTTACTGCTTCATAGCTGACGGCGGGGTCAACCGGCGCGTAACTCACAGCTGGCTGCTGCCCGCCGGGTTGCACGTTCTGGGCAGCTGTATATGTTGCTGCACCGCATAACAACAGACCCAGAAACAACTTTTGGAAAAGATACTGACGTTTGACTAACAAGATTCCTCCGCAGGGCGACAGCTGATCAACGGGTGGTTCTGGTCGCGATGCGGGTAACTATACTTAAAAAGGGGAGAGACTGAAAATCATGAAATCCGTTCGTGAGCGGCGTAAACCTGAATTCAGACGGTTTGGTGCAATTATGTCGATTCGATGGAGACGTCCGAGGGTCAACCGCTAATGTGTCGATAAAATACATAAATATCGACATAAAAGCTTGTCGCGTCGATGAAATCGACATAAACTCCGGGACAGCGCATGACTTGTCGAAATTATCGAGAAATATAAACATGAGTTGGCGAGCAGATCAGCCATTTAATCAATTGCCACTGTTGCCGCCTGATCTTGAGCGGATAGAAACCAAGGCCGTGCTGAAAGCCTGCATCTTGGCCCGCGCAGCATTGGCAGAGTTGAAACAGGCGGGAGAGTTGATTCCCAATCAAAGCATGTTGATTAACCTGATTCCTCTTCTGGAGGCAAAAGCCAGCTCGGAAATTGAAAACATCGTCACAACAACCGACCGGTTATTTCAGTACTCGCAAGCAGACAATGGCGCCGATCATGCCACCAAGGAAGCTCTGCGTTATAGGACGGCGCTTTATCAAGGCTTTATTCAGCTGGAAAAAAAACCACTGTGCACAACGACTGCTATCGAAATTTGCAGCACACTCATGCACAACGAAATGAGTGTTCGGAAAGTACCGGGTACCATCATTGGCAACCAGGCCACAGGCGAAACTGTTTATACCCCCCCAGTGGGTGAGCAGGTAATTCGGGACTTGCTAAGTAACTGGGAACACTTTCTGCATCAGCCGGATGGTATTGATCCGCTTATTAAAATGGCGGTGAGCCATTACCAATTTGAGGCCATACATCCGTTTTACGACGGCAACGGCCGCACTGGACGCATTGTGAACGTGCTGTATTTAATCGAGCAGAATCTGCTGACACTTCCCATCTTGTATTTGAGCCGGTACATCGTTCAGAACAAACGAGACTACTATCGTCTGCTCACTCAGGTGACAAGCGATGAGAACTGGGAAGCGTGGCTAGTCTTTATGTTGCAAGGCGTCGAGCAGACCGCAATATGGACCTGCAGAAAAATCGCGGCGATAAAAGCGTTAATGGACAGCACAACTCAACACATTCGTAAGCAGTTACCCAAAATATACAGCTATGAGCTTGTGCAACTGATTTTTGAACAGCCTTATTGCCGAATCAGCAATGTGGTGGACAGCGGCATAGCAAAACGACAAACGGCGTCCGTATATCTAAAGCAAATGGTGGATATCGGCGTCTTACAGGAAGTTGCTGCCGGAAAAGAGAAGCTGTTTGTGCACCCGAAACTTATGCAGCTGATGACTTCGGAGAGCAATGATCTGAGTGCTTACTGAAGATGTCATTTGCCGGACCAACATGCATAAATTTTGCTGCTTTCTATACACGTGCGGGTGCTTATGTATAGGAAGGGCTACTTTTTGAGCCTGTGAGAGTGCGCAACTTCTAAGGACATCACTCAATATTCTGCACCTGCTCCCGCATCTGCTCAATCAACACCTTCAATTCCACCGCATTCAAGGTTGTCTCCGCCACAATCGATTTTGAAGACAATGTATTAGCTTCACGATTGAGCTCCTGCATCAAAAAGTCCAGACGACGGCCGACTGGTTCGCTGGTTTTTAGCACACGCTCAACTTCAGTAACGTGAGTGAGCAGGCGATCAAGCTCTTCGTCTACGTCAGACTTATTGGCCAGTACCACGATTTCCTGCTCAAGGCGTGCCGGATCCAGCTCAATTTTGAAAGTGTCCAGGCGCAGACGGATATTGTCCTGCTGGCGCTGCAGGATTTCCGGCAGGCGCTGGCGAATGCCAAGCACAATCTCACGGACAGCATCAAGTCGCTGACGAATAAGTTGAGCAAGTTCCTCACCTTCCCGGCGGCGGGAGTCTGTAAAATCCTTCAGGGTGTCTTGCAGCAAGGCGAGGGCATCGGCCTGCAGGCTTTCGTCATCGGGCCCGGTTTCCTCCAGTACGCCGGGCCAGCGCAGCACGTCAGTGACGCGCAGCGGTTGGGTGCCAGGGCATAACTGCAGTACCTGCTCGCTCAAGGCATTTAGTTTGGCAACCAGATCACCGTTCAGCGCCTGGTTGCTGCCAGCATCAGCCCTTCCTGAAACGCGTAACTGGATGTCGACCTTGCCTCTGCTAAGCGCTTTGCGCAAGGTATCTCGTACAATGGGTTCCAGCACGCGCAGGCTGTCCGGCACCCGAATGCCGGACTCCAGAAAGCGGTGATTGACCGAGCGGATCTCCCAACTCATTGTGCCCCAGTCGAATTCCGTCTGCTTTCTGGCGAAAGCGGTCATGCTGGCTACCATTAATTTACCCCCTGATACATGTTTGCGGCGCGTTGGTCTGGCCTGAAGTCTGACGGGGAGTGTAACCGATTCGTGCGCAAGTGTGCGCTCAGGGTGAAATCAGTTGCCCAATGCGGGATAATCCGCCACCACACCCATCGACAAAACTGTCAATCGCGTCAAAGCAGAGGTTCCATGCAAGATTCCACTTCTAACACATCCATTATCCGCCCCAGTCAGCGTCAATTTGACCAGCTGCGTGATATTCGCCTGACCCGCCACTACACCAAACACGCTGAGGGTTCAGTTTTGGTGGAATTTGGCGATACAAAGGTTATCTGTACTGCAAGTGTGGAAGATTCCGTTCCGCGTTTTCTGAAAGGTCAGGGCCTGGGCTGGGTTACAGCTGAATATGGCATGCTGCCGCGCTCTACCGGCACTCGTATGGATCGTGAGGCTGCGCGTGGTAAACAGGGCGGGCGAACACAGGAGATTCAGCGCCTGATTGGCCGTTCACTGCGAGCGGCACTGGACATGAAAATGCTGGGTGAGAACACCATCAAGCTGGATTGTGATGTGATTCAGGCTGATGGGGGCACCCGTACGGCATCCATCACCGGCGCTTGCGTGGCCTTGTACGACGCTGTGTCAGTGATGATGGAGCGCGGACTGATTAAAACCAATCCGGTGAAGCAGCTGATCGGATCGGTGTCTGTAGGCATGTACCTGGGTTCACCAGTACTGGACCTGGATTATGCCGAAGACTCTACCGCGGAGACCGACATGAACGTCGTGATGAACGAAGCGGGCCGGTTTATTGAAGTTCAGGGTACCGCAGAAAATGGCGACTACGATTTTGTGCAGTTGCAACAGATGATTGGACTGGCTCAGCAAGGCATCGCCGAGCTGATACTCAAACAGAAGCAGGCGTTGGGTCTGATTTAAGGCTCGCGCGTTTCAGGGCAGAAGGAAAATCACATGAGTCTGCATGCACACCAGGTGCGCTTTATCGAATACTGCATCCAGCATAAGATCCTGTGTTTTGGCGAGTTCACATTAAAATCAGGGCGTGTCAGCCCATATTTTTTTAATGCCGGACTGTTCAACACCGGTGAAGCGCTGGCCTTTATTGGCAGTAGTTATGCTGCAGCCATCAAGGCTACGGGGCTTGAGTTTGATCTGGTGTTCGGGCCTGCCTACAAAGGCATTCCACTGGCATCGGTGACCGCTGCCGCTCTGGCGACCGAGCAAGGGCTGAACAAACCTTACTGCTTCAATCGCAAAGAGGCCAAGGATCACGGCGAGGGTGGTATCACTGTTGGGGCGCCGCTGCAGGGTCGTGTGCTGATAGTGGACGACGTCATCACTGCGGGCACTGCGATTCGGGAAGTCATGCAACTACTGCGCAAAGCCTATGCATCGCCTGCAGGCATCATGGTGGCATTGGACAGGCAGGAGCGTGGCACGGGCGATTTGTCAGCGATTCAGGAAATTGAAAAAGAGTTTCGTATTCCGGTGATCAGCCTGATTAACATGACGCAGATTATCGATTATCTGAAGATGCAGCAGGATCCGCATCTGAAAGAATATCTGCACGCGATACGCGAGTACCGGCAGCGGTATGGGGTATGAAAATAATGGGGACGGAGGCGTACGCCTCCGTCCCCATTATTTTCAGGCGTATGGAGAGGTTTCTACGTAAGGCGCCAGCAGGTTCTGCGCCAGGTAAGACCATTGTTCTTCCCAGTTTTCTGTGGGCAGGCGTTTGAATTCGCTGCGCACAAACTGCATCAGGCGTCCCTCAGCAGTGGCCAGCAGCAGGCCGGCCAGAACAGCCGGAGAAATTGTTGGCTTCAGGCTCTCGCGCAGTGGCGCCTCACGCAAAACCTGCTTCAATTGTGATTCAAGCCGATCAAACATCTGGCCTATACGAAGACGCAGGCGCTCGGTTTCCCCAGCCAGAGCATCACCTGTCATCAGGCGTGTCATGCCCGGATTCTTTTCGGCAAAGGTGAGCAGCAAAGTCAGAATTTTCTCGCACCGCTCAAGCGTTGTGAGTTCGTCCTGCAGAATGCGACTGATACGCACAAAAAGAGTGTCTTCGATGAACTTGATGAGTCCTTCAAACATGCGCGCCTTACTGGGGAAGTGTCGATAAAGAGCGGCTTCGGAAACACCTACCTCACGTGCCAATGCTGCGGTGGTGATGCGTTCACCGGGGCCCGATTCCAACATGTGGGCCAGCGCCTGCAGAATGTGTTCCTTGCGCGAACTTTTTTTATCGGAACGGCTGGCACGGGTATTTTCGTGCTCGTCTTTTTGTTGCGCCCCGGATTGTTGCGCCCCGGATTCCGACACAACAGCTTCTGGCATAACTGCGTCCTGGTTCATTAAACCTCGTCTCCGGTTTTGCGCGTGTTGCTGATCAGTGTACCAACGCCGGTATGTGTGAAAATTTCCAGCAGCACTGCGTGTTCAACCCGCCCGTCAATAATATGAGCGCTGGTAACGCCGTGGTTGACGGCATCCAGTGCGCAATTGATTTTTGGCAGCATGCCGCCGTAAATTGTGCCGTCATCTATAAGGCCATCAACCTGCGCGGTGGTCATCCCGGTCAGCACGTTGCCCTGTTTATCCAGAACGCCCGAGATATTCGTCAGCAGCACCAGTTTTTCAGCGCCCAGCACTTTTGCAATTTCGCCGGCCACAGTATCAGCATTAATGTTATAGGTGGCGCCGTGTTCATCAACGCCAATGGGAGCGATCACCGGGATGAAGTCGCTGTGCTCAATCATGCGCAGCACCTCTGTGTTGATTTTCTCAACACGACCAACCTGACCGAGATCCAGCATTTTGTCGGCGCCGCCGTCCACACCGGCTTTTCTCTTCAGCAGTTTTTTGGCACGTATCAGGTTACCGTCTTTGCCGGTGATGCCGATGGCTTTGCCGCCGTTTTTATTAAGCAGAGCCACAATCTCTTGATTGACCAATCCACCCAGAACCATCTCTACGACATCCATGGTCTGGCCGTCGGTGACACGCTGGCCATCAATAAATTCAGACTGGATGTTGAGCTTTTCCAGCAGCGATCCGATTTGCGGGCCGCCTCCGTGAACCACCACCGGGTTCATGCCTACAAGTTTCATCATCACGATGTCGCGCGCAAAACTGTTTTTCAGGGTTTCATCGGTCATGGCGTTGCCGCCGTATTTGACAACGATGGTGCATCCGGTGAATTTTTGAATGTAAGGCAGTGCCTCGGTGAGAACGTTGGCAATATTCTTGGCAGCAGCTAAATCGAGGGGCATAAGGCAATCCGTGGTGTCAGATAAGTAGTTATCATCGCAGTCGCAGAGTATATAACGACTGGCTACAAATCAGAACCGCAGAACCAGGGGTTTCAGGCTGGCAGGTGACGGTCGGCTGTCAGATGGGATGGTCTTACAAAGAAAAGTCCGGCTGCAAAGAGAAGTCCAGTTGTGGATCAACCTCTTGTAGCAGTCGGCGGAAAGCATCCTGAATCCCCAGCAGAGACTGGCTGTTGTCAGCCTCAAAACGCAGTAAAAGCGCCGGGGTGGTGTTAGACGCCCTGATCAGCCCCCAGCCGTCCCGGAAGTCAGCGCGTATGCCGTCCAGACAATTGACTGTTGCCGCAGGGAAATCGACAAGCTTCAGCAGCCGCTCCATAAGTTTGAATTTATGTTCATCACTGACCTCAATACGCAACTCCGGGGTTACGATGCTGCGCGGCAGAGAGCGTAGCATCTGCTCGGCAGTCTGATCGCTGCTCGCCAGAATCTCCAGAAACCGGGCGGCGACATAAATTCCGTCGTCGTAACCAAACCATCGGTCTTTGATAAAAATATGAGCAGAGAACTCTCCGCCAACAACGGCACCGGTTTCCTGCATGGTCTGTTTCATAAATGAGTGGCCGCTGCGACTCATTACCGGCTGGCCGCCATACCTTGAAATCTCTCCGGCCAACAGATTGCTGCATTTGACGTCGTACACCGCACGCGGCTGTTTGTATTTAGGCAGGATGTCGCGCACAAACAGCATTAGCAGGCGGTCGGTGTCGATGACATGACCTTCGTTGGTAACCATGACTACACGGTCGCCGTCGCCATCAAGACCTATACCCAGGTCCGCGTTTTGTGATTTGACCGTGTTGATCAGATGCGCCAGATTCTTGTGCACTGTCGGGTCTGGATGGTGATTGGGAAAACTGCCGTCCAGATCGCAGTAAAGCGGGCTGACGTCGCATCCAATGGCTTCCAGCACGGCCGGGGCTACCAGTCCGGGCACCGCGTTGCCGCAGTCAACCACGACCTTCAGGCGACGGCGTAAGTTGATATCGGCACAGACCCGGGCCAGATATGCTGGCAGGATGTTCAGCTGGCGCAATACTCCGCGCCCGGGCGTGATGGTTTCCCGTTGCTGTTCAGTCTGTTCAGAGTCCAGAAAAAGCGCCTGTTCCCGGATGCCCTGAATCTGTTCCGGTGTCAGGCAGTGACGATGACGGACTATTTTGATGCCGTTGTAATCCGCAGGGTTATGGCTGGCTGTGAGCATGACGCCCGAACTGGTTTCCGTCGTATGTGTTGCGAAATAGAGCAGGGGCGTTGGCACAAGGCCAAGGTCGATAACATCACAGCCTTCGCTCAGGATGCCATCTTTTAATGCCAGGCTGAGCTCAGGGCTGGACAGGCGCCCATCGGCGCCAAAAAGAATGCCGGGATGTCCATGAGCTAAAGCCAGAGAACCAATTGCACGTCCTATCAGATGAACCCCGTGAGGGGTCAGCTCGGTACCGGCGATACCACGGATGTCATAGGCGCGGAAAATCGCCTCGGGCAGAAGTTCGGGCGATGCTGCTACGGCGTTCGCCAGGTTGATATGTGATGCAGCAGTACTCATGGCTTCCTGGCCTGTAATTTAACGTGATGCCAGCCAGCGATCATGTATCAGGCTGAGCATTTGCCGGGCCACCAGATTTTTTCCTGCGGGGCCCAGAGTCTTTGACAACGTTGCGCTGCTTTGAGTTGCATTGCTGTCATGTACATTGTTTTTTGCGCTGCCAGTTTGAAGCCATAGCGCCGTTGCGCTGACAGAGTCACTGCCAAAGGTACTGGTGGCTTCATTGGCAAACAGCATGTCCAGATTCTTGCGGATCAGTTTCTCCTGTCCATAGGCCTGCACGTCATTGGTCTCGGCTGCAAAACCTACCATCAGTGGCCGGGGAAAGCGCGCCGCCAGCGTACCAATAATGTCCGGATTGCGCACAAGGTTAAGCTGCAGGGTCTCAGCAGTTTTCTTGATCTTGTGCGACACAATCTGCGCTGGCCTATAATCCGCCACGGCTGCCACGCCAATGAATACATCAGTTTGCTCAATACCGGCAATACAGGCTTCCAGCATATCCAAGGCGGTAATGACCTGAATCACATTTACCCTTGCCGGCGCCGGCAGATTGACCGGACCGCTGATCAGTGTGACCAGAGCCCCGGCGTCAGCGGCTTCGGTTGCCAACGCATAACCCATTTTGCCCGAGCTGTGATTGCTGATGTAACGCACCGGATCAATCGCCTCGCGCGTGGGGCCGGCAGTAATCATGATTCTCAGTCCGCTGAGCAAGCCAGGCGTAAACATGCCAGCACAGGCTTCAGCCAGCTCCTGTGGCTCCAGCATCCGACCGGGGCCAATGTCCCCACATGCCTGTGCACCAGCAGCCGGGCCAAAGATTTTACAGCCGCGTCGGGCCAGTGTTGAAAGATTGTCCTGAGTCGCAGCGTTCAGCCACATTCCCTGATTCATGGCCGGCGCCAAAGCCACCGGAGCCTTGCTTGCCAGCAGCAGCGTACTCAGCAGGTCGGTGGCGTGGCCATTGGCCATACGGGCCAGAAAATCCGCGCTGGCCGGTGCCACCAGAATCAGATCAGGCCAGCGTGCCAGCTCAATGTGGCCCATGCCTGCCTCGGCATCGGCATCCAGCAATTCATGGTGGACCCGGTTTCCAGACAGAGCCTGCATGGTCAGAGGGGTAATAAACTCAGTAGCGGCTTTGGTCATGACCACGCGCACATCGGCGCCGGCTTTACTCAATAATCGTGTCAGTTCCGCGCATTTATAGGCTGCAATTCCGCCAGTAATGCCTAGCAGAATGCGTTTGTTGGCAAGCGTTGCAAGACTGTTGGATGACATGTGGCGGGTCCGGTTGGCAGGCGGTCAAGAGCCTTGATTGAGAAGTCTGGGGTGCATTCTATGCAAGCGAGGGGTTCAGCAGCAAGGCAGCTGTGGGATGCAGCTGCTATAACCGGTAAGGATAGTGTTCCAGGGAGGGGACCGGATGAGTATCAAAAACTGGCCTGAGAATGAGCGGCCTCGGGAGAAACTGCTGAAGCGCGGTCCTGCTGTGTTGTCGGATGCAGAATTGCTGGCGGTGTTTCTGCGTACGGGTGTCGCAGGAAAAAACGCATTGGACATGGCACGCGGGATGCTGATGGACTTTGGTTCACTGACCAGTATTCTGCGGGCATCGCTAGAGGACTTCTGCCGCCATGATGGTCTTGGTCCGGGTAAATACGTGCAGTTTCAGGCGGTACTTGAGCTGGCGCGTCGATATATGAGTGAGCGCCTGGCGGAAACAGATGCCTTGACCAACTCGGATCTGACCCGCGATTATCTCAGGGCGCGTATGCGCGACTACCCCCGGGAGGTGTTCGCCTGCCTCTATCTGGACAATCAGCACAGGGTGATGGCTATGGAAGAGTTGTTCCAGGGCACAATCGACGGCGCTGCAGTATATCCGCGTGAGGTGGTAAAGCGTTGTCTGCATAACAACGCCGCCGCCGTCATTTTTGCGCACAACCACCCATCGGGACTGGCAGAGCCCAGTCAGGCCGATATTGCCATCACACAGCGCCTGAAAACTGCGCTTAATACTATAGATGTCAGAGTGTTAGACCATGTCGTGGTAGGGCGTGCAGAGGTGGTATCCTTTGCCGAGCGCGGCCTGTTGTGAACAAACAACTTGGGTGTTTGTAAGAAAATAGTTTGCCTTCAGTCTGCTGTTTTGGTATAAAACGCAGCTCTTTTTCAGGCAGACCCCTATTTCAGTCAATCAAGAAGTAGCGGCCGGCTTTTAATCAAGAATTTTTCTTCAAGGCACGGGTTTTTTCAGACGCGTGTTAAACAGAGCACGGTTTGGTAACGAGGCTAGGTCATGTCAAAAGTATGTATGGTAACTGGCAAGCGGCCGCTGTCAGGTAACAACGTTTCACACGCGAACAATAAAACCCGTCGTCGTTTTCTGCCGAACATCCAGACACACCGTTTCTGGGTTGCGTCAGAGAATCGTTTTATTACGCTGAAGCTGTCTACCCGAGGCATGCGCACTATCGACAAACGCGGCATTGATGCCGTGTTGTCAGATATCCGCGCCAGCGGCGTAAAAATTTAATCTATAACCCGGATTCAGGTGGTAAGCAGCGATGCGCGATAAAATCAAACTGGTTTCCTCAGCAGGCACCGGTCACTTCTATACAACAGACAAAAACAAACGTACTACACCGGACAAAATGGAGATCAAAAAGTATGATCCCGTTGTTCGCAAGCACGTGATGTACAAAGAAGCCAAAATCAAGTAACGGTGCCGGATTGCCATCGGCAATCCACGGCTGACTGATTGGCTTCAGAATACGTATAAAAAAACACCCGACATGGACTTTTTCATGCCGGGTGTTTTTATTGGTCCCGCTTTTAGTTTAAGCCAGTCCAGGCGCCTGAATACTCAGGCTTTCTGCTTGCTCAGGCTCTTGCCAAGTTTCTGCACTGAAGCCGCCAGTTTGGCATCGGCTGCCAATTCCTTTTTCAGCTTGCCAACCGTTGTTGAAACCGTGCCATATCGCTTGAGCTTGAACAGCTTGGCAATGGCTTGCAGTGTCGACGCGGATAATTCCTGGCAAAGATACATCGCAACCCAGCGCGGGACATTCTTGGAACCTGGTCCGCGCGCAGCCTGATAAATGCTGTCCTCGCTGACTTTGAACTGTTTGGCTACCGCGGCAACAATGTCTTTGCACGCTGGTCGCCATTTGGCGTGGGCTCCGCGCGAAACACCCCGGGTTGCTGTTGCCGAACGTTTGCCGGCGGCGAATTTCCGGAACTTCTCATCACCCATGATGGAAGACAGATTCTTCTTGCCGTAGAAGTGAGACATCTCCTCATCAACGCCCTGAGCAACATAATCGGCGTAACGCTGGAAACGCCTGGCTGCCGGGCCGTCCAGTTGTGTCAGTGCTTCATCGCGCACCAGCCACTCCGGCGCCTTGGCTTTATTGATGTAGCTGGGGTAACTGGACCACGCATGGGCGTCCAGATCCTGCTTGCGAACACCCAGATGGATAAAGCGAGTCAGCGGTAGCAGGTATTTGTCTGCCTGTACCAGTACAGCTTTGTAACGACCACGGAACAGGGATCCTTCGGACTTCTTCAGGCGCTGGTAATACTGCGTATAAAGCCCGTCAATCTGCCGCATGAACCGGCTGAGGTTGGCTTCGGGAGTTTTGACCAGCAGATGGTACTGATCCTTAAGAAGGGAGTAAGCATAAACCTGCACATTCAGTCGGACACAGGTTTCATCGAGAGCCTGCAGGAAGGCTTCGTAATACTTGGCCGACGGAAACACCTTCTGACCTTCCAGTGCGGTGTTGGAGACATGGTAATACGCGTCCGGATACTCTATGCGAAGTGGTCTTGCCATAGACTGAGTTCCTTATTTTTGTTATTCGTTTTTGTTATTGGTTTTTTGTTATGAATTACAGTTGACCCCAGTGATCTGGAACTATAGTGAACCAGTATCGCGGGAGAGGTCAATACAAACTTCAAAATCAGTGCGCTACCGATAACTGTGCGGAATAGCCAGGTACCCGCACAGTTATTCAGGGCGCGTCTGCCAGTATGATGGCACGTTTTGGGCCAGGCAGACCTTCAATAGCAAGTGATGGATCGTCGGGGTGCAGTCCATCAACCAGTGACTGGAATGGCATCCATTCAGTGGTGCGCTGTTCAATTTCGCGGGTGACATTCACATCAACAGTTCGCACATTGAGAAATCCGCAGCGCCGCAGCCATGATTCGGTTGTGGCTACAGAGGGCAGGAACCACACATTGTTCATACGACAATATCTGTCGGGCGGTGTCAACGTATAACCTTCAGGTCCATCGACCACCAGTGTTTCCAGAACCAGTTGCCCGCCCGGTCGCAGGCACCCCAGCAACTGGAACAGATGATCCAGAGGAGATTTGCGATGATAAAGCACGCCCATGGAAAATACCGTGTCAAACTGTGCGACCGAGACCGGAAATTCATCCAGAGTCACGGGAATTACAAACGCCGGGTACTCACGCAGAAAGTGCTGGATCAGACGATACTGGAAAAAATAAGCGGGGTGTGGGTCTACACCAATTACATAACGAGCGCCTTCGCCCAGTGCGCGGTAGCAGTGGTAAGCATTACCGCAACCCACGTCAAGCACGCGGCGGCCGTTTAACGGTGCGATATGAGGTAGCAGCCTGTCCCATTTCATCTCAGAACGCCATTCGCTGTCGATCTCCACTCCGAAGAGCGACCATGGGCCTTTGCGCCAGGGGATCTGGGTACGCGCTGCTGCGTCGATGGTGGCGAACTGCTCTGGCGTGCAGTCGCTGCGCTGCCCGATGCGCACCTGTGTTTTTAAATCGATACTACTGGCGCTGACGTCGGGCAGCGCATCAAACATCCCGAGCCAGCGATCAGTCAAACCGTGCTTGCGCGAGTAGAGGTAGGTTTCGCTGGCATAGTCGGCCATGTTTTCCATAGCGGTTCCGCGCAGCAGTGCCCGCAGCCGCAGATGTGCATCCTTGTCTCTCATCGTACCGCAACCATGGAGCAGAAATTGAAACACTGGAACCAGACGTCGCAGCTGCTAAAACCTGCATGTTGCAGGCGCTGTTTGTGTGCCTCGATGGTTTCGGGAATTAACACGTTTTCCAGCGCTGCACGCTTTTGCGCAACTTCGAGCGCCGAATAACCCTGGGCTTGTTTGAACTCATGGTACAAATCAATAAAGAGTTCATTTAAGGGCTCGGCAGGAAAACGGATTTTTTCCGAAAGAATCAGAATGCCGCCAGGCTGCAGTCCATCAGCTATGGTCCCGATCAGAGCGTCACGTTTTTCCGGTGCAATAAACTGCAGCGTGAAATTCAGAACCACCACTGAAGCATTACTGATATCAATGTCGCAAACATCGTCACAGATAACACTAATCGGCAGATCGGCAGATTGAGGTGTCTTTAAAAGAGCCTGCAGGCGAGCGGTCATCGCCGGTGAGTTGTCGATGGCCAGCAACTCATAATCCCGGTGTTCAATCTGGTGGGCCATTGCAAGGCTGGCGCCACCCAGTGAACAGCCAAGGTCATAAATTCGCGAGCCTGGGTTACAGTAACGTGCTGCCAGCACACCGATCATTGAAAGAATTGTGGCATAACCCGGCACTGACCGATTGATCATGTCGCTGAACACGGAGGCGACTTTGTCATCAAATACAAAATCGGCACGCGATTGCGGTGAGGCAAAGATGTTGTCGCGAGGTGTTGATGAGGGTTTGTCTTTGTTCATCAAAGATCCGGACGATTTGTCAGTGAATAGGGGACGCTATCAACGATCGGCAGGCACGCCGGCATGACCTGCGGTGCGCAGTGCCTGGCGGATGCGGTTTGCAGTCTGAGCTTGCAACGTGTCGTCTCTGTCTTCAGCCAGCGCAAAATTCAGATCGGCAATTGCGGTAACCGGAATCAGATGCAGATGTGTGTGACGTACTTCCAGTCCGGCAATCATCATGCCCACTTTTTCGCAGGGGAACAGTGAGCGCTGGGTTTGCGAAATCAGTCGTGCCACTTCAAAAACATGGGCGTTCAGTTCCTTGTCCATGTCATACCAGTGGTCGATCTCTTCGTAAGGAATTACCAGAAGATGGCCTTCCCGTATGGGTTTGATAGTCAGCATCGCAAAACAACGGCCATCGTCCCAGACAATGTGCCCGGGCAATTCGCCCTGACGGATGCGCGTAAAAAGACTGCTCATGGGGTGAAGCTCCTGATACGAGTGGCTCGTTCTGCACAGCAACTGATGGCGCTGGCCGGGGCGCTATTATGCGGGAAATCATGTTACAGTCCAATCGAGCTGGCGTGGTACCCGTTTAACGGTCAGGCCGCAATTTCCAGTCTCAGAACTCAAGACCAGTTTTAACAGTGGCTCCGGATTTATTTCATGTTGTTCCGAAAACGGCATCCCGCACAGGAAATCTTGTCGATAGAAGGCTTGCCGTTGCCTTGTCAGTTATTGCGCAGCAAACGTAAGAGCCTTGCCGTTCATGTGCGCCACGACGCAGTTGAGGTCAGGGCGCCTTTGCACATCTCGACGGCAGATGTGCTGGTTTTTCTCGACAAACATCAGCGCTGGGTTAAACGTAAACTGGCTGAAAAGCAGCAGAGAGCGGCCGAAAGCCTCTCGCTGAAGGATGGCGGACAGGTTTACTACAAAGCCAGGGCGCTGCGCGTAAGGTTGGAAAATGCTTCACGCGGCGGAGTTGAAATAGACGGCGACCAGATGATAATCCGCGGTCCGGCAATCTCCGCAAGCAAGGCGGAAGCTGTGCTCAAGCAGTGGCTGCTGCAGCAGGCGCGCAGCTGGCTGCCCCCACGTACCCGCGCGCTGGCTGAATATCTGGAGGTCGGGCACAAACTCAAGGACGTGGTATACCGCAAAACCCGCAGCAAGTGGGGGCATTGCACTGCCGGCGGTCGTATTCAGTACAACTGGCTGATTATGCTGGCGCCAGACGGAGTGATTGATTACATGATCAGCCACGAAGTGTGCCATCTGCTACACATGAATCACTCTCCGGCCTATTGGCAGAGTGTTGCAAAGGTCTGCCCTGACTATCAGCGCTATGTGGGCTGGCTGAAACAACACGAGCACCGACTCTGGTTCTGAAGTGGTTGCCCGTGTGGTTTTAATATCCTGATGACGGCTCAGATCGCTTGTGGCCCGGTCTGTTTACGTTGCCACAGCGTAAACCCAATGCCAGCTGCGAACAAAGTACCGCTGATTGTGAGTAGCATCACCTGGCTGATATCAATCAAACCGCCTGAAGGCGCCGCCAGTGTCAGTCCTGCCAGCGTCAGGCATATACGCGGGAACAAGCCGGGTCTGCCTTCGCCAAGACGGCCAAACCCGATTAGATAACCCTGCAAGCCAGCAGAAATGATTACCACACCCAACAGCGCGGTACTGATCATCAGCACAACTTCTGCAAATTCACCTTGCAGCAACAGCGCCGGATTCAACACAAAGAAGAACGGGATAAAATAAATGATGGTTCCCAGCCGCATCGCTTCCCAGCCAGCGCGCATCGGTGAAACCTGGGCAACCGATGCTGCTGCAAAGGCCGCCAGTGCCACCGGAGGCGTAATAAAGCTGAGCATGCCCCAGTACATGATGAACATATGCGAGGCCAGCGGGTTGAGACCTGCAGCGATCAGCGCCGGCGCCAGTACGATAGCAAGAAAGATATAGGCTGCTGTCACCGTCATGCCGATACCCAGCACAAAGCTGGTGGCGGCGCCCATAAACAGCAGCACCAGTACGTTGTCGCCGGCCAGATACAACAGGTCATTGGCCAGTGTGCCCGCCATGCCTGTCACCGCCAGTGAGCCAACAATCAATCCGATCGCAGCAAGAATACCGGCCAGCTCCGCCATCAGTCGGCCAGCCCCGGCCACCAGTAACATAAATCTTTCCAGATTCATGCGATGTTTGGTGAACTGGTTGATGATCAGCAGCACGCCTGTCGCAATAAACGGCGCCGTGGCTTCGCGCTGCATATACACCAGCATAAAAGTCAGCACTGCAAACACAGCGATAAAGTACCAGCCTTCTTTGAAAACCTGACCCAGTCTGGGCAATTCGTCCTTTGGCAGTCCTTTGAGTTTGTTACGCGCCGCATACGCATCGATCTGCATAAACAGACCAAAGAAATAAAGGAACGAGGGCACAATCGCGGCAACCGCGATGGTGACGTAACTGATGCCCAGAAAGCTTGCCATCACAAACGCAGTAGCGCCCATGATAGGCGGCATCATGACGCCACCGGTTGATGCGCAGGCTTCAACGCCCGCGGCATACCCGCGTGAGAACCCGGTACGACGCATTGCCGGGATGGACAATGGGCCGGTGGTCAGCACATTGGTAATCGGGCCGCCGCTCATGGAGCCCATGAGTCCGCTGGAGAACACCGCTACCTTCGCTGCGCCGCCGCGCTTGTGGCCAAGAAGAGCAAACGCCAGATTGATAAAAAACGGACCACCGCCTGTGTGCTGCAAAGCAACACCAAACAAAATAAAACCGAATACCAGCATGGCAAAAGAGTTCAGTGCTACGCCAAACAGACTCTCTTCACCCAGGATATGGAAGATCGCGACATCATGGATGGGCATGCCGATACCGGCTACCACATCCGGCATTTTGTCGGCGTAAATCGGGTACAGAGACAGCACCAGCACAATAAAGAATATCGGCCAGCCGCCGGCTCGACGGCCGGCTTCCAGAATAATTGCCCAAGTAATCAGTGCCAGCGCGATGCCCAGAGGCGGCGCGGCATATTCCCAGGCATCGAGAATGATGAGATCGGCATTGTAAGCAAAATAACTGAAGATACCGGCGATCAGGCCCATGATGACTTTGTCGTACCATGGCACAAAATCGATATTACTGCGATGAGACGGGAACGTGATAAACACCATGATCAACATCAGGCCGGTAATCAGGTAGAGGTACCTGCCATCCAGCATGGTGATGTTCATAAAAAAACCGAAGGCAAAAATCTGATTGATGGCGAGGAAGGTAGCCGCAGCAGTCAGGATGGCCATGGCGGCGCGCCACTTGATGGCCAGCTGCCGGTAGCGCCCGATTGCGGGCAGCTCGGAATCGTCCTTGGTCTCGTCTGGTGGCGCAATGGGCGGAATAATGCTGTTGCTCATGAGTTGTCGTCTTTGTTGATGTTATGAATTACAGGGTTCGGACATTTGTCAGTGCTCACGCCTTTACTGGGATTCAGACAAGGTGATCAGGCCTCTCTCCGCCAGAGCTTGTTCCCGGAATGCCAGCCAGCCTTGTTCAAAAGCTGCCCGATCTTCAACCCCTCCTGGCTCATAGGCTTGCCAGGCATCTATCAGCACTTGCTGACGATTGAGGTTTTCCTGTTGCTTGGTTTCAGCCTCAGGCGTCCAGATACCAATTTCCTTAAAGTAGCGGATAGCGCCTTCGTGGTACGGGATAAACGCGTTCTCGAGTTGCTGGCCCATGATCAGCCAGCCATTGGCGCCGGGTGCCGAGGCTTTGTATTCGTCATAGTGCAGGGCGATGACTTTGGTCAGGCCGTAGACGGTATCTTCTTCGGCGGTATCCATTGCAACCAGCAGCGGATAGGCTGACGTGAAAACCCGCACACCCTGGTTGACGTCAATTGCCGGACCTTCGGTGGCTATATGAGGCACATACCAGGGCAAGCGGTCGCGGACACGTTGTATGGCGTCGGCATCATCGTGCGGGAACTCAACCCAGTGCAGACCGCGCGGGGAAGAATCCAGACGCATAAACGGTGGCGAGTTACAGGCGCCGCCGGCGACATCGGCACGATTGTTTATAACAGCGTCAATGGAGGCGTTATAACCGCCAACTTCCACGATCTGGACATCGTCCCAGGTCAGGTTGGCGTACGCCAGCAAGGCGGTCGATGCATTGTTCAGCGACGGTGCGCCTTGTACAAAAGTCAGACGCTTTCCGCGCATATCGTCAATGGTGCGGATATTGGCATCAGCAGCAGTGGCAAAACTGAAAGAGCAGCTGGTTGAGAAGTTGGAAAGAATGGCGCGGATCGGTTGCGGCCCCCAGATGCGGGCGGCAAAATTAAGGATGCCTTCCTGCGCATAGACTGCCTCCGAGCCACCTGCAGACATGTGGACGCGGTCGGCGCGAAGAGTAGCCAGTCGTGAGACATCGTTACGGCCCGGAACCACGCGCAGGTTCACGCCGTACTGACGTTGCAGAATATTACCGATGGCAACGGCCTGGCTGTAGCCACCGGTGCCGGTGGGGTATGCCGACCAGGCGATAGTGCGCGGCAGGTTCAGCTGACCGGCGGGCGGGTTGTCGGGAAGTTCTTCGACGCCGCAAGCGCTCAGAGTGAGCCCGGCAACCGCCAGCAAGCCAATGCTTAAGATGCGGCGTGCAAAATTGCGCGGCTGAGCTCTTGACGCTGGATACCTGGATTCAGGAAGTGTTGGCGTAACCAGGGTGGACATTGCGATCGGGACTCCTGTGTGTACGGCAAGCGCTCAATCTATTCTGCTTATTCATGCGCTTGATAATATGCGGCAAGAGCATAACCCAGCCTGACCGCCTTTGCCACTTTGCGGAGTCTCGTCTCGTCTTGTTACGCAGCCTCCATGGCGAACATCAGATCCCAGACCCCGTGGCCCAGACGGTTACCCCGGCGCTCGAACTTTGTCTCCGGGCGACCGGTGTTCTGCGCGTACTTACCTTCGCCTGCGGTATTGGTCAGTCCGTCGATGCCACTGAGCACTTCCATCATCTGTTCGGCATAGTGTTCCCAATCGGTTGCCAGATGAATGCGCCCGCCGGGTTTCAGCTTGCGCATCAGACCCAGCACAAAGGGTGTCTGAATCAGACGGCGTTTCTGGTGTTTCTTTTTGTGCCAGGGATCGGGGAAAAAAATCTGTACCAGATCCAGTGAGCCATCAGGGATGCAATTGGCAAGAATCTCTACCGCGTCAAAACAATACATGCGCAGATTTGTGATATTCCCGTTTTCAATATAATTGATCAGTTTGCCTACACCGGCCCGATGCACTTCAATACCAATATAGTCTTTGTCCGGATTGGCCAGCGCCATTTCGGCCAGTGAGTCGCCCATGCCAAAGCCGATTTCGAGCACCAGAGGTGCATCGCGGCCGAACAGGGTTTGTGCATCAAGAGGCGTCAGGTGATCTTCAATCACGTAACGCGACCAGTATTTTTCTATGGCTTCCTGCTGAGCCACCGTCTGGCGGCCGCTGCGGATAACGTAACTGCGCAGCGGGCGACGCGTGTGTGTGTCGGCTGCTGCAGTGCCAGCGTGCGCGTCCTCTTGTTCTGGTGTCTGATTATTTTTCATATCAGAAGAACGTGCCATCAATGGGCGACGAAGCGCTGGCGTAAAGTTTGCGCGGCATCCGCCCGGCCAGCCAGGCCTCGCGGCCGCTGGCGACGGCTTTTTGCATAGCGGATGCCATCAGCACCGGGTCCCGCGCTTCAGCAATTGCAGTATTCATCAGTACACCATCACAGCCGAGTTCCATTGCAATAGTGGCGTCCGACGCGGTGCCCACACCGGCATCAACAATAATTGGCACCTTGGCATTTTCCAGAATCAGACGAATGTTGTAGGGGTTGCGAATGCCGAGACCGGAACCGATAGGAGCACCCAGTGGCATTACCGCGATACAACCAATTTCCTCCAGACGTTTGGCGATCAGTGGATCGTCACTGGTGTACACCATGACGTCAAAACCATCCGCCACCAGCTGCTCGGCAGCCACCAGGGTTTCAGTCACATTCGGATACAGAGTTTTCTGGTCGCCCAGCACTTCCAGTTTGACCAGCTTGTGACCGTCCAGTAGTTCGCGCGCCATGCGACAGGTGCGCACGGCGTCGGCGGCGGTGTAACAACCTGCTGTATTGGGCAGAATGGTATATTTTTCAGGCGAAATAACATCCAGCAGATTGGGTTCGCCTTTGTTCTGACCAAGATTCACCCGGCGTATGGCGACCGTGATCATCTGCGCGCCGCTGGCCACCATGGCATCGAGATTCTGCTGGAAGTCGCGGTATTTACCGCTGCCGATGATGAGTCGGGACTGATAGGTTTTGCCCGCCAGTACCAGCGGTCTGTCCGTTGCCTGTGTTCTATCGTTTGCTTGAGACGTGGCAGTTGGTTGCATGATGTTTTTGAATCCTTGGGTCGATTTGCTTAAAACTGAATCCGGGTAATCGCGAGACGTTAACCGCCACCAATCGCGTGCACAATTTCAACACAGTCGCCATTTTTGAGTGCTGTGCTGGCGTGTTGGCTGCGTGGGACTATCTCGGTATTGAGCTCTACCGCCAAACGCCCCGTTGTCATTCCCAACTGCTCAAGTAAATCAATAATCGTGCTGTTGTCGGGGAGATCAACAGCTTTGCCATTAACCTGTATCTGCATGGTCAAAATTCCTGCGGGTTTCCTGCTAGTCGAAAGATCAGGCGCTGCGGCCAAACAACATGGCTGCCGCCAACAACAACCAGCCCAGAATAAATCCAACGCCGCCGATCGGCGTGATTGCGCCAAGCCAGCGGATGCCGCTGAGGCTGAGAATATAAAGGCTGCCGGAAAAAATCACGATACCGGCCAGGAAGGACCAGGCGCTGGCGCGCAACATTGCCGAGTCACTGATCTGCATGCACAGCAGGCCAACACCAAACATGGCCAGCGCGTGATACATCTGATACTGCACACCAGTCTGAAAAATTGCCAGCATGTCAGGCGCGAGTCGGGCTTTTAATCCGTGGGCGGCAAACGCGCCAAGTGCTACGGCCAGAAAACCGTTAATGGCAGCAATCGCAATAATCAGGGTAGGCATGTTTCATCTCCCGGGCGCACCGGTCTTGGAGTGTTCAATGTCAGTTAATTTGATGCAATAAAAAAAGCCGCTGTGCTTGGCAGCGGCTTCGGATTCAGGCTTGCCGTGAAGTCTTCGGCCCGCAATGAGAGCTTATGCCGCCATCATCGCGCCTTTGACTTTATTCATGGCATTTTGCTCAAGCTGACGGATACGCTCGGCAGACACGTTGTACTTGGCGGCCAGATCATGCAGGGTCGCTTTTTCATTGGCCAGCCAGCGGCTGCTGATGATGTCACGGCTGCGGTCATCCAGCTTGCTCATGGCCATGTGCAGGCTGCTGGTCTGCTCTTCTTCCCACTCAGTATCTTCAATCTGGCGTGCCATATCCGAGCTGTCATCTTCCAGATAATAAGCCGGAGATTTGTAAGCCTCGTCATCATCGGCGTCTGCATCAGCGTCAAATGCCATGTCGTAGTTGGCCATGCGGCCTTCCATCTGGCGTACAACAGCAGCGTCAACGCCCAGATCTTCAGCCATGGCCTGAGCTTCATCGTTGTTTAACCAGCCCAGGCTCTTTTTGGAGCTGCGCAGATTGAAGAACAGCTTGCGCTGGGCCTTGGTGGTGGCAATTTTGACAATGCGCCAGTTGCGCAGGATAAATTCGTGAATTTCGGCCTTGATCCAATGCACTGCAAAAGACACCAGGCGCACACCCATGTCAGGGTTGAAGCGTTTTACCGCCTTCATAAGGCCCACGTTGCCTTCCTGAATCAGGTCGGACTGCGACAGACCGTATCCTGAGTAGCTGCGGGCCAGATGTACAACAAAACGCAGATGTGCAAGAACCAGCTGGCGCGCCGCTTCAAGATCTTCCTGATGGAAGTAGCGGTCGGCCAATTCGCGTTCTTGCTCGGCAGTCAGCACGGCGATGCTGTTGACTGACGTAATATAAGCAGATAAGTCGCGACCCGGAACGGACGGGCCGGCAAGCTGAAGGCTTTTTCCAGTCGTCATGGTTGCAATGCTCATAATTCCTCTCAAATCAGGTACTTTGCTTACTCTTTATGCTCAACGGAGCACACAAAGTCCTGCTTTACCTAATTCTGGTGGGCTCATGCCTCGCCAGTGATCTTTGGTTCTGACGGCATCCGGATGTATTATCCGGCTACCAGGTTCCCGTAAAGGACCGTATTCTACCACCATTTATTGCACGAGTGACGAGGCTATGTCTACAGTCAGACCCGCACAGAATTCTGTTTTTTCCCCTGCGACGAATACTTCCCGCCCGCACCCTGTCTCCGGAAACTGGCGGCAGGGAAAAGCTTTTTCAAGGCCTGTCAGTCGAAAATTTTCATTGTTTGCGCTGTCTGCAGGTTTTTTGCTGCTGGCAGCCTGTTCCGGGGACAGTAATACGCCTGCAGGCGCGAGTCAGGAGCAGGCGCAGTCAGTCGCCGAAAATGCGGTGCCGGCGATGGGCGCGCCGTCTTTGTCATCGCCCCTGTCCTCGGGCGTCGAGCTGTTTAATCTGGATCCCAACGCCAGTGCTCAGGACAACTTTTTCCGTTTCGTGAACGGCGGATGGCTGGATAACACACAGATTCCAGAGGACAGATCGCGCTGGGGATCGTTTGATGAGCTTAACGAGGCCGCTGACCAACAAGTACTGGTGATTGTTCAGGAGGCGGCTGCATCACAGGCGGCTGCGGGCAGCGAAATACAGAAAATCGGTGATATGTACCGGTCGTTTATGGACTTACAGGCGCTGGAGCAACGCGGACTGACGCCGCTGCAGCCCTTGCTGGACGAAATAGACGCGATTGCCGACCACGATGCTCTGGCCGCATTCTGGGCTTCAGCGCCTTTACGCCGGCTGAGCGCTCCGGTGTCATTTGGTGTCGGGCAGGATCAGCGGCAGTCTGACGAATACATTACCAGTATGGGGCAGTCTGGTCTGGGAATGCCGGATCGCGATTTTTATCTGAGTGAAGATGCCCGCTTTGTGACCTTGCGTGAGCAGTATCAGGCGCATATAGCCCGCATGTTTGTGCTGGCAGGCTCGCCGGAGGCAGATGCGGCAGACGCCGCCAGGCGCGTGTTGGCACTGGAAACCAGGCTGGCCCTGCCGCAGTGGACGCGGGTGCAGAACCGTGACCGCAATGCTACCTACAACAGACTGACTCCCCGGGAGCTGGCGACGTTGGCGCCGGGTCTGAACTGGGCGAGTTTTCTAACCAGCGCACAAATTCAGGATGTGCCAGCCGTTGTGGTGCGTCAGCCAACCTATCTGAGCGCGTTGGCGGAGCTCTATACAGAGCTCGCGCTGGAAGACTGGAAACTTTATCACCGCTACCACCTGCTGCGCTCAGCTGCTCCGTATCTGAGTGATGCATTTGTGCAAGAGCAATTCGATTTCTTTGGCCGTACGCTCAATGGGCAGCCCGCTATGCGATCGCGCGAGCGACGCGCAGTTGCAGCCGTCGACTCTGCGATGGGATTTGCCGTCGGCCGTGCCTATGTCGAGCGCCATTTCCAGCCTGCTGCCCGCGAACGCATGGATACGCTGGTGAAGAATTTGCTGGCGGCGTTTGAAGTAGCCATCGATGAACTGGAGTGGATGACGTCCATCACCAAACAGGAAGCGCAGCAGAAGCTCGCCAGTCTTAATACCAAAATTGCCTATCCTGAGGTCTGGCAGGACTATAACTGTCTTCAGGTCAGCGCTGACGATCTGCTGGGCAATATTCTGCGCTCAACTGCCTGCGAGCACGAGCGCATGATGTCGCGACTGGGTCAGCCGGTGGATCGTGAAGAGTGGTTTATGACACCGCAAACGGTGAACGCCTACTATAGCCCGACGATGAACGAAATTGTGTTCCCTGCTGCCATTCTGCAACCGCCATTTTTCAATGTGAACGCTGATGACGCAGTGAACTATGGTGCGATTGGTGCCGTCATTGGCCATGAAATTACCCATGCCTTTGACGATCAGGGTCGTCGTTCAGACGGTGACGGCAATCTGCGTGACTGGTGGGCGGAAGAAGATGCCAGCCAGTTCACAGAACGGGCTCAGCGCATGATAGATCAGTTCGACCAGTTTGAGCCGCTGCCCGGTTTGCATATTCAGGGCGCGCTGGCGCTGGGAGAAAATATCGCAGATCTTGGCGGCCTGACGGTGGCGCACAAGGCCTGGCAACTAAGCCTGAATGGTGAGCCCGCGGCAGAAATCGATGGTTTCACCGGCGAGCAACGCTTTTTCCTGGGCTGGGGTCAAATCTGGCGGATTTCATTCCGCGAGGAGGCGCTGCGCCAGCAACTGATCACCGGACCGCATTCGCCGGGCATGTATCGGGTGCTCGGCCCGCTGTCGAATATGCCGGAGTTTTATCAGGCTTTTGGGGTCAGCGAGACTGATGCCATGTACCGCCCGTCGGATGTTCGGGTAAAAATCTGGTAACCCGAATAATCTAGTGCCAGCGATTCATATGCCGGGATACTGACAACCAGGCGCCGGCCCAGCCCAGAGCAAGACCGCCAGCCAGCAGGATCAGGCTGGCGCGCATATCCAGGCCAATAAACTGATACTGCTCGCCATAAAACGCGAGCAGTGTTTGTGCCGGGCCGCGGAACAAAAGCAATAACAACTGCACAAAAATCCAGGCCAGTGCAGCGCCAAGCAAGCCCTGCCATGCGCCACTGTAAAGAAACGGCCGCGCTATGAACGCGCGTGTCGCTCCGATCAATGACATCACACGGATTTCTGCTTCGCGGCTGGCGATATGGGTGCGAATGGCGTTGCCGGTGATAAACAGCACCGCCATGGACAGCACCAGAATCAATGCCAGTACTATACGGTCGACCAGCTGCAGGAGGCTTTCCAGTCGCTCCACCCAGGCCTGATCGAGTGTGACCTGGCGTACCCCATCCTCGTTGGCGAACGCATCACGAATCTGAACCGCAGTATCTGCACGGGTATCGACAGGATGTATTACCAGACTCGCGGGCAGAGGGTTGTTGTCCAGGCTTTCAACAATATTGCCCAGTCCCGACCAGATCGCAAAATCTGCGGCAGCCTGATTTGCTGAAATGAATTCGACCCGTTCGACCAAGGTGTTGTCGCGCATTGACGTTTGTAACAATTCTATTTGAGTAGGACTTATATCGGTCTGCAGATAAAAATTGATACGGTTGGTGTCCGCCAGAGATTCGCCGAACTGCGCCATGTTTTTGCCCCCGACATAAAGCAGCGCAGGCAGTAACAAGGCAATGGCCACAACCATCAGGCTCATGATGGTATTCAGCGGTTGAGCCCGCATCCGGCGCAATGAGTCAACGGCGCCATCCCTGTGCAGGCCAAGCAGTCCTTTTAGCTTCTGTCCCAAGCTGCGACCACGCTTGGCGCCGCCTGGACGTGAAGGACCGGGGCGTGAGGGATTCGGGCGTGAAGGGTTAGGCCTGTCTGGCCCCGGGCGAGCAGAATTTTTGACACCGGAGTCCATTACACGTTGGCTCCATGGCTGTTGCGAGAAGCAGGCTCTTGTTTGCTGGGTTGTAATTCATCTTTGATCAGCGAGCCATGATCCAGAGTGAGTATCCTGTGTTTGAGTCGGGTAATCAGCGACAGATCATGGCTGGCTATCAGCATGGACACACCAATCTGGTTAAATTGCTCAAATAACAACATGATTTCTGCCGCGAGGTCGGGATCAAGATTGCCTGTTGGTTCATCAGCCAGAAGAATCTGTGGACGATTCACCACCGCGCGCGCAATGCCTACGCGTTGCTGCTCGCCTCCTGACAAAGTAACCGGATTGAGTTTCTCTTTGTTCAGCAGGCCTACTTTATCCAGTGCCGCGCGCACTCGACGTGCGGCTTCATGTTTGTCGTAACCTTCGATTCTAAGCGGCAACATGACGTTGTCGAATACGGTGCGATCAAACAACAATTGGTGATCCTGGAACACCACACCTATACGACGCCGGTGAAACGGGATCTCGGAAGCAGCCATCCGATGAATATTGCGGTTGCCTACCAGAATCTGGCCCTGATTTAACTCTTCAGTGCGCATGATCAGTTTTAACAACGTGCTTTTGCCCGCACCGGAGCGACCGGTCAGAAAGGCCATCTCACCTTTGTTGA
The DNA here is from genome assembly GCA_030651695.1 of Pseudohongiella sp. Taxonomy (GTDB): domain Bacteria; phylum Pseudomonadota; class Gammaproteobacteria; order Pseudomonadales; family Pseudohongiellaceae; genus Pseudohongiella. The sequence continues at coordinate 24,288 of JAUSCD010000008.1, read as the reverse complement.
GTTCAAAAGACACCTGCTTAAGAGCCTGATGACCACCCGGATACTGTTTGCTGACTTCGTCAAAGCGGATCATTGGCGCCAGCTGTCCCTTTAAAGTAAAGAAGCATCAATTTGCCGATTCATCAGATTTGTTAAAAAGCGCAGCAACAAAGTCATCGGCATTAAATGGTCGAAGATCTTCGGCTTGTTCACCGATCCCGATAAATCGGATCGGCAGGGCAAGGGCTTTTGCAATTGCGAATACCACACCGCCTTTTGCTGTGCCATCGAGCTTGGTCAGGCACAGGCCGGTCAGCTTCACGGCATCATTAAAACTGCGTGCCTGATTCAGTGCGTTCTGGCCTGTGGTGGAGTCCAGTACCAGCATCACTTCGTGTGGAACATTGTCGTCGAGTTTCTTAAGAACGCGCACAATTTTTTGCAATTCCACCATCAGATTGGTTTTGTTGTGCAGGCGACCGGCCGTGTCGGCTATCAGCACATCAATGCCGCGCGCTTTGGCAGATTGATAGGCATCAAAAATTACTGATGCACTGTCCGAACCGGATGCCTGCGCAACTACCGGGACTTTGTTGCGATCGCCCCAGGCTTGCAACTGTTCAACGGCGGCGGCGCGGAACGTATCACCGGCGGCCAGCATCACTTTATGATTTTCGCTCTGAAAACGACGCGCAAGTTTTCCGATGGTAGTGGTTTTACCAACACCGTTTACACCCACAACCAGAATCACATAAGGCTTCTGCGTGACGTCGATTTTTAAAGGCACAGAACAGGGTTCCAGCAGAGAGCGTAATTCCGCCTGCAGGCTTTCCATCAGTGCATCAGCATCTTTAAGCTGTTTGCGTTTGAGTTTGGCGGTCAACGACGCGATGACCTGGTCGGTCGCTTCAATGCCGACATCCGCGGTCAGCAGTTGCATCTCAATTTCTTCCAGCAGCGCGTCGTCAATGGTTTTGCGGCCACTGACCAGCGCGCTGAGGCCTTCCGCGAGATTTTCGCGGGTACGGCTCAGGCCTTGTTTCAGGCGGCTGAAAAACCCGCCGGGTTTCACCTGTTCGGTCGGGGTCTGCGCCAGGGCATCTTCTGTTGGCTCGACAGGCGCCATCTCAGCCACAGGCTCTTCAGGCAAGCGCAGTGGTGCTGTGGCAGCCGGCTCTGGCGACGTCTGGTCTTCTGAAGACGGCTGTTCGCGAATGGGCTCATCGGAAAGCGGCTGGCCTGAAACCTGCTGGTCAGAGGCTGGCAGGTCTGAAACCTGTTCGGTTGGCACCGGCGCCTGATCCGGCTTGTCTTGCGGGCGCTTTTTTAGAAAACTGAACATTGGGCAAATACTCGGGATCTGGCGAATCAGGGCGGCTAGTCTAGCATTTTGCTCCAGCCCTGCCCATTCGCTGCAGGTCGCAGTACAATCCGGCCTGATTTTTCAATTCCTGCTGATTCAGGCGTTACCGTTCAGGCAAGCGCGGTTGGCAACCGTCTTAAGTGACTGCAGGTTCAGGCATGACAGGTTCAGGCATGACAGGTTCAGGTATGAAAGCTAAGACCCACCAGCAGAATACGCTGCGTATCATTGGCGGTTACTGGCGCGGACGCAAACTGCGTTTTCCGGACGTGGAAGGTCTGCGCCCGACGCCCGATCGTGTGCGCGAAACCCTGTTCAATTGGTTGCAGGGACTGACCCTGGAAGAGGACTGTCTGGATCTGTATGCCGGCAGCGGCGCTTGTGGTCTTGAGGCACTGTCGCGGGGCGCGCGTCATGTCACTTTTGTGGACGCCTCGAATCTGGCAGCCTCCGCCATCAAAGCCCATCTGACTGCTTTGCAGTGCACGCAGGCCAATGTGGTGATCTGCAGCGCCCAGCAGTTTCTTAAAACTGCATCCGCAGACAAGCGCTTCGGGCTGGTCTTCATGGACCCGCCGTTTGCAGCCGGACTGCTCGCCACCGACTGTCTGGCCTTGGAAAGCAGCGGTCTGCTTAAAGCTGGCGCATACATATACCTTGAATCCGGAGAACCGCTACCCGAGCCGGGCAGCGTTCAGATTGTAGGCGGCGCACAATCATTTCCGGCCAACTGGGTGCTGAGCAAAAAGGGAAAGGCAGGCGCTGTGCACTACGGCTTGTACAAACGCGAAGATGAGGAGCCCGGCTCATGATTTCCTCCGTGCCAGACCCGCTTCAGGATTTCCGTTCGCCGTGGTGGTTGCCCGGCGGCCACCTGCAGACGGTCTGGCGCAAGCTGGTGTCCGCGCCGCAATTACACCGCAGCCGCCGCCGCATTGAATTGCAGGACGGTGACTTTATCGATCTGGATTTCGCAGCGGCACACAGCACCCGCTCAGTAAATGATCCCACACCGCTGGTGTTCCTGCTGCACGGCCTGGCTGGCTGTTCCGCCTCTCCCTATATTGTGGCGATGCAGACCTTGCTGCAGCAAAACGGCTACGACAGTGTTGCCATGAACCTGCGCGGATGCAGCGGCGACTTCAATCGTCTGGCGGTGGCCTACCATTCGGGATGTTCTCATGACGTGGAGGAGGTTATCTCTGCCTTGTTGCCGGAGTTGACAGCCGCCCGTAAATTGGCAGTGATCGGTTATTCACTGGGTGCCAATGTCCTGATCAAATGGCTGAGCGAAACGCCTCACCGTGACCGTGTGCTGGCCGCAGTCAGTGTCTCCAATCCGTTTGAGCTTGCGCTTTGTTGTGGCCGGATGAACAGTGGTGTTGCCTACCTGTATGGACGTTATTTTCTGAACCGCTTGCGTATGGATCTGAAGTCCAAGCAGACGGAGTTCGAAAAGCGTGGCCGCGATGATCAGCTGGCCGTTATTCGTGGTCTGGGGTCGCTGGACAGCATCAAAACGCTCTGGGGTTTTGATGATGCTGTGACCGCTCCGTTGCATGGCTTCAATGGCGCGCGTGATTACTACGACAAGTGCAGCAGCCGGCAGTTTTTACCCGCCGTGACAGTGCCGTCCTTATTGATCCATGGTCGTAACGACCCGATCATTCCGCCGCAGGCCGTTCCGTGCCAAAACGAGCTGCCATCTCATATTCATTGTGAAGTGTTGAAAGCAGGCGGCCATGTAGGATTTGCGGCAGATGGACAGCCGCACTGGCTGGAACGCCGGATCCTGAATTTTATTGAGCTGACACAAATCAATCAGTCGTGTAGTGTAGGCGGCAAATCGGCACTCAGTTGAAATCATACGTATGAAAACAGCGGTTTACCCGGGTACTTTTAACCCCATCACCAACGGCCACACTGATCTGGTACAACGCGCTTCAGGCTTGTTTGAGCACGTCATTGTTGCGATCGGCGTCAATAAACAAAAAACCAACACCTTGCCAACCGAGCGTCGTGTCGAGCTGGCCCGCGAAGTACTCGGGCATCTGGATAACGTCGAAGTATGCTCGTTTGACACCCTGTTGATAGACTTCGTACGACAGCGCGGGTCAAGCATCATTTTGCGCGGATTGCGCACCGTGGCTGACTTCGAGTACGAGTTCCAACTGGTGGGCATGAACCGTGCGCTGGATCCTGGTATAGAAACCATTTTCCTGGCGCCTGAAGAGCATCTGTCTTACATCTCTTCTACACTGGTGCGCGAGATAGCCTCATACGGCGGCGATATTTCCCGTTTTGTTCATCCTGCAGTGGCAGAGGCCATGCGGGAGCTGAACAAAAAGCAATAAGCCGCAATCTTCGCAGCGGTCAGTGCGCGCCGGTTTCAACGCTGGCAGCGCGCGCAATAGACTGAGCTGCGTTGGGTCTGACGGATCTCCTTGAGCACAGAACCGCAGCTTTTGCAGGCCTCGCCGCCGCGCCCGTATACTCTCAGAGATTGCTGGAAGTATCCGGGTTTGCCGTCACCGCCAACAAAATCCCTCAGTGTTGTGCCGCCCACCGTAATGGCATGTGCAATAACCTCTTTGATGCTTGCCACCAGCCGTTGCAGTCTTGCCCGTGACATTGCCCCCGCCTCTGCCTGTGGCCGGATACCAGCCATAAACAACGCCTCGTTGGCGTAGATATTACCGACTCCGACCACCACGTGGCTGTCCATAATGAAGGACTTGATTGGCGTTTTGCGCCCGCGGCTGCGAGCGAACAGATAATCCGCAGTAAACTCTTCAGATAATGGTTCCGGGCCCAGGTCGCGCAGCAGAGGATGCTGATCCGACGGGTGCGCAGACCAGAGAATGCAGCCGAAGCGCCGCGGATCGTGGTAGCGCAGTATCACGCCACCAGTGAACTCAATATCAACATGATCATGTTTGCCTGCCGGCTGAGAGTTGTCCACGATACGAACGCTGCCCGACATGCCCAGATGAATAATCAGACAACCGGCCGCGGTATTGAGCAACAGATATTTTCCACGCCTGTCTGTGCCCAGAATAGTTTGACCGGATAGTTCCGAGATGATCTGAACTGGTACGGGCCAGCGTAGTTTTCCTTGTCTTACAATGGTTTTTGTCACTGTGCGGCCGCTGACATGAGGATCGATACCCCGGCGACTGGTTTCTACTTCAGGCAATTCGGGCATTTATTGTGGCTCCGGGAATAATCGGTGACGAAATAAATCAGTGCTCTGGCCGGTAATTTTTAAACCGGCGCTGTCAAACCAATAGCAGTCCCGGAACTGCCAGTTACGCTGCTGACTGTCACAAAAGTGAGATAGGCAAACCGGACCGCGCACTATAAAGTCAGGACATTACTAATCTTGAAGCTTTGGCTGATAGATTGGCGTAGGATCATAAACCAATAAGAGATTTTTCAGCAGTCAGCTTCACCGGAGAACCTCGTATGTCTTTCCGAAGTCGCTCATCTGTTTTCCCGGGACCCAGGTCACGCAAGGGTCATTTGTTTTTGCTGGGTTGCCTTTTTCAGGCGTCCTTAATGGCGCTCCCGCACGTGTCGTTCGCGCAGGAGGATGAAGATTCAGCGCAATATCAGCTACAGATATCAAGCCTGCGTCAGACCGTTGAATCTCTGGAGGCAAGGGGTGATACCTGGCATCCCTTGATTGCAGAATCCATGACCAGTCTGGCCAGGCTGCTGCAAAATGACGGCAATCATCAGGAAGCGCTCTCAATGCTGGAGCGGGCAGTGCATATCAGCAGGGTGAATGATGGGCTGTTCAGCCTGCAACAGGCGCCCGTCATCGATATGCAGGTTCAAAGCCACATGGCACTGGGTCAGTGGCAGGAAGCTGACGCCTTGCGGCAGTACCATTTCTACATTCACAGTCGCGCGATGCAGCCCGATAACCCGGATCTGATTCTGGCGCTGATCAGTTACGCCGAATGGCATTTGCAGTCCTATATTGATCGGCGGGTAGATGTGATGCCAATCACCCGTGTGATTGATGCCTATCAACTATACTCCGTTGCACTCAGCATTGCAGATTCACAGCCCGAACCGGCTGCATGGCCGCGGGAACAGTTTTTGAAACGCATGGCTTATCTGGCCTGGCGGTTGTCGCTGGCAGGTCCGCAGATGCGCCCCGAAGTCATGTATGCCAGGTCGCGGCAAGTGGATGATGAATGGGTAAATCGCATGACCAATGGGCAGAACAAGCTGCGCCCGAGTACCTTCAGCCTGGGAGAAGAAGCGCTGCAAGCCATTATTGCCGCACGCACTGCGCACCTCAGCGAGGCCCTGCCTGATAGCTCAGTGCGGCGTGATCTTCTGAAACAGCACGTTGAAGCAGTATTGTATCTGGCGGACTGGAATCTTTTGTTTATGCGCCGGCAAGGTTCTGCCCAGCTCTATCAACAGGCCTGGAATATGTTGGCCGGTGAGGATGAGGCGTTGCGCAGAGAGGTATTTGGCAGGGTCGTTACAATTCCTGCCTTTGACGAGTACCTGCAGCCCGAACCCTTGCAGCTTGAGTCCAATACCGCTACTGAGCTGGCGAACTCGCTGTCAGCCGCGCGCGTCAGAGCTGACAGCGCCGCCCCGCCAGAGTGGCCATGGGTTGATATGAGATTCGACCTGACACGTTTTGGCCGTGTCACCAATGTGGAGCTGGTCAATTCGTCAACTGAGATCAGTGACAATATAAAACGTCGACTGATTACAGGGTTAAGAGAAAGCCCGATGAGGCCGCTGGTAAACGAATCAGGGCTGGTAAGTTCCAATGGGTGGTTGTATCGGTTTCCCTACGATCCTAGCCGGATGAGCAGCAATTTTGATAACAGTAATGACGCCAGTGATGATGCACAACCTGACGATGACATCGTTGATGACGCCACTGCCATTGAAAGTGTGGCATTTGAAGCGCAATAATGAGCCGGAGAATCGGTCTTATCAGTATGTTGTTCTGAATCAAGGCAATATCAACGTCCTGCCATGAGCAGGCGGAGTTCAGAAATATGAAGTTGTCGCAGCACCGTTTAGTGATCGGCATGGGTCTGGCAGCCATGTTGTTAAGTGCGTGCGAAACCAGTACGCAGACAACCCAGTCAAGCAGCATGCCGTCGCCGTCAATGCCATCATCATCAATGCCGTCCTCTTCGATGCCGTCAATGCCCTCGTCGTCGAGTTCGTCGTCAAGCTCGTCATCGAGCTCGTCTTCAAGCTCGTCGTCCATGCCGTCGATGCCTTCATCATCATCGTCTGGCGGAACGCCGTCAATGCCCTCGCCAGCCTCCGGGCGACAACAAGGGACGTCGGCAGCAACAGCGGGGCTGCCTGATTTTTCAACCGGACGGGCTTCGCCGTCGACTGGCTCTAGCTCCGGCGCATTCCCCAGCGCATCTACCTCTTCCTCTTCAGGGGCTGCAGGAACAGACGCCTACAGTTCGGGCCGTCCCGGAATGCCCGGCAGCGGGAGTATGCCGGGAGACCCGGGCCAGGGTATGCCCGGCTCCAGCGGCACGTCCTCCGGCACGAGCGGGTCTGCCGACAGCGGCGGCATGGTTAACGCAAGCGTGAACGCGGGTGGCGTCAGCGTCGGGACCGGTGGTGTAAGCGTTGGCGCTGGTGGTGTGTTGGTAGGCACCGGTGGTGTGTCTGTAGCAGGTGTTCCTGTTGGAGGCGCTATGCCAGGCACCGGCTCATTCCCCGGGACGGGCTCATTTCCCGGTACAGGCACGGGTTCCGCAGGCACTGGCACCGGTACTACTGCCGGAACAGGTTCGGGTGGCACAGGCACAGGTGCGGGTGGCATGCCCGGTGGGTTCCCCGGAGGCAGTGTCGGGAGCGGCAGCGGCAGCGGCGTCAGAACAGCTGGCGAGCGTGTTGCGGTGCTCGACGGAGCGCTTGGCCGGGGTTATGAGGATTTTGATGGATTGATTCTGGCCGAGCGCAGCCGCGCCCAGCGTCAGAGCAATGAGGTTGGTGCTGATCCCGCCGGCCTCTATACAGGTACCGGTGGTATGCCCGGCGTGGCATTCCCTGGTGAAGGTCAGAGCGGTCAAGGCCAGGGTGGTCAGGGTATGCCAGGCCAAGGCGGAATGCCGGGTGGCGTGGTTGCGACCAATTCCGGCGTCGGCCCTCAGGCTGGTGGTTCCGGTGGGTCTGTAGGTGGCGTGCGCGGCGGGCCGGGTTCTGATGCGGAAGGCGCATACCCGATTCCGGACGATATTCCCGGCGGACGTGACGATGACGTTGTAGCACGACAGATTCGCGAAGCTGCCATGAACGAGCCGGACCCCGAGCTCCGGGAAAAATTGTGGGACGAATACCGTCGCTACACAGGGCTGGCGCAATAAGGGTTACCGTAAACAGGTTTTAACCGTGCACATTTAAAGTCAAACAGTCCTGTACAACTTGCGGGACTGACGTCTGATGCAAGAGATATTCAAGGTGGATTTATGCAGTTATTCAGACCTCTGGTTGTAGCAAGCATGTTTGTCCTGATGGCGCTGGGAGGCTGTGCCACTACGTCAGTCAAATCGACAGAGTTTGTTCCCATTGTGCAGGGCAATGTCGCAATGGATGAAGACTTGCTGATGGACATCGGTGTGCGCGTGTTTGATCCGGGTGTTGACGAGATAAGCAGGCGCGATATGGATCGCACGAACACCGAGATCCGCCGCGCAGAATCACGGTACGCACCTTACCTGATGGCGGAGACGCTACAGCGCTCAGGCAACTGGGGCGTGGTCAGGGTGCTGCCGGCAGAACACACCACCATGGATATCTACCTTGACGGCCAGATTCTGTTGTCTGACGGCGAAGGCATGATCATCAAGGTCACTGTCACTGACTCCACCGGCCGCGTCTGGTATGAGCGTCTGTACGAAGAGCATATCAGTCAGTACAACTACGACCAGACTCAAAGACAATCACATGACCCCTTTCAGGTGATTTACAACAATATTGCCAACGACCTGCTGGCATTCCGCCAGCGCAGCGTCACCGACGACCAGGTTCGCAATATCCGCATGGTGTCCGAGTTGCAGTTTGCTGCCAATTTTGCGCCTGACATTTTTGGTGACTACCTGACCAAAAATAATCGGGGCATCACTACCGTCGCCAGGCTGCCGGCGGACAATGATCCGTCATTGATCAGAATGCGCGATATCCGCGAGCGCGATAATCTGTTTGTAGACACCGTGCAGGATTACTACGCCACTTACGCGCGACAAATGCGAGGCCCCTATGATGCGTGGCGCGCACAAAGTTATGTAGAGACAATGGCGTTGGAAGAAGCTGAGCGTTCTGCCCGTCGACGATTTATCACGGGTGCTGCAGCAATAGCAGGTGGCATTGCAGCAGTAGGACAGAACAACAGTGCCGGCGCACAAATGGCAGGTATCGTTGGTGTTGGTGCCGGTGCATTTCTGGTGCGCAGTGGCTTTGAGCGTTCGCAGCAGGCTCAGATGCATGTGGCCGCGCTGAGCGAGCTCAGCCAGTCGCTGGAAGCAGAGGTGGCGCCGAAAGTGATTGAGCTGGATGACAGGCAGATCATGCTCACCGGGACTGTTGAAGAGCAATACGACCAATGGCGTGAAATTCTGATGGAAATCTACCTGACGGAAACTGGTGGACTGTAATGCGCACAGCAGGGAACGAAAAGATTTCAGCCTGGGTCTGGGCTTCTCTGGCGGCGCTTGTGCTGTTGGCGTTGGCTGTGATTTTTGTTCTGCCCGGTGTTGTTCAGCAGTATGAATTGCCGCTTGCGCCACGTGTTGAGGCGCCTCAGGTTAATGCGCAGGTTAGCGCCCAGGCCAGCCAGCCGGCAGGCCCCGCCATTTCTCCTTTTGAAGAGGCCCAGCTCGCCCGCCTGCGCCGTGAAGCGCAGGATGCTCTGGCCAGCCTGTTGCAACGCCAATCTGATCTGACTGCAAGAAATGTCACTGCTTGGGCTGAGGAAGCTTATGACACCGCCATTGCCTCCGCGCGACGTGGTGACGATGCCTACCGCAGTGCCAATTTCGCTGACGCAGCTATCGCCTACAAACAAAGCGACATGGCACTTGCCAGTATTCAGGAACAACGGATACCAGAGTTTGACAGATTGGTGCAGGAAGGTGAAAACGCATTGCTGGCATCAGATGCCGAAACCGCGTTGGCACGATTTTCACTGGCAGCGCTGATGGACCCGAGCAGCGTAGCAGCGGACAATGGTGTGCGCAGGGCGCAGGTGCTGAATGACGTTGAGCGTTTGTTGAACGAGGGCAGCGCCCGGCAGCGCGCGGGCAATCTGGCTGAGGCAAAAGCACTATTTGAACAGGCTGCAGCGCTGGATAACAGCCACCCGCGAATCAGTACATCGCTTGCTGAAAATGCACGTCTACAGATCGATGCCAATTTCACGGCTGCCATGTCGCAAGGTTTTGCATTGTTACAGCAGTCACAAACGGACGATGCCATCGCGGCGTTTCAGCGTGCACTGCAGATCAAACCCGGCAATCAGCAGGCACAGGAAGCTATCGATCAGACGCGCACACAACTCACTCTGAGCAGTATCGCAGCGCAGAGGGAGCAGGCGCTGGCACTGGAAACCTCTGAGCAGTGGGAGTCGGCGATTGCAGCTTATGAGGCTGTGCTGGCGCTGGATCCGAATCTGGTGTTTGCACAGGAAGGTCGCGACTATTCACAGCGCCGGTTGCAACTTGATCTGTTGATGGAAACCAATCTTGCCAATCCACTTCGGCTTGCTGATGATGCCGCCATGCAGGAAGCGCAGGAAGTGTTCCGGATTGCCAGCGATCTTGCACGCGATCTGGAGCAGGATGAACAGATGACATTGGGCCCGCGTTTGCGCTCGCAGATCGAACGCACTGAGCAATTGTTGCAGCAGATGCAGATTCCGGTTCAACTGACGTTGATTTCTGACAATGCGACTGAGGTCACCATTTTTCAGGTTGGGCGAATCGGCACCTTTACAGAAACCTCTCTTGAATTAAAACCCGGACGTTATGTCGCAGTGGGTACCCGCCCGGGGTATCGCGACGTGCGTGAAGAATTTGTAGTGGGATTCGGCCAGCAGCTGAGTTCACTGACCATCACTTGCAACGAACAGGTTGCTGCTGTTAACAGGCGCTGAAGTCATGCAGGATAATGATCACAAGCCTGGTCACACAGATGTTTCCGCGCCTGCTGCCGCAGGCAGGGATACGATGGACATCATTACACCCGTGGATTTCTCGCCGCCGCCGCAACATGGCCGCAAGAAGCAGCTGTCGCTACGCTGGTACCACGGTTTTGTAGTGCTTGCGCTGGTGGCTGTCGCAGTGCCCGCGTGGTTTGTGCTGACCGCCCGTTCAGTTTTTATAGATGTCTCTCCGGCAACAGCACGCGTCGCCGTTGTCAGTGGTTTTGCCCTGCAGGTCGGGCCGAGATACCTGATGCGCTCCGGCGACTATCAGGTCAGCGTGACAGCGCCCGGATACTTCGACAATACCGTAGATCTGACCATCAGCAGCGAGCAGGCGCAGACACATTCAGTTGAACTGTTGCCGCGTCCGGGTCTTGTCAGTGTTCAGACTGTGGGTGCAGATGGCCAGATAGTAGCCGGCGCACGTGTATTGCTCGACGGTGTTGATCTGGGAGTCAGTCCGATTGCAGATGCAGAAGTGCCACCCGGCACCTATGAGCTACAGATCCAAATGGATCGTTATCTTGGTTACCGCAGTCCGCTTGAAGTCGCAGGTCGCCTGCAGCCTCAGGCAGTCAATGCAGAGTTGTTACCGGCGTGGGCCGAAGTGAGTTTTAACACCGCACCGGCTGGCGCAGATATTATTGTCAATGGAGAACTTGTGGGTGTGACGCCTGCGCAGGTCGAACTGCTTCAGGGTGCTTACGATGTCACACTGAAACGTACCGGTTACAAGGCATGGCAGGATGACGTTCTGGTCACCGCAGGCGTTGATGTCAGGGTGCCGGACGTCACGCTGGAGGCTGCCGACGGTCTGGTATTTATCCGGTCAGTGCCCGGTAATGCCAATGTCACCATTAACGGCGAGTTCCGCGGGCAGACGCCGCTGGAGGTGTCGTTGCCGCCTGGCCAACGACACGAAGTGCGCCTGTTCCGCACCGGATTTAATACGGCAGTACGCTCCGTCACGACTTCCGCTGAGCAGGAGCAGGACATTACCGTACCGCTTGATCCGGTGACCAGTCTTGTGCGTGTGATCGCCCAGCCTGCCGATGCCGAACTATACGTTGATGGCGAGCTCAAAGGCCCGGCCAATCAGCTTGTTGAATTGATGGCCGCCAGCCAGCGTATCGAGATTCGCAAAGAGGGTTACGTGGCTTATGCCACCAACTTTATCTCACGGCCCGGTCTGGACCAGGAAATTCGTGTTCAATTAAAAACGGAAGAAGAAGCGCGTCTGGACTCGATACAGCCGGTGATTACCAGCGCTGGAGGCCAGACTCTCAATCTGTTCTACCCTTACGCCTTCACCATGGGCTCGTCGCGCCGCGAGCCGGGACGCCGCGCCAATGAAACCTTACGTGACGTGGTGATGGAAAAACCGTTTTATCTGTCGCTGCATCCGGTCACCAATGAACAATTCCGTCTGTTCCGCGCAGACCATGTCTCAGGCACATTACAGGGCAGATCTCTGGATCTCCCGCGTCAGCCGGTCGTTCAGGTCAGTTGGCTGGATGCAGCAATGTATTGCAACTGGTTAAGTGCGCAGGAATCGCTTCCTCCGTTCTATATCATCGACAACGGCAATGTCACCGGCATCAATCCGGATTCCACCGGATACAGGCTGCCAACAGAGGCTGAATGGGAGTGGGCTGCACGCGCTGACGGGCAAGGTGGCACCGTGCGCTTCCCGTGGGGCGAGGCATGGCCCCCCGAAGCCGGTAGCGGAAACTTTGCAGACGATTCCACTGCCGCATTTCTGGGGCAGTACCTGCGTGGATTTAACGATAACCACCCCGGCACCTCCAATGTGGGCGAGTTCGCACCTACGGCGCTCGGACTTTATGACATGGCCGGCAATGTGTCTGAATGGGTCCACGATATCTACGGCGCGGTCAGCGGTCTGAGCAGTGTTCGTGAAACGGATCCTGTTGGACCGGATGATGGCCGCTATCGTACTGTCAAAGGTTCAAGCTGGGCGCATGGCACGATGACTGAGTTGCGGCCCTCTTATCGGGATTTTGCTGAAGACCCGCGCAACGATCTGGGTTTCCGCGTTGCACGTTATCTGGGGAATTAGGCATGCAAAAGCTGAAAGTTCCAGGGCTTGTTCTAAGTATCGCGATGATCAGTACACAGTTGCTGTTTTTGCCGGTATCTGCCCAGGATACCCAGCCGGCACCGCAGACCGAAAGTACTGATGAGCAGGCGGAAAACGATCAGGACACCAACACTGAGCAGGTGTCCGATTTACCGGACATTGACAATCAACCGATACAGCCGGGATCTGGCGGGCCAGGTCGCTTTATTCCATCCGAACAGATATCCCAGGATTTAGGCGTGTCGTTCCCGGTCGATATCTGACGATAGCGATTCCAGACGCGAGTGCTCATACTCAACTTTACACAAACGGGCGACCCGGTGCGCCGCAGAGCAGGAAGCAGGGCATGAAAAACAAGTACCTCTCGGAAGTCATCTATCAGATTTTTGCACTGGTGATCATTGTGATTGTGGTGCACGCGGTTTACGTCGCCGTGATCCGGCCTAATGCCGATATTATTGCGCAGCAGCAAGCCATGATGCAGCAGGCTGATTCAAGTTATGAACCGGAGCAGTCGCTGTACGTGATCCTGAAAGATTTTGAACAGGAAACCTGCATAATTCTGTTCTTCTGGGCCATCTTTATTATCGGTATCAAGGCCGCGCGAACCATGAAGGAGCGCGCACTGCTGGACAGAGAGTTGCTGCAGGTATCGGCAGGCACCAGCATTTTGCCGGAAGACGCACGTCAGTACGCCCGGCCGGTGCAGGCTTTGCCTGAAAAGGAGCAGGGGTTTTTGCTGCCACGCGCTTTGCAAACTGCCCTGCACCGCTTTGGCACAACACGCAGCGTGCAGGACGTGTCTGCAACCGTGCGTGGGGTCTGCGACAGTGAATCAGACCGGCTTGAAAGCGAACTGGCGATTGTCAGATATATTGCCTGGGCCATTCCGTCCATTGGATTTATCGGCACCGTACGTGGCATTGGTATGGCGCTGGGTAAGGCACAACAGGCCGTTGATGGCGACATCATGGGTGTCACCATGAATCTCGGCGTAGCCTTTAACTCGACGCTGGTCGCACTGGTCACCAGTATCATGTTGATGTTTTTGCTTCACCAGTTGTCCCTGATTCAGGATCGTCTGGTGCTGGACAGTGAAAACTATTGCGATGAGCATCTGATTCGTTATCTGCAGGTGCCTGAGCGCGGAGCAGCGCGCGGTGGTCAACGCGTCTTGTCAGACGAATCAGTGCCGGAGCCGGTATGAGGGAAGTGGCATGAGCAAGGCTGTTCTTGAAATCAATGACCATGCAATGGGTCTGTACAACCATAACGGACTGATTGTCAGCAGTCCCGCTTATGTGTTGGCGCATGGCAAACAGCCTCAGTTCGGTCAGCAGGCAATTGAACAAAGTCGTATACATCCTGTCAGCACCAACAACGAATTCTGGTACCGCCTTGGCATGACGCCACTGTCCCGGCCGCTGGCGCATTTTCGCCACTATGCCGATATTGCTCACGGACATCTGATGCATCTGGCGCAGCAAGGCAGCTTCGACGGCGAGGTGGTGGTCGCTGTTCCTGCGAGCTTCAATCGCGAACAGTTGGCGGTTTTGTCCGGGATCATCCAGCACAGCCCTTTTAAAACTCTGGCCATCATGGACTCTGCCCTGATAGCCGCCAATCACCTTCCGGAAAACCAGAATCTGGTGTATGTCGATCTCCAGCTTCATCAGCTCAGTTTTACGCGTTTGCTGAACGAAGCAGGAAGTGTGCGACGTGATGCTTTCGCTGTTGTTCCGGGCGCCGGATTCATCGCGCTGTCCAATACTATTGTTCAGGTTGTTACTGACGCATTTATTGCGCAGTCGCGTTTTAATCCGCAACACAGCGCGGTATGGGAGCAGCAGTTATACAACGAACTGCCTTCCTGGTTGCAACAGTTCCAGTCCGGGCAACAGGAAATTCTGGTTCAGATAAATACCGGAAAAAATACAGTTCAGGCGCGTGTCAGTGTAAGTGAAGTGCTGGAGTCATTGCAGGCAGTGTTCCAGAAAATATCGCAGCACTTTGCTCAGTTTGTCAGCCATACTGCAATGCCGGTGGTGTTATCAGAGCGCGCAGCCCGGATTCCCGGCCTGGCGTTTTGTCTGAAAGCATCTCCGCTGACTGTATCTGGCGAGCAGCTGGCAGAGATTTGTATGCGGGCTCTGCCGGCATCCTCCGCGGCCGGCAATGGTGTGACGTATATCAGCTCCGTTGCACGTGAACCTTCTTCTGCAAGGACTACTTCATCGGCGCCAGCGACCACAGACACAGATATCGACACCGGCACAGACAGCGGCACCGCCCGGACTCCGACCCACATACTGTACCAGGCGCAGGCATGGCCATTGCCGCTGACCGCGCACATTGATAGTGCTAAAAAATTGATACTTGATTCAGGCTCTGCGCGCCGGGAGGGTGAATTATTCAGAATCGAATCGGATGGCATAAATGTAGCCATAAACACTGCCGGCACGGACATGTTGTTAGCGGGACAAAAAATATCGGGCACAAAAAGGCTGGCTGTGGGTGACGTCATCAGCGTGAAAAGTCTGGCAGCAGAAATACAGTGCATACAGGTTCGCGCGTGACAGCCGTCAGGGTTACCAGACTCATGATCAAGAGATTCAGCAGCTGAGATGGCGAGAAAAAAACTAAAACGCAGTTTCGATCCCATCAGCCTCGCATTTCTGGATGTGATGTCTTGTGGTTTTGGCGCGGCAATTTTGCTGTTTTTGATTATTGATCACAACGTCACCGAATCCAGATCGCAGGAAGACCCGGTGCTCAGCGCCGAAGTCGCCATGCTGGAAGTGGATGTGCGGGAAGGGCAGGAAGATCTGTTTCAGATACGCAACACGCTGAACCAGGTCAGCATGGAAGTTGTTGAAGCGCAAGGGTTGGCCGAGCGTATTCAAAGCGAAATAGATGAGTTTATGGCACAGCTGGCCGCACTGGAAGGCAACTCCATGGCAACGGAGGAGAGTCTTGAGGCGCTACGTGCGGATGTACAGTCGCTCGAAGAGGAGTTGCTGAGACTGCAGGCGTCAGCAGTTGAAGAGCGAGGCACCAGCAGTCGGGAATTTGTCGGCGATGGCGATCGGCAGTATTTGACCGGAATGTTTCTGGGCGGTAATCGCATTGTGATCCTGATCGATACCTCAGCCAGCATGCTTGATGACACATTGGTCAATATTATACGAACCCGTAACATGCCCGATGATGTCAAACGCGCGGCACCAAAATGGACGCGCGCGGTCAAAATTGTTGAGTGGATCAGCAGCCAACTGCCGCTGATCAGTCAGTACCAGGTGATGACTTTTAATGAGTCGGTAGCGTCGGTATTGCCGGGGACCGATGATCTGTGGCTGGAGGTGGCTGACCAGGACGAGCTGGACGAGGTAATCCGTCAGGTGCAGCTTCTGGTGCCACAAGGTGGCAGCAATCTTGAGGCAGCGTTCCGGGCGATTGCAAACATGTCGCCGCGACCGGATAACGTCTATCTGATTACCGACAGTTTGCCTACGCAAGGCAGTCGCCCGTCGAATGCAAGAACAATATCGCCGCGTGATCGTCTGCGACTGTTCAGTGATGCCCTGCAGGTGATGCCGCAGAATATTCCGGTGAATACCATCCTGTTGCCGATGGAGGGCGATCCCGGCGCTGCGGCAGCCTACTGGCAACTGGGGTTGATAACGGGCGGCTCGTTTCTTACGCCGTCACGCGACTGGCCGTGATACCAGCAGAGATTGTCATAAATTAGAATCTGAAGTACAGGAGCTGAGCCATGGCTTTGCGTTCAAGAAAACGGGGGGATAACGGTGGAGGCGCAACCATTGCCTTCCTCGATGTCATTTCCTGTGGTTTCGGCGCGATGATCCTGTTGCTGCTGATCACAGATCGCTCTAATCCCATTACGCTGGAATTCTCTGACGTCCAGCTTGATCAGCCAATAGCGGCATTGCAGCAAACCGTATTCGACATTCGTGGCGAAACCCAGATTTTGAATCGCGACCTGAACGCGAGACGGGAACAGCTGTCTGCATATAGAGAAAGAGTCGCTCTGCTGCGCCGGGAGCTGTCCAACGTACAAGGACGTTTTCAGACTTCCAATCAATCGTCGGATCAGGTTGTTGAGGAAGAAAACCGTCTGGCAATCGCACGTCAGTCATTATCAGCGGAAATGCAGCGACTGCTGGGCAGTGAATTTACGCGCACCAACAATGTGATTGGTGGTATACCTGTTGACAGTGAGTACATCATTTTTATTATCGATACCTCGGGCAGTATGTTTTACAACGCCTGGCCCCGGGTGTTGGAAATGGTTTCAGAAGTCCTGAATGTATATCCGGAGGTCAAAGGCATACAGGTCATGAACGATATGGGCGACTATATGTTTCCCGCTTATCGTAATCAGTGGATCCCGGATACGCCGGCCAGACGCCAGGCCATTATCAGTACCCTGCGCAGCTGGTCTCCATTCAGCAATAGCAGCCCGGTGGAAGGTATTACCCGTGCCATCAGCACATTCTACAACCCCGGTCAAAAAGTCAGTCTTTATGTTTTTGGTGACGACTTTCTGCCGGGTGGTTCCATTACCCGTGTGGTGGAGACGGTAGACAGAATTAATCAACTGGATAATCAGGGAAGCCGTCTGGTACGTATTCACGCTGTTGGTTTTCCGGTATTGTTTGATCTCGATCCGCGCTATCAGGACAGTCTGTACCGATTTGCACATCTGATGCGAGAACTGGCAGAGCGCAATGGTGGCAGTTTTGTGGGGTTGAACTCGTACCAATGAGAATGCTTGTCAATTTAAGTAAACAGGAAAAGCGGGAGTCTGGTGTGAATATCAATTCAGTCACAATCAAGAAAGCAGAACCATACAGATTTTGTCAGCGCCTGCTGATGAGCCTGGTGATCATGCTGACACTGGCGTCCTGTGCTGCCAGCACGGTGACTGTAAGGGGAAGTTACCCGCGTCCCAATATACCGGCGATGCCGCTCAGCGTTGGCGTGTACTACGGAGAAGGGTTGACAGACTTTGTTTACACCGAGCTCTCGGATGCCGGCAAAGAGGAATACTTTGTAGAAACAGGCGCGACTCACAAGGACCTGTTCAATACTGTGTTACCTGCCATGTTCCAGCGGGTGGTAGTGCTGAACAGTCCGGCAGACGCAGCGGCGCAAGGTGTGGATGCAGTATTTATTCCGCGCATCAATGAATTTCAGCTTGGTATGCCGCAAAAAACGCGACTGGATGCATACGAGGTCTGGGTGCGGTACAACATGCGCCTGACCGGCGCTGACGGATCGTACATCGCAGACTGGGTCATGACCGCTTATGGCAAAACGACAACAGCCAGTTTCAGCACAGCAGAACGTGGAATAAATGACGCCTCAGTAGCGGCTCTGCGCGATCTGGCCTCAAATTTTTCGCTGGGATTTACCAGTGTGCCGGACGTACGTGACTGGCTGCAACAGCGTTTGCAATAGACTTCGTCTGCGGACGGTCGTTAAAAGTCCGTAATTCAAAAAAAGATCGACAGGAGTCACAATGAACATCAAGGCTCAAAAATCGACGCCTGCCGCCTGGCTGATGCCATCGGCCATACTTTGTCTGCTGATGCTGTTACAGGCCTGTACTACCACCACCATCGATGAATTTCGCCAGGGCGCCACTGGCATCAATTCGGATGAAGCAATTGTCATTCTCGGGCGCCGGCAAGGTGCGGCTTACGAGACGCGCGCGGAGTTTGTGCGTTGCGTGGGTGATCGCATGGCGCGTGGCACCGGTGCCATCACAGTGATTCCGGAACAGCAGTTTGTGGATGCACTTTTCCCATGGTTCGAACCACGCACAGCGCCTCTGCGCAGCGATGATCTGCAACAACTGATGGCGCAGCCGCTGGTGACTGAAAAAATGGCAGAGTTTGGCATTCGCTACATCATCTGGCTGGATGGCCAGACTGAGACTACCAGTCGTATGGGTTCTATCTCCTGCGCAGTGGGTCCTGGCGGCGGCGGTTGTTTCGGCTTCGGGTCCTGGGAAGATGATTCGAGTTTTGAGGCGCGTATATGGGATGTGTCGTCTCACACTTCGGTTGGCACCATCAGTGCCGATGCCAACGGCCAGTCTTATATGCCCGCTGTTTTTGTTCCTATTCCGCTGATTGCCCGGGTGGAGGCAAATGCCTGCAGCAGTCTGGCTAACCAGCTTAAACAGTTTGTTCAGGGAGGCTGACAGAACATGTTCATGATTTCGCGCCGCCGGCGGCTGGCAGCCAGGACCGCTGCGGTGACCTGGGTAGCAGTTCTATTGGCAGGTCTACAAGCCTGCGCCGTCAATCCTGCCACCGGTAGCCCGAATCTGGTAATGATGTCGCAGAGCCGAGAGCTTGAAATCGGCAAGGAAGAACACGAAAAAGTTATCGCCAGCATGCGGGTCGTGGAAGACGGAGCGTTGACCGCCTACGTCAATGAAGTTGGCCAGCGGGTGGCAGCCACCAGCCATCGCCCGGATCTTACCTATACCTTTACTGTAATCGACAGCCCCGAGATCAATGCCTTTGCACTGCCGGGCGGCTATGTCTATATAAATCGCGGTTTGCTTTTGTATCTCAAGTCCGAAGACGAGTTGGCGGCAGTGCTGGCGCATGAGGTGGGCCATATCACCGCCCGTCATGCAATTCAGCAGCAGGCGCGCGGGCGACTGGGCAACGCCGCCGCAACAGTCGGCGGAGTAGTGGCTGCAGTTGCAACCGGCAGCGGATACATAGGCTCAGAGTTGATGCAGATAGGATCGATCTGGGCTGCTGCCGGCGTCAGCGGTTTTGGCCGGGAAAATGAACTGGAAGCCGACAGTCTGGGTGCCGAGTATCTTTACAACGCCGGATATAACCCGCGCGCGATGATCGATGTGTTGTCGGTGCTGAAAAATCAGGAAGACTTCAATGTGCGGGTAGCGCAGAGACAGCCAACGTATCACGGTTTGTTCACGACTCACCCCCGTAATGACATTCGTCTGCAGCAGGCTGTTGCGCAGGCAGGCGTGCTGGATGCCGCGAATGTGCGCGAGTCTGATCCCAACGTATTCCGCCGCCACATGGAAGGGATGTTGTGGGGGGAAAATACTGCGGCACGCAGCGATCGCAATCGGTACTATCAGGATCTGCTGAGCTACACCATGGTATTCCCGGACAACTGGGTCATCAGCGAAACTCCTACCACAGTTCAGGCCAGCAGCCCCGACGGCAGCGCCACCTTGCGTGTTGAAGCCA
This sequence comes from Pseudohongiella sp., assembly GCA_030651695.1. Taxonomy (GTDB): domain Bacteria; phylum Pseudomonadota; class Gammaproteobacteria; order Pseudomonadales; family Pseudohongiellaceae; genus Pseudohongiella. The sequence continues at coordinate 4,369 of JAUSCD010000008.1, read as the reverse complement.
CCCGCATGCAGCAAAACAAAGAACCACGTCTTTATGTGCGTGAGAATCTGGGTATAGAGTTGCAGCGATCGGAAGCCCTGTCCCAGAATCGCCTGATCGGTTATACCGGTGTGCACACCAATGCCGCGGGCCGTGAAGAGCGGCTGGCCGTAATTTATCTGGGGGCACGTGTCTTTGTATTCCGCGGCGAAACTCAGACTGCAGAACAAGCTGCCGAGCTTGACCGGTTGCTGTTGTCGTCTATTCGTACTTTCCGGGCTATCCAGACCAATGAGCGCTCAAGTGCCGGCAATCTGCGCGTGCGATATGTGCAGGTGACTGAAGGTTTTGACTGGCGCGCACTGGCCGCAGCGAGTCCGGTGCGTGAACATCCGGAAGAAACATTGCGGTTGTTGAACGGCTACTATCCTATAGGTAATCCCAGAGTGGGTGACTGGATAAAAATCCTGATGTGAAGGTTGGTGAATGTTGGGGACGGAGGAGCCAGCTCCTCCGTCCCCAACATTCACCAACCTTCAATAACAATAAAGGAATAACATGAACAATAAACTCTCCTTACGCATACTCCTTCCCACCCTTGCCTCAGCCGTTGCGCTAAGCGCGCTCATCAGTTTCAGTAGCGCACAGAATTCTCCTGCCGGTGATGGGGTTGTAACCACACGCAGCCACATTTTTACGCCGGTCTCTGACGGCATTTACCATGTAACCGGCACTGGCACAGTGAATGTCATGAGCCATGCCATGCTGATTGAGGGCGAGCATGATTTACTGGTGGTGGATTCTCATGTCTCTCCCAATGCTGGTATGGCGCTGATTGAGGCCATCAGAAACGTCAGCAATAAACCGGTGCGTTATCTGATCAACACGCATTATCATTTTGATCACGCCCATGGTAACCAGGTGTTCCCGCAGGAAGTGGAAATCATCGGACACACCTATACCCGCCAGAAACTCAGTGGTGAATTGGGCAATGTGCTGGAAGAGTCAACCTTTATCAGTTTTACAGAAGGCGCACCGGGCCAGGTGGCATCTTTGCAGCAACAGCTGGCACAGGAAACCGACGCCGAACGCCGCGCTGAGCTTCAGGGTCGGTTGGCTACAGCACAAGCACATCTGACATCGCTTGGTGAGATTGTGCCGACACCACCGAACATCACAATAGACGAGAGCATGAGTATCTATCAGGCCGTCAACGGTGGCGGACGTGAAATCCGGATCCTCCACTTGGGCCGCGGCCATACCGGCGGCGACGTGGTTGTTTTTCTGCCAGAAGAAAAGATAGTATTCACCGGCGATTTAATGGTGCCATTTATCCCTTATATGGGCGACGCTCATGTGGATGAATGGCCAGCAACGCTGGATCGGCTAAAGGAACTGGATTTTGAAACTTTACTGCCGGGGCATGGCCCAATCGTGCAGGGCAAGGAGCGCATCAATTTCCTGCAGGCATATTTACGCGATCTGTGGACTAATACCGATGCCCTCAAGCGGCAGGGACTGAGCGCCGAGCAGGCTGCCCAGCAGATCGACATGACAGCCCACAGCGGCAACTATCCACAAATCAGTGGCCCCGGCGCGGATGTGCGCGCAATCAGACGCATCTATCAGTTGTTGTAAAAAAATGAAGGAAATTAAGGACAGGGACGGAGGAGAGTTGGGGACGGAGGAGCACGCTCCTCCGTCCCCAACTCTTTCGCCGGACGAGTGGTCCCGACTGTATCGGGATCACTCAAGACAGGTGCTTGCTACACTGATCCGACTGCTGGGCGACTTTGATCTGGCGGAAGAGGCGATGCACGAAGCTTTTGCACAAGCTCTGAGGCAATGGCCGAACGAGGGAGCGCCAGGCAATCCGATCGCCTGGCTGGTCAGCACCGGGCGCTTCAAGGCCATTGATCAGTTGCGTAAGGACAAACGTGGACGCGACTATGTCAGTCAGCTTGCACCGGCTTTACTGGAATCTGTCAAATCGACGCATGATACCGAAGATGACACCTGTTTCAGTGACGGTGCGCTCGACTACCCGCGGGATTATGCAGTCAGTGCGTACGAGGCAGCCGACGCTGAGCTGGAAGAACAAAGCATCGCTGATGATCAGCTGCGTCTGATATTCACCTGTTGCCACCCCGGGCTTGCGGAAGATGCACAACTTGCCATGACGCTGCGCGAAATGTGCGGCCTGACGACAGAGCAGGTGGCGCGCGGTCTGCTGCAACAACCCACCACCATTGCCCAGCGGATTGTGCGTGCCAAACGCAAAATACGTGACGCCAGGATTCCTTATGAAGTGCCCGGAGCGTCCGAGCTACCCCAACGGCTGGCCATTGTGCTGAAAGTGATATACCTGATGTACAACGAGGCTTACTCCAGTAGCAGCGGTGATGCAGTGGTCAACGGAGATCTGTCTGCTGAGGCCATCCGTTTATGCCGCCATCTTCAGGCATTGTTGCCGCACCCGGATGTTGCCGGGCTGATGGCCCTGATGCTGCTTCAGGATGCACGCAAAGGCGCGCGCCAGAATGCTGATGGCACGCTGCTGACGCTGGAACAGCAGGATCGCGCACTCTGGGACAAGGCACAAATTGAGGAAGGAACGCAGTGGCTGGACTGGTCGCTGCGTAGCGGGCCTGCAGGTTTCTACACCTTGCAGGCAGCCGTCGCGGCGCTGCACACGCAGGCTTCCCGATACCAGGACACGGATTGGGTTCAGATCACCGGACTGTATGATCTGTTGCTGCAGATGTCTGCGTCGCCGGTAATCGCTCTGAACCGGGCCGTCGCTCTTGCCATGCGCGATGGCCCGGAAGCAGGACTTGAGTTGCTGGATGAAATCAGCGAGTCGGGGCAGCTTGATAACTACCATTTGCTGCATGCAGCGCGTGCCGATTTCTATCGGCGGCTGGGCCGTAAATCCGATGCAATTGCAGCCTACAGACAGGCTTTGCTGCTGACCAGTCAGACTCCCGAGAAGCGCTTCCTGCAGGGACGTCTGGCCGAGCTGCAGAGTGCCGGATAAGGCCTCACAAAAATATTCAATGGGTTCTGTCGATACTTGTGTCGGTCAACCGACTATGTAAGACAAACCACATTCCCAGGAAATTATTATGAAATATCTGGCGCTAGTGTATTACCAGGAAAGCATCATCAACGCGATGAGCGAAAAAGAATGGCAGGATCTTAATCAGGAATGTATCCGTTGTGTTGAAAAACTCAGCGGCACCGGCAATTTTATTATTGGCCAGGCCCTGCATCCTGTTGAAACCGCGACTACCTTGCGTGTGCGTAACGGTGAGACATTAATTTCTGATGGACCGTTTGCAGAGACCAAGGAACAACTGGCAGGTTTTTATCTGCTGGATGCACGAGACCTGAATGATGCGATCGCGCTGGCGAGCAATATTCCGCCGGCGCGACTTGGCAGCATTGAGCTGCGTCCGATCAGGGAGCTGCCGCCAAAGACATAACAACAAAAACCTTGATGTAGATAAAGCTTTCGAGCAATTTCTACCACGGCCTGGCCTGACAGCTGTGCTAGATCAATGTATCACTCCTGATAGTCATTAAGCTGGTTTCGCATCAGCTAAGTGATGTTTAAACACAGGAGTGAATATGAAGGGCTTTTCTACATTTGCATTTGTAACAGGTGGGTTAATTGGTGCAGGGTTATTGGCAGCATCCGCGCCGGCTTTGGCGATAGAAAAAGGTGACCTGATTGTGCGGGTTGGCGCCACTACCGTGTCTCCGCGTGAGAGCAGCAGTCTGATCAGCACCACGGCAACAGGTGCCCTGAACGGTACCGCGGCCCATGTCGGCAATAACACGCAGCTTGGCCTGAATCTCGTTTATATGTACTCGGACAATATCGCCGTAGAATTGTTGGCAGCTACGCCGTTTGAACACGACATATCGGTGAGCGGCCTTGGGCAATACGGATTCGCGACAACCGATATTGGCAGCACCAAACATCTGCCGCCCACAGTCAGTGCGCTTTACTATTTTGGTGCCACCAGCTCTGCGATCAGACCGTATGTTGGCGTGGGTGTGAACTACACCACGTTTTTCAGTGAATCACTCTCCAGCCAGGCGCGCACTGAGCTGGCAGCGTCCAGACTGAAATTGGACGATTCCTTCGGATTGTCATTACGTGCGGGTGTGGATTGGGATCTGAACAACAACTGGATTCTGAACGCATCGTTATGGCGGATTGATATTGAAACCGATGCCAGCTTCACTTCAGCGCTTGGCAAAGTACAAACAAAAGTCGAACTCGATCCGTTTGTTTACATGCTGTCAGTTGGCTATAAGTTCTGATCTGGAGTGGGTGGATTGGGGACGGAGGAGCACGCTCCTCCGTCCCCAATCCACCCAC
>JAUSCD010000018.1 GCA_030651695.1 Pseudohongiella sp. | reverse complement strand
AGATCGACAATGCGCCGGAAGAAAGAGAGCGTGGTATTACGATTAACACCTCTCACGTAGAGTATGACTCTGCGATCCGTCACTACGCGCACGTTGACTGCCCCGGCCACGCTGACTATGTGAAAAACATGATCACCGGCGCGGCGCAGATGGATGGCGCGATCCTGGTTTGTTCTGCCGCTGACGGCCCCATGCCACAGACGCGTGAGCACATCCTGCTGTCTCGTCAGGTAGGCGTTCCGTACATCGTTGTGTTCATGAACAAAGCGGACATGGTTGATGACGCTGAGTTGCTGGAACTGGTAGAGATGGAAGTGCGTGAGTTGTTGTCTATGTACGACTTCCCGGGCGATGACACGCCGGTAGTCATCGGTTCTGCGCTGATGGCGTTGAACGGTGAAGACGCTAACGAGATGGGCACTACCGCTGTGAAGAAGCTGGTAGAGACACTGGATGCGTACATTCCTGATCCGGTTCGTGACATCGAGAAGCCATTCCTGTTGCCAATCGAAGACGTATTCTCCATCTCTGGCCGTGGTACTGTGGTGACCGGTCGTGTTGAGCGCGGTATTGTTAAAGTGGGCGACGAGATCGAGATTATTGGTCTGAAAGACACCACCAAGACAACCTGCACCGGTGTTGAGATGTTCCGTAAGCTGCTGGACGAAGGTCGTGCTGGTGAGAACGTGGGCGTACTGCTGCGTGGTACCAAGCGTGAAGACGTTGAGCGTGGTCAGGTATTGGCCAAGCCCGGTTCAATCACGCCACACACTGTGTTTGAGGCAGAAGTGTACGTGTTGGGTAAGGATGAAGGTGGCCGTCACACGCCATTCTTCAAAGGTTACCGTCCCCAGTTCTACTTCCGTACCACTGACGTGACAGGCGCTTGCGAGCTGCCAGAGGGCGTTGAGATGGTGATGCCTGGTGACAACACCAAGCTGGTTGTAACGCTGATTCACCCGATTGCGATGGATGATGGTCTGCGTTTTGCGATTCGCGAAGGCGGCCGTACCGTAGGCGCGGGTGTTGTTGCCAAGATTCTTAAGTAATC
>JAUSCD010000015.1 GCA_030651695.1 Pseudohongiella sp. | reverse complement strand
CACCTGATCCCATCCCGAACTCAGAAGTGAAACCGCTCAGCGCCGATGGTAGTGTGGGGTCTCCCCATGTGAGAGTAGGTCATCGTCAGGCATTAAAAAGCGAAAAGGGCCATCCCAACGGGGATGGCCCTTTTTTTATGGTGAATATTTAACCGAAAGTTCTGTATATTTCGGTTTATTACAGTGTGTTAAAAAAAATCACATTTTCAGTGCCTCCAAACTCCCCTGAAACTCGTTACATAACAACAGGTTTGGCCTAAACTTACGATCTTGAGATTTTCTCTGGAATGTAAAAATATTTGAGGGCGGCGTAATGGTAGCAGCGGGTCGATGTGCGCTTTGGTTGGCAGTAGTAACGGCGTTGTATACGACGCACTCATTGGCTCAAGAAACTGCGCCTGCCTCCGTAAATACACAGAAACAATTCAGAGCAATACGCGTGGACGTGCCTCCCGTGATCGACGGCGTGCTGGATGACGCTGTCTGGTCACAGGCAGAAGTAATCACCGATTTCCACCAGACACGGCCTGGCAATGGCACGCCGACTTCAGAGCGTACAGAAGTCTATGTGGTTTACACGGACGATGCTCTGTACATCGGAGCTCGTATGTTTGATAGCGAGCCTGAGTTGATCGCAGCACCGGTTATCAGACACGGTTTAGGGATGCCGTCGGACGACAGGCTAGTGGTGATTCTCGACCCCTTTAATTCCCGCCGCGCAGGCTATCGCTTCGAAACGAACCTGAACGCAGCCCGTCACGACGCGTTGTATACCAGTGTCAGTTCATTTTCTCTGGACTGGAATACAATCTGGGACGTTGCTGCCAATGTTGATGGCAAGAGTTGGGTCGCCGAAATAGAAATTCCGTTCAAGTCGATACCTTTTGATCCTGCGATTGAAACCTGGGGCTTTAATTTTGGTCGGGCTATTCGACGTCGTGGCGAAGAAATGGCATGGGTTTCACAAAACCGAACCTACAATCCGAGCATTTCAGGGCAAATGACCGGTATGACCGGCTTAAGCAAGGGAGTAGGGCTTGATCTAGTTCCTTCTATGGCCGTAAACAGGCAGCGTCGATATGATCCTGTCAGCAAAAAGACTGATTATGTACCGTCTCTTGACGCATTTTATCGTATTACACCCTCGCTAAATGCAGCGCTGACAATCAACACTGATTTTTCAGCCACTGAAGTAGACAGCAGGCAGGTTAACCTCACACGCTTCAACCTGTTTTTCCCGGAGAAACGAGATTTCTTTTTGAATGATTCGGATCTGTTCCAGTTTGGAAATATTGGCGGGATGGCTGGAGGCAATAACGCGACTTCGCAAGGTGCACGTGAAAACGCCCGGCCGTTTTTTTCGCGAAAGCTGGGTTTGAGCCAGACCGGGGCTCCTGTTGATATCAACTATGGTGGACGAATAAGCGGCCGTGTTGGTCGTTGGAACATAGGAACACTTGCCATTCGACAAGATGAGTTCGGGCCGGTAGATAGTTCAGATTTGTTTATTACGCGTGTGTCCGCCAATGTGCTCAATGATTCCAGTCTTGGGTTTATTTACACAAATGGTGATCCTGGATCAAACAGGGATAACAGTGTAGCTGGTGTTGATTTTAAATATCTGAACAATCAGTTGTCTAATGGGAGGCAATTTGAAGCAGATGCATGGTACCAGGTCTCTGATACACCAGGTATGAGCGGAGATGATGCATCGTATGGATTCGGCCTTCGTTTGCCGAACAATACTGGCTGGCGTAGCAGAATGGCATACAAGGAAGTTCAACGTAACTTCAATCCCGCCATGGGCTATGTCAATCGATCAAACGTCAGGGATCTTACCGGAGATTTAGGATACACACATTTTTTTGGAGGCGACGTACTTCAGTCTATATTCAGTGGTGTTGATGCGCAACGTATAGAAGTGATTGACGGAGGATTGCAAAGCGAAGTATTTGTATATCGCCTGGCAGAGCTTCAAACCAATACACGTGATTCTGTCAGTGCCAGCTATACCACAAACAGAGAAGTGGTGTTGCAGCCGTTTACACTATACTCGTCGCCAGCACGTCAGGTCTCTATTCTGCCCGGTGATTACCAGTTTAACGAATATCAGTTTAGTGTGGGGACAGGTGGGCAGCGAGAGTTTTCTGGCAGCTTTTCTTATCAGGGCGGAGATTTCTATAACGGCACAAGAACCAATCTGAATGGTTCAGTATCATGGAATCAATCACGCTACTTTGTGGCATCCATCAACTACGACTGGAATGATATAAGTTTGCCTCAGGGTGATTTCATTACTCGTCTGACGTCGGTCTCAACCCAGGTTGCATTTTCGTCAACGCTTTACTGGATCAATCTGGTTCAGTACGACAACCTGTCTGAGGAAGTTGGTATCAATACCCGATTACAATGGATTCCAAAGGCCGGGCAAGAAGGATTCGTTGTATTGAACTACAACATGCAGGACAAGGACAAAAACAACAGATTTGAAAGCGCTTTTTCCGATCTGAGTGTTAAGTTCAAGTACACTTTCCGCTTCTGAAACGGGGGAAGCCCTCGCTAACAGGTTGATGTTCAAATTAAAAGGGGTGCACTTCAAAACCGCAACCCCTTTTTATCTCTGACAGTGTCGCGGGAGCCTTCTTCCCGTGCTCTCAGGGCAACGGGCTTACTCCGATCAGCGCGGTATGCAGGAACATTGCAAATACGGCCCAGCTCACCAGACCGATTACTACTGTAGTGATATCGCCCTTTGCAGTTCCGGCAGGACGCTGGATTCCGGCCACACGGTCCCGGCGACGGCTGACAGCAAAGCCGGCGACAGCCCATATCAGGAAGCTGCCGAACAACAGCACATCGGCCGCACTACCGTTTGCCAACAAGTGCGCAAAAGCCCAGATTTTCACTGCAACATACATGGGATGTCCCAGTTTCGCCTTAATTCTGTTCCCGGGCACGTAGGCGGCGACTAGCAATATAAAAGCAGGAACCGTCAGCAGTAAGGCAAGGTGTCTGAGTCCTGTTGGTGGCATCCACAACCACGTCGGCGACATGCGGGCAGCCGCATAACCGTTAATAATCAGGAGTAATCCCAATAGCGAGACAACCGAGTAAATCAGTTTCCACTTTGTGGCGCCCAGACTCTCTGCAAGCGCATGCCTTCTGGCAGGTGCAGCTATATTTATTGAGTGAACACCAAGGAATATCAGCAGCCCTGCAATCAGAATTAGCATTTTAAATTTTCCACTTGAATCAATTTGCAGGCAGCTTAGCTCTCAGGGACGCTTACAACAAGCCCTCTGGTCCTGCATTTTGGGTTGGATTGAAGAGGATCCGATCAATACGGCCGGAATCCTGCCGAATGGTTCTTGCTGTTAACGGGTTAGCGCCTGTAGTCATTATTTAGTATGATCCGTGTCTGCTGATAATTTGGGAGATATGCGATGTCCAACCTGCTTGCGGAAGGGTTAAATTTGGCCATGTTCGGCATGGGCTTTGTATTTTCGTTTCTCCTGATGCTGGTAGTGCTGACGACAGCAATGTCCGCTATCTTACGACGTTTTACTCCTTCAACAGCGGTAGCTCCGAAAGGATATGCAAGCTCAGGTCGCAATGGCAGGGCTGCAGCCTCCCCCCGGGCGGGCAGCAACCAACAGACTGTTGCGGATGACCCCCGGCTGCTTGCTGTGATCACTGCTGCAATTCGTAAGCACAGATCTGACGTTAAATGAACTGAGCTTGTGGGCAGGTACATCTGCAACGCAGTAATTTCTGAAATACCAGTTGGTTCGGGATGAACCGCGACACCAAAACAAAAAGGGTTTCCTGAAAATGACAATTTCTAAACAGCCTCTTGGTCTGACCGATGTGGTGCTGCGTGATGCGCACCAGTCTCTTTTTGCTACGCGCCTGAGGCTTGACGACATGCTGCCAATAGCCGGCAAGCTGGATAAAGTTGGTTTTTGGTCATTGGAGTCATGGGGAGGCGCAACATTCGATGCCTGCATACGTTTTCTGGGCGAGGATCCATGGGAGAGAATTCGCGAGCTGAAGAAAGCCATGCCCAATACCCCGCAGCAAATGCTTTTCCGGGGCCAGAATATTCTGGGATACCGACACTATGCCGACGATATTGTGGATCGCTTTGTAGAGCGTGCAGCAGTCAACGGGGTAGATGTATTCCGCGTTTTTGACGCAATGAATGACATGCGCAATCTGCAAACGGCTGTCAAAGCAGTAAAAAAGCAGGGAAGACATGCTCAAGGCACCATTTCCTATACGGTCAGCCCGGTGCATACGCTGGATACCTGGCTAAGCATGGCACGCGAAATCGAAGACATGGGGTCGGATTCCCTGTGTATCAAAGATATGGCTGGATTGCTTGCTCCCTACACGGCTTTTGAGCTTATAACCGAACTGAAGCGCACAATTTCTATTCCGGTACATATGCAGTGTCATGCAACAACCGGTTTATCCACAGCTACCTATATCAAAGCGGTAGAGGCGGGTATCGATAATCTGGATACGGCCATTTCCTCCATGAGTTTGACTTACGGTCATACGCCAACTGAAACCATGGTTGCTATGCTGGAAGGCACTGACCGAGCGACGGGTCTGGACATTGTGCTGCTCGAGGAGATCGCATCATATTTCCGTGAGGTGAGGAAAAAATACGCTCGCTTTGAAGGTGCTCTCAGAGGAATTGACTCACGAATCCTGGTAGCGCAAGTGCCGGGCGGCATGCTGACCAATCTCGAAAATCAGTTGCGCGAACAAAAAGCCACAGACCGCATGGACGAAGTGCTGGAAGAAATTCCACGTGTGCGCAAGGACCTTGGATACATCCCACTGGTGACGCCGACCTCGCAGATTGTCGGCACCCAGGCTGTCATTAATGTGTTGTCAGGTGAGCGGTACAAAAATATCGCCAGAGAAACCGAAGGCGTTTTAAAAGGTGAGTACGGCGCTACACCAGCCCCTGTGGACGCGGAGTTGCAAAAGCGCGTGTTAGGCGCTGCACAACCGCTGACGTGTCGCCCGGCAGACATGTTGTCACCAGAGTATCAAAAATTACATGCTGAGCTTGCAAATTTAGCTAAAGAAAAAAAATTCGAACTCAAAAACGATATCGACGACACGCTCACCTATGCTCTGTTCCCACAGCCTGCACTAAAATTCTTCCAGAACAGAAACAACCCTTCTGCGTTTGAGCCGGTGCCTGATGGTGCGCCCGATGCGGAGGTGGCGCGCCAGACAGTGCAGTCGGATACCAATGACAAGCCGGGCGTCTACACAATAGAGGTGGATGGCCGAGCGTATGTAGTAAGGGTGACAGACGGCGGTGATGTCTCTCAAATCAGTGAGACAGTAAACAAAGCAGTCCCGGCACAAAAAAGTCCGGCGGCAGCCAGTCATGAAGTTAAAGCACCGCTGTCGGGGTTAGTCCAGACCGTACTGGTGTCAGCGGGCCAGGAAGTAGCGGATGGTGAAGTTATCCTGATAATGGAAGCCATGAAAATGGAAACAGAAATTCGCTGTAACCGTGCCGGCACTATCGCAGCTGTTATGGTCGCTGACGGTGACAACATCAACGCTGGCGATATTCTGATCGCGCTGGAGTAAGGGAATGGATCAATTTGTCGAGCTCTGGCAATCGACTGGTATTTATCAGATTGAATTTGACCAATTCGTAATGCTGCTGATTAGCGGCTTTTTATTATATCTGGCCATTAGCAAAAAATTTGAACCACTGCTGCTACTTCCTATTGGGTTTGGCGGTATTTTAGCGAATATTCCGGGTGTAGATATTGCTGTTGGTAACGGTATTCTGGCGCAGTTTTACGCCATGGGTCTGGAAACAACCATGTTTCCATTGCTCATTTTTCTGGGTGTAGGCGCCATGACGGACTTCGGTCCATTGCTTGCGAACCCCAAGACACTCTTGCTGGGCGCGGCAGCGCAATTTGGTATTTTTGCGACCGTGCTGGGCGCTTTGTTTTTGTCAGACCTGGGGTGGTTTGATTTTACCGTCAGGCAGGCTGCAGCCATTGGTATCATAGGCGGCGCAGACGGACCTACTGCCATTTATGTTGCCGGTGTACTGGCTCCCGAACTGTTAGGTGCCATTGCAGTGGCAGCCTATTCTTATATGGCGCTGGTACCGCTGATCCAGCCCCCAATTATGCGTGCGTTAACCACGCAAGCAGAACGCCGCATCGAGATGACACAGCTACGGCCGGTTTCGCGCAGAGAAAAAATACTGTTCCCGCTGTTGTTGCTGATTCTGGTTGCATTGGTAATACCCAGTGCCGCTCCGCTGCTGGGGATGTTCTGTCTGGGTAATCTGATGCGGGAAAGCGGCGTAGTCGATCGACTTTCCAAAACCGCACAGAACGCTCTTATCAATATTGTAACCATCATGCTGGGTCTGGCTGTAGGTTCAAAACTGGTTGCTGATCAGTTCCTGTTGCCGAGCACACTGGGCATCATGGCTCTGGGTATCGTCGCTTTTTCCATGGGCACAGCATCAGGCGTTTTGATGGCCAAGCTGATGAATGTATTTTCTGCCAGCAAAGTGAATCCTCTGATCGGCGCGGCAGGAGTATCGGCTGTGCCAATGGCGGCTCGTGTCGCCAACAAACTTGGTATGGAAGCCAACCCGCACAATTTCCTTTTGATGCATGCCATGGGCCCGAATGTCGCGGGGGTGATAGGGTCTGCTGTTGCTGCCGGGGTCCTGATACAGCTTGTAGGCTAGATTAGCAACAGACTCAGTTAATCAACTGAGTCTGTTGTCACAATGCTGTCAAACGTGGGGAATAGTGTCATAGTATTGGAGACACTCGAGCATTGGAGGCCGCCCCGTGACATCCAGCACAATCTATTATGTTCTAGATACCAATGTCCTTATTCACGACCCTTCCGCAATCTGGAATTTTGACGAACACCATCTGATTATCACCATGACTGTTCTGGAGGAGCTGGATAAGCTCAAGAGTGGCCGTGGTGCGCTTGCTGCCGATGCACGACATGCAATCCGAGAGCTTGACAGAATTCTTGCCGATGCGCCGACGGAGGAAATCGAGCGTGGAGTACTGATCAATCGCGGCAAAAATCTGCCCGGCCTTGGATATCTCAGCGTGCTGATGACAGATTCGCCGGCTATACGTGAAATTCTCCCGCTACATCTTAACGACAACAAGATCCTCAATGCTGTTGCTGAACTCAAGCACTCCAGATCACCAGCCAATAAAGTCATATTGGTCTCAAAAGATATCAATATGCGGCTTAAGGCCAGAGCGTGTGGCATCGAGGCTGAGGACTATCATACTGACCAACTGGTAAGTGATATCAATCAGCTGCACAAAGGTTATATTGAATTTCCCGGCAGTTTCTGGGACGACATTCAATCGGTTGAAACCGAGCAAACTCACGCCGGTGAGACTTTTCACAGATTGCGGCGCGACAGCATCAAACACGAGGTATACCCGAACCAGTTTTTCCTGGATGAAGCCGGATTTATCGGTCGGGTTATTGAAGTGGATCCGGACGTAGTGGTGGTCAAACATCAGGATCGTGAGCGCATGCTGCAGCGCGAAGCCTGGGGGCTTTATCCACGGGACATCTACCAGGCCATGGCACTGGATCTGCTGCTGGATCCCACAGTTCATCTTGTCAATCTGACGGGCGCAGCCGGTTCAGGTAAAACAATTCTGGCGTTGGCGGCAGCAATTGACATGACACTGGCCAGTAAACAATTCCGGCGAATTATCGCTACCCGCAGTACACAAGGCCTGGACGAGGATATCGGATTTTTGCCCGGTACAGAGGCTGAAAAAATGGAGCCATGGCTGGGCGCCATCACCGATAATCTGGAGGCGCTGCATCTCGACGACATGAACAGCTCATCCAGTATCGATTACGTGCTGGCTAAAGTCCCGTTGCAATTCAAGTCACTGAACTATATCCGGGGCCGGAGTTTTCAACACAGCCTGATATTGATAGATGAATGTCAGAACCTGACGCCGCATCAAATGAAAACGATTGTCACGCGCGCGGGCACTGGATCAAAGGTTGTTTGTCTGGGAAATCTGGCTCAGATTGATACGCCTTATCTGAGTCCGACCAGTTCAGGTCTGACCTATCTTACCGAGCGTTTTAAACATTTTGCACATGGTGGCAATCTCCAGCTTCAAGGCGTACCGCGTTCAGCACTCGCCGCGTTTGCTGAAGAGAATCTCTAGCTGGCATGCAGCAGGCCGGGGCCGCTACTCGCTATCAACCAATTGATCCATCGTGTGCGCCGGATTTTCATCACAGGGTTTTCCGACCCTGTGAGCCGGTACACCAACAACAGTGGTATAAGGCGGCACGTCTTTTAATACCACACTGCCAGCGCCAATTTTCGCACTACGTCCAATCTCGATATTGCCCAGTACCTTTGCGCCCGCAGATATCAGCACACCGGAGCGAATCTTCGGATGACGATCGCCCTGTTCATTGCCTGTGCCACCGAGAGTGACAGATTGCATCAGAGACACATCGTCCTCAATAACGGTTGTCTCTCCGATCACGATACCGGTGGCGTGGTCAAACATGATGCCTTTGCCCATGACGCAAGCGGGATGTATATCAACCCCGAATACTTCCGAGTTGCGGCTCTGTAGATAGAGAGCGAGATCTTTGCGCCCTTTGTTCCAGAGTGAATGGGCTACACGGTGAACCTGAATGGACTGATAACCTTTCAGGTAAAGGATTACTGGCAGGTAGTCGTTGGTTGCAGCATCACGGTCGTAGACTGCCTGAATATCGAACGCAGCATAGTCAACTATTTGAGGTGTTTCTCTGAATGCTTCATCAATCAATTCTCTGATGGCTACCGGCGACATCACATAGTTAGATAATTTATGTGCCAGCAGATAACTCAAGGCAGAACTCAGGCTGCGATGGTTTAGCACACAGGCATATACATAACTGGCCATCAGAGGTTCGCGAGAAATAAGCTCGCGGGCTTCCTGTTGAAGTTGCTCCCATATATTTTTTGGCATTCTGTCACCCTGACCTTGTTGTACCAAGTACTGCAATGACTGAGCGTGTCGCATCAGTTGCAGCCTTGCGCAGCACTAGTAAATCTAACGCAGGCGCGGATTATATATCAGTCAACGGTACCAGGCACGGTTGCAGCTGTGGACAGCGCAGCGCGGCTTAAATGATCTGCTGAGAGAGTTGGGCTTTGATCTTCGTAGGCGTGCAGTAACGATTTTCTCATCAGTGTGTTGATCAGGCGGGGAATGCCGCCAGTGAACTTGTATGCCAGCTTGGCAAGCTCATGATTCATAAGGGTTTCGGGAGGAACGCCAGTCAGTGTAAGGCGATTGTTAATATATGCGGCAGTCTGCTCAGCAGTCAGCGGCGGGAGGTCGAAACGTTTGGATACCAGCAGTTCTATTTGCTCAAACTCAGGATCAGCCAATTTATCAACAAGTTCCGGCTGAGCAAATAATACGATCTGCAATTCAGGATCATTGCTGTCCTGTTGTTTCAAAGCCTCCATCAATTCCCGCAGGGACGAGTCTGAAAGTGCTTGCGCTTCATCAATAATCAGTACTTTGTGTCGACTGCAATCAGTAGACGCCATAGCGGAGCTCAGCAGCTCCGTCACCGTGAGATTGGGAAACGGCATAAACAGAACGTTGTAACGCGATCGGTGTGACCGAAGGCTGTTAAGCAGGCGTCTGCATAGCACAGACTTTCCCAGTCCCGGTTCTGCAATGACCAGCTGGAGTATGGATTTTTCGGCAAATCCTTGCAGCAAGGACTTAAAAATCAGTTGCGAACAGTGATCCTCCCAGAATAAGCGAACATCGGGAGTGTCGCTGAAAGGCTGATTGGAAAATCCGAAATATTGCAGGTACATACTGTAAAGCCTTGGATATATGCCAATCAGGCTAATTCAGTGCCATCGATATTTCAACCCTGAATCCGGTTTTAACTCAGACTACTGGCTAATGTTTGGCCGATTACTGCCGCTACTTGAAATAACAACACCGATAACACCCAAACCGCACCATCAGGGGGACCAGGATGTTCAGCAAATTTACTATTCGTACCCGAATCGGGTTGATTGTTATTGTCAGCATTATTGCCATCATCGGCTTGAGTGTGACCTTGCTGCTGCAGGCGCGCGAGCGGTTTATGGATCAGCTTCGCCAGGGTAGCGTCAATCAGGTGCAGATGGTCCATCAGGCGCTGGTAGGTCTCAACAACCAGGTTCGAAGTGGCCGGCTGGCAGAAGCGGAAGCCAAACGTCTGGGACGCTTCCTGATCAACAATACCATGGTGGATGAACGCAATTATCTGCTGCTTTACCACCGTTTCGGTCAGATTCTTGCTCATCCCGTGCGTAACGTTGACAGCGCACTGGACACAGATGCGCAAGTGCGGGCGAGTATGCAGGCTGCGCAGACGACGCCAGAACAACGCATGGCTCAAAATGGTTATAGCGACCCTACGCCGAGCATGACAGAAATTATTCAACGATATACCGGGGATAGTTATACCGGTTTCTCCCAGTATCTGTATTTCCCCGAGCCAATGTTTGGTTACCGCTTTCTGACATTTACCGACGACCCGATTGCCCATCCTCAGGCTGAGTTGAAAACCGTTTATTCGGAGATGTTTGAGCCCTGGGGTTGGGTCATCATCCATGGTTTGTACGAAGATGATGTGCGCGCTCAGTTCCTGCAATGGGCTGGCCGGTCGGCTGTGATCATTATTTTGATATTGATGGCGCTCGGCGCTGCAGCCTACTTCCTGTCACTTTCTATCACGCTGCCGCTTCGTAAAGCAGAAGCCTATATGCAGGATATCGCAAAAGGTTCAGGCGATCTCAGCCGGCGTCTGGAAGAAGAAGGCAGTGACGAATTGTCGCGGCTGGGAGGCAGTTTCAACACTTTCGTCGGTAAACTTGCCGATATCATTCGTCAGGTTCTATTGACCAATTCAGAGGTGACAAGTAAGTCCGCCCTGTTTTCAGAGATGATTCAGAGAACTGCCGGCCGGTCAGCATCCCAGCTTGAGGAGACTGAACTACTGGCCTCTTCCACAACGGAATTGTCATCTTCGCTGGCGGATGTCGCTGAAGGCGCCCAGACCAGTGTGGCAGCGGCAAAGGAGGCCAATGGCGCAACACAAAAAGCCACCGAAGCGGTATCCCACACGCGGGCATCGGTAGAGAAACTTTCAGGGTCATTGACTACAATCCAGCAAAAAGTGCATGACATGCGTGACCATAATGAGAAAGTCCACTCTGTTCTGGAGGTTATTCGCGGCATCGCGGAGCAGACAAATCTGTTGGCCTTGAACGCTGCCATTGAGGCAGCACGGGCCGGCGAACAGGGTCGTGGTTTTGCCGTAGTAGCAGATGAGGTGCGCAGCCTGGCCCAGAAGACACAGTCCTCGACGCTAGAGATCAACACCATCATCCAGAACCTGCAGGACAACACTACGCAGATTGTCAGTGCGATGGATCAAGGCGTGAACCTGTCGAAGGAATGCGTGGGTTCTGCCAACTCAGCCAACCAGCTACTGGATTCAGTGCTGGCCTCCGTTGCCCTGATTGCTGAGCGAAGTCGTGATATTGCCGGTGCCGTCAAACAGCAATCTGAAGTAACTGAAGGCATTGCCAAAAGCAGCGTAAAAATTGCAGCGGATGGAAGATTGAATACAGACGACTATCTCAAGTGCAAAAAGTATCACTCTGAAATCGATAGCCTGCTGACTTCACTTGATGGATTGGTCAACCAGTTCAAACTGGGAAACCGGTAACTAGTTTCTGATGATGACGGTGCGGGCGCCAGCCCGCTGCCGCTCGCCATGGCCAGAGACAATTTCAAGGCTAAGCTGATAGCGGCCATTTCTGAACGCATTCGTGTTGATGTCTGTAGCAAAACCCAGTATGGGCGCCTGAGGGTCACCTGCAGCGTCCTGAAGTTCTACAACATCCGGTCGTTCGATGGTCCTGTTTGTCTGAGCAACTTCCCGGCCATTCAGCAGCACCCTGATGGTTGCGACACCCTCTGTGTTAGTCGCCCAGCCGCGAACATTGTAAATGCCTGAGATTTCCGCGTCCCGTATGGGGGCATCCAGCCAGGACAATGACGGTGTAGGACATTTCGGCGCACCACCACTCATACCTGCCGGGCGCAGCCCTTTGGCCAGATAGAAACTGAATATCTTGTCACCCTCATACAAGAATAACTGGTCCAGTAAATCAATTTCGGAAAAAAGCCCGCAGACAGTTTGCATTACTTCAGTCTTTTCATTGACATCCAATGTGCTGTCTTCGGTAATAAAAAGTGCATCCGCACTCCATTGTTCCCGCAATCCGGCAATATCCTTGCGCCATATACGGTACTGAGTGTCACGGCCGTCTCTGAAAATCTTGTTTGTATCGGTTGTGAACACGCGCGCGGACTCATGGGCAAAGCTGATTTGTGCCGCAGTATAATAATTGTCTGTCACAATCAAACTCCTGCCATCCAGACCATTTTTTGTCATTAGCTCCACAACATGGTCGGTCATTGGTTTCCATCCCGCCATCTTGTTGGACAATACACCTTGTCCAACTATGCTCTGAAGAGTCTGGTTGAACCCTTGGGACCCAATCCCGGCCAACAACAAGAGCGTGCCGATAAATCCTGACAGTGGAATTGCCATGATCAATTTGCGCGCCAGCGTTGGGGAATGCCTTTCTGCAAGCCTTGCTCTCAAATCGGACAAAATTTGCGGTGTATAGGCCAGAAGGGGCAGGTAGCCTGATATAGGCCAGTGTAATGTTGTGCGGGAGTTGTCAGCCCAAGGCGCCAATATCAGGTACACCCCCAAGTTGAAGCCGGCAAAAAGCGCAAACAGCATTGCTCTGTCATTTCCTGCGTGAGCCTGCCTGCACAATTGCCACAAGGTGTAAGCTAGCGCTGCATACATAAGCGGTGTCACAACCACTGCTTGCATGACTGCATGTAGCAGACCTTCGGCCTGAAACTGCCAGGGGTGGCGATCCACCAGATGGTAGTCAAGCCCGGAAAGCTGATTGCCAAGGTTGAAACTGAGGGCAGGATAAAGCCCGCAAGCGGCTATAAGTGCTCCGATCCAAAGCCCTGGAGAACGCCAATGATGCCAGTGTCGACGGCTGATAGTCAGGAAAGCCAGAGCAGCAAGAATATAGAGTGCAAATCGATAATGCGTGCAAAGTCCCAGCGCTGCGCTGAGACCGGCAGCGGCCCAGTATCCGGCATGCTGAAGGCGTGTCGCCCGCTCAAAGCAAGCAATAAACAAGAGCCCAAAAACTATAAGAGCAACATCTGGCACCGCCAGCAGTCCCATCATCGCCAACATGGGCAGACAGAGACTGAGTGTTGCGGATTGAAGCGCGCGACTTCGGCCGTGCAGAGGCAGCGCCAACCAGTAAATCAGGGCCGGGATCAGAAGACTGAGTAGCAGAAACAAAGATCTGACTGCAATTGCCGAATTTCCAAACAGCGACGCACCTGCTCCTGCGATCAATGCGGTCATAAAGGGCAGATCGCTGTAAGCCAGCGCAGGAAACCTGGACGCCTGCCAGTAGAAAATCTCATCGCTGTAGAGCTCAAGCCGATTCGCCAACAGCCACTTGATAACGGTAATAAAGATAGCGGCAAATCCAAAGATCAGAAGCTGATTTCTTAAAAATGGTGTTTTCAAGCGTCGATTCCTGAGCAAGTGTGCCAATCTGATCTGCGGCTTTGGCATTATAGGGAGACCCCTGCCGGATTCAATCAAAAAGGCAATATGCGCACTGGAGCCAGACCCCGGTTCCGTGGTCTAATCCAACCAATAGAAAGGGAAGTTTCACCTCTGATGTTTGCCTGTATTGATCTCGGATCCAATAGTTTTCACCTGCTAATTGCGCGCTGGCAAAACGGTCGGCACGAGATTGTGGAGCGTTTTAGCGAAAAGGTGCAGTTGGGTGAAGGTCTGGCCAAGACCGGGCAAATCAACGCAGCTGCATTCGCCAGGGGGCTGTCCTGCCTTGAAGCTTTTGCCCTGGCTCTCAAACGGTATCCGATTAATCATTTGTGGGCGGTCGGCACCAATGCCCTGCGTATTGCTTCCAATGCAAATGAGTTCCTTGCACAGGCTGCGAATCGGGGATTTGATATCGACGTAGTGACCGGTCTGGAAGAGGCTGCGCTGGTTTACGCCGGGGTGATGTCCGCTCTTCCGGATGATGGTCAGAGCAGGCTGATTGTCGATATTGGTGGCGGCAGTACTGAGCTCGTTGTCGGATGCGGCGCCCGGCAGCTCCAGGCTCACAGCATGCCGATCGGATGTATTAGCTGGCGCGATCGCTGGTTCTCTGGCGCTTTGGATGATGCAGATGTGATTGCTGGTTTGCTCCACGACGCTGCCCTGGCATCGGAGCAGGTATTTCTTACTGTTGCCGGGCAGCTTGCTTCCACGCCGTGGTCTGAAGTGTACGCCTCATCAGGGACAGCCAAGATGCTCAGCTCAATCTGCAGCCAACGTGTATCTCCGGGTGCGCCACCATCCGGCGTGCATCTGTCAGTGCTCGAAAATCTAGCCTCCGATATTGTTGCAGTGACCCTGAATCCCAAGCTGAGCTTGAGAGGCTTGAAAAACGGCCGGCGGGAATTGATCCTGCCGGGCTGGTCAGTACTGATGGGATTCATGCGGGCTAACGGAGTATCTGTACTTAACTTCAGTCCGGCAGCCTTGCGGGAGGGCATGTTGCACTATCTGGTCAAAGCTGACCAGGCTAGCGATTCACCGTTGCGTGTGTTGCGAGGCCATTAAGCATCAGCATCTGGACCCCTTCTGCCGGGTCACCAACACAGGCGCTGAGCTTGAGATAGGAGCCGTCAGCCTGCAGCTCCCAACTTTGCTGGCGGTCCGCAAGATACATTTCCAACTCCTCGACTATCCGGTTTACCCATTTTTTTCTCATAATCGGGTAAGCGATTTCTATTCGATGCTGCAGGTTGCGCTCCATCAAATCAGCACTTGAGCAGTAGAGGCTATAGTTGTTATTGGCGAAATAGTAGACTCGGGAATGTTCAAGGAAACGCCCGATTACTGAAACCACCCGAATATTTTCGGACACTCCCGGTACGCCAGGTTTAAGGCAGCAGATGCCGCGCACAATCAAATCGACTTTCACACCGGATTGCGAGGCGCAATAAAGTTCTTTGATTATGGTGGGATCAGTAAGGGCATTAACCTTGGCTATGATGCGCGCAGGCCTGCCTTCCAAAGCCACCTGCTTCTCTTGCTGGATAAGTTGAACCAACCCCTTCATCAGTTTAAAGGGCGCATTAAGTATCAGCTCAGGAGAAATCTTTTTGCCCATGCCTGTAATCTGTTGAAACACTTTATGTACATCTGAGCACAGTGTTTCGTCACAGGTCATAAGGCTGTAGTCGGTGTAGATCAGTGAATTCTTGCGATGGTAATTGCCAGTGCCAAGATGCGCGTATCGTTTCAGGCGACCATTTTCCCGACGTACAATCAAAACCATCTTTGCATGGGTTTTGTAACCCATGACACCATATACAACCACTGCGCCTGCTTCCTGCAGAATGCTGGCAAATTGTATATTTTCTTCTTCATCAAATCGTGCGCGCAACTCGATGACTACGGTGACTTCCTTTCCGTTGCGGGCGGCTTCAGAAAGTGCCTCCACCAGTTCGGACGATTCGTTGGTCCGGTAAAGTGTTTGTTTAATAGAAATCACACCAGCATCGCGCGCCGCTTGTCGTACCCAGTCAATGACAGGAATAAAAGATTGATATGGATGCAGCAGCAACTGGTCTTCACGATTTACTGCTGTGAATATGCAATTGCCTTCTTCCAGTGCCGGAGGTGTGCCGGGCGAAAATGGTGGGAAACGCAAATCGGGCCGGTTGATCATGCTAAACAACGCCATCAGTCTTTGCAGGTTGACCGGACCATCGAGCCTGAATAGCTCTTCCTCTGTCAGGTTAAAACGCTCCAGCAGGAAATTAGTCAACTCAGGAGGGCAGCCCGCACCCACTTCCAGTTTGGCTGCGGCGCCAAAACGGCGCAGGTGTAACTCTCCCTGCAGAGCGCTGGCAACGTCTTCCACTTCAACGTTGCTCATTTCCAGATCTGAATTGCGAGTCACCCTGAACTGGTGGCACTCTTTTACTTTCATGCCCGGGAAAAACTCTTCGACGTGTTCATGGATAACTGACGACAGAAAAATAAAATTGTCACCTTCAGGCATTATGTGCGCCGGTACCTTGATCAAGCGCGGGAGCGCTCGCGGAGCGGGCACAATCGCAAGTCCGCTGTCCCGACCGAAAGCATCTTTCCCTTCCAGCGATAAAATGAAATTAAGGCTTTTGTTTACCAGGCGGGGAAAGGGGTGTGCAGGATCCAGCCCCAGTGGGCTGATGACAGGCAATACCTCATTACGAAAATAATCCTGGGTCCACAAAGACAATTTTGGGTCCCATTCATGACGATACAGAAAGCGAATATTCTCCGTCGCCATAGCTGGCAGGAGTTCCTCGTTGAGAATGCGGTATTGTTCCTGCAGAGCCATGCGTACTTGCAGATGGATTTCACTCATCACTTCCTGCGGATACTTGCCGTCAGGACCAGGACGCTGTCTGCCGAACCCAAGCTGCTTTTTCAGACCTGATACCCTGATCTCGTAAAATTCATCGAGATTTGAGCTGAAGATAAGCAGAAACATCAAGCGCTCGAGCAAAGGATGCTGGCTATTTTTTGCCTGCTCCAGCACGCGCAGATTGAATTGGATGTAACTGAGTTCCCGGTTCAGGTAGTACTGATTGCTGTTCAGGTCAATATCGTCAGCAATAGCAGGACAACCGATAGTAGCTGGCAGTCTGTTAGTGTCTTCTTCCTGACTCACTGTTGCCGGTTCCTGGCTGCTGCTCATGACGACTACCCGAAGTATTTGGAAATGCTATTCTAGCTTAGTCAATGCGGATTGCCACTTCCAAAAAGTGACTTATGGGGTTGTGGCAAAATTGTCATGTAAATGTCATATTCTGGCTTTAAGCTTATGGCTTTCTGAAAGGAATCCCTGTTATGAAAACTGATGCCGGTGTACACAGTCATCATATCTCCCAACAGTTCAATATTGAACTGGAGGAAATCAAAAGCAGTTTGCTCGAAATGGGCGGGCTGGTAGAAAAGCAGATGACCGATGCAATCTCTGCTCTTATCACAGCAGACAGTGAGCTTGGAAGCACTGTGCGCGCCAATGATGATGTGGTGAACGCGATGGAGCTGAGCATCGATGAGGCCTGTAATCGCATCTTGGCACGCCGGCAGCCCGCAGCTAGCGACCTTCGATTGGTGCTGGGTATCATCAAGGCAGTGAATGATCTTGAGCGCATTGGGGACGAGGCTGCCAAAATTGCCCGGCTTGCCGTTGAGTTATCCAGCCAGGGCGATTCATCCAAAGGTTATATTGAAATCCGCCATATCGGAGAGCGCGTGCGCTACATGATCAATATGGCGCTGGATGCCTTCGCCCGATATGACGCTGAGGCTGCGCTGGCCGTTGCCAGGGAAGACGTCAATGTTGACATGGAATATAGCAGTGCCATGCGCGAGATGATCACCTACATGATAGAAGATCCGCGCAGTATCACGCGTGTGATGAACATCATCTGGGCCTTGCGATCCCTTGAGAGAGCGGGTGACCATGCCAAGAATATTGGCGAGCATGTAGTCTATATGGTCATGGGGCGTGATGTTCGCCATGCCGGTTTGTCAGGCATGGAAAAGCAGGTCAAATCAGAGCAGGAGTAACTCGTTCCGGTGGGAAGTGGCAGATAAACTCGCTGCCCTTTCCCGGCTCGCTTCTGATTTCAAGTTTTCCGCCATGCCGCGCCAGAACATGTTTGACAATAGCCAGTCCGAGCCCTGTGCCGCCGGTATCTGATGAACGGCTCTCATCTACGCGGTAGAAACGTTCTGTGAGGCGAGGAATGTGCTGGGGCTCTATGCCGGGGCCATCATCAGTCACACTAATTTTAAGCCCATTGTTGTTTTGAATCACATCAAGTGCGATATGGCCCTGGGCTGGTGTGTACTTCGCGGCATTCAGCACAAGATTTGAAACAGCGCTGTAAAGTTCGTTCAAATTACCTTTGATCTGAATGTGTTCAGCACAGTTAAGTGTTATACGATGCTGCTTTTCACTGAAAACCTGTTCGGCATCGTTCTTGATTTCACGCAGCAAGGATAGAAGCTGAATAGTACTCTGATCTTTTGATGTTGCCCGCGTTTCAAGTTGGGATAGGGTGAGCAGATCTTTGATGATATTTTCCATGCGGCGTGACTGTTGAGCCATCTGTTCGATCGGGCGTATCCAGCGCTGCGGCAGATTATTGCGATCATCCATCATGGTCTCAAGGTAGCCGGTGATCACGGTAATCGGTGTGCGTAGTTCATGCGAGACGTTGCCGACAAAGTCCTTCCGCATCATTTCGAGTTTGTGCAACTGCGAGACATCACGCACCAGCATCAGGCGTTCGCCTTCCCCAAAGCTGGTGATCTGAAACTCGAGCATCACGGAGGAATCCCCGGGTGCGCTGAGATTTAGCGGGCGGCTGAAATTCGCCTTGTTAAAATACTCGATAAAAACCGGCTCTCTGATCAGGTTGGTAACCGCCTGTTTTCGGTCTTGAGGATTTTGCAGTCCCAGTAATCTGGTTGCTGCGGGATTCCACCACTCCAGACCGCTTTTGCTATTAATCATGATCACTGCTATTTCCAGCGCGGCGGTGGATTCCTGTGCTTTGTCGATGATACTTCTCAGTTCCAGCAGTGCTTCGCGTTCTCGGCGCTGCAGCAGATAGATGCCATCGAAAATATAGCCCCAGATGCCCTTGCTTTCAGGCGGAGGGACTGGCTCACTCATCTCATTATCTTTCAGCCATGAGTACAATTTGCCAAGCTGGAGCAGATGGTAAATCAGATAGCAGACGGTGCCGATAAGCAGCACCAACGCCGGGGCGCCTGAAAGCCAGCCAGCGAGCAGCAGGGCAAGAAATATGAGAGCCAGCCGTTTCAGGGCTGAATGCCAGTCGGAGAACAATCTTTGAGCCTGTAATGTACGATTTGGTTGACGTGGCGACTATAACCAAAAGCCAACAGTCAAACCAGCTGACTCTCGGTTGTGTTGGCTCTTAATCATGGCGAGTGGAAAAGCGATAGCCGGCACCACGCACAGTCTGGATCAGAGCAGAGTAGTCGATTCCGTTGCCGGATGCAGATGTCAAAGCTTTGCGTAGCCGACCGATATGTACATCAACTGTACGCTCTTCCAGATAGACATTGGCACCCCAGACCTGATCCTGGATATGATCACGGCTGAATACCTTTTCAGGGTGAGTCATAAAGAAATTCAGCAGACGATACTCGGTAGGACCCATGTCCACTGGCCTTTCTTCAACACTGACGCGATGGCTGCCGGGATCCAGCTCCAGGTCGAAGACTCTTATTGGCTTGTCGCGCAAATTGCCTGTGCTGCGACGCAGTACCGCTTTGATACGGGCAACCATTTCCCGCGGTGAGAACGGTTTGGTGATGTAGTCATCTACACCGACATCCAGGCCTTGTACCTTGTTGTCTTCGCTGGTCTTGGCTGTCAGCATAATTATTGGTATGTCTGACGTCAGCTCGTCACGTTTGAGGCGTCGGGCAAGTTCAATGCCGCTGCCGCCCGGCAACATCCAGTCCAGCAGTACAAGATCAGGGCGGTGGTCGACAATAGTGACGTGTGCCTCCAGAGCCGTTTCCGCCGAGATGCTGCGAAAGCCGGCGGTATCCAGCGCAATGCCAATCATGTCACGAATAGCTGGTTCGTCATCAACTATTAAAATCGTTGGTTCTTCGGTCATTCAGGCAACCCTGTTGTATAAAATTCTTTGGTTTTCAGCTGGATTGTATTTAATCAGCGGAATATTACATTTTCATGACAATTCGCAAGCAGAAAAGCGGCAGGCTACTGATCGAAACCGGATTCTTGTTAATTTGTGGTTACGATCACACGATAATCGCGCAATTTAGCTTTCAGGCCCCGTTATTCGGTTATAATGCCGCTCGCAAAACCCACAAAATGCTACAAAACTGAATTAGCGCCCTGGAGCTTCAGCTCATGGCGGGAGGAGAGACCATGGATCGAACTACTTTTAGAGCCCTCACACTGGCATTGGCTATCGGTGTCACTGGAGTTGCCGCGCAGTCAGCTAGCGCAGACGACGGCCGTTTTTACATCGTTCCCGGCTTGCAATGGATGGACTTCGACAGTGCCCGACAGTCCGACGACGAACTTGGTTACAACATTGGCGTTGGATATGGATTGACTGACAATCTGGCCACAGAGCTGACTTACAGTCGCATTAATATGAGCACTCTGGCCGGACGCGACCGCTTGCGCGCATACCGCCTTGATCTGGTATACAACCTGGACAGCACCATTGGCACGCTGTCGCCGTTTTTTGTTGCTGGTATCGGCGATACCAAATTTGATACCAACAAAGATACTACCGTAAATCTGGGTGCCGGTCTGCGTCACCGCTTCAACGACCGTGTTGAATGGCGTGCAGCAGCACGCACGTTCTATGGTTTCGATGATGGCACCTACGATATTGGTATAGATACAGCACTGGTTTTCCACCTGGGTGCAGCACCTGCCCCACGTGTTGAACCATCTACTGCGCCAGTTGTTGTTGATTCAGACGGTGACGGCGTACCTGATGATCGTGATGCATGCCCCAACACACCGCGTAACTATGCGGTAGATGAGCGCGGTTGCCCGATAATGCTGGAAGAAGTTGCTCGTCTCACATTGAACGTGCAGTTCGATTTTGATCAGGCAGTTGTCAAACCTGAATTCTTCGACGACATCCGTCAGGTAGCTGATTTCCTGGTTGCCCACAGTGATGTTGTTGCCACTGTAGAGGGCCACACTGACAGCACTGGTACCGACGAGTACAACCAGGGCCTGTCGGAGCGTCGTGCAGCTGCTGTGCGTCAGGTGCTGATTGAGCGCTTTAACGTAAGCCCGGCCCGCGTAAGCTCGGTAGGCTATGGCGAATCACGACCGGTAACTTCGAATGCGACCTCACAAGGCCGTGCTCAGAACCGACGGGTTGAAAGCGCAATGACTGCAACTTTGCAAAGACCGCAACTGCGCGACTGATTTCAGGCAGTGCACTAGGAAATAGCAGAGTTTGAAATAATGCAGTAAAAATAGTGCAGTAAAAAATAGTGCAGTAAAAAATAGTGCAATACCAAAACTCCCTGCCGGTTTTACAGTCGGCAGGGAGTTTTTTTTGTGACCACAACAGGCTATTGTGCGGGATTGGAGAAACTTGCAGTAATGAAATCATTGTTGTCGGAAACAGAGTGGAACGACTACCGTGCAGATGCCAGATTGGGTTGGCGCCTGGCGCATCAGTGCTGGCCGGGTCCCGACAGCCGATCCGCTGACTGGTTGCAGACGCCAGGATCATTAACACGACGGCTGCAGTCCATAAGCGACGGCACATTCAATGTGCGTGTTATTTCTGAAGGCTGGGTTTGCCGCACGGTAACAGGCAGCGGGTTATCAAATTCAGTCGCGACAAAACAGATGATGTGGTCTCGTCAGGTTGTGCTGCGGGGGCTGGGCGAAGATTGGGTGGCAGCGCATTCGCTGATCCCTATGTCGTCCCTCAAGGGCCGACAACGCAGACTGATTCATCTTGGAAATAAACCTTTAGGTGGTTTCCTGTTCAAACAACCTTCATTACGTCGTGGAGAACCCGAGATCTGTCAGATCGATGCAGTATGGGGGCGCCGCACATTATTTTTTTTGCAGGAAAGACCTTTGCTGGTGGCCGAGTTCTTCCTGCCCGATCTGATTCGCCGGACACAACAATCGACCAGAGATGGACTCCTCTATGCCAAACGCTGAAAAACATTTAACTGAACAGAACAACGGCGCATTGTACGGGCTCAGAATAGTGGATCTGACCAGAGTGCTGGGTGGGCCGTACTGCAGCCAGGTATTGGCGGATCACGGTGCTGATGTCATCAAGATAGAGCCACCTCAGGGCGATGAAGTGCGTGATTGGGGGCCGCCGTTTCACGAAGGAGATGCCGCCTATTTTATTGGCGTCAATCGCAACAAACGCGGCATGGCCCTGGATCTGACGCGTCAGGAGGGACGCGAAGTATTGTTGCGCCTGTTGGAGGATGCCGACATTCTGTTTGAAAACTATAAACCCGGCACCATGGAAAAATGGGGTCTTGGGTACGAAGAGGTTCTCAGACAGCGGTTCCCGAAACTGATTCATTGCCGCATCAGTGGGTTTGGCTCAGATGGACCGCTTGGCGGTTTTCCGGGATACGACGCAATCGTGCAGGCCATGGCGGGCTGGTTCAGTGTCAATGGTGAGCGTGGCGGCGAGCCCACCCGCCTGGGTGTGGCAATGGTAGATATGGGCACCGGTTTGTATTCGGCTGTGGCGCTGTTGATGGCTTTGTATGAGCGCCAACGGTCGGGCCTGGGTCAGTATATTGACATGACACTTTTCGACTGCGCTGTGTCACTCATGCATCCTCACATTATCAACTACAATATGTCGGGTAATGTTCCGGTCGCCACCGGGAATGCTCATCCCAATATCAGTCCGTATGAAACCTTCCGTACAAGAACCGTAGATATCTTTATCGGAGCCGGAAACAATCGGGCATTCGCGAAGCTGTGTGAGGAATTGGACGCTCCCGAGCTGGTTCAGGACATACGCTTTGTTTCCAATTCTGACAGAGTCAAACATCGCGAGCCCTTGAAGGCGGAGATAGAATCCAGATTGATGAAAGTTGACGGCTCCGAGTTTTCCGAACGGTTGCTGGCAGCAGGGCTGCCGTCAGGCCCTATATACAACACCGCACAGGTCGTCGCACATCCGCACACAGCCCACAGGGAGATGATTGTCAGCAAAGACTGGTACAAGATGACGGGGATCCCTATCAAGCTGTCGCGTACGCCAGGCGCCGTGCGCAGGCTGCCGCCCCGGTTTGGCGAGCACAGCGCAGAAATCCTGGCGCAGGCAGGTTTTGATGATCAGCAAATTGCTGAATTGCAAAACTCGGGTGTGGTTCCCGGGAAGAGAGTTTGAGTGCCAAAAAAACCCGGCAATTGCCGGGTTTTTGTCAGTGAGGGCATGCTGGCAATCTGCTAACCCGGCGCCAAGCTATAGATGTTGATTATTGCTTCATCAGTCCTTACAGGTCTGCCATCGCGCAAGGCGGGTCTGAACTGCAATGTTTCAAGCGCCTGTTTGCCACGAATACGAGAGCCGGTAGTTTCCGGTTCTGCAGCCTGAATTCTGATGCGCTCTGGCTGGCCGTTCATCCCGATGCTGAATTGCAGTACCGCCTTTACGCCTTCGGCAGCGGTCATCAGGCCAAGGTCGCCCATGTTTTCATATCTGAGCCCCGGGACCCCGCCACGGACTACGGCGGTGTCTGGTAAAGTCTTTATGTTTTCAGGGCCCGAACTACAAGAGGCGGGCTGCTGATCAGGTTCAAAACCGAGTTTTCTACTGAATTGATTCGCAGGCAATAAAGTCGGACAGGAAAAATAATCATTCAGTTGGTCAGCACTGAAGCCGGCTTTAAGCAGCAAGCCCCAGGCGTCCTCATAGTAACGTGCTGCTGAGCCGGCATTGCTGCTGCCCCGGGCCGGGCCGGTATGTCTGCCGATTCTCAACTCGTACTGCTGGCGGAGCAAAACCGAGTCCCCCAGGGACAGCTTGATCATCGCTGCCTGCTCCGGATCGCTTGACTCCATCTCCACCAAGGCCTGATCTGAATTGTTGCCCGTCGGATCAGCCAGCGATGAAATCATTTGTTGGTGACGCGCCATGACCATGCGGTGAGAGCGTTCAATAACAGTACTTGCACGGGGCCCGTAGACTGCTTCTATGTCGCTGACCGTAACCAGCGGTTGACCCCGGCGGAGATACGACGATTCATTCCCCTCTGTCCGGCTAAGCAGTTGCCGACTGGTTTCTGAGGTTGCAACGATTCCGAGCGCAATATAGAGCTCAGCCGTTGCCCGGTCGTAAATGAGTGTCTGCATGGTTTCTGTATCGAGTCCGTGTGTGCTGGCGAACTCAAGCGCTGTCTCTTCCAATGCCTGCAACTGCAGCAGGTAAACCGGCTCCTGGTGGCGCGGCCCCTGGGTCAACAACAGGCGGGACCAGTCCCGCATTTGTTTTAGATGCGCCAGCTTGGTTTCCACAGGCATTTGCTCTGCCCGCTGCAGCAGCAACAGCATATAGGCCATACGGTCAGAGATGGTTGCCCAGTCTTTCTGTGCTGCCAGAATAGACAGTTGCTGCGCGATTAAAGGTATCTGGGCGTCTGTGTAAAGACCATCGTTGATGCGAACAATCTGAATTTGCTGTTCAACAGCCGCAACTGCCTCTTGCCATGCATCAGCGGAAATCAACGCCTCTGCCAACGCACTGAGGGAAGTAAGCAGTTCTTCATTATAAGCACCAAGTGCGTATTGCCTGTTCTCAACTTCGGTACGCAATTTGTGGAGTTGTTCAAGCAGGGCAGACAGATCACCTTGGTTGCTTGTGATCTGTTCGTTCGCAATAGAAACGTTATGGATGGTTGCAGACAGCAGCACCGCGCCAAGAATTTTCAGGGTGCGACAACTCTGCCAACCAATCCGCGAGCGGGACATGGATGTCATGATATTCCCCTATTGATGGGTGATCTCTATTTTCACATCAGGCCGATGTTGCCTCGAGCGGCGTTCTCCCGGATCGGTCTCTGTCGGATCGATTCCTTCCCGGCCTGCGTTGCTATCAGATCTCCAGCAGCGCTCTGATGGCGCTTTGATTACGGCTATGAGTATATACAAAATCGTCAGGCAGAGAAGTGTTGCAGCATCTATTTGAACAACAATTGCAATCTATTTTAAGTCGTGCTCTTGACGTCAGGTTGATCATTAATTACATTGCGCGCCTCGACTGTTGTTTTAGTTACGGTTTCCCGATGAATTATCTGATCGCTGACATGAGCTTTTCCGCTGCCGCCTCTGCGGCCGCTGCACGCCGCGCGCGTGCGGCGCGTGCGCGCATGTCCGTCGGGGACGACCGGGAGGCTGAATTAAACTGTTAAGACGCTGATGAACTGAACTCAGTGCAGGAATTCAAAAACCTCTGTGGCTCCCGGCCCCAGGGGTTTTTTTTTGCTCTGTTTTTTTCGTTTCCAATTGTGCTTCAAAAAAACCTGGTGAGGAGATAAATAAAATGCTTGTTCAAGAGATAGAAGACAGTTTTGGTTTGCAGGTCTGCAAAAAGCAGTCGCTGGTTATCGAGCGAGGTCTGGGTGTTTGGGTTTGGGACACCGCTGGCGAAAAATACCTGGATTTTACCGCGGGTTGGGGGGTTACCTGTCTGGGGCATGCACACCCCTTGATCGTAGAAACCATTTCGAAACAGGCAGCTCTGATCATTCAGAACCCCAACTCCGGATTTACCTACTCGCCGGCACGAGCGGAATTGATACTTGAACTGCAGAAGGTTTTGCCCGATTCATTAACGCGCATGTTTTTCGCAAACAGTGGTGCAGAGGCCAACGATGCTGCACTTAAACTCGCCAGAAAAATTACCGGACGTTCAAAGGTGGTGTCGTTGCATGGTTCGTTCCACGGTAGAACGCTGGCTACTTTATCAGTTTCCGGAGGGCCCCAAAATGGTGCGCGCTATTTGCCAAGGGTGCCAGGTCAAAACTTTTGTCTGCACAATAATGGTGCTGAGTTAGGCGACCATGTTGATGACAGTGTAGCTGCTGTCATCCTTGAGCTTGTCCAGGGCGAAGGTGGTGTTCGCGCGATGGATGCAAGCTTTGTCAAACAAGTGCGTGCGCTGTGTGACAAACACGGCTGCCTGATGATTATCGATGAGGTTCAAACCGGGTTTTGCAGGACAGGTCGATTTTTTGCGACAGACTATTACGATGTTCAGCCGGATATTCTGACGATGGGGAAAGGCATTGCCGGGGGCTTGGCATTTGCGGCGCTCGCTATGAGCGAGCATGTCGCCTCAGCCGTGGAACTCGGGGATCACGGCGGAACTTACTGCGGTAATCCATTGAGTTGTGCTGTTGCCGCTGGTGTCACCCGATATTTACGCGAACACAATATTGCTGCTCAGGTCTCCGGGCTCGGTGCGCTGGCGATAGAGGACTTACTGGAATTACAGCAACAATTTCCGGACATGATCAGACAGGTTCGCGGGCGTGGGTTGATGCTTGCGCTGGAGCTCCATAGTGACGACATGGTCTGGCCTTTGACTGACTTATGCCAACAAAAAGGACTGTTGGTGACGCCTACACGTAATGCAGTGGTGCGACTGTTGCCTTCACTATTGTTGACGGAGCGGGAGTGGTCAATTGGTGTGCAGCGTCTTGCGAGCGCATTGTCAGCATTGCAGGTAGACAGGGCGAGCCTGGCCGCCTGAACTCTGGTGGATTGTGACCGGCATAAGCCTGAGCTAGTATGCGGACAGGTCTGGCGCCTCACGACGGCGCGCCACAAACAGATTTCACCCGTGTGATCGAGGATGTGTTATGAAAAACCAGAAGATGTTGATGGCCCAGCGCCCACAGGGCGAGCCAGGTGATGATTGTTTCAAGCTGGTGGAGGAGGACGTACCAGCGCTGGAGCCGGGTCAGATACTAATCAAAGTCATGTGGTTATCGTTGGATCCATACATGCGCGGACGTATGAATGATGTCAAGTCATACGCCAGACCTCTGCAGATTGGAGACGTCATGACTGGTGAGTCTTCCGGCCTGGTGGTAGATTCAAAATCTGATCGGTTTCGGGTGGGCGACTATGTCACTGCGCATATGGGTTGGCAGACCATGATTGTAGCGGACGACGATGAGCCGCGGCTGATGAAGGTCGATCTGAAAAATGGCACTCTATCAGCACATCTGGGTGTTGTGGGTATGCCCGGGCGGACTGCTTATTTCGGCTTGATGGAAGTAGGTAAACCACAGGCCGGTGAGACGCTGGTGGTGGCGGCGGCATCGGGCGCCGTAGGATCAGTCGTGGGTCAGATTGCCAAAATAAAAGGCTTGCGTGTAGTGGGTATTGCGGGTGGTGCGGACAAATGCCGTTACGTAAAAGAAGAGCTGGGTTTCCATGAATGTATCGACTACAAAACAGGCAATCTGGCTGAAAAACTGAAGGCCGCATGCCCGCAGGGAATTGATATTTATTTTGAAAACGTAGGAGGCGATGTTACGCGCGCAGTTGCGCCGTTGCTGAATGCGGGCGCGCGCGTGCCTGTCTGCGGTTACATCTCCAACTACAACGATCAGGATATTACTCAAGCCGAGACGCCATTCCATATTCTCAAAAAACTGGAGCACGTCCCTGAGCACAGGTTTTTTGTTGTCACTGAATGGCAGGATCAATGGCAGGCTGCTACTGAACAACTGGGGGAGTGGGTTAGCTCCGGGAAAATCAAGTATCGAGAGTCTGTTGGCGATGGGCTCGCGAATGCGCCGGAGTTATTCCGTGGGTTACTGCGCGGGCGCAACTTTGGCAAACAGCTGGTCAGGATTGCGGACTAATATTTATGACAGACATGTCGCTTGAAATACCAGCGCTGTTTTCAGTTCAGGGAAAAACAGCACTGGTGACCGGCGGCAGCAGTGGGCTCGGCCTGATTATGGCTGAGGCATTGTTGCGTGGCGGCGCCAGTGTAGTCATTGCTTCGCGCAAGCAGTCCCGATGTGACGAAGCAAAAAACAATCTGTCGGAATTCGGCGAGTGCCATGCGTTTGCGGCCGATATGACTCTGCCAGAAGACAGGCAGGCATTGTGCGCGTACGTCGACGAGATTTTCGGCTCGCGAGGACTGTCCATTCTGGTCAACAACGCCGGCGCTAACTGGGGCGCACAAATTGCGGATTATCCGGATGACGCGTTTGCAAAAGTCATGAATACTAATGTAAACGCGGTGTTTTCCCTGACTCGTGATCTGTTGCCCTCACTCAGACGTGCAGCCATTGCCCCGGACCCGGCGCGGATAGTGAATATCGGATCAATGGACGGCTTGCATGTGCCGATTGTGCAGCGCGTCCCAACCTTTGCGTATTCAGCCAGTAAGGCGGCTTTACACCATCTGACCCGTTCTCTGGCAGTTGACCTGGGGTCGCAACATATCACCGTTAATGCCATCGCTCCTGGCTTTTTCCAGTCACGTATGACTGATTATGTACTGAAAGAATTTGGTGCAGATATTGCTGCAGACAGCCCGATGGGACGGGCTGGTGAGCCACAGGAGATCGCCGGAGCATTGCTTTATCTGGTGTCCCGTGCAGGGGCTTACACCACTGGCATAGTACTGCCGGTCGATGGGGGTACACATATCAGCAAAGGACGCAGGGAGTGGATGCAGGACGTCTGAAAGGCGGGGCTTTCCTCATACTGATGTCGCTGTTATGATTCCGGTCATCAAAATTCACTAAAATTATAACAGGGGGCCTGGCAGGGCATTGCCGGCACCCATAAAAAGAATGACAGAGGGGAGAAACCAATGAGTTTGTTTGATCTGACGGGCAAAGTAGCATTGATCACCGGCTCCACCAAAGGCATAGGACTGGCAATCGCCCAGCGTATGGCGGAGGCAGGGGCAAAAGTGGTGATTTCAAGCCGCAACCAGGACGCATGTGACGAAGTTGCTGCCGACATTTGTGCCAATGGCGGAGATGCACTGCCCATAGCTTGCAATATCAACTATAAAGAGCAGTTGCAGGCGCTCGTCAGCAAGACTCTGGAGCACTACGGAAAAATCGATATTCTGGTTGTTAATGCCGCCCTCAACCCCTTCTACGGTCCGTCACAAGATATCCCCGATGAGGCTTTTGACAAGATCATGAGCTCCAATATCGGCAGCGCACACCGGCTGTGCCAGATGGTGTTGCCGGGCATGGCAAAACTGGGTGGAGGAGCAGCCATTATTGTGTCCTCGATTGCCGGCATCAAAGGCAGTAATGTGCTGGGTGCCTATGGTATTTCCAAAGCAGCAGACATGCAGATGGCGCGCAATCTTGCCGTCGAGTGGGGGCCGCACAATATTCGGGTGAACTGTATCGCTCCGGGTCTGATCCGTACAGATTTTGCACGAGCATTGTGGGAGAACCCCGAGACTTACAAGCAAACTGTATCCAAATATCCACTGCGTCGGATCGGCGAGCCTGACGAGATAGCCGGTGCGGCTATTTATCTGGCTTCCGATGCAGGCAGTTTTACCACCGGCCAGACTCTGGTTGTAGATGGTGGTGGCACGATCACCGGCTAAAACCCGGATGTATTAACAACAAGCAAAAAATTCGAATAAAGAGGAAGTGAAAATGAATCTGGGTCTGTCCGCAGAAATGCAGGAAGTGCGAGAAAAAATCCGCAAGTTTGTTGAGGAAGATGTTGCTGCAGTAGAGCACGAATACCATGAGCAGGTCAGCGTCGGTGATCGCTGGTCGCATACGCCGCGCCAGGACGAAATTCTGGAAGGGCTGAAAGCAAAAGCACGCGCGCTGGGTATGTGGAACTTCTTCCTGCCCAAGAGCCAGGGCGGTGCGGGCATCAGTAACCTTGAATATGCACATCTTGCTGAAATCATGGGCCGTAGCCGTCTGGCGTCTGAGGCTTTCAACTGCAGCGCGCCAGATACCGGCAATATGGAAGTGCTGGAGCGCTATGGTTCGGACGCACAAAAAGAACAATGGTTGAAGCCATTGCTGGCTGGCACCATCCGTTCCGCTTTTGCAATGACAGAGCCGGACGTTGCCTCGTCCGACGCCACCAATATTGCTACCCGCGCAGTGCTGGATGGTGACGACTGGGTTATCAATGGGGAGAAGTTTTACATCTCCGGCGCTGGCGATGCACGCTGCAAAATCATGATTGTAATGGTGGTCACTGATCCCGATGCACCTAAACACAACCGTCAATCGCAGATTCTTGTTCCTATGGATGCGCCCGGCGTGACTGTGCTGCGCCCTATGGAGGTCTTCGGCAAAGATGATGCGCCTCACGGCCATATGCACATCCGTTTCAGCAATGTGCGTGTGCCTAAAGACAATATTATCCTCGGCCGTGGCCGTGGTTTTGAGATTTCCCAGGGCCGCCTTGGACCCGGTCGTATTCACCATTGTATGCGCTCCATCGGCGCAGCCGAACGTGCACTGGATCTGATGTGTAAACGCGCTATCAGTCGAGAAGCATTTGGCAAACCGTTGGCTGAACTCGGTGGCAACTACGACGTGATTGCCGACAGCCGCATCGAAATCGAAATGTGCCGCCTGCTGGTGTTCAAGGCAGCCTATCTGATGGATACCATCGGCAACAAGGCTGCCCGAGACGCGATATCTCAGATCAAAGTGGCAGTACCAAACATGGCGTTGCGCGTGATCGATCGCGCCATTCAGATGCACGGTGCGGCAGGTGTGTCGCAGGACTTCCCACTGGCGGCGCTATGGACATCACAGCGTACACTGCGCCTGGCCGATGGTCCGGATGAAGTACACCGTCGGGTGATTGCACGTAAAGAGCTCGCTCAGTATTCCTGAGCAGCGTTTGCTCTGAAAAAACCCGGCACACCTGCAATTGTGCCGGGTTTTTTTATGGATACTCTATGTACTTATGCCCTCTTACAGCAGTTTTATCCCTCAGTAGCAGTCTGAATAAGTGCTGCCGACGTAAAACGGGCAACTCAAACCAACGACAAGGATTGCTGATTTGAAAATTGCCATCATTGGTACAGGTATCTCCGGCCTTACTGCCGCATACAAGCTGAACCCCCATCATGATATTACGGTATTTGAGTCTGCTGACAGACCAGGTGGGCATACCGCCACGATTGATGTTGAGCTAGACGGTCATGCTTATAAAGTAGACACCGGTTTTATAGTTTACAACGACTGGACCTATCCGAATTTTATAAGTTTGATGGACGAGCTGGGCATTCAGTGGCGTGATTCGGATATGAGTTTTGGTGTGGCTTGTGATACCACAGGGCTGCAGTATGCCGGCGTAACCGGCCAGGTAGCCATGTATAACAGTTTGTTCGCGCAGCGCAAGAATCTGTTTTCGCCAGCGTATATCCGCATGCTGCTGGACATTCTGGCATTCAACAAGCAGGCCATTGCTGATGTGGAGGCTGATAGCATTCCAGACATGACACTGCAGCAGTACGTTACCCATCACAGGCTTGGCAGGATGTTTGTGGACTACTATCTGGTGCCCATGTGCTCGGCCATCTGGTCCACACCATTTCAGCAGATGTATGAATTCCCCATGCGTTTTATGCTGACCTTCATGTATGAACATGGCCTGGTAAACGTCCATAACCGTCCACGCTGGCGCACGTTGGCAGGTGGTTCTCAGGCGTATTTGAAACCATTGTCACAGAGTTTTGCGGATAAAATTCGTTTGTCGTGCCCAGTGTCAGCGATTATCCGCACTGAGACCGGTGTTCAGGTAATTTCTGCCGCTGGCACCGAACATTTTGACCAGGTAATTCTGGCCTGCCACAGTGATCAGGCGCTGGCTTTGTTGAGCGATGCGAGTAGCGTCGAGCAATGTGTATTATCCAGCATCCGCTACCAGCCAAACGATGTTGTGTTACACACTGACGCATCAGTGATGCCTTCTAACCGTCGAGCGTGGGCGAGCTGGAACTATCATCTGACAGCGGACCGCTCAGGTCTGCCCCGGCTCACTTACGACATGAATCGCTTGATGGGTATCAAGGGACCGCATCACTTTTTTGTCAGTCTTAATCACAACGATAGAATTGATCCGGCTAAAATCATTGGTTGCTACGACTACGCACATCCTGTTTTTACTCGGGCAGGCGCCGAAGCGCAGTCACGGTGGGGCGAAATAAATGGTGTCAACCGGACTTGGTTTTGCGGAGCCTGGTGGGGTAAAGGGTTTCACGAAGATGGCGTAGTCAGCGCGCTGCGAGTAACAGACGCGCTGTTGTAGATCGCGGGGGT
Organism: Pseudohongiella sp.; assembly: GCA_030651695.1. Classification (GTDB taxonomy): domain Bacteria; phylum Pseudomonadota; class Gammaproteobacteria; order Pseudomonadales; family Pseudohongiellaceae; genus Pseudohongiella. Next base: position 253,262 of record JAUSCD010000015.1, on the reverse strand, counting down.
TGCGGCTTGCATATCAGGTAAGGCTGCCCACGGTTCGCATTTCGCTATCGCCCGCAGGCATCATTCTGCGGTACAACTCGCGAATTTGCAGCGTCTCCAGATCCAGCAACATCAGCCTGGCCAGTCTCGCCGACGATCGTAAATCATCTGTCAGTGAGTCCGGAATCGCCGTTGTCGCAACACCGTCTTTATCTTCGACAGTAAATAACAGCCCTGCATCCAGAGGTGACCACTGCAGGTGTGTGATGGGTGAACTGGTGGTAAAAACTGTCCATGCTTCATGCGGGTTGACCAGGCTGCGCAATCTGAGCTGGGATCGGCCCGGAACTTCCTCTACAAATGCCAGCATCTGTCCGCCCGGCGCGATAACAGAATTGGAAATGCGCGATGAATCGCCTGCACTGATCCAGGGTTGGTGTAGCCCGTTAAGATTATCGAATGAACTATGAACTGACTCAAACCAATGCAGCCCTTCGGGGATGTCGGGCGTATCGCTCAATACCCGATCTTCCAGTCGATGTGGTGCAGAAGTGGATGGTACCTGCAAGGTAGTCTGACTCATCATGGGGTGCTGGCCAGATTGCTCAGTATCGGTCAATTGTAAAGTCCAGAGTGAAGACAGCGCTGCAGAAATGACCATGGCGGCAGCGATCGCAGGATAGCGTAACTTTGGTTGCCAGAAAAACGTTCGTGATTCCGGCTTCAGCCCCGCTACTTTGCTTCCCGTGTCACGTACTACAAACTCAGGCATTAATCGGGTGTTCAGTCGATAACCGCGTTTGGGTACAGTCTCTATCAAACCGGATCCGGTTGCGCTATTTGCTGGATCAAGGATTGCATCATCCGGCAATGCGAGCGCCTTACGCAGCTCCGATACAGCCCGGGTCAGGGAGTTTTCGTTCACAATCACGCGCGGCCATAGGGCTTCCATCAAACTCTCTCGAGTCAGCACGGCGCCCTCTGCATTGGCCAGCAGGCAGAGCAGTTGCATCAATCGCGGCTCCAGCGGCCGGGTCAGGCAGAGATCTCCGTGCTGGCATAACTGCAGCAGGTTACGCTGAGGAATCGCTCTCCAGTACGCAGGCGGGGTAGTGCCTGCATCCATACAAAACTCAACACCATCGTTCTTCATAAAATCAGCAGCTACCGTGGGTATCAACAGATCATTTTGTGCAGGCATAGTGATTACCAAAAACTCGTGTTATGTCCTGAAAATCCTGTACTCAAGATTTTGCCATATTTGCTGGAGATTTTGACAACAGATGGTGGCATAAGTGCCGCCTTCACAAAATCTGGACATTTTTTTCCGGTTTTCCTCAGGTTTTTAACGGTTCCTTCGCCTAATTTTGGTTCATCGCAGCAAAATTCGTTGGTGCAGGGATTCTCTGCACAAACCCGCTGCCCAGTTAGTAGTGGCACAAACTTACCGGAGAACATTGTTATGAGAACTGTTATGAGGAGTGTTTTCAGATCAGAGCAGGTAAATACCAAGAAGTTACCGACCCCGGACCTGCGGATAGCTGGCACTGGAATCAAAGTGTTTCCACGCATCAACAAAGCAGTGTTATGCGGTGCACTTCTGATGTCCGCGTTTCTGTCATCAGCTGCACTGCAGGCAGAGCTTGATCCGCGCATGGATAATGCGATGCCGTCGCTGGCGCCTATGCTGGAAACCGTGACTCCTGCCGTTGTGAATATTTCCGTCACCCGAATGCAGCAGCTACCGGAACAACTCCGATTTTTTGGTGGCCCCCAGTTACGTAACCCGCAGTCACGCGGTCCTGGCGATCAACCTCCCATGCGACAGTCCCGGGGGGCTGGTTCTGGTGTGGTAGTTAATGGCGCAGAAGGTTTTATAGTCACCAACCACCATGTTGTTGACGGTGCTGACAGCATTAGTGTTGGGCTTCAGGATGGTCGTGTATTTGAAGCAACTCTGATCGGGAGCGATCAACGCACAGATATAGCGTTATTGCAGATTGACGCCGATCGTCTGACTGATCTTCCGTTGGCTGATGCAGATGCGCTGCGTGTCGGCGATTATGTGGTAGCCATTGGCAACCCCTTTGGACTCGGGCAAACGGTGACTTCTGGCATCATCAGTGCCTTGGGTCGTGCAGGCCTCAATAACGAAAACTATGAGGATTTTATTCAGACTGATGCGGCTATTAACGTCGGGAACTCCGGCGGAGCTCTGGTTGACCTGAGGGGGCGTCTGGTTGGTATCAACACGGCCATCATCTCAGGCTCTGGTACGAATAGCGGTGTTGGTTTCGCTGTGCCGGTGGATATGGTCGAAGTGGTGATGGGACGCCTGCAGCGCGATGGTGAAATGCAGCGCGGCCAACTGGGTGTTTTTATCAGCGACCATACACCGGTATTTGAGGAAACTCTGCATCTTGGTGCTGATCGCGGCGCACTCGTCACTCAGGTGTTTCCCGGCTCTGCCGCAGACAGAGCAGGGCTGCGCACATCAGATCTGGTTGTAGCCGTCGACAACAAACCCGTCAGAACCAGCCGCGACCTGCGCAACGCTATAGGCCTGGCGGATCTGGACAAGGACCTGCGTCTGGACGTTCTGCGTGAAGGTGAGCCGATAACAATCTCTGCGCGTCTTGAAGGCTCCGGTCAAGAGCAGGCAGGTGGCTCGGGCGGGACTGCTTCCAACGAGCGCCGTGCCGACGAATCCAGGTTCTTTGGTGCCCAGTTGCAGAGTCTGCCTGGCCGGCAGCAGGGTGTCGCAGTGGCTGGCGTTGAACCGCAAAGCCGGGCAGCGGCTGCAGGGCTGCGAGCGGGAGATGTCATTCGTGCACTGAACCGACAGAACGTTGCGTCCCTGTCCGAGTTAAATGCCTTGCTGTCGCAGGAGCCCAGAATACTGGCACTCACGGTTGAACGAGAAGGCCAGACCCTGTTGTTGATCATGCCGTAATCACTGTTTTACCCCGCTGGAAGAAGCTGCATCCGTTTAATGTCTTTTTCCGGATGTATTTAAGGAGTGCCCTCCGCCCGGTCTGCGTTTTGCATTTGCAGACCGGTTTTTTTTTTGCTCTCAGTTTATTGCCCCGCTGCGGGCACCCATCTTGCTCTGCAGTCTCACCATACAGTTACACGACTTGCAAAATCCGGCTGACATGATATTTTCCATCCCAGCTTTTTGACTCATCATAAATCTTATTTCGCATATCTATCTACGGGAACGCGTATTTTGGCTGTTGTTGCTATACCCCGCTATATACCGTTTTTGCAGACCTTGCTGGCTACAGGTTTGCTCAGTGTGAGCGTTCCGCTCAGCGTTTTTGCCGCCGATCAGGATGTCTCTCCGGCCCTCTTGCAGCAGGCGGCGCTTTACCAGCCGTCCGGTCAGCTGCCTCAACTTGTCCTGCCCCCCGATATTGCGGCGTTCGATGCCTACAAAATCTGGTTACAGACGCAGGTGGCCGAGAAGCAGATTCCGGGGGTGGCCGTTGCGATTGTATCGTCAGCGGGGATTCTGGATGTACAGACCTGGGGCGTGCGCAGTGTAGATGATCAGTTGCCGGTCGCGCCGGAAACTGTTTTTCGTATCGCCTCAGTATCAAAAACATTCGCCGGTACTGTCGGAGCTCAACTGGTCAACCACAATATACTGGGTTGGGATGAACCGCTGAGCAACTTCTTGCCGGGGTATCGCCTGGGCACAGATTCGGCAGCTGCCGGGCAGCTGACCTTACGCCACGTACTCAGCCATTCCACTGGTCTTATGCCACACGCCTTTTCCAATCTGCTTGATGCTGGTGTCGCCTATAACAAGATTCAGGAAAAATTTCATGAAATCCCGTCTGTTTGCGCGCCGGGACGATGTTATGGCTACCAGAACGTGGTGTTTTCACTGGTTGCTGATGTTATTGAGAGCAGTCTGCATACCGGTTATGACGCATTTGTCGAGGAGAATATATTTGCACCTCTGGGCATGGATACCGCATCCATGGGACTGGAAGGCTTTCAGAATAATCCCGATGCCAGTGATCCTCATCAGTTCGGACGCGGAAGCTGGCGCGTGGCCACATTAAATTCAGCGTATTACACTGTTGGGCCGGCAGCAGGTGTTAATGCTACGATCCTGGACATGAGTCGTTGGGCGCAGGCGCATCTGGGTGGATTCCCCGACGTACTATCCCCAACACTATTGGAGATGGTTCATACCCCGGTAGTCGAGACTCCTCACGGTAACTATTTCAATCGTTGGCCACGGGTGCAGAAAGCCTGGTACGGGCTCGGCTGGCGGGTGATGGATTATGCCGGCATGCGCATTATCCATCATGGTGGAGGGGTCAGAGGTTATCGTTCTGAAATGGTATTGGTGCCAGAACACAATATAGCGCTGGTGGTTCTGTTTAATGCCGAAACTCCGTTGGCCAATGAAGTCGTCCCGCAGTTTCTGGACCAGCTGCTGATCGCCCGGACGCGTTGATCATTTTCTTAAATTCCGTTTTATTGATTACGAACTCAGAGAGACTATTGTGAACAACAGTACGTTAGATCTGCTGCGCTCGCATCGCAGCATTCGCAAATTCAAGGATCAGCCCGTTGGCGATGTTTTGTTGGAGCAAATTTTACAGGCCGGTCAAAGCGCTGCCACGTCCAGTTTTCTGCAGGGCGCTACCGTTATCCGGGTCAGAAATCCGGATAGCCGACAAAAACTGGCTGTGTTCGCCGGAAACCAGCCTTATGTTGCGAGTGCACCTGAGTTTCTGGTTTTCTGCGCGGATCTGCGCAGAGCCGGCAATTGCTGTGAGCGCCATGGCAAGACATTTTCAGGTGAATATACCGAGCACTTCATTATTGCGACTGTCGACGCGGCGTTGATGGCTCAGAATACTGTTGTAGCCGCTGAATCTGCCGGCCTGGGTATTTGTTATATCGGTGGACTGCGCAACAATCCCCGGGAAGTCTCGGACCTGCTGCAATTGCCAGTGGGCGTGTATCCGGTATTTGGACTGTGTCTCGGATATCCCGATCAGGATCCGGAGGTCAAACCGCGTTTGCCGCTCTCAGTTATTGTCAAAAATGAAGTATACGATGACAGAGGTGACGTTGCGGTCATAGACGCTTACGACGAACAGGTGCGCGAGTACTACCGTACACGCACAGGAGGCGGGCATGGCATCAGCTGGAGCGAGCAGGTTGCTACACTACTCAGCGAAAAGGCCCGCCCGCATATGCGTGGCTTTCTCGCTGAGCAGGGTTTCGAGTTTAAATAATCCGTGCCGCACGCAAACGTTGAATATCAGTGTCCGAGTACCCCAGTTCTTTCATCAACTGGTCTGTATGCTCACCGAGCATAGGAGCGCGGCTGTGAATTTCTGTGGGTGTTTCGGAAAGGCTGAACGGAGTTTGCATAACCGGTGCAGGTTTTGCTGCGCCGGGATAGTCCAGATAGCGGAATACCTTGCGTGCCGCCGCGTGCGGATCATCCAGCACCTGCTGCGGTGACATCACGGGGCCTGCCGGAATACGGGCAGCTTCCATCTCGGCCAACACCTCCTGCGAACTGCGCTCGGCACACCAGCGCGCCAGCCGTTCGCTGATGACGGCGCCGTTATTACCGCGGCTGATATCGTCTTTAAACCGCGGATCATCCAGCCACTGCGGTTCCCCCATAAGCTCAACCCAACGTGCAAAGAGCGGGCCGCCCACGGATTGAATCAGTACCCAGCCATCGCGTGTTTTGAAGGTGTCTGCGGGGCCTGAAGTCTGCGAGCGGTTCATGGTGGCAACACGGTTGGGAGCAATCATCGATTGTTCGATCAAAGTGCCGTTCATCATGGTCAGGGCTGTGTTGAACAGAGAGGCCTCGACAACCTGACCCTTACCCGTGCGCTGGCGCTCAAACAAGGCAGCCATGGTGCCGACAGCGCTCAGGCTGGCAGTGCCAAAATCGATAAAAGGGGCATATGACTTTACCGGCTGCTCCAGAGATCCGGACATGAACATGGCGCCGGACATGGCCTGACCAAGTCCGTCGAAACCCACACGGTTACTGTAAGGGCCGCCTGTGCCGAACGCTGAAATCATGGTCAGGATAATGTCGGGTTTGACAGCTTTCAGGCTTTCGTAATCCAGACCCATGGCCTCAAGCGTGTCAGGCGGCAGGTTGGCGACTACGACATCAGCCGTGGCTACCAGTTTTCGAACAATTTCCCGGCCTTCCGGTTTCATGGGGTTTAATGTCATACCGAGTTTGTTACGACCCATCTGCATAAACAGCGCGCCATCACCGGCATCGCTGACCGGAGACAGAAAGCGGTCCTCACTGCCCTGGATTTTTTCAATACGGATAACTTCCGCACCCATGTCACTTAACAGGCTGGCGCAGAACGGCCCTGCAATATAACGACCAAAATCCAGTACACGAATACCTTCCAGAACCTTGCTCATAAGCCTCTCTCTAAATAGTTTTATTTGCTCTGTCTGCTTTTTGCCGTCGTCCGTTTAAGCGAGCCCGGGCAGGCGCTCGATAATAGCACACGCGATTACGCCTGCACCTTCCGCCATACAGCCCGGCTGTCGAATCTGCGGGGCTTGCATTACAATCGGGAAATACCAAGCAGATCAGTGTTACTGTGATGCTAAGCGTATCCCGCAATATTGGCGATCTGTCGGAGCTTGTGTAATGAAAATAACCAATACAGTTTTTAAAAGTCTGTTTCGCCTTGCTGTACTCGGCTCACTGGCGCTTGGAAGTGTTGCACTGAGCGCTGCTGAGCACCCGGGGTACGATATTGACCCCGACCGCAGTCGTGGCGGGATCGGCAAGTTTTATATGGGCCGTGAAATTTCAGGTGTGATGGGGCATCAGGGCGCCGGTTGGCTGGAGCGGGAGCAGCGCACTCATGAAGAAATGCCAGATGAAGTCATCGCCAATATGTCGCTGAAGCCGGATGAGGTGGTTGCGGATATTGGTGCCGGCACGGGCTATTTCAGTTTCAGGATGGCGCAGTTGCTGCCGCAGGGCAAAGTGCTGGCAACCGACATTCAGCCAGAAATGCTGGCAATCATGGAGCAACGCAAGCAGGAAACCGGTATTACCAACGTGGCGACTCTGCTAGGCAGTATTCAGGATCCGGGACTGCCAGCGAACAGCGTCGATGCAGTTTTACTGGTCGATGCCTACCACGAATTTTCACATCCATTTGAAATGATGCAGGGGATTGTCAACGCGCTGAAGCCTGGAGGGCGCCTGTTTCTGGTTGAGTATCGCGCCGAAGATGACTCTGTGCCCATCCGTCCGCTGCACAAAATGTCAGAGGAACAGGTGGTGATGGAAATGAGTGTGTTTGGCCTGCAATGGGACGACAATCTGGATTTTCTGCCCTGGCAGCACATGTTTGTTTTCAGCAAACCGCTTGAGTAAAGCGGCTTGCTGAAAGATGCCAGTGCAGCGGCAAAAGGTTTAGAAGGTGGTACGCACTTTGAGGGCCAGTTTCTGGCCGCCGCCCCAGCATACATCTTCGATTTCGCTGATGTTGCCGCTGGCCGAGGTGCCATTGTAACGCACCCGGTTACGGCAGTTCTGCTCTCCCAGAGTATTGTTCGACTCCAGTCTGAACGTCACATCGTTGAACAGCACAGTAGACACAAACATGGTCAGCATCGGCGCCTCGCGGTGCCAGTCGATATTGCTGATTTCAATCTGCCGCTGTCCGCCTGTCAGTGGATGGTTGTAATCAAAACCATAGTTGAGATTCCAGGCCGTCAAATCATTACGGAAGCCAAGGCCGGCCTGACCGCGACCGTTAATGCGCTCCTTGGTACCCAATATCGGATTAATCACATCTGAGTCAAACAGGTAGAGCCGTGAGGTGATAATGGCATCTGGCATGCCGAGTTTGGCAAGGCGACTGCTGCCATCAAGATAGACACCCCAACGTTTGGCGTCCCCTATATTGCCAGCAGCTGAAATGGGAGAGGCAGGATTGGTAGTTGCATCAATTCTGCCGATCTGATTACTTAATTCGCGCAGGAAAAAGCGTGAGCTGAGTACCCCGGCATCTTCGGGCAGGCGATATTCCAGTCCCAGCTCGTAACGGATTTCTTCTGTAGGGACCAGATTCGGGTTGCCGGCATCGGCATCGCGATCATTATCTGAGGTATTGGCAGTGGCGGAGAAATTGGCAAAACTCAGTTGCTGGACCTCCTTGCCGACAGTAGCTCTGAGCTGCAAGGCATCTGTGATGTTAAAACGATAATCTACAGTCGGGCGCCAGAATTGAAAATCGCGTGTTTTGCTCACGCCGCCGCTTTGTGTGATTTCGGACGTTTCATACACGACGCTGCTTTCCAGCGTCATGCGATCATTCAGGTTCCAGTTATGAACCGCAAAACCTTCGTAACGCATTTCTTCTACTGTTGAACCCAGATTGGAAACTGCAAGCGCCGGGCGCAGGCCTCCGAACGCCGTTGAAGGCGCTGCAACGCCAGCGTCCCTGCCAATCAGCAGGCTTGAATCCAGGATGGTCTGGGCGCGTTCTATACCCAGTTGCATATCCTGAGTATCGGAAAGTGACCAGTTGTAGGTTGTCTGCGCAATGCGCTCGCGTGTACGGCTATTGGACTCCACGTACAGGGATTTGCGCTCATCACTGGATTGCAGCGGTGCGTCAAGTTCGAAGCGTTCTCTGATATTGTTGTCGGTTTCGTCATTGACAACAAATAGCAACAGGGCGCGGCTGCCATTGGCAAAGCTGTATTCGTAATCGCCGCCCAATTCCCAGTTATTAATTTCGTAGTCAGCTCTTTCACGTTCTCCGCGTACGCCGCTGGCTGTGCCACTCAGATCATCAATCCGGCGATCAGTGTCTACAGGGTGATCTGCAGTGCCGTAAAGAACGTTTAACTGCATACGATGTTGTTCGAGGCTGTAGCCCATCGTGGTGCTTGCCTGATAGTTGGTTCTGTTGCGGACTCTGGTTTCGCGCATAACATCGATAGGGCTGAGATCCGGTGCGTAACTGCTCTCCAGGCGCTGCTCGTTGCGATACTGCGGGTCAGCCTGCAGATTAAAAAGTGCACTGAAATTGCCTGTCTGGCGGCTGTGAGACAGTGACAGGCCGGGATCGAAAGTCTGGTCTTGTCTGTGAAAATCGCTGCTCACTTCGACAGAGGTGCTGGCTCGGGTATCAACTTCCTGAAGCACTATATTGACAACCTGACTCGAACCCCGGACTGCCAACTCGCCGGAGCTGCCGCGAATGATTTCTATGCGCTCCACTTCGCGGGCGGCGATACGGCTTAACTGATCCCTGGGGGAGTTTTCTTTGCCCGCAAGGCGTTGACCATTGATAAGCAGGTCGCCACCGCTGCCCAATCCGCGACCACCGCCGCCATTGTTGTTACTCAGGCTGACGCCCGGTATGCGGTCGATCATGTCGTTGACGGAAACAGGGTTGTAAGGCTGGAAAAATGAAGCAGGGTAAATAACGGTGGAATCCAGGACGCTGGTTTGTTCTGGTTCGCTGGCGTTTGCCGTCGTGAAGCCGTTTGTTATGCTGGCGACAGCAAGGCTGAGTGCTGCTATTGCCATTGTGCGTGCGCTGAGAGCGCGTGAACAGGGCGAGATTTGAAACCTTCGGGTCATGTCAGCTCCGGGTAATACAAAAATGTGTACCGAAATAGGTGGTTCGTGAGATCAGTGACAGGCCCGGAACCCAGGTTCGGACGCTATGCCATACTGGCCTGAGTTATTGGTGTTTTTTGAATAACTTGAATGCTATCAAAAAAGTAAGTGTGGTTGTTGTGACAATTTGTGAGATTCTGCGGTTAATTTCATGATCTTTAGGCCATCTTTATGGCGAAAATATGGCAACGGGTATTTCAGGACGGGAGCAGACTATGACAACGGATAGTGCCGGTTTGGCTCAGGGCAGCAGACATGTGCTGTTAACAGGAGGCACGGGGTTCATTGGAGTGCCGTTGGTGGCAGCGTTGCGCCTGCAGGGTTGGCAAGTGACAGTCCTTGTCCGCGACTATGCTGTAGCACGCGCTAAACTTGGCAGCGGCGTGCTGTTAATCAAAAGTCTGGATGAGATTGACTCCGAAGAGTGTGTGGATGTGATCATCAACCTGGCTGGCGCCGGAATAGCAGATAAGCGCTGGAGTCGCGATAGAAAGAAGCAGTTGCTGGACAGCAGATTGCATTCAACCCGTGCGCTGGTTCAATTGGTGCAAAGATTGGAGACCAGGCCGACAAAATTGTTGAGCGCATCTGCGATCGGTTTCTACGGCGCATCTGATGGTCGCGCCCTTGACGAAACGTCGCCAGGTGGAGATGAGTTTACTCATGAGCTTTGTAAGCGCTGGGAGCAAGAGGCCAGCAAAGCAGAGGCTCTTGGAGTCAGCGTGTGTATCATGCGTCTGGGAGTGGTGTTGGCCGCAGGTGGCGGAATGCTCGGGCGCCTGATGCCCATCTTCAATTTGGGACTGGGAGGGCGCACTGGCAGCGGACAACAGTATCTGTCATGGATTCACCGGGACGATGTCCTGTCTGCTATCCAATGGCTGATCGCCAATGACTGCAGGGGTATCTATAACCTGACGGCGCCCGAAGCTGTCACTAATGCCTGCTTCAGTCAGCAACTGGCTTCGGCATTGCGCAGACCGGCCTGGTTTCATCAACCGGCTGCGTTGGTGCAACTGTTATTCGGTGAGATGGGTGAGCGGCTGTTGCTGAATGGTCAGAATGTTGTCCCGGCACGTCTGCAGCGTGAGGGATTCCGATTTTCTTATCCCGCGCTGAGCTCAGCATTGGGTGCCTGCGTCCAATAGCAGCCTTGTTTTGCGATTTACCGCTGAATTAAGGATAATACCCGGCTTTCGCAGCTGGGTAGTTTCCGCGCCGTCAACGCGGGAATTGTTCAGTTCTTATGCAGTTAGCATCAGCAAGTTTTATGGGGAGAACAGGCCATGCAACGCGAGTCTATGGAAGTTGATGTTGTCATTGTGGGAGCGGGGCCGGCCGGTTTGTCGACTGCCTGTCGTTTGCTGCAGTTGGCAAAAGAAGCAAACAGGGAAATTTCTGTCTGCGTACTGGAGAAAGGCTCGGAAGTAGGTGCCCATATACTGTCCGGTGCAGTTTTTGAGCCGAGTGCGCTTGATGAGCTGTTTCCTGATTGGAAAGAGCGAGGTGCACCGCTGAACACCGCCGTCACAGGTGACGATATTTATTACCTGCCAGGGGCTGAGAAGTCTGTGCGTTTCCCGGATTTGCTGGTTCCCAAGCCGATGCGCAATCATGGCAATTACATAATTTCATTGGGTAACCTTTGCCGTTGGCTGGCTGAGCAGGCCATGGAGCTGGGTGCCGAGATTTTCCCGGGCTTTGCTGCCGCCGAGATTCTGTATCACGAGGATGGTGCCGTCAAAGGCGTGGCTACAGGTGATATGGGTGTAGACGCTCATGGTGAGAAAAAAGATGCCTACGAACCCGGATTTGAATTCCATGCCAAATACACCATTATGGCTGAGGGTTGCCGCGGGCATCTGGGCAAAGAGCTGATTGCGACATTTGGCTTGGACAAAGAAAGCGACCCGCAACATTACGGGATCGGTTTGAAGGAAGTGTGGGAAATCGACCCGGCCAGACACAAGGAAGGATTGGTGGTACATACCGCCGGTTATCCAATGGTTGGTGACAGCTATGCCGGCTCAAGCGGTGGTTTCCTTTACCATGCTGAAAACAACCAGGTGTACCTTGGGCTGATCGTTGATCTGGGGTATAAAAATCCGCACATCAGCCCCTTTGATGAGTTCCAGAAGTTCAAGCACCACCCGGTGATCAAACAATATATTGAAGGCGGAAAACGCTTGAGCTATGGCGCTCGTGCACTCAACAAAGGCGGTCTGAATTCGCTGCCTAAAATGAGTTTTCCTGGTGGCTTACTGATCGGCTGTGATGCCGGCACACTGAATGCCGCCAAGATAAAAGGCAGCCATACAGCGATGCGTTCTGGCATGCTGGCAGCAGAATCCATTATGGAATCTCTGAAGCAGGATGCTGTACCGGCAGGTCATGATCTGGTGGAGTACGGCGAGCGTTTCGCGAAATCCGGCTTGCACGATGAGCTGCATAAAACCCGTAACTTCAGCGCAGGTTTCCACAATTTTGGATTCTGGATTGGCAGTAGTCTGAGTTTTATCGAGCATAATATTTTTGCCGGCCGTTTCCCGCTTACCTTTCACGACAAGTCGCCGGACTACGCCCAGCTTAAACCGGCTTCGGCATGTAACAAAATTGTCTACGCCAAGCCGGATGGAAAAATCAGTTTCGACAAGCTGTCGTCAGTGTTTCTGTCCAATACCAACCACGCTGAAGATCAGCCATGCCACCTGAAGCTGGTCGATCCATCAATTCCAATCGCTCACAACCTGCCAATGTATGACGAGCCCGCTCAACGGTATTGTCCTGCCGGAGTTTATGAGGTTCTGGATGATGGCGCCGGTGGCAAACGCTTTCAGATCAATGCCCAGAACTGCGTGCACTGCAAAACCTGCGATATCAAGGATCCTGCGCAAAATATCAAATGGGTGGTACCCGAAGGCAGCGGCGGCCCCAGCTATCCGAACATGTGATTAGCTGTCGTGCTTTTTTGTTGCGTCATTCTGGTGCAGAATAGTCAGCCGGTGTTGGAATAAACCCCAACACTGGTCGGTCTTTCTGAGAACGACTTTCTGACTGGATGACACTGGTGCATAAGACTATTCGCGTATTGTCACTACTGTTAACGCTGAGCATGCTCAGCGCATGCCAACTGTTTGTGCTAAGTGCCGGATTTCGGTCCGATCAGGACATGGAAGCGCGCATACTTGGTGATCAGTCCAAAACACCCTCTATCGATCTGCTGGCCCTCGACCAGTCCGTGATTGATTACCTTGATACTCACATTGATCCGGCGCTGCAGAACTGGGAAATAGTTGACCGCTTGCAGCAAATACTGTTCTCCGAAGAATTTCTGAACATTCAGTATGACGACGCTGCAAATCTCACCGCCTCGCAAACCTTTGCCGAGCGCCGGGCGAATTGTCTGTCGCTGGTCAATCTTTATATCGGTATGGCCCGTCATCTGGGGCTCAGTGCACAGTATCAGACCATTCAGATACGACCGATCTGGAATCGCAAAGGCGAACTACTGATACTGAGTGAACACATTAATGCCTTGGGGCGGCTTGGTCCGAGCAACCAGTACATTGTAGATTTCACACCTGAAGTCAGGTTGCAGCAACAGACCGCCAAACTGATCAGCGATCGGCAGGCAACAGCGTTGTATTACAACAATCTGGGGGTGGAGCATCTGATAGCAGGTGACTTTGACAGGTCTCTGGAGCATTTCCGTTATGCGCTGGCTATGGATCCCTTGCTGGCAATTGCCTGGAATAATGTTGGTAGCGTGCTGGGTCGGATGGGTGAAGCAGACCTGTCTGAATACAGCTACCTGAAAGCGTCGGCGCTTGACCGGAATAGCGCAAGCGCTGCAAATAATCTGGCCCGGCTTTATTTCGAGCAAGGCGAGTTTGCCAAATCAGAGCGTTACCGTCGGGCGGTACAGTCTTACAACCGACGTAATCCTTACTACCATTACATGCTTGGTAATCTCGCCTATGAAGAAAAGAATTTTGATGCTGCTCTCAGGCATTTTCAGGAGGCGATTCGCCGCGAGGACCAGGAGCCTGACTTCTACATGGCACTGGGCATGACATTTCGGGAACTCGGCGATGAGAAGGCGTTTACCGATCTTTCCCAGATGTCTTTTGCCATGCGTGAACTGGGAGACCAGACTTATCGTCCTACCCAAAACCGTGTCAGGCGCGTAGAAAGTCGTTCTGTATTGCGCATGACCGGTTCGGGCATTTCGATAAGAGTAGTCGATTAGTTCAAGTAATTGACCACAATATTGTAGGGACTCAGTATCTCAGCTGCGGTTGCCTGGTCGCTGATTTCCGCCAGTTTGATACTGGCTGTCATGCCGAGCTTGCTGTCCGTTCTGCAGATGATTTCGGCATCAATTCCTTGCTGCCTGAGATGTTCCTGCAATACCTTCGCGCTGATTTGCTCGCGTAGCAACGGCCGGAATATTTTTCCTACCGCGGTCATTGGCATGCTGGCAATAATCTCAATGCGTTTAGGTATGGCAGCGCGTTCAGGTACTTCTGCTTCGCAGAACGCCAGCAATTCAGCAGACGTTGTAGTCGTGCCTGGTCGCAACACAACGTAAGCCATGGGCAATTCGCCTGCATAAGGGTCTGGCATGCCAACAGCAATAGCGCTCAGGATATCAGGGTGTCTGTTGAGGGGTTCTTCAATTATCTCAGGATCAATATTGTGGCCGCTGCGGATAATCAGGTCTTTGGCCCGCCCCGTCAGGTATAAAAACCCATCGTTGTCCATATAACCCAGATCCCCGGTATTAAACCAGCCATCCTCGACCCAGGCTTGCGCGTTGTCGCTTTCCGATTTGTAACCCGCAAAAATCTGTGGGCCTTTTACCAGTACGACTCCGGTTTTTCCGATGGCACAATTCTCGATTACAGTGCTGCCTTCCAATTTCGCAATGCGTATCTGCGAATAGGGAAGGCGCAGGCCTACACTGCCTGCCGGCTGAACCTCGGGAGGTCGTGTAATGAGCGAGGTAGTTTCAGTCATGCCATAACCATTGGTGACCATCACCTGGTAACGCTCTTCAAAGCGTTTTTCAAAGGCGGGCGACAGCGGGGCCGCTCCGGAGTTGATGCGTGTCAGACAGCTGATGTCATCATCGCCGACAGGGATTTGGGCCAGCGCAGTCAACACTGTAGGAACAGCGGAAAAACTGTTGGCTCTAAAGCGTGCGACATGGTGCCATAGGTTTTTTATAACTTCGGGGTTCCGGAATCCGGCGGGTGTCAGCAGCACAATTCTGTTACCCGAGCTGAATGCGCCAATGCCAAGAATGATGACACCAAAGATATGGAATAACGGTAACCCGCACAAAGCGGTCTGTCGGCCGATATGCGCGTTCAGAACACGAGCCAATTGCCCCAGATACGCCATGTTCCCATGTGTAAGCTGCGCTATTTTTGGTTTTCCTGTGGTGCCCCCGGTGTGAAAACAGGCGGCTAGAGTATCAGCTTTCAGTGCGCGTGGATGAGTAAGCCTGTCAGATTCTTGTTTGGCCAGAGCTATATTAAAGTCGATCACGTTAACGTGGCTGCCTGGAATCTCGAGTCTGGCAGCCGGATCTGTCAGGCCAGGTTGATGAACCGCCAGAACAGTATGGATTTTTGGTAGCCCGGGCAGGATCTGAAGCAGCTTTTGCCAAAGATCGCTATGCGGGGACGGTGCCAGACACGCAACAATGCGGGCGTCGGCTGCCTGAATGATTTCAGCGATATGGCCCGGTTCCAGCAACGGATTGATCGGATTTGCCAACCCGGCCACCTGGCTGCCAAGAATTAGCGGGTGCGACTGTGGCAGCATAGGCAGCAGAATGGAAACGGCTTCGTCACCTTTCAGTTCCAGGCTGCTCAACAGGTTGGCGGTCTGGCGTGTCAGCCGGGCCAAATCGTTGAAGCTCAGCGTTTGGGGGATTTCATCACGCCGCCCCGTGAGCAAGAAGTCCAGCGCAGGATCATCACCATACAGCCTGGCACTGTGTTCTATCAGTTCGAGAGCAGTTTTTGCAGGGAACTGCCGTTCCAGAGGTATTTGTTCGAAGGCTTCGATATCAGCAACGGTGTCGAGTACGGGTTTGATCGCGGGCATTGGCCGGTATCTCCTCTCATTCGTATCCAGGCTTTTATAGTGTCGCGCTTTTGAATGCGCGTACCTGATTTAACACAGCTGGCGGCGAAACTCTAGACTGCTGGTTGCTGTTCAGACTCAGCGGGGCAGTTGAGTGCAAAAATAGGAGAGTAAAAGAGGGGCTTGAGTGTAAGCGGAGTCAGCTGATGCGGGCTACAGCGAGCTCGCTCATTTGCAGCAGGGCGGTGCGGTAGCTTGAGTCTGGCAGCATCATGATTTTTTCCACTGCCAAATCAGCATGTTTACGTGCCAGCTTGCGGGTGTAGTCCAGAGCGCCACAGCTATGCACGATGCGCACGACGTCGGACAGACGGTCGGTGCCCCCGGTGACAATGCTCTGGCGGATGATATCCTGATCATCGCTGCAGGCATATTGCAGGGCGTAGATCAGCGGCAAAGTGGGCTTGCCCTCTGCCAGATCGTCGCCAATGTTTTTTCCCAGCTCGTCGGCGCTGCCGTCATAATCCAGGGCGTCATCTACCAGCTGGAAAGCTAATCCTATATGCCGCCCGGCTGCTTTCAATGCCTGTTGTGTGGGCTCGTCAGCATTGGCAATCATGGCGCCGCAATAGGCTGCAGCTTCAAAGAGCACAGCGGTCTTGTCGTTGATGACACGCATGTAGTCGGCTTCGGTGGTGTCAACGCGGTGTTTGTTCAGCAGCTGCAATACTTCGCCTTCGGCAATGGTATTGGTGGTGTCAGCTATAACCTGCATGATGCCGATATGGCCTATGCTGACCAGAATCTGAAATGCGCGTGAATAAATGAAGTCGCCGACCAATACACTGGATGGGTTATTCCACTGTTCGTTGGCGGTGGGTCGTCCGCGACGCATGGATGACATGTCCACAACATCATCGTGCAACAGGGTGGCAGTATGTATAAACTCGATAACTGCTGCCAGCTTGACCGCTGCATCGCCGGTGGCGCCGCAACTTCTTGCCCCCAGCAACACCAGAACCGGACGCATGCGTTTGCCGCCGGCCTCCGTAATGTAGTGGCCGATGCTCTCTACCAGGCCAACATTTGAGTGCAATTGTTCAACAATGAACGCATTTACAGCCTCAAAATCGGTTGCGACTGCAGCGCGGATATTCTTGTGCATGGGTAGGCCGTGGCTCGCGTACGCTTGAGAATTGATGCGCCGGCAATGCTAGGGGGGCGGGCGCTGGCTGTCAAGACGATAAATCATTGATAAGTGCTTGCCTGTAAGCCACGCTTCTCGTAAAATGCCCGCCCTTAAAGCTTATAGCGCGTCGGATTTGACCGGCGGGCTGAGAATCAAAGGTTACCAATCAGCCAGTTACATGCAACTTTTCAGTTTCATGCGACTGCGCGGTTCATGGGAGCCGGGGCTGACGTTCCCTAATACTGGAGTTTCATATGTACGCGGTTATTGAAAGTGGTGGCAAGCAGCACCGTGTTGTTGAAGGCGAGACGCTGAAGTTGGAAAAGATTGAAGTTTCCATCGGTGGGCAGATCAATTTTGACAACGTGCTGATGGTAGGTGAAGGCGAATCAGTCAAGATCGGCGCTCCTTATGTTGAGGGTAGCTCTGTGACTGCTGAGGTAATTGCTCAGGGTCGCGCCAAGAAGATCACCATCATCAAATTCAACCGTCGTAAGCATTACCGTAAGCGCCAGGGCCACCGTCAGTGGTTTACTGAAGTTCGTATTACTGGTATCAAAGCCTGATTCAGGCTGGGAGCAAATAGAAAATGGCACATAAAAAAGCAGGCGGTAGTACCAGTAACGGTCGTGACTCGATAGCCAAACGTCTTGGTGTCAAGAAGTTCGGCGGTGAGCAGGTTCTGGCAGGCAATATTATTATTCGTCAGCGCGGCACGCGCTTTCACGCTGGCAAAAACGTGGGCATGGGCAAAGACCATACTCTGTTTGCTACAGCGGAAGGCAAAGTATTGTTTGAGGTTAAAGGTGCAAACAATCGCAAGTACGTCAGCATTGTGACTGCTTGAGCGAGTCCTGCGCTACAACGCCGATGCCGGGTTAGTCTTGCCGGTATACGTGCAAAGCGGCGCAACGAATCAAAAAATAAAGCCCTGTCAGTCGACGGGGCTTTTTTATATGGGCGGAGATATACGTGAAGTTTGTTGATGAGGCGGAAATTGTCGTAGAAGCCGGCAAAGGCGGTAACGGCTGCATGAGTTTTCGCCGTGAAAAATTTATTCCTAAAGGCGGCCCTGACGGCGGTGATGGCGGTGATGGCGGTAGCGTCTATCTCGTAGGGGACTCTGCTCTCAATACGCTGGTGGATTTCCGCTTTCAGCGACGTTATATAGCAAAAGCCGGTCAAGGTGGCATGGGTGCAAACTGCACCGGCCGAGCTGGTGAAGACCTGTTTGTCAGGGTGGCGGTCGGCACAAGTGTGGTCGACAAAAATACCGAAGAGCTCATAGCTGATATTTCCGAGCATGGCCAGAAAGTGTTGGTGGCCAAGGGCGGATTTCACGGAATGGGCAACACCCGGTTCAAGTCCAGTACCAATCGTGCGCCTACCAAGACTACACGAGGCACTGACGGCGAAGTCAGAACGCTTCAGCTGCAATTAAAAGTGCTGGCCGATGTCGGGTTGCTGGGTATGCCTAATGCCGGTAAATCAACGTTGCTACGAGCGGTATCGGCCGCCCGACCGAAAGTCGCGGATTACCCGTTCACCACTCTGGTGCCAGGCTTGGGCGTGGTACGTATCGAGCTGGAGCGCGCTTTTGTCATGGCGGATATCCCCGGTTTGATTGCAGGCGCATCCGAAGGTGCCGGCCTTGGTTTTCGTTTTCTCAAACATTTGTCGCGTACACGTCTGATGCTACACATGGTGGATGCTGCGCCAATGGACGAGGATGTTGATCCGGTAGCGCAAGCCAAAGCAATTGTCGATGAGTTGGCTGGATTCAGTGAAACACTGTCACAGAAAGAACGCTGGCTGGTGCTCAACAAAGCGGATATGGCAGAGCCTGACGATCTTGATGCTCTCGAGCAGCGTTTTAAAGATGAGCTGGGTTGGGATATCCCGGTTTACCGGATTGCTGCCATTGACGGCACCGGCTGCCAGAAGCTTTGTCAGGATGTCATGCGCTCTGTTGAGTTGCATCGGGAGCGGCTGGCTCAGGATCCGGACTACCTTGAGCAGCACAAGGCCAAAGATCATCAGATGGAGTTTGAAATTCGTCGTAGTATCGAGCGCAGCCGAATCCGTCGGGTGGAAGAAGACGAAGAAGATCTCGATGACATTGATGACTTCGATGATGATCTGTAAGTAAACCAAACGCTTATTTCAAGACGCCAACCATGAGCAAACAGAAAGAGAATACGCTGCCGCAGCGAGCGGCCACCAAGAGTCGCTGGGTTATCAAAATTGGCAGTTCCCTGATAACCAACAATGGTACCGGTCTTGATCGTGAGGCCATGGAAAACTGGGTCAGGCAGTTGGTGACTCTGCAGCGCAATGGCATTGAAGTGGTGCTGGTGTCTTCAGGGGCGGTTGCCGAGGGTGTGGCTCGCCTTGGCTTGAAAAAGCGTCCGCGCGAAATTCATCTGCAACAGGCGGCCGCAGCTGTCGGCCAGATGGGCCTGATTCAGACCTACGAAACCAGCTTCAAACAATACGGTGTGCACACAGCGCAGGTGCTACTGACACATGATGATCTTTCCAGCCGGCGTCGTTACCTTAATGCGCGCAGTACTCTGGCAGGATTGGTTTCCATGCAGGTTGTGCCGGTGATCAATGAGAATGATACCGTCGCGACAGCTGAGCTTTGTTTTGGTGACAACGATACCCTGGGCGCTCTGGTGGCAAATCTTCTGGGTGCCGATACGCTGGTTATTCTGACCGATCAGAAAGGTCTGCATGAAGTGGATCCGCGCTCCAATCCTGATGCTCCGCTGATATCCGAAGCCATGGCTGAAGACAGCCGTCTACTTAAAATGGCCGGCGGCAGCGGCAGTCTGGGGCGCGGCGGTATGATTACCAAGATAACTGCCGCTCGTCTGGCGGCGCGCTCTGGTGCCCGTACTATCATTGCCAATGGTCGCGAGCCGGATGTGTTGATACGTCTCTCACAGGGCGAGTCCATTGGCACACGTCTGTTGCCAGAGAAGCAGCCTATGGCGGCCAGGAAGCAGTGGTTGGCTGGTCAGTTGAAGGCTAAAGGTCAGTTGACTCTGGATGCGGGTGCGGCAAAAGTATTGCGCGAATCCGGCCGCAGTCTGCTGCCCGTTGGTGTGATTGGTGTGAAAGGTCCGTTTGATCGCGGAGATGTGGTGGTCTGTAAAGACGAGCAGGGTCAAGAAATTGCCCGCGGTCTGGTCAACTACGACAGCAGCGAGGCAGAACTTCTGATACGCCAGCCGAGCAAGATGATAGAAGGAATTCTGGGTTATGCCGGCGATGAAGAAATTATCCATCGAGACAATCTGGTACTGACTGAATAGTGCGTGTGCAAAAAATCAGCAACGACAAAAAGGCCGCTTGATAGCGGCCTTTTCTTTATGCCTTTTTAAGCTTTGAACCTGTGATCTCAGTCGGGGCTTATCGCCCCAAGCGAATATCAGGCTGCTTTCAGAGCAAGAATGGCAGTATTCAGGCGGCTCTTGTGACGAGCAGCCTTATTTTTATGAATAATGCCTTTGTCAGCCATGCGGTCGATAACAGGCACAGCGCGCTGGTAAGCAGCGGTTGCGTTGTCATAGTTGCCTTCCTGGATCGCAGACACTACTTTTTTGATGTAGGTGCGAACCATGGAACGGAAACTGGCGTTATGGCGGCGTGCGGTTTCATTTTGACGCGCGCGTTTACGTGCTTGTGCAGTGTTGGCCAACTGATGCTCCTTCGATACTGTCAACGTGTGGCGAATTTTGAGACGCGGTACTATGCCGACAATCAGCTTTTTTGTCAAGGCTGAGTCGGCTGCAATTTCAGATAGTTTGCCTGAGCGGGCTATCTTACCGGAATGTGAGACTGAACAGTCAGTTTTCCTGTGTTAAGCTGAAAACAGGTGAACCAAAAATAGCCGGACTGACGCTAAACTCAGTATTCCCGATGTTAAACTCTGTTGGAGGAGTCTATGAGCAAAATCGATATTGGTATCAAGGAAAACGACCGACTCAAGATTGCAGAAGGACTCAAGAGCCTGCTGGCTGATTCCTACACACTGTATCTGATGACCCACAACTTCCACTGGAACGTTGAAGGGCCGCAGTTTCGCGAGCTTCACCTGATGTTCGAGGAGCAATACACTGAGTTGGCCCTGGCTGTGGATGAAGTGGCAGAGCGTATACGAACACTGGATGTGCCAGCGCCGGGCACCTATAAGGAATTTGCTCGCCTGAGTTCGATCAAAGAAGTTGATGGTATTCCGGAGGGCCGCAAGATGGTGGATATTCTGACTCAAGGTCATGAGCAGATAGTCAAAACCTGCCGCGAAGTCGTCAAACTGGCACAGGCAGCCGATGATGAATCAACGGCCTCGCTGGCTTCGGATCGTATGCGCATTCATGAAAAAACCGCATGGATGCTACGTGCGTTAAATAAGTGACTTTGCATGAGTGATGGGTTCTGGCGCTGCGTGTTCAGCGCCAGAACAGATACCAGAGCAAATACAACACGCTGAAAGCAGACAGATACACCATCCCCACCCAGGCAAGTGCATTCATGCCTTTCGAAATACCCATTCCCCGCACCAGACTGAAGTTCAGCCAGGCAAAAAATGGTGTCGTAAGAAAAGCCAGTGTCATGGCGAAAGTCAGCATCGGACTCAGGGCGGTCTGAAAAAACAGAATAATGGCCATGCCTGATGACGCCTGCACCAGCGTCCACGCCGTGAGCGCGCCGGGCTTGGGTGCGCCTTCTTTGTTGCGCAGCAGATGGAATGACTCATTCAGGGTGCGTGCATACCCATCCAGCACTGCCAATGTGGTGCCAAACATACACATAAATGCGATAAAGGCGATGAACAGGCGAGCCCATTCACCGATGGTGCCGGCGTACATGGCAACCAACTGCTGAGCAAAGGCAGCGCCTGCCATGGCAATGGGTTGCTCAGTACCATGCTGCAACAACGCGCCCAGCGAAACAAAGGCAACCGCCAGCACAACTGCCACCGCGTAACCCAGATTAAAATCGAACAATCCGTCTGAGGCAGATACGGAAGTCAGCTTCTGCTTGGAGCGCAGCCACATAGAATTGATGGCCGAAAGTTCAATGGGGACAGGCATCCAACCCATGGTCGCTACGATAAACGCCAGCATGGACAGCTGCCAGGGTGACGGGCTGACAAAATCAGCTGGTGCCATCGGTCCATTGCGCCAGGCGATAAACAAGGCAATGAATGTGCAGACAGTCAGTGTCAGCATTAGCAGGCGAGACAGCCCGTCCAGAAGCCGGTAATGGCCTGCCAGCAGAATAGTCAGGCAGACTGCCAGCAACAGCACGCACAACACTGTCAGCGACGGATTGCCCGGCACAAAGTATTGCAGCAAGCTGGCAGTCAGCAGCAGAACGCCGGCTGTGTTGACTACTGCAGCAATCAGATTAAGCACTGTGAATGCTACTAACCAACCCTTGCCTTTGCGTTGATAACCTTCAATCAGGCTTTCGTTTCTGGAGAGCGTGTATTGCACACCAAAACGGAAAAACGGGTACTTCAGAATATTGACCAGTACAATCAGCCACAACAACTGCCAGCCAAACAGAGCGCCTGACTGCGTTGAGGCGACCAGATGTGAAGCGCCTACTGCAGCAGAAGCCATGACCAGTCCGGGGCCCAATGCCCGCCATCGGTTTATTCGTTGAGTCTTGTCCATCATATTGTTCTTTTCTCGTTTTTTTTCCCGTCGGTGTCCATAATGCGCACTGCGCAGCATAATAGAATGCTGAAGTGAGAGAAAGAGACCTTATATTGAGCAGCACGTCACCAGATCCACGGCCAGCCACTCCCAGAAAGGGGTTGCTACGCTCCAGTGCAGTCACAAGCAGCATGACATTTGTCTCGCGCATCCTCGGATTGGTTCGGGACGTGGTGATTGCGCGCGTGTTTGGCCCTGGTGACGGCGCGGACGCTTTTTTTCTCGCATTTAAAATTCCTAACTTCCTGCGTCGGTTGTTTGCCGAAGGCTCATTCAACCAGGCATTTGTGCCTGTGTTATCCGAGTACCGCAGTCAGCGCCCGCTGGCGCAGGTGCAGGAACTGATCAATGTGGTGGCAGGCTATCTTGGCACTGTGTTGTTACTGATCAGCGCCTTTGTGGTAGCAGCGGCGCCTTGGGTGGCATATCCGATTGCTTATGGCTTTACCAGCGATCCGGTTAAGTTCCAGATGTTTGTCGACATGCTGCGCATCACGTTTCCCTACCTGTTTCTGATCTCCATGACAGCATTTGCGGGTGCGATCCTTAACAGTTATGACAAATTTGCGATACCGGCATTGACGCCGGCCTTGCTCAATCTCTCACTGATCGCTTCTGCCTTGTTATTGAGTCCGTATTTTACGCAACCAGAGATTGCGCTGGCTTGGGGCGTGCTGATTGCAGGCATCAGCCAATTGCTGTTTCAGTTGCCATTTCTGGTCAAAATGCAACTGATGCCCAAGCCCCGGCTGACCAAAGGCCACGAAGGCGTCAGCCGTATTCTGCGTCTGATGGTGCCGGCATTGTTCGGTGTGTCTGTCAGTCAGATTAATCTGTTGTTTGATACCGTTATTGCCTCCTTCCTGGTATCGGGCAGCGTTTCCTGGCTGTATTTTTCAGAACGTCTGATGGACTTGCCGTTGGGTATTTTTGCAGTCGCCATTGCCACAGTAGTGTTGCCCAGTCTGTCCCGCCGTCACGCCGAGCGCTCATTGGATGAGTTCGCAGCGCTGCTCGATTGGGCGCTCAGATTGATTCTGCTGATAGCAATCCCGGCTTCACTGGCCCTGGTGCTGCTTGCCCAACCGATGATTATCACGCTGTTCCAGAATAATAAATTTGATGTGTTTGATGTCACTCAGGTCACCATGAGCCTGCAGGCCTATACATTGGGCCTGGTGGCTTTTATGGCCATCAAGGTATTTGCGCCGGGTTATTACGCGCGGCAGGATACTAAAACCCCCGTGCGAATTGGCATTATCGCTATGGTCGCCAACATGGCCTTGAATATCCTGCTGGTATTTGTGCTGGATATGGCGCACAGCGGGTTGGCGCTGGCGACGTCACTGGCAGCTTTTCTGAACGCGGGTTTGCTGTTGATGGGATTGATCAAAAGTGGAGTGTTTCGTTTTCAGCCGGGGTGGCTAAGATTCGTCATTCAGATGCTGATCGCTAATGTCTTGATGTCACTGTTTCTGGTCTGGTTTGCAGGCGACTGGCAGCAGTGGCTGGAATGGAGCACAGTGCATCGTGCCGGTATGATGGCAACAGTCTGTTTTGGCGGCATGCTGATTTATATGGTGTCGCTGTTCATTTGTGGTGTGCGGCCTGCCGACTTCCGTCGGCATGCCTGATCTTGCTGCTTTACTCAGCGCTTGCGGAACAGCAGGGTAAAACGGTCAGTACGACCGGTCACTGATTCGTGGCCTACTTCCAGATTCAAAGCGTCGGCTTCGCTCGCGTGCAGTGAGCTGAAGTCGACCAGTTCAAAGCCAGTGTCCTGAATTTCCTTGATTACCAGCACCGGATCAAGACGGCGGCCGTTTTCCCGGTTGTCTGCTTCCAGATGGCGACGGGTATGATCTTTCACGCCATACAAGCCCCCGGGCTTCAGGGCTTTGAACACAGCGTCATTCAGCACTTTACGGCTTTCTTCGCTCATGTTGTGAAGGTTGCGGAAAGTCAGCACCATATCAAGATCAGTCACGTCAAATTCGAACGCTGACAAATTGCGCAACGTCATACCTTCCGGCAAGCGCAGTACTTCAACTTCGTCAAAACCTGGCTGGGTCAGCACCTGCTCTTCAACGCTATCGGTACCAATTGCCAGATAGAGCTTGCCACTGCCACGCAAAGTCGGGGCAAGGATCTTGGTATACCAGCCTGCGCCTGGTATCAGTTCCATTACCCGCATGTTGTCGCGGAACCGGAAGAATTCCAGCGTTTCGACAGGTTTACGCTCGACCAGATCACGGGCAATTTCAGCCTGGCTTCGTGCGGGTCCTTCCATTGCCATCCAAAGTTTGTTGCGGGTTGATTCAAAGCTGGCATCGGCAGCAAAACTCAGGCTGCTGGCCAGCATCAGTCCCATGCAGGCAAATTTGCGGGCGTACGTGAGGGCTGGGGTGTAAGGCATGGTGCATAAACTCCTGTTAAATCCGAAGCACGAATCTACTGTATTGCGTCGCCTGCTGTAAACCGTAATGCCCGGCAATCTTGATTGACGGGGCAACTGCCCCCAGAATACAGTCAGTCATCATTTTCGGGATCACCCTATGTCAGTAAAAACGCGTGAAGTCGACAATCTGCACATCATTTCGCAGGAAGAGCTGCCAGCACCAGCGGCCCTGAAGAGGGAGATGCCGCTAAAAGGCATGGCACTGCAAACGGTGTTGTATGGGCACCACAGCGTCAAAGGTATTCTGGACAACAAAGATCATCGGCTGTTAGTAGTGGTCGGCCCATGCTCGATTCATGACACCGCACTTGCCATGGACTATGCCAGGCTGCTCAAACCGCTGGCCGACGAGCTGAAAGATACACTGATGATAGTGATGCGTGTGTATTTCGAAAAACCACGCACCACAGTGGGATGGGAAGGCCTGATTTACGATCCGTATCTGGATGGCAGCCACCGTATCGAGCATGGACTGCGCATCGGTCGGCAGCTGATGCTGGACATCAATGAACTCGGCTTGCCAATTGCGGTAGAAGCACTTGACCTGATATCACCTCAGTATCTGCAGGATCTGGTGAGCTGGACTGCCATCGGTGCGCGCACGACTGAGTCACCGACACACCGGAAATTATCCAGCGGGATTTCTTCAGCCGTAGGATTTAAAAATAATGTAGACGGAAGTTTGTCGGTTGCGGTAAATGCTATCCGTTCAGCCAGTGCAGTCAATACTTTCATCAGTGTGACTGAAGACGGCAAAGTTGCAGCCTTCAGGACCTCTGGTAATCCGCACTGTCACGTGATTCTGCGTGGCGGCAAAGAACCAAATTACGAGGCGCCGTTTATTGCAGCGTGTGAAGAAGAGCTGCGCAAGGCTGCAATCGCTGAAAATATTATGGTGGACTGCAGTCATGGTAATTCCCGCAAACAATATGAGCTGCAGCTGGAAGTGCTCGATAGCGTCACTGAGCAGATTATTGCCGGTAATAAATCCATTATGGGCGTGATGCTGGAAAGTCACATCAATGCGGGAAATCAACCAATACCGGAAGATCCGGAGGAAATAAAGTATGGTATTTCTGTTACAGATGCCTGCATTGACTGGCCAAGTACAGAAGCGGCGCTGCGTAAAATGGCCAGTGCATTGCGCGCAGTGCTGCCGGGACGTCGCTGAGCCCGGCAGGAGAGCACACAGCCTGCGAACTACTGCAGGCTGTTACCAATGATAGTTGAAATGGTGACCAGTCCAAAGGCAACCACAATGATCACGCCGATGGCCATGCCGATGTTGCGTGCTACTATTTTGTCTTCCATTTTTGCTCTCCTGTAATGAAAATGCCAAATTTGATACGTGACTATGAGCTGCGGTTCTATCGTGATACTGTCCCAGTGGTAATTTATTGACCCACGTCAAAATGCGCATTGTTGCAGTCTGCTGAGATGCGCTTGTTTGACCAGGATCAACTATTTGCGCAAGAAATAGCTCGGGCTGATTGCGCTGGAAATGGCTCAGGCTGAGCACATGTAATTAATCAATGACGGGAGAATCAAAGGATGGCTGACTATAAGAAGGTACTGGTTGCAATTGATGGATCAGAAGAGTCCGGCAAAATTGTGGCAAGGGCAGCGCAGATAGCGGCGGCGAACAATGCGGAGTTGAGTGCTGCGCTGGTTTTTGAACCTTTGCTGGGCAGCTACTCTTATGAGCTCAATATGGGGGATTTTGAAAAGGTCCAAAAGGAACACCAGGCACGCGTTGCCGAGAAGGCACGTGAGTCATTAGCGGCACAAGGTGTGCCTGCAGCCCGCGTGCACTTCCTGAGTGGCAAACCCGCGACTGAAATCAAGAAGCTGGTGGCATCGTCTGCTACCGATTTGCTGGTGATTGGCAGCCATGGGCACAGCCCGTTGCGTGCAGTTCTGGGGTCCACTGCCAATGCCGTATTGCACGGCATCAGCTGTGATGTACTGACTGTACGCGTTTAAGATCATTCCTCGAACGTCAGGCGGTCAGCACTTTTTTGATGCTGTCCGCCAGATAGTCGAGATTGCTGCTATTGATACCCGCAATATTGATGCGGCTGGATTCGACCAGATAAATACTGTAGTCGTTGATCAGTGAGTGCACCTGCTCAACATTCAGGCCAAGGAAGGAGAACATACCTTTTTCACGCTGAATAAAACTGAAATCCTGATCGATTCCTTTAGCTTTTAAGGCGTCAACCAGCTCGGTGCGCAGCCCGTTAATGCGGTTGCGCACTTCCGCCAATTCCACTTCCCAGTCTGCGTTGAGTGCCTTGTCTCCCAGAATCTCACTGACCACTGCTGCGCCATGATCCGGCGGCATGGAGTAAATGCTGCGCGCAATAGACGCAATCTGACTGCCAGCAGCATTAGTGGATCCGGCATTGGCGCTGATCACAGTCAGGGCGCCTGTACGCTCGCGGTACAGGCCGAAATTCTTCGAGCAGGAGCTGACCACAATCAGTTCAGGCAAGGTTTCTGCCATCAATCGCACGCCGAAACAGTCTTCGGCAATGCCATCACCCAAGCCCTGATAAGCCAGATCAATAAAAGGCGTAAAACCGTTTTTCTGCGCCAGTGCAGTGACTTCCTGCCACTGTGACTGATCGAGATCCGCGCCACACGGGTTATGGCAGCAACCATGCAACAACACCAGATCCCCGGCGCCGGCTTTACTGATGCTGTCCATCATGGCATCAAAACGGATCGCGTGATTGGTGTAATCGTAGTAAGGGTACTTACTGATTTCCAGACCGGCTTCTCCCAGCAGAGGAATATGGTTGGCCCAGGTCGGATCGCTCACCATTATTTTGGCGCCGGGTTTAACTTTTTGCAGAAACTCGGCACCCAGCCGCAACCCGCCACAGCCGCCAGGCGTTTGAAATGTAACGCGTCGGCCCCCGAGGCTGTTGACCAGGGGTTCACCAAAAATCAGACCGGCGATCAACCGATTAAAATTGTCCTGGCCGGCTGGAGCGACGTAAGTTTTAGTATCCTGATTCTTTAACAGACGCGTTTCGGCCTGTTTGACGGCACGCATCACGGGTGTGCGGCCTTGTTCATCCTTGTACACGCCCACACCAAGATCAATTTTGCGCGGATTGTTATCGACACGGTATGCCGCCATCAAACCCAGAATAGGATCGGAAGGTAAACTCTTGATCGCTTCAAACATGATGGTGTCCTTTGAAATGCTGAATCAGATCTGCGGGCGCAGAGTCTGTGCTTTAAGAGTGTTCTGCAACAACGATGCACGTGTCATCGGGCCAACACCACCGGGTACCGGTGTAATGAACGAGCACTTTTCTTTGACAGACTCAAAGTGTACATCGCCCACCAGTCTGAAGCCGCTGGCGCGACTGCTGTCGTTCACCCGGGTGATACCTACGTCTACCACCACGGCGCCTTGTTTGACCATGTCGGCAGTTATAAAGTCCGGTTTTCCGATGGCTACAATGAGGATGTCGGCGCTCTGGCAAATCTCCACCATATTGGGAGTGCGGCTGTGTACCAGCGTGACCGTGGCATTGCCGGGATTGCTGTTGCGAGACATCAGTATCGACATTGGCGTACCTACAATATTGCTGCGACCGACCACCACGCAGTGTTTGCCAGAGGTTTCAATGTTATAACGCCTCAGCAACTCCATCACGCCATTTGGTGTGGCCGAGATAAATGTAGGCAGACCGAGGCACATGCGGCCTACACTGGCTGGTGCAAAACCATCCACGTCTTTTTCAGGCGCAATCGCCAATGTCACGCGGGTTTCGTCGATATGTTCAGGCAGCGGCACCTGTACAATAAAACCGTCGATGTCCGGATTCCTGTTCAGTTGGTCAATGTGTCCCAGCAGGGTTTCCTCGCTGATATCAGCTGGCAGACGGATCAGAGTAGAGTCGAATCCAACCTGTTTGCAATCAGTAACCTTGGCGGCGACATAGGTTTCGCTGGCGCCGTCATTACCTACCAGCACTGCAGCCAGATGCGGGATTTTGCCTCCACGCGCCTTGATGCGCACAACTTCTTCAGCTATCTCCGCCTTGATCTGTTCTGCTGTGTATTTTCCGTCGAGTAATTGCATGCTGGCCTCTGCGCGAAGACGCTGTGTTGAGCCGGCTTTTGAGCCGGTACGGGAAAGTGCGCAATGATAAACGAGGCCTGCCCGTGCCTCAAGAAAAGGCTGGCATTCTATGCCTTCAGGCAAAAAAATATCCGGCGCCCGGGGATTGCCGATACGTCAGGCGCCCTTAAGGGTTACCACTTTCCGCTATTGGGCATACTTAACCAAGGTTCCTGAGCCGGGAGTGGCGCACCAGCCTGCAGCAGCTCGATAGAGATATTATCCGGAGAGCGTATAAATGCCATGCGACCATCACGTGGCGGTCGGTTGATCGTGACGCCATTTTTCAGCAGACGGGCGCAGACCTCATAGATATTGTTTACCTGATAAGCCAGATGTCCAAAATTGCGGCCTTCGCCATACACTTCCGGATCCCAGTTATAGGTGAGTTCAATCTGGGCCGTTTCATCACCCGGCGCCGCAAGGAATACCAGCGTAAAGCGCCCTTGTTCACTCTCCCTGCGGCTGAGCTCGGTCAGTCCAAGCTTATGGCAGTAGAAATCAAGTGAGGCCTCGAGATCGCTGACTCTTACCATGGTATGCAGATATTTCACTGTGTATTCCTCATGCTGGGTGGTGGCGATGAGCTGCCTCTGGTAGGACTACCTGGAAATGAAATGGCTTGTTACGGCTCACGCAACATGCGCAGGGGGGTATGTTCACCGGATTGGCCCCAGTCACCGTCCAGTGCCTCTATGCTGATGCCGTCTTCAGCCCTCACCAGGCCAGCATAATACTCAGCCTGGATGCCATTCATTCTAATCATGATGTTCGAACCTCGAATGCTGACACTGTCCACCCGCACACCTGTCCGCGCCTGAGCCGGTATATCCAGCGTGGCGGAGTAACCACTGGCACTGCCTTCAATGTGAAAGACAATTTCAATGGGGTCGTACTGTGCGGCGACCAAAGTTCCGCGCCATGTGCCGCTGACATCAGGAGGTGTTTGTGCAAGAGCACTGGTGCCGGTGATCAGGCCAAGACCTGCCAGTACAGACACGGTTGCCAGTATGCGTTTCAGTACCCGACTCACAGATAAGCCGCCAGCTGCACAATACATGTAAAAGTTCCCGATTGATGGCGTGACACGGCGGCCACAGGAGCGCCGCATTGCGATGCCTGAAGCCCAAGGATAGCGTGCCAGGCAGCATAAAAAAAGGCCGCTGACAGGATCAGCGGCCTTGGTAAGGTCAGTCCGCCGGCACCGGCGATCGAAATTCGGTGCTGACGTCAGAGTACTGCTGTTTACTTTTTCAGATATTCATAAGTCAGGTTGTAGCTGATGTTGGTTGTGATGTTACCTATTGGTGTTGCCGTGACCATTGTGGAGGAGAACTGCGCACGGAAGAATACACGGCTGTCGCTCACGCTGACTTCGCTGATCTGGAAGTTGTTGAACATGTCAGGGTTTACGCCTTCGACATCTTTAAATGCCTTCCGTACCTGATCTTCCAGATCATTTATATCTCCCGAACCTGGTGCCGGAATGGACTCGATAGTCAGTGACAGAGGCGTGGATATGCCGCTGGTGACGACGGTTCCGGAGATAGTCAGGTCGTAGTCACCTTTAGGGATATCAACGACCGGTTCTTCAACAACAGGACCTCCGGTCAGTTGTGCAAGGGTATTGGCAATTGTGCCAATTGTGACGGGGGTATCGCCGAACGCGCCACCCAGTACGTAAACAGTGCCGTTTCTGATGCCAATGGCTGTGCCTGTCGACGTGTACTGGCGGGCAATATACCCGTCAATAATCTGGTATGCATTGTTGCCTGCTGCCGGCGGGAACAAGTCCCCGTACATCTGCTCGGCCAGTCGGAAAATATCAGTGATGCTGGTGATGTTCTGTGGTGCTCCTCCAAGTAATGAACAGGATGTAGAGTTGCTGGTTTTGCTGCCTGAGAATTGTCCATAAAACTGGTTTGATGTCGAGAGCACATTAACTTCGTTAAAACTGCCGGTGTTGATATTCGAAAGCGCCAGTTTAATACCCAGTGAGGGCACGCCCCAGAATGCTTCCGCCGTGTTGCCACTTTGAGTAACCGGATTGGCCAGCACATAGTCGGCAATACAGATGGTGCCGCCCGGTGCGATTACCATGGACACAGCAGTTCCGTTTGTCAGCGGTGAACCAGGCTGTGCAGAGCCGAATGTCAGAGAGTAAGTGCCTTCCAGGCCCGCCGGGATTGTCGCAGCAGTTTGTGCAAGCGTAGCACCGGTGCCCAGCAGCAGGGCAGCAGCAGTCATGCCTAGCGCAGCAGCGCGCAGTTTATTGGTGAGAATTTCCATCACATGGCTCCATGAATACAGTCTGATAAAAAAGCTGATTTGCCGAGGACACCGGAGTGGCTCTGCATTCGTCATGCGTAGACTAGGTCAACAGGGTGATTTTGTAGACCCCCTGATCGGGGGGCAGGGTTTGCTGGCGGATAAAAAATGCTACTATGCGGCGCCTGGTCATTTGCCAATTGAGTTTGTCTGAATTCATCATGAAAATTGAAAACCGCAACAAATATGTTCTGACTGTTTCCTGTCCTGAAGCGAATGGCATCGTCAGAGCTGTCAGCGACTTCCTGTTCCAGCGTGGCGCCACAATCAGCGAAGCTGCGCAACATCGTGATCCGGTCATTGACCGGTTTTTTATGCGCGTTGAATTCGAAGAAGCAGAGGCCGATCTCCCCGGCCCTGACAAGCTGGATGAGGATTTTAAAACACTGGCCTCGCAGTTTGATATGCAGTGGAATTTTTTTGATCTGCGCAGACGCCCCCGCGTCATGCTTGCGGTATCAAAACATGGCCACTGCCTGAATGATCTGCTGCACCGGTGGAGCAGTGGTGCGCTGCCTGCGGACGTTGTTGGTGTGATCTCGAATCATGAAGACATGCGCGGTATTACCGAGTGGTACGGATTGGATTTCCATTTCCTGCCATTGACGCCGGAGACCAAGCAGGCGCAAGAAGACGCCATGCTGGATATCATAAAAAACAGGCAGGTAGATTTACTGGCGCTGGCGCGTTATATGCAGATATTGTCGCCGCGTATGTGCGAGGCGATGGCAGGTCGGGCTATCAACATACATCACTCATTTTTGCCGGGATTTAAGGGTGCCAATCCATATCGTCAGGCGTACATGCGTGGTGTGAAAATTATTGGTGCCACCGCGCACTACGTCACAACGGATCTGGACGAAGGTCCCATCATTGAGCAGGCCGTCGAAAGAATCGATCACAACTTTGACATCGACGAACTGGTACAGATAGGCCGTGATGCGGAATGTGCTGCATTTGCGCGTGCAGTCAAGTGGCACTGCGAGCACCGTATTATTGTGAACGGCAATAAAACGGTGGTATTCAAGTAATCTGGCTGGTTTTATTCTGGCTATTTTTATGGGAGTGGCGCAGCGCCTGATAGCGGAGTGCGTCGCTGCTCTATAAATCGCTTCAGTGCTTCCAGAGGCATGGCCTGTGCATACAGGTAACCCTGTCCCTCATGGCAGCCATGCTTGCGCACGAACGTTTCCTGTTCCGCCGTTTCTATGCCTTCAGCTATGGTGCGCAGTCCAAGCTGGTGCCCAAGACTCAGAATACTTTCGATAATGACATGTCCACCCGGTTGATTGATATCGCGTACAAAACTGCGGTCTACTTTCATTCGATCCAGAGGCAAGTGGCGAAGATAACTCAGTGATGAAAATCCGGTTCCGAAGTCATCAATCGATATTGTAATGCCAAGTTGTTTTAATTGGCGCAGGGCTTTGATGACTACCTCAGGCTCATCCATGAGTACCGATTCGGTAATTTCAAGTTCTATCCGGGCAGCATCAATTTTACTATTGCTCAGTGACTGCATGATGCCGGAAATAAAACTGGGGCTGCGGAATTGCTGCATGGATATATTGATGGCTGAACGAAGATTCGGGAAACCTTCACTAGAAAGCTCTGCCAGATCAGAACAGACCTGATCAATTACCCAGAAACCGATATCTACGATCAGCCCTGAATGTTCTGCAATCGGAATGAATACCGACGGTGGAATAAAATCACCATCGTTCTGAGGCCATCTCAACAGTGCTTCTACGCCCGTTACCTCCCGCGAGCTCAAATCAAATTGCGGCTGATACCAGACTTGTAACTGTCGTCGCGCCAGCGCATCGCGCAGAGCCCGGCTGATCAGCAACCGTTGCTCTGTGTCTTCTTCCATTTTCGGAACATAATACGCGTAATTGCTGAGCAGGCTGCGTTTGGCGGCATTCAGAGCAATATAAGCGCGTTTTAGCCGCGTCAAACCTGCTTCCCCCATCAATTCAAGCTGCCCGATCCCGAGTGTGGCAGAGATAAGAAGTTGCTGATCACCGCTTTCGAAAGGCGTGTCAAAGCTCGCCAATATTGACAGCGGGTTGAGAATGGTCTCATCACCGATCAGGCCGAATACATCAGCATCGATGCGTGCGATGGCGGTATCCTGTCCGAATGTCAACTGCAGACGGCGCGCAACAGCCCTTAGCAGATCGTCACCGACATCCTGACCCAGCCCGTCGTTAATTTCGGAGAAATGTTTCAGATCCAACAGCACAACCACAGGATTTGCTCCGTCCGGAAACCGGGTTTCGTGCAGCAGACGGATAAACTCGTTGCGGTTTGCAAGTCTTGTCAGAGGATCTGCAAACGCTGTTGCGCTCAGTTTCTGAAAAAGCGAGACATTCTGGTAAGCAATTGAGATGTTTTTCAAAAACAGTTCAATAAGCTCCCTGTCAGATTCTTCAATCGGCCGGCTTGTGTGCAGATAAATAGCGGCGGCATGAGGTTCCTTGCCGATGTAAAGGACAGTTTCGTCAGCCAGGTAAAGGTGTTGCTGCTCATCAAGGCATCGGCGTATGACCGTTCGCCGGTGCGAGTCTTCGAGCAAGTCGAGTGACTGCTGATTCAAATCTGCATATTGTCCTGCTGCGCCCAGAATTCTGGTGGCAGCATCGTTTCCCTGATCTTGCAGAACAGCACACATAAGCCCCTCTGCGCTAAGCCCGAGCAGAGAAGCTATCTGCGTGATCACACCGTCTGAAAACGCCTGAATGGACTGGATTTCAAGCAGATTGCTGCTGGCGGCAATAATTTTTTGCAATCCGGCACGATTCTGATTGATAGTTTTAATCTGCTGGTAAGAGCGCAGGCAGGCAACCATGGAGGTGATCAGATGGGTGTGCGTCAGATCCTGTTTTGTTTTGTAGTCATTGATGTCGTAGTCATGAATGACTTTTTCTTCCGGTGCGTAGCCCGGTTGTCCTGTGCGCAGAATGATTCTTACTTCCTGCATGCGCAACTCGTCGCGTATGGTTTGCACCAGCCGCAGACCTGCATCGGGCTGTTCCATCACTACGTCCAGCAGAACAACCGCCATGCCCGGCTCCTGCTGAAGAATACCTTTTGCCTCCGCGCCTGACATGGCGTGGAAAAGTTTCACGCGGCGACCAAGCAGACGGATATTGTGCAGCGAGAGTCTGGTGACATCATGCACTTCAATGTCGTCATCAACAATCAGCACATACCACGTGTCCTGAGGGTGGCCGGCGCGACTTATCTGTTTGTTGACATTGCTCTGCGTGTTGGCAGAGATTTGGCCGGAATATTCCATGACTCAGGTTTCCCGCGTCGTTTTGCTGATGCATTGCTGATTTTTATTTTACTGTCAACTCCGTTTTGACTCGGGTGCACTTGTTGGAATGGTCATTTGGAAAGTTGTCCCATGCTCAACAGACATCAATTTAATGCTGCCACCAAGCACATCAGTCACCAGCGTAAAAACGATGTGCAAACCTAGTCCGCTGCCGCCGGAACCAAGTCTGGTAGTAAAAAACGGATCAAAGATATTGGCTTGCACAGAATCTGCTACACCGACGCCATCGTCGCTGAAAACTATGAGAATATGCTCTTTGTCAATGCTTGTCACTTCCAGCAGTAATTCCCCCCGATATGGCGTGCGATCATCATGGGAGTGGTCATATGCATGTGTCATGGAGTTACTGACCAGGTTGCTTATAACCTGATAAAGTGCGCCGGGGTAACTGTCCATATTGATAGAGCCGGGTACGTCAAGAGTAAACTGTAAACGCTCCGCGCGAAGGCTGGGCGCTAATGTGTGTTCAAGCTCCCGCAGCGTCTCAGAGAGATTAAATCGCCTCCGTCTTTCACTGCTCTGGTCGACCGCTACCTGCTTGAAGCTACGGATCAGTTCGGTGGCGCGCTGGATATTTTTTTCGATCAGCCGGGTGCTTTCAGCTGCGACGGAAACAAAGGTGTCGATGGCATCTTTGCGGTCATAGTCGGTCAGCAAGCCATTGTGGTCTCCGAGAGTTGCGACCAGATCCTTGCTGCGGGAGCGCAGCAGTGTTGCTGCCAGCAAGCTGTTGCCTATCGGAGTATTGAGTTCATGCGATATGCTTGCAACCATTTGTCCAAGCGCAGCCATCTTTTCGCGCTGGATCAGCAAGGTCTGTGTCTCAATCAGTTCAAGTGTCTTTTTTTCGATTTGCTCTCCAATAATCTGGCGCTGGTGCAGCAAATTGTAAATGATAAAACTGAGCATTAACGTGATAAGCGTGCCTCCCAGTGCAATGGTATATGCAAGCCGCTGCTCCGCGCTGCCGCTGCCATTGGCATCAAATGACCATGTCAGCTGCCATTCATATAAACCCATGTCAATATTAACAACATGATGAGCCTCCGGCTCACTGGCCAGTGCCGGCAAGGATGCGTGGTTGGTTGTGCCCGTCAGCGGATGGAAGAGACTGAAAGTCGTTCGAGGGCTTATCTCGCCCTTTGTAACGGTATCCAGAAGCTGACTGAAGTTCAGCAGATAGAGCAGAGTGCCGGGTCTGCCTGCATTAAAAGTAGAGATGACAATAGGCAGGTAACTGATGCTATCCACGCGGATAAATGCGCCCAGTATCAACTCCCCCGGTTCGGTTGATGCCGCCTCGATTGCCGGGATCAGACGCGGATCGATCTCCCGGCCGGGCACTGCTGGCAATATGGCAAGCTCGCCAGCCGCCTGGGCTGCGGTATAACGTGGCAGACCAGTTACCTGATCCGGGCTGGCCAACTCAATAAAGGCTATCGAGTGATCAACCTCAAGGTCGGTGATGTCCAGAATTTGTGAGCGCGCTATTTCCAGTTCTGCCTGTGTGACATCGTCAGAGCCCGAGTACAGAGTGCTGACAGCAATCAATGGTTCGCGGTTACGCAGAACACGGTAGCGCAAGCCGACGCTGAGTCTTTCTGCTTCTGCAACTGATGTCAGTTCCCACATCCGAAAGCTGCTGGCAAGGTTGAGCCTGGTCGCTGTGTACGTAATTAGCAGACCGCTGACAACCAATATTCCAGTCAGGAAAGTGTTCCAGAGCTGGACTCTGGTATGCGGAGATTGAGCAATCTGACCGGTCATCATATTTGTTTTTTGACACGGGCTGGTTTAAAGACGCAAGGGCTGCGGTTTCAGTCTCCCGAATCAACCTGTACCAGCAGTATACGTTGGAGGAGACAGGCGTCAATCTGCCCGAATGGCTAATGCGGCGAGATGCCGATCAATGCTGGCTGCGTTGGCATTTGAACAGGTACACTGGCTCACTGAAAGTATGGACGGTCTGTACGTGGTTTACGGGAGTTGAGAAGTATGTTGGTTGCGCTAGGCACACTGGCCGGTGGACTCGGGTTGTTTCTTCTGGGTGTGTCCATGATTACAGATGGGCTCAAGCTGGCGGCAGGCGGGGCACTCAGAGAAATCCTCGGGCGGTCGACGCGCACTACCTGGCATGGCATCAGATCCGGCTTTTTGCTGACCAGCCTGGTGCAGTCGTCCAGCGCCGTCACTATTGCTACTATCGGGTTTGTGAATGCCGGTTTGATGGGTATACATCAGGCTCTGGGTATCGTGCTGGGAGCGACAGTAGGCACAACCACAACCGGCTGGCTTGTAGCAGCAATTGGTTTCCAATTCAAAATCAGCACCTTTGCCATGCCCATGATTGGCGCAGGCATGATCATGCGACTGACGGGCGCATCCAGCCGTCTCGGCGCGATGGGTGAAGCGATTGCCGGTTTCGGCCTGTTTTTTATCGCGATTGATTTTTTGCGCTCGGCATTTGAAGGCGTTTCTTCCACGGTGGATCTGGCCAGTCTGGCTCCGGAAGGTTTTGCCGGGTTGATTGTTTATGTGCTGGTTGGCACGGTGATGACCATGCTGATGCAATCCTCAAGTGCGACAGTGGCATTAACGCTGACTGCCTTGTCAGGTAGTTTGATCGGGTTCCCGGCTGCCGCTGCCATGGTTATTGGTGCCACTGTAGGCACAACCTCAACATCGGCGCTGGCGGTGATCGGAGCTACGCCAAATGCCAGGCGCGTAGCTGCCGGACATGTCTGCATCAATGGCTTCAGCGCCCTTGTCGGCATTTTTATGCTGCCGGCAGTATTGTGGCTGTCGACTCATGACACCTGGTTGCACGACTACCCGGCACTGGCCATCGCATTTTTCCACACCACACTTGCCTTGTTCGGAGTGCTGCTAATGCGCCCGCTTATTGACCGGCTCGGGCATTGGCTGGAAGGAAAGTTTGTCAGCCAGGCAGAAGAGATTGGTCGTCCACAATATCTTGACAGCAACGTCATGGTGTCGCCTGCGCTTGCCATGGATGCCTTCGGACTTGAGTTGCAGCGCATGGCAGAACTCACTCGTCGCCATGCCATTGATGCGTTCCGGACCGAAGGCTTGCCGGGCAAGCTGTTACAGCAACAACATGACGGACTGCGTCAGCTTGCCCAACATGTTGAAAATTCGGTAACGATGCTGGAGACAGACAGGCTTTCCAGTGAGATTGCAAAACAGCTACCATTAATACTGCGTATCGCAAACTATATCGACGAGGCGGTAGCGTTGGCTCATGACAATGCGGTATCAGATGCAGACGTTGAACTGCTGCTCAAGACCATTGTCAAAGAGGACATCCTGACTTACCAGGCTGCCGTTATCAAGCTGATCGAAGACTCTGACAACAGGCTGGGAGAGTTCTCAGCGGAGGCGATAGAGCAGTCTTATCAGGCTTTGCGTACGCGTTTCCGTGCCCTGAAAACCACATTGCTGGAAGCGAGTGTGGCTGGCAGGATTCCTGTTCGCGCGATAAATCCTGCCGTGGAGAGTTTGCGCATGATGTTGCGGGTTGCTGAACGATCTACCCGAATTGCTGTCCGTCTGTCAGAGCTGGCGACCGAACTGCCACCACCAGGACAGAGCAGACAAGAACAGGACCAGGACCAACCAGAACCAGGAGATCGCTGATGGTCAGCTTAACAGCGCGCCTTCGCAGCCAGATTGACTGACTCCTGGATGAATCCGGAACCGTCCGAGTCTGGGACAAGTCAGCTTGTATTACAGAATTGTCATATATCTGTCATATAGCGCCGTTATAGTGCCGTCATGACTGAAAAACAGTCGAATGAACACCCACTCATACGGAGAAAACGGGATGAACAATCTCAAGCGTCTGATCGCAGCGATCAGTCTGACCAGCGGCCTGGTAATGCCGGTTTCATTGATGGCTGATGTTGACCCCAATCTGCCGGACTACGTTCGTGCGTCCGGTGTGTCCGGCAATTTGTCCAGTATTGGCTCTGACACTCTGAACAACCTGATGACCTTGTGGGCTGAAGAATTCGCCAAGTTTTACCCCAACGTCAATGTGCAGATTCAGGGTGCCGGCTCTTCAACCGCGCCGCCCGCGCTGACTGAAGGTACCGCGATGCTGGCGCCCATGAGCCGTCCGATGCGTCAATCCGAGATTCAGGAATTCGAAGCCCGCCATGGTTACCAACCCACTGAATTGCCGGTTGCTGTAGATATGCTCGCAGTTTATGTCAACCGCGATAACCCTATAGAGAGTCTCAGCCTGCCACAGGTTGACGCCATATTCTCAGCTACCCGCCGATGTGGCGCGGAGGCAAATGTGCAGCGCTGGGGTGACCTGGGTCTGACCGGAGCATGGGCAAACCGTGACTTTACGCTCTACAGCCGTAACGCGGTGTCCGGCACCTATGGCTTTTTTAAAGACAACGCCCTGTGTGGCGGAGACTTCAAATCCAGTATCAATGAACAGCCGGGATCGTCATCGGTGGTTCAAGGTGTTACGGAATCAATTAACGGCATAGGATACTCTGGCATTGGGTACCGCACTTCGGGTGTAAGAGCTGTTCCGCTGGCAGCAGCTGACGGTGCTCCTGCATTTGAAGCAACATCTGAGAATGCGGCCAGCGGAGACTACCCGCTTGCGCGCTACCTGCTTATTTATATCAACAAGCATCCAAATCGCGAGCTTGATCCGGTCACCCGCGAATTTGTCAAAATGGTTTACAGCAAGCAAGGTCAGGAAGTGGTGGATCGTGACGGTTACGTCACATTGCCTGCCGCCTTGGCTCAGCGCGTGCTGGAACAGCTTGGGATTGAATAAGTCCCGGGTCTGAACTGCGCTACATCAATCTCCGGATCTGTTCTACAACTGTCATTGACTTGTCATTGATGGCTGGCAGAATCCGGAGCCTGTAGTCTGGAGCGACATTCCAGAATCAGAAATAAGACAGGATTGTCATATTGCTGTCATAAATGACGGTTAGTCTTGTCTGCGTTTTCAAACCAAAAGGCAAGTCCGAGCAGGATCGAGCTTATTCATGACAGACAAGACGCCATCAAATTTGTCCACTGCAACGCCCTCGTTTGCATCTTCTTTAGCAATTCCTGTTCAGGCCAAACCCAGAACCAGTCTGCTTCCTGACCCAGCCAGCCGCAAGGCCTTGCGCAAAAAGCGCGCCCGCCGTGACAAAATGGCGCGTTGGGGCATAACAACAGCCGGTTACGGTGTGGTGCTGGCGCTGCTGATGATATTCGTTTATCTGTTCTACGAAGTTTCTCCCATCCTGCGCGGCGCGAAGGTGACGCAGCAGCACAGCTACATCCTGCCGGAGCGACAGGCGCAAACTTTCAGTCTGTTGCTGGATCGCTACGAAACGCTGGGTATTCAGTACACCAATCAGGCTCAGGCAATATTTTTCGATTCGGCTACCGGCGACGAGCAACTGCGTTTTGAAATACCTGTGCCGGACGGTGCAAACGTCAGCAGTTTTGCCAGTGGCGAAACCATTTCGAATACTGTTGTTTACGGTTTTGACAATGGCCAGGCTGTGCTTGCCCGCCACGCGTTTGCAGTCAGCTTCCCGAATGACCAGCGCGTGGTGACGCCACGTATTGACTACCCTCTGGGTGAGACTGCAATTCAGATCGATGCACAGGGCCAGCCCCTGCGTCTGGTGGCAACAGCAGTATTAACGCGGGGTGTTGGCTCTACTGCGGTGGCAGCGGTGACCGCAGATAACAGGTTACTGCTGGCATTAATTGGCAGCAGGAACAACCTGCTGACCGGTGAAGTGCAGTTGACGACCACGGTGCATAGTCTGCCGGCCGTTCCCGGTCAGGCACAAAAAATACTGTTGGATAAATCGCTGCGTAATCTGTTTGTGCTGGATGATCGCGGTTTTGTTCATTACTACGATATTGTGAATCCCGCTCAGGCGCGTCTGGTTGAGTCAGTCGATGCAGGACTGGGCGAACGTGTTACTGCCGCCGAGTTCCTTGTCGGTACCG
Organism: Pseudohongiella sp.; assembly: GCA_030651695.1. GTDB lineage: Bacteria > Pseudomonadota > Gammaproteobacteria > Pseudomonadales > Pseudohongiellaceae > Pseudohongiella. The sequence goes on along the minus strand of JAUSCD010000015.1, from coordinate 212,308 downwards.
TGTCGATGGTGGTTGGCACTGAGTCCGGAGCATTGAGCCAGTGGTTTCTGGTGCGTGGTGAGGGCAATAACTACAATCTCACTCGCATCCGTGAATTCAACAATCATGGTGCTGAAATCACTGCCATTGCCCCCGAGCACACCCGCAAAGGTTTTGTGGTTGTGGACAAGGCCGGGCAGGTTGGTATCCATTACGGCAGCTCATCGCGGACTCTGTTCCTCGATGAGGTCAGTGATCAGCCGCTATCAAACGTTGCCATCTCACAAATCAACGGACGTCTGTTATGGATGACAGAGCAACAGCAGGTGAGTTCTGCCGAATTGTGGAATGAACATCCCCAGTTGTCATGGGCCGCAATGTGGAACAAGGTCTGGTACGAAGGGCGCGAAGATCCGGAGTATATCTGGCAGTCCTCATCAGGATCGGATGAGTTTGAGTCAAAATTCAGTCTGGTGCCATTAACGGTGGGCACTTTAAAAGCGGCCATGTACGCCATGCTGTTTGCGATGCCTCTGGCAATTGCAGGTGCCATTTACACCGCTTATTTCATGACACCCAAATTGCGTGGGGTAGTGAAACCCAGTATCGAAATCATGGAAGCGCTGCCAACGGTTATTCTGGGTTTTCTGGCGGGTCTCTGGCTTGCACCATTTGTGGAGAATAACCTGCCGGCAGTATTCAGCTTCTTCCTGTTGATGCCGGTGATGTTGCTGCTGTTTGCGTACTTGTGGACGCGTTTGCCGTCGGCGTTTCGCTCCCATATTCCTGACGGTTGGGAAGCGGCGCTGTGCGTGCCTGTGATTCTGGCGTTTGGCGCAGTCTGTGTGCAGTCCAGCCCCTGGGTTGAAGTGTGGTTGTTCGACGGCAGTATGCGTCAGTGGTTCACTAACGTGGGCATCAACTACGACCAGCGCAATGCCTTGATCGTGGGCATCGCTATGGGTTTTGCTGTTATTCCGACCATCTTTTCTATCGCCGAGGACGCCGTATTTACTGTGCCTCGCCATCTCACCCAGGGATCCCTGGCGTTGGGCGCCACCAGCTGGCAGACCGTGCTGGGCGTGGTGCTGCCAACTGCGAGCCCAGGTATATTTTCAGCAATCATGATGGGTTTTGGCCGCGCTGTTGGTGAAACCATGATTGTGTTGATGGCTACCGGAAACAGCCCGGTAGTGAACTTCAATATTTTTGAAGGTATGCGTACTTTGTCGGCCAATATCGCTGTAGAGCTACCTGAAACGGCTGTGGGTTCGTCGCACTTCCGTGTGTTGTTCCTGGCGGCTCTGGTGCTGCTGGCGCTCACCTTTGTGGTGAACACTCTGGCTGAAATTATTCGCCAGCGTCTGCGCCAACGTTATAGCAATTTGTGATAGCGCTACCGGTGACGGAAGAACTACCTTTGACAGCACTACCTGCGATAGCCGATCTGTTTTAAAGAGAGCAAAGCATGAAACAATGGTTTAAAAGCGGAGTTCCGTGGATATGGCTGAATGGCGCTGCTGTTGCGTTCAGTATGATCATGGTGGTTGGTCTGATAGGTCTGATCGCGGTGCGCGGGTTTGGTCATTTCTGGCCATCGGATGTCGCACTGATCAATCTGACTACGTCGCAAGGTGAGCAGCGCGTATTGATCGGTGAGCTGGTGCGCAGTCAGACAGTGCCGGCTGCAGTTGCCCGGGATTCAGGAGAAAGAGTGCCTGATGATGTCGAGTTGGTAACTCGCCATCTGATCAAACTGGGCAATCGCGACCAGACAGGAGTTGATTTTGCCTGGTATCTTGAACTGGGTATGGAGCCCTGGCAGTACCCGCGCGACATTACCGTGGTTGAGCGTCGCGAGTGGGGCAATTTTTACGGAACGCCTGTTGCATTACTACGAGAGGGCGCTGTTGTTGCACAGGCCGGAGATCAGAGTTTTGAAGCTGAATTACAAGCCGCTGTGCGACGAAGCCTGGATCTGCATCTGCAGATCCGTCGCCTGGAACGTGGTGAAATAGGGCGTATCAACACCAGCCTGAACAGGCTGCGTCTGGACGAGCGCCGTCTGGAGCTTGATTCGCCTCCTGCTGATGTTGAAGCTGCCGAGCTGGCACGCATTGCAGCAGCGCGTGAAACGCTGGATGCCCAATACGCTGTGTTGCGCGAAGAGCTGGATGTCATCTATGCCAGCACCCGCCGTGATACTCTGCAGATGCGAATGGCGGATGGCAATCAGGTCAATATTTCGCTGGCTGCGATTGTGCGCGTAACAAGACCGAATGAATTGTCGGTGATCGGGAAATCCATCCAGTACGTTGAGCGGGTATGGGAGTTTCTGACCGAAGATCCGCGCGAGGCCAACACCGAAGGCGGTATTTTCCCGGCAATTTTTGGTACCGTAACCATGGTGATGGTGATGTCTGTTATCGTGACACCGTTTGGGATTCTTGCGGCGATTTATCTGCGTGAGTATGCAAAACAAGGCACGATGACCCGTATCATTCGTATCTCTGTGTACAACCTGGCCGGTGTGCCATCAATTGTATACGGCGTGTTTGGTCTTGGTTTTTTTGTGTATTACCTGGGTGGCAATCTCGATCAGCTGTTTTATGCTGAATCGCTGCCGACGCCAACCTTTGGTACTCCCGGATTGTTCTGGGCGTCACTGACACTCGCCTTGCTGACACTGCCAATCGTCATTGTGTCGACCGAAGAAGGGCTCTCGCGTATTCCCAGCACGATCCGTCAGGGCAGCCTGGCGTTAGGCGCTACCAAGTCCGAGACGCTCTGGAAAGTGATTGTGCCGCTGGCAACACCAGCCATGATGACTGGTCTGATTCTGGCGATTGCCCGTGCTGCGGGTGAGGTGGCACCTTTGATGCTGGTTGGTGTAGTAAAACTTGCACCAGCCTTGCCTATAGACACGGTGTTCCCATTTATCCATCTGGATCGCAAGATTATGCATCTGGGTTTTCATATCTACGATGTGGGTTTCCAGAGTCCTAACGTAGAAGCCGCTCGACCCTTGGTATACGCCACGGCATTGATACTGGTTATGCTGATTGTGGTGCTGAATCTGGCAGCCATCGGGATTCGTAACCGCCTGCGCGAGCGTTATCGCAGCGCCGGTGAATAAACACGCGGAAAGCAAGAACACAGCGTATTTGTGACAACAGGAAATAACATGACTGCTGAACAGACAAATTTGATGACCACCGAAGCGGCCTCAGCAAAGCCCGAGACCGCTTCTCATCGCGACCGGCCTGCAGTTTCTGCTGCAGGTGCCCGCAAGGTGTCCGAGCGGGAAACCATGTCGCTTGCTGACGAGACCCCCAAGATTCAGGTTAATAATCTGAATCTTTATTACGGTGCTGATCAGGCTCTGAAGAATATCAATCTGATGATTCCCGAGAAGCGTGTGACGGCTTTTATCGGACCATCCGGTTGTGGTAAATCCACTTTGCTGCGATGTTTTAATCGCATGAATGATCTGGTCGACATCTGCCGTATTGAAGGCGAGATCGTGATGGACGGCAAAAACATATACGATCGCGATATTGATGTTGCAGATCTGCGGCGTAGTGTAGGTATGGTGTTTCAGAAGCCGAACCCTTTCCCTAAAACCATTTACGAAAATGTAGCATATGGTTTGCGCCTGCAGGGTGTGAAGTCCAAGCGTGTGCTCGATGAGGTGGTTGAAAAATCACTGCGGGCGGCTGCGTTGTGGGACGAGGTTAAAGACCGTTTGCAGGACAACGCTTTCGGTATGTCAGGCGGTCAGCAGCAGCGTCTGGTAATTGCGCGCGCGATTGCGATTGAACCTGAAGTGATTTTGCTGGACGAACCGGCTTCTGCGCTTGACCCGATTTCTACACTGAAGATTGAAGAGCTGATAAATGAGCTCAAGCACCACTACACGATTATTATCGTGACCCATAATATGCAGCAGGCGGCGCGTGTGTCGGATTATACGGCGTTTATGTATATGGGGAATCTGGTGGAGTATGGGGATACCGATACGCTGTTTACCAATCCCGGGAAGAAGCAGACTGAGGATTATATTACCGGGCGGTATGGGTAGGTTTTTTTTGTGCCAATAATCGGCGGCCAGCGTAGCGGGTAGTCTGTTGTTGGAGCTTCGTTTAGCGGCCGGCTGCCAGCAGGGTTAACCGCTCGGAGACGCCCACAAGCACGTCCCTGTGGGGCTCCGCGGCGGACTTCCTGTCCGCCGAGGCTCCGATCGTTTAACCCTGCTGTCATCCGACCTCCGCTGTTGTACATTTCACCACCGCAGTTTTAACGGCTTTCATCGTCAGCAGCAACTCGCAACTCAGCTGTATTCTATCAACGTGCTCGAGTTTACTACGTATCACTAGCTATGGTTGCCCCATTACGCTGCGGATGAGGGGGTTGGCGCCGAGGTTGCCGTTCATGTGTTCCAGTGAGGCGCGGGTGCGTGCGTCGCCGGTGGTGCGGTCGGCGGGTTGGCTGCTGGTGTCTTCGCCGGGGGCGGTGAGTGTTGCGAAGAATTCTACTGTTGCATTTTGTTCTGCGGCGGCATAGTCGTATTGGGCGTTTGGGTCTTCGTCGCCGCAGTCGATCAGATCGGTGCGGCGCTGGCGTTCGTCGCAGTTGACGTTGCTGTAGATTCGGCGGGTTTCATGGTCCCGGGCGCGTTCTTGTATCAGGTCTCTCAGATCAAGCAGGGCAGGGGCTGCCAATCTGGGGGCCTGCGACTGCGGCTCTGTGATTTGTGTGGGTTCATCCGCTAACTGCCGGGCCTGGTTGACCGGTGATTCCGGTACAGAAGGTTGGTCAGCCACAATGGTTTCTGCCGGAGGTTGCACGGGCAACTCTTCCTGCTCAGCTATTTCAGGAGCCGGTTCAGGAGCCGGTTCAGGTTCAAGATCTGGTCCTGGTGCTGGGGGAGGACTGGGGCGTGGGCGAAAGCTGATCTGTATGCTGGCTGGCAGTTGTTGAGCGTCAGGACTTATGGGGTTGGGTACGGGTACAAGCTGGCGAAACAACAACAGCAGACAAAGATGAATCAGAATGCTGGTGCTAACCGGAACTATCAAGTGCCTGATCCGGCGGCCGGGCGCAAAGGCTTCCGGTTCCTGTCCGGAGTCTTGAGCAAGCCCGATGGCCGGATCAACATCAAAGACCTGTTCGGTATAGAGCCGATCAAAGTCAGTGCTGATGTAGTCTTCCTTTTGCGGTGCCTGCATTAAGTTTCCAGCTGTTACGGCGATTCAGTGTGTGAATTCGCTTTGACTCGCGGAATTACATTCAGTTCCTGCTTTACAATTTACTGAGTCCAGGCCCAATTCAGCAGCGCGTCACCCAGCTCCTGACCCGGACCGGCATCCGCAGAGGTATGGTTCAGAATCGCTATCACGACATAATGTTTGCCGGAGCGGGCATGCACGTATCCGGCGATACCAGCGACATTGTCCAGTGACCCGGTTTTTACGTGCATGCTGCCGGCAGGGCCTTGATGTGCAAGACGCGTGCGCATGGTGCCGTCGAGTCCTGCCAAGGGCATCGACGCCAGATACTCTGGCATGACAGGTATCTGGTATCCACGTTCCAGCGCAGCGCCAAGCAGGCTGCTGGTAAGGCGAACGTCACGCGACAGTCCCGATCCGTTCACCATGACCATATCTGAATGATCAATGCCAAGCGTATCCAGATAATCCCGCACTGCTATGATGCCATTTTCAACCGTGGCAGGTGCGCCAGATTGCGATAGTCCGAGTGTCAGCAGAAGGTGCCGGGTCATCATATTGTTGCTGAATTTGTTGATGGACTTGATGATGTCGGCCAGCGGTGGTGACTCGTGGCGCACAACCGGTGTCAGCAAGGGATCTGAAGGAAGTCGTTGTTCGCGCAGGCTGCCACTGAATGCTCCACCAAGTTCCTGCCACAGTTGCATGAACAGGCCATAAGCATAAGCCGGGGCATCAAGCACCGAGCGCGTCAATACGTATTCGTCACAACGGGAAGGGAAACGTCCGCTGAAGGTGACGGTATTGCCTGCGCTGTCGACATTAAAAGTGATTCCGCGCTGGAATCCGCTACACGGTGCATCACGCTGGCTGAGCTGGTTGTTGATGGCCAGATTGGGCAGCGCAGGATCCGCTTTGACAATGACATCACGGCCATTGTCATGCGGATAGAAATAGAAGTTCACCGTTTGAAAATTCACCATCAGTGCATGCGGCAGTACGTTGTACGCCCGGCGGCTGTCATTGTCGATCAGTGGCTCCTGACTCACCGACGGATGAAACAGGCTGTCATCGATAATCAGGTCGCCGGTAATCTTGTTTATGCCACGGCGTTGCAGCGTTTTTAACAAACTACGGAAATGTTCCTCCACCAGGAATGGATCGCCGCCCCCACGGATCAGCAAGTCGCCATGCAAGGTGCCCTCATTAATCTCACCCAGCGCATAAACTTCCGTTGTCCAGCGATACGTCGGACCCAGCCTCTCAAGTCCCGCCAATGTCGTCAGCGTCTTGATGGTTGACGCCGGATTCAGCGGCAAGGTCTCATTCACTGCCAGCAAAGGCATCGAGGCACCCACTTCCTTCACATACAACGTGTAAGAACTCGCAGGTAAACGATGCCCGTTGATTACCACCTGCACGGCCGCCGGTATAGCGCTTTGCGCCATAACAGTGGTGCTGAACAACATATAAAAAGCTGCCCCAATCAAACGAAGGCAGCTGCTCAGTCGCGATGCCCCGGAAAATGGATGGTGTGAAGCTGGATGCATCTAAAGCGCTCATGAATGCGTTGATCTCAGCGCCAATGTGGCCGCCCGCCGAAGTTCTGTCAAGTTTGGCGCGCTGCCGTCCGACAATCGGGAAGGTGTCAGACTGAGGCTTCAGCTTAACCCGGTATAGTCAGAGACCGGTGGTCGGGGAGAGCAACTGACTCCCTTACCTGTGGCTCGTATTCCGGAGTACTAAACTGAACAAGAAAAACTCAAATCCCCAACAAAGGCCCCAGAAACTGCGCCGTATGCGACTTCTTGCTACCCGCCACCTTCAAAGGCGCGCCCTGAGCAACCACCTTGCCGCCTGCGTCGCCTCCCTCCGGCCCCATATCAATCACCCAATCCGCCTCCGCAATCACATCCATATTATGCTCGATCACCATCACCGAGTTACCCGCATCCACCAGCCGGTGCAACACCCGCAACAGCTTCTCCACATCTGCCATATGCAGGCCTACGGTCGGTTCATCGAGCACGTACAGCTTGTGCGGAGGTTTGCTGCCGCGCAGACTCAAATGTGGTTTGGCCTTGGCCAGCTCCGAAACCAGCTTGATACGCTGAGCCTCACCGCCGGACAAGGTAGGGCTCTGTTGGCCCAAGGTGAGATAACCCAGCCCGACATCCTGCAGCAGACGCAACGAATGAAATATAGAGGGCACTGACTCGAAAAATACTACAGCTTCATCAATATCCATCGCCAGCACTTCACCGATATGTTTGCCCTTGTACTGAACCGACAGGGTTTCCGGATTAAAGCGCCAGCCACCGCAGGCTTCACAATCAACACGCACATCGGGCAGGAAATTCATTTCAATTTTCTGCATGCCGTTACCGGAACAGGTTTCGCAGCGACCACCGGAGACGTTAAAAGAAAAACGTCCGGGCTGGTAACCGCGCAGACGTGCATCAATGGTGTCGGCAAACAGTTTGCGGATTGTGTCCCATATGCCAACATAACTGGCAGGGCAGGAGCGTGGTGTTTTGCCAATAGGGGTCTGGTCCACCTGCAAAATACTGTCGATGGATTGCCAGCCGTCAATGTTGTCGCAGTCCTGCCATTTGATGGCCTTACGTGCCGATTTTTTTGTAAACCTGCCCGCCGCGCTGACGGCAGCATGTACGTTGTTAAACAATACACCACGAATCAGTGTGCTTTTTCCGCTGCCGCTGACGCCGCTGATCACTACCAATCTGCGCAAGGGTATATCAATATCAAGTGTGCGAAGGTTGTTCATGCGCGCGCCGGTGATGCTGAGTTGTTCAGCTTCAAACTGATCCCGGCTCTGGCTGTCGCGCACCTCAGCCAAGGGGTGGCGCATGGGGTTGGCCAGGAACTGTCCGGTCAATGAGCGTTTGTTTTTCTTGAGCTGCGCCAAAGTACCGGTAGCAACTATTTCCCCACCTTTTACACCGGCGCCAGGTCCCACATCAATGAGGAAGTCCGCCTCTGCCATGGTAGCGTCGTCGTGTTCTACCACCACCACGGTGTTGCCATGTTGCTGCAGTTCACGCAGGGTTTTAATCAACAGCGCGTTGTCGCGTGCGTGCAGACCAATGGTAGGTTCATCCAGAATGTAACACACACCCTGCAGATTTGAACCGAGCTGTGACGCCAGCCGTATGCGTTGTGCTTCGCCACCGCTGAGCGTCGGCGCAGCACGATCCAGACTGAGATACCCCAGTCCGACTTTTTTCAGAAAGCTCAGGCGGCCCGTCAGTTCTGGCAGAATGTCGCGCGCAATACTGTCCTGCTTTTTGTCCAGTTTGATTTTACTGATGGTGGTTGCTGCCTGATCAACTGACTGATGGGTCAGTTCAGCAATATTCCACTGCTGGAAACGCACAGCCAGCGCAACCGGATTCAGGCGGGTGCCTTTACATTTTTTACAGGGTTTGCCGACTTCAGCATTTTCCGGATCCAGCCAGTTTTCTTCCTCCCCGGTCAGCTCCTCGTTAAACTCAGGCAAGATCTCGCCGGTACCGAAACAACTGTTACACCAGCCATGTTTGGAGTTAAACGAAAACAGACGCGGATCCAGATCGTCAAAGCTGTCACCACAAGAGGGGCAGGCGCGGCGGGTGGAAAATAACGCATCAGTGGACGCTTGTTTTTTGCTGGCGCTTTTTTTGACGCGGCCCCCGGTGTCAGCCGGACTGACCATCAGGAGTCCATTGCCAACTGCCAGTGCCTCATCGATTAACGTGGTCAGTGCTTTTTCGGTCTTTTTGCTGATGGCGATCTGATTGATCAGCACTTCGATATTATGTTCTTTAAAGCGATCCAGTACCGGCCAGGCGTGGGTGGGCAGGTATTTCCCGTCTACGCGTAGCTCGCTATAACCCTTGCCGGCTGCCCAGGCCGCCAGTTCTTTGTAGATACCTTTGCGGCCTACCACAACCGGAGCCAGAACATTGACGGTCTGACCTTGCCAGTCCGACAACAAACGCGACAAAATCATATCGCGGCTCTGTGGTTCAATTGGCACGTCACAGCGTGGACAGTATTGTGTGCCCAGTTTCACAAAGATCAGTCGCAGGAAGTGATAAATCTCGGTTAGTGTGGCCACCGTACTTTTACGGCCGCCGCGACTGGTGCGCTGTTCAATGGCAACAGTGGGTGGTATGCCGTGAATGGCATCGACATCAGGTCGTGTTGCCGGTTGTACAAACTGCCGCGCATACGCGTTAAGCGACTCCAGATAACGGCGTTGACCTTCAGCAAACACAATATCAAAGGCGAGGGTGCTTTTGCCGCTGCCGCTGACACCGGTGACAACGGTAAATTTATTCCATGGGATACTGACGTCGACATTTTTTAAATTGTGTTCGCGCGCGTGGTGAATCTGTATGGCGGGTTCGCGTTTAACAGCTTTGACGCCACTGGTATTGGCTACCGGCAATTTACCGGATTTGCTGCGTTTGAGTTCCTGCTCATACTGACGCAGTGCATCGGCGGTGTGGCCGGTGCCGTCTGAGCTGAACCAGGAAGGTGTGCCACTGGCAATCAGCTTGCCCCCGTCGGCACCGCCTTCAGGCCCTATATCAATCAGCCAGTCGGCAGCGCGTATCACATCCAGGTTGTGTTCGATGATCAGCAGTGAATGGCCCGCATCCACTAATTTGCGAAAGGCCTTTAACAGCACATGAATGTCGTGAAAATGCAGGCCGGTTGTGGGTTCATCAAACAGGAACAGAATCCCCTGGTTTGTTGCTTTTGTTTTTTTGCCTGCAGCGGTTTTGCGCTTACTGCTGCCAGCCGAGGGTAATTCCGCCAGATGTCCCGCCAGCTTGAGGCGCTGCGATTCTCCGCCACTCAGCGTGGGAACTGCCTGACCCAATTGTAGGTAGTGCAGGCCAACATCAATCAGTGGTTGCAGGCAGTGCTCGACCTCTTTGTCGCCATGAAAAAAATCCAGCGCCTCTTCTACCGTCAATTCAAGGATATCGGCAATCGACAATGCGCGCGTGTTGTCTCGCGGATCCAGTAGCGTTACTTCCAGTATTTCCCTGCGATAACGTTTGCCATTGCACTCGCTGCAACGCAGATAGACGTCACTGAGGAACTGCATCTCAACGTGTTCAAACCCGTTTCCGGAACACACAGGACAGCGCCCATTGCCGGAGTTAAAACTGAAAATGCCAGGAGTGTAGGCACGCTCCCGGGCTAAAGGCTGATCCACAAATCTTTTACGGATAACATCAAAAGCACCAACATAAGTGGCAGGAATTGAGCGCGTGGTTTTGCCAAGAGGGCTCTGGTCCACAAAGACAATATTGGACAGCTGTTGCTGACCCTCTATGCTGTCGTGAGCCCCCGGTGCCTCGGTAGTGATACCAAAATGACGGCACAGGCCGCGATAGAGCACATCGCGCATTAATGTCGATTTTCCCGAGCCGCTGACCCCGGTAATACAAACCAGTTTCTTCAGCGGGATTTCCAGATCGATATTTTGCAGGTTGTTTTGGCGAGCACCTTTGATACAGATGACTGGATTGATTGCCGGATTCAGCGCATTTGTTGCAGCGGATTTTGCAGCAGGCGTTTTGACCGCAACGGGGGGGGCGCTGCCGGATGGTTCGGCTACAATGAGTTCGCTACGCAGATACTTTGCCGTCAAAGAGTCTTTATCACGTAACAGCTCTGCCGGTGTGCCCATAAAACGCACTTCACCGCCGCGTTTGCCAGGACCGGGGCCAATATCAATAATCAGATCTGCGGCCAGCATGACTTGAGGATCATGTTCAACCACAATCAGCGAATTACCTGCATCACGCAATCTGTGCAGAATACTGACCATGCGCTGCATATCGCGGGTGTGCAGGCCGATGCTGGGTTCGTCGAGCACAAACAAAGTATTTACCAGCGAAGTGCCAAGCGCAGTGGTCAGATTGATACGCTGTACTTCACCGCCGCTCAGTGTGCGCGATTGCCGGTCCAGCGTCAGGTAACCCAAACCAACGTCCAGCAAATAATTCAGTCGCGAACGGATTTCTCCCAACAGTAACTCTGTGGCCGGCTCGAGCTTGCCCGGCATGCGCAAGTCTCTAAAGTAAGCAGCGCAGTCCTGTAGTGACAGCAGCATCAGCTCGTTGATGGGATAGCTGTTTGCTGGCAGGCCGGTGCTCCCTGCCGTCTCTGGTTGCTGGTGCAATCGCCACCACAGCGCTTCCGGCTTCAGACGGGCGCCATGACAGGCGTGACATTCGGTGTATGCGCGGTAACGTGACAGCAGCACCCGAATGTGCATTTTGTAAGCCCGGCTCTCCAGCCAGGCAAAAAAGCGGCGGATGCCGTACCAGACTTTGTCTTGCCAGCCGCCTTCACCTTCCTGCACCCAGATTTGCTGTTGCAGGGTCAGCTCTTTCCAGGGCGTATCCAAAGGGATGCCAGCTTTGCGCGCGTATTTTTCCAGATCGTCCTGGCACTCTTTATAGCTGGCACTCTGGAAAATTTTAACTGCGCCTTCACGCAAGGTTTTATTGTGATCAGGAATAACCAGACCGAAGTCCACGTCAATAATACGACCAAAACCTTTACAGCTTTCGCATGCGCCGATCGGGGAATTAAACGAAAACAGGCCCGGACCCGGCTCGCTGAATTGTTTGTCACAGTCAGGGCAGTGCAGATGACTGGAATAGGCTTTGATCTGTTGCTGCTCCGTTTCCGGTTCGCTGTAAACAATGACGTGACCGCTGCCATGATGCAGGGCGGTTTCTATCGCCTCGCCGAGGCGCTCCCGATTGCCTTCGTTCAGACGCAGGCGGTCTTGCACGGCATGAACCTGATGTTCGTGCTGCGCCTGAATGCGGGTGTAACCCTGTTGGTTAAGCCATTGCAGAATTTCATCACCGGAAAAGTTATGTGGCACATTCACCGGCAGGCAGACGTGGATGCGGGCTTCCGCCGGTAAACTGGCCATCAGATCAGCCACGATTGTTTGTGTACTGTCGCGCTTGACCTCACGCTGGCAGCCCGGGCAGTGCAAATGTGACAGGCGCGCGTAAACCAGTTTGATGTAATCGTTCAGCTCGGTCATGGTGCCGACGGTTGACCGTGACGTGCGCACCGGATTACTTTGATCAATGGCAATCGCAGGCGGGATGCCTTCTATGCTGTCGACTGCAGGTTTATCCATGCGATCAAGAAACTGGCGCGCGTATGCCGAAAAAGTTTCTACATAACGGCGCTGGCCCTCTGCATAAATCGTGTCAAATGCCAGCGTCGATTTGCCCGAGCCGCTGACACCGGTAATGACAATCAGTTTGTTGACGGGCAGTTCGAGGGAAATGTTTTTGAGGTTGTTCTGGCGGGCCCCGCGCAGCACGATTGATTCTATGGCAGCGCCTTTTCTGGCTTCGATGGTTTTAATTTCCCTGGTTTTGACTGACATCTATAATCCCATATCCCAACGGTCGAGGTTTTCCTGCACTTCCCTGAATACATCCGGTTGCACGCTGTAGTCTCCACGTAGTGGGTAATCCATGGCGATAATCAGGAAGATCATCAGGCCAAACATGGAGGACATCATGGCTACCAGCCAGTAGTGCGCCTTGGCGCTGGGTGTGTTGTAGAACCAGGCCATGCCAATAGTAATAAATGCACCCATCAATACAACGGACCAGGTGACGGAGCCAACGCCGATGTTACCCAGATGCAGGCGTTCACGGCGCTGGTCCAGCATGTCATTCACGCCGTCCAACACTTCTGCAAAAACAACCAGTTCGACAGCCGTGGAGGGTTGATAGGTGACAATCTTGCGCAGCAGTTCGTCAATAATGTACCAGGTCTCTTCACTACGCTGACCGCTCGACACCAGATCCCATTCGACCTCAACCACTGAATCGATGTATTGTCGTGTCAGGCTCTGTAACTCTGTTCTTGCCGGATCGTTAAAGCCCTCCAGGTCACGGTATAGATCTCCGGCTAGATTGGCCTCTGTCATTACTAACGTCTCAACATGCGCATAGCCGCCTTGCACGCCTACCACCATCAAACCCAGCGCAACCGCATACAGGACACCAATAAACGCATGAGTGAATGTGGCGGTGGCGGTATCTTCAGGATTCAGCATCCAGCCTTTGTACCGGACCAGTGCAACCCCCCAGAGTCCCAGTGTGAGCGTCACAGCCAGCGTGCCTGCTGCCAGCAGCCATAACGGAAGTGAATAGATCCAGAGCATGGCATCTCCTTGGCGCTGTTGGCCTTATTTATTCTGATTAAAAGTGTTCACCGCAATCAGGCATCTTTAATGCCGTTAAAAATCGTTTTACGTGGCCGTGCCATCACGCGTTGCACCATGGGTAAAAAAAACTCCAGGGGTTTTGACGCAAACTCAGGATCAAAAGCCTTGCCGTCGTAAACTTCGCAGAAACGTTTTGTGTAGTCGTAGTAGGGGGAATCGGCGTATTTTTCGCGCATATGGCGATCGCCGCCCAGGTGGTGAAAATAGTCGTAACCCTGGAAAATCTGATGATGGCGCAGCAACCAATAGTTGGCTTCGCTGACAAAGGGTTTCAGAATCGCCGCGGCAATCTCGCCATGATCGTAGGTGCCGAGTGTGTCACCGATATCATGAAGCAAAGCGACCACCACATATTCCTCATCTTCGCCGCCATCATAAGCCCGGGTGGCGGTTTGCAGGCAATGTTCCAGTCTGTCGATCGGGAAACCACCACAATCGCCTTTTAACAGTTCCAGGTGTTTGATCACACGGGCAGGCAGATCGGAGGCAAATTCATTAAAAGCCTTGCCTATGATTTGCCAGTCTTCAAGTTTGCTTTCCTGAAAACTCTTGAATGTAGCTTGTGGCTGTTTATGGTCTGACATCGCAGTTTTCTCCGCCGCTATTCTAATAAACCGACCGGATTCTAACATGATTAAAATAGCGCGATAGCGCTACAATCTGTCCTGATTGTCACTATTTGATTTGGTTTGAAGTCTCTTTGTGAGACCGGAGTGTTTTGTGAAAAAACTGACCCGTGATCTGCTGACCGGTTTGTCCTTGCTGTTGCCGATAGTTCTTTCTATTCAATTGCTTATCTGGCTGGTGGCAACAGTGGAGGGTTGGCTGAAGCCACTCTGGGAGCTGGTGCTGCCGCAAGCCTGGTATCTGCCGGGGATGGCTATCGTCAGTTTTTTACTGCTGGCACTGATTGTCGGGATCAGTTTCAGGGTGAAAATGATCGGCGCGTTGTGGCAGTACAGTCACCGTCTTCTGGATCGGATACCCGTTCTTAATTACGTATACAACACCATCAAGGATTTCATAGACCTGATCGGCGGGCAGGATTTCAGCGGACAGTCGGTAGTCTGGGTAAGGATGCCGGATTCCCCCTACAAACTGCTGGGTGTTGTCACCAAACAAGGCGACGACAAGGATTCGCGGCTGGGGCAGATGATTTCTGACGATGAAATTGCCGTATATCTGCCGATGAGTTATCAGGTAGGCGGTTACATGGTGGTGCTGCCGAAGGCGAATGTTGAGCCGGTGGATATGAATGCGGGTGACGCGCTGCGGCTGATTATGAGCGCGGGACTGGGCCAGAAGCAGAAGGGGAAAAGTCCCGGCAAGACTAAATGAAGACAGGCTGATTGTGATTGATAGCTGAATCTGCACCCTGAAATCGGCGGGGCCGGGTGGTGAACTGAGAACACCCTCGGTCGCCAGGGATGGCGACCGTGGAGCGCCCCAGGGAAGGGTTCAAGCGAGTGTGATCAGCTCACCACCCGGCCCCGCCGATTAACCACTGATCAAATTGCTGTCAATCACAATCAGCCGCAGGCAGAGCGATCACAACCCGCGTTGCCACTCTTCGCGCAGCGGAATACGGCCCGGCTGATTGATGGCGGTCCGCACAGTATCCAGCAGAGCCTGTTTGTCTTTGCCAAGCACACCTTTCAACACCAGATAATTGGAGGCGTGGTCGCTGCGGAAAATGGTGCTGTTCAGTTCCAGAGCGGACAGGAGGGTCTCCATCTCGCGAAAAAGTTCAAGCTTGCCCAGCTTGCGCCACTGGCCTTTAAACGGATCATTAAAACGTTGTGTGCCTTTAGGAAATTCCACCACCAGGGTCGACAGGTAATGCGGTTGCGCGGCATTCATCAGGCGCGCACTTTCCAGCGCATGGCGTTCGCTGAGATCCGGACCGCCGAGTCCATTGAGGACCATGACAGAGCTTTTGATGCCGGCAGCATGCATTTTTTCCAATGCCTCCAGCGAGCTGTCAAAACTTTCGCCTTTGCTGATCAGTGTCAGCAGTTCGTTGTCGCCGGTTTCACATCCGACATACAACAGACTCAAACCTTTTTCGCGCAGTTCACGCAGATCTTCCACACTTTTGTTGCGCAGGTTGCGTGGCAGACAATAGGCGCTGACTCTGGGTTTGTGCGGCAGCCAGCGGTTGAGCATGTCCATGATCTCATGGAGGCGGCGTGTTGACAGTGTCATGGCATCGCCGTCTGCAAGGAACACGCGGTAGACCGGGTATCCGGCTTCCACAATCTGGCGCAGTTGCGTTTCGATAGCCGCCAAATCCTGTGGCTGGAAACGTTTCTGTGGGTCAGTGTACATGTCGCAGAATGTACACTTATTCCACGAGCAACCATTGGTCACCTGCAATATCAGGGACTTCCATTCACTGGGAGGGCGAAAAACCGGTTCTATATAGGACATTGGGTACATGGGGCGGGAGTATATCAGCCGGTGCATGGCAGTGGCACAGCAGTGCGCGTAGAATACGCGCACTTTTGATGCCCGGCGGCACCGGTGAGAACCATTAGATGGATATGTTGATTGCAATAGCGCTGGTGTTTGTTGGTGCGTTTGTGCAGACCGCGACGGGGTTTGGTCTGGCGGTGATTGCAGCGCCCGTGCTGTTCTTTGTTAATGCTGATTATGTGCCAGCGCCGGTGACAGTGTGTGCATTGGCTCTATCGCTTATCAATACCTGGGTGTTCCGTGAAGGAGTGTCTTTGAAGGGGCTGCAGGCAGCTGTCGTGGGGCGTATTCCCGGTTCACTCGCTGGTGCTGGCTTGTTGTTGTGGATTGACAAGGACTCGCTGGCATTGTGGATTGGACTGTCCGTTCTGTTTGCTGTGGGTGTCAGTTTGACCTCTTTGCGCTGGCATCCGACTCATAATCGTATGATGGCTGCCGGGTTTTTATCCGGCTTTATGGGGACCAGCACGTCGATTGGCGGGCCGCCGATGGCGCTGCTTTGGCAACATCAGGATCTGGCATTGATACGCGCCAATCTGGCAGCGTTTTTTGTGGTCAGTTGTCTGATATCTTTGGTGATATTAGCTCCCATCGGTCATTTCGGCTGGTATCACATAAAACTTTCGCTGCCGTTGTTACCTGCAACGTTGGCCGGATTCTGGATCGCCAGAAAAACCATGCACAGACTTTCTGCCCGCAGCATTCGTGCAGGCTCGCTGGTTCTATGCGCCGGATCAGGTCTTTACGCTGTGATTTCTGCGTTGATGTAGCAGACGGGTGGCTGTTGCTGTGAGGATTCATAGGGTAAACTCACTTTCCTGATCCGCAATGCAGTTCGCGTGGGCTTGGTTGGCAACAGTTGCATTGTGGTTTCGATAATAATAAACAAGCTTGAAGTTGCGGCAGGGAAGTCTGTGATCACAATACACAGCTGAGGCCGCTGAGCGAAGGAGACATAGCTGATGGACACTGCAAAAGTGGAGTCTGAAACTGTTGAATCATTACCGGAAGTGTTGGACTCGTGGCCTCACGATACCAGCATTGAGGCTTTTCGTCGCGTCTGGGTGCTTGAGGGAGAACCGCTCTGGGAGCGGGTTTTTTCCGTTCATCACCAGCGTATGCAGATCAAAAACGGAAAAACTGCGCTGAAGAATCTGCAAAAGATTTTTACCTGTACGTTCCGTCTGGCCAATAGCCAGGGTTTCCATTCCATGAGTCTGCGCGATCTGAGCCGGGAAACCGAAATCAGTATGGGCGGTTTATATGCCTACATTGGCAGCAAGAGTGATCTGGCATCTGCAATTGAAGCCGTAGTACGTCAGACAATCGACGATGTGATGGCTGATCTGGCTTCGCACAACCTGGATCCCCATCATCGCCTGAAAGCCATGATTCACGCTGACCTGTACATGAATGACATCATGCATCAGTGGTACTACTTCTGCTTTATTGAAGCCAAAGGTCTGGACAAGGAACAGCGTGAGGAAGCCATGCAGATGGAGTTCCGTTTCGACCAGCGCTTGCAGGATATTTTCAAGGAAGGAATCAACGCGGGTGTATTCAAGTATGCGGGCGACACGGCACTGCTTGCAGCAGCCACTACCGCAATGCTGCAGCAGTGGTACCTCAAGCGCTGGAAGTTCCAGAGCTTGCAGACTGACATTGCAGACTATGCAGGGTTCATTCTGGATAATCTGTATGCCACTCTGGCCTATCAGCCGTAGTGTCGATCAGCCGCCATTCTCTGGTCTGAGACCTGTTTTGTCGGAATAGAATGCCCTGATGGCACGGATATCGTCCTCGGCATTTCCGGTGGGGAAAAAGAAGTCGGCAAGACCGGCTTCTTTTTTTCCCGCATCAAGATACCCCATCAGGATCGGAACACCGGCATTATTGGCAATGTGGTAGAAACCGGTTTTCCATTCCTTTACCCGTTTGCGAGTGCCTTCGGGAGGTACCAGCACAACCAGTTGCGGATTGCTGTGATATTGTCCAACCACCTGATCCACAACACCGTGATGTTGGCTGCGATCTATAGGTATACCGCCCAACCAGCGCATAAATCCGCCAAAGGGAAACATGAACAACGTGTTTTTCCCCATCCAGTGCAGTTTTAACCTCAGTTTCAGCACCACCATCAGCATCACCGGGAAATCCCAGTTGCTGGTGTGCGGAGCACCAATCAAGACAAAACGCTGGTCGGTAATCGGTTTTCCGACGGCACGCCAGCCGAGTAGTGCGAGAATGGCTGAGGAGATCAGTCTCAGCAGGGGTGTTAACAAAGGCGTGTTAAAGGCTGTATGCCGCATTATTTTTATTGTTTTCAGTTCTGTGTCGGGCATTTACCATTCCTGTACAAAGTTGCTGACGGGTTCGTCGCGCAGTTCTCGCTTTGGGCCGTCAACGGTGCCCATGTAAATAAATCCAATGATGCTTTCATGGTCCGCCAGCCCGAGCCCCTGAAGTACAACCGGGTGAGCGGCCATGGGCCCCGTGCGCCAGATTGCTCCGACATCAAGTGCGTGCGCCGCAGTGAGCATATTCTGCAAAGCGCCACCTGCTGACAGGTGCTGCTCGATGACCGGGACTTTGGGGTGTTCTTTGGGTGAGGCAATGCCTATCAGAATTAAAGGAGCTCGCAGGGCTTTGCTGCGTGCGCTGTTCAGTTCAGCCGCTGAGGTGTCCGGGGCATCGGCCAGCGTGGCCTCAACAAAAAGCTCTGCCAGCCTGTGCAGGGACTCGCCCTGCACAGTCAGAAAGCGCCAGGGTCTTAACAATCCATGATCGGCCGTCCTGAGTCCGGCTTTGATGATCTGTTCCAGAGTCTGTTTGTCCGGTCCGGGTTCGCGCACCCGGGATACCGATACCCGGGTCTGTAGCGCGGTCAATGCATCCATCGTGAATATTCCAGCAGTTCAGTTGTAGTAGTTCAGACCAGAGCATAATTCAAATACCGGTGGATGAGAATTGCCAGCGTTTGTTTGAAAGGCAGAGGTCAGACTGGCACGGGCTCATGCTGGGCTTTTTCCAGTTTCAGCACGCGTTTGAAGGTGATCCATGACAACAGGGCCATCAGCAGATTGCCGGCAAAGGCGCCGATGAAGAATCCATGCAAGCCTGCAATTTCGCTGCCGATCCACGCCATTGGCACGATAAACAGGAAAAAGCGGGCAATGCTCAGGTACAGCGCAATCATGGGTTTATGCATGGCGTTCAAGGCAGAATTACAGAGAATGATGACGCCTTGCATGCCATAACCCAGTGGCATAATCCACAGATAGAGCTTGATGATGTCCGCTACGTATTCATCCCGTGTAAATATTGCTGCAATCAGGGGTGCGCACAGTGCCATCAAGGCATAAATCAACAATTGCCATCCCAGTATAAAACGCATCGATGTTCTGCAGGCTTCTTCTATACGATCAATTCGCCCGGCGCCCAGATTCTGACTGACAAAGGGTGGCAAGGTACTGGAAAGAGCCAGTATCACCAGGCAGGCAATCGACTCCATTCTTGAGCCGACACCAAAGGCTGCCACAGCGGTTTCCCCATAAGTGGCTACGATGGCGGTCAGGACCCCGGCAGCGACGGGCGTCAGCATATTGGAGCCGGATGCCGGAATGCCTATCTTGAGCATTTCCAGCGCAGACTTCTTAAACACCGCTCCGGAAGGCAAGCCCTTGTGTATCAGTTCGTGACGAATGGCGAGGAAATAAAACAGAAACACAACACCTGCAATCCAGGAAATCAGGGTTGCCCAGGCAGCGCCGGCAATACCAAACGCCGGTATTGGTCCCAGCCCGAACACCAGCAACGGCGTTAACAAAGCATTAATCAGACCGGAGCCTGCCATTAATATGCTGGGCGTTCGGGTGTCGCCATTGGCACGCAGCACCGCGTTGGCACAGATGATTGCCACCAGTAGAACGCTGGTTGGCATCCAGATATTCATGTACTCACGGATAACAGGCAGCAGTGCAGTTGATGCACCCAGTGCCAGAAATATCTGGTCCGTAAACAGGTAGCCGAGACCGGCCAACAGAGCAGAAAGAACAATAGCAACATAGTTCGTAACAGTTGAAGCCTGCTTGGCTTGTTCTATTTCTCCGCGCCCGATGTATTTGGCCACCACCGCTGAGGTGCCTATGCTCAGGCCAATCGCCAGGCTCATGATGGTAAACGTCACGGGGAAGGTAAAGCTGATGGCGGAAAGGGCTTCAGTGCCCAGCATACTGATAAAAAAAGTATCTACCAGACTGAAGCTGAACATCATGACCATGCCAAAAATCATGGGCATGGTCATTCTGACTAGAATGGGGGTGATCGGACCGTCGGTCAGTTTCTGGCGCGTTTTTGCTGGTTTTTCTTTTTTATTTTCGTGCTCTGCGTCTGCCATATCAGGCCATCATCAAGTGCTTGTGTCAGGGTGATCAGGCCTGTGCTTTGAGTGTCTGCCGGATCTGCAGCAGATGTTTGAAACATTTGGGATTGCCGAACAGCAGTTCTTTACCACCCTGGGTCTGCGGGTTGCCGGTCGGATCACTGATCAGCGCGCCAGATTCGAGCAGAATCAGCTGGGCTGCAGCAATCGATGTGTGATGTTGCTGGCGACACCAGCCGGCGTCAAGCCGGCCTGCTGCAACATAGACCATATCCAGGGCTGCGCAGCCGCTCATGCGTAAGTGCACTGGCACAGCCAGCAGCTGCTCCTGCAACTGAGGCAGGAAAGTGTCCTCAAGGGATTGTTCCGGGTCCAATGCGACGTAAGCGTTTTCCAGTGTGGTCATTTTGCCGATACGTACACGGCTGTCGTTAAGCTGGGCACCGTCGCCGCGACTGGCAGTAAATTCCTGGTTGGCGACGGGATTGACAACCACTCCATGGCTGATGCCTTTGGGCGTCTTGAGCGCCAGGGTCACGCAGAAAGAACCATAACCTTTGAAAAAGTTGCGGTTGCTGACCAGAGGATCAATCAGCCAGACGTTGTCTTTGTCAGCGCCTTCGGTAAATCCACTCAGACGCGAATCAATACTGTAATCCGGATAGGCTTTTAACAGGTGGTACAGCAATGTGCGCTCGACATCCACATCCATGCTGGTGATCAGATTGCCATTGGTGTCTTCAATCACGCTGACGCGGTCTAGACGGTCGCTGACGTGGACGATTTGTTCAGCAGCGCTACGAGCTGCCCGGAGTGCTATATTGATAACAGGATGCATGGTTTCCGCTGGTTCTGATCAGGTTTCTGGTTGAGCTTGCTATTCGGGCGTTTGGAGTCGTTTTCAAAAACGGCGCAATGATAGCAAAATGCTGGCAGTCAGTCCTTAACTAGTTGTTATAATCCGGCCCGGTTGTGCCAATGTGGTGCCCAACAGTCCGGTGAACAGTCGCCGGCAAGACCTCTGGAGTTATAACGTGAGCAGTTCCCCGGTATCAGACAAGCCCTCTGAGTCCACGCCTGATTTTAATAATATCCATGTTGTGCTGGTGCAGACATCCCATCCGGGCAATATCGGAGCGGCTGCCAGGGCCTTGAAAAATATGGGTATTCCAAATTTGCGGTTGGTCGAACCGAGAACTCCTTTCCCCAGCGACGAAGCTACCTGGCGGGCAGCCTCCGCAACCGACGTGCTTGAGCGGGCGCAGGTATTTGGTTCAATGGAAGAGGCGGTGGCTGACTGTGGCCTGGTGATTGGCGCCAGCGCCCGTTCGCGCCGTATGCCGTGGCCGGTGCTGACGCCACGTCAGTGCGCGAACCATGTAGTGCAGGATGCCGGCAATAATCGTGTTGCGCTGGTGTTTGGCCGTGAAGATACTGGCCTGACCAATGAAGAGTTACAGCTGTGTCACTATCACGTGCAGATTCCGGCCAATACCGAGTACAGTTCATTAAATCTGGCTGCTGCGGTCATGGTGATCTGCTACGAAGTACGCGTGGCCATGTTGGAAGCGCTGGCACCTGAAGGCAGTGAAGCTGCCCGGCGAGAACAGCGTTTTGCCGGAGACAGTGTTTATAATCCCGACAACGAATCTGAATTCTGGGATGTGCCCAAAGCGGATGCGCATCAACTGGAATTGTTTTATCAGCATCTGGAAAAAACCCTGACCGATCTCACCTTTCACAAACCGGATAACCCGCGTCTGCTGATGCAGCGTATGCGTCGGCTGTTTACGCGTATTCGCCCTGATACGATGGAAATCAATATTCTGCGTGGCATCCTCGCTTATGTGGATGAACACGTAAAAATCGCCAACAATAAGGATTAGATAAAAAGTATGTCACTGATGTTTGCTCAGATTGCCGAAGAAATTGCCGCCCGCCCGGAACAGGTTGCTGCCACCGTAGCAATGTTGGACGATGGTGCCACGGTTCCCTTTATTGCACGTTACCGCAAGGAAGTTACTGGAGGGTTGGACGACACCCAGCTGCGCAAGTTGCAGGAACGTTTGCTTTATATACGTGAGCTGGATGACCGCCGTGACGCGATTATCAAGAGTATTGCCGAGCAACAGAAGTTGACGCCCGAACTGGAAGCACAGCTGCGTGCCGCCGGGACTAAAACCACGCTGGAAGATCTGTATCTGCCATATAAGCAGAAGCGCCGTACACGCGCGCAAATCGCCCGTGAAGCGGGCCTGCAGCCGCTGGCGGATGCACTGTATGCGGACCCTGCCTTAAATCCGGAACAGGAAGCTGCACGCTACGTTAACGCTGAATCAGGTGTGGCTGATGTCAAAGCCGCGATGGAAGGTGCAAGATATATTCTCATAGAGCAGTTCGGTGAAGATGCAACTTTATTGGGACGATTGCGTGACTATTTCTGGAACAGCGCACACCTGATGTCCGAACTGGTGGAAGGGAAAGCGCAGGAAGGCGCCAAGTATCGCGACTACTTTGAGTTCTCCGAAGCAGTCACAAAAATCCCGTCACACCGCACCATGGCACTGTTCCGCGCGCGCAACGAAAGCATTCTGAATTTAAAAATTGATATCCCTGTTGATCCGGCGAATCCGCCGTTAAAACATGCCTGCGAAGTGATGATTGCCAACCACTGGGGAATCAAAGATCAGGGCAGGGCGGCAGACAGCTGGCTACAGGATGTGGTGCGCTGGACCTGGCGTGTGAAGGTACATACGCATTTGCAAACAGATTTCCTTACTGAGTTGCGCGAGCAGGCAGAAACTGATGCGATCGATGTGTTTGCGCGTAACATCAAAGATCTGCTGCTGGCGGCGCCGGCCGGTAAAAAAGTCACTATCGGTCTGGACCCTGGTCTGCGTACCGGCGTGAAAGTCGCCGTGATTGACGAGACCGGCAAAGTGCTGGACTACAACGCTATCTTTCCGAATGCGCCGCAGAATAAAATTGAAGAAGCTGCACTGGTTCTGAAAAAGCTCTGCGAAAAGCACAATGCTCAACTGGTCAGTATTGGTAACGGTACAGCATCGCGTGAGACGGACAGTTTTGTGGCGCAGTTCTGCAAAGCGTTCCCGCAATTTAAACTCAAGAAAGTGATTGTGAACGAGGCGGGCGCGTCCATTTATTCTGCATCTGAGTTTGCATCGCAGGAATTACCGGATCTGGACGTAACTATCCGTGGTGCAGTTTCTATTGCCCGCCGGCTGCAAGACCCGTTGGCTGAATTGGTAAAAATTGAACCAAAATCCATCGGTGTAGGTCAGTATCAGCATGATGTCAGCCAGGTGAAGTTGTCACGTTCGCTGGACGCTGTGGTTGAGGATTGCGTAAACGCAGTGGGTGTGGACATCAATACCGCGTCAGCACCTTTGCTGAAACGAGTGTCAGGTTTAACACAGACACTGGTTAATAATATTCTGGAGTTCAGAGACAAAAACGGTCAGTTCCGCAGCCGTGCCGATCTGAAAAAAGTACCACGTTTTGGCGAAAAATCGTTTGAATTAGCTGCCGGTTTTTTGCGTGTGGCGGATAGTGAGAATCCTCTTGATGCTTCATCGGTGCACCCGGAATCGTACGCCTTGGTGGAAGACATTGCGCGCCGCAATGGTCGCACGGTGAAATCATTAATCGGCGATGGCAGTTTCCTGCGCGGCCTGAATGCCAAGGACTACGTTACTGAGAAATACGGTTTACCCACGGTGCAGGACATTCTGCGCGAACTGGAAAAGCCAGGCCGAGATCCTCGTGGTGAGTTTGTCACCGCTGAGCTGAAAGAGGGCGTTGAAGAGATCAAAGATCTTGAGCCGGGAATGACTCTGGAAGGCACAGTTACTAACGTCACCAACTTTGGTGCGTTTGTCGACATTGGTGTGCATCAGGATGGTCTGGTTCACATTTCTGCGTTGTCAGAAAAATTTGTCAAAGATCCGCATGAAGTTGTGAAAGCGGGTCAGATTGTGAAAGTCAAAGTGCTCGAAGTTGACCGGGAGCGTAAACGTATTGCGTTGACGATGCGTCTGTCTGATCCGTTGCCAACCGAAGGTGCTCCTAAAGGCGCTCGTCCGGCACCGACGACGCAGGAGTCGGCCAAGCGCAAGAAAGATTTTGATGCGGCAGCGCAGAATAAACGGTCGACGGGCACGATGGCGGCTTTGTTTGAGCAGGCTCTTAAAAACAAAAAGTAGGTTGCTTGGGTGACGTGGCCGCACCGCTCGGGATTCGAACAGTGCGCGCGCTTTTTCGGCTGGGGGCACTCAGGATAAGCGCGACCTGATTGGTCTGCCACACAAAGCAGCGCCCGGTGCTCTCACATCGGCTGACGCGACGTAAAAGAAAAGGAAAGGCAAAGGGGGACGGAGGGTGTATGCCCTCCGCCCCCCTTTGCCTTTCCTTTTCTTTTCTCCCACCACCAACCCTGATTCGGAGTGAGCAGAGCGGTGTATGGCGTCATGTCGACCAATCAGGCCGCGCTTATCAAATGATGCGGCCGGTCGGCGCGACGCCATACACCGCTCTGCGGCCCCAATCAAAAATCAAAAACGGTACCGCAAACCCACATCAAAACTACGCTCAACGCCCACGTAAACACCCTGACGCAAACTCGCAATATATTGCTTGTCAGCCAGGTTCTTCACAGCGGCATTAAGGCTCAGCTGATCATTGACCGAGTAAACCACATACAGGTCAGCTACGGTGTACGCCGGAACCTGTCCAGTGAAAAACCCGCTGGTGCTTTCAGCCAGTGTTGTGGTGTTCAACACATCCGTATATTGCTTGCCCGTGTGATGCACACTCAAACCAGAACGAAGATTACCGGTTTCATACTCCAGCGCTGCATTGGCAACCCACTCAGGTGTGTATGGAATACGGTTGCCATCAGGGGTGGTAATGGCACCGTTGCGCGCGAGACGATTACCGCGGAATTCTGCATCACTGACGTAGGTGGCATTGGTATTCAGGTGGAAACCTGAGCCCAGGTCAAAACCTACACCAAACTCAAGCCCCTGGTGCAGAGTCTCACCGCCATTGGTTACCTGGAACTGTGAGTTGCTGTTGGCAGGGATGATCTGGTTGTCAAAATCCATGCGGAACATGGCAAACTCATACGTCATGCGTTCATTGGCGCCGCGCATGCCGAACTCCATATTGACTGAACGCTCTGCGTCCAGCTGTTGATCCTGCATGCCGTTCAGGGCGTCACCGTTCAGTGATGGGGAGAAGGCTTTATAAACACTGCCGAACAACTGCAGTTCCGGGCTCATCTGCCAGCTCAGACCAACACCAGGCATAACTTCAGTATTATCTGAGGACACAAAGTTGTTTTGCGTTGCATTCAGACGACGATCCAGTCTGTCCTGTTCATATTGCTCGATGCGCAGACCGGCAGTGAGTGCGACTGTATCAGTCAGCAGGAAACGGTTCTGTGCATAAAGTGCAAAGCTTTCAGCGGTATCCAGCGTGTCCTTGCCAAGTGGGCCTGTGCGCGGTGTTGCTCGCGTGGCCTGAACGGTTTTGTCGTCCATTTCTTCGTCCATATAACGCAGGCCAAGCTCCGCTTCGCTGGACATGCCAAACAGCTGATGTTCGAAGTTCAGTCGTGTGTCCACCCCGAAGCGCTCGAAAGCACGGTTGTTGCCGTTTAATGTATTGGTGTACACCCAGCTGCCAGCCGCCGCAGATGCAGCGTTATTGGTGCCATAGCGCCAGTAATCGCGAAACATCTCGCTGCCGAAGATCAGGGTATTCAGTCGCGCCGTTGAATTGATATCCCACTCATGGTTCAGATCAAGAGAGCGACGCTCTGTCAGGAAATAGTCATCGGGCGCAGGGTTGTTGCGCGCCTCATTGCGATATTCCTGCAGGAAGTGACCTCGGTAGGAAATATTTGCATCGTTGCTGTAGTCTGCATATTTGATGCTGACACGTTGATTGCTGCCGATTGCCATACCAGCTTTGATCATGATGTCAGTAGTGTCGTAGCCTTTATCCAGAAAACCGTCGCTTCTTACATTGTTAATGATGGCGCCGAAGGTGGCATCACCTGAGGTTGAGCTGGCGCCAACTTCAAGAGTGCCTTCCTGGGTATTCCAGGAACCGGCGCGCAGCGCCACTTCCACACCGTCACGCGGTTGTTTGGTGACATAGTTGATAACGCCACCGATGGTGCTGGGGCCGTAACGCAGAGAGGCTGCGCCTTTTAAAACTTCGATGCTTTCCATACGCTGGATGCGCGGGTTGTAGTAACGGCCGTTACCTACAAACAGGCCGGGCGCTACCGGCACACCGTCTTCCAGAATCAGGGTTTTATAATCACCTGAGCTCAGGCCGCGCATGCCAATGTTGGCAACAATGGCGCTCTCTTCTTCAGGCTTGATGGTGATGCCCGGAACTGCACGCAGCGCTTCTTCGGTAGAGCGGGGCTGTCTCAGGATCAGATCTTCCAGCAGAACCAGAGATACCGCTCCGGGCTGACGTGATACATCAGCGGCGTTTTCACCCAGAACCAGGATGGTCGGAAGCCTTAAGGTTTCCACGTCATCCTGGGCCAGAACCGGGGCAGATTGCTGGATAAGCAAACCGGCGCTGATTAACGCCAATGCGCGCGCCAGCGGGCGGCGGGTGCTGCCATGAGTAGTGGAAACTGGGTACAGAGTCTGCGACATTTATAGAATCCCCGATAAAACGTTTGTGGAAATGGCAGAGGAGGTGATGACCTCTTGATCAATTGCCGGGCATTCTACAAATAAGAATCATTATCGTCAAATAATGATTCTTATTATTTATCTCGTTTAGTTTCAGGTTAGGATTCGCAAGCGACCATAGCGGCGCTCAGGAGTGGGCTCCGCGTGGTTTGCCTGCGGCTTTCATGCCGGGGCGCTGTTTCAAGGGTTTTACAGGCGGGCGATGAGGGCCCCGACCTGGTCGGTCGGGCGGTACCAGATGTTGCGGTCCTGTGCCAATCAGGTCTTCGCGACCCATATCCTTCAGAGCCTTGCGAAGCATGGGCCAGTTCTTTTCGTCGTGATAACGCAGAAAAGCCTTCTGGATACGGCGTTGCTCAATGTCCTTGCAGGAATCGACGGTTTCGCTCTTGTAAGTTACTTTCTTGAGCGGATTTTTGCCGGAATAGTACATGGCCGTCGCCAGCGCCATCGGCGATGGGTAGAAGGTCTGCACCTGATCGGGACGGAATTTGTGTTTCTTTAACCACAGTGCCAGATTCATCATGTCCTTATTGTCTGAGCCCGGGTGGGCGGCAATAAAGTAGGGAATCAGGTACTGCTTTTTCCCGGCCTTGGCCGAGAAGTGATCAAACATCTTTTTAAATTCATCGTATGAGCTGATGCTGGGTTTCATCATCTTGGACAGCGTGTCGTCTTCGCTGTGTTCGGGCGCTATCTTCAGGTAACCACCCACATGGTGAGTCACCAGCTCTTCCACATACTCCGGATCTTTCAGTGCCAGGTCGTAACGCAGGCCAGAGGCAATAGCCACGTTTTTTACGCCCGGGATCGCGCGCGCCTTGCGGTACAGCTGCGTGGTCGGGCTGTGATCGGTGTTCAAGTGCTGGCAGATGGTCGGGTAAACGCACGACAGGCGTTTGCAGTTCTTCTGAATATCGTGCGATTTGCAATTCAGCTTGTACATATTGGCGGTAGGGCCGCCCAGATCAGAGATGGTGCCGGTAAAGCCGGGGACCATGTCGCGGATTTTTTCTATCTCTTTCAGAATCGATTCTTCCGAACGACTCTGGATAATCCGGCCTTCGTGCTCGGTGATCGAACAGAAGGTGCAGCCGCCAAAACAGCCACGCATGATGTTGACCGAGGTCTTGATCATGTCATAGGCGGGAATGCGCGCATTGCCATAAGAAGGATGCGGTCTGCGTTGATAGGCCAGGTCAAATACACCGTCCATTTCATCGGTTTCAAGTGGAATAGGCGGGGTGTTGACCCACACTTCCAGTGTGCCGTGTTTCTGTACCAGCGGTTTGGCGTTATAGGGGTTGGCTTCCTGGTGCAGCACACGCGAGGCATGGGCGTACAACGCCGGATCATTT
This sequence comes from Pseudohongiella sp., assembly GCA_030651695.1. GTDB lineage: Bacteria > Pseudomonadota > Gammaproteobacteria > Pseudomonadales > Pseudohongiellaceae > Pseudohongiella. The sequence goes on along the minus strand of JAUSCD010000015.1, from coordinate 183,851 downwards.
TTCACCTTGGTGTAAGACGGCAGTCGGATATAGGTTTTATCCGGATCGCTGTCGAATTTGCGATGTAATGGCAGCGGGATGATTCTGACCGCCGAAACATCCGGATCGGCGCTTTTGGCTTCGGACGACTCGCGGTGTTTGCGTGCATCCGGCTCGCTGATCTGGTCATGCGGCACATCGTAAGGGTTGGGTATCTGTTCAATCTTGCCTGGCCAATCGATCCGGGTGGAGTCGATTTCTGTCCAGCCCGCAGGCACAGAGCGGCGCACAATGGCGGTTCCACGCAAATCTGTCATCTGATCCAGCGATCGGCCGGCGGCAATCTGATGCGCGACTTCAACCAGAGCGCGTTCGGCGTTGCCGTAAAGCAGGATGTCGGCATTGGAGTCGATCAACACAGACTGACGAACCTGGTCGCTCCAGTAGTCGTACTGAGCAATCCGGCGCAGACTGGCTTCGATGCCACCAATGACTATAGGGGTTTTGTAATACGCTTCGCGGCAACGCTGACTGTACACAATCACCGAACGATCAGGACGTTTGCCTGCTTCAGCATTGGGGGTGTAGGCATCGTCGTTACGAATACGCAGATCAGCGGTATAACGGTTGATCAGCGAATCCATATTGCCGCCGGTCACCCCAAAAAACAGGTTCGGTTCGCCCAGCACCTTGAATGGTTCGGCGCTGTCCCAGGCCGGCTGCGCAATAATGCCAACACGAAAGCCCTGGGCTTCAAGAAGACGGCCAACCACAGCCATACCGAAACTCGGGTGGTCTACATAGGCGTCCGCCGTTACGATAATGATATCGCAGCTATCCCAGCCCAATTCGTCCATTTCGGCGCGTGACATGGGGAGATACGGCGCAGTGCCATAACACTCGGCCCAATATTTGGGATAGGAGAACAGATGACGGGGCTTCATTGAGGACACTTCGTATTTGGCCTGGAGTTTGGTAGGGGGCCCTATTCTAGCCTACTGAAGGGCTGTGGAGAACAAAAGCCTGTTATTGCTCGTTCGGGCTGACTCATTTAGCCGCCATCGCTCCACTTGCTGGCTCATGCCTGCGTTGGTGAGTGCCTTTATATCCATGTCCAGCCATAGCCGTCCGGACCTGGCTCCTGCGATGGACAGTAATGGAGAGCTCTGCTGCAGTTCCAGCCAGTGTTCGCCGCCCGAAGCATGAATTCCGGCAATCGCCCTGAGTTGAAGCCGGAGGCCGGATGTCAGCTGCACAATTGCGGAACCAGAAAAATGCCGGGCTGTATCAGCGCTGCTGACCAGAGGCAGCAGCTGAATATCGGCCAGCGCCATTAGTGTGTCTGACAGATGCCAGATTACCGGCCCGTGATTGATATGCAGGATACCCCTGCGTGTGGCGCTTGTGCGCCCGTCGGCGGACAAAAACGTTCCGTTGGCACTGATGTGTATTTCACTGCGGAACCACCCCGCGCGGATGGTGCCGGTATTTATCGATTCGATGTTAAATTCGGCAAGTGACGTGCCCTGCCATTCGCTTACGCGATCGACAATTGCCTGTCGTGTCAGCATGCCCAGTGCAGGCGGTAGCAGTACGGTGAGAAAAAATACCAGCGTTGCCACCAGACCCAACACAATGCGCGAGCGTCTGAGAAATTGTTGCAGATTTTTCATAGACAATGACTATAACAGATGTAAGTGCCATCACTGAAAATCAGATTCGTGCTATCAGCGAAATTGATAAGTTGCATTTGCCATTCTTATTTCAGACAGGCTGAGTGCGCTCAGCGACAAGCCGTTTGCAATGACGGGTACCATTGGCTATGGTTGCCCTGCTTTTCGTAGAAGTACCGTGTGTCTTTTCTCTGCCTGTTGCTGGCCGGACACATGGAGTCGTTACCGATCGGCTGGAAAAAATCAGCAGCATGTAACCGTAGTCATGGCATTTTACATAAGAACAATCAAGAGAGGTTTACCATGTCCAGATGGCTTGGAGAGATGAAGAGATCCCGCATGTTTATCGGGGTCATGACAGCAATGGCTTGTTTCCCTGTCAGCGCACAGCAAACAAATCAGGGAGAGATTGAGGAAGTTCTTGTCACCGGTTCCTACATCAGAGGAAGCGCGCTTGACGCGCCATCACCGGTAACAACCGTCACCAGATCAACGATAGAAGCCCAGGGAGCCGCTCAGGTCTGGGACGTCATCAAAAATCTGGAAATCAATTCCGGTTCATTTACCAACGAAGGGGCAGGAGAAGGCGACGCGCTTTCAGGAACTGCCAACGTGAATCTGCGTAATCTCGGTGAAAACTCCACACTGACACTGATCAATGGCAAGCGCCAGGTGTCTGCCGCTACTACCACCCGCAGCGGTGGTGAATTTGTCGATATCAACACTATCCCTCTGGTGATGGTAGAGCGCGTTGAGGTACTGACCGATGGCGGCTCAGCTCTTTATGGTTCTGATGCGGTAGCCGGTGTGGTCAACGTGATCATGCGTACCGATTTTGAAGGCCTGGAAATTTATGGCGATGTGCAGGCACTTGAGTCTGCGCTGGGCAAACAGGACCAGACTGTCAGTGCAATCTGGGGCTGGGCCAGCGACAGTGGCAATACCCACTTTGTATTGTCTGCTGAAGCTTTCCGTCGAGATCCGGTTGCTGTGGAATTCGGGCGTTTTTACAACGAAAACGTTGAATACTCGGGTCAGGTGGGTTCGGTTGCAGGCAATATCAGTGCGACGATGGCGAACCCTCAGTTTGGTTCGCGCATCAACCCTGCGTTTATCAACAACGCCGTTACTGCCCAGAATATTGCTGAAGGTGGTAACTCAACTCAGGTGCTGACTGATCCTCAATGTTTTGGTCTCACATCTGCAGATGGCACGCCGTTCTTCACCGGTACGCGAACTGATCAGCGCGGTTCCAACGGTGGCGTTTGTCGCGAATTTACCGATCAGTGGAATTTCATGCAGGTGGGTACGGAGCGAGACAGTTTTGCTGGCGCGTTTAACCATGTATTCAGCCAGAAAGCAGAATTCTATTCCTTCTTTCAATATTCAGGCACCAAGATTCAACGCGCCGATTCCGGCTCGAATGTGTCACGTGGCCCGACAGTATTCCTGGCAGCTCCGGGATCGCACGCGGGTAATCCAGCCTGGGGCGGCTACGCCATCGGGCAGACCGCGGAGCTGGGGTATTATGCGGGTAAAGCCGGACTGGCGCGTCCCACCAGCATCCCGAATGCGCCTGTTGCATTGGCGAACGGCGGTCTGAACGTGCCTTTTCACAACCCCGTTAATGCCGGAAATACTCCCCGGACAGGTGGTAATGACAATGTAACTGACACAGAAACCCTGGGTGTTCAGGCCGGGTTAAAGGGTGAGTTCTACGCGCTCAGCGATCGTCGTTTCAACTACGACGTGAGTCTGTCATGGAGCGGAACCAGTTTTGAGCAGAAGTACAGGACCTTCCAGCGTGACCGTGCTGAACTTGCGGCAAACGGACTTGGTGGTCCGAACTGTACTCCGAATGGGATCAGCGACTTCAATTTCCGTGACGAGCCGGGTCCTCTCGGCGGCGCGTTGCCAACCATCTGGAATGCGAGCAACGCTGCGTACTATAACGGCTATACACAGACTTTTTTCCCCGGGTTTGTATTTACCACCAGAGAAAGTATTTCTCTGGCGCTGACCAGTAACAACCACGGACAGAATGGATGTCAGTTCTTTAACCCGTTCCTGACAGCGATGACCAACCCTTCTCTGGCTAACTCTCCTGAGTTAATCGAGTGGATGAACCCCATCGTGAAGCGCTCGGACAGGCGCAACAAGCTGGCTGTTATTGATGCGGTTATTTCCGGTGAGCTGACCGAGTTGCGCGGCGGTATGGCGCAGTTTGCGTTCGGCGGCCAGTATCGTGAGCAGAACAACAAGTCGATTGCACCTGTGCAAAACGAGCCGGGTATCCCGAGCGCGATTCTGAGTTACGCGCCAGGTGGAGCTCCTGATGCGTTCCACTACGTCAGTAACAATTTTGAGTGTTCGCAGTGTGCGTTCAACTACGACAACACGCGTGATGTAAAATCTGTATTTGGTGAACTTTCGCTGCCATTCTGGACCAATATCGAAACCCAGCTGGCGCTGCGTTATGAGGAATACGGCGGCAATATCGGCGGTGAGCTGACACCCAAGATTGCCATGAGCTGGCGCGCAAGTGACGACATTCTGTTCCGGGGTTCATATTCGCAGTCATTCCGCGCACCCAACTCAGGTATCGTGCTGGAAGGTCTGGAAGCGGCTACCAATACTTTCCGCGATCCATTGCGTAACCAGGCTGTACGCGCAGGCCTGCTGCCAATCAGCAATGACAATGCACTGCCAAACTCAACTTATACACTGGGTGCTCCGGCTCCGGATGTTGGTAACGAGTATGCTGATACTTATAGCACCGGATTTGTCTGGACGCCGTCCGGTACACTGGACGGTCTGAGTGTGACAGCGGACATCTGGCGGTTCGAGCTGACTGACAAAGTTCTGCCGCAGCCAGGTATTTCCGCCATCGCCGGCGAGCTGGATGCATTTACGGCAGCTGCCGCAAATCCGGCCAATTACATTCTGAACGGTACTATTCCTTCCACCCGCACTGGCGGCTGGGCGACACTGGATCAGTATACTCCCTGTGATCCGAATGCTCTGGCTGCACAGTGGGGAACAGATCCTGCAACGCAGTCAACGCCGGGTGGGGTGACCGGTTACAGCGCAGTCATTCCGGGCTCGCGTCTGGACTGCGTTGTTAATCCTGCGGCCTACACCGTTGACGGTGTGGTGCGATCTTTCGGCAGCAATCAGGCCGGTTTGACCACTACTCAGCTGAAGGCCATTAACGCCGGCGAAATTACTGCTGACGGTATCGACCTGAAAGTATCGTACGGATGGCAGACAGATGTGGGCCGTTTCCGCGCATCTGCTGATTACACACATGTCCGTCAGTATCTGCTGAAGAATGTTCCCGGTCTTGAGCTTGGTCTGCTGGAAACTGGTGTATTTGACGCGGCTGGCACAACCGGAGACGGTAACCTGGTACGGTCATTGCCAGATCACAAAGGCAACATAAGCCTCAGCTGGATGCAGTCACAACACAGTGCATCCGTTACAACCCGGTTTGTGGGCTCATACCGCGATCTGTCTTATGACAATACCTTCCGTACTGCCAATGATGCCGTGCGTGCAGTTATGAAACCGAAAATCAACAGCTATCAGAGTGTAGATGTTCAATATAACTATACCCAGCAGTGGGCTGATGACAGATTTGGCACAACCATTTTCACTGTCGGTGCTCTGGACGCGTTTAACGCCACCATCCCTTATCGTGAATCGGGCACCATCAACTACGATGCCTCTGTATTTGATGGTCGTGGTCGCCGACTCTATGCGCGTGTACTGATGCAACTTTGATCAGCGCTGTTGATGCAGGCCGGGAAGAATCCCAACGGTTTGTAATCGATAGTGACCCGGCACCATGAGAGGTGCGCTATAAAAAGACCCGGCGTAAAAACCGGGTTTTTTTATAAGGCTTATCAGCGCCAGTTATAAGCCCCGAAATTGACTTCAATCTGGTCCCGATATCGTACAAAAATTGGCGGGCTGTTTCTTTCGGTGACACCCGCTAACCCCTCTGCTTCTTCAATTATGAACCAATTCAAATTAAGTTGCGTTGACCTGATCAATTGGTTAGAGTCGGTTCGATTCCCTGTATTTCCGGACGCTGTTATGGAACTTGATCCGGAGTAGTATCGAATTGCTGTCGCAGGATGCGCGAACGACAATCGAATGCTTATCAACAATAATAATCACGAGGGGGAACATCCATGTCGACAAGACCTGGTTTCCGCAAAAAAGCACTGCTGCTTGGTGTAATATCAGGCATGGCCTGCGTACCGGCGTTTGCACAACAAGCCAGTACCAATACCGATATTGAAGAAGTTGTTATTACTGGCTCCTATCTACGGGGCAGCCCACTGGATGCTCCCTCACCGGTAACGACCGTTGACAGATCGTCAATAGAAGCGCAGGGCGCATCCCAGATCTGGGATGTGATCAAAAACCTTGAGATCAACTCCGGCTCGTTCACCAACGAAGGCTCAGGCGAAGGCGGCGCGTTGTCCGGTACCGCGAACGTCAACCTGCGTAACCTTGGTGAAAACTCGACGCTGACTCTTGTGAATGGCAAGCGCCAGGTCTCTGCCGCTACGGTTACCCGCAGCGGCGGTGAGTTTGTTGATATCAACACCATACCGCTGGTGATGGTCGAACGCGTGGAAGTGCTGACTGATGGTGGTTCTGCATTGTACGGTTCTGATGCGGTTGCCGGTGCGGTCAACGTCATCATGCGTACCGAGTTTGAAGGCCTTGAACTTTATGGCGATATCCAGGCTCTGGATGCGGCCAGAGGCAAACAGGATCAGACCGCGAGCGCAATCTGGGGTTGGGCCAGCGACAGCGGCGACACCCATCTGGTGTTGTCTGCTGAAGCATTCCGTCGCGATCCTGTGCAGGTAGAATACGGCCGTTTCTACAATGAGAATGTTGAGTACACCGGTACCGTAGGCACACTTGCGGGTGATGTCACTCAGACCATGGCAAACCCTGCCTTTGGCTCTAATATAAATTCCGCTTATATCAATCAGGCAATTACTGCCCGCAACGTGGCAGAGGGCGGCTCAGCCAACCTGATTCTGACCGATCCACTTTGTTCCAGTCTGGCTTCAGCCGACGGTACACCCTTCTTCACCGGTACCCGTACCGACAGACGTGGCGCCAATGGCGGAGCGTGTCGTGAGCGCACAGATGAGTGGAGCTTCATGACTGTAGGTATGGAGCGCAACAGCTTTGCTGGTGCGTTCAACCACACCTTCAATGACAAAGCTGAGTTCTATTCGTTCTTCCAGTATTCCGGCTCAAAAATTGAACGTGCTGACTCGGGTGCAAATGGTAGTCGTGGACCAACAGTGTTTCTGGCTGCACCAGGCTCTCATACCGGCAACCCGGCATTCGGCGGTTACGGCATAGGCATGTCAGCTGAGCTGGGTTACTTTGCGCCATCAATTGGTCTGGCCCGTCCTACCAGTGTGCCCAATGCACCAAACAGATTGGCAAATGGTGGTCTGAACGTACCTTTTTATGCCACCGTTCAGCGCGGTAACGCACCTCGTCAGGGCGGCAACAGCAACGTCACTGATACCGAAACACTGGGCGTACAGGCCGGTTTGAAAGGTGAATTCTACGCCATGAGCGACCGTCGTTTTAACTACGACGTCAGTTATTCCTGGAGCGGCACCAGCTTTGAGCAGGAGTACCAGACTTTCCAGCGTGACCGCGCAGAGTTGGCGGCCAATGGTCTGGGCGGTGCAAACTGCACTCCTAACGGTGTCAAAGACTTCAACTTCCGCGATGCACCAGGTCCATTTGGCGGCGCTGTGCCTACCATGTGGAACGTCAGTAACCGTGCTTACTACAACGGCTATACCCAGACCTTCTTCCCGGGGTTTGTGTTTACAACCCGTGAGAGCCTGTCACTGGCATTGACCAGTAATAACCATGGCAAGGACGGTTGTATGTTCTACAACCCGTTCCTGACGCAGATGAGCAATCCTGCGCTGGCGAACGATCCTGCATTGATGGAGTGGATGAACCCGACCATCAAGCGTGCTGACAAGCGCAACAAGCTTGGTGTTATGGATGCGGTGCTGGCGGGTGAACTGATGGAGCTGAGAGGCGGTACTGCCCAGTTCGCAGTCGGCGCCCAATACCGTATGCAGAACAACGCCTCTATCGCTCCTGAAATGAACCAGCCCGGCCTCAACGCTATTCTGGGTTATGCACCAGGTGGTGCGCCAAACGCGTACCACTATGTCAGCAACAACTACGAGTGTTCTGAGTGTATTTTCAATTACAGCAATGACCGTAACGTCAAAGCTGTCTTTACTGAGCTGTCACTGCCGCTGATCAACAACGTTGAAACACAGTTTGCTCTGCGATGGGAAAGTTACGGCGGCCGGATTGGCAGCGAAGTGACACCTAAAGTCGCAATGAGCTGGCGTCCAATTGACACTTTGTTGCTGCGTGCGTCTTACTCGCAGTCTTTCCGTGCGCCTAACGTAGGAATTGTGGAAGAAGGTCTGGAATCATCCAGCAATACCTTCCGTGATCCTCTGCGTAACCAGGGCGTGCGTGCCGGCATGCTGGATGTCAACAACGACAATGCGTTGCCGAACTTTACTTACACACTGGGCGGACCTGCTCCGGATGTCGGTAATGAGTACGCAGACACCTACAGTACAGGCTTTATCTGGACACCGGCTGGCCGTCTGGAAGGTTTGAGCGTGAACGCTGATTTCTGGCGTTTTGAACTGACCGATAAGGTACTGCCGCAGCCAGGCATTTCTGCTATCTCTGATGAGCTCGAACTGTTCAAACAAGCTGCAGCCAATCCGGCCAACTACGTGCTTAACGGAACTATTCCGGCAACACGTACCGGCGCCTGGGCTGCAATGGATCAGTTTACTCCCTGTGATCCCAATGCACTGGCTGCTATCTGGGGCACTAACCCGTCAACCCAATCTACTCCGGGTGGTGTGACTGGCTACAGCAACGTAACACCGGGCTCGCGTCTGGATTGCGTGGTGAACCCCGCTGCTTACCAGATTGAGGGCGTAGTGCGTACCTTCGGTACCAACCAGGGCGCTTTGACCACAACCGTGTTGAGTACCATCAACGCCGGCAAGATTACGGCAGATGGTGTTGACCTGAAGGTTGGTTACTCCTGGAACAACGACATGGGCCGCTTCCGTCTTGGCGCAGACTTCACGCATGTACGTCAGTACCTGTTGCAGGATGTACCTGGCCTGGAACTGGGTCTGCTGGAAACCGGCGTGTTCGACGCCGCCGGCACTACCGGTGACGGTAACCTGGTGCGTTCACTGCCGGACAACAAAGGCAATATCAGTCTGAGCTGGATGCGTAATAATCATGGCGCCGCCGTGATTACCCGTTTCATCGGTTCTTATCAGGACCTGGCTTACGACAATACCTACCGTACTGCAAATGATCAGGTTCGTGCCGTTATGACACGAACCATCAGCAGCTACCAGAGTGTGGATCTTCAGTACAACTACACCCATCAGTGGGCAAATGAAAGACTGGGGACTACCGTATTTACAGTGGGTGCACTGGACGCATTTAACGCATCCATTCCTTACCGTGAAGCTGGTTCTATCAACTACGACGCAGGTGTATTCGATGGTCGCGGCCGTCGACTCTACGCCCGTGTTCTGCTGCAGTTGTGATAAAAAGCTGACATCAGAAAGTTAAAAAAATGGGGAGGCCTGCACAGGCCTCCCCATTTTTTTTGTAGTGTCATAACCGGAAAAAATAATACTCATAATAAAAAAATATACTTACTTCCGCATCGTTCAAAAACCCTTCGTTTTTGGTGAAATGTATTTGCCTTGCGTCATCTGTTTGGATACATTCCGACCAGTTCCCTGTAGTTCCGGTGGCATTTACGGAGATTACACCGGAGTAGTATCGAATTGCCGTGGCAGGATGCGCACCAAGGCTGATCGAAACTCACTCAAGAAAAAAAATAAGGGGAAACATCCATGTCTACGTTATTTGCCTGCAAGGGCAAACGCGCTATCTTCCGAAAAAACGCCTGGGTTCTGACCGGACTGTTGTCCAGTGCGTCCTGTCTCACTGCTTTTGCGCAAACGACAAACCAGGCTTCAAATCAGACCGCAGAAGAGCGTGAAGTTGAAGAGGTTATTGTCACCGGCTCATACTTGCGCGGCAGCCCGCTGGACGCTCCTTCTCCTGTGCAGGTGGTTGACAGAGCCTCCATCGAAGCACAAGGTGCTTCCCAGATCTGGGATGTCATCAAGAATCTCGAAATTAACTCAGGCTCCATCACCAATGAAGGCACCGACGGCGGCAATGCTGCGATGGGTAACCTCTCCGGCACTGCCAACGTCAACCTGCGTAATCTCGGCGAAAACTCCACCCTGACGCTGATCAACGGCAAGCGTCAGGTTGCAGCGGCAACCACTACGCCAACAGGGGGAGAGTTTGTTGATATCAACACCATCCCATTGGTGATGGTTGAACGTCTTGAAGTGCTCACCGATGGCGGGTCAGCTCTGTACGGCTCTGATGCTGTGGCCGGTGCGGTCAACGTTATCATGCGAACCGAATTCGAAGGGCTGGAGATTTACGGGGACATCCAGGCCATTGCCAAAGAAGCCGGCAAACAGGACCGGACAGTCAGCGCCATCTGGGGTTGGGCCAGCGACAGTGGTGAAACCCATTTTGTGCTGGCGGGCGAAATATTTCAGCGTGATCCGGTGCCTATCACTGCAGCGCGCTACTTTGATGAAAAGTCGGAATTCAACGGCACTGTTGGTGGCCTTGGCACGGTGATCTCAAATGCTGCATTTGGTTCTCGTGTAAATAACGACTATCTGAATCGGGACGTCATGGCGCAGCGGATTGCAGAAGGTGGCTCTGCCACCAATCTTTATACGGATCCGGCCTGTTTTACCCAGACGTCTGCCGATGGCACTCCCTTTTTTGTAGGTACCAGAACATCTGCACGTGGTTCGCCCAGCGCCGCCTGTCGGGAAAATTCCTATGAATGGTCACTGTTGTCGGTGGGTATGGAGCGTGAAAGTATCGCCGGTGCGTTTAATCATTCTTTCAGTGACAAGGCCGAATTCTACTCATTTGCCCAGTACTCAAAAAGCGACATTCAGCGCGCGGACTCAGGTGTTTATACCTCTCGTGGGCCGACTATGTTTCTCGCACAGCCTGGTGCCCACGTCGGCAACCTGATCACGGCGCTGGGCGCGCCGGCGTCCTACTCGCCCGGGCGATATGGAGAATTAGGTTCGATGGCGCACCTGGTCGGATTGACGCCACCTGTCAATATTCCCAATGCTCCGATCGCCGGTTACAACGGCGGCATCAATGTGCCCATGTATGGAAACATAGTTATCGGCAACACCCCGCGCACCGGTGCCAGCAACAATATGAACAAAACCGAGACCATCGGTATTCAGGCAGGCATCAAAGGCGAGTTCTTTGCCATGAACGATCGACGCTTTAACTACGATGTCGGCTACTCATGGAGTGGCACCAGTTTTGAACTGGAGTACAAGACTTTTATACGGGATCGGGCCGAGCTCGCAGCTAACGGTCTGGGTGGCCCGAATTGCACACCGAACGGGCGCGCAGATTTCGATTTTGTAGGGCAGGGCCCGCGCCACCCGGCCGCCTATACCAATGCCATCAATCTGGGACGGTCGCTGGGTGCGCTGACCGCGGCCTCAGCTAACGGCCTGAGGCCCACGTTCTGGGACAATCTGGGTGGCAGTATGACCCAGACGTTTTTCCCCGGGTTCGTATTTACTACAAGGGAAAGTCTCTCTTTAGCACTAACCAGTAACAACCAGGGGCAGGGCGGCTGCCAGTTTTACAATCCTTTTATGACGCAGATGACGAATCCTGCACTGGCCAATTCGCAGGAATTGATCGACTGGATGCTACCGACAGTGCGGCGCACAGACAAACGTAACAAGCTCGGTGTAATCGACGCGGTGCTGGCAGGCGAGCTTTTCGAAATGCAGGGTGGTGTTGCGCAAATGGCGGTAGGCGCGCAATACCGCATGCAAAATAACAAGTCGATAGCGCCGACAATCAACTTGCCTGGTCTGCCAAATGCCATTCTGGGCTATGACAGCAATGGTGTACCCAACCGGTTCCACTATGTCAGCAACAACTACGAGTGCGCGCAGTGCATTTTCAACTACGATCATGATCGTGAAGTGAAAGCCGTGTTTGCTGAGTTTTCACTGCCGTTCTGGAACAGGGTTGAAAGTCAGTTGGCTGTGCGTTATGAGGACTACGGCGGGACTATTGGCGGCGAGTTAACACCGAAAGTGGCACTGAGCTGGCGCCCGGTTGATGACCTGCTATTGAGAGCGTCGTTCTCCCAGTCTTTCCGTGCACCCAATATCGGTGTGCAACTGGAAGGTCTTGAGGCCAGCTCAACAACATTCCGTGACCCGATTCGTAATATTGCAGTCAGGTCCGGCCTTTTAGAAGCTAACAATACCAATGCCCAACCCAACACCACCTATACCGCGGGTTCACCGGCACCGGACATTGGCAATGAGTACGCCAATACCTACAGTACCGGATTTATCTGGACGCCGGGTGGGCGTCTGGATGGTCTGAGCGTAAATGCTGATTTCTGGCGTTTTGAAGTCGAGGATCGTGTCATGCCGCAACCTGGCATCGCCTCAATCGCACATGAGATCGAAGCCTTCAACGCCGTTGTTGGTAATACAAACAACTACGTTATTAATGGCACCATACCGTCCAGTCCTTCAGGCGTTTATGAGGGCCTCAGTCCTTACACTCCCTGCGACCCGGTTGCTCTGGCAGCAAGGGATGGTACTGACCCTGACAGCGCTAGCAATCGTAATGCGAGTGGCGCGACAGTGCCATTCTCGCGCCTGGATTGTGTGGTTGATCCACGCTCTTACGTGGTACCCGGCGTTGTCCGGACCACAGGCAGCACAACTGCCGGTCTGACAACAATTCAGTTCAAGGCCATCAATGCCGGCGAGGTTATTTCCGATGGTGTGGACCTGAAACTGGGTTACCGCTGGAGCACCGATTATGGACGGATTCGTGCAGGCATGGATTTCACCTACGTCAACCAGTACAAGCTCAAGGATGTGCCGGGACTGGAACTGGGTCTGCGTGAAACCGGACTGTTTGATGCTGCCGGCACCACCGGTGATGGTCTGCTGGTGCGCTCGCTGCCTGACAAAAAAGGTAACATCACGCTGAACTGGTCAAGCAACAGCCTTACCCATTCGGTCACCGTAATTACCCGATTTATCGGCTCCTACAGCAACCTGCAATATCAGGACACTTTTGATAACGGCAATGACTATGTGCGTTCGATTGTTAACCGGAAGATCAGCAGCTACTCCAGCGTTGATCTTCAGTACAACTACGTACATGAATGGGCCAACACCAGTCTGGGTACTTCTGTGTTTACGGTGGGTATGCTTGATGCCTTCAATGCGGTATTGCCGTTTCACTACAATGGTACGCTGAACTATGATGCTGCCGCTTTTGACGGCAGAGGCCGCCGGCTTTACGCAAGAGCCCTGCTTCAGTTCTGACACCTGACCATGCACGATGATGCACGTCTGATTCAAGCTGAACCCCGTCAGATCTTCCGGATCTGGCGGGGTGTATAGCGTCAGAAAACCGAGTCCGGAACCTCTGGTAATTGCTCAAAACCCGGATAAGCAAAATAATAACCCTGAAACAGATCGACTCCGTTGTCGCGCAGCCACTCATATTCTTCACGCCGCTCAACTCCTTCGGCGAGCACGTCGATACCTAGCTTGCGGCAGGTCAGCAGAACTCCTTCGATGATGGCTTGTTTAACGGGTTTCTGATCCACAAAGTCAATGAGGGCTCTGTCAATTTTTATGTAGTCAGGCTGAAATTCCGCCAATAGATTCAAGCCTGAATAGCCTGCTCCGAAATCGTCTATGGCAGTTGTAAACCCCAGCTTTTTGTAAGCTGCAATAATGCCGACCAGATGGCTTTTTTCTTGAACTTCTTCACTTTCCGTTACCTCGAAATGAATTCTTTCCACGGGGAAACCATATTTTTCTGCCGCTTCAAGTGTCGTGCGGATACACAACTCAGGCCGGTATACAGCGTTGGGAGTGAAGTTGATATTGAGGGCAACACTGAGTCCCAGCCGGGTAGCGATTTCGATGGCGCGCACACGGCAGGTCTGATCGAAATGATAAAGATTCTCTGCGTTAATCTGCTCTTTGACGTAGGCAAAACCTTGCCCATCGGGGCCGCGGGCGAGCGCCTCGTAGGACACAATACTACGTGTACTTGCCCGCACAATCGGCTGGAACGCAAAGCTCAGTTCGAATGGGCTTTTTTCGCCGTCCCTGCACTGGCTGCATCCATGACTGCGGGTGTTGTCAGTATTCTTTAACGGTATCGCTTGCACGTTCAGAGTCCAGTTTGCTTCAGGTTTTTCAGTAGCAAATAATTAGTTAGCTTTGATGGCAAAACGCCGGCTACGATGACTCAATACAATACCAAGCAGCAGTAAGGCCGAGCAAAGTGCAAAGCTCAGGCGGAAGTCATGTTGCCACTCAATAAGTACGCCCGCTACTGCGGGACCGATCAGTTGGCCAAGAGCAAAAAACACGGTAACAAAACTTACTGCCATAGCGGCCAGTTGCGGCGGCACCGTCGTGGTCGACGCCGCCAGAATTGAAGTGAACAAACCGCTGATAGACAGCCCGATCAGCAAGTAGTGCACCACAAACGCGGGAGTATGCGGCCAGAGCACCGGTAAAAGATTAGCCACCATAGCAAGAAACATACAAATCACCAAGGCATTGGCGTGTCCGATCTTGTCGGCAGCCAGACCCCAGCCCGGCCCGGCAAATACTGAAATAAGGCCCATCATGGCAACAAGCCTGCCGGCTGTAATGGGCGGGACTTGAGCATCCAGCGCAAAACTGTACATAAATAGTGTCTGCACAATATAAGTGAGCCCGACGACGCCATAGATCAGCCCGATAATCAGTACATGCGGGCTGCGGTAAACGGTCAACAGACCTTGCTTCAGGCTGCCGGCATGCGAGACACGCGGCGGGTTACGCAGCAGCGCTGCCAGCAACAGACCTGTTAATGCAGCGCTGGCGGCAAAAACCAGCCAGACATGGCGCCAACCATCAATTGGATTATTCTCAGTCAATGCGGGCACAAGCGCTCCGCTGACCAGCATGCCTATGCCAACACCGCTGTTGGCAAATCCGATTACAGTACCCCGTCGTTCTGGATACCAGCCCCCGAGCAAGGAAATCAGGGGGGTAAAGGTAAACGCTGTGCCAAACCCCAACGAGACCATAAACAACATCTGCAGGCCGTAGTGACTGCTCAGACCCATGCCGGTAAAACCGATAAAAGCGAATACGAGCCCCAGAAGTATGGCGCGCCGCGCTCCGTAGCGGCCGGCAAAGACGCCTGCGTATAGCAGAACGCTGATGTAACCCAGCGCCGTGATAGTGCCCAGGTTGGCTGCCTGCGCATAACTGAGCCCAAGGTTGGCTCGCATCGACGGTAGTACCAGCCCGTAAGCCAGCCGCGCAAACACGACCGTAACCAGAATGCTGACCATACCAAGCAGGATCAACACAGGCATGGCGGGGCGGGCATCTGGTGTACGCGCCAGATCAGAGGCGCCGGGAAGTTCTGGGGTCATAACAAATCCGGGGTCAGGCTGTTTCTGAGTGGCGCAGTGTACCAGAGCCCGGCTTTTTCATCGACCGGGCAGCCGTGCCAGCTTGCGGCTGGCAAGCCAAATCAAGCTCATTGACCGATGCTGATGTGCGTGAATTTTGCGTCACTGTTTTGTCATCATGCTCTGTCAGCATCTGGAGGTTTACTGATCTGACACAAGACACTGGCACCATGACCCTGCACGAACAACATGAACATCTTCTGACAATACTTCGTGACGGGACTGTCACGACATTGTTTCAGCCTGTTGTTTCAGCGGTAGAACATAAAATTGTCGGGTACGAGGCGCTTACCCGCGGTCCTTCAAACAGCTCACTGCACTCCCCTTTGATACTGTTTGCGGCTGCCCGTCATTGGGGGCTGTTGACCGAACTGGAATTGTTGTGTCGCAGAACGGCGGTCATGGCGTTTTGCAGGCTTCAGCTTGAAGGGCTGCTATTTCTGAATGTGTCACCAGAGAGTCTGCTGGAGCAGCAACACTATCCCGGTCGTACACTTTCCATCATTCGCGAACTGGGATTGCCTGCCGAGCGTGTTGTTATTGAGCTGACGGAGCACTCACCTATAGATAATCCGGGTCTGCTGTTCAGTGCTCTGCATCATTATCGGGATATGGGATTCTCCATGGCATTGGATGATCTCGGGGCGGGTTATTCAAGCCTGCGACTGTGGACAGAATTGCAGCCAGAATTTGTAAAAATCGACAGGCACTTTATAGACGGAATTCATCTGGATCCGGTCAAGCGCGAATTTGTCGGTTCTATCCTCAACATGGCCAAAGCCTCCCGCGCACACGTCATTGCAGAAGGCATTGAACTTCCCGAAGAACTCAGCGTGCTTATGGATATGGGTGTGGACTGGGTGCAAGGGTATTGGTTGGGCCGGCCACAGGAAGTGCCTGCAGTTGACAATGTTGAGCTTCAGAAAAAGTTTATCGGCAGCGAAAAAAGCATACAGCAGGAAGCGGGTCTGCACAGTCTTGTTATTCCGGTTTCAGCTGTATATCAGCATGAAAAAGTCAGTGATGTTCTGCAGCGTTTTCAGCAGCAGCCCAGTCTGAATTCGCTGGCAGTGCTCGATGAAGATGATTGTCCGGTGGGTACAATACATTGCCACGAACTTAGTCAGACTATGTTAAAGCCGTATGCCAAGGAGTTGCATGGGCGCAAACCCATCAGCACGATGATTGCACCAGACTCGCTGATTGTCGACGTACAGCAGAGTCTGCAACGTATCAGTCGTTTATTGACCAGCCGGGCCCGTCAGCGACTGGAAGAAGACTTTATTATTACTGAGCAGGGGCGTTATCTGGGTCTGGGACGGGTGATCGATGTCCTGCGCCAAATAACGGAACTTCAGATCAGGCAGGCGCAATCAGCCAATCCGCTGACCTTGTTGCCAGGCAATATTTCTATTCACGAATGTCTGCAGCGGCTGTTAAAAAATAGCCTCACGGCCCACGTCTGTTACATCGATCTTGATTCATTTAAACCGTTTAATGACATCTACGGTTATGGAAAAGGAGATCAGGTGCTGCTTGGTCTGGCACAGATTCTGCGTGATCTGTGCAATGATGAATGTGACTTCGTAGGCCATATTGGCGGAGATGATTTTATGCTGGTGTTGCGCACAGGGCACTGGCGCAAGCAATTGACAGAGCTCGAGCAGCGTTTTCAGCGATTGTGTACTCAGTTGTACCGTCCTGAACATACCGAAGCCGGCGGGTTCGATGCGCCCGACCGTGAAGGCAACTGGCGTCGCCATAACCTGATCAGTTTGTCTATCGGGGTAGTGGTTGTGCCCGCGCGGGCCGGTGACGTAATCGATGCATCCCGGCTGGCTGAGCTGGCCTCGCACAATAAACACGAAGCCAAAAAACAAACGGGTTTCAGTATTTATGTAACCGAAGTCGAATCGAGTCAGTCCCTTGACTCAGATCACTTGCAAATTGCATGACAGCGGGCCCAATCACGGTGTGCTGACGTCAGGGCGCTGACGGGCTGATGGCAAGCCCTTTACTGCCTTGATCAGCGGCAGCATGACCAGCACAAACGTCAGCGCTGAACCCACACCGATCAGACTCAATGCAGCACCAAGTCCATAATGATCAGCCACAAATCCAAGTGCCGGGCCCGTTACGATGAATCCGAAACGGAACACCAGGCTGTTCAACGAATTCACTGTTGCACGGAATTTTCCTGGTATACGACGGTTCAAGGCATTGACCAGAATCACCTGATACAGACCTCTGCAGAAAAACAGCACAAATCCGAACGCCAGGCCGATCCAGCCGCCGATCCATGCCATGCCAAAGACTCCGGCCATGGGCAGAATACCAATCACCACTAACGCAAACACTGCGCCTTTTTTCTTCTCCAGTGCAAATCCGCACTGGGTGGCAATCGCGACAGTAATGCTTTGGGCACACCAGAGCACACCAAACAGCGCAAGTGATAAGCCCATATCGTCCCAGTAAGGTTGAACGAGCCAGGTCACATTGATACTGACCAGGTTGTACATGGGCAGAGCTATAAATACCAGGCGTAGTATGGGATCGCCTTTAGCCACATGCTGCCAGATTTCCCTGAAACTTACGGCGTTGCGTTTTGTGGGCGCGCTGGTATCGACGACGCCATCAGTAGCGCTCTCAACATCCAGTGGTGGCTCAGTGATCAATAAAGCCAACGCCAGGCAGATCCAGGCAGTGACTGACTGCATCAATACCATCAGATCAAACGACCACATGGCGAGCACGCCGCCCAGCAACGCGCCTGAGCCTTCAGCCAGTGACTTGGTGAATCCAAGATGAGCCACACCCGGAGCATGCTCCTGGTCTTCCTGTGCCAGCGCTTTTTCGCTGTCGTACAGCAGCGCCAGATCAGCGCCTGACAACATGCTCATGGCAAAGCCAAGAATCAGCTCGAAGATGATCAGCCCAAAAAAGTCGTCAGCAAAATTCAGCCAGAGGTATCCCAGTCCGTGTGCCGCTGCACCAACGATCAATGCCAGACGCCGCCCCATGACATCAGCAAAGTAACCCGACGGTGCCTCCAGCAGCACGATCGCAGCCGCATAGACGGCCTGCAGATAAAACACTTCTGCAAGGCTGAGTCCTTTGGACTGAAAAAATGGCACAAGTACCGGCACAATCAACATGAACATGTGAAAGAAGGCCAGTGCATAGATGACTTTAATATTGCGTTTCAATCGGTTTTCCACTTTTTACTCCGGGCGCCCGGAACGGTGGTTCCTGCGCCTCATGCCGCCTTGTGAGCGGTGTTCCCTGTTATATAAATCTTGTTTTTGTCAGGGGCCGGAAACAAAAAGGCCCCTGAATTTTTTGAAATTCAGAGGCCTTTTATTCGCCGGATAGTTGTCTGAGGGTTTCAGATATCAGGTCAGGCGGACCTCCAGTTTCGTTTTCATTTCCTCAACTACGGACTGCAGACGGCGGGTGCATACCTGCGCCGCAGAATTAATCTGCGCCCACGGCATGGATGCCAGCGACTTATAGCCGCCGGTCACGCCGGTGTAGTGTTGATGTGTGTTGAAAAACGTCATGGCAAAAAGCCCTTGGGTTTGTCTGTAACGAAGGTGGCGAATGATATGCCCGTTCAAAATATTGTCAATAGTCCGATTGGCTATTTCAAGCCAGTTTGCGTCTATTCAGTGCAGCGAAGTGATCCGGATCACGCGCCGCACTGTTTCCGCGCGGGCAGTGAGGCTAAAAAATCTGTGCGCTGTACCTGAGCGGAGACAGTCGATAGTTGCACTGCAAATTAACACAAGAGTGGTGCATCTGCTTTTGGTGAGGTTTTTATCATTATGTATTGTATGTATATTTTACTTGTGGCCTGTTTTTTGCTGACTATTTGGTTAAGAAGAGTTTGTTCGGAGAATATACGGTGGCAGGTATCAGATGGTGCGAAAAATGATTCCCTGTTGCCATTTTTCAGAGCATGCCCCGGCCACCAAAATGGTCGGGATCTTCTGTGTGTGCTGTAGTTGAAGTTGACGTGAAACCGCAAGGAGTCTTGTTCATTTTTAATGGGGTGCCTTGTGCACCCCATTTTTTTTCTTGTTTTTATGAGCAACAGAGAATTAATTCAGACTCGCATCCGAATAAATAATATCTACTGCGATACCCCGCATGTTGGCAGCCCCGGGCCGGTTCCCACCTTGACTCTGAATCATACCTATCCAGTACATGTCATGAACCGGGTCAATCCAGAACCAGGTGCCAGCGGCGCCGCTCCAGTAATATGTGCCTTCGCCCTGTTTCGAGTTTGCTGCCTGCGGATCAAAAATCACCGCGAAGTCAACACCAAAACCCTGTCCAGCCTGCCCTGCGCTGGTATCCGTTCCGCGCAGTAACAGACCCTCACGCAGATTGTTGGTGCGCATGGTGTCTATTGATTGCTGGCTGATGATGCGTGCACCGTCAAGCTCGCCGCCATTGATAAACATCTGCAGGAAACGGGCATAATCATGCGTTGAACCCACCAGACCACCACCACCGGATTCCAGGCGGGTGGCGTCAAAATAGCTGGGGCGGTCAGCACGCTCTACGTTGCGCATGAGTTTGTTCTGTTCCGTGTCCCAGCGATAAACATCTGCAAAACGTCGGCGATCCGATTCCTGCACATAGAACGCCGTGTCGTTCATGCCTAGAGGGGTGAATATTTTTTCCTCAAGAAACTCACCAAATCGCTGGCCGCTGAGCTTCTCGACAATATAGCCCTGGATATCAACAGCTACAGAGTAGTACCACTGTTCGCCGGGCTGGAACAGCAGGGGTATCTCAGCGACGCGTGCGATCAGCTCATTCAGGTCCGGCGCGGCCAGAACTTCTTTGTCACGGAACATGTTGTTGACGGGGTCATTGCCGCTGAGCCCGTAAGCGAACCCTGCTGAGTGGTTCAGTAACTCACGCATGGTCGGTTGGCGCGTGAGCGGCGCCAGGACCATTTCTCCGGCTTCATTTTCGCGAACCATTACCTTGAGGTTTGCAAATTCCGGCACATGTTTGCTGATCGGGTCATCAAAGTCCCACAGCCCCTGTTCATGCAGCATCATCATGGCCACGCCGGTGATGGGTTTGGTCATGGAGTAAATGCGAAACAGAGAATCCCGCTCCATTGGGATATTGTCTTCAATAGAAGCCATGCCGGCTTTTTCAAAGGTAGCTACCTTGCCATCTTTTGCCAGTAACCAGACCATTCCGGCAACATCCTGATCGCCGACGATTTTTTCCATGGCTGCGTCAAGGCGTTGTATGGTCTCCGCGGAAAAACCTGCAGCGGCAGCGCCGTCAGCCTGCTGTGGCCAAGCGGGATCAGCATGAAGTGCATTACTCAGGTTAAGGCTAAGGCCAATCGCGATGGCCAGCGCTACAGCGCCTCTGAAGGTTTTTATAAAACGCACCGCTTTAGGATGGGGTATTGCTGGCATGATGGACTAACCTCTTGTTTTTGTTTGGATGCACACAAGATTACTCCCGCCACCGCGCCGGCACAACCGGCAAATCCTGCTCAGGATTCACAATGAGACAGATGACCGGCGCCACGTGGCCAACGCTTTGGGGTACAATCCCGGCCCCTTTCAGAAATTGAGTGTTGTCACGGAATTTTGCCATGTGGTTCAAGACTGTTCGCCTATACCGCTTATCACCAGATTTTGTATTGCCTTGGGACGCGCTGGAAGACCAGCTTGCGGCGCAGATATTCCAACCCTGCGGCAAGTCGGAAGCTGCCCGCGTCGGTTGGGTCAGCCCATTGGGACGTGATGGTGAATTGCTCAGTCACAGGCTGGGTGATTGCGTCATGTTTTGCCTGCGTAAGGAAGAGCGGCTGCTGCCATCCGCGGTAGTGAATGAAGCAGTGCAGGAGAAAATTGATGAAATCGAAGATGCACAGGATCGCAAAGTTTACCGCAAGGAAAAACTGCAATTAAAAGATGACGTGATTGCTACATTAATGCCGCGCGCGTTCACTCGCAACCGCGTATTGTTTGCTTATCTGGATTTAAAACAGAAGCTGATGGTCGTCAATACCGGTAGCGCTGCTGCTGCTGAAGAATTGATCAGCACTCTTCGGGAAAGTCTGGGTTCGCTGCCTTTGAGCCTGCTTGACGTAAACAACGCCCCAATGGCGGTGATGACGCAGTGGTTGCGGGATCACAAGGCCACTGATCATTTTGTGATTGATCAGGATTGCGAGCTGATCAATCCGATGGAAGAGGGCAATGTCGTGCGTGCGCGCAGCCAGGATCTGACTGCAGACGAAATCCGGGCACACCTGGATGCTGGCAAACAGGTGAAGAAACTTGGGGTGGTATGGAATGATGCCGTGGCTTGCGTAATCAATGCAGATCTGTCACTCAGCCGCTTGCGTTTTGAGGACATGGTGCTGGAGCAGGCGCGTGAGTCAGATCCGGAATCTGCAGCGCAACAGTTTGATCAGGACTTTGCGATCATGAGTCTGACGCTGGCTGGCATGTTCGACAGTCTGTTTGCGGCGTTTGGCGGATTGACCGAGTCATAAGGACAGTTCGTATGGTTTTGGTAGACAACAAAGTGGCCGCAGAGTATGCGGCCTTTGTTGATTGCCGGTGTTATATGTCAGAGCTATCTGCCTTTGAAATTCCCCGGCCGGCGTTCAGCTACGGACGCAACACCTTCCCTGAAATCATCTGTCAGACGCTGCCAGTCCTGCTCGGCAGCTTCGTGGTCTGTGACAGCTTGCAGCATCTCTGACAGCCCCTGGCGCATTGTTGCGCGCACTGATATCACTGCAAGTGGTGCATTGGCTGCAATTTCTTCTGCCAGTTTAATCGCTTCAGCCCGCACCTGTTCCGCGCTGGTCAGCACGTCGGCCAGTCCCCATTCCACCGCCTGTTCCCCTTTAATCCGGCGGCCGGTATAGAACATCAGTGCAGCCTTTTGCTGACCCACCAAAGCAGGCAGGGTGTGTGTCAACCCAAAGCCGGGATGAAATCCAAGTTTAGTGAAGTTGGCAGCAAAACTGGCTTCGGGGCAGGTGACACGAAAATCCGGCACCAGAGCCAGACCGAGCCCGCCCCCGATTGCAGCACCATGAATTGCGCCTACCACCGGTTTGCGATTGCTGAACAATCGCACAGCGGCGACGTACAATGGATTGCGTCCCTTACCATCAGATTGCTCCAGCACCGAGGGCCCGGAGGAAAAATTCGCTCCTGCACAAAACGCGGTGCCTTGAGCGGCGAGCACCAGAGCACGGCAGTCACTGTGGTTGTTCATGGCATCAAAAGCTTCAGCCAGACTCTCTATCAAGGCGACGTCAAAGAAGTTATGCGGGGGACGCTGAATCTCAACCAGCGCGACATGGTTTTTTATGCTGACCTGTACATCACCAAACTGCATTGTTAACCCTCTTGAACATGTTGTAAAAATTATTGTGACAAGCGATTGCGCGCAATCACCCAGCGATGCACTTCCGATGGGCCATCGTAGATGCGCATATTGCGCACCTGACCGGCCATAAGCTGAAGCGGCATTTCTTTGGTCATACCCAACGCGCCAAGACACTGCATGGCGTTGTCGATAACATCGTGTGCCATCTCTGTCCCGAATACTTTGGCCATGGAAATTTCCGAACGTACATCCAGGCCCTGATCAAGTTTCCAGGCGGCTTGCTGACACATCAGACGACAGGCGTGAATACGTGTCTCTGCGTCGGCTATCCACCACTGTACACTTTGACGTTCAGACAGTGGCTGCCCGAAGGTGACGCGCTGGCGCGCATGATCAACCATCAATTCGACCGCGCGCCGCGCTTTGCCAATACACCAGGCGGCCATTTGTAGCCGTCGCACGGACAACCGCAACTGCATAGGCGCAAAACCCTTGTTGACTTCACCCAGCAACTGATCTTTGTGCAGCCGGCAGTCATCGAGCAGAATTTCCCAAGTGTATGTGCCGCCTATCATCGGGATCTTGCGCTCAACAAAAAAACCGGGTGTATTCCGGTCGACCAGAAACGCAGAGATACCGTGACGACCTTTGCCGGGATCGGTTTTGGCCATCACTATGGTGAAGTCGGCATGGTCCATTTTGCTGATCCAGATTTTGCGTCCATTGAGGACCCAGTGATCATCAACCAACACAGCGCGTGTGCTCATCCCTGCCGGGTCGGCACCCGCTCCGGGTTCTGAAATACCAATAGCCGATACAGTTTCGCCTCGCGAGTAAGGCAACAGGTATTTCTCACGCTGCGCATCGGTGACCGTTGTCATTAACATATGAAGATTGGGTGAGTCGGGGGGAAAGTGGAAGGGCACCGCGCTGCGTCCCACCTCTTCGTTGACGCCGACCATGGCCAGAGCCGGCAGGTTGGCGCCACCATACTGTTCCGGTACGTCAAGTCCCCACAGGCCAAGTTCCCTGCATTTTTTATTCAGCGTTTGCAGGACTTCAGGGCCTGGCTCTCCTCCTCTGCCTTGCATATCCTGTAACAGCAACGCGGGTTCCAGCGGAATCAGATCGTCGTTCACAAAACGCGCGACCAGCTCCTGCAACATGCGAAATTCTTCATTTAATTCAAAGTTCATAGTCGTCATTGGGTTTCATTTGAACAGAGGATGAATTGAACCTCATTCCTCGTCTGTTTGCTACCGATTGCGCAGCATTGTTCCTGCTCGTGTGATGCCTTACCATGCTCGCCTGTTTTGACACCCTGTCTGAGTATCGACTCATGTTGCTCGCCCGTTTGCACTTTAATATGGCCACCTTGCGCACTCTGATGGCCGTGGCCTTGCCTATGGTGGTTTCCCAGGGGGCGTTTGCGGTCATGATTTTTACCGACCGCTATTTTATGTCGCAGATTGACCCCACTCATATGGCTGCATCGCTGGGAGGAGGTGTCGCGTTTTTTTTCAGTCTGTGTTTTTTCCTTGGAGTGATTTCCTACGCCAATGCTTTGGTAGCCCAGTACCGTGGCGCGGGTCACGCAGGTAAATGTTCGCGAGTGGTTACGCAAGGTTTGCTTATGGGTCTGCTGTGCCAGCCGATCATGTTCATTATAGGGTTTTATGTGCTCAAGCTCTTTCTGGTGATGGGGCACGAGCAGACCATGCTGGAGCTGGAGAGCAGTTATTACGCGATTCTGATGCTGGGTTCTTTATTTGCGTTGTGGAAAGGTTGTCTGTCGTCTTATTTTGCCGGCATCAGTCGCACACGTGTGGTGATGGTGTGCGATGTCGCCGGCTTGATGTTGAATATCCCGTTGTGCTGGGCGATGGCTTTCGGACATTTTGGTTTTCCGGCGATGGGCATTGACGGTGCGGCGTGGAGCACGGTGTTGTCATCGTTGTTTTCCCTGATTCTGTTTTTTTTCTATTACCTTGCTCGTCAGAATCGTCTGGCATTTTTAGTCATGGAATCATTCCGTGTTGATCTGCCCGTACTTCGTCGTTACCTGCGCCTGGGGTTGCCATCCGGGGTTGAGTTGTTTTTGAATGTAGCCGCATTCAATCTTTTTCTGCTGATGTTCCAGTCTTATGGCGTTGCAGAAAGCGCGGCGGCAGCCATCGTATTCAATTGGGATATTTTGTCGTTTGTGCCCATGCTGGGGCTGAACATCGGTATCGTCAGTCTGATCGGGCACTCAGTGGGCGCGCGCAGTATGGAAAAAACCAACGAAGTGATTTCCGCAGGATTTGTCATTGCAATTGCATACTCATCCATGTTGGCATTGCTTTTCATTTTTTTCCGTTATCCTTTGGTTGACGTGTTTGCGCCGCCGCAAGGTGATTTTGCTGAGATCCGTGTGTTGGCAGCGTTCATGATGATAGGCCTTTGTTGTTACACCATGGCTGATGCAGTGATACAGGTGTCTGGTGGTGTATTAAGAGGGGCGGGTGACACACAATGGGTGATGTACTCGTCGACAGCTTTGCACTGGATCATGTTGGTGATGCAGTATCTGGTGATCAGGGTGTGGGAGTTTGGGCCAAAGGCATCCTGGCTGGTTTTCTGTGCGATGATTCTGGCGATCGCGATTGTGTTCTTGATGCGGCTTTGGTCTGGCAGGTGGCGGGACGAGGAAGCACTTCGGGCGGTGATGGCTGAGTAATTAGTGGAAAGAATGAGGCCGGTGCCGCCCGGACGGTCCTCGCAACGACGCTGCGCGTCTGATCGTTGCTCGCTCACGTCCGGGCGGCACCGGCCTCATTCTTTCGCTTCTTGGTCGCCTGGTTTGAGAGCAGTAGACTCCGGGCTCATGGGTGCTCAATGGGTGCTCAATGGGTGTTCAATGAGAGGACACGCAATTCTTGTTCCACAAATCGTGTTACAAAAAATTTCACATTGACCCCCTATGCAAGCTCCCCGGCAGCAGGCGTATGCTGGCCGCGCGCTGCCGTCCAAGCGTCGGGGAGTCTAATCAAAATGAGAGAAAAAATGTTCTGGGGTGCTGTCGCTCTTTTGGGTGCGGCGTGTCTGGGTGTTCTTGCTTTAAACCGTGGCGAAACTATCAGCGCTTTGTGGCTGGTCACGGCTGCTTTATGTGTCTATACCATTGCTTATCGTTTTTACAGTCGATTTATCGCCGAAAAGGTTCTGGTGCTGGAGCCGCTTCGTCCTACGCCGGCGCATACCAAGTCCGATGGACTGGACTTTGTGCCAACCCACAAATGGGTTTTGTTCGGTCACCATTTTGCGGCAATTGCAGGTGCGGGTCCGTTAGTTGGCCCGGTGCTGGCGGCGCAGATGGGTTATCTGCCGGGTACGTTGTGGATTCTTGCAGGTGTGGTTTTTGCCGGAGCGGTTCAGGACATGATCATCATGTTTTTGTCGACGCGCCGCGGCGGAGCTTCACTTGGAGACATGATCCGCAAAGAGATGGGGCCGGTTGCCGGCTTCATTGGTTTAATTGGTATTCTGGCTATTCTGATTATTCTGCTCGCTGTTCTTGGCATGATTGTGGTCAAGGCTTTGGTGGGCAGCCCGTGGGGTGTGTTCACGCTGGCCATGACGATTCCTATCGCCCTGTTTATGGGTATTTATTTGCGTTATATCCGTCCAGGGAAGGTGGGCGAGATTTCAGTTGTTGGATTTGCGTTGCTGATTTTTGCGTTGATTTATGGGCAGACAGTGGCCGTCCATCCCACGTGGGGACCCATCTTTAATCTCGATGGAAAAGCGCTGACATTGTGGTTGATGGGTTATGGTTTTGTGGCGTCAGTGCTGCCGGTATGGCTTTTGCTGGCGCCACGCGACTACTTGTCTACCTTCCTCAAGATTGGCACCATTGCCGGTCTTGCAGTGGGTATTCTGATTGTCAATCCGCCCTTGATCATGCCGTCGTTTACGCCTTTTATTGACGGCACCGGACCGGTGTTCTCCGGCGCTTTGTTCCCCTTTCTGTTTATCACCATTGCATGCGGGGCCGTGTCAGGTTTTCATGCGTTGGTGTCCTCCGGGACAACGCCCAAAATGATCGACAATGAATCACATATCCGCCCAATCGGATATGGCGCCATGTTGACGGAATCGTTTGTTGCCATCATGGCGCTGATCGCCGCTTGTGTGCTTGAGCCAGGCGTGTACTTCGCGCTCAACAGCGGGCCGGGTGTGATCGGCACGACAGTACAAAGCGCTGCCGAAACCATCAGTCAGTGGGGATTTGTGGTGACGCCGGAGATGCTGGATCAGTTGGCATCAGATATGGGTGAGAGCACCATTCTTTCCAGGACCGGTGGGGCTCCGACGTTTGCCGTAGGTATGGCGCACATACTGTCTCAGGCGATGGGTGGTACTACCATGATGGCATTCTGGTATCACTTCGCGATTTTGTTTGAAGCCCTGTTTATTCTGACTACGGTTGACGCAGGTACTCGTGTGTGCCGTTTCCTGATGCAGGATCTGATGGGCATGGCTGTCCCGATGATGAAAGATACCAATAACCATGTTGCCAGCTTGTTGGCGACTGCCATTGTGGTATCGGGCTGGGGTTATTTCCTGTATCAAGGGGTATCTGACCCCTTCGGTGGTATCAATACCCTGTGGGCTTTGTTTGGTATCTCCAATCAGATGCTGGCAGGTATTGCACTGATCCTTGCGACGGTTGCGCTGGTGCGTCTCGGTCGCGGCAGGTTGGCGCTGGTACCGGCTGTGCCTGCTGTCTGGGTCCTGCTGATTACCATGTTCGCTGGCTGGCAGAAACTGTTCAGTGATATACCTGCAATTGGTTTCCTGGCTCATGCGCGTGTATTCACCGATGCCATTGAGCGTGGTGATGTGCTGGCGCCGGCGACCACCATCGCTCAGATGAATGCTGTGGTGTTTAATGATCGCATCGATGCATTTATGACCGGGTTCTTTATGGTGGTTGTGATCGTGATGGCAGTGCTGGCTGTGGTAGCGATTCGTAAAGCATTAAACGGTCCTCAGGTGTCTGAAGAAAAACTGCTTGCGGAGTATGTGGCATGATTGAACGCGCTGAACCGCCTGTGTTGTCGTTGCGGCCGGGTCGTACATTTGCGACTTTGCGGCGTGGCATTGAACTGACTGGCCAGACTTTGAAGCTGATGATTGGGGTAGGGGATTACGATGCTTATGTCAATCATATGCAGGAGCATCATCCAGGCGCTGAAGTGATGGACTACAAACATTGGTATCGGAATCGGGTGGATGCGCGTTATGGGGCCGGGAAGGATGGCGCGATGAAGCGCTGTCCCTGTTAATTGAATATGTGCTCTTTCTTTTGCTCTTAATGTATCGTCGGCGGGGATGGTGCCACTTGCGGGTATTTCATCGCGCCGCTCCGGGTTGGAGGCTACGCAATTGCGCTTCGGTTGGCTCCGGACACATTGCGCCTCCGGCAGCCGGACGTTCTTCTTCTCTCAGAGTGAGGACTTCGTAACCGTCTGCTGTGACGGCGATGGTGTGTTCCCATTGAGCGGAGATTTTTTTGTCGCGGGTTACAACGGTCCAGCCGTCGCGTTTCATTTTTATTTTTGAGCTGCCCTGATTGATCATGGGTTCGATGGTGAAGGTCATGCCTTCTTTCAGGACGAGGCCGCGACCGGGTTCGCCAAAGTGAAGAATCGCGGGGTCCTCGTGCATTTGCCGACCTATGCCGTGGCCGCAATATTCACGCACGATGGAGTAACCATTAATTTTTGCGTGCTGTTGGATGGCATGCCCGATGTCTCCCAGGGTTGCGCCGGGTTTGACGGCCGTGATGCCGAGCCACATGGCTTCGTAGGTTTTTTCTACCAGGCGTTTTGCAAACGGGGAAACTTCGTCGATCTGGTACATTTTACTGGAGTCAGCGATAAATCCGCCTTTTTCCAGAGTGATGTCTATGTTGACTATGTCACCTGATTTCAGCACGTCGCTTTCCGATGGCACGCCGTGACAGACCACATCGTTGATGGATGAGTTGAGCACGTACTGAAAATTGTATTGGCCTTTGCTGGCAGGTCGGGAGGCCAGCGGGCCGGTAATAAAATCCTCCACCAGATTGTTGATTTGCATGGTGCTCACGCCCGCTTTGACGTGCGGATCAAGATACGCGAATACAGATGCCAGCAGCCGGCCTGATTCGCGCATCAGGGCGATTTCCCCAGGCGTTTTTATTTTTACGTCAGTCATCAGTCTGTCAACTCTTCTTGCAATAAACGCGTTCTCACGTGGGCCCGCTCCAGCTCGCGCTGAAGTATTTGCTGATACGTCATGCCTGGGTTGGTTTCCGCCAGCATGCCGACTTTGATCCAGAATTCGGCTTGGGAGTTGATCGACCGCACCATGGTTGAGCTGGCTTTACGGATTTCTTCGTGCAGGTCGTCGCTGATTTTGACTATGCCCATAGATGCCTCTGTATACGTTTTGTATATGGAGCATATATCAGTATGAGTCTTTTGAAAAGAATGGGGACGGAGGACCTACGTCCTCCGTCCCCATTCTTTTCCTTTCTTTTCAGCGCACTGAGTACCGGGTAAACGCCCCGCCAGCCTGATTGATTGAGTTGGGACCCTCTGCTGCGTAGACATTGCCGTCTGCATCAACCGCAACACCTTCGCCGGCCGTGCCTTGATAAACACGATCCTCGCGTTCAAACGGCGGAATAAACCCGGTCACGTGATCGTGGTCGATGTGACCGATTCTTACACCGTTACGCCAACCTACGTGGTTGGTGGGGCTGGATTCGGAGTCAATGGCATAAAGCATGTCATCGTCGGTTATAAACAACCCGCTGATTCGGCTGAAGGCGTAACGGGATTCAAGGTAATTACCTTCCTGATCAAAAATTTCGATGCGATGGTTGCCTCTGTCAGCAACCCAAAGGCGGCCGCGCGAATCAAACTCCAGGGCGTGTGGCGTGCGGAATTCTCCGTGACGCACACCGATTTGACCCCACTGTTTAATGAAAGTGCCATCTGGTGCGAACTTCATCACACGTGCGGTCAGGCCTGCTGCCCGTCCATCAGCCATCGCCTGATTGGTGGTCATACCCTGGCCGCTATGACCGTCAGACACATAGATGCTGCCATCAGGGCCGACGATGACATCGTTCGGTTGATTGAAGTGTGCGCCGTCGTTGCCGGTTTTCCCGGGCGTACCCAGACTCAACAATAGTTCGCCGGTCGGGCTGAATTTGTGTACCTGCTGGCCTTTGGTTTCATCAGCGTTGGTTGCAAAATCTGTCACCCAGACATTGCCTTCGTCATCGACATAAATACCATGCGGGGTAACCATCGTGCCGCCACCGAAGTTGGCCAGTACTTCACCGGTATTGCGATCAAATTTGAAAATAGGATCAACCGGATTCGTATCGCAGGTTATAGGAACGTCGGCGCCAAAACTACCTGCGCCGCAGCGTTCGTAGGCCCAGATATTCCCGTCAAACGGATCAATATCGACTCCGGCAGAAGAACCCCACACCCGGCCCTCAGGCAATTGCCCCCAGTTCTGTGTGATCACCGGGTTAGGATTTTGAATGCCCTCACCTGTAATAAAACTTCCCACACCATCGGCGGCGGCATCTGTCGCTATGGCGGCAGACGGGCTCGCTTGTGCTATTGCAGAAGTCGGCTGGTTTACGGCCTGCTCAGAGCAAGCGGCTAATATCGAAATAGTGGCTACAGTTGCTGCCAGTATTTTTAGTGTTGACCGTGCAGAAATGGACTTAACGTTCATGTTGGCGGCTCCGTGTTGTTGTTTTGATCAGAATAGGAGCTATGGATAGCAAAGTCCAGCCACGGTCATCCGTATGCGTGTGCCAACCCCTGGTATCTTTGCGCGCAGCCTGATGTATATCGCTCCCGCCAGCGCTGCTCGGCGCGATTTTAATGATATAAAAAAACTATCATAAAGTAATAAATAATAACCTTAGTCTAAATGGTGACCCTGCTGTATAGTCGGATGAATAGACAGTTACAGGTATCAGGTAAAGACCCATCCAACAACAGGAGACCGCTATGAACCCGAACAATGGCGATACTGCAGGCAAGTGCCCTGTAATGCACGGCTCACGCACCAAGATCGGAGACACCGGAACAGCTAACCATGATTGGTGGCCGAATCAGCTCAACCTCAGCATCCTTCACCAGCATTCTCCAAAATCCAGCCCATTGGGTGAGGATTTTAATTACGCCGATGAGTTCAGGAAACTTGATCTGGACGCAGTCAAAAGAGACCTGACTGCGCTGATGACGGATTCACAGGATTGGTGGCCGGCGGACTATGGTCACTATGGCCCGTTTTTTATACGAATGGCCTGGCACGCGGCAGGCACCTACCGTACCGGCGATGGCCGCGGTGGTGCCGGAACAGGCAATCAGCGCTTTGCACCATTGAACAGCTGGCCGGATAACGGCAACCTGGATAAAGCTCGCCGACTGTTGTGGCCCATCAAGCAAAAGTATGGCAACAAGTTATCATGGGCGGATCTGTTCGTATTGACCGGGAATGTGGCGCTGGAATCGATGGGTTTCAAAACGTTCGGTTTTGCCGGTGGCCGCGCTGATATCTTCCAGCCGGAAGAAGACATTTATTGGGGGGCAGAAAAAACCTGGTTGGGCGACGAGCGCTACTCGGGCGACCGTGAGCTTGCAAATCCTCTTGCAGCAGTGCAGATGGGGCTGATCTATGTCAACCCGGAAGGGCCTAATGGTAATCCTGACCCCAAAGCGTCGGCCCGTGACATCCGCGAAACTTTTGCGCGCATGGCTATGAATGATTACGAGACGGTAGCGCTGACAGCAGGTGGTCATACCTTTGGTAAAACTCACGGCGCAGGCGATGCTGCTCATGTTGGCCCGGACCCGGAAGCGGCACCGATTGAAAACATGGGGTTCGGCTGGCTCAGCACCCACAAAAGTGGTAAGGGCCGGGACACCATTACCAGCGGCCTTGAAGGCGCATGGACACCAACACCGACCCAATGGGACATGAGCTACTTTGATGTACTGTTTGGTTACGAGTGGCAGTTGAGTCGAAGCCCGGCAGGTGCTCAGCAATGGTCTCCAAAAGATCTCGCCCCCAAAGATCACGCTCCGGATGCGGAAGATGCCACAAAGCGGGTTGGCATCATGATGTCTACGGCTGATATGGCGATGCGGGAAGATCCGGAGTACCGCAAGATTTCCGAGCATTTTCACAAGAACCCGGAGGAGTTCGCCGACGCTTTTGCACGTGCATGGTTTAAATTGACGCACCGTGATATGGGGCCAAAGTCGCGCTACCTGGGGCCGGAAGTGCCTGCGGAAGATCTTATCTGGCAAGACCCCGTGCCGGCTGCTGATCATGAACTAGTCAGCGTGCAGGATATTGCAGAACTTAAAGGCAGTATTCTGGCGAGCGGACTCACTGTTTCAGAGCTGGTGTATACCGCCTGGTCATCGGCTTCGACGTTCCGGGGCTCCGATATGCGTGGTGGCGCCAATGGTGCACGAATCCGTCTTGCTCCGCAGAAGGACTGGGAAGTAAACCAACCCGTTCAGCTGGCCAAGGTGTTGCAGACGCTGGACGGTGTAAAGACTGCGTTCAACTCAGCCCAGTCCGGCAATAAACGGGTTTCACTGGCAGATCTGATTGTGCTGGGTGGCTGTGCTGCAATTGAAAAAGCAGCTGCTGATGCAGGGCATCAAATTAACGTGCCGTTTGTGCCAGGTCGCACTGATACCACGCAGGCGCTTACCGATGTCGAGTCGTTCGATCCGCTGAAGCCTGAGGCAGACGGTTTCCGCAACTACCGTCGTGCAGCATTTACTGTGTCCGATGAAGAAATGTTAATCGACAAGGCTCAGCTGTTGCAGCTCAGCGCGCCGGAAATGACGGTGCTGATCGGTGGTCTGCGTGTGCTGGATGCCAACTATCTGCAGTCCAGACATGGTGTGTTCACGGGTACGCCGGGCAAGCTCACAAATGATTTTTTTGTGAATCTTGTAGATATCGATACAGCGTGGAAACCAGCGGCGGAGGCAGATGTGTTTGAAGGCCGTGACCGCAAAACCGGTGCACTCAAGTGGACTGCTACCCGCGTGGATCTGATTTTTGGTTCCAACTCACAGCTTCGTGCACTCGCTGAAGTGTATGCGCAAAGTGACGCGAAAGCCAAGTTCGTAAAGGACTTTGTGGCGGCGTGGACCAAAGTGATGAATGCAGATCGTTTTGATCTGAAGTAATACCTGCACTTTAAAAAAGGCGTTGTCAGCGAATGACAACGCCTTTTTTATGCCCAAAATTTTGTGTGACGATCAAGTGTTCACGGCATACGATGCAGGGCACAAATCTTGTTGCCCGACGGATCGCGCAAATACGCCAGATATAACTTCATGGCGGCCCCTTCGCGTACGCCGGGAGGATCTTCGCAGGCAGTTCCGCCGTTGGCAAGTCCGGCTGCATGCCAGGCATCAGCCGCTTCAGGGCTATCGGCTGCAAAACCGATCGTGCTGCCATTACCATGACAGGCAGGCTTGCCGTCAATTGGTTTGCTGAGCGCAAAAATGCCGGATTTTGTACGGTAGAAACAGCGCCCTTTATCGTCGACACTGCCAGCGCTGACACCGAGCGCTCCTAATGTTGCATCGTAAAATGCCTTTGATTTCATTACATCGTCTGCGCCCAACATGATATGGCTGAACATTAACTGGCTCCTTGATAAAAACGAAAAAAGTTATTGCGTGTAAAATCAACGCAAAAGGCGCACAATACGCGCCGGTACTACCCGCCCGATAATAACGACCACATCACCATAAAGATATCTAATATGCGCAAAACGCCTGTCCACCCAGATTCAGACGTTTCTCCCGAACAAAACCTTATTCTCTCGTTGCTACCAGCCAAAGATCTGGAGCGGCTTTTGCCTGACCTGAAACTGGTAGAAATGCCACGTGGCTGGACAATATCAGAATCAGGAGATCACGTAGACTACTTGCATTTCCCGGTGTCGGGGATTGTGTCACTGATGTATTCCCTGGAGGACGGATCTACCAGCGAAACAGCTCTGGTCGGTAACGAGGGCGTCGTGGGGATCTCCATTTTCATGGGCGGCGAAAGCATGCCTTCCAGCACTGAAGTTCAAAGTCCGGGCAAAGCCTTTCGTCTTCCGCGCGCCGTCATGAAACGCGAGTTTGCCCTGGGCGGCAAAATGCAGCAACTTTCGTTGTTATTTACTCAGGCTCTGATTTGCCAGACATCACAAACTGCTGTCTGTAACCAGTACCATGGAGTAGACCAACAAATGTGCCGGTGGCTGCTGACCACTGTCGATCGATTGGGAAGAAAAGAGCTACATTTTACTCAGGAGCAGGTGAGTAATTTGCTGGGCGTGCGCCGCGAGACCGTCAGTAAGAACTTGGCACTGTTGCAAAAAGAAGGTTTTATCAAGACCGGGCGAGGCGTAGTCAATGTTATCAATCGCGCTGAACTGGAGAAGCGCGCATGTGAGTGTTACCGCGTGGTAAAGGACGAGTATGCGCGATTGTTTCCCGGCGCGTGAGACAATTGTAAAAAAATTCTGGTGTTATGACATATAAATGAAGCCCTCCGGACAGAGATGTCCTGTAGGGCTTTTTTTTTTATAAATTAGTTGTCGGGCTTACTGAAAAACTACGAATGGATGACAGTTGTAACGTTACTGCGGCATGCAACGGTAAGTGCGCCGTCGCACAGACGTTCATGGCTGGCGTTCTTAAGGTGGGGTCACGTCGACGCTGGTTAGCGCGCCGACGTTACCCAGGCACTTGTAACAAAACAGGAGTTCACAATGAATAATGAAATTCGCGGTAACAGCGCTATTCCTGGTACCCCCTATAGTGGTACGAGCCCACGGTTGATGAGTGTTGATTCACTTGTTGGCAATGATGTGTACAACCATCAGGGAGATAACTTGGGCGGAATCAAGGATATGATGCTTGATATGCATAGCGGTCATGTGGCCTACGCTGTGCTGTCATTCGGTGGCATTTTCGGAATGGGCGAAAAACTTTTTGCGGTGCCCTGGAATGCTCTTAAACTTGATACCGAGCAAGAGCGTTTTCTATTGGACGCTGACAAAGAGCGACTGAAGAACGCGCCGGGCTTTGACAAAGATAACTGGCCCGACATGGCGGATCAAAGCTGGGGTCAGCAGATACATAAATACTATGGCACCCGACATTACTCAGAGAGCCTGCGACCTTAACAGATCTGATACTCGTGAAAAAGTCATGAGTCTGATATTTCAGGCTCATGACTTTTTCTATTCAGCTCTTGTAATGTCTGTGCTTAGCCACGGCCGCGGTGAAAGCGTCTATAGCTGCCAACAGCTGTTCTCTAGTAGTGGTAATGATACCTCCATCTTCAGCCTCATTTTCTTTGCGCACTGGCACACCAGCGGGTTCAAGTAGCTTCTGCGAGCAGCCAATTGCCAGAATTGTTTTACCGTGAAGATACTGATGAGAAATAAACTCTTTGACCTGCGGCAATTGTGACAGGGTATCTATCCCGGATTGTCCGTCGGGCAGAATGACTGCATCGAACAAAACTGAAGGAGAGTTTTCAAATGATGCATCCGCTTCAATGTGCGTACCGTCCGATGTTGCAACTGGTCCGATTCGCGGCGCCACAATCCTGAGAATGGCACCGGCTGCGGATAAAGTCTTTATAAGCGTCAGCACCGATGCCCCCTCTATATTGTCGGCTGCAAGCAACGCAATTTTTCGGGTGCGAATACTACCGTCTCCGGGCAAGGCCGTGAGGGACAGTGCAGCTGAACTCTTGACTTCGGGGGTAACCGGAACCGCAATAGCCAAAGGCATTGCCACAGGGACTTCGGTACCCAGCCCGTCGGCTACCGCGCTGGCCAGTTCAGC
Organism: Pseudohongiella sp.; assembly: GCA_030651695.1. GTDB lineage: Bacteria > Pseudomonadota > Gammaproteobacteria > Pseudomonadales > Pseudohongiellaceae > Pseudohongiella. The sequence goes on along the minus strand of JAUSCD010000015.1, from coordinate 148,116 downwards.
AGAAACGTTTACTAAAGACGAAAGCATGCGTTCGCGAATCGCGGGGATCGTTACTTTCGATAATTCGAAACGGAAACCGCCCACGATGTGTTTCTTCTCCCAGTCGGTCTGACTGTCCCAGAATAATGTGGCCTGGGTGTAGTGATCGGCAAACTTATCCGGTTTTCCGCGCACCTTGTCGTCATTTATCTTTTGCGGGAATGATACAAAGCCCATTTCGCCAGTCTGGAAAGGGCAGCCACCACTCAGAGAATTTGGTTCATAGGCAACGCGTCCGCGGTTGATAGTCTTGCGATGGAGTCCGTCTCTCTGATTATTGTGCACCGGAGCCAGGGACGAATTAATTGGAATTTCATGGAAGTTCGGGCCACCCAGGCGAGATATCTGAGTGTCGACGTAAGAGTGGATTCTGCCGGCTAATAGCGGATCATTGCTGAAGTCAATGCCTGGTACAATGTGTGCCGTGCAAAAAGCCACTTGTTCAGTTTCAGCAAAGAAGTTGTCGGGATTCCGATTGAGCACCAGACGCCCAGCCGGGCGCAAGGGCACCAGTTCCTCAGGAATGATTTTTGTTGAGTCAAGGACATCGAAGCTGAAACCTTCTGCTTGTTCCTCACTGAAGATCTGCAGGCCAAGTTCCCACTCCGGATATTCCCCGGCTTCGATGGCATCCCACAGATCACGACGATGGTAGTCGTTGTCGGCACCCTGGATTTTTGCTGCTTCATCCCATACCAGTGAGTGGGTGCCCAGCATTGGCTTCCAATGAAACTTCACAAAATTGGAGTTGCCGTATTTGTCGATCAGACGAAAGGTATGCACACCAAATCCCTGCATCATGCGATAACTTCGCGGGATGGCACGATCGGACATTGCCCACATCAACATATGAGTTGACTCAGGCATCAACGATACAAAATCCCAGAACGTATCATGTGCCGACGCGGCTTGCGGCATGCCGTGATGAGGTTCTGGTTTCAAGGCATGTACCAGATCAGGAAATTTGATTGCGTCCTGAATAAAGAACACCGGTATGTTGTTCCCGACCAGATCCCAGTTGCCTTCATCGGTATAGAACTTGACCGCGAAACCGCGGACGTCTCTGGGGGTATCCACAGATCCGCGTTCGCCCGCAACTGTTGAGAAACGGACAAACACAGGCGTTATTTTCCCAGCCTCCGCGAATAAAGACGCGCGTGTGAATTCGCTTATTCCTTCGTATGCTTCGAAGTATCCATGAGCACCTGATCCGCGGGCATGAACGATTCGTTCAGGAATCCGTTCATGGTCAAAGTGGGTGATTTTTTCACGCAAAATAAAATCTTCCAGCAGTGCCGGACCGCGTAAACCTGCTTTAAGTGAGTTTTGATTGTCGGCGATAGGTACGCCTTGATTGGTGGTAAGCCGCTGACCATTACTATCGGAGCGCACCTGCTCCAGTTTTCCATCTATCGCGTTTTCGCCCGACTGAACCGGCGTGCCGGTTTTCTTCGACTCATTGTCTTCGCTCAGAGTACTTGCTGTCACCGAGTCAGCGCGAGGTCGGACTGTGATTCCTGCAGGTGGTTTAACTGCATTTTCTCTTCCGTGTTCAAGCGGCTTGTTATTGTTATAGGGTATAGACCTTACCAGCTCTTCGGTGCCGGGATCAAAAGAAGTCGAGGTTCTGATTTCAGGTAGCGATTTATTTTTTTTCATAACTGTCCTCATGCCGCCATAACCCGAGAATGTATAAGCGGGCGGTTAGTTGTTAAAAACCGGATGGTTGATGAACAGCTTAGATGGAGGAGTACGTTCTGTCCGTTTGCCAGCGAACTTAAGAAAATTTCCGAACCTCCCTTAGGATTTCCAAACCCCTCTTAAGATTTCCAAACCTCCCATAAGAGTAGTAGCGCACAGTACTAACCCAGGACATTAGGCAGAATGTTTTTGAGTATTTCATTGCTGCAATAACATTATGGAAGAGGGAGTAACAATGTCGATATCAGTTGAAAACACAGCGGGTGTTTCCTGGGGAGCTATTATAGCAGGGGCTGCATGCGCTGCTGCGCTATCTTTTATTCTTTTAATTCTTGGCTTTGGTCTCGGTTTGTCAGCGGTTTCGCCCTGGTCTAATACGGGTGCAAGTCTGGCGACCATAGGTGTATCCAGCATTATATGGGTGGCGTTTACACAGATCGCCGCATCCGGTCTTGGTGGATATCTTGCTGGTCGATTGCGAGTCCGTTGGGCTGGTGTACACAGTGACGAAGTCTATTTTCGTGATACTGCACACGGTATGACTGCATGGGCCGTATCGACTTTAGCAGCTGCCGTGCTATTGACGTCGACCCTGACAACAGTGATGAGTGGCGGAGTACGTGCAGGTGCAGAAGTTGTAGGAGGCGCAGCGGAAGTTCTATCCACAGCGGGCGATGCAGCAGACAGCTACTTCAGTGATGCATTACTGCGTCCCGCGCCAAACTCGCAAGCCGAGACTGCCAGTGATTCAGTGCGTGCGGAAATATCGACCATTTTTCTGCGCAGCCTGTCTGAAAATGAGTTGAGTACAAATGACTCTCAGTACATGGCCTCTGTCATTTCAAGGTATACCGGGGTCAGCCAGCAAGCGGCAGAAACCAGGATCACGCAGATACGTGATCAGGCACAGCAGGCTGCGCTTCAGGCGGAGACGGCAGCAAGAGAAGCGGCCGACGCAGCAAGAAAGTCGGCCAGCTATTCAGCGCTGTGGATGTTTATTGCGCTGCTGTGCGGTGCTTTTTTCGCCAGTCTGATGGCTACGTTTGGTGGTCGACAGCGCGATTCAGATATCTACGACCCGGCATATATTTCTTCAGGACAGGCTTCGATTCATCGACCGGATAAAGCCATTTAATTACCAAGTGCATTTGCACGCCTACTATGAAGAGGATCTAACTATGCGCTCATTACTTCTTTTGTTTCTCGGCGTACCCATTCCACTCATTATTCTTCTGGCGATACTATTATGAAAAAATCAGCAGACACGGATTCACAGGGTGCTATTGCTCTGTTAAAGGCGGACCATCGGGAAGTGGAGGACGCTTTTGAACAGTATAAAAAACTGGCTGACGGTGACTATACAAAAAAGAAGCAGCTCGCCGACCATATCTGCGACGAGCTGACAGTGCACATGACAGTTGAGGAAGAAATATTTTATCCAACTGTCAAATCCGAAGTTAACGATGCTGACGATATTGTTAATGAAGGTATAGTTGAACACGCTGGTGCCAAAGTTCTTATCAAGGAGATCAAGGCCATGAAGGGCGACGAAGAGTTGTTTGATACCAAGGTGAATGTGTTAGCAGAGCAGATCGAACACCACGTCAAGGAGGAGGAGGAGGATATGTTCCCCAAAGTACAAAAATCGAAGGTTGACCTTCTTGCTTTGGGCAAGGAAATTGAACAGCGTAAGAGTGGCCTACGATAGAGGCGGATCTTGCTTTTTGTCGAGCAATATAGGCACAATTTTTAGCACAAAAAGAGCGAGCAGCGCTGTTATCAGCGCTGTTATCTCGAAACCTACGCCCGCCGCAACGCCGATCGCAGCTGTCAGCCAGATGCCTGCGGCTGTAGTCAGTCCCCGCACTTCAGTCATACTGTTGCCCTTCAGAATGGTACCGGCGCATAAAAAACCGACGCCGGCAATGACACCTTGCACGACACGACTCATCGGATCTTCCAGTGCTCCTGACTGTTCTGGCACAACCACAAAAAGTGCAGCTCCCAAGGCAACCAGCATGTGTGTGCGAAGGCCGGCGGACTGTCCGTGAGACTCTCTTTCATAACCCAACATACCGCCAAGAATTGCAGCGAGCACCAATCGGAGCGTGATACGGGTGCCCATCTCTATGTCTGAGACGTCTGCGAATTCACTTGCCATTGTTGCCACTATAATTTCCCATGCAGACATCAGCTTTTCCTTGTATATATGGTTGACCATCCTGTTTTTATTTCGCCACGCTATCACAATATATACATAGTCAATTGTAAAGATTTCAAGTCCGTGCCCAACACCCGGGCGCTTTTCCGTAGTAGCATTGCCGGTCTCTGGAATCACGGACTATCTTTTCAATGAATCGACGCAGGATCCATCGACTGACAGGAATTGTCTTGCTACTGCCATTTCTGGCGTGGTCATCGACTGCTGTTTTCTTTCTCGTACGTCCTGCCTATGATCAGGCTTACGAACAATTGCGGGTACGTCAGTTGCCGGTGATCGGGTCGCTTACCTTGGCGCCGGCTGCCGAATGGGAAGAAATGCGTGTGTTTCGAACAGTGCTGGGGAATCATTTGATCGTGCGGGAGGCAGGCCGTTGGCAGCATCTGAACGCCGATACGCTGATACCGTGGGCGCAACCCGATGCCAGCGAGATGCAGCGCTTGCTGGAAGACGCATTCAATGCCAACCCAACGCGCTACGGCCGTGTGCTTGCTATGGAAAACAATTTAGCGCTGACGGACACCGGAGTTCAGATCAGCATCAATTGGGACACAATGAGTTTGTACCAGACCGGCCGGGATACCTATTGGATCAATAAAGTGTATGACATTCATTATCTGCGTTGGACCGGCTATCGTCCGTTTGACAATGTGTTTGGTCTGTTCGGACTGTTTCTGTTGATGTACATGACCTTTAGCGGTGCCCGTATGGCATTCGGGCGGCGTTAAGCCGCCTTCAGGAGCATGTTTTTGATGTTCAGGTACTACAACAGGGAGCTCTGAACATCGAGAGTAGTTGCGAGAAATAGCACTGTTTTGCTGGGTAGCTGGCGCGTGAGGAGTTGAACAAACCTACCTCTTTCTCGTCCGTGAAACCTTCCGGCGCTTTAAAGGTGCCGAAAACATGATCCCAGATCAGAAGTGCATTACCAAAATTACGGTTGGCCTCAGATGGTTGTGTGGAGTGATGCCAGCGATGCACCTCCGGTGTGCTGAATACCCAGTTGAGCCAGCCATGTTTGAGATTGATATTGGCATGCTGGATCAGGACTACCGGCTGTGTGATCGCCAGATAAGCAAATATTGCTTCCGGAGATACCCCAAGAACCATCACAGGTGTCATGGCAATAACAAAATTTAATGAGTAGTTGAGCGGGTGGAATCGTAGTCCATTCAGTGTGTACATTCTTTCGCTGCTGTGGTGCATCGCATGTAACCACCAAAACGGTCCGTAACTGTGATGAAGCCGGTGAGACCAGTATTTGCCAAACTCGACGGTCGCCAGAACAAAAATAATCTCCAGCCACAATGGCAGCACACCGTCGAGTAATCCGCCACGCTGGCTGGCATAGAACACTGCAACAATCAGCGGCAAAAGGACTTTTAACAGCGGCTCTACGATGGCAACCAGAATGCCGGCACTTGTCAGATCAACACCGATGTCTTGCTGAGCAAGGTTCCACGCTTTGCGATAGGGCAGTGACCGTTCCAGCCATAAGGCAATAAGGAAACACACAACGGATACCAGCAGTATGGTTATTTCCGGGTCATTGCCTGTGTTTAATGTCAGTGTGTATGCTGCAATGGAAAAACACACCATAATCAGAATCAGATACCGGCTGATCAACTCCATAAAAACTCTCCTTGTCTGTGATGGCTATCCGTTAACTATAGCTGAAAACTTTACTCCGACCGCAGTGAAGTGACCGGATCGGACTTTGCTGTCTTTATACACTGAGCTGCAACTGTCAGCAAAGACAACAGAATCATACCTGCCACCACCAGCACATAAATCACCGGGGACAAACTGGCTTGTGCTGAAAACTGATTGAAGTAGAAAGATGTCACAAAGTACGCCAGCACGCTGGCTATTACACAAGCCACTATCACGGGCTTTATAAAATCCAGACTTAACAGCTCCACGATTGAGCGGGCGCTGGCACCCAGTACTTTACGTACACCAATTTCTTTGGTGCGGCGCTGTGTTGAGTAATACGCCAGCGCGTATAGTCCGAGCGCTGCAATCAAAATGGTAATCAGAGCAGCGAACTGTGCGGCACGATTGATCCCGTTAGTTTCCTCATAAATCTGCTGATTAAATGATTGCTCATAGAACTCGCGGTTGATAGGGGCGTCAGGTCTGTGAGTTGCCCATACGCTATCAATATGATTGAGCACGCTTGCCCGTTGGGCCGGATCGATTCTGATGAGAAGTGTACGCATGGGCTGGGTGGTAGTCCGCAGAACCGAAGTAGAGCGCAGCGTATCCTCAAGACCACCGGAGAGCCTGAACTCATTAACCACGCCTACTATCCGGAAACGTAAAGTGCCTATCATCAGAATCTGGTCGAGCGCCTCTTCATTGTTCCCCAGCCCAAAGTTCCTGACTGCTGCAGGGGTAACAATAACGCCGTAGGTCTGCTCCGGATCTGGTTGGCCAGCAGGCATGAAGTCTGCCGGAAACTCCTGAGAAAAATTGCGTCCGGTCAGCAATTGTAACTGCATCGCATCAATATAGTTTTCATCCACACCCAGGTGACTGACGGGTCTGGCTTCCTCCATAGGCCAACCGGCATGACGCCAGGGATTGTAACCACCATTGTTGGGTGGCGCTGACTCTGATTTCCCAACTACAATCACGCCGGGGTGCTGGCGCAAATCATTAACCATGGCATCGTAATTAAACTGTTCCGGGTTACGCGGGTTGTACATGCTGTCCAGTACCACCAGATTACTGCGATTAAATCCGATATCTATCTCGTTTAAATAACGAACCTGTAGTGTGATACCGATGGCAAGAATGACAAGTACTACTGCAAAGGTAAACTGAAGGACGGTCAATGCTGAACGAATCAGGCGACTGGACTTACCACCATCGCGTTTGCCGCTGATAGCCGCCGTTGGTGCAAATCGTGACATCCGAAGTGCCGGAATCAAGCCGGACAACAATCCGGTCATCAACACAAACAAGATAATCATGACTATCCCGCTTGAAGCGAACATGCCGCCAAACGTGAAGCCGGTGCCTGTCAGTGTGGTGTACGGGCCAATTGCAAGATAGACAACAGGCAGGGCAACCAGCAATGCAATCAATGTGAGTAACATGGACTCTGTCAGGAACTGGGTCAGCAGATCCGAGCGTGTGGCGCCAAGTGTTTTACGCACGCCGGTTTCTTTGCCGCGTTGTTGCATTTGTGCCAACGAAAGATTGGCAAAGTTAATACTGGAGCTAAGCAAAATGAGCGCGGCAAATGTTACCAGGCCAGCTAATACCAGCCTGCGACTGTTGTCGGGTGCAGCAAAACCTTGTCGCGGTGACAGATGGATACTGGCGAGCGGCTCCAGATCCAGTGCTGTTTCCATGCGCATCACAAAGTCGCGCTGGGTGTCGGGTACGTTGCGTTCAATAAAAGCAGGGAAGTCGGCTCGGATGGCTTCTGCTGAGGCCGGGTTAGAAATAACTATATATGCCTGGGTGGTGCCAAATCCTGCCCAGGCAGGGCTGTTCATAAAATTCTCACCCGCGATTTGTCTGCCTGTCGGCGTGCCGATCATGATGTCGATATCAAAGTGAGTATTGGATGGCAGATCACGGATAACGCCGGTGACACGAAGGTCGTTGCGATTCTCCAGAGTCAGAACTTTGCCCATGGGATCTTCCATGCCAAAGTATTTTGCAGCGGTGCTCTGTGTTACTACAACGGTATTGGGATCACTCAATGCCGTATCGGCATCGCCTTGAACAAAATCGAAAGAAAAGATCTGCAGGAATTCAGGATCAGCCCACAGATAGTCATTCGGTGCAGAGACATCGCCGTATGCAAACAGGCCGCTGCCGTTGCTGATTTTGGCGGACGCTTCAATCTGCCCGTAGTCCTGCAGTAGCGGGTTGTAAATCCCTTCCGGAATCAGACTGCTGTCAATGCGCTGATCCGTAGTAAGGCTGGTAACAACACGATAAATATTCTGCCAGTTATCAAAATGTTTATCGTAACTGGAGGTGTACTGCACATGCATCAGCACCAGGATACTGCACACCAGGCCCAAACTCAGGCTGAGGACTTTAATGGCAGTAAAGCCAGGTTGTTTCCGCAGATTTCTAAGCGCAACTATCAGGTAGTTATAAAACATGGTGGATCCCTCACGCAGAATTGAATTCAGAGAACGGCGTCAACATCCGCTTTTGCATTGGCATCAACAATTCTGCCGTCAAGCAGACGCACCACGCGCGTACCGTAGGCGGCATAATGCTCTGAGTGAGTCACCATGATGACAGTTGCACCTTCCTGATTCAGCTCCTTGAGCAAACCCATCACTTCATCGCCGTTGCGGGTATCCAGATTACCTGTGGGTTCGTCAGCGAGTAACACTTTGGGGTTGCTGACAATGGCACGGGCAATCGCTACACGCTGTTGCTGACCACCTGAAAGTTGTTGCGGATAGTGTTTGCTGCGGTGATCAATGGCAACGCGTTTGAGTACGGTATCTACCCGCGCTTTACGCTCTGCCGCCGGCACTTTCTGGTACAAAAGCGCCAGGTCTACGTTTTGTGCAACAGTCAGCTCATCAATAAGATTAAAGCTCTGGAATATGACCCCGATGTTGGCTTTACGGATGCTGGCGCGTTGTGACTCGTTATAGCCGGCAAGATCTTCACCATTAAAATAGTAATGTCCGCTCGCTGGTGTATCCAATAAGCCCAACACATTCAGCAAGGTTGACTTGCCGCAGCCCGAAGGGCCCATGATGGACACAAACTCGCCTTTTTCTACAGTCAGATTAATATCGTCGAGTGCAGCCGTTTCAATTTCTTCCGTGCGGTGTACCTTGCAGATCTTTTCTAATTTGATCATGACGTCGGGTTTCCCTGATTAATTGTATGAATCACTGACTTAACTGCACTCTCTCTGCGTTGGCTATTGAACCGTAACCGGATGTAATCACCCGGTCACCCGCGCTGAGTCCTTCCCGTACTTCTATAAAACGGTTATTGCGTCTACCTACACTGATATTCCTGCGATACGCATTCTGGCCGGAGGCATCCAGTACAAATACCCAGTTGCCGCCGGTTTCCTGTACAAAACTGCCCACGGGTAATAACAGGGTTTCCTGAGGACTGCCCAGAATCAGCTCAAGCTGCAAGGTTTGTCCGCGGCGAAGATTATCAGGAACATCCATGTCGAAGATCAGATCGGTAGTAAACAGCCCGTTGGTGATTTCCGGATAAACCCTGTCAATCACAACACTGTAGCTGGCTCCTGCCAGTGTAAATCGTGCTGACTGGCCCGGCGCGACACGGGAGACATAAAACTCATCAATCTGCGCAGCAATTTTGTATTGATTCACTACGTCGATCTGGCCAAGGCGCTGGCCGTTGATTTTGCTTTCACCAATCTGGACGGGCAGGGAAGTCAGTTGCCCGGAGATGGGTGCCCGTACCAGCAATCCTTCGAAGCTGCTTTGAGCAAGCGTGAGGTTGTCTTCCAGTTTGTCCATCTGTTGGGCTATCCGCTGCAGGCGATCTTCTCTGATGCGGTCCTCCAGCGCTTGTCGTGCCTTAGAATTTACAAGCAGCCTTTTTTGATACTCAAGCTGGTCAACAATGCTGTCGAAGTCTTCCTGCGAAATCATGCGTTCATTAACCAGCTGTTGCTGGCGGCGAAGTTGACGTTCAAGCGTACTGATCTGGTATTCAATGTTGATTATTTCGCGCTCAGTACTGAGTTTGGTCATCTCAAGACCATTAGAGATATTGGTGAGGTTGTTGAGCTGTTCAGTAATGGCGGTATCGTTGGTGGCGACACTCAGACGTAGTGTGGTGTTGCTTAACTGCAGCAAAGGTTGACCGGCTTCAACAAACGCACCTTCCTGCACAAAAATCTGTTCCACAACGCCGCCGTTGACGGCGTCGAGGAATACGCTGTTCAAAGGCTGAACAGTTCCGCGCACGGAGATCACATCTTCAAGCGTACCCATCTGGACGCTGCTGATGATTAACTGGCTGGCGGGTACGCTTGTAGTTTTTATCGATGCATCAGCGACAGTCTGGTATATAAACCAAAGTAGTGCACCTGCCGCTAACAACCCGAGCAGCCATTGCCACCACGGCCGGCTCCGCTTCTGAATGACCTTGTCCATCGCCATATCAAGATTCCATTTTTTTGTTTTGGGCTGTTCGGTTCTGACCCGGCACGGTAAACATAGTCCAATCTTTAAGGCAGCTCAAGTGCGTGTGCTAAATTATTAACACTGCGGTCGGTTAAGAGCCCTGGCCGATTCTGTTCCATAATAGAACAGGTAGTAACCCAGCAATTATCGAGCCAGTTTATAAATTCAAAAAATTACAATGACTTGAGCGGCTGTGTTGAGGGCGGGGCATGTCAATGACGCCAACTATTAGTCTGAAACTTCATTCCCGCGTCAATTCGTACCATCTCTGCTCAATTCGGTTTTGCATTGCTGTGTGTCTCAAAGCTGCGACCTGATCGGTAGCAGAAGTTTTTCGTAAAGCTTTTCATGTAGTGCACGGTTCTGCCAGTGTGCGAAGGAGTACAACTCCGCCGACATCAGATCAGCCTCGAATACCGTTGTCATCTGCGCGGCGAAGTCGCTACTGTAGATATTCAGACTGGCTTCATCGTTTAGCCTGATGGAGCGCATGTCGAAATTGGTCGAACCTACCGAGACAAACTGGTTATCGATGACCAATAACTTGGTATGTAACATGGTCGGCTGATAGACATGAATGTCCACTCCTGCGTGCAGCAGGACGCCCCAACTGGCTTTCGAGGCGACCTTCACAGTAAATGAATCAATATATGGCCCGGGCACCAGAATACGAACCCGCACATCACGTCCGCGGGCTGCAATCAAAGCTTCTATCAGTAGTTGATCCGGTACAAAGTAGGCGGCTGCCAGGTCAATAGAGGTCTCTGCTGCAGCGATGGCAAGCAGATACATAAGATGCATGCTTTCGCTGCCGCCGGAAGGCGACGCGACGAACATGTGGGCATCCATCATGCCTTCGGTTTTCAGAACCGGAAAGTAACTGACGCCGTGCAGTACGTGCCCGGTAGTTTTGATCCAGTTATCGTTAAAAGCCGATTGCAATTGCGCAACAACGGGCCCTTCTATCCGGAAGTGTGTATCTCTCCAGTGCTCCGGATCACCCGCGTTACCCGCCCATTGATCTGCAATACCTACGCCGCCGGTGAACCCGATGCGCCCATCGACCACCAGCAGTTTGCGATGGGTGCGGTTGTTCATGCGCGTCAGGTTGTACCAGTGCAGAGGATGATAGCGATGCACCTGAACACCAGCAGCCTGCATGCAATCCAATAGTGACTGATCTATTCGTGCACTGCCTACCCAGTCAAGGACGACGCTGACCTTTACCCCGGCACGTGAACGTTCAGAGAGTGCTTCCGAGATCTGTTCACCGATATTTCCGGACCAGTAGATATAGGTCTCGAATGTGATTGACGTCTGCGCCGAGCCAATGGCCTGAAGCATCGCCGGGAAAATCTCGTCTCCGTTTTGCAGCGCGGTGACATGATTCCCGCGCATGACCGCCGGACCCAGCAGCACGGACATTTCGCGCAGAAACTGTGGATCCGAGACGCCGTATTGGTGTTCCACCTTGTGCTGTATTGCCTTTTCGGCAGTTTTGAAGTTTTGAATCAATATCATAACCAGGCTGGTCGCCAGCACTGTAATCGCGATAACCAAGAGCATACCCTTACCTCTAATGCCGCTTCATGCGTTTGACCAGAATAGTATCCCTCGACCCTGTACTAAATCTGGTCAATTGATCGTCCATTTACAGTTTGCAACGTTAATGCCGGGAATTTTTGAGCGCCCGGCCGTCAGTCTTGCAGGATGTCACGTCAATGTAACGCCCATTCCGTTAGCGTGGCGATACCTGTGTCAATAAGCAAACCAGGAACAGCGTTTGCGAACATAAATTAGACGTATCAGTTCAGTGAAGGATCACCAAAATGACCGCTCAACTCAAACTGCGACCTCAACTAAAACACCAATCTCAGCAAAATCATCTGCTTGCAGCTTTGAGCGATGTGCCAGTTGCAGGTATCTGTGCGGATTCCATCAGGCGCGCGTAGACATCCCCACTGCCTTCGCGTACTTGTCTGAGTTGGTTGCTCATTTCCTGCGCGGACTGCCACTGCTCAAACTGCAACCGGTGCCGCTCGCCCGGCGCCAGGTTGTATTGATATTGGCCCAGCGCTTCGAGACGCTTGATGCAGCTCAATGCTACGTCGATGGCGGCAGGGATGTATTCGAAAGACAGCGTCGCTAATGGACGAGACAAGCCTTGCAGAACCGCCAGTTCAAAACCTTCAACATCGATTTTGCAGAATGTGGGTTCCCCCCAAACGTCGATCAGGGCATCCAGTGTGGTCATCGGCACTGTTACCTGCCGGTCCCACTGCACTTTGCTAAATGAAGCATCCTGTTGTACGCATGCGATCCAGTCCTGTGACAGGGTGGAGAGTGTGGGGGTGCGGGTGCTGACGTGCAAGGTGGCTTCGCCAGCCTCGGCGCCAACGGCTTTTTCTTCCAGTACGATAGCCTCGTCTGTACCGTAACGGCGCTGTAAGGTTTGCATAAACAATGGCTGGGGTTCCAGTGCCACCACGCGGGCACCCAGCGCGCGCCAGGCCATCAGGCGATTGCCGACGTGTGCGCCAATCTCAAAACACAAATCATCAGGCTGAATGAACTGGCCATAAAGACGACGCATACGGGATTGCCGGCCGGGAATGCCGTAATACATCAACAGAGATCGCCAAAGCCCTAATTGTTCCCGCCATCCTGTTCGAGCCATCTTGTCATCTCCGGCTGCTGCGTGCTGGAAAAAGCCTCGATAAAACGGTCACGCAAGCTGTCCATGCGCCAGACCGGCGCGTCGCCATCGGGCAGTAGCCCCGGTTGCCACTGCCAGCCTGAAATTGCGTCAATGACTGCCGGGTCATGCGCGATCAGATGTACCGGTACCTGCCTCCCTTCGGGGTCACCGGAGACCATTGGTGCCGGAGGATGATCGCCCAGCACCAGCAATACGAGGTTCTCATCACCATAGGTCTGAACGTATGACACCAAAGTTGCCAACATATATTCAATGGATTGACGGTAATGGTCGCGAATGGAGTCCACGTCTGCCCACACCTCTTCCGGGGAGGGTCCCGATAGCGCCTGGTTGTTGAAGACACGCCCATCGTCGACTTCATCCCATGGCACCACATGGGCTATGGGCGTCCAAGGGGCATGGGATGAGATCAGGGCAATCTCTGCCATCAGCGGGCTCCGATCGGCGCTGCCGCGTTCCCGGATCTGCAACGCGGACCATACGTATTGATCCGGCATGGTGACCCAGTTAAAGGGTAAGCCCTGGTAACCAAAATTGTGCGCGTTATAGATGTGGTCGTAGCCGAAATAAGCAGCTTCGGGCCATGCCATACTGATGGCGGGCATTGCCGCCACGGTGCGCCAGCCGGCATCGCGGAACAATCGGTTAAGCGTTGCGCGCCGGCTGACAATCAGGCTTTCGTAACGGGTCTGGCTGTCAATCCAGGCCCCGGACAAGGCTGATGCATGCGCCAGCCAGCTCAGTCCGCCCACTGTTGGCGCGGTCAGAAATGCGCTTCGTATATGCACGCCATCGGCTTCCAGCGCCGACTGTGCCTGCAGCAGACTCGCCCGCATGGATTCAGCAAAGGGTTCTCGTTCCAGCAATACCCGCCCGTAGGATTCAGCGAATACGATAAACACATCCTTGCCTTGCAATCGGTCAAACAGCCCTGCACCGGAGCGGCCAGCCCATTCATCCTGATTGACGATTTCAGCAAATTCCCGGATATCGCGAATGCTTTCCACCGTATCCTGCCCGTGCAATACCAGCTGGTCCCAAGCAAACGTGCCTGTGCGTTGTGAGCCGGCGGTATTGAGAAGTATTCCAACCAGCAGCAGAGAGACTAGCGCGGCTGCTGATATGCGCGGTGCCGTCCGCAGCGCCTGCTGAATTTGCCACAGGATGAAATACGCGAGGCCGCAGAGCAGGGCGGCTGCCCCTGCAATCATCAAGCCCATGGCCACGGCAGCGAAGTCGCCCAATACGCCGGTGAGAAGGCGACTGGCATCGGCCAGCAGATGGCTGTCGAAGATCAGATTAAAACGCCGGGCGAAGATTTCGTGTGTGATCAGGTCTGCAACGCGCAGCATGGCGCCGAGGCCCAGTAGCAGCGTTAGAACGATGCGGCAAACCTTGCCCGTGTGGCCCGGCACCAGCAACAACAGGCCGATGACCATAAATTCCAGCGGCAGATACACGAAAGCAAGCGGTTGAAGCCCGGACAAGCGCTCAGGTAGAGTCAGCGCCACAAACAGACCAGTAAAGGCGATTGTGGTGAGGAGCAGGCGGGTATCGGGATGGTAGCGGGTATTCTGGTTCATCATAGGAGTGTAACCCATGCTGACCTTCGGCCGCCTGTTGCTGTCGGATCAGCCCTTTCGGAAAATTCCTACTGAACTTTCGGTAGATTCCCTTGTCCAATATCATGTTTTTTCCGACAGGGAGCCCGTCGGATCTCTTGCAGACTATCAGTGAGGTGTTTATATCCCTGGCAAGGAAACAGGAATATATACCTTGGAAAGGTGGGTATTACCTGATGGTGGTATGAGCATTCTCTTATAGTATTGCATGGTAAGGAATGACTTTAATTTTGGTCACGCAGGGCAAGCTTGGAAAATGGACGCCCGGGCTACGCGGCTTTGGGCATTGAATATTAACGTCTGAATTCTGTGATGGAGAACCTGTATGCCCTCCCGACAACCGGCCCAATTCCGACCGCAACTGCAAATCAGGCCGCAGCTGCAACTCGCACCACAACCGCAACTGCAGCCCCAGCACCGGACGCAGTCACGCCAACAGCCGCAGCAGAACCATCTTCTGGCGGCCTTGTCGCCCGAAGTTCAGTGTCGCATGTTCCCCGATCTGGAACTGGTGCAGTTACCCTTGCGCGAAATTCTGTTCGAATCCGGACGTCGCATCAGTCACGTGTACTTCCCCACTGACTCCGTCATCCTGACGCAGTACATGACATTGGAAGGATCACCCACTGCGGTACAAATGGTGGGTTGCGAGGGGCTGCTTGGTCTCAGTTTATTCCTGGGAGCGGAGAGCACGCCCAGCGAATCTCTGGTCCAGATAGCGGGATTTGCCTATCGAATTCCACGCAGGAAGGTGGAAGAGGAGTTCAGTCGCCATGGCCAATTTCTGGATCTGGTGCTGCGTTACGCACAGTCATTGATGACTCAGGCGTCTCAGACCGCAGCATGCAACCGGCGACATTCGATTGATCAGCAGCTTTGTCGCTGGCTGCTGCATTCGATTGATCGTCAACCCCACAATCAACTGGCAATGACACAGGAGTTTATTGGCAACATGCTTGGTGTCCGCCGCGAAGGCGTCTCCCAGGCAGCACTGAAATTGCAGGCTCAAGGTGTGATTTCCTACACGCGCGGCATGATAACAGTGCTTGACCGGCGCGCGCTGGAAAGTCTGAGTTGCGAGTGTTACGGCGTGGTCAAGAAAGAGACTGACCGGCTGCTGCACTATGTGCCACAGTGTCGCCCGACTACAAATCCCCATTACTCGTAGGCGCGGCGTGCGGACCCGGATTTTCATTGAAGGGATACCCCATGGGAAACCACGGGGCAGGCCGGGGACTACGATTTGTTCTGCCAGGGCCAGCGGCCAGTCAGTTCAACATCCAGGGTAAAACTCAGAAAAGTCCGGATCAGGACAACGATTGCCAGCACGCCCACTGAACTGAAAGTCAGTTCGATGGCCACTGTACGAATAATGTCTGCCGCAACAAGGAACTCCAGGCCGAGCAGAATTCCTCGTCCGAGACGTTGGCGGATCTGACGATATACTGTTTCTGTCGTGTGGCGTTTCAGTATCGTCTTCGCCCCGTGGATCAGGGTATACAGAGCAACTCCCACAATAATGGAAATACCCAGGAGTTCAACGAGCGCTGAGCCCCATAGTGCTATCGGCTCTACAGCCTCCGGCATTTTGGCCTCCGTCCCGATGCGGCCAGCAGACGCGCTTCGGGTAAACGTGAGCATCCTTAAACAACAAGATGAGACGCTACTACACAAAGAGGCACAAAAATCGGGTGTCGGCTGACTGTTTACAAAGATACGGCGCCGGCGTGATGGCCGCTGACTCAGGGTTCTAATCTACAATTCGTCGTATCTGTTATTTTGGCAATCTTTCAGATCGCCGATGGCTTGCCCGGATTTTTCTCAATACATATTTGTCTCTGTATCAAGGTGCAGTCCGGGGAATATTCTTCACATAGGTATCCAGCCATTCAATGGTTTCCCACAGCATGTGCATCAGCGACTCTCTGGCCTGATATCCATGACTTTCATGTGGCAGCATCACCAGACGGGTCGGACCTCCCACACCACGCACCGCTTGATACATACGCTCGCTTTGAATGGGGAAGGTGCCAGTATTGTTGTCGGCTTCACCATGTATAAAAAGGATGGGTGCTTTGATCTGGTGTGCAAAGAAGAAGGGGGACATGGTGACGTAGGTGTTCTGGGCTTCCCAGATGCTGCGCGGCTCCGCCTGGAAACCAAACGGCGTGAGAGTGCGATTGTAAGCGCCACTGCGCGCGACTCCGGCTTTGAAAAGATCTGAATGTGCCAGCAGGTTTGCCGTCATAAAGGCGCCGTAGGAATGCCCGCCCACGGCAACCCGCTGCCGGTCAGCCACGCCACGCTCCACCAGATAATCAATAGCAGCGCTGGCATTGGCAACCAGTTGTTCTATAAACGATTCGTTCGGCTCGATATCCGGAGCCGGCGCCACAATGGGCATGGCAGCATTGTTAAGCACGGCATAACCTTGTGTCACCAGAAAATGCGGGCCCCAGTAACTGATGGCATTAAAGCGATAGGGAGAGTCGGTCAACTGACCCGCATTGTCAGCCGATGCGAATTCGCGCGGATAGGCCCAAACGACCAGCGGTAGCGCGCCGTCTGTTTGTGGGTCATAACCGGGAGGGAGCAGCAATTGCCCGGATAACTGCAGCCCGTCTGCACGGGGGTAGGTGACAAATTCTGACTGCACGTCTACCAGATCAGGTGTGGGATGCGGAAACGCCGTAAGAGCACGGTCGCTGTTGTCACCCAGGTTCCACTCAATAAAGTTGGGCGGTGCCGTTTTGCTTTCACGCCGTGTGATAAATCGTGTGGCGTCTGGTGAGGTCACCGCAACAACGGATTCAAAGTATGGTGCTTGCGAGCGCCAGATCTCGCGTATTGCGCCAGTGCTCACATTTAACGCCCGCAAAAATGGTCGATTACCCTCATCAGATGCGCCGATGCCAGTCAGGAAAATCTCATTGCCCTCGGGGGCTGTCTGAATGATGGGGCTGCCAAAGTCGTTCACCTGCATCACGGGTGAGCCAGGATTGGCGTACTGATCTTCATAGTTGCGCTCGAACATCAGATCGGCGTTGGCCCAGGGATCGTTGCTGTCGGGGCTGATTCGCCACGTACGAGTGGTGCGATCGGCGCGCCAGGTTTCGGAAATCATGGCGAGTTCGCTGTGACCCCAGCTGACCCCGGCAAAACGGGTCGCGAGTCCGGCAAGCTGACGCGGTGCTGCCTCAAATGGCGCATCCTGCAGGTAGGCAATGTCACGCACGCTCACTTCTGCAGTGGGCACACCACCGTCCTGTGTTTCAACCCAGAATAAAGTGGCTGGCACATCGGTGCGCCACGAAATATTGCGTCGGCCTTCGTAAGTGGAGTTGAATGCAATTGGAATATTGTCGAGCAGAGGCAGTGATTCTATTTCCGCAATTAACTGGCCCTGTAAATTCCATACCTCGGTGATCGTGGGAAAACGGCTGGCTGGCACAGTGTAGGCGTAGGGTTTTTCCAGCCGACTGATCAATAGATAATCTCCGCCCGGCGATATCGACGAAATACTGAAAACCGATGCGCGACCAACCTGTTTGGCGTCTCCGTCCAGATCGACCAGCATCAGTTGAGAGGTGAAGTAATAATCGAACAGCGCTTCATCATGCGGATTACTTAACAGATCCTGATAGGTTCTGGCAGGCGCAGCTTCACCGGTGGAAGTCTGAATTACCGGACCCGAGGGTGCCAATGGCGGCTGCGGCGCGTCTCCCCGGCCAGCCACCACGGTACGCACCAGCAGAGCCGTACTGTCAGGCAGCCAGTCAAACGGTGCGCCGGACCAGGTATTGTTCACATGCAGGTTGCCCAGCTGCTGCGCACGGGCGCTGGCCATGTCAGCAAGCCACAATTCGGTATGTGTGTCGCGTGACAGGACAAAAGCGATACGTTGACCATCCGGCGCAAAAATGACATTACGGATTACAGGATTGTCCGGCAGCCCACTGATGTCGCGTTCGCTCAAGTCGGCAGGATTTTTGATGGTGATACGATTGCTGTAGCTGGCGCGGCTGGGTCCATTGTCGCGCGGATTGATGCGAAAACCGCCCAGGCGCAGTTCCGGTTGCGCCAGATCCGCAATCGTAGGGACACCGGGCGAATGCAGTAGCAGCATCAGACTGCGGTCCGGTGACAGCATCAGCCCGGGAATAGACGGCGCATCAACCAGCGCTGCTACTTGGGGTGGCGGCATGCGGTACGTTTCCTGCGCGAAGGCGTGTGTTGCCGGAAGGAAGACCCCCGCTGCTGTAAGCGCGGACAGGTAAAAAATCAAGGTGGCAAAGAATGAGTTTTTCATGGTCGCAGTCTCGGATCAGGCTTTCAGGGACTATCTGTGGCCTTGGGAGATGTGTCAAGGGGTTGAACTGCGTACTTGACGGAGTGTTCACGTGTTTGGAAGGTTGTTGCGAGCCTGGGGACAATCCGTTTATACCAAAGGTGTAACCTATGTCTCCGGTATAATAACCTATCCCTTAGGAGTGGGTTCCGGTAAAGATTTGTCATTTTGGGTTAATCGGTTTTTATCTTATCTATCAGATATATATGAAAAATAATGCTTTTGTAATAAGACCGGTATAACACCGATTTACAACTTTGGTGGCAGTTTTGGGCACAAAAGTCGCGTGAAAACCGTAGGGAATTTGCACAGGTTTTTGCGATTGCAAAATTTTTTGAGTCACAGAATGCGGTTTTGGATAGTAGATAGTGGATAGTTTAGCGGTCGTTGCTGCGAGTGCCGGCCAGCCCGGCGTCAAGCGCATCAGCCTGCGCAATGAAATCTTTCGGCCGTCGTTTCTGAAAGGTTTTCAGGTTTTCGAGTTTCCAGCGCAGTGCGGGCAACTGGTCGGCATGTGGGCATTGCAGGAGTGACCAGTCGGGTTGCACCCGGGTCAGCCCACTCAGGAATTGGCGGTGAGCGTCACTCAATAGTTGCGGCAAAAGAACTCGGAGCTGGGCGCGGGTATCGAGTAGGGTGTCAAGCGGGCAAGCCACTTCGGTCATGCCGACAAATGCGCGCTCGTATTCGCTGACGATGTCTTTGTTGTTACCGAACAGCACTTCGTGGGTGGGGCGGTTGTGTCCTGCCAGATAGACCACAAAGCATTCGACCATCGCATTGGTCAGACCGCCGCTTTCAAATAATTGCCAAACGTCGAATAGATCCCTGGGATGCTGACGATCCAGCGCAGCGACCAGTTTGCTTGCATAAAGCTCATCACGGGCCAAGGTTGGTACCTCGAACTCGACGCCGAACTGATCGCTGGTGTGAGCGCTTAGCGGACTGCGCGAAACGGGCAATACGGTGCCGCGAAATACGACGTTGACCTCAATCTTCACTTGGCTGGTGTCGTTCTCCGCAATCAGCTTGGTGTCCCCAAGATCCTTGCTGCCTATCAGGCGTGATTGCACGCCGAGACGTTCGATGCGCTGCGTGATGGCGGCCAGTTCCTCTTTGATAGCTTGCAACGCCCGGTCTCGCGGCGTCTGCCAAGGCAGGTAAACTACATCGATGTCCACCGACAGACGGGGCATGTCCTGCAGGAACAGGTTGATTGCGGTGCCGCCCTTCATGGCGAAGATGTCGTTGTTGAACACCTCAGGGGCGATATTTAACAACAGGCGAACGGTGTCAGCGTACTGTTTATCCATGAGGGTTCAGGCTCAGCAAGGTTCCGTCATCCAGGCGGCTCATCCATCGCTTGTTGCTGCCAGTGCGAACCGGGTATTGCTCCAGTAGCGTATCGACATCGACTACTTCTGTTTCTCGTGCCCAAGTCAGGAACAGGCGTACAGCCTTGACGCTGGTACAGCAGGCCAGCAAG
This sequence comes from Pseudohongiella sp., assembly GCA_030651695.1. GTDB lineage: Bacteria > Pseudomonadota > Gammaproteobacteria > Pseudomonadales > Pseudohongiellaceae > Pseudohongiella. The sequence continues at coordinate 127,813 of JAUSCD010000015.1, read as the reverse complement.
TGTCCGATAACATCCTTTCTTGGCGATCGTAAACCGTCGAACAGGTTGCGGGCCTCTTCGAGGCTTTCCCGGGTGCCAGTTTCGTAGAGCAGTTCCAACGTAGCTCGCTCCGGCACAGATACTTGTAGTCCTGCAGGCTGCCCCGGTGGTGTATGAAGGGTCTTGCCGGCCAGGGTATCGTCCGGCCAGTCGAATAACCTGGCGTTAACGTATCGCGATGGGAATCGCGTTGTGAACCAAGCGGGTAGGACAAAACGGGCGTCACCCCAAAGCACCAGGATCTCCCGAGTGGCCAGATTGTGCCGAACTCCCTGCAACGCCAAGGCACTCTTTCCACCGACATGCAGGCCGGTGACCTTTCTCTGCAAGAACCGTAGTGCACCGTTGACGTCGAAGTTGTCGTTCGGGAATGCATAGACGCCTTGCGCCAGGCGCACCAACCATCCGCTCTCTACGTAGCTGGCAGCTAGCTGAGGAGACACGCCGAATGATTCGAGTATAGCGAGGTCAAACGGTGCTCCGCGGGGGAGTTCCGCTAACAGGTGTTTGATTACTTGGTGTCTGGTATTTCTTCTCATGTTTTAAATATACAGATAATTCTAATCATTGACCATCTGTAGTCGGAATTTCGTTTGAAAAATAGTCTCAAGTTTGAATTGGGGTGAGGACAATATCTTGGACTAAGACTGGGGTAAGTGCGATTTTTGGGCAGGATTGATTCGGTATTTGGCTTGGCCAAATACCTCACCCCTGCGGGGCGGCTTGCAGCCGTCCTGATTGCTATGCAATCAGTCGAACCGGCAGGTTCTCATCTGCTGCCCGAATCACCAAACAAAAACGGGCCACCTTGTCAGGTGACCCGCTTGTATTTGGTGCCCCGGGCAGGATTCGAACCTGCGACCTGTCCCTTAGGAGGGGACCGCGCTATCCAGCTGTGCCACCGGAGCGAATTGGTGTTTAGTCTGGCAATATTGATAGCGGGCGCGATTATAGCAGTGAAATTTGAGTTGGTGCGAGGCAGGATTTGACTCGGGCCATCCAGGCCCTCGCCCTTCGGGTGACCTTTGGTCATCCAAAATTGCTCCCGGCAATTTTGTCCAATCAGGAAGCGCTATGCGCCGCGCTGGCAAGTTTCTGCGCATCAACTCTCACGAAGATGGAGTCTGCCTTGGCTGTCATCACGTCACCGGCCCAGACTTCGCAGACCACCCGCGTCTTGCGTGCAATATCACCTTCCACCCGCGCCTTCAGCGTTAATTCGACACCCATGGGTGTCGGTTTCAGATAGCTGATATTGAGTTGGGCGGTGACACAGTCGACGCGGGGAAGCGTGCCAGTGTCCCGGCCTTCAGCGCGGTAGTGGTTGGCCATGGCGGTCCAGTTGGAGTGGCAGTCGATCAGCATGGCGAGCAGGCCGCCATAGACAAGGCCTGGCCAGCCATTGAATTCAGGTTTGGGGGTATGGTGGCAGATCAGAAACTCGTTGCCCGGGTCCCAGTAGCTTTTGATGTGCAGACCGCTGGGGTGCGCTGAGCCGCAGCCAAAACAGACACCATCGGGTGCGGCAAGATCTTGCAGGGCTGGTTGAGTCAGAAGAGTCGATCCGGAGCTGATCATCGTGCAGCGTGGCAGGCCATGTGTTGAATGACGCCAGGTTTCTGGCAACTCAGTTTGCAGATGCTGTAGTGATAAGTCCGGGCACAGGGGTCCAGCTCGGCAGCTTCGTCGATAGCTGCCTGCAGGTCGGCCTGGGCTGCCTTTTGAGTCAGATACGGGCCGGAGATGTTCACCTGGAGAGCGGGTGTATCTGGGTCTGTTGCTACGATATAAAAATTTTCAGAATTCATGGGTACTTTTAATGGGTACTACGCGCTGTCTTTCGTGAAGAAAACCGGCCCCTGGGCCACGTTATTGCTTGATTTCAGACTTGTGATCTATCAGCAATAATGGCGGCGCATTATCCTCCTTTAATTTCGGATGTGCCAGCCCTGAATAAAGCTTTTTAACCGTTTACAGGACAAAAGCCGGCGGGTTACGCTCTGCCCGTGAAAACCATCAGCATCATAATCCCCGTCCTCAACGAGTCTGCTGCGCTAACGGCCAATCTGCCGCTTCTGCAGAGCTGGCGTCAGTCAGGGCATGAGCTTGTAGTAGTAGATGGCGGCAGCACCGATCAAAGCTTGAGCATCTGTGCCGGGCTGGTCGACCATGTGTTGTCCGCTCCGGCAGGTCGCGCTTCGCAGATGAATGCCGGTGCGCGCGTGGCTGGCGGTGATGTGTTGTTATTCCTTCATATAGACACGTTGTTGCCGGCAATTCTTCCGCCCCGTCTTTTTAATTTTCTGGCAGATCCGGGCGCGCGGCGCTGGGGCCGTTTCGATGTGCGGCTCAGCAGCGCCAGGCGTGTGTTCCGCATAATAGAAACCATGATGAATCTGCGCTCAAGAGTGACCGGGATTGCCACAGGTGATCAGGCGATCTTTGTTGAGCGCAAACTGTTTGAACAGGTCGGTGGATATCCTCCGATTGCTTTGATGGAGGATGTGCAGCTGTGTAAAACCCTGCTGCAGACCGCCGGTCGACCCCTGTGTCTGCGCGAACGTGTTCTGAGCTCCAGCCGGCGCTGGGAAAATCACGGTGTCGTGAAAACCATCTTGCTGATGTGGAGGCTGCGGCTGGCTTATTTTTTCGGCGCCAGTCCGGCGGATCTGCAAGCCCGGTACTACCTGCAAAAGAAGTCCGATGTCAGAGTGCTGTTTTTTGCCAAGTCTCCGGTAGCGGGCAAGGTAAAAACCCGATTTATACCGACCTTGGGAGAAGCAGGCGCCCTGGCCTTGCACAAGCAGCTGATTGCGCTGACATGGCAACGGGTCACCACCGCCTCGGATTTGCCTATGGAGCTTTGGTTGTCCGAATCAGGTGAGGAGCCATGGTTTGCCGAAGTATGTAAAAGCGATGCAGTGTACATCCAGCAGGGCAGGGATCTCGGGCAGAGAATGGCGCATGCGCTGAATGACGCGCTGACACGCGCCCAGCTGGTTTTGGTGATTGGCGCGGACTGTGCCTCGCTGGATGCAGATTATCTGCGCCAGGCGGTGGTGAAGCTGCGGGAGGGTGCTGATCTGGTTATTGGTCCTGCTGAAGATGGTGGCTACGTGCTGCTCGGGGTGAAACGGCAGGTAGCTGGCAGTATTTTCGACGGCATTGATTGGGGCACAGACAGGGTTCTGGCTCAGACGCATCAGCGTCTGTCTGAATCAGGTATCCAGTGGCAAGAACTGGAGCCGCGTTGGGATGTGGACAGGCCAGAAGATCTGGCACGACTGCAATCGCTTTTATGACAGCAATCAGGTAATGGCTTCGCGTTGCAACTGGGTCACAAACCGGTTCACAGCCAATTGCTCCTGACGACCAAGATTGCCAAAGCGGAAACCAAATACGGTGTGATTGCGTTCCTGCACATATTGCACGTACATGGCAGTGGATTCGCAGCTCAGATTCTGGTCGATCAAAGGCAGGCGTGTGCTGATCTGAAAATTTTCCATCATTTCCGGTGCTGGCAACACTTTTCCGTCGACGACCATACGAAATCCGGTGGCTGACATATTCTGCATGCGGCCTTTAAAGCCTGTCGGGTGATTATCATTTTTACATGCGACATTGACCATAAGTGTGCCAGGCACCCAGGCACGGAAGGCGTCACGTCTCTGCAAATATAACAGGCGCTCCGGGAACGCTACTTCGTAAAAGACACCGTCGCGATCTTCGCTTATGCGGACAACCTTCATATCTTTAGCGAGCACGCGGATGCCGTTGACGGAGGCTCGCATGGTAAAGTTGGTGCCGGCTACAGCGCGTTTGTGTGCATCGGCGGTAGAAAACTCGTCAAGACGAAAAGTGCGGTCGCGCAGGTTGGCTTCAAGAACCATGGATGCACTGACGATGCTGCTATTGTCAAATTGGATGCTGATACTGGATCGGTCGGAGACTAATGCCCGCAGCACGCTGAAGATGTCTCCGGCGGAGGTGTAGTAGCGTTCCTGATTGGAGTTGCTGGCCATAACGTTATATCCGCGCGTGCGATGCAGCGCTCAGGCGCTGCCGAGATCGCGTTTTTCGTTGCCGCCAACTGTTGCTCCGTGGCTGGTATACAAGCCGGTCAGAGAGTCTGGACCACGCAAAATGCCAAGAGTGCGCTGGGTATTGATGCGACTCCGGTGCACGATGACGCTATTGGTTTCGGTCAGTTCGCGGCAATGCTGTAAACGATTTTCAACACTTTCGATCAGCTCTGCCAAGGCCAGGTGTTCAGGACTCTTGGCAAGTAATTGCCGGAGCTGAGGCAGGCTTGTCTGGCCATCCTTCAGTCCTGCCTTTGCCAATAATTGGCGACGGGCATGGTCATCATGCTCAATGCCAGTGAGAACGATCTGCTTTTTTTGAAGTAATACAGTAAGTTGTTCCAGGTCGCGCTGTTCAAGACAGGCTTTTTCTTCCAACAGGAGCTGGGCCAGCGTGTCCAGCTGAGTGCGATCTTTTTCAAGTAGTTTCTGCAACTCAGTACTGATCATGCTGCCCCTGCGTTAGTTCAAATTAGAACTTCTGTTCAAAGGCGAGGATTTTATCTGCCACGCGCTGGCTGTCAACGTTATATTGCCCGGCACTGATCTGATCGCGCAATTCGGTCACGCGCGCCGCGTTGACTTCCGGTAACTGCCGGATGCTGCTTTCCAGCGCCTGCAGGTCAACGGCCTGGCTGCTGATAGATACCGCATCTACGTTAGTTTGTGGCGTGCCGGCTTGCTGGCTGGACGCACGGTTGCTTGATCCTGCTCCGGTTGCAGAGGTTTGACCAGACGATGATCGTACAGTGCCGCGGCTGTCTGGGGCCGGTGTGCTGTTGCTGATCGTTGGAATACTCATACCTGTCACCTGTTCAACTATTTCAGTTGGATTGATTAGGACTGTCTGTCTGTCTGTTTTGCGGCATTTGCCTTGAAGTCGGGCGAATGCTCTACTCTTGTTCCTGTTAGCGACCTGTCGGGCGATAACTTTAGGCTTCGTATTGTACCTAAGTACAATCTCTTTGCCCGATTTTAGTCCCGACTAAAACATGACCCGGGCTTCGCCGTGACCCGTCACTACCGCCTGCACAACTCGATTGGAGCTGGTGTTGCGCACAGTAATCTGTCTGCCGGACTCTCCATCCTGCATGGCCGTGCCTTGCTGACGGATGCTGATGCCTCCACGTTCCGCCGTCAGCATGACAGTGTCACCGCGACGCACCATAATCGGGGCATTCAACATGTCTCCGCTGAGTGCGGTGCCGGCGCTCACATTGCGTCTGACTTCCATGCCTATCGCAGCCTGCGGATCATCTATCAATTGGCCGCGAACCTGGCTTATATCCACTTCCTCAATACTGATGTCGGCGTCTGTAATCAGCGCCCCGCGAGATAAGTTGCGGGAGGACACCAGCATTTCCCGATACACTTTGACGTTCACGGCCATATTCCGCGCCCATGGCGCAGCGTCCCGACAATCCACTCTGACATTCAGTCTGCCGCCTTGCCCGTTGTGACGTCCGACACTGGTTTCCAGTGCGGAAGCGCAGACCGGCAACTGCAGCCTCGGGTCTGGCGGCGGTAATTCAATTTCTATGCGTTCAGTGCTATTGGCAAACTCCATCACCACAGCATCTCTGGCTGCATTGGCAAGCAATTCATAAGCACTGGCAGGGCTGTGCTGTGCGGCTATGGATGTTACCTGTGACATTGCCTGGGAAGCTGCAATCGCGCACAGGCATGGCATCAATAGCAGCCAAACCAGTCTTCTGAAGCCTCTGCAGGGCGTCCTTATTGAAACAGTAGTGCTCGTTACAGGCATAGTATCGTCAAATATCCGTCAGTCTTAAGTGCTATTTTCGAAAATTTACGTCGTCGGGGTCATTTTTTTGAGTTTTCTGGCCATGTTGAAGGCAAGAATTACCTTTCTGCTAAAGTTAAAGCAATAAATATGCCGGGCATGTCGAATTTTTTACGGGTTTTTGAGGGGCAAGCCCTTATGAAATCCGCGTGCCTGACGACATAGCTAGGGATGGCCTTAAACTGAGTGTGATTGGCCGCATCCAAGACTTGTGGGAGGCTCTTAATGGCCGGCGTATTAGACAGCGTAAATCAACGAACCCAACTGGTTGGTCAAAACCGGCTTGAGCTGCTCATGTTCCGACTCAACGGCCGTCAGCTCTATGGCATCAACGTTTTCAAAGTCAAAGAGGTGCTGCCTTGCCCGCCGCTCAGTGTGCTGCCTCACAGCAGTCGCGTTGTGCGCGGTGTAGCCTATGTGAGGGGCCGCACAATTTCCATTCTCGACCTCAGTATCGCAACCGGCGGTAGCACGCTGCGTGACGAGGGCAAGGGCTTCATCATCATTACCGAGTACAACAACTCAGTGCAGGGATTTCTGGTCAGTGGTGTCGAGCGTATCGTAAACCTCAACTGGGAAGCTATCCATTCGCCACCCAAGGGCTCAGGCCGTGAGCACTATCTGACGGCCGTTACTGAAGTGGATCAGCGACTGGTCGAGATTCTGGACGTAGAACGCATCCTGGCTGAAGTGGTGCCGGCAGGCAAAGGCCTGAGCGACTCTCTGGTCAGTAGTGGTCAGCGCGCTGAAGCAATCAATACAGTGTTGATTGTAGATGACTCCAGCGTTGCAAGGTCCCAGATCAAACGGTGCTGTGAAGCGATTGGTCTGCAGACAGTTGTGCTCAATGATGGCAAACAGGCCCTTGATCACCTGAAGACCATGCTGGCTCAGGGGCTGAACCCGATGGATAAATATATTTTGCTGATTTCCGATATCGAAATGCCGGAAATGGACGGTTACACGCTTACAGCTTCGATCAAACATGATCCCAAGCTGGCGGGTATGCACGTAATGCTGCACACCTCACTCAGTGGCGTATTCAATCAGGCTATGGTTGAGAAGGTAGGCGCGGATGATTTTCTGGCCAAATTCCATCCGGATGAGCTGGCCCAGCGTGTGCTGAAACAATTGGAAATGCGGCATAAAGCGGCTTGAAGCCGCAAGCCGGCAGCAGCTTGTTCTGCAGATAACGGGCGAGTACCTTGGACGAACAGCAATTCTCAACAGAAGACTATCAAGTCTTTCGGGTCTTTCTTGATCAGGCCTGTGGCATTGTGCTGGGCGACAATAAGCAGTATCTGGTTGCCAACCGCATGCGCCGGATCATGGAGGAGTACGATTTCCGGACATTGGGTGCTTTGGTTAACCGGGTCAATCAGCTGCCAGGGTTGAAAGAAAAAGTAATCGATGCGATGACCACCAATGAAACCTTCTGGTTTCGTGACTCAGCGCCGTTTGATGCTTTGCGCGACGTGGTGTTGCCCAGACTTGTGCTGGAGGAAAAACGCACTTCCCTCAGAATCTGGTCGGCGGCGTGTTCGTCTGGGCAGGAGCCGTACTCAATCAGTATGGTGATAGAAGAATTCAAAATGCGTAATCCGGGCGCATTAATGCGCGACCCGGAAATTGTTGCCACCGATATCTCCATGTCCATGCTCACTAATGCCAAACAGGCAGAATATGACAGCCTCAGCGTGAGCAGAGGTTTGAGCGATGCACGGCGACGGCAGTTTTTTGATGAGTTACCTCAAAGCCGCTACAGACTGAAGCGCTCCATTATCCAGCGCGTCAATTTCCGGCAACTGAACCTGAAAGACAGCTACTCATCGCTGGGGCGTTTTGACATCGTTTTTTGTCGGAATGTGCTGATCTATTTTGCCGCTGATCTGAAAATCGACATCCTGCAGCGTATGCGTGCTGCCATGAATCCTGAGTCCTGCCTGATTCTGGGTGCGTCCGAGTCGCTGCCTGCAGCGCTCGGGGACAAATATAAACTCGAGCGCGTCAGCCCTCATACCAGCGTCTATCGCAGTTAAGCTTCCCTCTCCAGTTTTGCCGGCAACGGCAAAATCCCCCTTCAAGAGGCAATAAGTCGCAGGCAAAGCCTTGCCACTTGCCGCCATCTCTACATCTTAAGTAATTGAAATAATTATCTATGTTTTGATGGCACAGCTCTTGCTATATCAGCTTTGTAATTCAACCGGCAATGCTGAGGCGGGACATCAAATGGCGATCAACTTTAAAAATGCACTGGGCATGCACGAACAGGCTCTGGTTCTGCGTAACCAGCGCACCGCACTGTTGGCCAACAATATTGCCAATGCCAGTACACCTGGCTACAAGGCTCGGGACCTGGACTTCCAGGCATTGCTGAGCCAGGCCGGAAACCGCAGCCAGCGCAACGTCGACATGAGAACGACTCATCAGCGCCATCTGGGTGGTGTCACCATCAGCACACAAGCCGAAGCTCTCTACCGAATTCCCAATCAGGCCTCCATCGACGGCAACACGGTTGATGAGCAGATCGAAAATGCGGCGTTCGCCCGCAACGCGCTTGAGCATCAGGCCAGCTTCCAGTTTCTCAACGGCAAATTTACCGGGCTGATGAAAGCCCTTAAAGGAGAGTAATCATGAGTCTGATGCAGATTTTTGATATTGCAGGCTCCGGCATGAGTGCACAGTCCCTGCGACTGAACACCACCGCCAGCAACATGGCAAACGTAAACAGTGCCGCCAGCAGCGCAGAGCAGACCTACCGCGCCCGCCATCCAGTTTTTGCACCTATGGTTAAAGATGCCATGACAGACATGTTTTCCGGTTCGTTGTCCGCATCCACCGGTGTACGAGTTGCCGGCATTGTAGAGGACGCGCGCCCATTGCAGCCGCGTTTTGAACCAGGCAACCCGATGGCCAACGAAGAAGGATTTGTGTACTACCCCAATGTGGACATCGTTGAAGAGATGACAAACATGATTTCTTCGTCGCGCGCATTTCAGCTGAACGTGGACGTGATGACGGCGGCCAGGACCATGATGCAGCGTGTAATGACATTGGGGCAGGCATAAGCCGCAAGTCATAAATTGTTCCGGCACAAATTCGCCGGGAGTGATCAGAAAGTTCAGATAAGTAGCAGGAGTCACAGAATATGGAACTAAACGGCAACGGTGCATTAAATCGCGTCCTTTCTGACTATGCACTGCCTGAGCCGCAAAAAGGTTCAGCCAGCAAAGCGTTAGGCAGAGACGAGTTTCTGAAACTTTTGATCGCCCAGCTGGAAAATCAGGACCCGACAAGCCCGCAAGAGAATGGCGAGTTTGTAGCGCAGTTGGCGCAATTCTCCCAGCTTGAAGAGTCGCAGAAAATGAGTCAGAGCTTTGAAAAGTTCTCGTCTTCCTTCCAGTCAACTCAGCATCTTCAGGCCACTTCACTGGTGGGTCGACCGGTGCATGTAGAGTCAGACGAGGCCATGTTGACCGCGAACTCAGCAATCAGCGTGCTGGCGGATTTTGATATCGCATCCCAGAACGCAACACTCTCTGTTTACAACCAGAGCGGCCAACTGGTTGACCAGTTCGCTTTAGGGCAACAGACAGAAGGTCGTAAGGAATTTATCTGGACTGGTATGGACGCCAACGATGAGCGTTATCCACTGGGTATGTACAAGTTCGAGGTTACAGCGTCTAACGCCGGTGTTACATCCCAGCTGCCAATTTTCACGAGTGCCAATGTGAACAGCGTGACCATTGAGCCGGGTGGGAAACTGACGCTTAACCTGGCTGGCGTTGGACCGAAGTCGATGTCCGATATTGTTCAGATCAACTAATTTTTATTTCAATAAAGGGCCAGCAGACAGGTCCGGTAACGAGGTGTCAACATGAGTTTTAACATCGGTTTGAGTGCGCTGAACGCGGCGCAGCAAGAAATCAGTGTCACAGGTAACAATATTGCCAACGCCGGTACCCATGGGTTCAAAGGAGCGCGCGCGCTGTTTGGTGATGTGTATGCGGCGTCAGTACTGGGTGGTGGCGGCACACAGGCTGGTAGTGGTGTGACACTGCAGGAAATCAAACAGAGTTTTACTCAGGGCAATATCAGTTTTACCAACAACACGCTTGACCTTGCCATCAATGGCGAAGGCTTTTTTATCATGCGTGGCGACTCCGGCTTTTCTTACACGCGTGCGGGCTCGTTTGGTACTGATCGTAATGGTTATATTATTAATAGTGAACGCGAAAGGCTGCAGGGGTTTGCGCCTTCCGATGCCGGTCAGGCAACAGGGGGTGGACCGCTCACAGATCTGCGTGTTACAACCGGTGAAATTCAGCCACGTCCGACCACTCGCGTTGACACCATTGTCAACCTGGACGCTGCTGCGCAACCATCAACTATTGTGGGGACCAATCTGACAGCCAATGGCGGTCGCAGCACAGCACCACTCTTGTTGGCGACGCTCGATCCGCGGGTGAATGGATACGAATCAAATTCGATTCAGGTTGTCGGGCCGGATCGCAGTGTGCGCCAGATCAATGTTCCGGTTAACGCCACTGCAAATGCGACCGCTCAGCTGTTATCAGGTGCGGCCGGTGTTTCTGCAAAAGGTATTACCACGGCATTCATCAGCGACTTTACGGCACCAGGCCCGGCGCCGGATGACGTTACCCGTTTTGCCTTGAACGGCCGTCAATACACTATGGCCATCCCGGCTGACGTCGCTGATCTGCCAGCTGCTCTCGAGGACCTGGCAATAGCGATCAACGCGTCGGGTAACAATATCAGCGCCAAAGTTGAAGGTTCCGTAATCAAAGTAAGCCACAACACCGGCGCTGATTTAAATTTCACAGCGGGTTCAATCGGCAACGGTTCACTTACTGTTACCGGATCTGAATACGATCCTGTGACAGAGCAGTATATTCAGCAGGGCGCAGGTCAGGCGCTGGCGTTGGATGGTGCCAACGTGATCGTCGTGGGTGGTACCGTTGAGATCACCATGGAAGAAGGGTACTCACTGAGAGCTGCTGCGAACGATATTAACGGTGATCCTATTGATCAGACAGTTCGCACAGGGAGCATATTCGGCGATATTTCAGCTGCAGATTCACTGGAAGGGATAGGTTTCGAGACCAATCAGTTTGACCCCAGAGATCCGAACACTTATTACCGCTCTACTGCAATCACTATCTACGACACCGTGGGTACTGCCCACTCTCTGGCGATGTATTTTGTTAAAGAGCGCGCTGGTGATATTGGTGAGACGAATCTCTGGAGTGTCTACTTCCAGGTAGATAACCGCAACATCGGTTACGACCCCAACGCAGTTGATGGCCAGCCGTCGCTGGCTCGATACGACCTGCGTTTTGATGACACTGGCCGTTTTGACCCCAACCAGAACCCTATTCAGATTACCAATTGGTCGCCCGTCGACTCGGGCGGCCGACGCATCGGTGCCGGCCCGGTCCAGGGTGATACCAACGTTGCCGATCTGTTGAACAACTCGAACTTTACAATTGATCTGTCCAAGATGACTGCGTTCGGTGGCGACTTTTCTGTGCAGGCAAACAATCAGGATGGTTTTGCCAAAGGCCAGCTGACAGGTCTGGAGATCAACGTGCGTGGTCTGGTCTCCGCGCGATTCTCCAATGGTCAGTCGCGCGTACTGGGCGAGGTGGCACTTGGTAACTTTGCCAACCCCAGCGGTCTGGCAAATCTGGGTGGTACCAAATTTGCCGAGACCAGTGAGTCTGGTGCGGCGTCGGTATCCGGCGCAGGTACAGCAGGTCTGGGTGCGATTCAATCCGGCGCACTGGAAGACTCTAACGTCGATCTGCCCACCGAACTTGTACAGCTGATCATTTCCCAGCGTAATTATCAGGCTGCGGCGCAGATCATCTCCGCAACTGATGACGTGACTCAGACCATCATCAATCTTTAATTAATAACCTGACCTCAGCTTGGCTGGAAAACCGGAGTGAATGATGGACAAGGCCTTATATCTCAGCATGACCGGCGCCTCACAAACGATGCGCGCGCAAGCGATACATGCCAACAATATGGCTAATGCCAGCACGACCGGTTTTCGTGCTGATCTGGCGCAGGCCAGATCAATGCAGGTTTATGGCGCAGGAATGCCATCGCGTGTTTACAGCATGACTGAAAACCCCGGTACTGACTTTACGCATGGCTCTTTGCAGCAGACCGGCAACAGCCTGGATGTGGCAGTCAATGGTGAAGGCTGGATTGCTGTACAGGCTGATGACGGCAGTGAAGCTTACACCCGGGCCGGCAACCTGAAAATCGGTGTGTTCGGAGAGCTGATGGCAGGTAATGGATTGCCGGTTCTGGGTAATGCAGGTCCTGTTGTTCTGCCGCAATACGAGTCGCTGGAGATTGGTCAGGACGGAACGATCTCAGTACGTGAATTGGGACAGGCTGCAGATGTCACCGCAAACATCGATCGCATAAAACTGGTGAGCCCGACAGATGCCGAGCTGATCAAAGGCGCTGATGGATTGATGCGCCGTCGTGACGGGACTGACATGTTGCCGGATGCTGCGGTTCAGCTGATCTCGGGCTATCTGGAGAACAGCAACGTCAATGTAGTTGATGCCATGGTGGAAATGATTGGCATGACGCGAAATTACGAAATGAATGTGAAGTTTATGCAAACTATTCAGGAGAATTCCGAAGCTTCGGCACGCCTCTTGCAAATACAGTAATAAGTAGCTGATCAGCGGCAATTTTTGCCGCTTTGCCAGACAACAGAATCAAGCGATTGAATGCAGTGCCGGCAACAGTTCCGGCGCCGAATTCGGACAGACAGGTAACAGGAGCAACAGACTCATGCACGCAGCACTCTACGTATCAAAAACTGGCCTCAGCGCCCAGGATACCCGTCTGGCCACGCTGTCCAACAACCTGGCTAACGTGGCCACCACTGGTTTCAAAAAGGACCGTGTGGTGTTTGAGGATTTGTTGTATCAGATCCAGCGTCAACCTGGCGCCAACTCCACTCAGAATACTGAGTTGCCTTCAGGCCTTCAGGTCGGTACCGGTGTCCGGATTGTAGGAAGTCAAAAACTGTTTAATCAGGGTGCCCTGCAAACAACCGGCGAAGCACTGGATCTGGCCATTGATGGTCGGGGCTTTTTTGAAATTGTAATGCCTGACGGCACTGCCGGTTATACCCGCGACGGCCAATTCCATTTAAGCGCTGACGGTGAAATTGTGACTGCCTCAGGTCACCTGCTAAATCCCGGTCTGACTATTCCGCAGGGCGCCCAAAGTGTCACCGTCGGCACAGACGGCGTGGTATCGGTGAAACTGTTTGGTCAGCCTGATTCGGTCAATATCGGCAACCTCAATCTTGTGGATTTTGTTAACCCGGCAGGATTGCAGGCAATCGGTGGCAATCTTTTTGTGCAAACTGTCTCCAGTGGCAATCCCCAGCAGTCCGCGCCTGGCTCTAACGGCATGGGCCGCACGATGCAAGGGACTTTGGAGAGCTCCAACGTGGAAGTGGTCGAGGAATTGGTGGACATGATCACCACGCAGCGCGCTTACGAAATGAACTCCAAAGTAATTTCGACAGCGGACCAGATGCTGCAGTTCATTACGCAGAACCTTTGATAAAAACTGCAGAGCAGGGGATTAGTATGACTACCAGACACCTGAAAAACCTTCTCCTGATCGGTCCCGTGCTGCTGGCAGCATGTGGCTACCGTTTGCCTGAACCGCCATCACCAGATGATCCACGTTACGCACCGGTGTGGGTGACTGAAGCCGACGACAGCGGTCGTATCGCCGGTTCCATTTACAGCCCGGCCACTGCTGTGAATCTGTATCAGCGTCGGGCTTATCGGTTGGGTGATGTATTGACTATCAATCTGGCCGAGGCGACCTCAGCAAGTAATTCGTCCGGCACCTCCTATAGTCGTGAGAGTTCCACCAACACCGGAGAGCTGTCGCTGTTCGGCGCCAATGTAAACACCACAGCCCAGTTTGGCGGCGGGTCCGATTTTTCTGGTTCAGCCAACACCGACCTGAGCAATCAGCTGCGTGGCAACATCACTGTCACTGTCACCAATGTATTACCCAACGGGCTGTTGGAAGTGCGCGGAGAGAAGTGGTTGCAGATCAATCGCGGCAAAGAGTACATCCGCATCAGCGGGCTTGTACGCAAACAGGACATTGCTCCGGATAACTCGATTGTCTCCACACGGGTGGCTGACGTACGCATTGCTTACAGCGGCACCGGTACCATGGCAAACACCAATGAGCCCGGCATATTGAGTCGCTTTTTTGTTGGCCCTTACTGGCCGCTTTAATCAGATCGATCAGGACATCCGCATGAACAGGATCACCAACATGAACAGTCAGCTCAGTCACAAGCCATTCGCCCGTGTGCTTTGTGTGGTGTTAATCGCACTGCAGGCGCTCAGTCTGTCTGCCCCTGTGCGCGCGGACCGTATCAAAGACATAGCCAATATCCAGGGTGTGCAAGCTAACCAACTGGTTGGTGTGGGCCTGGTGACAGGTCTGGACGGAACTGGTGACCAGACTACCCAGGCGCCTTTTACAGCAGAGTCATTCCGCGCGTATCTGGATCAGTTTGGCATCCCGATGCCAGCAAATCAGAACTTTCAGTTAAGAAACGTTGCGGTGGTATCTGTGCAGGCAGAGCTGCCTGCATTTACCAAGCCCGGCCAGACAATCGACATCACAGTATCCTCACTGGCCAATGCCGCCAGTCTGCGTGGTGGTAGCCTGGAGCGGACTTTTCTGGTGGGTGTGGATGGACAGGTCTACGCAATTGCGCAGGGTAACCTCATTGTAGGTGGTCTGGGAGTGGAAGGCGCTGATGGCTCGCGTATCTCCATCAACGTGCCCAGCGTTGGCCGGATCCCGGGTGGCGCCACTACCGTGCTGGAAGTTCCGACATCGTTTAATACAGGCGACTATGTGACGTTCAATCTCAAACGTGCTGATTTCACCACAGCAAGACGCTTGTCCAGTGCCATCAATGGTTTTCTTGGCGCGGGTACTGCCGAGGCACTTGATGCAGTGTCGATACGTGTGCGAGCTCCGATTGATCCGCAGGCTCGTGTTGCCTACGTCTCCGAGCTTGAGAACATGCAGATCGAGCAAGGTGCTGCTCCTGCTCGTGTGATTGTCAATTCCCGTACAGGCACGATTGTGATTGGTGATCATGTTCGCGTATCACCGGCCGCGATTACTCATGGCAGCCTTAGTGTGACTATCTCCGAAAGTTTTGCGGTCAGCCAGCCGCTTCCGTTCTCTGACGGCGAAACAGTGGCCGTGCCGCAGTCCGACATCACGGTCACTCAGGAAAGCAATCGTATGTTCCTCTTTGATACCGGGACTACGCTTGCAGATATTGTGCAGGCTATCAACGCCGTTGGTGCAGCGCCCGGGGACCTCACCGCAATTCTGGAAGCCCTCAAACAATCCGGCTCATTACGCGCCGATCTGATTGTGATCTGAGGACTGTATCATGGCCATCAGCATGCGCGACGCCTCCGTCTATACCGAAATCAGTGGTTTGCAGGCGATCAGTCAACTCGGTCGCGAGAACTCCACTGAAGCGTTGCGTGAGGTCGCCAAACAGTTTGAGGCAATGTTCCTGAACATCATGCTCAAAGGTATGCGTGCCGGCGAAGAGGCATTGTTTTCAGACAATTACCTGCGTGGCAATGAAATGAGTTTTCATCAAGAGAATCTTGATAATCAGTTGGCCTTGCATATGTCCTCTAACGGGGGAATTGGCCTGGCAGAAACGTTGCACCGTCAGTTAATGCAGCGTTATGAACCTTCGCGTGCAACTGACGCGGAATCAAAATCCACTCTGGCCGGTGATCTTGCCAGTGCCCGACTTTTTGTCGGGCAGCCCGACGCGTTGCCAGCAAGTCACGGTCTGGAAAACGCAGGGCTGGCGGCAGCGGAATGGCGTCTGCGTAACATCACGGTGACGCCTGCGGTTGCCATGCAATCGGATATGGTTGGCCCTGAGCGTCCGTTTCTGAATCGGCGCGCCACGGAGCAGGATATTCCGGCAATGCCATCGCTTGTGCCACCCGCGCAGTTCGATTCGCCGGAAGAGTTTGTGAAGCACCTGATGCCGATTGCCGAGAAATTCGCGCGCGAACTTGGTGTGGATCCGAAAGTACTGCTGGCGCAGTCCGCGCTGGAAACAGGCTGGGGCCAGAAAATGATACGTGGCGCTAACGGAGACGCCAGTTTTAATCTGTTTGGAATCAAAGCCAATATCAGCTGGCAAGGCGAGCGTGTCAACGTCAGTACGCTTGAGTTCCGCGATGGCGCCATGCAGCGTGAAGTGGCGAGTTTCCGCGCGTACCGTTCCTATGAAGAAAGCTTTGCTGACTATGTGCGTTTGATGCAAAGTCAGCCGCGCTACGCACCGGCCTTGCAGCATGCATCTGATCCTTCTGCTTACACTGAGCGACTGCAGCAGGCTGGTTATGCTACCGATCCTGATTATGCAGAAAAAATCCTTAGCGTGATGCGGAGCCCGTCCCTGAATCAGGCCAGTCTGGGCGGCGTGTCCGCGCCGCGGGTGAATTAACATGTCTGGTGAAAACAAATGAGCAGTTTGATCAACACCGCGATCACCGGAATCCGCCTGAACCAGACTGCGTTGTCGGTCACCGGCCACAATATTGTTAATGCCAATACTGAAGGCTACAGTCGGCAATCGATTATTCAGAGTACAAATCCGGCTATGCGGACGGCGGCTGGTTATCTGGGGGCCGGCGTCAGGATTAACGATATTTATCGCCACACCGAGAAATATCTGGTTGACCAGGTAGTACGCGATATATCTGTGCTGAGCGACTCAGATACCTATTTATTCAATGTTTCACAAGTCAATAACCTGTTGGCAGCCGACCAGACCAATCTGTCCAAGTATGTGAATCAGTTCTTTTCTGCTGTGAATGAGTCAGTTAATGATCCGGGGTCACTGCTGGGGCGACAACTGTTAATGACCCAGAGTACGCAGCTGACCGCCGCTTTTAAGGCGGTAGATTCGCGTCTGAATGCGCAAAATGATGCCGTTAACAAACAGTTGGTTGGCATCACAGCAAATGTGACCTCACTGGCCGGCCGTATTGCAGAATTGAACCGTGTGATAGGTGACGCCTCCCAGAGCGGCAAACAACCCAATGATCTGCTCGATCAGCTGGACCTGGTGGTGCGCGAGTTATCCAAATATGTAAGCGTATCTACCGTTAGCCGCAATGAAGGGGGGCTAAACGTATTCATCGGACAAGGGCAGCCATTGGTCGTTGGTACTGCGATACAGAAAATGACAGCCGTTCCGGGTCTCACAGATGCCAGCCGGTATGACCTGGTATTTGTCAGCCCGCAAGGAAATCAGGTAGTCAATAATCTGATGACCGGCGGAGAGATGGGTGCTTTGCTGCGATTCCGCAAAGAGGCCCTGGACCCGGCAATCGGGTCGATGGGACTGCTTGCTACTGCGATCGCTTTTGAAGTCAACCAACAGAACAAGTTGGGCATGGACCTCGAAGGTAGTTTGGGAGGGTTGGTTTTCGCCGACGTTAATGGCACCCTGGCTTCCAGGGACAGAGTAAGGGCGTCGTTCAATAATGCGCCTCCTGCTGACCGCAATCTGAATGTAACCATTGAGTCGGTAGGTGATCTGAAGAATAGCGACTACGAGCTGCTTTTTCAGGGTGGTAGCCGCAATTACACACTGATACGTCAGTCTGATGGGAAAGTTGTCAGTGAGGGCATACTGGGTACTGCGTTCCCTCAGTCTATCAAGGTAGACGGATTCAGCCTGAATCTGGAAGGCGGTAGTTTCCAGAGTGGGGACCGCTTCCTGATACAACCGACCAAGCGTGGCGCTGCTCAAATGCAAGTGCAGATCACACGCCCTGAGGAGTTCGCGTTTGCCTCGGCAGTCAGGGTTGAATCTTCGGTGTCCAATCAGGGTGGTGCAAAATTACTGGGTTCGGTGGTTAGCAGTGTGGACACGCCACTGTTTTCAAAGCAGGGTGCACTCAGTCCACCGATGATGATCCGGTTTACGTCGGCAACAACCTACGACATTCTGGATTATTCGGATCCAGCCAGACCGGTTCCATTAAATCCGCCGCTGACCAATCTGAGTTTTACCCCCGGTGCGCAGAACAATATGTTCCCATCTGATACGGGCGGTACCACGGTCAGCAGCAGTGGATCAGCAGTGGCGCTTCTGCAGGTAGGAGCGGCGACCAACGGGTATCCCGGTGAGGCGCTGCGATTCCAGACCAGTGATCCGGAAACCGGTTTTATTAAAGAGCAGGGATTAACGCTGCTGCCAAACGAAACGGCAGCCAGTATGGCGCGCCGCCTGTCAGGTTTAAGCGGTGTTACAGCTCAGGCTTACACGTCAACTGTGCTGAGTAATTTTCAGGAAGGTGATGAGCCGCTTCAGTTGAGTCTGAACGGTGTGGATCTGACTGACCCGACCTGGGTCCCTCCGGGCGCAGCAGAGCCGGAGATTGTACCGAGTCCTTTGACTGCCGACTTCCTGCGCGATCGCATCAACCGTATGCCCACGCTGCAGGCGCAAGGCATTACTGCCAGCAGTGATGGTGTAAATCTGCGGATATTTGCCACGTCGGGTGTGGATCTGTCCTTCAAGGTGGCAGGTGAAGGCGCGTTGTCAGCGGGTGATCCGGCAGCACTGATCACCAGAGCAGATGCAGCGGATCCTGCTGACAATTTTACAATTGGCGGCAAGGTGGATATCCAGCTCGCAGCCAACACTGAGATGTTTTCCAATCGTAATGATGGTGTTTTTGGTCCTGCGCCGGCAGGCCAGCCTAACTACCGTGGCATCCAGGTCAGTATGACCAGTGGCACCGGTATTGACGGAGCTGCCAGGGCCGGAGACAGTTTTGTTATTGCCTACAACACCAACGGCACGGCCGACAGCAGAAATGGTGCTTCTATTCTGGCGCTGAATACGCGTGAGACGCTCTCTGGTGGCAATCTGACTTACCAGGCTGCATACGGACAATTGGCAGAGAAACTTGGCATCTTCACCAGTCAGGCACGAGTGAACCAAAGCGCCGGTGAATCCATGTTGCGCCAGTCGATGGATGCCATGCTGTCAGTTTCTGGTGTGAATCTGGAAGAGGAAGCTGCGCGGTTGATTCAATTGGAGCAACACTATAACGCATCGGCGCGATTGATTACGCTGGCCAGAGATCTGTTCGATACCTTGCTTAAAATGTAGGTCGGGTGAATTGGTACAAAGGAGTTTGTCATGAGCATAAGAATGTCCACCAGCCAGTTGTTCAGCCGCGGGTTGAATTCCATGCTGGATGTGCAGAAAGCTGTCAGCAAAACTCAGGAGCAGATTGCCACCAATAAGCGCGTACTGACGCCGGCCGATGACCCTATTGCAGCGACCCGGATTCTTCAACTGAACCAGGAGCTTGCTGATCTGGACAAATACAACAGTAGCTTGTCTCTGTTGAGTAATCGTATGTTACGTGAAGAAACTGCATTGACGGGTTTGAGTCAACAGCTGCAGAAAGCGCAGGAAATTGTGTTGCAGTCAGGCAATGCCGTAATTAATGCGGATCAGCGCAAGTATCTTGCAACCGAGCTGCAGTCTGTGGTCGACAGCATGGCGCAGTTGATGAACGCCAAGGATTCAAGCGGCGAATTCCTGTTTTCAGGTTATCAGGGTAAGACACAGCCGTTTGTCCAGGATGCCGAAGGGCGGTATCGGTACCAGGGCGATGAGGGACAGCGCTTCGTGCAGGTTGGGCCGGTCACCTCAATTGCAGCCAACGATTCCGGATATCAGGTATTTATGAATATACCGGGTATCAATCCCAGTGTTGAGGCAAAAGCAGGTGCTGGTAACACTGCCAATCCTCCCGCTCAGATCAGTGGTACGCAGATCCGCAATGCCGCGCGCTTTGCTGAATTTGCACCCGCCAGTGCAGTAATTGAATTCGGGCCAGTAGGCAATATCAATCCGCCTGGCCTTAACTACACCGTCCGGCAAATTTCCGATGGACGGATACTGGCTGAGAATGTGCCATATGTCTCAGGTAGCGAGATTGAGTTTGCCGGGCTTGTGATGCGTATTCAGGGGCGTCCTGCTGAAGGCGACAGCTTTATTGTTGAGTCCAGCAATAAAAAAGGTTTGCTGGAAGGCATTCAGGACTTCATCGCAGATCTGCAAAGACTCGGAGACAATACTACTGACCGTGCAACATTGACTGAATCGATCAAGACAACCCTGGGTAATCTGGATAATGCGCAGGTACAGATGCTACAGACCCGCAGTGCAGTGGGTGCCCGTATGAATCAGATTGACTCTGCCCAATCATCCAATGACGATTTCGCGCTGACAATCAGGACAGCGCTGTCTGAGCTGCAAGACCTGGACTATGCCAAGGCCATCAGTCAGTTGACGCAGGAAACCTTCGTGCTTGAGGCGGCGCAGACAAGTTTTGCGAAAATCAGTCGTTTGTCGCTATTTGACCTGATTTAAATTTTCCCGGAAATAACTCTAAAGTTTGTTCTTGTCTGCCGATATATAGATCTTGATGCGCTCTTTCATGAGTTGCAGTTGTTGTGCTTCTGCACTTAGCTCTGATTGATTATTTTTGACCATTTGGACAATCTCGGCATCTTGTTTCTTGATGATTTCAAGATCGCTTTGAACCTGCTCTACCAAATCCTGTGTCAATGCATCATTAAAAAAATCACGTAAACGTGCGTCTCGTTTTTCATGCAGCGCGAGAAGCTGCTCCCAGTTTTTCTGGTGTGCCAGTTGTACCAGGAGGTTGGAATCCTGCATGATAGAATTCCATGCAAGCATTTGATCTTCAATAAGTTTTTTGTATTCTTCTGATATCATGGCAATTTGCCTGTATTAGTAGTCACTGCAGAGAATGTCTGAGAATACTTTTTATTTTATTCTCACGTGTTTGCCGGCTTCCAATCACATTGTGATGCACATCAAATAAATTCTGCAAAATAATTCTAAAGAAAAATATTTTCTGCCGAACCCGAAAAATTCCTGATATTTCAATTAAAGGTTTGTTTTTCCGTGTCGTTAAATGGTGTAACGCATAGGAGTGAGCGGTTTTTAAGACTCTTTGATATGCGGCTCAGTTTAATGTGTAAACTCAGGAGTAAACAAGCATGGCTCAAATAATCAATACCAATATCGCGTCACTGAATGCGCAGCGTAACCTGAACAGCTCTCAGGCCGGTACCAACCAGGCCCTGCAGCGTTTGTCTTCTGGTCTGCGTATCAACAGCGCTAAAGATGACGCTGCCGGTCTGGCAATTTCTACCCGCTTCGAATCTCAGATCAAGGGTCTGGGCGTGGCGATCCGAAATGCTGGCGACGGTGTGTCACTGGCTCAAACAGCTGAAGGCTCACTGGGCTCCATGACAGAAAACTTGCAGCGTGTACGTGAACTCGCTCTGCAGGCATCCAACGGTACTAACAGTGCCGCTGACCGTGAAGCTCTGCAAGCTGAAGCCAAACTGCTGATCGAGGAAATCGGTCGTGTATCCAGCGGTGCAAACTTCAACGGCGTAAAACTGCTCGACGGCTCATTGACCACCAGCTTCCAGGTTGGTGCAAATGCTGGCGAGACTATCAGCGTTTCTATCGGCAAACTGACGACAGACACCCTGGGTGTATCTTCCAAGAATGGTGTCAGCGCCACTGGCAGTTCAGCAGCCCTGAACGTTGGTGACCTGGTTCTCAACGGTGTCACTGTTGGTGCCTCACGCGCCTCTGACGACACATCTTCTACTGCAAACGCAGCTGCCAGCGCTATCTCTAAAGCAGCTGCAATCAACCGCGTATCTGCTCAGTCTGGTGTAACAGCCGTTGTTGATACAAACGTTGTTGGTGGTAGCAGCATGACTGCTGCTGCAGCGACCGGTTCAGTCACACTGAATGGCACTACCATTGCTCTGGACACTACTGGCAGTGCTGCTTCCTCACGCGCTGCGGTTGTTTCTGCAATCAATGCTCAGTCCAGCCTGACGGGTATCACTGCAATCGATAGCGGCAGCGATTCTTTGGGTGTGTCTTTGTCTGCGGCTGATGGCCGTAACATCACTTTGGGTTTTGGCGGTGCATTGACAGCTGCCAACACTGGTCTGGCAGCAGCAGGCACAGCAACTGGTGGCGTAACACTGGTAGCTAACTCCGGCGTGTCTCAGATCAATATTGCCGGTGCTAACACTGCAAACGCAGGTGTTGCATCTGGTTCCTACACTGCCGGTGTGTCAACTGTAAGCACTTCAGCACGTTACGCTGATTCGCAGTCTGCTGCGATTGTAACTGGTGATGACAACATCTCCGGTCTGGCGGCTACTAACTTTGGTCAGCTGGCAACTGCCGGTCAGGCTGCAACCGTAACATCAAACGCAATCGCAGCCGGCGCAAGCCTGGACTTCTCGGCTGGCGCAACCAGCGCAGCACTGTCCGGCAATGTTGATGTAGCTGCTTTTGTTGTTGGTGATTATGACTTCGGCGATGAAACTGTCGGTGTTGCTGCGGATTACACAGGTAGCGTGGATCTGGACACTGTTGGCGGTGCGTACTCTTTCGCCGCACTCGAGTTCACAGTCACTTTGGGCAGCAAGAGCGTTGATATCGTTCTTGATGGCGCATATGTTGACGCAGATGGTGTAGCAGCAGCAATCACTGCTCAGTTTAATGCTGAGTTTGCTGATAGCATTCTGGTTACTGCGACTGCAGGCAATGAACTGGTATTTACGGAGGTGGGTACCACTGATCCTTTCTCAGGTGCGGAATTCACCTTTGGCGGCGCCGATGCAGCTACTCTCGGTCTGGCTGCCGGTGTCTCAAACCAAGGCACTGCGACCACCACCAACGCGCTGAGCTTCGACATAATCGTTGATGGCAATGTGGGAAGTCCAATCAGCGTCACGCTGGGATCATCCTACGCTGACATGGATGCAGTATTGACCGATTTGAACGACAACCAATTGGATGGCACTGGCGTAGTTGCCTCATTGAACGCAGATGGGTTCCTGACCTTCACCAACTCCAATACCACTGGCACCGCCAGCTCGATACTGTTGACCAACATCTCAGGCGACGATGCTGTTGCCGGTGCTGCTGCTCTGGGCATTGTGGCTGGTAGTGCGTTTGGTGCAGCAGGCACAGATTCTGAGTTGACCATCAGTGACGGCACTACAGAAGTGACCATTGCATTGACAGCGGACTACAGTGCTGCGGACGGCGCGGCTGCAACAGCGTTGCAAACTGTTCTGAACACTGGGCTGACTGGAACCAACATCACTGCTACTGTATCGTCAGGCGCGGGCGGATTGACAGTCCAGTTTGCTGAAACTGCTAACACTGGCAGCACGATTACAGTCACCAATGGTGAAGGCACAGTTGATGGCGCCAACCTGTTCTTCGGTGCTCCATCAGCAACCAACACCGGTGTTCGTGCGTATGCTACTGACCAGAACCTGGAATTCACGGTTTCTGACGGTGATAACACTGCAGCAATCAACATCAACACCAGCGTTGCAGATGCTGATGCCTTGGTCGCAGCAATCAACCAGCAACTGACTGCAGGCAGTGTTGAAGCATTCGCCAGTATCGATGGCAATGGTCGCTTGAACATTGTGTCCAGTGCTTCCGGTGCTGGTGCTCAGGTAACCGTGTCAGCGGCTAACGACAACGCTGAAGCCCTGTTTGGTCTGGATACAACAGCTCCGATCGTTGCTTCTGGTGCAGATGGCCTGTTCGGCACTGACGCTCTGAACGACGGCGATCTGGTTATCAACGGTGTATCAATCGGTGCCGCACGCGCTGCCGACGACACTGCTTCTTACACTGGTGCGGCTTCAAGCATCAAAGAAGCGTCAGGTGTCGCAATCGCTGCTGCCATTAACCGTGCTTCAGGTTCCACTGGCGTGACTGCAACTGTTAACGCAACGACTGTAACGGGTGGTGCATCAACAGCAGGCACGTCTGGCAACAGCGGTACGTTGTCACTGAACGGTATCGAAGTAACCCTGACAGTTCAGTCAAATGCAGATGCCAACCGTGCGTCAGCAGTCTCCCAGATCAATGCCGTTAGCGGTCAGACTGGTGTGATTGCAGAAGACAACGGTAGTGGTCTGACACTGACTGCAGCTGATGGCCGTAACATTGTGATGGCGTTCGACACCAACGGTGGCGCTGCGGCAGCCAACTTTGGTCTGGGTGGCACTAACGTGGCGTCTGCAGATTTCGCAGCAGCGGCGGTAAATGCTGATGACATCGCTGTTACAACTTACTCAACTGTATCACTCAGCTCTGCCGGCACCATCGAAGTATCAGGTGGCACTAACGGTAACGCTGCGCTGGCAGGTCTGGGTATGGAACAGGGTTCATTCGGTGGTGCGGTATCTGGTCAGTTCCTGACTCAGGTGGACATCTCCACTCAGAAAGGCGCAACCGATGCACTGGCTGCAATTGATAACGCCCTGAACTCTGTAAACGCTGCTCGCGCCGACCTCGGTGCGGTGCAAAACCGGTTCGAGGCAACGATTTCCAACCTGGAAATCAACTCTGAGAACCTGTCAGCTGCAAACTCACGTATCCGTGATGCTGACTTCGCAGCTGAAGCGGCCAACATGGCTCGTTTCCAGGTTCTGCAGCAGGCTGGTATCTCCATCCTGGCGCAGGCCAACTCTTCCGGTGAGCAGGTTCTGTCACTGTTAAGATAATAAGTTAAAGTCCGCCCGGTTTTCACCGATAACATGGTGATGACCGGGCGGATTTGCCTTTTTCAGAACTTTAACCCCTGTGCTAGTTTCGGAGGCGTGCTGTGAGCGAGATCAGTATCACCCGGTTCCAGCCTGCGCCAGTCGCCAGGGAAAAAGTCAATTCAGTTCAGCCGGTAGATAGTGATGCCAGCCTTGAACACGCTCAAAATCCTTTAGAAAACAAAGATCAGAAGCAACAGGGGCAGAAGCAGGCAGCTGGCAAACAATCCTCTGCGCGCAAGAAACCTGTACCGCTCAAAAACAACACTTATATAGAAATGGCTGAGTCCGAAACAGAATTGATTGATTCTGATCCGGATGATGATTCTATGGAACATGCCATATCCAGATTGAATGATTATGTTCAATCGGTTAAGCGCGACATTATTTTTGATTTTGATCCAGCCAGCGGTGAACCGTCTGTCACGGTGGTGGATAGAGAATCACGCAAAGTTTTGCGTCAGTTTGACAGTAAAGAAGCGTTGGAACTGGCTCGCAAACTGGATAAACAAGAGCCTATTTCTTTGTTCAAAACTCAGGTGTAGGGGGAAATGGGAAAATGGGGACGGAGGAGCATGCTCCTCCGTCCCCATTTTCCTATTTTTTTTACTGCCCGGCAGCCTTGCGGGCTTCTTCTTCAGCCAGCCTTGCTCCTGCCAGCGTCCCGGCCAGAGCGTAATTTCCTTCGTGGCAGGCATACTCATAGATGGGCTCATCAAATGAGGTCAGCGCCAGTTCTCCCGTGAAGTTGGCGGCGAACACAGTGGGGTCTTCTACCGTAAAGCTGTAGATGATTTTGTGTTCGGAATCGCGCCGGAATTTCTCCACAACAGTCAGATTCTCTGAAGCGCCACGGAAATTCTGCCAAGGATTAAAATGCCGGGTAGTCACCACCAGAGTGTCGCCTTCCCATCGACCGATGGAATCACCCATCCACTTGTCCATGACTTCAGCGCGCGCATCGTGATCATCGCGGATCGGTATGATGCGGGCATCGTGAACCATCTCTGCCAGAATCACCACGTAACCCGGCGACTGGAAAATCTCGTAGTGACTGTTGTACATCACAGGCAACATGGGAGGGCCAGAGTGTGATCCGAACGACAGCAGACAGCGCTCTCCGACGCCACGGCCCTCGGGGCCATCAAACTGATCCGGACCTGAGGCGCGTTGTTCTGCCCGTGCAGCCAGGAACTCGGGTTTGTAGCCGGGTATGCGGCCGTTCGGTGGATCAATGATGATTGAGGTGCGGTATTCACCGTTGATGGTCGGCATAAACATGCCGCGGTCAGTCCAGAACAGGTCGTAGTTGCCTACCGGTGGCAATGAAGTTGCCGGTGGTGGCGGACGATCGGGGTCCAGCGGCAGGTTGTCATCTTCAACTTCCTGCTGGGCCGCGCGTTCCAGGGCGTATGCTTCCTCGCGGGTATAAGCACGTTGCTCACCCAGCTCAGTCGGACGCTCCAGCGGGGTAACAGTTGCGTTACGCCATACACCCTGGAGATCAGGTGCGCCGTCCCAGGTTCTTGGGACAGTGTAGTCGTCTTGTGCCAGCGCGCTGAACGACAGCATTCCTGTCGTAACAATGCCTACGCCGAGCAGAGCAATGCTGCCGGCAAGTGTGAGTCTATTAAACATAGCTTCTTCTCCTCGATGGGTAGCATCGATTCTAGCCTTCAGCTGTATCGTAGGCAAGGCAGGCCTTGCCTGCCAAACGGCAAAAGATTGCCGCCTTTGCCTGCCCCGATGGCATTTTTTCCGGTCAAGAATGTCCCTTTTTAGTCGATATATCAGAAGTCAGCCAAATATCCGGCGTTACGGGCTGCTGGCGCGTTTCTTGCTCAGCTATCGTGGAAGTCCCATGTCGCAGGACGTCAGTTTTTAGCAAATCAGCGTGACTGAAAAGCATATCAAGGTAGACGTATGGCATCTATTTCATCATTGGGCATTGGTTCTGGTCTGTTGACCAGTGAGCTGCTTGAGAACCTTATTGAAGCCGAGCGCAAACCGGCAGAGGCGCGGCTGAACGCTCAGCAGGAACTGGTAGATGCCAAAATTTCCGCGTTCGGCGAGGTCAGTAGCGCAGTCAGCACCCTGAGCTCAGCTCTGAAGTCGCTGAACAGTTTGTCCGCATTTAATGCCAGTACCGCGGTATCCAGCAAACCGGACGCGCTCAGTGCTACTGCCAGCAGTATTGCGGGTTCGGGTAATTACTCAATCAATGTGCAATCCCTGGCGCAGCAGCACACGATTGCCACGCAGTCCTACAACTCAGTAAATGAAGCCATAGGGACCGGAGTGCTGACCTTCAGGTTTGGCACAACTGATGTCGATGAATTTAATGTCTACCAGAGTTTTGCCGTCAATCCGGAGAAGACATCCAGAAACATAATTATCTCCAGCAGCAACAATACGCTGGCGGGCATGCGGGACGCGATCAATAACGCCAAAATGGGCGTGCAGGCAACCATAGTTGATGATGGTTCGGGCTTCAGATTGCTGCTGACCAGTGAGCAGGCAGGTGCGGCCAATAGTATCGAGCTGACCGCAACAGGCACAGCCGGTATGTCAGCGTTTAATTTTAATCAGAATTCGCAAGCTGCAGCGCAGACTCAGGCTGGTCAGAACGCGCAGTTTTCGGTTAACGGTCTGGCCATCACGCGCGACAGTAATCTGGTCGCCGGTGTGATCCCCGGCGTGACACTGAATCTGAAAGAAACCACAACCGGGCCGGTATCGCTCTCAGTGGGCAAAGATCCTGCTGCCTTGATCGAAAAGGTGCAGGAATTTATTGGCAGCTATAACAAGCTCAAAGTTCTCAGCGATTCCCTGACGCGGTTTTCTGCCGACAGCGGGCAGGGTAGTCTGTTAACGGGTGATGCAACCCTGCGCAGAATGATGTCTGATATCGGCGGTGCCTTGCGTTCGGTGAACAGCACTCTGGACATCAAATCGATGTCCGAAATCGGCATCACAACCAATCAGTTTAATAGCTATCAGCTGGAGCTCAACGCTACCACTTTCCGCGATGCATTTACCTCCAATCCGCAAGCAATCACATCCCTGTTTGCTGCCAACGGAGTCGCGTCTGACAGCCAGGTAAGCTTTATTCGTGCAGGCTCCCAGACCGCTGCAGGTCAGTACGCCGTTGACATAACACGGCTTGCCACTACGGGCACCTATGCAGGTGTGACAGTTGCGGCTTTGGGCGCCGGCAACATTGTCATAGATGCCGGCAACAAGAGCTTTACTATCCGCCTGAACAGCTCTGAGGTTGCAATCAATTTGACTGAAGCGACGTATGCCAGCGCAGCAGAGCTGGCAGAAGAAATACAGCTCCAGATCAACAGCAATGCTGAAATCCTGGACGCGGAAGATACAGTGACCGTGAGTTTTAACGCAGCACAGAATCGTTTTGATATGACCTCCAACCGTTATGGCGCTGAATCTGTCGTGCAGATTGTCAACATCTCCGCAGAAGCATCGGCAACGCTGGGCTTGGTGTTGAATGGTCAGGGGCCTTTCCGCGGTAATCAGATGGCTGCGCTGGGTAATACCACTGGCGACGCTGCAGATCCGTTTGACACACCGTTGGTCGTAGATAGCAATACTGAGTTTTCGCTGAGTGTCAGCGGTGTCAGTACCGGGGTTCTGAGTCTGCCGCAGACAACCTACAACACACCTGATGAGCTGACCAGCGCGCTCAAGACGCTGATTGACAATGCTTTCGCCGACGAAGGCATCGAAGTGTTTGTAAACTATGTGTTTGATCAGGATAGTGACTTTGGACGGCTGGTGTTTTCAACCGCAAACGCCGGTGACTCTTTTGCATTCAGCAATGTCAATGTGGAAGCGTCGCAGCGGTTGGGGCTGCATCTGGGCAATGGCGCAGCTCCTGTGTCTACCCGTGGTGTCGACGTTGCAGGCAAAATCAATGGTATTGAGGCCATCGGGCGTGGGCAGATACTCAGTGCGGCAAGCGGAGAAGAGGCTGCCAGGCCTGGTTTTTATCTGAACACAGCTTATGGAAACCTGGCTGCCAGTACGTCTGCAGATCGTTTCAGAGTCGCAGTGGACGGTGTGCTTTCCGGCAATATTACGCTGGGCGCGATTACCAACACCGATCCGCTGGCAGTCGCTGCAGCCATGCAGGCTGCGATTAACAACGACGTGGCCTTAATTGCCGCCGGCGTCTCGGTGCAAGTTCAGTTTGATGTCAATTCCGGCGGTTTTGGCATCATTTCCAATTCAACAGGCGCGACATCCAGTGTGCAGATAGCCAATCTGCAAGGCAATGCGGCAAGCATATTCGGATTTGTTACCGGGTCAGGAGCTCAGGGAGCTATCGGTCGTAACGCCATCGGGCAGGCTGATGGCGCCACCGGTCTGGTAGTGCGTATTGAGGGCAACTCAACAGGTAACCGCGGAATCATCAACTACAGCAGGGGGGTGGCGGATCAGCTCAGTAAACTGCTGGATACGTTCCTGAGTTCCGAAGGCCTTTTGGGTACACGGCAGGCATCTCTGGGTAAAGAACTGGATGCTATCGCAGATGATCGTATATCACTTGCTCAACGACTGGCAAAAACCGAGCGAAGACTGCAGGCATCATTTCTGGCGAACGACATCATCATCAGTAAATTCAATACAACCGGGGATTTTCTGAAATCCCAGCTCACCATGCTGGAGGCGCTGGCAACGCCCCGACGTGAACGGTAAAAAACATAAAGTTAATTCACAAGTACCCGCTGACAATTATTAATGGGAGAAACCAACGATGTATTCAATGAATAATGCCGCTGCTCAATACAAACGTATCAATACCGAAGGGGCGCTGAATGCAACGCCGCACCAGCTGATTCAAATGCTGATGAATGGTGCGCTTGATCGGTTGATTCAGGCAAAAGCCGCCATGGAGCGCGGAGATACAGCGTTGAAAGGCCAATTGATTGGAAAAGCGACTGATATCCTGAGTGGGTTGCAGAGCAGTCTTGACCCCAAACATTCCCCCGATCTGGTCGACAAGCTCAATGCTTTGTACGATTATATGCAGCGTCGATTATTCGAGGCGAATATAAAAAACGATCCGGGCATAATAGATGAAGTCAGCGACCTGTTGCGCACAGTCAAGTCCTCCTGGGATGAGATCGCGCCGGTAGTCTGACCCAAAGCAGTGAATGCCCGGGAGTGGTCGTCATAGACCAATCAACTTGATGCTGCTATAACAACAGCAAGATACAGGTGCAGAACGTGACTGGTTCTCAGTTGCGTTTGAACGTACCGGAACCGGGCATGGCTGATATTTTACTGATAGAAGATAACAAGAAACTGAGCCACGACCTGAATATCGTGCTTGAATTTCTTGGCGAAACCCCTCTTGCTGTGAACAGAGCACATTGGCGCGACGATGCTGCCGCATTGGGAGTGTCACCAGACAAGCTACGTATGGTGCTTGTGGGGCACTTCAAAGAATCCCTGATGTCGAATCTGTTGCAGGATCTGGTGGCCTGGGCTCCGGGTCTTCCAATCGTATTGCTGGCCGGTCAGGACCTGCCTCTGTTGCCAGAGTCGATCAGCACGCGTGTGGTGGCCAGTATTCCCTTGCCTCTGAGTTACCAGCCTATGCTTGATGCCTTACACAAGGCTCAGGTTTACAGTGAACATTACACACGTCTGTGCGATATCGGAACGGTGCGTGACTACAATATGTTCCGCAGCCTGGTTGGCAACAGTCCTGCTGTGAACCGTATTCGACAGGTGATGTCGCAGGTGGCAGATACCGAAGTTACTGTATTGATTACCGGCGAATCCGGCACAGGAAAGGAAGTTGTTGCGCGTAATCTGCATGCCAATTCCAAACGCGCACCTAAACCGTTTGTACCAATTAACTGTGGTGCCATTCCCCCTGATCTGCTGGAGAGTGAGCTGTTTGGTCATGAAAAAGGTGCATTCACCGGTGCCATCTCCACGCGCATAGGCCGGTTTGAACTGGCTCAGGGCGGGACGCTGTTTCTTGATGAGATTGGTGATATGCCTTTGCCTATGCAGGTAAAGTTGTTGAGAGTATTACAGGAACAGTGTTTTGAGCGCGTGGGCGGCACCAAGACAATGCACACTGATGTGCGCATTCTTGCCGCCACGCATCGCAATCTGGAAGATATGATCGCAGCTGGCAGCTTCCGGCAGGATCTGTATTACCGTCTGAATGTGTTCCCTATCGAGATGCCGTCGCTGCGCGATCGGTCAGCCGATATCCCGTTCCTGTTAAATGAGTTGATAAGTCGGCTGGAACAAAGCAAACGCGGTTCTGTGCGGTTTAACTCGTCGGCCATAAGGGCATTGAGCCTGTACAGTTGGCCCGGTAACGTGCGCGAGTTGGCCAATCTGGTTGAGCGTATGGCCATCATGCATCCTCATGCGGTGGTCGGCGTGCATGATTTGCCCCGCCAGTTCCAGCTTGACGATGAAGAACTGCCGCCCTTGATGCCAGCGGTGACGGATACAGCTGCCGTCGCCATTTCCTTGCAGGCAGACGAGATGGGTTATTTAGCGGTCAAGTCACCAGAGCGTATCGTGCCCGATACTCATCTGTTGCCATTGAACGGTATGGATCTGAAAGAGTATTTGTCCAACCTTGAACGAAATCTGATTGAACAGGCATTGGATGATTCTGGCGGAGTGGTGGCACGTGCAGCAGATCGCTTGAATATCCGTCGCACCACACTGGTCGAGAAAATGCGCAAATACGATATGACGCGTTGATCAGTCGGCGGTTGCGTCAGCAGTTTCGCTGCCTGACGCATCACCGGTCCAGGTAATGCGCTTGAGATTCAGCTCCATCGCCGATCCACCACCTTCCGTTTGTGACAGTTTCGCCAGCGTGAACTGTTGATCTGCAGCAAGCCAGATCAGCGTAGTGCGTCCGCTGTCACTGTCACGAATCCTTTCCAGTTTAATAGTGTCGAGCTCGCCGGCAGGCGTGCTGATACGTTCCGCACCCAATACGCGATACTCATGTGTCTCAAGTCGCCTGGCATCCAGTATTTCGTAACTGAGCATGGTGTCGGCTGCGCGCAATTGCGGTTTATTCATCAGGTCCGCACTGATTTGCGCCGAGAAGCTGAGATTGTCCAGTGTTGCTTTGTTGATGGCCTGGTTTTGCTCGCGGCCGTCGCGGATCATGTGTGCGTTGGGTTGATTCGCGTTGGCAGGCGTCCAATCAAAATTGACGCGCTCGTCACGGCGCCTGACCCCGGTTTGTTTGTAGGAGTAAACCAAGGGAACTGCGCCTTCCTCATCCCAGCTGAACTGCGATTTTTCCTCAACCGTGATCATGTTCGCGCCCAGTACAGACACCGACAAGCCGTGGCTGAGCCTGAACTCGTTATCGCCAATACGTTCCAGACGGCGATACGCATCGGTGCGCATACCCATGGCGCGAGCTTCGTACTCTGCTTCATAGGGTGCGGGAGCGGGCGGGCTGGCAGGCAGGTCTGCAGCGAGAGCAGACGAGCTCTGAAATGCGAGAGCAGACAGAAGCAAACCAAAGCAAAAACCAGGCGTCACGCCGCGCACCAGGTGTGGCATGGATCGAGGCAAAAACGGGAGAACTGAACAATGCCTGGCAGGGGTCGGGCTCATGGCAAATCTCTCCGTCTGGTTAGTGGGTGATCGGTCTGGTCGCTTTAAATCTGGTTAATCTGAATTCCATGTGCGGGCAGAAGTTTGCCATCAAGACAGACGCCGTTGGCTGCGATATCCAGACGACCCTGCGCGAACCATGTCACTGCCTCAGGGTATATTCTGTGTTCCTGAATGGCAACCCGGGCCGCCAGCGAGTCTTTGGTGTCCCCTGCAATAACAGGCACAACAGCTTGCAGAATAACCGGACCACCATCAAGTTCTTCAGTCACAAAATGCACACTGACGCCATGCTCTTTATCACCAGCGTCCAACACTCGTTGATGTGTGTTGGTGCCCTTGTACAGAGGCAGCAGCGACGGGTGTATGTTGAGCAGTCTGCCTGTGTAATGCTGAACAAAACCTGAACTCAGAATACGCATGAAGCCCGCCAGTACAATCAGATCTGGCTGATGGCTGTCGATCAGTTGCATAAGTGTCTGGTCAAACCTTTCGCGCGATTCAAAGTTTTTGTGATCAAGAACCGCTGCTTTGATACCGGCTTTAGTAGCGCGCTCCAGCCCGAATGCCTCGGGCCGGTTACTGATAACGCAGCAGATGTCATAGTTTCTGGCGGGGTAGTCAATCAGCGCCTGCAAATTGCTGCCATTACCTGAAATCAGCACCACAACCCGGCAAGCGGACTTCGTGGTCGAGCCTGATGTCATGCCAGTTTGCCTTTAACAAGCACTTCCGGTGATTCCTTATCACTGACTTCAATATGGCCGATTACCACAGCGCCACGTGTCATGGGTTTCAGAATTTCCAGTGCGCGCGCAGCCTGGTCGGCGGCCACGCAAACTATCATGCCGATGCCACTGTTGAAGGTGCGAAGCATTTCTTTAGGTGCAATGTTGCCCTTCATCTGCAGCCAGTCAAAAATGGCCGGGCGTGCCCATGCATCGGAGTCAATAATGGCGCGGGTGAAATCAGGCATCACTCTTGGCAGGTTTTCTACAATCCCGCCGCCGGTGATATGTGCCATTCCGTGTACCGGTACTTCAGCCATCAGCGCATGCATGGCTTTGACATAAATCTCGGTAGGGGCCAACAGAGTCACTCCCAGAGTACTGTCACCAAAAGGATCGTCGAGCTCAGCGCCGCTGACTTCCAACACTTTGCGGATCAGAGAATAGCCATTGGAGTGAGGACCTGAAGATGCCAGACCAATCAGTACATCGCCCGGTTTGACCAGATCGTTTTCAATAATCTGGTCTTTTTCCACCACGCCCACAGCGAACCCGGCAAGATCGTAATCACCTTTCTGGTACATTCCGGGCATTTCTGCGGTTTCGCCGCCGATCAAAGAACAGCCAGCCTGACGGCATCCTTCACCGATGCCGGTAACAACTTCCGTTGCTACTTCGACATTGAGTCCGCCCGTGGCGTAGTAGTCCAGGAAAAACAGAGGCTCAGCGCCGCAGACAATAAGATCATTAACACACATGGCCACCAGGTCGATGCCGATGGTGTCATGTTTGCCCATGTCGATTGCCAATTTGAGTTTGGTGCCCACGCCGTCGGTGGCCGATACCAGTACCGGTTTTTTGTAACCTTCCGGCATTTCAAACAATGCGCCAAATCCGCCAAGCCCGGAAAGCACTTCCTTTCGCCGGGTAGACTGGGTCACCGTTTTGATTTTTTCTACCAGCGCATCGCCGGCATCAATATCCACACCGGCGTCTTTATAGCTGAGCCCGGTTGTCTGAGTAGGGGTATTGCCTGAGGAGTGAGATTGGCTGGTCATGGCGGTGGTTTGGGTCCCTGGGAAACAAGGCCGACATTTTAACAGTTGTGTGCGTCTTAGTCAGGCGATTATGTCAAACGCACAATGGTTAAGTTATCATGCCCGCCATGAAAACTTCACATTCACAATTACTGGAAACACTGTTCGGGTGCCGGATATATGTCCCTTTGGCATTGATTTTGATGATGATTTCCCCATCCTCCGGTTACGCAATTCCGGTTCAGGGGCTGTACCAGGAAGAAATCGCTGTCGTTAACCAAGGTGATCAGGAGCGCCGTCGGGCATATACCGAGGCTTTCAGACGTGTAATTACCAAAGTTACCGGTGAGCGCAGGTGGTTGCAGCATCCTCAGGTTGCTGCTGCGGTGGGTGGTGCAGATCGTTATGTGGCTGAAGTCAGCTACCGTTCCTCTGGTCTTGCAGGGCAGCAAAACGGCATGCTGGATGTGCGCTTCGATCAGTCTCTGATCGACAATCTGTTAAATCAGGCCAATATACCTGTCTGGGACAATAACCGCGCCAGTGTACTGCTGTGGCTCACGGTGCAGGATACTGATGGACGTCGCGTCATGCTGGGTTCAAGTTCCGAGCACCCGCTGCTGGATCAGGTCCGGCAGTTTGCAGACGAGAGGGCAGTTCCGGTGTTGATCCCGATCCTGGATCTGCAAGACCGTCAACTGGTGACACAGGATCAGGCCTGGACGCTGGATGCAGATGCATTGCGCCGTGCGGCAGAGCGTTACGACGCTGACAGCGTACTTGCAGGCCGCGTGCTGGTGACGCCGGCAGGAGAACTGGTCGGGTTCTGGCAACTGATTTTCCGTAACGACGTGCAGACGTTTGATCATATCGCCGCCATTGACACCTACATGGATTTGCCACTGGATCGTGCCAGCGCACGCCTGGCCAGCCATTTCGGGCTGGTGCTCAGCGCGTTCGAACGGGAAGATCAGGTCAGTATCAGAGTGGACGGTATCAATAACCTGCAAAGTCATACGCAGCTCATCAGTTATCTGGAAAGTCTATCCATAGTGCAACAAGTGCAGGTCAGTGCTTTACGCCCGCAAGGACTGGATCTGAATCTGAGACTGCTGGGCACCCGACAGATTCTCACTGAGTTCATCAGTCTTGGTCGTGATCTGCAGCCAGTGGACTTTCAGCCCGGACAGTCGGTCGGTGATCAACTGCATTATCGCTGGACGCGGTGATGACGGTAGATAGCGACAAAAACACACCACGGCAACTGACGTTTCGCCTGAACCTGGACGATGACGCCACATTTGCTAATTTCTATATCAAAGATGCTGACTCCAGCAGCGCATCAGTGGCTCAGTATTTGCGCCAGGCAGTTTCCCGATTTGTTTCAAGCCGCGAGCAATCAGGCAGCGGTACCGTGTTATCTGAATTTATCTGGTTATTCGGCGCGCAAGGTGCCGGGTGTTCTCATTTGTTGCAAGCTGTCTGCCACGACATTGATGCCCTGGGTTTGCAATCGTTTTATCTCGACTTTTCAGTGCAGACTGGTCTGACACCTGATGTGCTGCAAGAGTTGGAATCAGTAACCGTGTTGTGCCTCGACTCCGTAGAGTTATTGCAAGGCCGGCCAGAGTGGGAGCGGGAACTGTTTAATCTTTACAATCGTATGGCGGAGTCGAATACGCCATTGATTGTTGCCTCAAAAACCAGCCCGAAGTATCTGAATTTTGAGTTGGCAGACCTGAACTCGCGAATGCAGTCAGCGGCAGTTTTTCAACTGGATAGCTTGAGTGACGAAGATAAGGCAGCTGCGTTAAAACTTCGTGCCCGACGGCGGGGTTTTGAGCTGTCCGACGAGGTAGCCACGTACCTGGTATCACGCAGTGAGCGCAGTATGAGCAGTTTGTTTGAGGTACTGCAGAAACTGGACCAGCATTCTTTGGAAACCAGACGTAAAGTTACCTTGCCGCTGCTTAAAACCATGATGAAGTGGTAACCGCCAACGTCTCTTGCCGGGTCATGACAACAGTTTCAGTCCAAGGTGTTTTTTGGCCAGTTTAATATAAGTAACAGCGGCACAGAATAATGAAACGCAGAGCAGGGTATACAGCAGGCCGTAAAAAAGACTACCTGTAGTAAATGCCAGCGTGACAGCGTGCAAGAAATACATCAGGATCATAAAACACAACCAGGCGTAGGTGCGCAGATTATTTTTACGCAGGCCCGGAATAAAAATGCTCAACGGCAACACGCCCACCAACCATAGAAAGATCGCAACAGCCGCAGGCATGCCTCCCACCATGTTAACGATGGCTTTGCCGGTAAATAAGCCCAGCAAACCGAAATAACTGATCAGTGTAGCCCGTCTTGCATACTCAACGGAGGCGGGTATTGGTTGCCAGCTGGCTGTCATGCTTTATTCCTTGTTTTTAATTTCAGCACAGTCTAAGTGCCAGGTAACCCAGACGCTTGCCCAGTGCCAGACAAAGTTGTTGTTCGTCGTCGCTGAGTGGAAGGTCGCTGTCAATGCCGGCTAAATGGCTGGCACCGTAAGGTGTGCCGCCAGTGCGGGTGCGCATCAATGCCTGTTCGCTGTAGGGCAGGCCGCAAATCAGCATGCCATGATGCAACAGCGGCAGACTCATGCTGAGCAAAGTGCTTTCCTGTCCGCCATGCAGACTCGAAGTCGAGGTAAACAGCGCAGCGGGTTTGTTGATCAGAGCGCCGCTTGCCCATAGTGCTCCGGTATTATCCAGAAAATATTTCAGCGCTGATGCCATATTGCCGAAGCGTGTCGGGCTGCCCAGTGCCAGTCCCGCACAGTTGCTCAAATCGTCCTCGCTGCAATATACCGCACCTGTTTCAGGCACGACGGGGATTGATGCCTGATGATCGGGGGACACAGACGGCACTGTTCTCAGGCGCGCTTCTATATCACCGGCCTGTTCAACTCCGCGCGCGATCAATTTTGCCATGCTGGCCGTGGCCCCCTGGCGACTGTAGTACAGCACCAATATATAAGGAATTGCTTTGACCATCTGACACTTCTCTCCATATTTTTTGATCGGCTGTTGATCAGTTGTCAATCAACGCCAGGACATTTTCAGGAGGTCGCCCGATTACGGCTCTATTTCCTGAAATGACGATTGGCCGCTGCAATAGTTTCGGGTTTTCTAACAGCGCGTTGATCAATTGTTGTTCGCTCAGGTTCTGATCATCAAGTCCGGCTTCCTGATAAGCTGCTTCGCTGCTGCGTAGCAATGATCGCACATCGGCGTTGAGAGCTTTTACCAGAAACCGGATTGTTTTTTCATCCGGAGCATCTTGCAGAT
Organism: Pseudohongiella sp.; assembly: GCA_030651695.1. Classification (GTDB taxonomy): domain Bacteria; phylum Pseudomonadota; class Gammaproteobacteria; order Pseudomonadales; family Pseudohongiellaceae; genus Pseudohongiella. The sequence goes on along the minus strand of JAUSCD010000015.1, from coordinate 90,325 downwards.
AGAGCCGTTGTCGGGGTTCAATCCCCAGTGACCGCAACAATGCCAGTGTCTGCCGCGATTTGGAGCAGGCGGGGTTGTGAAAGATCTCGAACTTACTCACTTTCAGGCTCTTGAAGTAACAATTGGCGGAAGGTTAACTCGCCGCTGGTTGTTGACCAGTGCTCATCCATATCATTCAGGAACTGGTGAATCTGGGCTTGCTCTGATGTCATACTTTTCTGATCGAGTTTGGTGCCGCTGCGCTGGCGAATCAATTTGCGAAGTGCATTGACTGAACTGTCTTCAACCGAATGATGGGGCAAATAGCAGCGTGGCTGCTCATCTGTTGCACTGATAAACCCGGCATCCACGAGTGCAGTGACCGCAGTCTCTATAATGGGCACACTGATTCTGGTGTAGGCTGCGAGTTCGTCCACATTCCAGGGATCCTGACCCTGACTGAAGCGCTTGACTATCAGATACGCCACGCTCAGCGCGACTTCTTCCTGCATTTCAAAACTGAGTTCCAGAGGTTCTCTGCCGGTGCGCGCTTTGGCCGGGTACTGATGATAAAACGCTACGGCGGAGCCGATCAGCAGCATCAGCCAGCCCAGATACAAAAACAGCATCAACAGGATAATGGCGAAAAATGCTGCATAAATTACCGCATTTGCAGTGTTGACGGCGATGAAATTCTGGAAAATCAATGCCATTGATTTCCATGCAATCATTGTCACCACACCACCAATAAAAGCGGAGCTGAAGCGCACCCGGGTATTGGGGATAAAAACAAAAGCCAGCGCAAATGCCAGTGACATAAACAATGCTGGCATTACAAACGCTATTGATTGAATTATCCAAGCGCCGAAAGTGAGCTCTTCAAGGTAGCGAACAAAAAATGTAGCGTTGACGGATGATGCAATGCCAACGGATATCAGAATTAATAGCGGACTGACGATAATGGCAAAGAGATACTCGCTGATGCGATGAGCGAGCGTGCGTGGCTGGGTTATCGACCAGATGTAATTAAATGTCAGCTCTATCTGCTGCATCATGGTCAGCACCGTGTAAAGCAGCACACCTAGGCTGACGACGCTGAGAACGTCAACCCTGACGTTATCCACAAAACTCACGACGTTGTCTGTGATCTGAATACTGTACTCACCCATAAATGGTTGCAGCAGACCCAGCAGCGCAGGCTCCATCGCGTTATGCACGCCGAGGCCCTTGAGCACAGCAAACGTCAATGCCAATAAAGGCACAATCGCGATGACGGTGTAGTAGACAAGACTCATGGCGCGCAGGCTGAGGTGACCCTCGGCGATATCCCGCAGCACTGCATAGGCTATCTGCATGGCGCGGGCGGTATGTTTGCGCCACTTATATTTGCCGCTCTCGTGTTCGCGCCATAGTCTGGAGTCTATGACGTTAATGAGATCTTTGGGTGATCGTATAGGCATACCTCTCCCTGTTCCAGTCCGCGTTAGCGACGCGCCAGCTGGCTCTTAACGAGTGATGCGTGGCGCCAGGAACCCGAGTACAGCGTTTAGGGCAACGGTTTCGGTGCCGTCGGCACGACGACTTTTATACTCAAGCTCATCGTTTTCCAGACCCCGGTCAGACACCACGATCCGGTGCGGTATTCCCATCAGTTCCATATCGGCAAATTTGACGCCGGGGCTGGTTTTTTTGTCGCGATCATCCAGCAGTACTTCGTAGCCGGCCTGTTCGAGTTGAGCCATCAGCTGTTCACTGACTTCAGTAACGCGCGCGGATTTGTGGGCATTCAACGGAATGATCGCAATCTGAAATGGTGCGATTGCGTCCGGCCAGATGATGCCGTTGGCGTCATGGTTTTGCTCGATGGCCGAGGCTACTATACGACTTACACCGATACCATAACAACCCATGGTCATCAGAACGGCACGGCCATTTTCATCGAGAACAGACGCACTCATGGCCTTGCTGTATTTGGTGCCGAGCTGGAAAATGTGGCCGACCTCAATCCCGCGTTTAATCGAAAGCTCACCCTGTCCGTCAGGGCTGAGATCACCTTCCCGGACTTTGCGGATGTCAGCGACCAGATCAAAATGGCAGTCCTGACCCCAATTTGCGTCGACCAGATGAGTTGCCGCTGTGTTTGCGCCGCAGACAAAGTTGCGCATCAGTTCGGCACTGCGATCGACAATTACAGGGAAAGGAAGTTTGTTCGGGCCCAGGCAACCGGGTTTACAGCCCACTACCTGTTCGATTTCAGCATCACTGGCAAACGTTAGTGGACATACAATGCCCGCGAGTTTCTCGGCCTTGATGTCGTTTAACTCCTGATCACCGCGTAACACCAGTGCCATCATCCCATGAGGATTGGCATCGCTGACTTCAGCTTTGACGATCAGGGTTTTGACCAGTTTTGTTGACGGCAGATCCAGCAGCGCGATCAGTGCTTCTATCGAATGGGCATCGCCGGTATCAATTTTACGGCTGGGCAGCATTGCCGCACTGCCGTCATCCAGATCCCTGATGATGCCATCAGCCAGTTCGATATTGGCAGCGTAACTGCCGGTAGAATTAAACACGATATCGTCTTCACCGGAATCTGCCAGCACGTGGAACTCGTGAGAAGTGCTGCCGCCGATGTTACCTGTGTCGGCCAGTACGGCACGAAAATTCAGGCCCAGCCGCGTGAATATGTTGCTGTACGTCTGATACATCAGCTGGTAAGTCTGTTCCAGAGAGGCCTCATCAATATGGAAAGAGTAAGCATCTTTCATCAGAAATTCGCGTGCACGCATTACGCCAAAACGGGGGCGGCGCTCGTCGCGGAACTTCATCTGAATCTGGTAAAAATTTGCCGGCAGCTGTTTATAGCTGTTGAATTCATTGCGGATCAGGTCGGTAATCACCTCTTCGTGAGTAGGGCCAAGGCAGAAAGGGCGGTCGTGCCTGTCCACAAAGCGCAGAAGCTCGGGACCCATTTTGTCCCAGCGCCCTGACTCCTGCCACAGTTCGGCAGATTGCACCACGGGCATTGAAACTTCCATTGCTCCGGAGCGGTTCATTTCTTCGCGCACAATCGCAGTGACTTTGTGCAATACCCTGAGCCCGGCGGGCAGCCAGGTATACATGCCGCTGGCCAGTTTGCGAATCAGGCCTGCCCGCAGCATCAATTGGTGGCTGATAACTTCTGCATCAGCAGGTGTTTCTCTGAGCGTAGCAATAAGGTATTGACTGGTGCGCATGCGGGTTCCGGAATGTCAGATGGTTGGTGAGCGACTAATGGCCGCCAGGGAGCGGGCCGGGAAAGCAGATTAGTGCGTGTTCGCAGATTCAGAGTGCTCAGAGCGCGCCGCGGGGAGCGCTCCGGACAGGGGGTTCTGACTACTGCCGATGCTTACTGGGCAAACTCTTTGAGTTTTTTCAGTGGCAGAATTTTTACACGGGTGCTTGCCGGTTTTTTGGCAATATCCATAAACTCACCCGGTTTGAACGGATTTGGTACATTCTTGCGTGCTGGCTGGGCAGGTTTTTTAACCGCTTTGATTTTCAGCAGGCCTGGCAGAGTGAATTCACCAACGCCGCGCTTTTTGATGTGACGCTCAATAATATCGTTCAATTCGCTGAGAACGGCGTCAACTTGTCTTTTAGTAAGCTCAGTGTTTGCGGCAATTTCCGCCACAATAGCTGTTTTTGTGTACTTTTCAGTGATAGCTGTGGTTTTTTTTGCTGTCGGTTTGGTAGCTGCCATGCCGGTTCCCGTTTTATCAAGTTTGGTTTGAAGGATATGTGAAGCGTCATGGGGTTACTAAAACGCAGCACAGGCCGCTATTTATAAAGGATTGGGCAAGTCGTCGCAAGTGCTCAGATGCTGTTGTGGCAAAGCAAATCAAAAGAGGTAAGACAGGTGATGATCAAAGCTGAATTAAGGTATAATCCGCGGCTTTCCGGTGGCAGGTTCTGCTGCTGGTAGCAAGCATTGTCTTGTGGACGAGATTATTGATGATTTCCAGTTAATAGTTTTGACGTGTTGATGTTTGTTGTGTATCCGGAGGATTGGAATCTGTATGCCGATTTATGAGTATCAATGCAAAGAGTGCGGGCACCAGCTGGAAGCAATCCAGCGCTTCAGCGATGCGCCCCTGACGCTGTGCCCGGTGTGCGAAAAACCGGGTCTGGCCAAACAGCTTTCAGCGCCCAGCTTTCGTCTGAAGGGTGGCGGCTGGTACGAAACTGATTTTAAAACCGGTAAAAAGAAGCACGGCACGCAGGACGGTGATGGCGGCGGTGCTTCAAGCGCTCCGGCCGCGCCAACAACCCCGGCTGCTGTTTAGGTCAGCTGACCTGCAGGCGTTAATGTAACAGACCCAATCAGATCAACCAGTCTTGTGCGCGTAAACGCCGGACTAACAACAGAGAGAAACAGGAAAGCGTATGCGCAGCCATTATTGCGGAGAGTTAAACGAGAAACTCAACGGCGAAATCGTCAACCTCTGTGGTTGGGTTCATCGTCGACGGGACCATGGCGGCGTCATATTCGTGGACCTGCGTGACCGCGAAGGTTTGTGTCAGATCGTATTCGACCCTGACCGGGCCGATAGTTTTAATCTGGCAGAAACACTGCGCAGCGAATTTGTGGTGCGTGTCACCGGTCTGGTGCGCGGGCGTCCGGAAGGCACTGTCAATCCTGATATGGGCAGTGGTGCTATCGAAGTGCTGGCTCATGAAGTGGAAATTCTGGCGCAGGCAAAAACGCCTCCGTTCCAGTTGGATGATCATGCCACAGTGGGCGAGGACATCCGGCTGCGTCACCGTTATATCGACCTGCGTCGTCCGGAGATGATCGATCGTCTGCGTTTCCGCTCCAAGGTCAGTAACTCCATCCGTAACTTTCTGGATGACAACGGTTTCCTCGACATCGAAACTCCGATCCTCACCCGGGCCACGCCTGAAGGAGCGCGTGACTATCTGGTGCCGAGCCGTACCCATCCCGGGCAGTTTTTTGCGTTGCCGCAGTCGCCTCAGCTGTTCAAGCAGATCCTGATGGTTGCCGGTATAGACCGCTATTATCAGATTGCCAAGTGCTTCCGTGACGAAGACCTGCGTGCGGACCGTCAGCCTGAATTCACCCAGATCGACATCGAGACGTCGTTTATGGATGAAGAAGGCATCATGAGTGTGATGGAGAAAATGATTCGCGGCATTTTCCAGAAGCATCTGGACGTGGATCTTGGCCAGTTTCCGCGTATGACCTGGACCGAAGCCATGCGCCGGTTCGGTTCGGACAAACCGGACCTGCGTAATGATCTGGAATTCACAGACATCGCTGATCTGATGAAGGACGTGGACTTTAAAGTATTCTCTGGTCCGGCTAATGATCCGGGCAGCCGCGTGATTGCGCTGCGCGTACCGGGCGGTGCTTCGCTGACCCGTAAAGAGATTGATGACTACACCAAATTTGTGGGCATTTATGGCGCCAAAGGCCTTGCCTGGATCAAAGTCAATGATATTGAAGGCGGTCTTGAGGGGCTGCAGTCACCTATTATCAAGTTCATGCCGGAACAGATAGTGAAGGACGTGCTGGCGCGGGTTCAGGCGGCTACCGGCGATATTATTTTCTTTGGCGCCGACAAATTCGGTCCGGTATGCGAAGCCATTGGTGCGCTGCGTCTGAAAGTGGGGGCAGATCTTGGTATTACGCGTTCTGGTTGGGCGCCGCTTTGGGTGATTGACTTCCCCATGTTCGAACGCGACAAAGAAGGCAATCTGAATTCACTGCATCATCCGTTCACAGCGCCTTCGTGCTCACCGGAAGATCTCCGCAATAACCCTGACAAAGCGCTTTCACGCGCCTATGACATGGTACTGAACGGCACGGAGTTAGGCGGTGGTTCCATCCGTATCAACCGTCCTGATATGCAGCAGGCGGTGTTCGACCTGCTCGGTATAGGGGCAGAGGAGGCGCAGGAAAAATTTGGATTCCTGCTCAATGCGCTGGCTTCCGGCGCGCCGCCCCATGGCGGTTTGGCGTTTGGTCTGGACCGTCTGATGATGCTCATGACAGGCGCCACTTCAATTCGTGACGTCATGGCATTCCCGAAAACCCAGTCTGCTGCGTGCCCGTTGACTGATGCCCCCGGGCCCGTTTCTGCTCGACAGTTGCGCGAGCTGAACATTCGCCTGCGTGAGCAGGTCGCTGCTCCTGCAGTGCCCTGAGCAACACCTGCGGCATAAGCCGCAGTGTAATTTCACTTCAGCCGGCGGCGTTCATGCTGCCGGCTCATGTGCGCGAGGTTTGGCGTGACACTGATCCTGGGCATTGATCCTGGCTCGCGGGCAACCGGCTACGGCATCATCGAGTCGGTGGGCAACAAACTCAAGTATGTCGATTGCGGATGTGTACGCCCGACACCGGGAGAGCATCCGCAGCGGCTGCGCGATATCTTTTTTGCCTTGACGGGCATCATTGAACAATACAGTCCACAGGAATGTGCCATCGAGGAAGTATTCCTTGGTAAAAGTGTGTCCTCCGCGCTCAAGCTGGGCCAGGCCAGAGGCGCTGCCATGGTGGCCTGTCTGCAATTTGATCTGCCGGTGGCGGAATATACGCCGCGTACAGTCAAACAGGCCGTAACGGGGTCAGGGGCGGCGGATAAGTTGCAAGTCCAGCATATGATCAAAGTGCTGCTCGGCTTGCAGGGGAAACTGCAGGCCGATGCGGCTGATGCGTTGGCTATTGCGGTCTGTCATGCCAACAGCCGGCAGAGTATGGTGCGTATTGCTGCGGCGCGTAGTTTTGGCGGGCGGCGCTACAAGACTTAACGTATAGTCGATATATCTGAATAAATCTGGCGATAAGCAGGAGCGCGCATTGATAGGTCGATTGAAGGGAAATTTGCTGGAAAAAAGGGCGCCGGACCTGTTGCTTGATGTTAACGGGGTCGGCTACGAATTACTTGCCCCGATGAGTACGTTTTATCAGTTGCCTGCAGTCGGACAAGGGGTGGTATTGTTTACCCATCTGGTGGTGCGCGAAGATGCTCATCAGCTGTTCGCGTTTCTGGAAGAGCAGGAGCGCGCCCTTTTCCGTGCATTGATCAAGGTCACGGGGATAGGTCCCAAGGTGGCGTTGGCGATTCTGTCTGGTGTACCGGCCGCTGAGTTTGTTCGACTGGTGCAGAATAACGATGTCAATGCGCTGACAAAAATTCCCGGTATCGGTAAAAAGACGGCAGAGCGACTGGTGCTGGATATGCGGGACCGCCTCGCCGCCTGGGAGGCTGCTCCTGCGCCGGGAGAGGCATTTGCGCAAAAATCTGCGGGCAGCAACCAATTGAGTGAAGACGCAGAGACAGCGCTTATTTCTCTGGGTTATAAACCTCAGGATGCAGCAAAGATGGTGATGCGCGTGATGAAGGAACAGCCCGGCATCGGGCGCAGCGAAGAAATTATCCGGCTAGCCCTCAGGGCAATGGTTTAAACGGCTGCTATGTCTGACTACGATGGTATTGAAAATGCGCGGTTGATTTCACCCGGGCTTGCTCCGATGGAGCAGTCTGTGGATCGTGCTATCCGCCCGTTAACGCTTGTTGATTACATCGGGCAGACTGATGTGAAAAAACAGATGGAGATTTTTATCAGTGCCGCCCGGCAACGTTCGGAGCCGCTGGATCACACGCTGATTTTCGGGCCACCGGGGCTGGGTAAAACCACGCTCGCCAATATCATTGCCAATGAGTTGAATGTGGCAATTAAAACCACCTCCGGTCCGGTGCTTGAAAAAGCCGGCGATCTGGCTGCGCTGTTAACGAATCTGGAGCACGGAGACGTGCTGTTTATCGACGAAATTCATAGGCTTAGTCCTGCGATCGAGGAGATTCTATATCCGGCGATGGAGGATTATCAGCTTGACATAATGATAGGAGAGGGGCCTGGCGCGCGCTCCATCAAGCTGGAGTTACCGCCATTTACGCTGGTCGGAGCGACAACCCGCGCAGGCCTTTTAACGTCCCCGCTACGCGACCGGTTTGGCATTATCCAGCGTCTGGAGTTTTATACTTCAGAACAACTGTGCGAAATTGTAGTGCGTTCGGCTCGCATACTGGGGTGTGCCATTGATCAGCATGGAGCTTTTGAGATAGCGCGGCGCTCGCGCGGAACTCCGCGCATCGCCAACCGGCTGCTACGCAGGGTCCGCGACTTCAGCGAAGTGAAACACGATGGTTCGATCACCCGCGAAATAGCTGATAAAGCGTTGGATATGCTTAGTATTGATAACAACGGCTTCGATCACATGGATCGTAGATTGCTGCTAACCATGATCGAAAAATTTGGTGGCGGACCGGTGGGTGTTGATAGTCTGGCGGCGGCAATCAGTGAAGAGCGCGACACTATTGAAGATGTTCTGGAACCGTTTTTGATCCAGCAGGGATTTATGATGCGTACTCCCCGGGGGCGTATGGTGACCCCTCATGCCTATCTGCAGTTCGGCCTGATGGCACCCTCAGCTGGATGAGGTTCGGCGGTCGCCGGGGTCGTGCATAATTCCGACATATTTTGTCAGTCGAATGTCACTTACAAGAGTATTATAAGTGTTTAATTTGACTTATAATGCGCCAGATTTTTAACCCCCGTGTGATAAGTTTCGTGGCCGGCAAAAGGGAGCCTTCTGTGCACAGTAGTTCGATTAACGTCTGGTCCTTGATTCTCGAAGCAACAATTGTGGTTCAGCTTGTAATGTTGATCCTGTTGCTGGCGTCTGTTATTTCCTGGGTAATGATTATTCAGCGCTGGATGGTATTGGCCAGTGCAGAGCAGGGTATGGCCAGTTTTGAAAAGCGCTTCTGGTCAGGCATGGATCTCAGCCAGCTTTATCGTGAAGGCAGTGATCAGCAAAAAGCCAACAAGCCTACCGGCGGCATGGAAAATATATTCAGAGCAGGTTTCAAGGAATTCATGCGTCTGCGCCAGCAAGGCGGAGTCAATTCCGAATCTGTGATGGCGGGCGCACAGCGCGCGATGCGTGTAGCCTATTCGCGGGAAGAAGAAAAACTGGAAAAACACCTCCCTTTTCTGGCGACCGTGGGCTCAGTTACGCCTTATATCGGTCTGTTTGGTACTGTAATTGGTATCATGAATTCATTTATAAGTCTGGCTGAACAAAGTCAGGCGACATTACAGGTGGTGGCGCCGGGTATTGCAGAGGCGCTGATCGCAACGGCAATGGGCTTGTTCGCAGCCATACCTGCGGTAGTTGCGTATAACCGTTACTCTTCCAAGGTAGAGGTGCTGGCCAGCAACTATATTACGTTTACCGAAGAGTTCGCCGGTATTCTGCACAGACAGGTTGTCAGTGCGCCCAAACAGTAAGGCGTCAATTGCAGGTAAGCCATGGATATAGTCAGGAAAAAGCGCAAGCCGGTAGCAGAGATCAATGTGGTTCCCTACATTGACGTTATGTTGGTGTTACTTATTGTATTTATGGTGACTGCGCCTCTTTTGACACAAGGATTGCGTGTTGAGTTACCGCAGGCGTCATCCGAGCCGCTGGATCTTGACGAGAATGCTGAGTCGCTGGTAATAGAAATTACAGCAAATAATGAATATTTCATCAGTCTGGGCGTTACCTCTCAAGAGGAGCAGACTCCGGTGACGCTTGAGTTGTTGGGTCAGCAGGTGACCAGCATCAAGCAAGCCAATCCGACCATACAGATTTTTGTTGAAGGTGATGCCCGCGCGAGTTACGGGCCGTTTATCAGTTTGATGGAGGCCCTGCGTGTTGCAGGCGTTGATAGCCCTAATCTGGTAACCAAACCACTGGAATAAATGGCGTGACAGCATTTAATGGTTATCCGTTTTCAGTGATGCTGGCCGTGTTGATACACGGTTTGATCCTGGGATCCCTGCTGATTATGCAGCGGGCCGATTCGGAAGTGCTGGATGTTATTCGTCCGCCTGCCGTGAAGGCTTTGTTGGTGCAGGAAAATCCGCAGGCGCGCAATGAGCAGGTTCAGCAGCAGCGCACACAGCAGCAGCGGCAGGAACAGCAGCGCCAGGAACAAGCCCGGCAGGAGCAGGTCCGTCAGGAGCAAGCCAGACAGGAACAGGCCCGCCAGGAACAGGCGCGACGTGATCAGGCTGCGCGTGAACAGGCCGCACAACAGGCAGCACAACAGGAAACTCAGCGCCAGGCCGCAGTTCAGCAGCAGCGCGAACGCGAGCAACAGGCTGAACGGGAGCGGCAACAGGAAGCGGCCCGGCAGCAGGAAGTAGCTCGCCAGCAAGAGCAGCAAAGACAGCAGGAGGCGCAGCGGCAAGAGCAGCAGCGTCAGGCCGATGCGGCGGCGCAGGCAGCCGCTGATTCGGCAGCACGGGAAGCAGCCGAAACCGAATCCGAGATTGCGATGGCCTATATGGGCGTAATCCATGATCTGGTGCAGCGCAACTGGTCAAGACCGCCCAGTGCAAGAAATAATATGACTGCCGTGTTGAGAATCAGATTGGTTCCGACGGGCGATGTAGTGGACGTCGAAATTGTCAGGTCCAGTGGAGACGCAGCTTTTGACCGGGCTGCAGAAAATGCAGTACGCGCGGTAGGTCGTTTTTCGGAGTTACAGGGTATGCCGCCGCGAATGTTTGAGCGGAATTTCCGTTCATTGTTGTTAACATTCAGACCAGAGGACTTACTCAATTGAAACAAAGCAGCCTGATTATGTGTGTACTGGCGCTGGTGTTTTCACTCAGGCTGTCTGCCGCTGAGCTGAATATTGAAATCACCCGCGGTGTTGATAACCCTATTCCGATAGCAGCCGTTCCATTCCGATGGGAAGGCGCCAGTCTGCTGGATGAAGACATCGCGCAGATTATTTCCAATAATCTGGAGCAAATAGGTGAGTTCCGTGCATTGTCACGCGCCAATATGCTGAGTTTGCCGTCGGAGGAACGAGAGGTTCATTACCGCGACTGGCGCATTCTGGCCCAGCAGTACGTTGTTGTCGGCAAAATCACGCAGGTGCCTGGCGGTCAGATGGTGCAGGTGCAGTGGGAGTTTTTCGACATCAATCGAGAGCGAAAGGTGCTGGGTGAAGTATTGACCGGCAGCATGTCGCAGTTGCGTGATATTGCACACTCGATCAGCGATGTGGTGTATCAGGAAATCACAGGGCGCCGCGGGGCGTTCTCGACCAAGATCATGTATGTTTCGGCAGAGGGTTCTATCGGATCGACAGTTTACCGGTTGCACTATGCAGATTACGACGGTCGTCGTGCCCAGATACTGCTGGAGTCGCGTGAACCGATTATGTCCCCGGCCTGGTCGCCAGATGGAAGTCAGATAGCGTATGTGTCGTTTGAAACTGATCTGCCCAGAATTTATATTCAGGATCTGGGTACTGGTCAGCGCCGACAGGTAACCAATTTCCCGGGGATCAACAGTTCACCTGTGTGGTCACCTGACGGCAGAAAGCTGGCAATGGTGCTGTCCAAAGATGGCAGTCCTGATATTTATGTGCTGGACCTGACAACAAATGCATTGATACAACTGACCGATCATCCTCGTGCGGAAACAGAACCGGCGTGGACAACTGATAGCCGCAGCGTGATATTCACGTCGGACAGAACCGGTCAGCCACAGATTTATAAAGTAGATGCTACCGGCGGTTTGCCCGAGCGTCTGACTTTTGATTGCTTTTATTGTGCCAAAGCCCAGTTCCTCCCGGACGGAGTGAATCTGGTTCACGTCAGACGTGAAACCCGTCAGAACAACAGTTATGGTATTTCCATTCTGAATGTTCAGACCAACAGGGTTATCACGCTCACTGATACGGCACTTGATGAATCACCCAGCGTGGCACCAAACGGCAGAATGATCATGTTCGGAACTACCTTTAATGGAAGAGGCGTGCTTGATGCCGTTTCCATTGACGGCCGCGTGAAGTTCCGTTTACCATCTTTGCAGGGCGATGTACGGGAACCTTCCTGGTCTCCGTACTTAAATTAGGGCACAGATTTTTTAACAAGTAGCTTTCTATTGGAGGATGCTAAAAGTGGGTATGCAATTTAATAATGTATTCAAATCAGCTGTATTGGCTCTGACTATTGTTGGTCTTGCTGCGTGCAGCTCAACCAGCGACACAGAAGAGATGACGCCAGTTGCACAGACTGGTGAGTCGGATGCAGCTCGCGCTGCCCGTCTGGAACAAGAGCGTCTTCAGCGTGAGCGTGAAGAACAGCAGCGTCGTGATCAGGCAGCATTGAACACAACAGTGTTCTACTTTGATTTCGACGTAGCTGATTTCCAGCCTTCCGACCGTGAGACTTTGATTGCTCACGCTCGTAACCTGGCAGCCAACCCTAACCGTCGTGTACGACTGGAAGGTCACGCTGATGAGCGCGGCACCCGTGAGTACAACCTGGCACTGGGCGAGCGTCGTGCTAACAGCATCCGCGACTTCCTGATTGTCAATGGTGCATCACGTGCCCAGATGGAAACTGTCAGCTATGGTGAAGAGCGTCCTGCAGTAAACGGCCAGACAGAAGCTGCTTACCGTCAGAACCGTCGTGTAGAAATTCAACCGGCAGGTTAATCGAATGAATCGAACCCAGGCATCACTTGCTGGAGTCGTAGCGGCAGTCGTGTTTAACACGACTGCCTTTGCCGCTTCTGCAGGAACATTCCCCGCATTCACTCAGGCTGCAATTGTGCCTCTGATCCAGGCAAGCCAGGCTGGCGCATCAAACAATGATGCCCTGCTGCTGCTTCTTGATCAGTTCACATCGCTGCGTGGTGAGATGGAATCCTTGCGCGGAATGGTTGAAGAGCAGGGTCAGATCATAAGGCGTTTGCAGCAGGACTCTCTTGATCGTTATACAGATCTTGATTCCCGCATCAGCGCGATATACCAGGAAATGGATGCTGGCGGAGCGGTTTCCGCTGCGCCTGCCTCTCCTCCCGCCAATTCAGGTGTTGCTGCACAGTCGTCCAACCAGATGTCTGCGGCGACAAACAGTGCTCCACCGACTACCGGAGTGAGTGGTAATACGTCAAATCCAGTAGCCGTTGTGCCCGCCCCCGCACCTGGCGGTTCTGATTCTGCAGCGTCAACAGGCGTGCCAGTTCCATCGGCAGGATTGGGCAACAGTTCAGCTCAGCCGCCGGTCATGATGACTGAGCAACAGCTTTATGAGGTTGCACTGGATTCGCTATTGCAACAGCAGCAGTATCAACGTTCTATAGAACAGTTTCAGCAATACCTCGGCCAGTATCCCAACGGCCGTTTTGTGACCAACGCTTACTACTGGCAGGGTCAGGCATACGTAAATCTGTCCATGTTTAACGAGGCGCGGCAGGCCTTCGAGACTATCTTGTCGCAGTATCCGGATGGCCGAAAAATTGAGGATGCAATGTATTCTCTGGGCACGGTGTATCACCGTCTCGGCGATAATGCCCGTGCGAGATCAATGTTGCAGGACGTGCGAACACGCTTCCCCAATACATCGGCGGCCAACCTCTCGGATATTTATCTGCGCACCATCAACTGATTGCCTGATGTATTTACTTCAGGCTGAACTTTTCAGGTTCTGCCTTGCATGACCACACTCCGGATTAATGAAATTTTTCACTCCCTGCAGGGTGAAAGCAGCACGGTCGGCTTGCCTACAAGTTTTGTACGCCTGACCGGCTGTCCTCTGCGCTGTATCTACTGCGACACTGAGTACGCTTTCCATCAAGGCCAGCAGATATCCCTGTCCGACATTCTTGCCGAACTTAAAAACGCACGGGCCCGACGCGTCTGCGTCACTGGCGGTGAGCCGCTGGCACAACCGGCATGTCTGATTCTGTTAACCGCTCTCTGCGATGCAGGCATGAAAGTTTCGCTCGAGACCAGTGGCGCGATGGATATCAGCGGTGTGGATGATCGCGTTAAAATTGTAATGGACTTGAAAACGCCGGGTTCTGCTGAAAGTGATCGCAATCTGGAAAGCAATATAGGCTCTCTGAAACAGAAGGATGAAGTCAAATTTGTCATCTGTGACCGCGGTGATTACGAGTGGTCGAAGGCAAAAATAGATCAATATGATCTCATGCACAGAGTGGGAGAGGTGTTGTTTTCCCCCTCTTTCGGTCAGGTCGAATACCAACAGTTGGCTGAATGGATACTGCAGGACAAACTTCAGGTTCGTATGCAGGTTCAGCTACACAAAATTATCTGGGGCGAAAAACCCGGCCATTAATGGCACAGTGCGTCAGAATAAATTTCCCGGGAGTCGAGTCATGAGCTCGGTCGACAAAAAAGCAGTCATACTTGTATCCGGTGGTCTGGATTCAGCAACCTGTCTGGCTATTGCCAGGTCAGAGGGTTACCAGAGCTATGCTCTCAGCTTTAACTATGGGCAGCGCTCGTCCAGTGAGCTGGGTGCTGCCGTAAAGCTGGCCGATTTTTTTGGCGTTGCACAGCACCACGTTATTCCTTTGGGCATTGGCAAGTTGGGGGGCTCTGCCCTGACGGACCATTCAGTAGATGTCCCGGTTACTGGTGTGGTTCCTGACCATATCCCGGTTACCTATGTTCCCGCCCGCAATACCGTGTTTTTGTCTTATGCCCTGGCGTGGGCAGAAGTGCTGCAGGCGGATGCCATTTTTATTGGTGTGAATGCTCTTGATTACTCAGGTTACCCGGATTGCAGGCCTGAGTTTATTGAGGCCTTTGAGCGTATGGCTAACCTCGCGACCAAGGCCGGCATTGAAGGGCACCCTGTCACGATCAGAACTCCTCTGATAAAAATGAGCAAGGCAGACATCATCAGGTGTGGCACAGACCTTGGCGTTAACTACGCGTTGACTGTGTCCTGTTATCAGGCTGACGAACGGGGACTGGCGTGTGGTCGCTGCGATAGCTGCCGTTTGAGAAAAAAAGGTTTCGAAGATGCAGGTCTGGCAGACCCGACTTCCTATTTTGCCTGATTTACATAGCTCACAGTGCTGCGGTCAGTCGGGCAAATCGGGCAAATCTTAACAAAATACTTGAGTTTTTTTTCTCGCATAGTATGATGCGCACTCTCTTTTACAGGGCAACCGCCCCGGAAAGAATTCCCGTCGGGGGGCGTTAGCTCAGCGGTAGAGCAGTTGGCTTTTAACCAATTGGTCGATGGTTCGAATCCATCACGCCCCACCATCTAACATTGAGAAGCAGATCTGCACAAGAATCTCGATGACGTCTCCGGCTCTTGCCCCAAGCATCTTTCAGCCTGTATTTTAACTATTTGCAACTACCAGCACTCATTGTATGACTGTCGAGTCGCCTGCTTGTCCCAAGTGATGCACCGGGATGGCGTCTGTGTCCGGAAACACCTGGTGCTGCGGCAGATATGCCAGTAGCAGATCTGCTTCTTTTTTGACTACGAAGTAGCACTCGCAAGCCATGGCTTCCAGTTTTGTCCTGTCAACCACCTCTATTAATCCTCGCGAGTAAGTAATGGCGCCAAGTTGCTGTAAATTTGATGCGGCTTCGGAAATGCTTTCGCGGCGAACTCCTAGCATTACTCCGATGAACTCATGCGTCATTTTTAAGCGAGGATGAGAAAGGCGATCTGTCGATATCAGGAGCCAGCGGCAGAGCTGTTGTTTTATAGAGTGATGGCGGATGCAGATCGCGTTCTGGGAGACTTGGGTAATAATGGTTTGGGTATAGCGTAGCATCAGCAACATCAACTCACAGTGACGGTCGAACTCTTCTCTCACTCGCCGTCTGGGGAGTCGATACGCGTAACCGGGACTCTGTACTAAACCTCTGGTGGGTTCGCACACCTCGGTCAGAAAGAAATTTATACCCAACAATCCCTCATTGCCCACAACCGACAGGGCTGTCGATGAACCGTCTTGCAACTGACACTGCAATGACACTAATGAATCGGTGGGGAAATAGACGTATTCCAACTCACTCTTTCTGTCATAGATGCTTGCACGCAACGGCAACGGCACCAGTTCCAGATGGGGAAATAGACGGCGTTGAACATCGGGAGTCAGCGCCGCCAGTATGTGGTTATGCTGTGGTTTTGGTTTGAGAATGTCTGTCATAACTCTCCTGCAGGATGAGTTTGACATTCGAAGACGCTAGCAATCCATTACTCTCTCCAATTGTGATAACTCAGTCCCCAATTTATGCCCGGTAAATCCTTTTGCCGGGACTCAGTATCCAAACAGAGATGCGCAGATCCTTGGCGACTCCAATATCCCTTTGGACGGCTGGTAACTTTTCTGTACCGCCTGATAACAATGCTACCGAGTTAGGTGCAGATGCTCCGTGCGCTACCTAACATATAGTCTTTGGTGTGGATCCATCGCACCGCGTCTCGCAGCAAGTCCTCATCCTTCTGTCATTACCAAACTGACCGCCCCTCCGAGCAGACTGGCCAGCGCGGCTATGACAATTATTTCTTGTGTCAGAATATGCCGGACGTCTGTATAGGCCGGCAGCCATTCGGTCAGCACACTGATCTGTGCCAAAGACTCCATCGATGGGGCAATGGTTTGTGCCAGATTGCTGAGTCCTGTAGTCACAGACGGCCAAGGCAGGGTAGCAACAATGACGGCTGCCACACACAGATAAGTGAGTAGTTGTAAAATTCTGCGCCATACCTGAATCCGTTTTGTGCGCAGCAATACCGATTGAGTGAAGGCTCTTCCGTCAAGTTCGGGCAGGGGTCGAAGCAAAGCCGAGAAATCATCCGGTATGTTTTCTGGTGTATTCATGCTTGATCCTCGTCTTCGTTTCCGGTCATCAGATTCTTCAACTTTTTTAAGCTACGATTGATTCTTGATTTAACAGTGCCAAGCGGGACACCCAGAATTTCGGAAATCTCTGAATGAGAATACCCCATGCTGAGATTGAGTGTAATTACTGCAGCCTCAGTAGTTTCGAGCTGAGCCAAAGCCCGTTCGAGATCCAGATGTTCTGACTGATTTCTATTGCATGTATCTGCCAGGAATATATTGTGGTATTGAAACTGTTCGTGCACTAACAGTTGTCGGCGCAGTTGTCGTTGGTGCTGCAAAAAACAGCGATAGGCAATACTGAGCAGCCAGCCGCCGAAACTTCCGCTGCCACTGAATTGCCCCAGTCTTCGATAGGCAATAACAAATGCGTCCTGAGAAATATCATCCGCTATCTGTTCATTTCCGGTCAGTCGGCGCAAAAAACCTCTCACCTTGCTTTGATGCAGTTTGACCAGTCTGCCAAAAGCTTCGTTGTTATTGTTCAGGCGAGCCTGCTGGATCAGAGTGGTTTCCAGTATTGTGTCCGGCAGTGAAAAATCAGTCTGCCTCAGAACGAATCCCCTGAGTTTTGTGGTGCTGATTCGTACCTTGGCTCAACGCGTTTTCCGAATTTCAGCACAAACAGATATGCTGCGCCGATGGCCAGCGGGATGCCACCGAATATTGCTGCCTCCTGATAGAATCCGCCAATCGCAAGGCTCACAATAATCGGCAAACTCAGCGCAATAAATATCGCCCCGCGGCGAAGATCGCTGAGAGGCCCGGATTCCTGGTTAAAAAGATTTACAGTGCCGGTTTTAAAATCGAAACCGCCTTCAGCAAGTTTAACCAGCGTTTCCAGTTTTTTTATATTGTTCAGGTGCCGAAGGTAAAAAGGAATCAGAATACACAGGGTTGCCGCAAGCATTGCAATTATCGCTACGATGTTTTCGCTCATATCTCTTTCCTCAGCAAAGGTTTTCCTGCGGCCGTCCGGGAAGGGGAGGCGCTGTTGTGCGATTTAGTCAGTCGCATTACCAGAAGATGCACGCCAGATGGCGTTTGGATGCAGCGATAACATAAATTTTTCCAGGGGCTGCAATTGCAAAGCAAGCGGAATTGCTGCTGTGATATCATTCCGTCCCTACAGAATGAGTCAGTATGGGTGCTTTTATGAATCAATCCGGGCAAACAAGCTCCATCCCTAACGATGACAGGCTGGCAGCTGATACCTTGGTGGTGCGTGACTATCTGGCATCCGTCCCGGATCGTAGTGTTCTGAGTGAGCCGGAGCGCCTTGAGTATCGCGCCGCCATAAAAGCGCTGCTCAAAGAAAAAAACGCGGTACTTGTGGCGCACTATTACACAGAGCCGGAGTTGCAGTCACTGGCTGAAGAAACCGGTGGACTGGTAGCTGATTCATTGGAGATGGCCCGATTCGGTCGCGATTGTCCGGGTGATATGCTGGTCGTAGCCGGTGTGCGTTTTATGGGCGAAACAGCGTGTATTTTGAGTCCCGACAAAACTGTACTGATGCCAAATCTCGAAGCAACATGCTCGCTCGATATCGCTTGTCCGATTGACAAATTCTCTGCATTTTGTGACCAGCATCCTGACCGGACAGTTGTGGTATACGCCAATACATCTGCCGCAGTCAAAGCGCGCGCGGATTGGGTGGTCACCTCCAGCATTGCCCTGGATATTGTTGAGCATCTGAAAGCTAAGGGCGAAAAAATTCTGTGGGCTCCTGACCGTCATCTGGGCAGGTATATTCAGGAAAAAACCGGTGCTGACATACTGCTCTGGGATGGCGCCTGTATTGTCCATGAAGAGTTCAAGGCCAAAGGTTTATTGGATATGAAGGCGTTGAATCCACGTGCCAAAGTGTTAGCGCATCCTGAATCCCCGGCATCGGTGCTGGCGATGGCTGACGTGATTGGTTCAACCAGCCAACTGATCAAGGCGGCGTGTGATTTACCTGACGACACCTTCATTGTCGCTACAGATCAGGGTATTTTCTACAAAATGCAGCAACTTGCGCCCACGAAGACTTTTCTGGTGGCACCAACAGCAGGTAATGACGCTACTTGCCGCAGTTGTGCCAGTTGCCCATGGATGGGTATGAATTCATTGCAGGCTATGTATGAATCGCTGCGTGATGGGACCAACCGCATTACTGTTGATCGGGATCTTGCAAAGAAGGCCATGATTCCACTTCAGCGCATGTTGGACTTTTCCGCCAGTAACCGGCTGCGAGTCGAAGGCAAGGCTTAGTCAGAAATCAGTGCCGCAGTGCCCGGGGGTGATCAGCTTTGTGTCCGGCGCTGCAGGGCTTCCACATCCGACACACGCTGACGTAGCCGGCTGACCAGAGGCAAATTGTTGTCACGGCCGGTTTCTATGCGAAGAGCATAATTGAGCTGCTCACGCGCGCTACGGAAATCTCCTGTGAGAATAAAGTATTCGGCGCGCGCCTGGTGGACCTTACTGATATCTCCGGCCTGCCCCTGAGTTTCTGCAATCAGATACCACAGGTCATGATCCTCGGGACGAGCCACCGCGTGTCGCTCAAGCACGCGCACTGCGCCGGTAAAGTCTTGCCGCGCCAGCAGGGCGCTGACATGCGCCATCGTCAACGGGTGGTTGCTCGGGTTGATGCGCAGGTGCCGCTCAAGATAGTCCAGCGCAGCCTGCGGTTGACCGGAGTCAGTAAATACATCTGCCTTGGTCACCACATACGTAATGCGATTGGGCTCTTTTGCCAGAAGTATATCCAGTGCCTCATGAGCCTGCGCATGCTGTTTGTTTGCAAGATAGGCGACAGCCAGTGCGTAGCGGTTGATGTCCTCATCAGTAGGGGTGCGGGCTGCGGCCAGAGCGCGAGTGAAATTGTCGACAGCAGTGGTTTTATTGGCTTCATAGTGAACCTGCATGCGAGAGCGCATCAGGTGATACTCGATTCCATTGTCAACGGCGCGCACGGGTAAACGTGTCGCGCGGCTGCGCGCGTCAGAAACCCTTGACTCAGTAACCGGGTGACTCAGCAGAAATTCTGGCGGGCGACTGGAGAAGCGGCTCATATCCATCAGGCGCTCAAACAACTTGGCCATGTCGTTCGGATCATAGCCTGCATTCACCATTGTGCGCAGGCCAATACGGTCAGCCTCCTGCTCGTTCTGACGTGAGAAGCGTAGCTGGTTTTCGATCGCTCTGCCCTGTGCGGCCATGACAGCGGCCGGCCCGGAGCTGCTGCCGCTGCCCATCAGGATAACGCTGGCAAGCAGTGTCGCCAGTTCGGGGATGCGGCGCCGTTCGGCATCCTCGACACTGCGTGCAAAATGCCGCTGACTGACATGTGCCAGCTCGTGTGCCATTACTGATGCGAACTCACCTTCAGTGTGAGCATTCAGGAACAGGCCACCGTTAACACCAATTATCCCGCCAGGCGCCGCAAAGGCATTAAGAGCGGGGCTATCGATCAGGATGAAGGCGAGCCGGTGATCCTGCAGATCACTGTGGACTGCAAGATTGTGGGTAAAATTAACCACATAATCGTTTAGTAGCGCGTCGTTGATAGTGGGTGCACTTCGACGGACAGATCGCAGGAAATCGCGGCCGAGACGATGCTCCTCCTCCAGAGAGAAGATGCCAGAAATCCGATCCCCCAGTGTGGGCAACTGGGGTTGGGCAAGGGCGACCGGAGCCTGACTAAGAACCAGAATACTGGCCGCGATCCTGCTGAACTGTACAAATCTACGCATACTCATTAGACAACTACAACGCTACTGAGAACTTAGACCGATAATATCACAAATAATTCCAAGCGCTTGTTGATTGATTTTGCTGAAAATTTCAGATCAACTGAATGCTAGGCAATTCTTTGTTTTGCTTGCTAAAATGCCGCCCATGAATATTTCAGCAGATCAGGAGCTAGACGTCAGCGGCCAGCAATGTCCGATGCCGTTGCTAAAAGCCAAGCTGGCGCTTAACGCGCTTGCTACGGAGCAGGTTTTGAAAGTTATCGCCACCGATCCGGCCTCGGAACGTGACTTCAACGCGTTCGTCAGCCAGAGCCGGCATCAGATTCTCGCGTTTGAAAAAGACGCAGATACCTACAGCTACTGGATAAAAAAAGGCTGATAGTCCATGCGCAAATTTTTTCGTGGATTCATGGATAGATACTTCCATGATGAAGAGACCGTAATATTTACCCTGATTCTGCTGGCGGCATTGTTTGTCATGCTGACAATAGGATCAATCATTGCTCCTCTGATTGTCGCTGTGATTGTCGCCTATCTGCTACAGGGACTGGTCAACGGCTTGCAACGCCTCGGGGTGGGTTACCTGATATCCGTGGTAATTGTCTACACGCTCTTTATCAGTGGTTTTCTGACTTTGCTGCTACTCGTGCTTCCCAAGGCGTGGAGTCAATTCGCAAGGCTGATCAATGAGCTGCCGCGTTTGCTGAGTGAGGGGCAGGCGCTGTTGCTGGTCCTGCCTGAGCACTACCCCAATCTGGTTACTGAACAACAGATTCAGGAATTTATCCGGGGATTACGCAACGAGGTTGCCCTTTTTGGGCAGTCCATTCTGACCTATTCAATCGCCAGTATTCCCAATGTATTCTCCTGGTTGATATTCCTTATTCTGGTGCCGGTTCTGGTGTTTTTTATCATGAAAGACAAGCAGGTACTCGTCAGGTGGCTGTCCGGCATGCTGCCCCGGCACCGACCGCTGATGCAGCGTATCTGGGCAGAAATGGATGTACAGGTCGCCAATTATGTTCGTGGCAAAGCACTGGAGATTCTGATTGTTGGCGGTGTCAGCTATCTGACTTTTGTCTTGCTTGGAATTAACTATGCGTTATTGCTGTCTGTGTTAATGGGTTTATCGGTGATTGTGCCCTTTATCGGCGTGGCGGTTGTTATATTCCCGGTCACTGCTGTTGCGTATGCGCAGTGGGGCTTTGGCAGTGAATTTGTAACGGTCCTGATTGCCTATGCAGTAATCCAGTTGCTGGATGCCAATGTTCTGGTGCCGATTATTTTCTCGGAGACGGTCAATCTGCACCCGGTAGCCATCATCGCAGCAGTGTTGGTATTTGGTGGATTGTGGGGCTTGGCCGGTGTGTTTTTTGCGATCCCGCTGGCTACGCTTATCAAGGCTATTATAAATGCCTGGCCTACGTATCAGAATCTCGAGGGACCATCGCCGCCTTCGTAGTCGGTGTCCCGAAAGCAGGACAGTCTGCACTTTCTCCGGGCTTTCTGCATGATGGGTTTTTCCATGGGGGTTGCTGTGTGTTAAAGTCGGCAGCCTGTTGCCGGGACATATTTTGAACATGGCCCAAATCTGGTGCGGCCAATTTGATGAGGTTTTGAATGATACAGGGCAGTATTGTCGCCATCGTTACACCCATGTTGCCAAATGGCGATGTTGATTATCCGGCATTTGATCGCTTGCTGGAGTGGCACGTCAAAAGTGGTACTGACGCCGTTGTTGTGGTGGGTACAACTGGCGAGTCGCCAACCTTGACGCTGGAAGAGCACTGCGCGGTTATTGAGCGCTGCGTAAAAACCATCAACGGCCGTATTCCGGTCATTGCAGGAACAGGCTCAAACTCTACAGCAGAGGCAATTTTTTACACTCAGGCTGCTCTCGATCTGGGTGCAGACGCCTGTCTTCTGGTAACACCTTACTACAACAAACCCAGTCAGGAAGGTCTCTATCAGCATTTCAAAAAGATAGCAGAGGAAGTTGATATTCCTCAGATTCTTTACAATGTCCCGGGCCGTACAGGGGTGGACTTGCTGCCGGAAACAGTGTCACGTCTGGCCGATTTAAAAAACATTGTTGGCATCAAAGAAGCTACCGGGGATCTTGATCGGGGCAAGCAGGTCATCAGTTTGTGTGCGGACCGTATTGCCATTTACAGCGGCGATGACGCGACTGCGCTGGATCTGATACTGGCAGGCGCCAAAGGTAATATTTCTGTTACTGCCAATGTGGCGCCGGCTCAGATGCATGAAGTATGCAAACTGGCGCTGGCCGGTGAAAAAGAAAAAGCCAGCTTGCTGAATGCACGCCTGGCCGGTTTGCACCATGCCCTGTTTCTGGAATCAAATCCGGTTCCTGTCAAATGGGCGCTGCATGAGCTGGGTGCAATTGAAAGCGGCATACGCTTGCCACTGGTTCCTTTAAATAACGCGTACCACATACCGCTGCGTGAAGCGATCCGGCACGCAGGTCTCGAATGAGCAATAGTTATCACCTAACAGGTTCTACAAAGATGGTAGTAATGAATCGTTTTGCCCTGCGTGCTCCTGTCATGATGATGGCTGCCGGTGCTTTATCTGCGTGCTCCTGGCTGGGTATCGGCGGCGAAGATGGCTGGCTGCGTGATCGCGAAGATGAATATCTGAAGGCCGTCATAGCCCCTCCGATGAATATCCCGCCTGAGCTGGACAGTTTTACTATTGATGAACTTTACCCGATTCCTGATCTGACACCGGGCGAGAGAGCGCTGTACATCACACCTCCGGCACCTAAACCGATTGATACCCGCATCCGCGAAGGAGTGGTTGTCCAACGTTTTGGAGATCGTTCATGGATCGTGATTGGTGCAACCGCTGGCCAGGTCTGGCCGAGCCTGCGTGACTACTGGTTCACAGAAAATGTCCAGCTGGCCATGGAAGATCCGGTACGCGGGGTGATGGAAACTGCCTGGCTGCCGCAGGCTGATACTGACCTGAGACACAAATACCGTGTGCGGATTGAACCGGGTTTGCATGCAGGCAACTCTGAAATATATGTTCAGCATATGGACGATAACGGCGAAACGCCACCCGGAATGGTGATGCAATGGCCCGAGGTATCTGAAAACCTGGAACGTGAAACCATGATTCTGGCGTCAATTTCCCTGTACCTGGCCGACCGTACTGACATTTACCGCGCATCGTCCGTGTCCATGCTGGCTGGTAGCATTCAGTTGCAGGGCAAGGCAAGTCTGGTAGATGCTGGTGCCAGCAATACCGAACTGGAACTGCGGCTGGACTTTGACCGCGCGTGGAGTCAGCTCACACAAGCGATCAATAACGCAAATATCGAAATTCTGGAATCGGATCGCGATGAGCGTCGCATCAATGTGAGCTTTACCGGTTCCGAGAGTGCCGAGACTCCGGGCTTCTTCGGACGTCTGTTCGGCCGCGGCCGAAATGAAGAAAGCAGTGTGGATTTTGTGGTCCGCCTGGTGGGTGAAAACGGTGCTATCCGGGTGCGGGCAGACACTGTCAGTGGCCAGTCCGCTCCTTATGAGCAGGATTTGCTGATCCGCACCATCAACGATAATCTCATCTGACATGTCGTCCATCCTGTCAGTGCCAACATTAACGCTGGTGCTGATGGTGGCGCTGGCCACATTGGCCGGCGCCTTTGTCAGCTGGCTGGTTTGTTATCGTGCCTATCGACTCAAAAGCTCTGATCTTCAGGTCCTGAGGGAACAGCTGATTCAGGCGCAGACGCAACTGCTGCAGGAGCGTCGTCACGGCGAAGATAAATTCAGAACGTTACAGACGGACAGAGAAGATCTGAAACAACAGTTTCAGCTTCTGGCGGCAGATGTGCTGGACGAAAAATCACGGCGATTGACCGAAAACAACCAGCAGGGGCTCAGTACTTTGCTGCAGCCCCTGCAGGATAAAATTTCCAGTTTTGAGAAAAAAGTTGAAGAAACTTATAGTCGCGAAGCACGCGAGCGATTTTCTCTCGAAAAAGAATTGCGCAATCTGCAGGCCCTGAATCTGCGTCTGAGCGATGACGCTGTAAATCTGACGCGGGCACTCAAGGGTGATAACAAAACACAAGGCAACTGGGGCGAATTCATTCTCAGTTCAATACTGGAAGCCTCAGGTCTGACCGAGGGCAGGGAATACGAAACCCAGCGCACTTTGTCGGCCTCGCAGCCTCATGCTGCCGACGAGGGTCGGATGTCACGCAGTCAGCCTGATGTGCTGATTTATTTGCCTGATAACCGGCAGGTGATCGTGGATGCCAAAGTTTCATTGACCGCCTACGAACGTTATTGTTCGGCAGAAACAGAAGAAGATAAAAAAGTGTTTCTGCAACAGCATGTGCTGTCACTGAAAACACATATCAAGCAACTCAGTGAAAAGCGTTATCAGAACCTGCCGCAACTGAACTCACTGGATTTTGTGTTGTTGTTTATGCCCGTTGAACCCGCTTTTTCACTGGCATTACAGCACGATGCCAGTCTGTTTAATTCTGCCTTTGATCATCATATCGTGCTGGTCGGCCCGTCTACTTTACTGGCAACCCTGCGCACCATTCAGAATATATGGCGCTATGAACATCAAAGCCGCAACGCTCTGGATATCGCCAACAAGGCCGGTGCGCTGTACGACAAGTTTGTAAATTTTGCGGAAGACATGGATGAGCTTGGTAAAAAAATAGACACCACCCGTCGTAGTTATGATGCTGCCATGAACAAACTGCAGTCCGGGCGCGGGAACCTAGTCAGTCGTGCGGAAAATCTGCGTGAACTGGGCGCGCGCGCCAATAAACAGCAATCCAGAGAGCGCCTGGAACTGGCAAGACAAAGCGATCCTGACCGCGCCTCAGATCCCATTGATTCTGATAAAACTCATTGAGTGAATGTTAAGAAATGAGCCGATATATTACTCAGGCTGCCATGCAGCAACTGCAAGAATTTTTACCGTGCCAGACGCCGCAGGCCTGGCTTGACTGGGCGTTGCAGAATCAGCGGCTGATGCTGATTGATCACGCTAACTGTGAAAAGAAGGCGGCCTCTAATGCCATGACTCTCATGTACCGTCATGTCAGCCACACCGGGCTGTTGATAAAAATGTCTCAGTTAGCCCGCGAAGAGTTGTTGCATTTTGAGCAAGTTGTTGAGTTGATGACGGCTCGTGGTATCAATTACGAGCGCATTGGGGCGTCACGTTACGCTGCGGGTTTGCGCGCGTTGATGCGAACTGACCATCAGGGCGCTTTAATTGACGGGCTGCTGGTAGGGGCAATTGTTGAAGCGCGTTCGTGTGAACGTTTTGCGTGTCTTGCGCCACTACTTGATGACGAGCTCGGCAAATTCTATCGCAGTCTGTTGCGTTCAGAGGCGAGGCATTTCAGGGACTATCTGGAGCTGGCCAGGCAATTAAGTGACGAGGATATCAATGCCCGACTGCAGGTGTTTATGGCAGCAGAGCGCGAGATGATCCAGTCACCGGACACCGAGTTCAGATTTCACAGCGGAGTGCCTGCTCAGTAATTGGCCTGGCACCCGCTCATGGAATGCAGCCTTCCGATTTAAGCAGATTGCCCCCCAGACGCGCCGCCAGTGTTTCCAGCTGCACACAGGGAATCTGATGGTTGCCTGTCAGTACCGCACTGCTGAGTGTTGGCACCGATAGCAGCGCCGATACATCCAGCAGTCTGTTATCCGGCGCATGGACGGAGCTGAGATTGCTCAATCCACCAAGTCCATCCAGATTGCTGAGCAGATTGCCGGCAACGTCCAGAAATCGCAGATTGGTCAGCTGACCGATACCCGCCAGCGACTCAATCTCAAGCGCAGGGCAGGCGAGCACCTGAACCAACGCCGGATCAGTCAGCGAGCGATCCCGCATCAGCACATTGATACAGCTTTGCAGCCCGGCGTCTGCGACCTGAACCAGCATGTTTCCCGGGCGGGGGTCGTACAACAACTGCTCGTTCAGACTGACGCTGAATTTACGGCTGCAACCACTGAGCAATACCAGAGTCACCAGCGCGATGGTAATAGTTGCTGATTTCAGGCCATGACCTGAGCGGCACGATAACAACATAAACTTTGATTCCCCTGATTGATCGCGCAGCATACTCCATGATGCCTGTGCACGAAAGCCGCCTTGCCCGCACACGGTCCTTGCAAGGGCTGGCTCAGGCGCTGCACACGAAAACTGCGCACTGGAAATACGCGGGCACAGGGTTTAGACTGACCGGCGTTTAAGAACCCATGCCTCTAACAGGAACCTATTATGAATAAATTTCGTGCCACAGGCCTAGGCTTGGCGGTATCGCTGCTGATGTTTGGCGCCCAGACTCAAGCTCAGGATGTCGATCTTACGGTAGAGCGTAACCAGATCAGCTATAGCGTTGGCGTAAACATCGGTCAGAACCTGGTCATGCAAGGTCTGACAGATCAGATAGATCTGAACGCATTTATTGCCGGTCTTCGAGACATCATTCTTGATCAGTCCAAAATGACTGACGATGAGATGATGGCTGCACTGATGACATTCCAGCAGCAACTGATGGACCAGCAGCAGGCTGTTGCTGATGCTGCCCGCGCCGAAGGCGAAGCCTTCCTTGTGCAAAACGGTCAGCGTTCAGGTGTAACGACAACTGAATCAGGATTGCAGTATGAAGTGCTGGAATCCGGTGCCGCATCAGGCACCTCCCCAACCGCGGTTGATTCGGTGCTTGCGCACTACGAAGGTCGTTTTATCGATGGCGAAGTCTTTGACAGCTCTATAGAACGCGGCGAACCAGCCCAGTTTATGCTTAATCAGGTCATCCCGGGCTGGACCGAAGGTCTTCAGCTGATGAAGCCGGGTGACAAGTGGCGACTGGTGATTCCCGCTGCATTAGCTTACGGCACGGGCGGCTCAGGTCCGATTCCTCCATTTTCCACCTTGGTGTTTGATGTTGAGCTGCTTGAAGTAAATCCCCAATAAGTGGATATAGATCAAGTGGACAAACACGCGTTTAACCGGGGGCTGCTGAAATTTCTGCAGCAGTCCCCGACGCCGTTCCATGCGGTGCAGACCATGACCGCCAGTCTTGAAGAGGCCGGTTTTGAACTGCTGGACGAGTCAGCCAGTTGGCAGCTCAAATCCGGCCGCTCATACGTGGTCCAGCGCAATGGTTCCTCCATTATTGCGTTCCGTCTGGGGCAGGGTGATCCTGCACTCAGCGGCTTCAGCATGACCGGCGCGCACACCGACAGCCCCTGTCTGAAACTCAAACCCAATGCCGTGATGCAGTCGGCATTTGCAGTGCAGTTTGCAGTCGAAATTTATGGGGGAGCTTTGTTAGCCCCCTGGTTTGATCGTGATCTGTCATTGGCAGGTCGGGTTGAATACCAGCTTGAAGACGGCTCCATGCAGTCAGCCCTGTTGAACTGGCAAAAACCAATTGCAACAGTGCCCAGCCTGGCTATCCATCTTGACCGGGAAGCCAACCAGAACCGAAGCATCAATGCGCAAAAAGATATGCCGCCGCTGCTCGCGATGCCCATGCTGGACGCTGGTCGCTTTGAGTTTGATCAGTTTATAGCGCAGGCTCTGCAGCAACAGCACGGCATCAGTCAGATGCACAAAGTGCTCGGCCACGAGTTATATTTTTATGATACGCAGCCGCCAGCGATGGTGGGGCTGAACGAGGATTTTATTGCCTCGGCCCGGCTGGATAATTTGCTCAGTTGTTACATCAGCCTGGAAGCCATGCTAAGTGCACACGAAGCGCGAGCAGATCAGTTTTCACTGCTGGTGTGTAATGATCATGAGGAAGTAGGCAGTTCATCGGCGTGCGGCGCGCAAGGTCCTTTCCTGCGTTCGGTACTGTCCCGGATCAGTGCGCAGCTCAGTGCCGGTGAGCCGGCTGAATCGATGGAACGCCTGATTCGCAGGTCCTTGTTTTTGTCTATCGATAACGCCCATGGTTTGCATCCGAACTTTCCGGAAAAGCACGATGCCAATCACGGCCCGTTGTTGAATCGAGGCCCGGTGATCAAAGTCAATGCCAACCAGCGTTATGCTACCAACAGCCGCACCATGGCGTTATTCCAGGCGCTATGTGACAACAGCGGTGTGCCGTGTCAGTCATTTGTTGTGCGCAGTGATATGGGTTGTGGCAGCACTATCGGGCCAATTACCGCGTCGGGCCTGGGGGTTGAGACTATTGATATCGGCGTGCCGACTTTTGGCATGCACTCGATACGTGAACTTGCAGGCAGCGACGATGGCTGGTATCTGGCCAGAGTGCTCCGGCTGTTTTTCAGCTCCGGGGCTTAGCACGCCGACGCTGGCGATGCACAAATCGCACTGGATCGATGACATCGGCCAGTGCCTGCGGCAGCGGGCTGGCTTCTTCGCAAACCAGCGCCGCGATGTGCTCTGCAATAATCGGGCAGCTAACCGTGCCATGTGACCCATGCCCTGTAGTGATAAAAAGTCCTGGCAATCGTTTTACTTCGCCACTTTTGTCAGAATCCAGCTGTTCCAAACTTTGATGTTGAGCGCCGCCGTATCTCCATTCTGGCAGATCTGTATCAGGGACTTGTCCCGCGATGGGTGTGTAATCCTGTGATGCGCCCCGAATGCCGGCGCGACCCGCAAGTGCAAGATCCGGCTTCAGATTTACCAGTTCAGCCAGCGCGCCGAGTTTTTCCAGATTTTCCCGGTGCTCATCCGGACTGAGCTCAGTATTGATAGCGTTTTTGATATAACTGGCACCGACACAATGCTGCCCGTCGGCATCTGGCGGCGCCAGGTAACGCTGGCTGCATACGACGTGTTTGAGGGTGGCGCTCACAGAATTCTGTTGCACATGGCTGACCTGCCCGCGCAGTGGCGAAACCGGATATAGCGCTGTTTGTTCAAACTCACGTGCAGAGTAACTGTTGGCAACTATGACATAGTCAGCCGTAGCCGATTGCTGGTCCGTGTGGACAATCCAGCCGTTTTCAGTGCGTTCCAGCGACTCTGCCCGTGTTCCGGTTTCAACCCGGATCAGTGGGTGATTCAGGCAGGTCTCACAACACAGGGCTGGATTCATCCAACCGCCCGCCGCTTGCCAGAGGCCATCTTCCTGTATCGCCAGTCCGGTAATCGTCTGAGCGCGGCCGGCGTCAACTGCCTGCAGCACGACATCGGGGTAGTGACTGTAGGTTTCTGCCAGTGTCTTGCTGTCCGCCGCATCCCGGGTATTTGTGTAAGCGCTGTTCAGCGTGAGCACACCACAGCCATGCCAGGCAAAGTCATTATTGGGGACGGCACCCATATATTGATAAAAGCGCAGCGCAAACAGATAGCTGTGTATGTGAAACTGACAATGGGCATCAAACTGTTTGTTAAGTCGAAGTTGCACAACGGCCTGTCGGTTGCCAGAGGCGCCGCTGGCAATGGCATCCGCCTGATCCAGCACAGTAACGTTGACGCCGCGCTGAGCCAGACTGCGTGCGGCGGTGGCGCCGGCCAGGCCCGCGCCGATCACAATGGCTGTTTTACGCCGCGGCTGGGCAGGCGCAGTGAAAGATGGTTCATGCTCAGGGCGATACCGGGCAAACAGCATCTGCCGTTTCGGCCCGAACCCTTTGCGTTTTTCTACCAGAAAATCCAGCGCTTTCAGCGCCCGGACAACTTTGCCGGTGACGCTGTAACTACTCAATGTGCTACCCGGTTTGCAGAATGCAGAAATGGTTTGCAGCAGCTCTTCGCTCCACAATTCCGGGTTCAGACTGGGCGAAAACCCATCCAGAAACCAGGCATCCATTTTTGCGCCCGGACTGGATTGTTGCTGGAGCATGGCCAGAGCATCACCGTAATAGAGATCCAGAATGACGGGTTTATGCTGGTCACTGGCAGTATTCATGAACATCAGTCGGTGATAACCCGGGCTGTGGTCAGGATACTGGTTGATCAGGTCCGGGCTGATATCTCTGAGCTCCGGCCATTGCTGTAGTGACCGCGTCAGGGCATGCAGGCTCATTGGGTGTTTTTCACAGCTGATGAAGTGCAGGCGCAGACGCTTGCAGCCGGTTGTCTGCCAGAGTCGCCAGCAGCTCAGAAAATTAAGGCCAGTGCCAAATCCCAGTTCAGCGATAGTGAACACGCCGGGCTGGTCTTGCTGATCAAGTTCAAGCCAGCGCTGCTGCAGGTTGTTGCCTTCCAGAAATACGTGCGCGGTCTCAGCAAGGCCGCCGTTTCGGGAGAAATAGACATCGCCATACCGGGTAGAGAACGGCGCACCATCCTCCTGCCAGTCCAGATCAGCCGGATGAAGTTCGGCAAGCATATTGGGGTAAGCGGGTTTTTTCATGGCGCGCATTGTACCTTATCCGTCAAACACAGCATTGGGTTGCCTGCAGCTGTGAAATGTTAGTGGTGAATCCGCTTCCTGTGAAAAGCGGGCATAGTGGTGTAAAATGCGCAGCCTATTTTTCAGCGTCGCCATTTTTCAGGATCATCCATGGAAATCAATCCCTTCTTGCAGAAAATCAAAGACTTCTCGGAGCGTACCGGTACGCTCAGGGGGTATCTTTGACTACGACACCAAAAAGGAGAGGCTGACAGAAGTCGAGCTCGAACTGGGTGAATCTGCTATTTGGGACAAACCGGAGTACGCGCAGGAACTTGGCCGTGAACGTGCCAGCCTTGAGCGTGTGGTCAATACCATTGAGCGTATGTACAGTGGACTGGATGATTGCCGGGAGTTGTTGCAGCTTGCGCAGGACGAAAATGATGAAGCGTTGCTGGCGGAAGTTGGCAATGAGCTCGATTCCCTCGAAGCTTCACTGAAAGAACTTGAATTCCGCCGTATGTTCTCAGGCAAGATGGATCCCAATGGGGCTTATCTGGATATTCAGGCCGGCTCAGGTGGCACCGAAGCGCAGGATTGGGCGCAGATGCTGATGCGTATGTATATGCGCTGGGGTGAGGCCAAAGGATTTGGTGTAGAGGTAATCGATGTCTCTGCCGGTGAAGTAGCTGGTATAAAAAACTGTACGATTTTGTTTAGCGGCGAATATGCCTTTGGATGGCTGCGGACCGAAACAGGTGTGCATCGTTTGGTACGCAAATCGCCGTTTGACTCCGGTAATCGTCGCCACACGTCATTTTCTTCGGTGTTTGTTTCACCGGAAATTGATGACGATATCGAAATCGATCTGGACATGTCGCAGGTGCGTGTTGATACATTCCGCTCCAGCGGCGCCGGTGGTCAGCACGTTAACACCACCGATTCGGCTATCCGTCTGACGCACTTGCCTACGGGTACGGTGGTGCAGTGCCAGAACCAGCGGTCACAACATAAAAACAAAGATCAGGCAATCAAACAACTGAAAGCTAAACTGTACGAACTGGAAGAACTTAAACGCAAGCAGGAAGCCCAGGCTGTTGAAGCCGAAAAATCAGATATCGGCTGGGGCAGTCAGATCCGTTCGTACGTGCTGGATCAGTCGCGCATCAAAGATCTGCGCACAAACGTGGAAAATTCAAACACTGGCTCCGTGCTTGACGGTGACCTTGATCGCTTCATCGAAGCCAGCTTAAAAATGGGATTGTAAACTCAGATGACTCAAACTACTCCGGATCAGGCGAATGCCCAGGCCAATGCAGAAACTACAGTGCTGTCAGTCCATGAAGAAAACAAACTGATAGCCGCGCGCCGCGATAAACTGCACGCGATTCAGCAGAAGCGTAACGCATTTCCAAATGATTTCCGACGCGATGCTCATGCACAGGATCTACATAGCGAATACGCAGAAACTTCGCGCGAAGATCTGGAAAAGATTGGACGTAAAGTGAAGGTTGCCGGTCGTCTGATTCGTGAGCGCGGGCCGTTTCTGGTGATTCAGGACAGCACTGAAGCGCTGCAACTGTATGTCAATCATAAAGCGCTGCCAGCGGAAATGATGGAAGAAATCAAATTCCTGGATCTGGGCGACATTGTAGGTGTGCATGGTGAAGTGTTCCGCACAGGTAAAGGTGAGTTGACCGTAAATGTTGAGTCACTGCGTCTGTTGACCAAGGCTTTGCGTCCGCTGCCGGACAAATGGAAAGGTCTGTCTGATACAGAAGTGCGGTATCGCCAGCGCTATGTTGACCTGATTGCCAATGAGGCGTCGCGTCGCACTTTTATGTTGCGTTCACAAATCATCAATAGTATGCGCCAGTATTTTCAGGCGCAGGGATTCATGGAAGTTGAGACTCCCATGATGCATGTGATTCCCGGTGGCGCCAGCGCCAAGCCGTTTGTTACGCACCACAATGCGCTTGATCAGGCGATGTACCTGCGAATTGCGCCTGAGCTGTATCTGAAGCGACTGGTGGTCGGTGGTTTTGAAAAAGTGTTTGAGATCAACCGTAACTTCCGTAACGAGGGATTGTCTACGCGCCACAACCCGGAATTCACCATGGTCGAGTTCTACCAGGCTTATGCTGATTATCATGATCTGATGGACTTTACTGAAAACATGTTCCGTCAGATTGCGACCGAAGTATTGGGCACTACAA
Organism: Pseudohongiella sp.; assembly: GCA_030651695.1. Taxonomy (GTDB): domain Bacteria; phylum Pseudomonadota; class Gammaproteobacteria; order Pseudomonadales; family Pseudohongiellaceae; genus Pseudohongiella. Next base: position 57,289 of record JAUSCD010000015.1, on the reverse strand, counting down.
AGATTGTGTACCAGGGTCTGGAAATTGATTTTGCGCAGCCTTTTACCCGTCTGAGCGTACGGGACTCAATTCTTCGTCACTGTGAGGGCGTCAAACCTGAGCAACTGCAGACCCGTGATGCAGCAGCTGAACTGGCTGCAAGCTTTGGCGTGAAGGTTGAGAAGTCATGGGGCCTGGGTCGCATCATGATGGAAATTTTTGATGCCAAAGTTGAGCATCATCTGCTGCAACCTACCTTTATCACCGAGTATCCGACCGAGATTTCTCCGTTGGCGCGCCGCAGCGATAACAATCCGGATGTAACCGACCGGTTTGAGTTGATGATCGGTGGCCGTGAGCTGGCGAATGGATTCTCGGAGTTAAATGATGCGGAAGACCAGGCCGCGCGTTTCCATGAGCAGGTTGCGCAAAAAGACGCCGGTGACGACGAAGCCATGCATTTTGACGCGGACTACATTACCGCGCTGGAATACGGACTGCCGCCGACAGCAGGTGAGGGCATTGGTGTGGATCGCCTGGTGATGCTGTTTACCGATGCTCCGTCGATCAAAGACGTATTGTTGTTCCCGCATATGCGCCCTGCACGCGATTGATCTGCTGCACATCAGTGCATTGACGCTAACAGTCTGGAAAGGAAAAACATGTCTGAATCCGTCGCACAAACCGACACAATCCGCGATGTGCGACTGGATCCGACGTGGAAGGCGGTGTTGGCCGAAGAGTTCACTAAAGAATATATGCTGGCGCTGAAGGCGTTTTTGTTGCAACGTAAACAATCAGGTAGTGTGATTTTCCCTCCCGGCGCACAGATATTCAATGCGCTGGACCATACACCTTTTGACAAGGTTAAAGTGGTCATTCTGGGCCAGGATCCGTATCACGGTCCGGGGCAGGCTCATGGTTTGTGCTTTTCTGTTCAGGCGGGTGTTGCAACGCCGCCGTCACTTCAGAATATCTACAAAGAAATCGAAAAGGACCTTGGCATTCGTCAGCCCCCTCACGGCTATCTGATGGCATGGGCAGAGCAGGGTGTGTTGCTGTTGAACTCCGTGCTGACAGTTGAAGCAGCGCAGGCCGGTTCTCATCAAGGCAAAGGCTGGGAAATTTTTACCGATAGAATTATCCACGAGCTAAATCAGCGGCGAGAGCATCTGGTATTTCTGTTGTGGGGCAGTTATGCACAAAAAAAAGGTGCGATCATTGATCGCAACAAACATCTGGTACTGGAATCCCCGCACCCCTCACCCTTGTCAGCCCACCGGGGATTTTTTGGTAATCGTCATTTCTCCAGAACCAATCTTTATCTGGCTGAACATGGCGCGAGTCCCATCAATTGGCAGCTGCCAGCGCTGAAATAAATTGGAGTGCGACATGAATTCGCCAGAGTTGAACAATAAGGAGCAGACCGCGATTGTAATTGGCGCCAGTCACGCCGGGTCGCAGCTCGCAATTCATCTGCGTAAAAGCGGCTGGTTGGGCCGTATTGTATTGATTGGTGATGAAGCACATCTGCCATATCATCGCCCGCCTTTGTCGAAAGCAGTGATGTCCGGCAGCAAAAATGCTGAAGACATTCAGCTGCGTCCATCAGCGTTGTATGACAACAACCAGATTGAATTGAAATTGGGCTCACATGTTGACGCATTGCTGCGTGAGGATCAGAGAGTACTGTTATCAACAGGTGAATCGCTGCACTATGATCGTCTGGCGCTGTGCACTGGTGCGAGTCCGATACGTTTGCCCTTGGGTGATGGATTGGACGGGGTATTTTATCTGCGCTCGCTGGACGATGTATTGGCGATTCGAAGCGCACTGCCTGATGTTAAACAGGCAGTCATTGTAGGCGCAGGGTACATTGGTCTTGAAGCGGCAGCGGTGCTACGTAGCCAGGGCATTGATGTAACGGTACTTGAACGTGCAGATCGGGTGCTCAAGCGGGTAACCGGGGAAGAGGTGTCTGGATATTTTGCTTCACTGCATCAGCTTCACGGCGTTGATATCCGCTGCAACGCCGAAGTCACAGCAATCAATGGTCAAGGCAACGTCGATTCGGTCAGCTGTGCAGATGGATCAAAGTTTGAAGCACAGTTGGTGATCATCGGAGTTGGTGTAGTACCGGAAACGAGGCTGGCGCAGGAAGCAGGTCTGAGAATTGAGAACGGAATTCACGTAGATGAATATGCCAGAACCAGCGACGAAAAAATCTTTGCCGCGGGTGATTGTGCCAGTCATCCCTCTTTTTTGTATCAGCGACGCTTGCGTCTGGAGTCTGTGCAAAATGCTAATGACCAGTCGCGTGTTGCCGCTGTGAATATGATAGCGCTGCAAGAGAAGTATTGTGCTGCGCCCTGGTTCTGGTCGGACCAGTATGATATCAAGCTGCAGTCGGCGGGTTTGTCGCAAGACTTCGACCAGACTGAACTTGAAGGCAGCCTGAATGCAGCAGAATCGCAAGGTTTTGTACTTAAGTATTTCCGGCAGGGACAGTTGATTGCCGCTGATTGTGTTAACCGTCCTAAAGATTTTATGGCGATAAAAACAGCACTGGCTCAGCGACTTTAAGCAGTCGTGGCGGCTTCAAAGTCATTTACAAAGGTCCTGAATAAATACACCCGCTGGTGCAGGTCTCACGGATTTCTACGCGACAAAGCTCGGGCAGAGCGGGTTTTAATTTTTGCCAGATCCACGCAGCGATGTTTTCACTGGTGGGATTGTCAAGCCCTGTGATCTCATTCAAATAATGATGATCAAGTTGTTCCCACACCGGTTTAAAAGCTTTTTTGATGTCGCCAAAATCCATCACCCAACCCGTTTTCTCACCGACGGGTCCGCTCACTACCAGACGCACCAGAAATGAATGTCCGTGCAAACGCGCGCACTTGTGACCTTCGGGTACATTGGGCAGGCGATGTGCAGCTTCGAAGTTAAATTCTTTGTAGATTTCCATGGCTGGATTCCGCAGGTTCTGCTGTGAAAAAACGAATGCAATACTAACGGCGCCGCTGGTTCTTGTACAGTTAATCGATTTGAGTAGCGCGCGATAACATATTCAAATCAGATACACGGTTCGCAAGTTTTGTGCGCCGAATAGTTTAAATTCTATTTGACATGTTAGCTCAAGTCGGTAAAATGCGCGTCACTCAACACAGCGGGATGTTAGCTCAGTTGGTAGAGCGTCGCCCTTACAAGGCGAATGTCGGGGGTTCAAATCCCTCACATCCCACCAGTCAGAAATGTGACGCTGACAGGTTGCTGTAAAAGCAAGTAACTGTTCAAAAAGCAGTACATGCATGAGTAATGCGGACCGGTAGTTCAGTTGGTTAGAATGCCGGCCTGTCACGCCGGAGGTCGCGAGTTCGAGCCTCGTCCGGTCCGCCACTATTCAGAAAAGCCCTTGTTATGCAAGGGCTTTTTTATTTCCGCCAGTTATTGCCCTGAGCATTATGAATCATGCCTGCAGGCGGTAATCCAAATCTCAGTGCTGAACTTGCTATCCCCGGCAGCGCGCCGGTATCGGATATCGCGGACGAGATTTTTATAGAAAAAAATGTCAGCGTTCAGATGCTCAGACTGGATCAGATTGATCCAGTGCTCAGCGGCAACAAAGCATTTAAATTGATACCCAATCTTGTTGCTGCCAGAGCTTCCGGTTTTGATACCGTGCTAAGTTTTGGCGGAGCCTACTCTAATCATATCCACGCGCTGGCTGAGGCTGGCAAACGTTTCGGTTTCAAAACTATTGGCGTGATCCGAGGTGATGACGGGCAGGCAGACAGCCACACTTTGCAATTTGCAGCATCCCGCGGGATGAGGCTTTTCCGTATTTCAAGGCAGGAATACCGGCGTAGGGCAGACGCTCAGTTTATTGACCAATTGCGGGATGCATTCGGCGACTTCTATCTGGTGCCCGAAGGCGGTGCCAATGAGTCGGGCATACGCGGTTGTATGCAACTGGCATCGGTAATCAACAACAGTCTGCATACGTACTTACCAGATGAAATCATGCTGGCATGCGGTACCGGCACTACCATGGCCGGATTAGTGGCGGGCCTTGGAGAGCTGCGTCATAAAAGTGAGATGTCCTCAGACACCAGTCTGCCTTTTGCAACCAGTCTGCCTTCTGCAACCAGATTGCCTTCTGTAACCAGATTGCCTTCTGTAAGAGGCATAGCTGTACTGAAGCAAGGGGGGTTTATCCGTGCTGAAGTTACCCGCTGCCTGCAAAGCTTGCGTGCGCCCGGATCTGAATTCCCTGATTGGGCTGTAGAGACTGAACATCACTATGGTGGTTATGCGCGTTTCCCTGAGGCTCTGGCGATTTTTGTCCGGGAATTCGAAATCAGGCACGGGATTCTGCTCGACCCGGTATATACCGCCAAGCTGATGGCCGCTCTATATCAGCGGGTTGCTGCCGGACTGTACCCTCCTGGAACCCGCCTTTTGTTGTTGCACACCGGCGGTCTTCAGGGACGGATGACGACTCAGTATTGATTGCTGAGTCAGAGTGGAAAAATTTCCCACGGCGGGTTATTCTGCAGGCCGATTACAGCAATACCCTGATGCCAATACTATTCAGACACTCTGATGCTGATGACCCGGTTGAGACAGCGAACACTAAAATCCCTTAACAGACTGCCGTCAATACGGCTTTTTGTGCTGCTGTGGTTATTTTCCGGTCTGGTTTCCCCTGCTTTTGCTGTGCAGCCAAGTCCGCCTGCAAACGCTTTGGACGTAAGTGTGCAGGTTGCTGCACTTGAACAGATTGCAGTTGGTGATGAATTTTCGTTCAGCCTTCCGGTATCAAATGATCACGGCGCGCAGAGCCTGTTATTGGTCAATGCCGTTATTGAGAAGGATGACTATTATATAAATGGTGATCGTGTGCTTTTTGCGCGCGGCGCAGAGGATGCTGCTTCTTCGGGGCTGCGACTGGTCCTCACTGTCGGCACGTCTGCTGTATTTGCTGAAATCGCACTCGATCATCTGCGCTGGGTCTTTGACGCCCGCCAGGTTGATGATGTGATATCAGGTGTTTTGTATCAGCCGGCTGTAGTGGGGGACTCCCACCACCATCACGTATCGGAGGATACCGCTACCGATTTTGTGATTCCCGATTTACGTACGCCCGACGGCGTATTGCGTCCGACAGTGCCTGACAGGCCAGGTGCACAGCGCCTGGTGATAGGGGATTCGCCTGCAGGCAGTGGCAGCGGAGCCCGGCAGCAGGCGGCTGCATCCGCACTGGAGATCAGCCAGCGTTTCAGCCAGACAGCTGTTTACGTTGGTCAGTCCAGTGAGGTGGAAGTCACGCTGCATTTCCGCAATACCAGTAGCCAGAGTTTGCCGCGCCTGAGCGCAGATGTTTATTTTATTCTTGAGGACGCCGAACTGGTCAGTGCTCCGGCTTGCGTCAGAGCACTGACTAACACGTCTCCGAGGCAGCCGATTCTGCGTTGTGATTTGTCCGGTGGTGTCGCAGCCGGAGCCACCCGCACACTGAGCTATCTGGTGCGGGTGCCGGCAAAATCATCTCCCATGAGGTTATGGAGTACTGTTTTTGTGGGCGCGCAAAGACACGACGCCAACCTTAATGTGGTAAATAACATTACCAAGGGTGCACCGAACAACGGTCTTGGAGCATTCAACCTGGGTCTGTTGCCTGAGCTGACCCGTGATCAATTAGGTAATGTAGTCATCGATATCATGACGTTATATACCCCCGACGCTGAAGCTATGTACGGAGCTGCGACGGCAACACGTATCAATCAGATGATCAGTGTGACCAATCAGATTTATCAGGACAGCGGTGTGGGAATTACCTTGCGGCCTGTGCATCACGGACGTGTGAATTACCAGAGTAGCGGCGTTGATATGTACCGCCAACTGGACGAGCTGACCACTGGCAATCACCCTGCCTTCAGTCAGGTCGCAGCGCTCAGAGAGCGCTACGGCGCAGATCTTGTGGTGTTACTGCGCCCCATGAACCCACAGTCTGACATGTGTGGCCTTGCCAATCTGGGTGGCTACCGGACCATGGGAGACATGATGGCGTTTAATGAGCGTGATTACGCATTCTCACTGGTGGCCATAGATTGCCCAGTGAGTTCAGTGTTGGCGCATGAGCTGGGGCACAATATGGGTTTGACGCATTCCCATCGTGAAGATGGAGAAGGCGGGACATTCCCTTTCGCAACGGGCCATGGTGTTGAAGGTCATTTTACTACCGTAATGGCAACCCCCGGCCGTTTCGGCAATGCCAGTCGTATTGCGCGTTTTTCTGATCCGCAGGCACTCTGCAAGTCATTGCCCTGCGGTGTTGACTACAATGACCCTGTTCACGGTGCAGATGCGGTACTTGCATTGAATCTGGTGCGTTTCCAGATAGCGTCCTATATGCCAACAAAAGTGCCGCTTTTGCCGGGACGTCGGGTCGGCATGTTGAATGGCGGGGCAACAGCGGCTCGTATCGCAATCGCGGCGTCTACCGACAAAGGGCTGAGTTATGTGGAGTCGGTAACGGCGTCACAACGCATGGATATTACCGCCGATTTTTATGTGGACCCTGCTCATATCGGCAAACGCGGACAGTTTCATGTCCTGGCAGATCTGAGCGCTGCCGGGCTCGGCCTGGTTCAGCTCAATGAGCGAGGCGAACTCTTTGGGTGGAACGGTGCGGTGGCAGGTCTGGTGCCTTTCAGCGTGCCCGGAATCCTCAAGCCCATTGAATATCTGAGAATTCTGAGTGATTTTGTGCCGGCGCAGGAACTGCACGGTTTTCCTCTGGTGCTGTTCCTTGCTTATCAACTGTCGGACACCGGTGAGCTGATTTACACGCTTGAACCTCTGGTTGTCAGCATTTGTGCTGCACACTGATTGCCCCAAAACGGTTCTCGACAGCTCCTTGACCTCGCGCCGCCAAACCCGCGTGTTATACTCGCCGCCAGGTTGCTGCTCCTGAAGGCGCAGCTTGTCAGGACAAGCACATCTGCGGATGGAATCCCCCGGCATGGCAAATTTTAAACAGATCGGACTGGTAGGTCGCCCGGGTCACAGTGGCGTCGTTGAAACCCTGCAAAGGCTGATCACGTTTTTGAACTCACGCGGACTCAGTGTGGTGCTGGAACAGGCAACTTCTGAGCTGGTGCCTGATCAGCTCCTGCCGGTTTTTCGTCGCCATGAATTGGGTGGTGAATGTGATCTGGTTGTTGTGGTAGGTGGTGATGGCAGTATGCTCAATGCAGCACGCGCTCTGGTCAGTCATGATGTGCCGGTCCTCGGTGTCAACCGCGGTCGTCTCGGATTTCTCACTGATATCCTGCCTGATGAAATAGAAGAAGCCCTGGCAGATGTGCTGGATGGAAAGTTCGTCGAAGAGTCACGATTTATGCTGGAGTTTTCAGTACTGCGCGACGACGTACTTCTGCCTGGTGGCACTGCGTTGAATGACGTCGTGTTACATCCCGGTACGGCAGCGCAAATGATAGAGTTCGAGCTGTTCATCAACGGGCAGTTTGTTAATTCCCAGCAGGCTGACGGTTTGATCGTAGCGACCCCCACGGGCTCTACTGCTTACTCATTGTCCGCCGGCGGGCCCATCATGCATCCCAGTCTGAATGCTCTGGTGCTGGTTCCCATGTATCCGCATACTTTGAGCAGCCGGCCACTCGTGTTGGATGGCGACTGCGAAGTCCGGCTGGAAGTCGTCAAACAACGAGCTATTTCCCCGTTGGTCAGTTGCGACGGCGCCGTGCGTTTTCACACTGAACCGGGGGACAGTATCATCATTCGCAAAAAAGCCGGACCACTGCGACTGATACATCCACTGGACTACAATTATTACGAAGCCTGCCGCAGCAAACTCGGCTGGGGCAATCGACTGGTCAGGGACGATGCATAGAGCCGTTTCTGTTTCTGCAACTCATGACCTGAGACCGTTCATTAAAGTTTTGCGGTCATATCACCTGCCTCACCATGTCACAGAAGAATCCGGGACTTTGGTGATCTGGGCGCCGGATCAGGAACAGGTGGTTGTGATAGCGTCCGCCTGGCAGCGCTGGCAGGACGGCACTCTGGCGTTACCGGAAAACAACGAATATGGTGGCGCTCGAGAGGGCGGCCCTGCTGTACCGATGCTGCCGGTAAAATCGCTATTGCAAGGTTTTCTGGGTGCGCTGTGGCTGGCCCCTGTCACCGTGATACTGATATTGGCCTGCGTGCTGGTTGCTGTTATCAGTGATCTGGGTGCCGATGTCATGTCAGTGCGCAGCTTGTTTTTTCCGGACGTTATACAGCCTGGACAATTTCCGCTGGCAGCTTTGATCAGTGGTCTGGATTCGCCGGGTGACTGGATCAGGACGTTAACACCTGCGTTGCTGCATTTTGGTCCTGTGCACCTGATTTTTAATTTGCTCTGGCTGTGGTTTTTTGGCCGCATGATGGAGCCGCAGTTTGGCAAACCGATTTATCTGTTACTGATTTTACTACTCGCATTCAGCGCCAATATTTCTCAATATTTGTGGTCAGGTACACCCAACTTCGGGGGTATGTCTGGCGTAGTATATGGTCAGATTGGTCTCATCTGGATGTGGCAAACACTGCGTCCGCAATCGCGGTTGCGTTTGCCCCTGCCCATGATTATGGTATTTCTGGTGGCACTGGTTTTGATGGAGATTCTTGCGTCGTCCATGATTGCAAGTGCCGCGCATCTGGGTGGCCTGGTTGCTGGCATGCTGAGTGGGTTGGTGCTGGGAACCGTGTTTAAGAGAGCTGGTAACAGGAGTGGAGCCGATGTCTGACAAACCTATAGAATCCATGCAAGACATTCTTGGGATGATGAATCCTGAAGTGCATATGAATCTGAAGACTGCCGTTGAGCTCGGGCGCTGGCAGGATGGCCGCAAGTTGACGCCGGAGCAGATCGAGTATTGTCTGCAGGCGATTATCGCGTATGAGCAGCAGCATCTGCCTGAGGATATGCGGGTAGGTTATATAGATCGCACGGGGTTGAAAAAAACGCAGTGTGATGATGACAATCACAGCCATGATCATGAGCGGGTTGAGCCGCTGAAGATTATTACGCACTGAAAAATCAGCCTTATGTGATGGAAGTTATTTTTGTATTTTCGGAAAGGGGCGGGTAGCGGTCAGCGCCTGGCTGCGCCGCTGCGGGGGACTGTTTTTTTGACGACGCCTGCGGCGTCTGATTGTCAAAAAAGCTAGTCCCCCACATCGGCTTGCTTGTGGGGATCGTGCCGCCTCGGCTTACTCGCCGGGGTCGTGCCGGTTCAAATGAACGAAAAATTAACGACGCAAATGATTTTTAAATCCCCGTAGAGAGTTTTCGCATGCAGGTATTGGCACAAGGCACGGTTCGCAAGCTTCATTCACGGCTGGAGTCACCGGTACGTTATCAGTTGCCGCTGGGCGATACGCTGACGCCGATGAACGATCTGCTCGGCAGCACGGTCAGGTTGCGTTATACCGGCAAGATAAACTGTGTGCATTGTGGCCGGCTCAGCAACAAGAGTTTTAATCAGGGTTATTGTTATCCGTGTTTTCAGAAGCTGGCGCAGTGCGACAGTTGTATTATCCATCCCGAGAAGTGCCACTTTGATCTGGGCACCTGCCGCGAGCCGGCCTGGGGTGAAGAGTTTTGTATGCAGGATCACATCATTTATCTGGCTAATTCGTCAGGCGTGAAGGTTGGCATTACGCGGGCAACGCAGGTCCCCACGCGCTGGGTGGATCAGGGCGCAGTGCAGGCGCTTCCGATTGTGCGTGTGCGCACGCGTTTGCAGAGTGGTTCGCTTGAAGTGATGTTCCGTCAGCATGTTGCGGATAAAACCAACTGGCGCGATATGCTGAGAGAGGGGGATCAGGTTGTGGATCTGAAAGCCGAGCGGGATCATCTGCTGAACATCTGCGAAACTGATCTCAAAGACATGGTCCAGCGTTTTGGTTTTCATGCTGTCAGCGTACTGACGGGTATAGAGCCGGTTGAGATCCAGTATCCGGTGCAGGGGTATCCGGACAAAATTACTTCGTTTAATCTGGATAACGACGCGCTGGTGGAAGGCACCCTTCTGGGCATCAAAGGTCAGTATCTGATGTTTGATACCGGAGTTATCAATATTCGCCGCTTCAGCGGTTATGAGCTTGAAATCAGTCGCGCTTGAGCGACGTACTGAACAACGCAGCGAACAACGTAGCGAATTACAGGAACTATCATGAGAGACGCGCAGGCAACAACCATTTACCTGAAAGACTATCAGACACCTGCTTTTCTGATTGAACTGACAGAGTTGCATTTTGAGTTGGCCGAGACTGAAACACGTGTACGTTCCAGACTGCATATGCGTCGCAATCCTGAGCTGATAGGAAACCAACATGACTCCCTTCGTCTGGACGGGCAGGATATGCAACTGCTGCGTTTGCAACTCAATGATCACATTCTTGGTTCCGACCAGTACCAGCTGGACGAGGAGTCTCTGACTATCAGAAATCTTGCCGGTATGCTGGGTGATTCGCTGGATTCAGGATTTGTGCTGGAATGCGAAACTCTGATCAAACCGCAGGAAAACACCAGTCTTGAAGGTTTGTATAAATCCAACACGATGTTCTGTACACAATGTGAAGCCGAAGGGTTCCGCAAGATTACTTATTACCTTGATCGCCCGGATGTGATGGCAAAATTCGTTACTACCGTAGTAGCTGACAAAAAGCGCTACCCGGTACTATTGTCAAACGGGAATGACATTGCGCGGGGCGACTTTGAAGATGGTCGCCACTGGGTCACCTGGGAAGATCCATTTCGAAAACCCTGTTACCTGTTTGCCCTGGTGGCCGGTGATTTGAAGTTTATCGAAGATCATTTCAGTACCATGTCGGGACGTGATATCACTTTACGCATTTTTGTTGAAGAAAAAGATCTGGATAAATGCGATCACGCCATGTTGTCACTGAAGAACTCCATGCGTTGGGACGAAGAGGTGTACGGCAGGGAATATGATCTGGACATTTTCATGATCGTGGCGGTAGACGATTTCAATATGGGAGCAATGGAAAATAAGGGACTGAATATTTTTAATACCTCCTGTGTCCTCGCCAATCCGGCTACCACCACAGATCTGGCGTTCCAGCGTGTCGAGGCGGTCGTCGCTCACGAATATTTTCACAACTGGTCAGGCAATCGCGTTACCTGCCGCGACTGGTTCCAGCTCAGTTTGAAAGAAGGGTTTACCGTATTCCGCGATGCAGAGTTTTCTGCCGATATGGGCTCGCGTACTGTCAAACGAATCGATGATGTCAGTTTCCTGCGCACACAACAGTTCGCTGAAGATGCCGGTCCGATGGCTCATCCTGTACGGCCTGACTCCTATATGGAAATCTCCAACTTTTATACGTTGACCATTTACGAAAAAGGCGCAGAGGTCGTGCGTATGATTCGTGAACTGATCGGCCCGGAAAGCTTTCGCAAAGGCTCAGATATCTATTTTGAAAGACATGATGGTCAGGCTGTAACGACAGAAGATTTTGTGCGTGCCATGGAAGATGCCAGTGGTGTTGATCTGACTCAGTTCCGGCGCTGGTATTCACAGGCAGGCACTCCCCAGTTGCAGGTCACCGGTCACTATGATTCCAGCACTGAGACTTATGAGTTGCTGGTTCGTCAGAGTTGTCCGCCTACTCCGGATCAGGCCCTCAAGGAACCTTTCCATATTCCCTTGCGCATGGGTTTGTTAGGCCCGGACGGTCAGGCGCTGCCGTTGATACTGCAAGGTGAAATTGTTGCGCAGCCGATGACGGAACGCGTGCTTGATGTTGTGCGGCCGGTACAAAGTTTTGTGTTCACACACGTGAAAGATAAACCGGTCCCTTCACTGCTGCGCGGGTTCTCAGCGCCAGTAAAACTGGCCTTTGATTACACGCGTGATGAACTGCTGTTTATCATGACGCGCGACAGCGACGGCTTTAATCGCTGGAACGCTGCGCAAGAATTGGCTGTGGGTGTTATCCAGGAGTTGTTGGCATTACATCAACAGGGCAAGACACTGCAAGTGTACCCGGGCCTTGTCACAGCGATAGGTGAACTGCTTGCCGCCGCTGTAGCCGATGCACGGGGGGCGAAGCAGCTTGATCAGGCCATGCTGGCGCAACTGGTGACATTGCCTTCGGAAGCTTACTTGGGCGAGTTGTCTGCAGAGATCGATGTGGATGGCATTCATCTGGTGCGAGAGTTCGTAGCCAATACTCTTGCAGTCGCACATGCTGCTGGTTTTGCCGAGTTATATGGACTGTGCCAGACCAGCACCGCATATAGTGCAGATGCAGACAGTATTGCAAAACGGGCTTTAAAAAATACCTGTCTGGCCTACATGATGCGTCTGCCAGAACCTGAGCATCTGCAGACATGTTTTGAGCAGTATCAGGCTGCAGCCAATATGACCGATGTTGATGCTGCACTCAAACTTCTGGTCAATTCCAGATACCCTGCCGCGGCACACATGCGCGATCAGGCCCTGGCGGATTTTTACCAGAATTGGAAGCATGAATCGCTGGTGGTGAATCAGTGGTTCACAGTGCAGGCAATTGCAACGCGCCCCGGCACGCTGCAACAGGTCAAAGCATTGATGAATCACGAAGCGTTTGATATGCGCAACCCCAATAAGGTGCGCTCGCTGATCAGTGCGTTCTGCAACTCCAACCCACTCAATTTCCACCATCTGGATGGTGCCGGATACGAGTTTCTTGCCGATCAGGTCGTGGCCCTGAATCTGGCAAACCCGCAGATTGCGTCGCGCTTGCTGACACCGCTGACCCGTTGGAGGAAGTACAATGCGGGACGTCAGGCGCTGATGAAAACTCAGCTGCAACGCATCGCTGCACTGCCTGAACTTTCCAGGGATGTGTTTGAAGTGGTGAGTAAAAGTCTTAAGTAAAAAAAAGGGTATCTGCCGACTTCCTTGCCGGTAGATACCCTGCAAGCGAACATCCTGCTCACTTGACTGATTAAACGCTTCTTCCTCGCGTTCAAAACTTGCCGACAAAAACTATTGCCAGGCCGGGCTGGATGACTCGTACACATTGCTCTGTGACAAAGTGAAAGAGCCGCTGAACGTGTTGTTCAACTCATACGTATAGTCACCTGCGGGCAATCCGTAAACCGGCAACGGGTACACAAAGCTGAATGATTCTGTGGCGAGAGTGCAAAGCACAATCTCAGGCGATTTGGTCCAGAGATTGTTTTCATAATAAGCGTTTACAATAATTTTGTTGTTTACGATCTGGCTTTGAACCTGCCCTTTGCGTGCGCAACCGTGCATGAATTCGCCACTGATCCTCAGGAAGGCCTGAAGCGGAAATGAGTCGGTTATGATCAGCTCAACATTTTGAATGTCTTCATTGAGCTTGCCTTCCCTGACATCCCGCAGTTGCCAGAGGTTGTCCTGGAGCAGTTCAAGTTCTGCTTCCTGGAAATGACCCGGGCTGCTGTCCAGAGAAATTGAAGGCAGCACCAATGTAGCTTCTTCTTCCGAATAGACCGGATGTTGATCGGCATTCAGGGCTGCGGAAAACAACAGGCCAATGCCTATGCCGAATGCAGATAATCTTGTCCTCATCACGATAATGTCCTTTTTATCAAATTTTGCAGTTTTTGATCTGGCATACAAAAAATTACTGAATCCTGTTATCAGTTGCCAGGCTGAAGCTGCCACTGAACTTGTCATTTAATGTATACCCATATGTGCCGGCTTGCAGACCATAGACGTCTAAAGCAATAACTTTTTTGAATGGGCGCATGGCCAGAGTGCAAGCTACCGATTCCGGGCTCTCCAGCCATGCATCATTTTCAAAGTAGACCAGGACACTGAAGTCATTGCCGGTTACGGTTTGAAGGATCTGGCCGATTGCACCACAACCGCTCGGGAATGTGCCGCTGATCTCAAGAAACACCTGCACAGGGAAAGTGTTGGTTTGGAATGAATTGACTTGGTTGATGTAGTCAAGCAACACGCCTTCTTTGACCGACAACATGCGCAGGGTGTCGCTGTCTTCAAATTTCATGATGATGTCTTGGTAAACGCCGGGGACGCCGTCCACTTTGACAGATGGCACTTGCAGCTGCCCTTTGTTATCCGAGTAAACCGGAGTTTCGCTGGCAAAGGCACTGCCAGCGAGTATCAGGCTGATGGCAAAAACAAAGCTCTCGTACAGATTTTTCATGACTGCTCTCCGTGTTGACTGCAGCAAGCACGTGATCCCTTTTGAACCTACAGCTTGATTTTGCTTGCTGTGGGAATTTTTACCAATTGCGGACAGGGGCGTCAATGACGGAGTTGAGCAATCTGGCCTGTGTGTGATTTCGATCACACAAGGGCGCCAGAATTCGCCCGGTAACATAAATATGCAAACCGGGCGCTGGCCGGGAAGAGCAGATCAGCGCGGGCTGATACGCAAAATTCTATCTGGCTGTTCACGCTGGGATGCAGTCATCTGTCTGCCGTCGTGGTTACTGGTGCCGACATAAATGGCGCCATCCGGGCCGGTGGCCAGAGCGCGCAGGCGGCCGTACACACTGTTGCCTTGTTCATCGTTAAACCACCGTTCAATAGCAGTCGGGCGGGTAGGATTGGCAGCGTCCTGAAAACGTATACGCATCAGATTCTGGCGTTCTATTGGCTGGAACCCCAGCACAGATACAAACAGATCATTCTTTAACCCGGGCATCAGGTCCGCGGTGTAGAACATCACGTCGCCGGGGGGAGAGGAGGGTACAAAGGTCAGAATGGGATCCACGTAGTCGGGATTTCCGGCTGCCCCCACCATAATGGGCCAACCGTGATGGCGACCGCCCTCAAGTACAACAATGCGGTCGTGAGCCATCAGTTGATCTTCACCGGTTGGGCCATGATCGCCGGTAAACAGTCGCCCACTGCCCGGCTGCCAGGCCAGGCCATGGGGATTTCGCATACCGTGCGCCCAGATCGGGTTGCCCGGCCATGGATTGTCTGCCGGCACTTCGCCATCGGGTGTAATTCTGAGCACCGCGCCAGACAGATCCTCGAGATCGTTGGAGCGCTGCCGTTCAAAAGCGTCGCCGGTCGCTACATACAACATCCCATCGGCGCCAAACTGCAGAGTGCCACCGCTGTGGCTACCTCCGCGCTCCTGTGCTGCCAGGCCATCGAACAGAATTTTTTCTTCGCCCGCACGGCCGTCAACTTCGGTAAAACGACTGATGCGGTTAAACACACCATTGTCACCAGAGTAGGTGTACATCACGTAGACCCAAGGCACCTCGGGGTATTGGGGATGCAGGGCAAGACCGGTCAGACCACTCTCGCCCTGAAAAAAAACCTTGTCTTCAACACTCAGCCAGGGTTCCGGGTCCATCACCCCTTGCGCTGAAATCAGTCGCACACGTCCCGGACGTTCAGTAACCATCAACCTGCCGTCCGGAAGAAACCGTATTGTCCAGACCACCTGCAGGTCAGTCACAAATTCTTCTACTTTGTAAGCTTCAGGCGAAGGCTGGTACGTAATTTCCGGCATAGGTGGAATCGCACCGCGAATAATTTCATTTTGTGCAAGCGCAGAGCCTGAGCTTGCACATGCAGCGGCACTGAGTAGCAGAGTGGCCGTCAGCGTTCTTAATTTAGTCGATGGATTCATGGCAACGTCCTGTGCGTGGTGACTGATTGGGTCGGCCTTAGACCGGGCTGACAGCAGTATATTCATCGCCCTTGCGGCCGTCATCGCCATCCGGCTTGCAAGAACTGCATTGTGTCTGAATGAGCATTTTCACTACTTCTTGGTCAGCCGCACCAAAGCTTGTTGAAATTTAAAGAGCTCTTTTGAGGCTGGCAAGAAAAAATCATTAAAATCATATGCTTGTAAATTATTTTTGAATGGCACGAATTCTGCTGAACGAATTAGGTATCTGCCAACGTCATAAGTTCGCAGGAATAATTACAATTTTTTGCAACCGGAGTTAACTCTGGGTATGGAGGGGATATGTGGAAATTGATCGGCACAACATTACTTTGCATCAGTCTGATGGGTTGTCTTTTTGTGGTGGACTCCAAGCAGAAGGCTGGCAGAACACAGTGGCATCAGGACGACCGTTCACAGCTTGTGTCAGGTCAGACGTCAGCTGACTGGGTTCGGGAGGCATTCGGACCGCCCGACAGGCGCTCTGTCCGCGACGATGGGAGTGAGGTCTGGAGATATCGAAATACCCGCTCCAAAGAAACAGAGATAGGCATGTTTCTACTCTTCAATATTGATGTTTCGAGCGATGAAGAGGAGACATTGATCATCGAGATGCGGGATGGCGTAGTCGCCGATCACTGGGTGGAGCGTCGCTGATCCGGCACGTCTCATACTCCATAGCCCGCACATCAGGGAGTGCGGTTGACAGCGGCGGGGAGCATGTCAGAGACTGCGATACATACCATGACTTTGCTCAGGAAATATCGCGTGCTCAACCGCAGTATCAATCATAGTGCCAGAGGCAGTGTAGTCCACAGCCGTCGAGTCAGTCTGGCCTGGCGGCTGCTATTACGCCGCGTCAGCCGGCATTTTCATTCAATCGGACTTCTGCTTGGTACACTTTTTTTTGCAGTCTCGTTAACACCATCATTATTGCCTCGCCCGGATTATGTGCAGGGACTGATTTCAGGGCTGTCTTTAAGTGCAGGTTATGGGGCGGGTGTCCTTCTTTATCTGGTCTGGGACTATTTCGGACTGCCAGTAGCACAGCATCGTGTCCGGCGACTCATTCAGTTGGTGGTGACCGTATTATTTGTTTTTGTTGTCATAGTGTTCTTGTGGCAGGCCAGTGGCTGGCAGAACAATGTGCGCGACCTGATGGGAATGGAAGCAATCACCGGCATCCAGATGAGCATGATTGCAGTGATTGCGGTGACACTTTTTTTAACGTTGCTATGGCTCTTCCGCCTTTTTTATCGCACGTTTTTGTTTTTATCAAAAAAAATGCAACACTTTGTCCCCACCCGGGTCTCACATCTGGCTGGTTTGTTGTCCGCACTGATCCTGTTCTGGTCGATTATTGATGGTGTGCTGTTTTCGTTGGCATTACAGGCGGCGGATCGCTCTTATCAGCGCATCGACGCGTTGATTGAACCAGAGTTTGAACCACCGTTGGAAACCAATAAAACCGGCAGCGCCACGTCCCTTATATCGTGGGAGCAGTTGGGCCGGCAAGGGCGTCGTTTTGTCAGCCTTGCACCAACCCGTCAGCAGATTGCGGAATACGCCCCCTTGCAATCAATCGCTCAGACAATGGACCCACTGCGGGTTTATGTAGGGCTGAACTCCGCTGAAACTGCGCAGGAACGTGCGGATCTGGCGTTGGCGGAGTTGCTTCGGGTTGGTGCTTTCAGCCGTGCAGTGCTGGTACTGATAACACCCACCGGCACCGGCTGGGTAGACCCTGGCAGCATTGGTCCGCTTGAGTACCTGTATGGTGGCAATACTGCCAGTGTTGCTGCTCAGTATTCCTATCTGTCCAGTCCGCTGGCTATTTTATCTGAAGCGGACTACGGCGTAGAAACAGCTCGCGCGATGTTCCAGACCATTTATGGTTACTGGTCAGAATTGCCCGCAGACGATCGCCCTGATTTTTATTTGCTGGGACTAAGTCTGGGTGCGCTTAATTCCGATTTGTCCTTTGATTTTTATGACATCATTGAAGACCCGTTTCACGGCGCATTGTGGAGCGGCCCTCCGTTCAGAAGTGAGACGTGGCGCTCTGTAACACTGCTGCGTGACCCCGGCTCTCCAGCCTGGTTGCCAAAATTCAGACATGGTGCGGTGGTGCGCTTTGCCAACCAATCCGGTGGCCTGGATTTGCCTGGTAGTGACTGGGGCGCTTTCCGGATTGCGTTTTTGCAGTACGCCAGTGACCCCATCACTTTTTTTGCGCCTCAGGTCCTGTATCGTGAACCAGACTGGATGCAGGGCGCACGTGGCCCTGACGTGACACCGGATCTGCGTTGGTTTCCGGTGGTGACAATGTTGCAGCTGGCAGCGGATATGGCCAGCGGTGTGTCGCCGCGGGGGTATGGACATGCTTATGCGGCTGAGCACTACCTGGATTCGTGGGTGGCGTTGACGGAGCCTGTCGGCTGGACTTCTGAAGAGCTTGGTCGGCTCAGGGCTTTTTTCTCAGTGCAGCGCTGAGGGCACTTGGAATTAGGGGCACTTGGAATTCCAGGTGCAGCTTCAGCGTGCGAGGGGCGCTGCCGGGTGCCGGACGCTGAACGACGCCTGCGGCGCCTGATTGTTCATCAACCGGCACCCGGCATCACCCCTTATCCACTGACTGTGCCGGCTCATGCGGCCAAAATAGTTAGACATCTCCTGCCTCTGCAAACGAATTGGTGTCTCTTGACCCAACAAAGAAAAAGGGCCGGTAGCGGAGAGTAGTTTTCGGACAATCAGGCGCCAAAGGCGTCGTCCGACAAACTACTCTCCGCTACCGGCCCGTCGATCAGAGTGGGTTCAGGGGTCAGAGGACATGCGTCCTCCGACCCCGGGAGATGTCGTTACGCCACCTCAACCACGTTGGTTACCGGGATCGCCTTCTGACGCTCAGCCGCATCCATGTAGGATTTGATTTCATTGAAGTTCAAATAACGGTAGATCTTGTCAGACATGGTATCCACCATGCCCATGTAGCTCATGTACTCTTCCATGGTCGGAATACGACCCAACGCAGCAGCCACCGCCGCCAGTTCTGATGAGGCCAGGAACACATTGGCACCATCGCCCAGGCGGTTGGGGAAGTTACGGGTAGAGGTGGATACCACAGTTGAATTGGCGGCTACACGTGCCTGGTTACCCATGCACAGTGAGCAACCAGGCATCTCGGTGCGTGCACCGGCAACACCAAACACGCTGTAAATGCCTTCTTCAGTCAGCTGATGCTGATCCATCTTGGTTGGCGGAGAAATCCACAGACGGGTCGGGATGGTGCCCTTGGTCTGTTTCAGCACTTCGCTCGCGGCACGGAAGTGACCGATGTTGGTCATGCAGGAACCGATAAACACTTCATCAATTTTGGTGCCTTGAACAGCAGACAGCGGTTTGATGTCGTCCGGATCATTCGGGCAGGCCAGCAGCGGCTCTTTGATCCCGGCAAGATCAATTTCGATGATTTTGTAGTACTCGGCATCGGCATCTGGCTGCAACAGCTCTGGTTTGGCCAGCCAGTCTTCCATGGCGCGGGCACGACGTTCCAGTGTGCGCGGGTCACCATAACCTTCACTGATCATCCAGCGCAGCAGCGCGATATTGGATTTGAAGTACTCAATAATGGGAGCTTCGCTCAAACGAATGGTACAGCCGGCAGCAGAGCGCTCAGCGGAAGCATCTGACAACTCGAATGCCTGCTCAACTTTCAGATTTGGCAGGCCTTCGATTTCCAGAATACGACCGGAGAAAATATTCTTTTTGCCTTTCTTTTCTACTGTCAGATCACCTGACTGAATCGCTGCATACGGAATGGCGTTAACCAGGTCGCGCAGTGTGATACCCGGCTGCATTTCGCCTTTAAACCGCACCAGCACAGACTCTGGCATATCCAGCGGCATTACGCCGGTGGCCGCAGCAAACGCAACCAGACCGGAACCGGCCGGGAACGAAATACCAATCGGGAAACGTGTGTGTGAATCACCACCGGTGCCTACGGTATCCGGCAGCAGCATACGGTTCAGCCAGCTGTGGATGATGCCGTCGCCCGGACGCAGGGCTACACCACCGCGAGTCTGGATAAAGTCGGGCAGCGTGTGCTGGGTTTCGATATCCACCGGCTTTGGATAAGCGGCGGTGTGACAGAAAGACTGCATCACCAGATCGGCAGAGAAACCCAGACAGGCCAGATCTTTCAGCTCGTCACGGGTCATCGGGCCAGTGGTGTCCTGTGAACCCACCGTGGTCATTTTTGGTTCGCAGTAGGTGCCGGGACGAACGCCTTCCACGCCACAAGCGCGGCCAACCATTTTCTGTGCAAGGGTAAAACCCTTGCCAGTGTCGGCGGCTGATGTCGGGCGGCGGAATACTGTGGAGTAAGGCTGACCCAGCGAGGCACGTGCCTTGTCAGTCAGACCGCGGCCGATAATCAGCGGAATACGTCCGCCAGCACGGACTTCGTCCAGCAATACGTCGGTTTTTAATTCGAAGTTGCAAACCAGTTCGTCGGTACCATGACGCAGCACTTTGCCTTCGTAAGGGTAAATGTCGATGACATCACCGGTGTTCATGTTTTCAACATCACATTCAATCGGCAGGGCGCCGGCATCTTCCATGGTGTTGAAGAAAATCGGTGCAATTTTGCTGCCGATACACACACCACCATCGCGTTTGTTGGGGATGTGCGGGATGTCGTCACCGATATACCAGAGGACGGAGTTAGTGGCAGATTTGCGTGAGGAACCAGTGCCCATCACATCGCCAACCAGTGCCACCGGGAAACCTTTTTTCTTTAATTCTTCAATTTGTTGGGCTGCATTGGTAACGCCTTCACGTGGCATCTTGTACATGGCCAGCGCGTGCAAGGGGATATCAGGACGTGACCACGCATCAGGCGCCGGAGACAGGTCATCGGTGTTGGTTTCGCCGGGAACCTTGAATACCGATAAGGTCATTTTTTTGGCCAGCTCAGGACGGTTCAGGAACCACTCGGCATCAGCCCATGACTGCATCAGTTCCTGTGCATTTTTATTACCGTTTTTGGCTTTTTCTTCCACATCGTGGAATGCATCAAACATCAGCAGAGTGTGTTTCAGCTCTTCTGCCGCAGCAGCGCCAAATTCGGCATCATCCAGCAAGTCCACCAGGGTGGTGATGTTGTAACCACCGAGCATGGTGCCCAGCAGCTTGATGGCGTGTTTTCTGTCGATCAGCGGAGACCGGGTCTCGCCTTTGGCGACCGCAGACAGGAAGCCGGCTTTGACATAAGCCGCCTCATCCACGCCCGCTGGCACGCGGTTAGTGATCAGGTCGAGGATATATTGCTCTTCACCTGCTGGCGGGTTCTTGAGCAGATCGACCAATTCGGCAACCTGAGCGGCATCCAGCGGTTTGGCTACAATGCCGAGTTCAGCCCGTTCGGCCACGTGTTTACGATAGGCTTCTAACACAGAGTAATCCCCTTCAGAAGAAATGGTGAGTCTAAACGCGATGCCGCAGTCTAAAACGGTAAGCGGTGAAAAATGGGCTCAGATTCTAGTGTAGAATGCAGAAAATTTCCAGTTGGCGACTGCAAAACCACAGCAAAACCTCTACAGGACATGCCCTCGTTATGAAATCAGTCAGTACCAAAACCCCCTGTATTGGTATCTGCTCCACCACTTCTGTTGGAGACAAAATCTGCCGGGGCTGTAAGCGCTTCTCTGCCGA
Organism: Pseudohongiella sp.; assembly: GCA_030651695.1. Taxonomy (GTDB): domain Bacteria; phylum Pseudomonadota; class Gammaproteobacteria; order Pseudomonadales; family Pseudohongiellaceae; genus Pseudohongiella. Next base: position 35,866 of record JAUSCD010000015.1, on the reverse strand, counting down.
GGTCATAGACTGGAACGCTTATGGAGAAAACGAAAAAAGGGCCGTTCTGGAGCGTTTGTGCCGCCTTATTGAACCTATTATGGATACCCGCTTTATCATCCGTTCACAGATTGAGCTGGCTGCTGGCCTTAAACGGCAGGCTGTGCCTTTCAACGAGGATTTGCCGCCAGCAACGTGGTTGCACAACCTCTTAAAAAAGCGTCACCGTGCATTGACCGAATTGGGCTCATTTGGTGTCGAGGTGCGCCCGGGTTGGCAGCATCTCACGCTGGCCGAGTTGGCTGAAGACGTTGATAGCCAGCTGCTGGTGTTATGTGAAGCGCACCTGACGCGCTATTTTCCCGAGATCAGTCAGTTGGATGGCTGAAGTGTTTGAGGTCATACCCTTCGGGTGTAAATTCCAGTACCCAGGCTTTCTGATCCCAGCTGCCAAGCACAATGCGCACTGCCTCATGTTTGCCGTTGATCGGTTCATGCAGTCGGATGGTGTGTATGCCGGGACGGTGTGTGTGGCCATGGATCATCAGGTTAACCTGAAGCTTTTCAATTAGATCCAGTACTTCCTGGTGAGTGACATCCATAATGTCGGATGCTTTGTGGCTGTTTGCGTCTTTGCTTTGCTGGCGGATCTGCTGGGCGACCATGTGCCGCTCAAGTAAAGGTCGGGCAAGAAAAGCCTGTTGCCAGGCCGGGTCCCGTACCTGGTTGCGATAACTAATATAGGCAGTGTCCCGGGTACACAGGCTGTCGCCGTGCAGCAGCACGACTTTCTGGCCATAGCAGTCAATCACAACAGGTTCTGGCAGGAGTTGACCGCCACATCTGCTGGCAAAATCCGGTCCGAGCAAAAAGTCACGATTACCGTGCATCAGAAAGACCCGGGTGCCGTTCTGACTGAGTGCATACAGAGCCCCGGCTACTTTGTCGCCGGCCTCGTTAATGTCGTCGTCGCCAACCCAGGCTTCAAACAGGTCTCCCATTATATAGATGGCATCAGCACCAATCGCCTGCTGCTCAAGGAGTTGCAACAGGCTTTTGAGGATAATACCGTTGGCGGATTCTATATGCAGGTCGGATATGAACAGTGTCTTATTATTTTGTTTTGCTGTCATGGTCATCCTGAACTTGGGTATCAGTCGTTGTAGGTGACAACGGTTGAATTGATGATGACCTCATCCAGAGGTACATTCTCGTGGCCACCAATGTAGCCGGTTTTGCACTGTTTGATGCGATTGACTACATCCATCCCCTCAGTGACTTTGCCAAACACTGCATAACCCCAACCCTGAGAAGTTTTACCTTTGTGATTGAGGAAAGCGTTGTCGGCAACGTTGATAAAAAACTGGGCGCTGGCAGAGTGCGGGTCGGAGGTTCTGGCCATGGCCAGGGTGCCAGTGTCATTGGTCAAACCGTTGTCAGCTTCGTTCTGAATTGGTTTGCCGGTGGACTTTTGTTCCATACCAGAGCTGAAACCACCACCCTGAACCATGAAATTATCTATTACGCGGTGAAAGATGGTGCCATCATAAAAACCGCTTTTGGCGTAGCTCAGGAAATTGGCGGCACTGATGGGGGCTTTGTCAAAATCCAGTTCAATCTGTATATCACCATAGTTGGTCTTGAAAACAATCATTATTGTCAGTCCTGCTGTACAAGTGTCCGGGCCATCCGGCCCGTTGAATTCGTGATGATTCACGCGCCTTTGTCGGGAACAATCAAGCGCCCCTTATTGAGAAGCGCGTTGTGTGGTTATAATAATGGCTTTACGCCCACTGAGAAAGCAGATTCGCCATCATGACCGACGCCACAAAGTCCGAGCATACGACGCCATCACATTTTATACGCCACCTGATTGATCAGGATCTGGCGTCAGGCAAGCATGACGGCCGTGTGCAGACACGATTTCCGCCTGAGCCGAATGGTTTTCTTCATATTGGTCACGCCAAGTCCATTTGCCTGAATTTTGGTCTGGCAGAACAATATAGTGGTGCCTGCAACCTGCGCTTTGATGACACCAACCCGGAAAAAGAAAGTCAGGAGTTCATCAATGCCATACAGGCTGACGTGAACTGGCTGGGATTCAGCTGGAGTGGTGATGTGCGTTATACATCGGCCTATTTCCAGCAGATTTTTGATTTTGCGCTGCAGTTAATCCGAAGCGGCAAGGCTTATGTGTGCAGTCTGACACCAGAACAGGCGCGTGAATACCGCGGCACCCTCACAGAGCCGGGTCGTAACAGCCCTTACCGTGATCGCAGCATTGAGGACAATCTCGACCTGTTCCTGCGTATGCAAAAAGGTGAATTTGCTGACGGCAGCCATAGTCTGCGAGCCAAAATTGATATGGCTTCGCCCAACATTAATATGCGTGATCCGGTGATCTATCGTATTCGCAATGTGCATCATCACCAGACCGGCGACACCTGGAAAGTCTATCCAATGTATGACTATGCGCACTGTATTTCCGATGCGCTGGAGCATGTCACCCACTCTCTGTGTACCTTGGAGTTTGAAGATCATCGCCCGCTGTATGACTGGATATTGAATAACCTGTCGCTGGACAGCCTGAGCGCAGCGGCCTCAGAGCTTGGCAATCTGGATTCGGATGTCAGGTATGTGTTGCCACAACAAACCGAGTTTGCCCGCCTGAACATCAACTATAACGTGATGAGCAAGCGTAAGTTGAAAGAACTGGTGGAACTTGGTCTGGTAACGGGCTGGGACGATCCCCGTATGCCGACTTTGTCTGGCTTGCGTCGCCGAGGTTATACGCCTGCATCAATCCGCAAGTTTTGCGACATTATTGGCATGAGCCGCAGTGAAAGTGTTGTGGATGTGGCCATGCTGGAGCACTGCATCCGTGAGGATCTGGATGAAAATGCTGCTCGTGCCATGTGTGTACTGCGCCCACTCAAAGTGACCATTACCAACTTTGATAAGGCCGCGCCGGAGTTGTTGCAACTGCCTCGTCATCCGAAAAAAGAGATTGGCAATCGTGAAATGAATTTTGGTCGGGAACTGTACATCGATCGCACTGACTTTGAAGAAGTCCCGCCGCCCGGGTACAAACGCCTGAGTCTGGGGGAAGAAGTCCGTCTTCGCGGCGCTTATGTGATCCGTTGTGAAGAAGTGATCAGGAATGCCACTGGCGATATCGTGGAGCTGCGTTGCAGCATGGATACGGCTACGCTGGGTCAGAATCCGGTAGGGCGCAAGGTCAAAGGTGTTATTCACTGGGTGCCGTCAGACACAGCGTTGACAGCGGAGATCAGAATCTATGACAGGCTGTTTGTTGATGCCAACCCCGACGACAAAGCGCTTGGTGATTTCAAAAACAGTCTCAATCCTGATTCGCTGCAGGTGCTGACAGGTTGTCTGGTTGAACCTTCACTGGGCAGCGCGCAACCGGAAGAGTGTTTCCAGTTCGAACGTGAGGGTTATTTCTGTGCCGATCGGTTTGACTCGCGCCCTGGTGCGCTGGTATTCAATAGAACTGTCAGTCTGCGGGACTCCTGGACAAAATAAAACGCATGAATACAACGTCACTGAAAATACATAATTCGTTAACCCGGAAAAAAGAAACTTTTATTCCGCGCGAGGCCGGCAAGGTCAGCATGTATGTGTGCGGCCTGACCACGTACGACTACAGCCATATTGGTCATGCCCGTATGTTTGTAGCGTTTGATATCGTGGTGCGTTACCTGCGCTATAGCGGTTTTGATGTTACCTACATACGCAACATTACCGATATCGACGACAAGATTTTGCGTCGCGCGTCAGAGAACGATGAGTATTTCGAAGATCTCACCGCCCGCTTTATACAGGCAACAAGGGAAGATGAAGAAGCTTTGTTTGTGATACGCCCTGATGAAGAGCCGCGTGCCACGGCGCATATTGCAGAAATCATTGCCATGATTGAAAAGCTGATTGCCAACGATTATGCCTACAAAGCGGCCAATGGTGATGTCTACTACGCGGTGCGCCAGTTTGCGGAATATGGAAAGCTTTCCAACAAGAATCTTGATGAATTACTTGCGGGCGCACGAATCGAAGTGGGTGAGCTGAAACGTGATCCGCGCGATTTTGCCTTGTGGAAAGCCGCCAGTGATGAGGAGGTTGGTTGGGATTCGCCATGGGGCTATGGACGCCCCGGCTGGCATATAGAGTGCTCCGCGATGTCTACCTGCTGCCTTGGTGACTCATTCGATATTCATGGTGGCGGATCAGATCTGATGTTCCCTCACCACGAAAATGAAATTGCGCAATCGGAAGCCGCAACCGGAAAACAGTTTGCAAAGTATTGGATGCATAACGGCCCTGTGCGCGTTGATAACGAAAAAATGTCCAAGTCATTGGGCAATTTTTTTACCGTGCGTGACGTACTGGCGAAGTATCCTGCTGAAGTTGTGCGCTATCTGTTGGTGGCCAGCCATTATCGCAGTCCCATCAATTATTCAGATCAGGGTCTGGATCAGGCCGCTTCCGCGCTGGAGCGTCTGTATCTGGCGTTGCGTGGTATTAACGCCGCAGAAGCCAAAGATCTGATTAACAGCCGATACGAAAGAGCTTTTCGTGAAGCCATGGATGATGATTTTAATTCGGCAGAAGCGATGGGGGTCTTGTTTGATCTCGCGCGAGAGCTCAACAAGGCCAAAGAACAGGATGCTGTGCTCGCAGGCCAGTTGGCTAAATTGCTGCTGAAACTGGCAGGTGTGCTCGGTATTTTGCAGGGCAATGCGGAAGAGTTTCTGCAGCGTGGCGCGCAAGATGTTGATGCTGCACTGATTGATGGTCTGATCGCGCAGCGCAAACAGGCAAGAGCAGATAAAAACTGGGCTTTGGCAGATCAACTCCGTGACCAGCTCGGCGCCATGAAAGTGGTGGTTGAGGACGGATCGGACGGAAGTAGCTGGCGAATCGAGCGATAACAAGTTTATGATGGAAAAGTGCTCTGAAAACCGATGCAGTCGTTGACGGGCAACGCACTCATGAGTATTATGCCGACCTCGCGATAAAGTCGTAGGTTATCGGGACGGAAACGGGGTATAGCGCAGTCTGGTAGCGCGCCTGCTTTGGGTGCAGGATGTCGGGAGTTCGAATCTCTCTACCCCGACCATTTCGTTGGTCTGGTACAAGTCGTTGATTTATGGTGGTCGTAGCTCAGTTGGTAGAGTCCCGGACTGTGACTCCGGTTGTCGTGGGTTCGAGCCCCATCGGCCACCCCATATTCCATGGTGCTTTGCGGGTGATTTTTCACTCGCGAAAATCCACTTGCTGACGTTAATTGCGCCCGGTTTTTCCCATAATCAAATTGTTATAAAAACGAGTTGGTTCGATAAGCGCTGCGCCCGTAGCTCAATCGGATAGAGCACCGGCCTTCTAAGCCGGGGGTTACAGGTTCGATTCCTGTCGGGCGCACCAAACAAAAAGGTCACTCAAAGAGTGGCCTTTTTTGTTTGGCGAGTCTGACAGCAGGAGCGAAACTGTTGGTTCGACAAAACGGCAGGATAGCCGTTTTGGATGACCGAAGGTCACCCGCAGGGCGAGGGCCATGGAGGGCCCGAGTCATTCCTGTCGGGCGCACCAAACAAAAAGGTCACTCAAAGAGTGGCCTTTTTTGTTTGGCGAGTCTGACAGCAGGAGCGAAACTGTTGGTTCGACAAAATTCTCTGATACCTCAGAGCATCGATTTTCCTCATATTCAAACTTCTTGCCAGCGATCTGTCATCCCGGCAAGATGCCCCGTTTTCACATAAATAACTGCACCATCGTCTCCGGTATAGGGCTGATGTTTTGAAAGGTGAGGGCTGCGTAGCCAGCTGCCGGCAGGATAGTTACCGTACTCATCTCTGAAAATGCCTTCCAGCACCAGAATTTCCTCTCCACCCCAGTGGTGGTGTGGATTAAAGCGGGTGTTTGGTTCCCATTTCACCAGTGCAATATGTTCGCCTGCAAACTCATGCAGAGGCATCACGCTAAGGCCGTTCACTATCCCTTTAAACCAGGGCTGCTCAAAGGTATTGATCACAACGCGGGCGTTGTCCTCCTCATCAAACTGATGCAGTTTGACAAATATCACGGCGCCTTCGGGGCCGGCCCAGGGTGCGTGGGAGCTCCCGGCGGGATTTCTGACGTAAGTGCCAGCCGGATATGATCCGTTGCTGTCATTAAAAACGCCCTCCAGCACAAAAAACTCTTCACCACCTCCATGAGTGTGTGCGCTGAAAGAAGATCCTGCTGCATAACGCACGATACTGGTCGCGCGTGCAACTTCCCCGCCAATCCGGTCCAGCATTTTGCGCTCGACACCAGCCATGGGGGAGGGCGTCCATTCCATTTCAGCGGTGTTGATAACGACACGTAAATTAAAATCAGAATTTAGTTTCATCACGTCCTGCTTGTATGCGGTAAGGTTGCCAGCAGCTCCTGCGGGCACAAAATGACATCGTCCTGCCCCCTTGATTGCGGTCCGCTATAGGGCACCAGTTGAAACGCGCCACTACGGCGGGCATGCGCGTTTTTCCGATGCAATTTTGAGCCGTCCGGGCGTCGTTTGTTAAAGCATAGCAGGACGTAGTTGTCCGGAAGCATATCGAGTATTTCACGGGATGAAACAAAAGAATGCTTTTGCGAATATGTCATTTCGCACACGATCAGCGGGCGGAAGCGAATGAGCGTGTTGCGCAGTCCCAGTAATACTTTTTTTTCAAAACCTTCCACATCAATCTTGATCAGGTGTAGTTGCGGCAGGCCGCATTGATCAAAAAACTCGTCACCCCGAATCAGCTGCAGGGCACCGATCGATTTGTTGCCTTTGCAGGTGCTATCCGGGTCAAAAGAGCCTATGCCAGCGTTCGCTCCGGAAGGTGCATAAAACGGTTGTTGCTCAGTTACATTGCTTAGTCCCAGTGCATGTATCTCTATATTTGTGATCCGGTTCAGCTTTTTATGATGTTCCAGTCTTGCGCGCACAGGGGTGAAGGGTTCAAACGCAATAACATGTTTTGATGTTTGTGACATATACAACGAGTGCTGGCCGATATTCGCGCCGACATCAACGAACACGCCGTCTTTCCCGGCGATGGCGGTAATTGCCGCGCCCATAAAATGCAGCAAGGGTTTTTCAAACGCACCGTAATAATAGATCGCCGCATCAATATTGTTGTTAAGGTTGCCTTCGTACTCGAGGCCGTAGAACCTGCAGCGAAAGCTGAGAGCAGGTGTATGTCCTGACTTGCTCAGGGTTTTGTAAACCAACTGAGAAATTTTCAGCGGCAAGTAGTTTTGCAAAGTCCATAACCATTGCAGACTAGCTACTTTTAATGATGTTCCCATAAGAGTCCTGCCATTTTAACCAGCGTCCGGTTCCTGTGGAGTTGTTGGCATTCTATGTGATATGAGCTACATAATGTCAAACGCCTGAAAATTTTGTTGCGGCATCAGGCTGCAACTGGAAGAATCGGCCGATATCGAATCATGTTCCGGAGATTGTAGCAGTCATGTTGGTGGTTATAGGGGGTACTGGTCTTAATCAATTACCGGGCTTTTCAGTTGCGCGTGAGGAGCTTGTTGTGACTCCGTATCAGGCTGCGCCGGTGGCGATCCTGTGCGGCACTCTGGCTGACTGTAAGACTGAAATCGCTTTTCTGCCGCGGCACGGCGCACGGCATTCGGTTCCGCCGCATATTATCAACTATCGCGCAAATATTTTTGCCTTGCGTGAGCTGGGTACCACTGCCGTATTGGCCGTTAACGCTGTAGGCGGGATAAACAAAAATATGGGCCCGGGAGTCATCGCAGTTCCGCGCCAGATTATTGATTATACCTATGGTCGGGCTCACACTTTTTTTGATGGACAGGTAATCGCTCTGGAGTCTGCGGACAAGCTTTCTGCATCGGTTACCCATATCGATTTTACTGAGCCATATGATGCAGGTTTGAGAGCGCTGCTGGTGAGAAGTGCGGCTGAACAGAACATAGCAGTTTGGCCCGATGGAGTATATGGCGCGACTCAGGGGCCGCGACTGGAAACACCGGCAGAGATCAAACGTCTGCAGCGTGACGGATGTGACATGGTTGGGATGACGGGCATGCCGGAAGCTGCACTGGCACGGGAAGCGGGATTGCCTTACGCCTGCATGGCGATATCTGTCAATTGGGGTGCAGGGCTGACTGATGATGTCATCACCATGGATGGCATAAGACAAATACTGTCACAAGGTATGGGCAATATCCGGGCAGTGTTACTGCAAGCCGCAAAACTTTACAGCAAAGCCGCTGAATCTGCCGGCAGCGGTGGCGGGGTGTAAGGGAACACGTGCACCACAATGCCGACTGCTGGGTGGTCCACATAGTGGAACTCATTGCTGCGCATCTCTCTTGTATTGACTACGGGTATGACTTGCGCCGGATACCATGTCTGAATGGTTGGGACATCGATTGCAGTTGCGTTTGCTGCAGTCTGTGCCAGACGACTGATCAGTGACAACGGCAGTTCAGGCAAGCTGATTTCATTACCTGCTCCCGGAGGCGTTGTGCTGAATTGTGTCAGCCATAACCTTGCGTCCAACACAACTCTGTCCTGACCGGGGTTGAACCGGAATGTGAGCGTCCCCTCTAACTCGTGCCTGTCACCAAACAGTCCGCCGGCGCTGATCCAGACGGGTACAGCCTGATTGGCACCGGAGAGTGGCTGGCGCCATGCATTATGATAAAGCACCCGATAATCCGCAGCGTTGGTGAGCGCGCGATTGGTATCCGTAAATCCGTGAGCTGAAGCGGGAAGTGCAAGAAAGGCATCACGCTCAAAGTCGGGCAATTTGAACTCTGATGTGCGCAAAGGCACAGCGATTTCGACAGGTTCAGGCAAAGGTTCATCTTCCCTGAATTGTGATGCAGCCGCTTGCCATGCAGGCAGGCTCAGCACTTCCAGCATTGAATCGAGCGGGCGGGTGTTGCGCGGCAGAGGCTGCGCAAGCAGCTCCATGGGCCAATGCTCCTGCGCCTGCATGGCAGTATCATGGGCAAACAGAGTGATTTCTATCTGATACCAGCGCTGATCAGCTTGTGGTTGCGTCTGACCCAGCGCCTGCAGGCCTGACATCAGTGCGCCAAGGCCGGCAGCAGTCAGGCTAAGTCGTCTAAACCATGCGTGTTTCATGCATCAGATCCCGGTTTAATGCTACGGCTGGCGGATTGACAGCATTCTTGCTCAGGCGTAGGGCCCAGTCAATGACGTACTTGACTGGCTCTCATGCCGGCAGCAGTCTGAGTAAATCCAGTGTTTTGTTTATGAATTCGATACGAGCGGCAGGTAATGCTTTTTCGTGCGTAAACCCAAGCTGTGTTGGTCCGGAAAGTTTGTACACGCGTGAATGCTTCTGCACCAGTTGGACAATCGACAGGGGATCGACACGCGTATGCTGGCGGAACACTACACGACCGGTCTGGGCGCTGGCGTCGATTTTGCTGATCCCGAATTCTTCTGCGCGCAGTTTGAGCTGAGTCACAGCAAACAGTATTTTTGCTGACTCAGGCAGCAAACCAAAACGGTCTATCATTTCTATCTGCAGATCGCGCAACTCTTCGTCGTCGCGGGCGCCTGCTATGCGTTTGTACATGATCAGGCGGGTATGAATGTCAGGCAGATAATCTTCCGGAATCAACGCAGGCACACGCAGATTGATTTCACTGCCGCTCTGCATAACCAGATCGATATTAGGTGTACGCCCCTCGCGTATGGCTTTAACGGCTTCGTCCAGCATCTCGGTGTAAAGCGTAAAACCGATTTTTTGCAAGTGGCCGGTCTGTTCTTCGCCCAGAATTTCACCTGCGCCGCGTATTTCCAGATCGTGACTGGCCAGCGTAAAACCTGCGCCCAGAGTGCTTGCCGCCATGATTGCATCCAGTCGTTTCTCCGCATCCGTGGTCAACGCCTTGGGTGGTGGCGTCAGCAGGTACGCGTAAGCCTGGTGATGCGATCTGCCCACGCGTCCGCGCAACTGATGCAGTTGTGCCAGTCCCAGTTTGTCAGCGCGGTCAATAATAATGGTGTTGGCGCTTGGGATGTCGATACCGGTTTCGATGATTGTGGAGCACACCAGTATGTTGTAACGCTTGTGATAGAAGTCAGCCATGATGACTTCCAGCTCACGCTCAGGCAGTTGACCATGGGCTACACAAACCCGCGCTTCTGGAATCAGTTCCCGCAGATGCTCAGCGGTACGTTCAATGGTTTTGACTTCATTGTGTAAATAAAATACCTGACCCCCACGAAGAAGTTCACGAAGTACGGCCTCTTTGACCAGGCTGTCCTGGTGTTCACGCACAAAGGTTTTTACTGAGAGGCGTTTTGCCGGTGGAGTCACAATGAGGGACAGGTCTCTCACGCCGGACATCGCCATATTCAATGTGCGCGGAATGGGCGTGGCTGTGAGTGTCAGAATATCCACTTCCGCGCGCATGGCCTTAATACGCTCTTTCTGCTGAACACCAAAGCGATGCTCTTCGTCGATAATCAATAAGCCGAGATCTTTGTACTCAATAGAATTTTGCAGGAGCTTGTGAGTGCCGATGATAATATCGACACGGCCGTTTTTGATGCGCTCCAGCGTTTCGTCCTGCTGCTTTCCGCTTCTGAAACGGGAGATCAGATCTATGCTGACCGGCCACTCTGCAAAACGATCGCGGAAACTGTCGTAGTGTTGTTGTGCCAGCAAGGTGGTGGGCACCAGCATGGCAACTTGTTTATGGTTTTGCACAGCTATAAATGCCGCGCGCATGGCAACTTCTGTTTTGCCAAAACCGACATCGCCACACACCAGTCTGTCCATGCTCTTGGTTGACTGCATGTCAGCAATAACACATTGAATTGCTTCCAGCTGATCGGGGGTTTCTTCGAAAGGGAAGCCCGCGGCAAAATTGTCATAGTCAATATCATCCACACGGAACGAGTGGCCGCCACGTGACTCACGTTTGGCATAAATATCCAGCAGCTCAACCGCTGCATCGCGTATTTTTTCTGCAGCTTTGCGTTTGTTTTTCTGCCAGAGATCACTGCCCAATGTGTCCAGCGGCGCCTGCTCCGGATCGGTGCCGCCGTAACGACTGATCAGGTGCAGGGATGCTACGGGCACATACAGTTTGGCTTTGTTGGAGTATTCCAGTGTCAGAAACTCGGCAGCGTCGCCATCTATGGTAAGGGTCTGAAGTCCCACATAACGGCCAACACCGTGATCGATGTGAACAACCGCTGCGCCGGGGTGCAGTTCGGTGAGGCTCTTGATAATTAAATCAGTATTGTCCTGCGCGCGGCGACGTCGTCTGCGCTGGGCAATCTTGCGGCCCAGCAGCTGCGACTCCGTGATCACCATCAGCTGCTCCTGGTGCAGCATCAGGCCCTTGTCCAATGCTGCGACAGTGATCGCCAGATGGTCGCCGCCCGAGATAAACGTCTGCCAGTTATCCACTGATGATGCGTTCATGCTGGCGGAGCGCAGCAGTTCAGCAAGAATTTCCCGTCGCCCGGCGCTTTCTGCGCAAAACAGCAGGCGATAGTTCGGGCGTGATGCAATCAATGTCTGCAATGCGCGCAGTGGTGTTGCCAGTGTGCTGTCGGCACCCAGCACCGGGAACTCGGTTGAAGCAGTCAGCATGTCGGCTGTAATCAGACTGAAGGCTTTAAGCTGGCGGAACAATTCCTCAGGCGACAGGAAAAGATCCTGCGGAGTCAGTATCGGACGTTGCCGGTCATAACGACGATCTTCGTAACGATTGTTGATGTCCTGCCAGAAACGTTGAGCGGGCTGCTCCAGATGGCGATCGCGAACAATCAGTGTATCTGCCGGCAGATACTCAAACAGTTGGCTCAGCTCATCAAAAAACAGTGGCAGATAGTATTCCACACCAGCGGAGGCGATGCCTTCGCTAACGTCCTGGTACAGAGTGCATTGGCGCGAATCAACATCGAACATTTCACGGAAGCGGGCGCGGAACGCCGTGCGGCCGGCTTCATGCAAGGGATATTCTTTGCCGGGCAGCAGGCGGATCTGTTTGACCTTTTCCAGCGACAATTGGGTTTCGGGATCAAAAACACGCAGCGATTCCACTTCGTCGTCGAACAGGTCGATGCGATAAGGCAAGCGACTGCCCATCGGAAATATGTCGATAATGGCTCCGCGTACCGTGAACTCACCATGTTCATACACTGAATCCACGTGCTGATATCCGGCTCCGGTCAGGCGCTGGCGCAGACGGTCGACATTCAGTGACTCGCCGACACTCAGCATCAGGCTGTTGCCCTGAATATAGGCCGGAGGTGGCAATCTGTGCATCAGACTGCTGACCGGTACGATCAGAATGCCACGGCGCATGTCCGGCAATTGATACAAGGCATGCAGCCGCTCGGAAACAATATCCTGATGCGGGGAAAAACTGTCATAGGGCAGAGTCTCCCAATCAGGAAAACTCAGGACTGGCAGGGCTTCGGCGCCTTCGGCCGGTATAAAAAACTGCAGTTCGCGCCGGCGCTGCTCGGCCTCCTCACTGCTGTTGGTTATCAGCAGCAAGGGCGAATTGTGTGCGTGTGCCGCAGATGCAAGTGCCAGGCTGAACTGACTGTCGGGCAGGGCAGGCCATTGCAGACTATGGCCGGCTTTGGGCAGAGGAGGTGTTCTGAGATCAAAACCCGACATGTTCTGTTCCGCTAAGGTCCCGGACCCGTTGTCATAAATTCTGACCAACTGGTCTCGCAAGCAGGGTAAAAGAGGGCGCGTATTCTTGCATACACCGCTCAGGAAGCACAGAGCCAGCCTGAGCAAGCGGTCGATAAAGTTGCACCGGTCGGTTAATCAAAAGATAATATGCGCCGATTCTGGAATAAGCGCGGTACGCTTGCACAACTTTCCTGAATTATCCGACTTTAAACACTCGACAGACAGGTGCCCTTACGTGACGACACGACCCAGCCCGGAAGACTATTTCAGCGATTGGAAGCAAAGAGAAGCACTGGCTCAGGAGATGATCCCTGTAGTTGGACGACTCTACAGTGAACGCAACGTTGGTGTTTTTGTTTATGGTCGCGCACTGCATAACCGCTCCGTGACCAATATCATGAAGTCTCATCGCTTTGTGCGCCAGGTTGGCCGCAATGAGATGTCTGAGTTTGAAACCCATCCCGTACTGATGGCATTGGCCAAACTGGATATCTGGCACTGCCAGATCGATCTGGGCAAGATGACAGTGAAGTACATGGAGTTGCAGCAGGCGGGTAACGCACCTGCCGTTGATGCATTTGTAGCCTCAGAGTTGGCTTCATTGGTGGGTGTCAAAACACCGCCCAGCGAGAAATCACAGGACGTTGTGTTGTACGGTTTTGGCCGTATTGGCCGCCTGATTGCCCGTCTGCTGATTGAGCGCACCAGCACCGGCGAAGTCATGCGTTTGAGAGCAGTGGTGGTGCGTCCCGGCAAGCCCGGCGATATCATCAAGCGTGCCAGCCTATTTACCACTGACTCTGTGCATGGGGCATTTCAGGGCACAGTGCGCATTGACGAAGAAAACAACTGTCTGATTTGTAATGGCAATGTTGTGCAGATCATTTACGCAAACGGCCCGGATGAGATCGATTACACTCAGTACGGGATTAACGATGCGTTGATTATTGATAACACCGGCAGCTGGCGTGATGAAGCGGGTTTGTCGCGACATCTGCAGTCCAAAGGTGCCAGCAAAGTCATGCTGACTGCTCCGGGTAAAGGCACGCTGAAAAACATAGTGTATGGTATCAACCATGACCAGATCAGTCCGGATGACAAGATCATCACCGCCGCCAGCTGCACTACAAACGCGATTGCGCCGGTATTGAAAGTTCTGAATGACAAATTCGGTATAGTGAGCGGGCACGTTGAGACTGTGCATGCATATACCAATGACCAGAATCTGATCGACAATTACCATACGGGCAACCGTCGCGGCCGCAGTGCTGCGCTCAACATGGTATTGACCGAGACAGGCGCAGCAAAAGCAGTCGTGAAGGCGGTTCCCGAGCTGGCAGGCAAGCTTACGGGCAATGCTGTACGTGTGCCTATTCCTAACGTGTCCATGGCAATTCTGATGCTGAATCTGGAAACAGCTACCAGCAAGGAAGAAATCAACGAGTTCCTGCGTGTGCTGGCGCTGCACTCGCCGTTGCAGAACCAGATCAGTTATACCGAAGACCCTGATGCGGTTTCCAGCGACTTTGTCGGGTCCCGTGAGGCGTCCATTGTGGATTCCACAGCGACCATTGTTGAGGGCAACCGGTGTGTACTGTACTTGTGGTACGACAATGAATTCGGCTACTGCAATCAGGTTGTTCGCATGGTCTATAAAATGGCGGGCGTGAACTATCGCATTTACCCCAACGAAGGTTGATTGACAGGTCCGGCATTGGCGTGGCTGATGCCGGATTCTTTTCTGAGTAAGTTCATTAAGCCCAAGAAAACGGTAGCAAATCAGGGTCCTTATCCCTATAATTGTGCGCGTTTTCACGGCGCCTGCTGCTAGCTCGCAACACTGATGCAGCACCCCGATGATCACCCTGCTTATGCTTTTATTTTGCCAGAACAGGGTGAGCACTCTCATAAAGCGGCAACCGGCCGCTATGATGCTTATGCGTACGCTGTGTTTATGGCGTGAAATACGTGAAACAAGTGTTTATCCTGAAATTACTACTAGGCCTGATGAATGATCAGAATTAAGCGCGGGTTGGATTTGCCTATCAATGGCGCTCCAGAGCAGGTGATTCACAATGCCAAACCGGTTAGCTCGGTGGCGGTTCTGGGGCAAGACTATGTGGGCATGAAGCCCACCATGGAAGTCAAGGAAGGCGACAAGGTCCGGTTGGGCCAGATACTGTTCTCGGACAAAAAGACTCCCGGCGTGATTTATACCGCACCCGGTAGCGGTACTGTGCGCGCGGTCAACCGCGGCGAGCAGCGTCTGTTCCTGTCAGTCGTGATTGACCTTGATGATGAAAGTGAACAGATTACCTTCGATCAATATGATGATGCCCAACTGGCGTCACTGTCCCGGGACAAGATTGTCGAGAATCTGGTCAATTCAGGTTTGTGGACTGCGCTTCGCACGCGTCCGTTCAGCAAGGTGCCGGATCCGCAGAGCAAGCCCTCATCTCTGTTCATCAATTTGATGGATTCGAATCCGCTTGCGATGCTGCCGGAAGTGGTTGCGCGCGAGCATTCACAGGATCTGGTGCGCGGCATCAATCTTTTGGCAAAACTCACTGACGGTAAAGTGTTCCTGTGCCGTCGTGAAGGCAGTTTTGATGGTCTGGAGAAAGAAGCATTTGCCGCCAATGTGCAGGTAGAGGATTTTTCCGGCCCGCATCCGTCAGGTCTGACAGGTACACATATTCATTTTCTGGATCCGGTCAGCCTCAGCAAATGGGTCTGGAGCATTGGTTTCCAGGATGTGATTGCTGCAGCGAAGTTGTTCACCACTGGCAAAATATGGACTGAGCGCGTTGTGGCGCTGGCAGGACCGCAGGTTAAAAGCCCGCGCCTGTTGCGTACACGTCTGGGTGCCAATCTGCATGAAGTCACTGACGGCGAATTGAATGATGGTGAAAACCGCCTGATTTCCGGTTCAGTGCTGGCAGGTCGGAAAGTCGCAGAGCCCATGCAGTTCCTGAGCCGCTACGATCAGCAGGTTTGTGTCCTGCGTGAAGGCAGAGAGCGCCCCCTGTTCGGTTACCTGTCACCGGGTGCCAACCGCCATTCCAATCTGGGCATCTATCTGTCGAGTCTTTTAAAAGGCAAAAAATTCGATTTTACGACCACAACCAATGGCAGCGAACGTGCGATGGTGCCGGTGGGTTCCTATGAAACCATCATGCCACTGGACATTCTGCCGACTCAGCTGCTGCGCACATTGATAGTTAGTGATATTGAATCTGCGATGAATCTCGGCGCGCTGGAACTGGACGAGGAAGATCTGGGGCTGTGCACCTATGTGTGCCCGGGTAAATATGAATACGGTCCGATTCTGCGTGACAACCTCACGCGTATCGAAAAAGAATGCTAGCGGAAAAAACTCACCATGGGTCTGCGTAAAATACTTGATGATTTAGCGCCGCAATTCGAGAAAGGCGGCAAGTACGAAAAGATGTATCCCCTGTATGAAGCAGTGGATACGATTTTCTATTCCCCGAGCAAAGTGACTGTCGGTGGTTCTCATGTGCGTGATGGTATCGACCTCAAACGCATCATGATTACCGTCTGGCTGGCTGTGTTCCCTGCCATGTTCTATGGTATGTACAACGTGGGTTATCAGGCCAATATGGCCATGATAAACATGGGTATTACCGAGATGGAAGGATGGCGCGGTGTGCTCATTGGTGCACTGGCCGGTAATGATCCGACCAGCATCTGGGATAACTTCTGGCACGGCGCCATGTATTACCTTCCGATCTATGCCACGGTGTTTATTGTAGGCGGATTCTGGGAAGTGCTGTTTGCGGTCAAGCGTGGACATGAAATCAACGAAGGCTTTTTTGTTACCTCCATTTTGTTTGCATTGATTGTGCCGCCCTCACTGCCGCTGTGGCAGGCTGCGCTCGGTATTTCATTCGGGGTGATTGTTGGCAAAGAGGTATTTGGTGGCACCGGCAAAAATTTCCTGAACCCGGCATTGACCGGTCGTGCGTTTCTGTTTTTTGCGTACGCACCACAGATTTCCGGAGATTCCGTATGGACGGCAGTGGACGGATTCAGTGGCGCAACAGCGCTGAGCCAGATCGCTAACGGCGGGTTGCCAGCGATTCTGTCTGCCACCGGCGAGCAATTGACCTGGATTGATGCATTTTTTGGTCGTATGCAGGGTTCTATTGGCGAAGTGTCAACCCTGGCCATTCTGATTGGCGCAGTGATACTGCTGGTGACCCGTATTGCATCCTGGCGCATCATGCTGGGCGTATTCCTTGGCATGGTGGCGTTTTCTACCATGCTCAATATGATTGGCTCAGACACCAATCCGGGATTTGCGACGCCGTGGTACTGGCACCTGGTGCTCGGAGGATTTGCTTTCGGCATGGTGTTCATGGCAACAGACCCGGTGTCTGCGTCCATGACCAATACAGGTAAGTGGGTATTCGGCATTCTGATCGGATTTATGGTGGTGATGATTCGTGTGCTGAACCCGGCGTATCCCGAGGGCATGATGCTGGCGATTCTGTTTGGTAACCTGTTCGCCCCGCTGATTGACTACTTTGTAGTAAAAGCCAATATCCAACGGAGGATCGCCCGCCATGTCGTCTAACGTCAACTCCGTCGCCAACACGCTCAAGGTAGCATTGCTGCTATGTGCTGTGTGTTCGGTTGTTATTTCCGGTGCGGCTGTTCTGCTTAAACCAATGCAGACGGAAAACCAGATTCTGGACAGGAACCGCAATATCCTGGTTGCTGCCGGTCTTTTTGATCCTGCGGTTAATACCAATGCTGAAGTGCAGTCGATGTTCGAGCGTTTTAACGCGCGAATCGTTGATCTGGATAGTGGCACATTCCTGAGCGATGAAGAGGCGCAGCGTCTTGGCCTGAATCCGCAGACCTACAGTGAATCTGCCGCGCGCAACGATCCGGCGTTCTCCGATGCGCTGCCCGGGGAACAGGACACAGCAAAAATCCGCCGGCGTGTGAGATATGCCACGGTTTACACCATAGACAATGCTGACGGTGGTTTTGAAAGTGTGGTATTGCCGGTTAGTGGTTATGGTCTGTGGGGAATCATGTACGGGTATCTGGCGCTGGAAGGCGATGGCAACACCATACTGGGCATAGGCTTCTACGACCATAAAGAGACTCCCGGTCTGGGTGGCGAAATCAGCAACCCGCGCTGGCAGGCGCAGTGGCCCGGCAAAGAAATTTACACCGATGCAGACTCAGATGAAGTGGCATTTGCAGTTGTGAAGGGCGGCGGACAGGGCCCTCACCAGGTTGATGCGCTTTCCGGCGCAACACTGACCAGCCGCGGTGTCGAGAACATGATTGCATTCTGGCTGGGCGAGCGCGGTTTTGGTCGCTTCCTCAATAACGAAGTAAAAGGCTGAGAGGAGTTATCTGATGTCTGAGATGAGCAAAACGATTCTGATCAAGCCGATCTTCAAGGAAAACCCGATTGCACTGCAAATCCTTGGTGTCTGTTCCGCGCTGGCTGTAACAACCAGTCTGCAGGTGACCCTGGTGATGTGTGTGGCACTGACAACAGTGGTGGCGTTCTCCAACCTGTTTATTTCCATGCTTCGCAACAACATGCCAGGCAGCATACGTATCATCATCCAGATGACAGTGATTGCCTCACTGGTAATTCTGGTAGATCAGGTGTTGAAGGCATTTGCTTACGAAACCAGCAAACAGTTGAGTGTGTTTGTGGGGCTGATCATTACCAACTGTATTGTGATGGGGCGTGCTGAAGCATTTGCGATGAAAAACCCGCCCATCCCGAGCTTTCTTGATGGTATAGGCAATGGTCTGGGGTATAGCCTGGTACTGATTGTAGTGGGTACTTTGCGTGAATTGTTTGGTTCCGGCAGTTTGCTGGGTTTCACAATTCTGCCGACTGTTGCCAATGGTGGCTGGTATCAGCCAAATGGTCTGATGCTGCTGGCGCCCAGTGCGTTTTTTATTATTGGTTTCTTTATCTGGATTCTGCGTGAGCGTAATGCGGAACAGATTGAAAAGAATGATTATCCTATGTCTGCCCACACTGCTGAGAAGGGAGCTCATTAATAATGGAACATTATCTGAGTCTTCTGGTCAGTGCCATTTTTGTGGAAAACATGGCACTTATGCTGTTCCTCGGTATGTGTACCTTTCTGGCTGTATCCAAAAAAGTGGATACTGCAATTGGTCTGGGTATCGCCGTTGTTGTTGTTCAGGTTATTACTGTTCCGGTTAACAACCTTATTTTCAACTATCTGCTGAAAGACGGCGCGTTGGCTTGGGCTGGCTTGCCGGATATGGATCTGAGTTTCCTCGGGTTCCTGTGTTACATCGGCGTTATCGCCGGCATCGTACAGATTCTGGAGATGTTTCTGGACAAGTTTGTGCCGGCACTCTACAACGCTCTGGGTATCTTCCTGCCGCTGATTACAGTGAACTGCGCCATCATGGGTGCCTCGCTGTTTATGGTTGAGCGCAGCTATACATTCCCTGAGAGTGTTGTGTACGGTCTTGGCGCAGGAATTGGCTGGGCGCTGGCGATTGTGCTGCTGGCCGGTATTCGCGAAAAGCTTAAATACAGTGATGTGCCTCAGGGTTTACGTGGTCTTGGAATAACTTTCATAACCACCGGTCTGATGTCATTGGGCTTTATGTCTTTCAGTGGCCTGACTCTGTAATCCACTCTAATTAACGTTGACGTGAGAAGGTTTCAGTAACAATGGATATCTCAACGATTGTAGCTGGTGTGGTGATGTTCACCGTGATCGTCATGCTGCTTGTAGTCATGATCATCGCGGCGCGTGCACGACTGGTTAGTTCCGGCGATGTAAAAATTGAAATTAACGGTGATCCCAGCAAGGCCATCACTGTGCCGGCCGGCGGCAAACTGCTCACTACATTGGCTGATGCAGGCATTTTCCTGTCATCTGCCTGTGGTGGCGGCGGCACCTGCGCGCAGTGCAAATGCAAAGTGATGGATGGCGGTGGCTCCATGCTGCCCACAGAGGCTGGCCACTTCACCATGGGTGAGGCCAAGGAGCACTGGCGTTTGTCTTGTCAGGTTGCTGTCAAGCAGGACATGAAGATTGAAGTTGAGCCAGAATTCTTCGGCGTGAAGCAGTGGGAATGCGAGGTGATCTCCAACCACAACGTTGCGACATTTATCAAAGAACTGGTATTGAAGATTCCTGAGGGTGAAAGTGTTGATTTCCGTGCTGGTGGTTATGTGCAGCTGGAAGTGCCGCCTCACGAAGTTGACTACAAGAATTTCGAAATCGAAGAGCGTTTCCGTGGTGACTGGGAAAAGTTCGGGCTGTTTAATCATAAATCAAAATGCGACAAGACCACCATCCGCGCCTACTCTATGGCGAACTACCCGGATGAAAAAGGTTTGATCAAGTTCAACATCCGTATTGCTACGCCGCCGCCGCGCAGCAGCCACCCGCCGGGAATCATGTCCTCGTATGTGTTTAACATGAAGCCGGGCGATAAGATCAAAGTGTTTGGACCTTTCGGTGAGTTCTTCGCCAAGGAAACCGAAAACGAAATGGTATTTATTGGTGGTGGTGCCGGTATGGCACCTATGCGCTCCCACATTTTTGATCAGCTGTGCCGCCTGAACAGCAAACGCAAAATTACCTTCTGGTATGGTGCGCGCAGCAAAAAAGAAATGTTCTATGTGGAGGACTTTGATCGCCTTGCAGCTGAGCATGATAATTTTGTATGGCATGTGGCGCTTTCAGAGCCCCAGCCTGAAGACAACTGGACTGGTTACACAGGCTTTATTCACAATGTGGTGCACGACCACTACCTGAAAGATCATCCGGCACCGGAAGATTGTGAGTACTACATGTGTGGTCCGCCCATCATGAACGCGTCCTGTATCAAGATGTTGAAAAGTCTGGGCGTCGAAGACGAAAATATCGCGCTGGATGAATTCTCCTGATTCTGATCAGGTTTAAAAATCGATGACATAAATAACAGGGGAGTCAGGCTACTTTAACGTGGAAGCCGCTCCCCTGTTTGTTTTGATAACACGGAGAGTTTGGATTGTGGAGCGTGCCTTGCAGAATAACGTAGTGGTAAATCGCGCATTGGCTTTAATCAAGCGCATGCGTTATACGCTGCTGTTTTTACTTATCTATTTTATTTGGTTGTGGATGCGGCCAGATGCCGCGCCGCAGATATATCAGTTAAACGGCGCCACCATGGGCACCAAGTACCAGATACTGGTCTCAGGCTTTCCTGACTCGGTATCTGACAGCGAACTGGCTGCCGGCATAGAACAAAGACTGTATCGGGTAGACCGCGAACTGATGTCAACATACGCGCCGGAGTCCGAACTGTCCCGCTTCAACCGCAGCGAGCCGGGTGAGTGGTTTGATGTATCACAGGAATTGGCTCATGTTGTGGATCGTGCTTTGTATTATAGTGAGCTGACAGACGGTTACTTTGATGTCACGGTGGGGCCACTGGTAAATCGTTGGGGTTTTGGTCCCTTGGTTGGTCAGCGGATAGATCAGTCCCGCATACCGGATGAGGCAGAAATCCAGTCCCTGCGTCTGCAGACTGGTTATCACCATCTGCAGGTGAATTTGTCACCGCCTCAGCTGCGCAAGGATTCCCGGGTCTATGTTGATCTCAGCGGAATCGCCAAAGGTTTTGGCGCAGATGTGATAGCGGAGTATTTTGATTCGTTGAATATGACGAGTTATTTTATCGAGATTGGCGGAGAGTTGCGCATCAAAGGCGTCAAGCCGGACGGCAGCACCTGGGTGCCAGCGATAGAAAGGCCGGTTGACTCGGAACAGCCGCAGCTTTACCAGGTCTTTTACAGTCGTGGTGAGTCTTTGGCGGTGGCTGGGTCCGGCGACTACCGAAACTATTTTGAACAGGATGGCGTGAGATATTCGCACGAAATCGATCCGTTCACCGGACGTCCCGTCAGCCACGCGCTGGCGGCCGTTACTGTGATAGCGGACAATGCGACTACCGCAGATGCGCTGGCAACCGCCTTTATGGTGATGGGCGAAGAAAAGTCTATGGAGTTGGCCAGCAGACTGGGCCTGGCAGTGTATTTCATTATCAAGCAGGCAGGTGGTGATGGTTTTATCGAGCGTTTTACCCCCGAATTCAGCGCGTATATGGAGGAATGATATGAGTACTCTGATTGCCAGTTTTATAATTCTGTTGCTGGTTGTCGCGGGCATGGCAATTGGTGTCATGTTCGGACGGGCGCCGCTCAAAGGTTCTTGTGGTGGATTGAATAATGTAGGTATCGATGGCAACTGCGAAGTTTGTGGCGGCAAGCCTGCAAGCTGCGAAGAATCTGCCCGCTAGTTGTAATTTCCTGAGAGAACAAGAAGCATGGCTCGAAACACGTATGACATCATTGTGGTTGGCAGTGGACCTGCCGGTGAATCAGCGGCCATCAATGCGGCGAAACACGGGAAAAAAGTAGCGCTGATTTCCGATCGTGACCAGGTCGGCGGTAACTGCACCCACCTCGGGACTATTCCCTCAAAAGCTTTACGCCATTTTGTTAAACAGGTGATGCAGTTCCGCAGCAATCCTTTGCTGCGCGAGTTTGCCACGCTGCATAAACCCAGTTTTCAGGAAATCATGCGGCATGCTGCACGAGTGATTGACGAACAGGTTTATCTGCGCAGCACCTATTTCGAAAAAAATGATGTGGAGATCATTCAGGGCTACGCGGTTTTCCAGGACGCTCACACGATCAAAATAGGAACAAAAGGCCCGTCGCTGAAAGCAGGCCATTTTATTATAGCGACCGGTTCGCGGCCGTATCGCCCGGCCAATGTAGACTTTGATCATCCCCGCCTTTTTGATAGCGACAAGATATTGTCTCTGGATCACTCGCCAAAAAAAGTGACTGTAATCGGGGCAGGTGTGATCGGGTGTGAATACGCCTCCATTTTTGGTGGTTTAGGTTGCAAGGTGGAATTGATTAATCCTGCGTCAACGTTGCTGTCGTTTCTGGACTGGGAAATTTCTGATGCACTCAGTTATCACTTGCGTGATATTGGTGTGCGCAGCCGACACAATGAAGAGTATGAAAAAATCGAGTACCACGACAAGTATGTGGTGACCCATCTGCGTTCGGGCAAACGCATCAAGAGTGACATTATTCTCTGGGCTAACGGCCGCACAGGCAACTCAGATGGTATGGGCCTGGAGGAGCTGGGTATCAAGCTCAATGCGCGCGGACATATTGAGGTTAATGAGCGGTATCAGACTGCTGTGGAAAATATCTACGCCGCCGGTGATGTGATTGGCTGGCCGTCGTTGGCCAGTGCTTCTTATGATCAGGGCAGGGCGGCCTGTAATGCGATAGTTGATACGGATGCTTTTGTATTCATCGATCGGGTTGCTTCCGGTATTTACACCATCCCTGAAATCAGCACATTGGGTAAGACTGAAAGCGAACTCACCAAGGCACAGGTGCCTTACGAGGTCGGCAAAGCGTTTTTCAACAATACCGCACGCGGTCAGATCACCGGTGAACAGGTTGGAATGCTCAAAATAATTTTCCATTTTGAGACCCTGGAAATTCTGGGGATCCATTGTTTTGGTGACCAGGCTTCAGAGATTGTGCATATTGGCCAGGCCATCATGCAACAAGAGGGCGCTGCCAATACCATGAAGTATTTTCTGAATACAACATTCAACTATCCCACGATGGCAGAAGCCTATCGGATTGCTGCGCTTGATGGCCTGAACAGGGTATTTTAAGCAGTGTGATTCGATTTTATAAAAATGATTAAAATCAATAGCTTCAGGTCGTCAATGGCGTCGGCATGGGGCTGTTGATGTCCGCAGGAGAGAATCGATGCCGGCACAGACAATCAGTGTTTTGGGCGGCGGCAGTTTTGGTACTGTCATCGCCAATATTGTTGCGCAAAATGGTTATCAGGTTAACTTCTGGATGCGAAACAAAGCACTTGTTGACCAGGTTAACGCCACCCGGGAAAACGCCCAGTACTTGCCGGGCTATAAATTGCATGACGGCGTCACCGCGACAGACGACATCGAACAGGCCGTCAGTGGCAGTCGACTGGTGTTTGTAGCCGTGCCCAGCGCTTACTTCCGTACAGTGGTGCGTACCATGTTGCCAGCGTTAACTGCCGATACCATGCTGGTCAGCACCACCAAGGGCATTGAAGCCGGAAGTTTCCTGCTGATGAGCCAGGTCATGCGTGAAGAGGCTCCCAATGCGCCGATTGGCGTATTAAGCGGCCCCAATCTGGCAGGGGAAATAGCAAAGCGCAGCCTCACAGGCACTGTTATCGCAAGCACAAATGAAGCGGTGCGCGAGCGTGTGCGTGAGGTTCTGAAGTCAGATTATTTTCGTGTTTATACCAATGACGATATGTTTGGTGTAGAACTCGGAGGTTCGCTCAAGAATATCTACGCGATCATCGCAGGGCTGGCGTCTGCCAAAGGGATGGGACAAAACACCAACAGCATGCTGATCACGCGCAGCCTGACTGAAATGGCGCGCTTTGGTCGCGAGCTGGGTGCAGATCCTATGACATTTTTGGGTCTGGCCGGGGTCGGCGACCTGATCGTCACCTGCTCTTCTTCGCTGAGTCGCAATTTTCGTGTAGGCTTGGCCTTAGGTGAAGGCAAGTCGATACAGGACGCGATTGCCGGTATCGGCCAGGTAGCTGAAGGTGTCAACACACTGAAACAGGTCAAGGAAAGGGCTGATGAGTTGGGTGTCTATATGCCACTGGCTTCAGGTCTTTATCAGATTGTGTACGAGGGTAAACCGGTCAGTCAGGTTATTTCAGCTCTGATGCTGGGCGAAGGTGCTCTGGATGTTGAATACGAAGCGCACCGCGCCAAGCAAATGGATCGGTCAAGCTGACACAGTCAAGTGGATGGCGGAGATTAAAGCTGTCATTTGGTGTTTGAATCAAACGGAGAGCAATGACAATGTCCGATGAAATCGTCAATAACCTGAAAAAGCCGTCAGCCTGGTTTCGTGTATTGTTTATGGCGGGTTTTGTGATTGCGCTTTATGTCGCTGGCGTCATCCTGCTGGTAGTGATGCTGGCCCAGATAATATTCAGCCTGTTAACCGGCGAGGACAATATCAATCTGCGCCGTCTGGGCGCCAATCTCGCAAGTTATGTCACTCAGATACTGGCATTTCTGACCTATAACAGTGAACAGAAACCATTTCCATTTTTGCCGTTTCCTCTGGAGCCCTCGCCGGACGGGCCCTTTGCGCAGCCTGCCGTTGAACCGACAGTTGCCCGACCGGTTGTTGTTGAACCGGTTGTTTCAGAGCCGATAGCAACAGAGCCGGTAGCAACAGAGCCTGCTGTCACAGAGCCCGCTGCCACTGAGCCTACTGCCCCGGAGCCCACTGCTGCGCAGCAAGCGGTGGCCGATGACGATGGTTTTAACAATGTCAGCGGAGCGGCTGAAGTGTCGCTGGATGACGCAGCGTCGTATAGCACTGAACCAGCCGCTGCACGCAGACGTACCACAGGCCGAAAGAAAAAAACCACTGATCCGGAGGAATTCCGTACGGATGATTGATCGCGACACTGGCACCATGTTTAACACTGACTTCTCTGCCCGATATCGGCGGCTCGGACTGTTCCTGATAAGCACTGCTCTGGTGTTTTGTCAGGCTGTGGTCGCCGATGTGGCGGGTTCGTCTGATTATGCGCGCTTTGAGCGCTTCCCCGGGTCCCAGATCGTTGATTACCGCGTTGAGAACAACGCGGTCTACAGCCTGGCGTTAGGACGCATGCAGCGTGCCGCCGGTCGCGTGGCACCAAGTCAATCGGAGCGCTTTCAGGGCAATCTTCGGCGCATCACCTATGAAATACCTGACGGTTTTAATGCTCAGGAAGTGTTTAATCATTTCCGTACCCAGTTGTTGAGCGCCAATCAGCGTGAGCTGTTCAATTGCCAGGGCAGGGATTGTGGCAGTAGCAACTTCTGGGCTAACGATGTGTTTGGTAACCGTATCCTGTATGGTCCGGAGACAGGCCAGTTTTATATGGCCAGCACCTATGAAAGCGAGCAGCAGCAACAGACGGTCAGCGGCTACGCAGCGCTCTATGTAGTGACGCGTGCAAACCGACGGCTTTACGCTCACGTCGAGTTTCTGGAACTGTCAGCATCCCAGGCGGCGGAGCAGCGTGCGGCCCAGATCGTGAGCCCGCAGGCGCTTGCAGCTCGCCTTGAGCAAGATGGTCTGGCCGTTGTGCCCGGGCTTGTGTTTAACGAAAACGATGAGCTTGGTGATAGTGAAGGGTTGGAGTTGCTGGCAGCCGTGCTGAGCGCTGATTCACTTCTGAACATTTATATTGTTGGACACTTGCAGGCTGAAGCACCCCTTGCAGAGCAGATACAGCGCTCGCGCGAGCGCGCAGAGACTGTGCGCAGCAGCCTGATTGCAGCGGGTATCGCGGCAGACCGTCTGGAAGCGCAGGGAGTAGGACCGCTGGCCCCGTTTTGCCGGCCGGGTCCTTGCAGACAACGAATCGAAGTAGTCGTGCGTCCCTGACGCATCCGACTACAGCCAATACTAGTTCCGGATCAGTGACAGAAACTCGTTACGGGTGGTCTGGCTGTTGCGGAAAGCGCCCAGCATGCAAGAGGTTGTCATTACCGAATTCTGTTTTTCTACACCCCGCATCATCATGCACATGTGTTGAGCTTCAATAATGACGCCGGCGCCAGCTGCACCGGTTTTCTGTATGATGACTTCCGCTATTTCCTTGGTCAGGTTTTCCTGAATCTGCAGCCGGCGTGCAAACATATCCACGATTCTTGCGATTTTTGACAGGCCGATCACTTGACCTTTAGGCATGTAGGCAACATGACACTTGCCAATAAAAGGCAGCATATGGTGCTCACACATGGAATATAATTCGATGTTTTTGACGATCACCATCTCTTCTGACGATGAGGGAAACAAGGCATTATTGATGACCGTGTCAATATCCTGCCCGTAACCTCGTGTCAGAAACTGCATGGCTTTGGCGGCCCGCAAAGGTGTGTCAACCAGACCGGGACGGGACATATCCTCGCCAATGGCAGAGATAATGTCGCGAAAGGCGTTTTCCATGGTATCCAGAGGTGTTTTGTTAGTCATGGCAGACTACGGATCCTGAGTCATTGCAAAAGGGTCGATACCGTACGATAACACCGGGCGTGCGTAAAGCAATTTTTGACTGAGACAGCAGCATATGAACGTACTGGAGTGTGTGGAAGAACTGGCCTTGCGTTTTGATCAGGCCGAACTGTTTTATGGGCATGGCACCGACAATCCCTGGGATGAGGCTGTGTATCTGGTTTTTACCACACTGGGTATCGCGTTCAATTCCGGTGAAGATGATTCCGATCTCAAGTCCATTGAGCGCCGCGCTCTGTCCACCGCGGAGTCGGAAGAGATTGCAGCATTAGCCGACCGACGTATCCGTGAGCGTCTGCCCATGGCTTATCTGCTGAAACAGGCCTGGTTTGCCGGTCTGCCGTTTTACGTCGATGAGCGCGTACTGGTGCCGCGGTCGCCTATAGCCGAGCTGATATTGCAGCAGTACCAACCTCTGCTGCCACAGGTGCCAGCAAGAGTGCTGGACCTGTGTACGGGCAGTGGTTGCATTGGCATTGCCACCGCTCTGGTCTTTCCGCATGCACAGGTGGATCTGGCCGACATTTCAACCGATGCCCTGGAAGTTGCCGTGCACAATATCCGGCAGCATGGATTGGAGGGCAGGGTTACTGCGCTGCAGTCCGATCTGTTTGGCAGCCTGGATGGAGTCTATGACCTCATCGTCAGTAATCCACCCTACGTATCCGCAGAGGAAGTGGCGGAGTTGCCACCTGAATACCAGCAGGAACCTGATCTTGGCCTGTTATCGGGCGATGACGGCCTGGCCATTCCTCTGCGGATATTGCGTGAAGCGCCAAAGTATCTGACGGAGCAGGGTGTGCTGGTGCTGGAGTTGGGGTACAGCTGGGAGTTGCTGGCTCAGCGCTATCCCGGATTACCTGTGGCATGGCTGGAATTTGAAAGTGGTGGTGATGGGGTGCTGGCGATTTCGCGCGAAGAGCTGATTCGTGCGGTTTGGTGAATTCGTGTACAATGTGCGCCTTTTCCAGACAGGTGGAACACTGACAGATGTCCGGTAACAGTATAGGAAGCTTGTTCACAGTAACGACCTTTGGCGAAAGCCACGGCTTGGCGCTGGGCGGTATTGTTGATGGCTGTCCTCCCGGGCTGGTCTTGAGCGAAGCCGACCTGCAGCACGATCTGGACAGGCGCAAACCCGGCCAGTCACGTTTCACAACGCAGCGTCGCGAAGACGACGCGGTAAAAATTCTCTCAGGTGTATTTGAAGGTGTCACTACCGGAACACCGATAGGATTGTTGATCGAGAATACTGATCAAAAATCCAAGGACTATAGCAATATCAAAGACTTGTTTCGCCCTGCTCATGCTGATTATACGTATCAGCAGAAGTACGGAATACGCGATTATCGGGGCGGCGGACGCTCTTCCGCCCGCGAAACCGCCATCCGCGTCGCAGCTGGTGCCATTGCCAAGAAGTATTTGCAACAGCATTGCGGTGTGCAGGTGCGGGCGTATTTGAGCCAGCTTGGTCCGATCAGGGCCGAGACGCTGGATTGGGCAGAGGTAGAGCAGAACGCATTTTTTTGCCCCGATGCCAGCAAGGTTGCCGAACTGGAATCATATATGGCTGCCCTGAACAAAGAGGGCAATTCCATCGGCGCCAGAATTACTGTGGTGGCCTCAGGTGTGCCTGTTGGCCTGGGCGAACCGGTATTTGACCGGCTGGACGCAGACATCGCGCATGCGTTGATGAGCATCAATGCCGTCAAAGGCGTGGAGATTGGTGCCGGATTTGATTCCGTCACACAGAAAGGTACCGAGCACAGGGACGAGATGACACCTCAGGGTTTCCTCTCGAACAATGCTGGTGGTGTGCTTGGTGGTATTTCCAGCGGTCAGGATATTGTTGCGCACATCGCGCTCAAGCCGACTTCAAGCCTGCGTATACCCGGCCGATCCATTGATGTCCATGGCAATGCGGTAGAGGTTGTGACCACTGGCCGCCACGATCCCTGCGTAGGCATTCGTGCCGTGCCCATTGCTGAAGCCATGCTGGCCATTGTGTTGATGGACCATTTATTGCGTCACCGCGCACAAAATTTCGATGTGCGCAGCATGACACCAAAAATATAAGAAAAAGCCAGTTAATACAGAGAGATATAGAATTCACTTAAAGTTAAATTGTTAGTGGGAAGCATTCATGTCTGGTAAAACCGTATACGACAAACTCTGGGAATCACATCTGGTCAAACAGCGTGATGACGGCACAGCACTGATTTATATCGATCGACAGCTGATCCACGAAGTCACCTCGCCACAGGCTTTCGAAGGTCTGCGCCTGACTGGCCGCAAGCCGTGGCGCGCTGATGCCAACCTGGCGACGCCGGACCACAATATTCCGACCACCAAAGCTGAGCGCAGTCGTGGACTGGACGGTATTGTTGACCCGGTATCGCGTATTCAGGTCCGCACGCTGGCTGATAACTGCCGTGAATTTGGCATTACTGAACTCGACATGGATGACATCCGTCAGGGCATCGTACACGTCGTAGGTCCGGAGCAGGGCGCTACGCTGCCAGGCATGACCATTGTTTGCGGCGACTCGCACACCTCTACTCACGGTGCGCTGGGTGCATTGGCGCACGGCATTGGGACCTCTGAAGTTGAACACGTGATGGCAACACAGTGCCTGATCCAGAAAAAAATGAAAAACATGCTGATCCGGGTGGATGGCAAGCTCAATCCGGGCGTCACTGCCAAGGACATCGTGCTGGCCATTATTGGTGAGATCGGCACTGCTGGCGGCACCGGTTACACCATCGAATTCGGTGGTGAGGCGATTCGTTCGCTGAGCATGGAAGGTCGTATGACTGTCTGCAATATGGCAATTGAAGCAGGCGCGCGCGCCGGTCTGATTGCTGTCGACCAGACCACCATTGACTACATCAAAGGTCGTCCGATGGCGCCGCAGGGCGAGATGTTTAACAAAGCCGCCGAGTTCTGGAAAACACTGATCAGTGATGCTGATGCACATTTTGATCGTGTGGTGGTATTGGACGCGGCCGACATTATCCCGCAGGTGACCTGGGGAACTTCGCCCGAGATGGTTGCGCCGGTAACCGGTTTTGTGCCAGACCCGGATCAGGAAAAAGACCCAAGCCGCGCTGACAATATCCGTCAGGCGCTGAAGTACATGGGCCTGAAACCGGGTACTGCGATCAAAGACATTCAGCTCGATGTGGTATTTATTGGTTCCTGCACCAACTCGCGTATCGAAGATCTGCGCGCAGCAGCAGCGGTTGTGAAAGGTCGCAAAGTGGCCAGCACCATTCAGCTGGCCATGGTTGTGCCGGGTTCAGGCCTGGTGAAGCAGCAGGCGGAAGCGGAGGGGCTGGACAAGATCTTCACTGAAGCAGGTCTGGAGTGGCGCGAGCCGGGTTGCTCAATGTGTCTGGCGATGAACGCCGACCAGTTGCCAGCAGGTAAACACTGCGCCTCCACCTCAAACCGTAACTTTGAAGGTCGTCAGGGTTTTGGTGGTCGCACACATCTGGTGAGCCCGGCGATGGCTGCAGCAGCCGCCATCCACGGACATTTTGTGGACGTGCGTGACATCCTGCTGGACACGACGCGCGCCTGACGCAGACGCACACACAGATGGACGAACATAAGCCAAGCTGATCACACATCAGACCTACAGAATTGAGTGACATGATATGAAAGCATTTACCGTACATACCGGCGTGGCCATGCCACTGGATCGCGCTAACGTGGATACCGACTTCATTATCCCCAAGCAGTTTCTGAAGTCGATCAAGCGCAGTGGTTTTGGTATCAACCTGTTTGATGAGCACCGTTACCTTGATAAAGGCGAGCCGGATGCTGATAACAGCAAGCGGCCACTGAACAAGGATTTTGTGCTGAACCAACCGCGTTACAAAGGTGCCAGTGTATTGCTGGCGCGTGAGAACTTTGGTTGTGGTTCCAGTCGTGAACACGCGCCATGGGCGCTGGATGACTACGGATTCCGTGTGCTGATTGCCCCGAGCTATGCGGATATCTTCTTTAACAATTGCTTTAAGAACGGCATTCTTCCTGTTGTTTTGGATAAGGAAGTTGTAGATGCTCTGTTCAAAGAGGTGAATGCCGCTGAAGGTTACACGCTCACCGTGGACCTGCCAGCGCAATCCATCACCCGACCCGATGGTTCTGTCATTTATTTTGAAGTAGACGCGTTCCGTAAGCATTGCCTGCTGAACGGTCTTGATGACATCGGCCTGACCCTGGAAGACGCAGACGCCATCAAGGCGTTTGAAAAACAGTGGCGGGAAAAATCACCCTGGTACTTTACCGCTGCCTGATGCAGGCCGGAACCCAGGGAATTAATTCGGGAGTTTTAGTGTTATGAAAAAGTACAACGTAGCAGTAGTAGGCGCAACCGGCGCAGTCGGCGAAGCGCTGATCAATATTCTGGAAGAGCGCGACTTTCCGGTGAATGAATTGTTCCCGCTGGCCAGCGAGCGGTCTGCCGGCAGCAAGATTCAGTTCCGTGGCAAGTCGGTCACCGTGCTGAATCTGGCGGATTTTGATTTCTCCAGAGCAGAGATTGGTTTGTTCTCAGCGGGTGGCAGCATTTCTGAAATTTACGCCCCCAAAGCTGGCGCGGCCGGTTGCATCGTGATCGACAACACCTCGCATTTCCGTTACGACGCTGACATTCCTCTGGTAGTGCCGGAAGTAAACCCGGAAGCGATTGCGCAATACAAAAACCGCAACATCATCGCTAACCCGAACTGCTCAACCATTCAAATGCTGGTTGCGCTGAAGCCTATTCACGACAAGGTGGGTATTACCCGCATCAACGTCGCTACTTATCAGGCTGTTTCCGGCACTGGCAAGGAGGCCATAGAAGAGCTGGCTGCCCAGACCGCGGCATTGTTAAACGGCCGTACATTGGAAACCAAAGTCTATCCCAAGCAGATTGCGTTTAACGTGCTGCCGCAGATCGATGTATTTATGGAAAATGGTTACACCAAGGAAGAAATGAAAATGTCCTGGGAAACCAAAAAAATCCTGGATGAAAGTATAGAAGTTAACGCGACCTGTGTGCGTGTGCCGGTGTTTTACGGCCACTCCGAAGCCGTACACTTTGAAACCAAAACACCTATCAGTGTAGAAGAAGTGCGGGCGCTGTTGCGCGATGCGCCGGGTGTTGTGCTGATGGATGATCAGGTTCCCGGCGGGTATCCGACACCGGTCACCGATTCAGCTGGCAAAGACGCTGTTGCGGTCGGCCGTATCCGTAAGGACATCAGTCATCCGAACGGTATAGATATGTGGATTGTGGGCGATAACGTACGTAAGGGTGCCGCCACCAACTCTATCCAGATAGCTGAAGTGTTGATAAAAGACTACCTTTAATCAATACTCGCGGGTAATTAAAAGCCCGCCGCCAATCAATGTGCGTAAGGTATTTCCGCAAGGAAAAAGGAACTGAACATGGTCAAACGCTGGTTGCCTTCTGTTGCTACGCTGTCGTCTTTATCGATGGCGCTGCTCATGATGGCGCCAGCGGATGCTGTGGAGCTGGGGAATATCAGCCTGCAGTCAGCCAGCGGCCAGCCGCTGGTGGCCACCGTTCAGTTATCTGATACTGATGGTCTGAATGCCTCTCAAATAAATGTTCAGGTGGCGTCCGCCGCTGATTTTGAACGTTTTTCACTGGAGCGCCTCGCAGCCCTTGACACGTTGCAGATCGAGGTCGACTTCTCAGGCAGAACACCGGTGCTGCGCGTCAGCAGCCCGGTGACTATCAACGAACCGTTTGTCAGTCTGGTGCTCGATACACGCTGGCCTTCAGGCCGTGTGCTTACCGAATATACCCTGCGCCTTGAGTCGCCTGCGTTCAGTGCCCAGACGGGGGCTCCGGCATCATCAGCGCCCATTCGCTCAGTACAGGAACCATTGGCCGAACAGGTTGCTGAAGCGCCTGCAGTTGCAGTGCCAGAAACAACTGCATCAGTTTCCAATGCACCGGTCAGTAGTCAGGCAGCAGCCGCACAGTCATCACCGGCAACCAGCCCGGCGTCTCCACAGCCCGGCTTTGCCTCTCAACAAGCTGCCGCACCACAGCCGGCAGCAACGGTATCCAATGCCAGCACTATCACTGTTAACGCCGGCGATACCTTATGGGAGCTGGCGCAACGTGTGCGGCCGGACTCGTCGGTCAGTGTTCAACAAACCATGCTGGCACTGCAGCGCCTGAATCCGCAGGCGTTTATTGGTGGCAATATCAACCGTGTGCGCCGCGGTGAAATACTTCAGGTGCCTGAACTCTCCCAGATCCGTCAGCTGGCCGCGACTGAAGCCGTCAGCGAAGTCAACCGTCAGAATCAACAATTGGCAGCTGGCGCTTCTGCCGTCGCAGCGCAACCAGTCACCAGTGCGCCCTCTGCGGCGCCCGGCGCCGGTGCTCAGGGTGAGCTGCGTGTTGTGACAGTTGCTGATGATGCGGATAACCAACAGGCTGATGCTTCGGCTGCCGGTAATCAGTCCACTCAACGCAGTGATCAGATCGAATCGCTGGAAGATCGTATATCTTTAGGGGAAGAGGATCTTGCTCGTCTGGATGCCCAGAACAGCGAACTGAACGCGCGTCTGGCCTTGCTTCAGCAGCAGATTGCTTCGGCGCAGGAAATAATCCGGCTGCGTGATCTTGAGCTGGCGCAGTTGCAGCAACGCTTGTCAGAAGAGACTGGCACTGCGTCAGCTGATACGCCTCCTACTGTGATCACCATGGCACCTGATGCCGGCCCGTTTCAGCGTCTGATGCACATACTTACCAGTAACACCTGGGCCATGCTCGCAGCAGCCGGCGTTCTGGTGCTGTTACTGGTGTTGCTGATGGTTCGCCGCAACCGGGCCGCAGCTGAATCAAAAGCCCAGGCTAGCGCGCGTGAGAACGATGGCATGAGTCTGGGCAGTGAGGACGATGAATTGCTGTTCTCCGGCGTTGCGGAGGCCGCAGCCGAATCTGCTGCATCATCGGCAGCCGCCGCTGAAGAGACTGCTTCAAATGAGGAAGCAGCAGCGTTGTATAAACTGGTTGAAGAAAGTTCTGATCCAGATGCTGACCCGGAGCTTGATAAACAAATATATAACAACAAGGTACAGCAGGAATTTGAAGAAGGACTGCATGATGCTGACAGCGCTGAACCAGCTCTGCCGCAGGCAACGGATCTGTCTGAACCTGAGATGGAAGACGATTGGCAGCCGGGTGAGCTGAGCCCGCAGACCGCAGAGTTTGACGCTCGTTTTGAGCTCGATGAAACAGCAGACAATTTTGACGACACGGCTGATGCCGACGTGTTGTCCAGAGAGTTCAATGCAGATGCTCTGGATAATCCCGACTCTGATGAGCTGAGTAGTGAGGACACCGGCGCAGATCTGGATTGGCCTGATGAAGACAAGGCCGCGAAGGTGGGTGATGAGTTTGATATCAGTTTGCCTGATGACAACGATCCGCTCGCAGAAGATGTATCCGTTTCCGCTCCTGAGCAAGTCAGCGGTGCAGCAGTCAGCCCTGAGCCTGCCAGCACAGCGCCTCAACCCCCTGAACCTGCAACCAACGCGGTTCCTCTGACAAAGTCGACTGCGGATGACTTCGACGATCTGGCTTTCCTGCCATCGGAAGATGATTTCACCGACCAGGCAGATGCAGAGGACGAAGAGGATTTTGATTTCCTTTCCGATTCCGACGAATCCGCAACCAAGCTCGATCTTGCCCGTGCCTATATCGATATGGGTGATGGCCATGGTGCCCGTGAAATCCTCGAAGAAGTACTGAGTGAAGGCACGGAAGCACAACGCAAAGAAGCGCAGGATCTGCTGGGAAGACTCTGAGCGTGATGACTCGATATGCCCTGGGCGTTGAATACAACGGCGCCTCCTTTTCCGGTTGGCAGCGACAGTTGTCGCCGGCCCTCCCCACAGTGCAAGGCATTCTGGAGGATGCACTGGCATTTATTGCTGATGCGCCTGTGGCAATCAGCTGTGCCGGGCGAACCGATGCCGGTGTGCATGGCAGCGGTCAGGTAGTGCACTTTGACAGTCCAGCCATCCGAAATGAAAAAGCCTGGGTTATGGGCACCAATACGCGTCTGCCGCCGGAAGTGCGTGTGCAATGGGCGCGTGAGGTCCCACACGATTTTCATGCCCGCCATTCAGCTTTAAGTCGTCGTTATCGCTATGTAATCTATTGTGGCAAGGTCAAACCCGCAGTGTTGATCGGGCAGTTGACGCATGTGCCGGAGTTGCTGGATGTGGAGTTGATGCATACAGCGGCTCAGTCTCTGGTAGGTGAACACGATTTCAGTGCGTTTCGGGCAGCGGGTTGCCAGGCCAATACGCCGATGCGTGAGGTGCGTTTTGTTGAGGTGCGCAGGCAGCGTCAGTTTATTGTGCTGGAAATTGAGGCAAATGCGTTTTTGCAGCATATGGTGCGGAATATTGTGGGCAGCCTTTTGCAGGTGGCGATGGGGCGGCGACCGGTGCAGTGGGTGGCTGAGGTGCTTGCCGGGCGGGACCGGAATCTGGCTGGAGTGACGGCGCGGCCGGATGGTCTGTATCTGGTTGGTGTGGAGTATCCTGAGCGGTTCGGGTTGCCTGTGTTGCCTTACGGGCCTTGTTTTCTTTGATCAATCGGGATAACAACCGCAACTTCAGTGCAATCGCAACTTCAGGTGCAGCCGCAACTTCAGGTGCAACCGCAACTTCAGGTGCAGCCGCAACGGGAGCGGGTCGCCGCACCGGACCGGCCGCATCCTCTGGTCATCCGACCGGCGTTGCGGAACTCGACTTCGCGGCTGCGCCGCTCAGGACTCAAACAGTCCTTATATCTCTCCTTTGCTACACTGGTGTAGCTAACCAATGTAGCGAAGCGTCAGTATAGCTGTAACAGTCCTGAGCACTTTGATGCTGGGCGCGAGATGAGCGACTGACGCTTTCCTTCTTAACAAACTGGATGGTATCC